>CANMPP010000001.1 GCA_947499735.1 uncultured Pelagimonas sp.
CTGACGGAAGACGAACAAAAGCTTTTGGATGCAGATCGGCTAGCTGCCTACCTTGAGCTGGAAAAAGAGGCGCGCGCAGAAATCGCAGGGGATGTGTGCACGTCCTCCATGAGTGAGACCGAATGTGGCGTCGCGGTTGATTTAGAAATCGAACGTCAATCTGCGCTGGAGAACCGCGTTCTGGGGGCCGTGGATCTGGTCTTTGGCACGGCTGAAATCGCAGGCGCGCTGTATATGTGCCCGACCTCAGCGGGCACAGCTTGCGCCACCGCCTCTGTGGCTGTTGGCCTGCACGGTTTTGACACGGCAAGCGCGGGTCTGACCCAGCTGATCACCGGCGAAGAGGCGCTCCCCTACGGTGTGCAGCTGCTGATGAATGCCACGGGGCTGGATCAAGACATGGCCACGCTGGCCTACGATCTGGTCGCCATCGGCTTTGAACTCAACGCCATAAGAGAAATCGTCGCCGCACAGGGCACCGAGGCGCTTGTCAAACAATACGACCTCGTGTTTGATAGTGTCGAGAATACGGCAGTCGGGCTTGAGCGTTTGCCATGCTGTTTTGTTGCAGGAACTCCAATTAAGACTGAAACTGGCTATACCAGTATTGAACAGCTTGAAGTTGGTGATTGGGTTCTGGCTCAGGATGTCGAAACTGGTGACATCAGCAAGCAACAGGTCACTGATGTTCATGTTCGCCCAATCTCTGAGATTAAGACGTTCTATCGTCTAGGTGTTGTCGCAAGTGGGGTTTCAGAAGACCTGTATGTGACTGGTGAGCACCCGTTTTGGGTCCCCAGTGAGTCTGAGTGGGTCACTGTAGATGAACTGGTTGTGGGCACAAAGCTTACTAATCATGCTGGCGATACAGTTAATGTCGTGGCGAAAGACCTACAGTCCGAACTTCAGCAAACGTACAACATCACTGTCGAAGGATACTCCAGCTACTTTGCAGGCATGACGGAGACGTTGGTCCACAACTGTGGTGAAGTCGTTGGGCGCACGGCGAGTGGTCAGCCTATTCACGCTGTCGCTACAGATGGTGGTACTGATCTGTTCGTTCAGACACCGTCAGGGCAATATATTGATGCGCAACGCTATGATTTGGCCACTGGCATGGGACAGCCAGCGAACGTCGTTGACGGTAATCTTTCAAATATTGTAAATGACAATTATCGCCCAGGAGCTTCTATCGGTAGTGGCAGTACAGCAGACGCAGTTCGTTATGAAATCACAACAGGGCTACAAGTTGGAGGGCGCACTCATACAACAAAAGCGACTGAGTACATCGCGGCGCTCAAGAGCTGGATTCTTAATAATCCAGGTGCTTCGTCAAGTGACATTCGTACTGCGCAGAACATGATCATTGATTTGGAGGACGCGCTTGCAACAACAATACCGTGAGGAATGGATCAATCTCACCTTTAGCTTTGTGAGCTGGTTGAGGAGTAGCTTTCCTGACATGAAGGATAGAATTTTAGAGGAGTCGTTTTATCCTTCATTTGGTGAAATGGTGCGAACCACTCCTATGATGCTGTGGGCCGATGTCGGTCGATATAGCCTCGAGGAGCTGAGCTTAAAATCGGTCGACGATGAGAGCATTCTTGACCGAGTTGTCGCGATTGTGCGGGAAGCTTCTCCTGCTGTTCAGAATGAAATCCTTGTCGGTTTTGTCGAAGCACATATGTTCCGAAGGCCCGACTCACCACTTGCGAATGAATTAGGCAAAGCGTTGGACATGGATCTCAGTGATCTGTGTTGACAGGAGCGACGGCTATGAAACCGCAAAATTCGGACTGGATTTACTAAGAACTAATGCGAATTTCTTTGAAATAGATTTTCTAAAAGATGTTCGCTCTAAATATCTCGAACTTTCAGTTAAAAGATTGCCAGAGAACTTGAGAAATCTCAGTTAGTTCAAAACGCAGGGTTACAACTCCCTTTCCACATTCATCAGCTCTAACTCAAACACCATGCGCTCGATCAAATCTTTGAGATCTTCTTGCGTAAGGTTGAAACTGGCGCATAGCTTTGGGCTCGCCTGAACTACATCGAATATGGCGTCGCGGTTGATTTAGAAATCGAACGTCAATCTGCGCTGGAGAACCGCGTTCTGGGGGCCGTGGATCTGGTCTTTGGCGTGGCTGAAATTGCAGGCGCGCTGTATATGTGCCCGACCTCAGCGGGCACAGCTTGCGCCACCGCCTCTGTGGCTGTTGGCCTGCACGGTTTTGACACGGCAAGCGCGGGTCTGACCCAGCTGATCACCGGCGAAGAGGCGCTCCCCTACGGTGTGCAGCTGTTGATGAATGCCACGGGGCTGAATCAAGATATGGCCACACTGGCCTACGATCTGGTCGCCATCGGCTTCGAACTCAACGCGGTAAGAGCCATCGCCGCACAAGGCACAGACGCACTTGTCAAACAATACGACCTTGTGTTTGATAGTGTCGAGAATACGGCAGATGACCTTGTAAACTCTGGAACTCGCCCCGGCGCGACCGACGCGGAAGCCGGTGGTGCTTCTTACTATGATCAATACAGGAAAGCGGATGGAAGCGGATGGGACTGGCCCGAGAATCTTGGTTTTGTGGACACACCGACCGAAGCGACGATACCTGTAGGAACTCGGCTTGATAGATATGGTTCGGCAGATGGCTCTTTTATGTCACCCGCCGGTACGCCACTAGAGGAGAGAGCAATGGCCCCTGGCAGCGCGGCAGAGCCTTTACGCACATATGAAGTAGCTAAGCCCTTGCCCGTTATCCAGGGCGAGGTAGCACCGGCATTTGGCCAGTCTGGTGGAGGAACGCAAATGCTGCCAAATCTTTCTGAGCGAGTGAATGTCGATTGGTTGGTTCAAAACGGCTATTTGAAAGAGGTAAACTAGGATGGACATTACTGTTAGGAGTATCCAAGATATAGTCTGGGAACTTGCTACACGGATTGATGCGCCCAAAACGTTGACAACTGTTTTCTCGAAATCGCCGCAGGACGGCAGACCTCATGTAGAAATTCAGGGTGATGAAATTTGGCTAGTTACTGTGGAACGGGGAGCTGTGTTCTTGGTGAAAAAGACTGAGAGCTTAGATATACTTTTGTATTGGTTGTTTCGTTCGATAACATCGCAGATGGCACAAGAATACGAACTGCGACATCGTAATAAACAGCAGGATCCACGTAGGATAATGTTCTCTAAGCAGATGGAATTGATGAGGAGCCTTTCGTCAAATTGGCATGAAACATTGAAGGAAGAAGTTGAGAGCATTCTTTCAACCAATCCTTACTTGGACCCGCCACCAACTACCTCACAGTTGGTCTGAATTATGACGTTTTTCCTGCATTTGATCCGAACCATTTTTAATGGTCCTGCCAGAGGAGTTTGACGCCTTCCCCCAAATCCACGCAATGTCAGTCTATGACACAACCAGAACCGCGTTCTGGGGGCCGTGGATCTGGTCTTTGGCACGGCTGAAATCGCAGGCGCGCTGTATATGTGCCCGACCTCAGCGGGCACAGCTTGCGCCACCGCCTCTGTGGCTGTTGGCCTGCACGGTTTTGACACGGCAAGCGCGGGTCTGACCCAGCTGATCACCGGCGAAGAGGCGCTGCCCTACGGTGTGCAACTGCTGATGAATGCCACGGGGCTGGATCAAGATATGGCCACGCTGGCCTACGATCTGGTCGCTATCGGCTTTGAACTCAACGCCGTACGAGAAATCGCAGCACAGGGCACCGAGGCGCTTGTCAAACAATACGACCTCGTGTTTGATAGTGTTGAAAATACGACGCTGAGCCAACACCAAGTTGATGATTTACTCGCGAGCAAGGCAAATGGGGAAACTTTACCTGATCCGTCAAGCTACATGTCCCAATCTGAAATTGATGCACATTTGGCACAGTTTAGTGAAGGCGCTGTAAGATTTTCTACCCGTTCCAATCTCGATGAATATGGGACTGCAGGTGGTGGCGACGCCTTTGTTATGCCTAAATCAGAGTTTGATCAGATCGTAGCAGACGCTGGCGGAGATATGAGCGTTGTCGAGCAGAGGTTGAATTTAGATACGGGTTCGCTTTCCAATGGTGACGCTGTTGCGCTTTATATACCGCCAGAAAATTTAAACGGGATAAGAGTCCCTAACGGCAATGAAGCAGGGGCTAATAGTCAATGGGTTCCGGGGGGATACACCGCAAGTGGCACGGCTGAAGCCGTGGTCGACCTGAGAGACGCGCCAATAATTGAAATAGAGTTTTGAGGAAACACCCGATGAAGTTGAAGCCTGTGAATGTTGATAAGTCTCAGCGAGACAAGCACCTTAGCAAGAAAGACGGAAAATATTTTTTTACAGATGCTACGGGCGCAGAAACCGAATTGAAAGGTAAGCACTGCAAGGCATACAAACTGAACGACAAGTATTACTTTCAATTTGACCAAGGTCATTTCATTACACAGTTTGTTGATGTGGAGATATCAGAGGTTGACTTTAACTCGTTGAGAAACGGACTCCTGTCTTTTGATGATCTACAGACTAAATGCACGCGTGCGTAGCTGGGTATTCTGCCCAGTCGTTGTGGACGTTCAGACAGTAATCGTGAATGTCAATAATGACAGAACATTCAGTATCAACGAGCAAAACACAACTTCATCTGAAGCTGCTGAACTTATTCAGAGCTCGCCCAATTATAATCCTGATGCATCGATTTTCTTGGGCTCTTGCCATTCTGGTTTTTGCCATTGACAAGTTGGTGCTGAAGGCGCTCAGCTTCTGTCGAACATCACTGGCCAGCCTATTATTGCCCCAAATGTGCCAACACGGGTTGCTGATTCGACAAAGGGTACTACTAACTGGACCCTTGGGACAAGTGCCGATATCTTAGATCCGAACTGGACGGTTTTCTTTCCTGAATGATGGTGTGATGAGCGATGCGATCAATTGATAGCCTAAATTTTTGGTCAGCAACCCAAGGCCGAGACTATCCTGCTTACGAGCCTCTTTTTGATGATTTGGAAACCCATATTGGAATTTTGTCTGATGACGAGGCCGCCCAAATTAGTGGGTATATGAATTTTTTCACAACCTCTGGCAAATGGATGAGCTATCCTCATGATCCACTCAATGAAGAAATTATAGTCGAGAGGAATGAAGGCGAAGACGACAAATATCGCTGGTCAGGCTTGCTTCATTATCTGGTTGAAAAGTATCGTGTCGACCCGCCAATGGAGTTTAGACTGCACGTTAGGGATCGACTAGCATCAACGTTGGATTTGCAGAAATTTGCCTCGGACTTGAACCGTCCTCATACGAGACGATCTCCGCAAGTATTGCGGGAACGCTTATGGCGTAAATTGAAATTAGAGGGTGGAGTAGAAGCTGCTTGGGTTTTGTATCCGTAAGTATGCGCCGTCGCACAAAGCCTATATGCTGGCACCGACCCGCTGGCCGCGGGCCTGAGCGAATCCGAAGCCCTCACCAACGTCACCCTAGCCTCCGCCTTCGCCTCTTGGCTTACATCCGGGGGCGACGCAGATAACGTCTCCATCAGCACCTCAATCGGAACCAACGCGTTTGATAACAATTATCTGGGCCTTCATGATTTGGAAGCCTATGAGCAAGCATTGCAAACGTGTGAGGGTGCCGCAGATTATGCACAATGTGCACGTCAAGTTTGGCTCAACGGTGGCTTTTCTGATATTTATGAGGAGAATAAGGAATCACTTCTGGCTTGCGTCGCTGCCGGAAATGCAGAATGCGTTGATCAACATAAAGACGCGATTTTAGCGGCGCAGGACCAAGCCCGCGAGCTGAATAGCACTTTGATTCATATAGGTGTTTTCCCCGGCGAGGCCAGCAACCCGAACCTTTACAGTTACATTGAACTGCAAAGTTATTACGGTATTTCGCTCGACCAAGTTGACCGCATTCAAGACACGCTTTGCAACGGTTTAACGGCGAATGACTACTGCAGGCAGCTATCTGTCCCAAAAAACCTGACGGCGGATAGGGTACAGGTTAGTTTAGAAATCGATGGAAAAGTCAGCCATATAGACATTCAAATCCCCTTCAAATCCGGGTTCTGAGTTTTGCAGGCTGCTTTCAGGACGCCTTAATGCGCGCCCCCATTTCAGAGATAGAACAGCCTGATTATTAAACGTGATATCGGTTCCAAACATAGCGCCCCACAGGCTGTTGCGTGACCAGTCCCGCAATTCTGATGGGCTGATATAGCCATAATCCACCCCCAAGCTTTGCCCAATCTGCAACCAGTTGGTTTTCAGAGCGGTCCATTGCAACGTGTTCTGGAAATAGATCCCACTGTCGCCATACATGCTGTCATCGTGAAAACCACGCACCGTGCTCCAGCCACCAATCGATATCTGTTCGCTGCCGGGTAATATGCTGCCGCTATGTTGCCCTGCGACAATGCTTTCAAAGCTCAAACCTGATTGACCGATAGGTCTTTGCCATTCGGTTCGGAATTTTAAAACTTGAAACTTTGGGTCAACCAGACTGTCTTCTAAAACGTCTGCGCCAAACCAAGATAAGCCAAAGCGTAAACCGATGTCCCAGGTAAGTTTTGCCTGCGCCCCAGCGGTTTCACCACGAAGACCCGTCGAACCGATCGTAAGACGCCGGCGCTGAGATTCAATTTCGACGTCTGAGATGAACACCTGCGACCGGGACAGGGTCAGGCTGGCATAGCTGTAGGTTTTGCTGCTTTGATTGCGCGAAATCAGGTTTTCGATGACGAAAGACTTGGACGCTGAATTGCCTTCAATCGGGTAGGTTTCATTGATACCGTCGAGAATGTAAAAATATTCGCTCTTGTTGAGATCGACAAACAAGCTCCAATTTCCGACAGGCAGATTGAAACTGGCGGAATAACTGTCCGAAAATAGATCGCTGCGATCCTCAAATGGGGAATTGTTAAAACCTATAGAAATTTCGTCATTTCGATTGAATAGGTTGTCGTATGTAAGGCTAACACGCCCTTTGTATTTTCCCGTACTTTCAAATCCTGCATTGGACAGGCCAAAGGACAGATGCCAAGGTTTGGTTTCTTCCGTTTTTACCTGAATGTAGCTGCCACCGACATCTTCACCCGGAACAAGGTCAAAGGTGGCATTCACCGAGGCCGGTCCGTTCATATTCTCCAAGCCTTGTTCCAGATCACGCAGATTCAACACCTCTCCGCGTTTGGCAGGGAATGCTAAGGCAATCCGAGCATCTTGAGGCGCCCCAGAGCCGTAGACATAGCCTTCGATACGTCCCGAAATGATCGAAATTTCCAATGATCCGTCAGATACATCCTGTTGTGGGGCATAGGCCCGTGTCGTGATCAATCCAGCGTCTTGGTACAACCTATTCAATTGGTTGAGGACGGTGCCAATATCTGCAGCGGTCGCGCAGGTTCCAACCAATTGGTCTGCGATATCAGGTCGTGTCCCGAGATCTTCATATCCGGTAAGGTCAACCGTATGTATCGCAAAACAGGCCCCGCCTTTGGGGGGTGAAAACCGATCCTCTAGATCAAGATCACCCTCTAATGAAATGTCGTCCGGCCTGCGATTTTCTTCACGTTCTCGTCGCGTTGCCGCCTCTGTTTGTATTTGTTGGAGATCCGTTCGTTCTATCGATGCCAAATCCGCCGGCGCAGTTTGCTGTGCCAAGATGCTTTGACAAAGACAGGCCAGAATGGCTGACAAAATCCAAATCAGTTTTACGCGTATCAAGGATCCAACTCACGATTGGAAAAAGCCGCATAGGCATTCGTAAATCCCATAAGCGATATGGGGAAATCCATGGCTTTTTCGCGCCCGACCCAGACACGAAAATTGGCGCGCTGCCCTCTTTGAAAGCTGCTTAGAACCTGTTTGGACAGCTTAAAACCAGCATGACAACTTGTTGTGTCACAGACTTCATACAACACTTTGAATATCTGATTGTTGTCGACCCTGATTTCCATGCCATGAGACAGATAAACGCCCAAGGGCACCGTGGCGACAGCGTAGTGATCTGACGTGTCCTGACCGGTCGAAATGCTTAGCAAAAAGGGGCTATTTGACAGACCGCTAATGGATGCTCTTTGGAACATCTGGCATTCATCGGTCGCACCAATGTTGCATCGGACAGACCAATCCTGAAAAGCCTGCATATGGGCGGCATTTACGTTATCTCCTGCAAGACAAACTGTTCCGCCAAGCCAAGCAGTCAAAAATATGAACAAGCGTCGCATGTGTGATCGCCTGTTTACGGTGTATCGTTCACCGGATCACTCTCTAGCGCCGTAGCTCGCCAATCCCTTGCAAAGGCCTGTGCCTGCTCCAGCTGCGTCATGTCCAGCTGTTCACCAATCGCGTCGCGTAGGTTGCGCGCATCTTCAACGCCCCGAACTGTCGCAAGATTGGCATAGCCATGCGCTTTTATCAGATCCAATTCCACACCGGATCCGGTGTTGTATGCGCGCGCCAATTCATAAAGACCCATCGGGTTACCCGCACCGCCGGTCCGCGCGTATAAAGCAAACGCTTTAGCAGGGTCTTGATCCACACCTGCGCCGTCTCGGTACGCTTGGGCTAAATAGTTCATCGCGGCGACATTGTTCGCATCCGAGGCTTTTTGCCAATATGACACGGCTTGAACATAATCTTGATCAAACCCTTTGCCTTCAAAATACAATTGCCCGCAATTGAATTGCGCGTTCGCATCACCCTGATCCGCCGCGGCGCAGATCAATTCCCCTGCACGCACGAAATCTTGCAAAACGACTTCACCATTTAGATACATCAGGCCTAATCGATTCTGGGCTAAAGCACTGCCTTTTGATACACCGGCTGCATATAGCTGGGCTGCCCTCTGCAAATCGGTGTCTACGCCCAAGCCAAGCTCGAAAAGACGTCCAATATAAAACGCACCATCCGCCTCACCAGCATCAAAGGCTTCCTGAAAGAGCTGAACGCTTTCAGAGATTTGCCCATCTTCTAACTTTTGCAAACCTTCGGAAACGCCTGCGTTTAAACTGGTCGAAAAGAGACATAAAGCAGCCGAAGCCATCGAAACATTGAAGGCATGAAAATTCATAAAAGCTCACCCAGAACACTTATTTTCACGGTCTTCATAGGTATTAATGAGCAGATCATTCTTTAAAAGAAAAAACTCTGAAAGAATTACATACAATTGTGTATTTCTGAAAGCCATCTTGAAGGAGGAAATGGCTAAATACTATAAGTGTAAAATCCAGGGTTCGTTGGTTGGGTCAGGTTTGGAATTTTGTCATGTTGTACGCATCTCAAAACTGTTTGGAAGCTTGCAAAGCCGTGTGCATATACCGGGTTTGAACTCTCGCGCGTCACTACAACTGCCTAATGTTCGTCTGATATTGTTAATGTTTATAATTCTATAGGCAAGATTGTATAGGAAATCATCTTGAAAAGCTTTTCCAATCAAAATTTCTTGACTCTCTGTGGGCCCAACAACCAAATAAAGAACCCCCCGCCGACGATTCCAGTGACGATACCGATCGGCATGTCTTCTGGTGCCATAATTGTGCGTGCCGTGATGTCGGCCCAGAGGAGGAAAATAGCTCCGATTAAGGCAGATGCGGGTAGTACGCGGGCATAATCGCCACCTACAAGTATACGCGCGATATGTGGGACCATGAGGCCTACAAAGCCGATCATCCCTGAGAATGCGACCATCACGCCGGTAATCAATGCGCCGATGACAAAAACGGTAAGTCGGAACTGGCTTGCAGCAATGCCAAGTGTCGCAGCAGTTTCGTCCCCAACGGTCATTGCATTTAATTGAGCGGCACGGCTGATAAGCCAAGAACCGCAGACAACAAGAATAACGAAGGGATAAATAAGTTGATCCCATTGGGCTAAGCCCAAACCACCGAGCATCCAAAAGACAACAGTGTGTGAAGCGCGTGGGTCGCCAAGAAAAATCAATAGATTGGCACCGGACATGACAATGAAAGACACTGCAACGCCTGCAAGTATTAGCCGGTCAGCACTTGTTGCATCAGCCAGCCGGGAAACTCCTAGAACAATTAAAGTGGCCATTAAGGCCCCAGAAAAGGCTAGCAACGGTACGGTCGGAAGTCCTAAAAATAGGCCTGAATGCAATAGTGCGAAAATAGCGCCGAACGCGCTGCCAGATGAAATACCTAGGAGGTGAGGGTCCGCCAAAGCATTTCGGGTAACAGCCTGAAGGCTAGCGCCAACCAGGGCCAGACCAGCACCGACCTGCATTGCAAGTAAGGCGCGCGGAAACCGGATGTCCCAAACAATGGCCTCACGACCTTTGGACCAAGTTTGTTCTATTAAGTCCGGCGAAAGCTTATTGGCCACGACACCCCAAACCGTGCTTGCTGGAACGGAAACAGCCCCCACAGACACAGCAAAGGACAATGAAAGAAACAGCATACTCAAGCCAACTAATGCGAAGGTGAATCTATGCCCAAGAACGAACTTGCGTAAAGGTGCTGCCATCTCACTCATTTCTTACTTATTTCGCCCAAAACGCCTCGGCCAAGGTCTTGATTGCTTTGATGTTGCGGGGTCCCGGCGTCGCTTCGACATATTCCAATGTAACGAAGCGGTCATTCTTAACTGCATCGAGATCTGCGAAGGCTGGGTTGGACAACAAAAAGTCACGCTTTTGTTCCGCAGTGACGCTGCCATAGTTGATGATAACGATCATCTCTGGGTTTTGCTCAACGACCTCTTCCCATGTGACGGTGCCCCAGCTTTTTTCGAAACCATTCATCACATTGACGCCACCGGCTGCTTCGATCAACGCGGTTGGCATTGCGTATAAGCCAGCAGTGAAAGGTGCATCTTCGCCGCTATCGTAAACAAAGACGCGCAGAGGCTCACCTGTTTTGAGGTTATCCGTAAAAGAGTCCAGTTCGGCTTTGTATCCGTTGATGAGGCTGGCTGCTTTGTCTTCAACGTCAAAAATTTTTCCAAGGTTCATAAGGTCGACATACATGTCATCGATGCTGGCCTTTCCCTTTTGCATGATGTGGGTGCAGGATTCTGTCAGTTCGTAAACTTTGATACCGAAGGGTTCCAATGTTTCTGGGGTCACTTCGCCGCCGACTTTCATGCCGTAGTTCCAGCCGGCAAAGTAAAAATCAGCATTGGCACCAACCAATACCTCTTTTGAAGGATAACGTTCGGACAACTCGGGTAATTCCCCGACACCTGAACGCATATCCGCGTCCAGTTTGTTCCATCCATTGATACCGGTATAGCCGACCATGCGATCTGTTAGGCCAAGGACCAACATCATCTCGGTCAGATTTACATCATTTGATATGGCTCGTTCAGGCGGTGTGTCGAAGGTCACGGTGCGATTGCAGCTTGCGACAGTTGTTTCTGCGAATGCGCCACAGGCGATTAAGCTGAGGGCAGCGGCACCCAAAGTCATTTGTTTCATTTCAATCTTTCCAAAGTTCAAAGGTGGAATGTCATATGTTTGGTGTTGCTGGGCGCGAGATGCTGTCTCCTTGTTTTCACTCCAAAGGCTTCTGAAATTGAGCTTTCTGTGAGGACAGTTTCAGGAGGTCCAAAACCCAAGGGGTGGCCGCCGTGGAGCAGTAGAATGTCATCGCATACCTCCGAAGCCATATTTAGATCGTGCAGAGAGGTTACTATGGTCAGGGGTAAATCCCTTATGAGAGCCAGCACTTCGAGTTGGTGGCGAATATCAAGATGGTTTGTTGGCTCATCCAAAATCAAAAGGCGTGGCTGTTGTGCAAGTGCCCGTGCGACCATGACACGTTGGCGTTCTCCGCCGGATAAATGCTTCAAGTGGCGATCTGAAAGATGCATCAGGTTCAGACGGTCGAGGATATTATCTACAATCGTCTGATCTTCGGCTCCAAAGATGCCTGTCAAACCTTTTCTATGAGGTATGCGGCCAAGCGCTAGGAGGTCGCGGACAGTTAGCCCGAAATCTGTTGGCTGCTCTTGTAAAACGACGGCAACCTGACGTGCTATTTGGCGGGCGGGCAAAGACCAAATGTCACGCCCATCAATTTTGATCGATCCTGTTGTCGGTCTTTGGTAGCGATAGAGAAGCCGCAAGAGCGTTGACTTCCCAGCACCGTTCGGGCCGACAACACCCAGAACTCGCCCTGAGTTCAATTCCAAACTAATTGGGAACAGGATGGTTTTACCATGTTTGCAAGCACGCCAACTGGCATTGGTAATCAACAATTGCGCTGCCGAATTTGAACCACTCAAGGTGGTTGTGCCAAAGGTCGTTCGTTCGACATTATCCTTCATCACCTACCCCACAAATATCGGAGGTTGGTTTGGAATGACTGTTAAGTATGGGACTGCAGCCAAGTATGTTTTTTTGAAAGAATTCAGGCTGTTTTTTCTTCCAAAGAAGTCGTCAAGATCCGATTTGCATCTCAAGGCAAGTTTAAACAATGCGTTGCGATTGGTATTTGCTGTAGGTGCCATCTCGCTAAAGAAATACGTAAACTGCCCATGGCTGCGGAGTGACGCGCTGCATGTGCATGCACGTTTATGTTGGATCATGCATTGCTCCCGAATTTGCATGCCTTCAACTTGTTTCTGTTGAATGACCACGTGTCATGTAATCCAGCATGCGTCCCAATTATGCCCTCACGATCACCGTGACTGCACACACAGACAGAAAGGGCTGGTTGTTGCTCATTCACACAGAAGGCTTTCTGAATATGTTATAACATAACATTATTATTCCTCTCAGGCGCCTTTGGTCAAGGAGAAACTTTAGTGTGTCGTGGCCCGGTATAGTATTGAGCCATTAAAGAAACTGTCGGTTCGAAACGTCGATACTGATTTTGCATGCAACACGATCAATCTGTTCAAATATTTCAAGGGGCACCTCAAACATCCCGTCTCAAATCATCTCTGTAGATGCTGCATTTGCCAAATGGCCATGATTACTTTCTTGCAGCGAGCAAAGGCATCGAAAAATGATCATTGTCATGGATGCTTGTGAGTGATTATTCGGGCGAGCAGTGGATGCTCTTTATAACAGAGAGTGTGGTGACCTCATCAGCAATTTGTGAAGCCATAAAACATGGCAGCACTCTAGACAGCATCAGGTAGGACCGAAGCGTAAACGCCTCTTTGGCCAATTTTTATGTGTGATGACTTTAGGGTGTTTCGATCCCAAGCGTATGCGCCATGACACCTTCAACCGAGGTGTCTTCCTCAGGTCGCATTTCTAGCAAGGCGAGGCTTTGTTCTAGGTCGCTTAAGGGGACGTCGCGGGCAATGACAACGACGCGACTGATTGTGTCGCCCTCAGGCCAGTTTGTTAGTGGTTGTGGTGGTTCCATAATGTGTTGAACGCCGTGGAACACAAAAGGCGAAGCGACACCTTCAATATGGACAACGCCCTTTAGCCGTAAAATATTTTCCCCTTTTAGGGCAACCAAAGTGTCCAGCCAAAAGTCGAAAACAGATGCAGGGATCGGTGTGTCGATCGTGATTGACGCGCTTGTTATCCGGTTGTCGGTTGCGTGGTGGGAGGGTTGAAAAAAGTCAGGCGTTGGTGCGGTTTTCGTCAGAGAAAATCCTGAAATGCCTGCCAAAGGGTCTGCTTGGGGGGGCGTGGAAATGGATAACCAGTCTAATGCCTTTGTTTGGGTGTCAGCCCCTTCGATAGACCGCAGGCCCAATAGGGCGCTTACAGAGGGCGCGGTGCCGTGCTTTGCCGCAATCCGTTTGGCACGTGGGTTCAGTTGATCCAGTTTGGTGGTCAAAGCATGTTTTTGCGATTGATCCGCCAAATCTGACTTTGTCAAAATAAGGACATCTGCCATGGCAACCTGCGTCTGAGCTTCGGCATGGCGCGCCAGCGTTCCAACGCCATGAACGGAATCGACGGCCGTGACGATGCCATCAAATGAGAAATGCGCGGCCAGCGCGCTTTCAATCAGCAAAGTATGATGAACCGGGCCCGGATCAGCCAAACCTGTCGTTTCAATCACAACCCGGTCGAATTCCAGGTCGCCTGCCACCTTGCGGGACCTTAGGGATTGCAAGGTTTTCGACAAATCACCACGAATGGAGCAGCATAGACATCCCGCAGCCATCAAAACCACATCTTCTGCCGTTTCTTCGATCAGGTCGTGATCAAGGCCAGCATCGCCGAATTCATTGACGACAACCGCAATCCGGCCTGCGCTGGGATCTTTCAAAATACGGTTCAAAATCGTTGTTTTGCCCGCACCCAAAAATCCGGTCAGTAGCGTAACGGGAATGCGATCTGACATATGATTTCCATCCTTTACGTTGCTCAAATGACGTGGACATGATTGTTATAACATAACAAAAATATACACAAGCCATCTGCCAGAGTGACGGCGAAAGTGCGGTATGATATGCGTGATATTGTTGGCGCGAATTGTCTTTAGGACCGATGTAATTTGATGCAGTTATGACATTTGTGAATCAAATCAAAAAGAACGCGAATAGGCTGTGGCACATCGCGCGTGTTAAGCAATTGGTTCGCGATAGTTTGCCTGCTGGGCCGATGACGTTAATCACGGTTGCCCAAATAGAATGTCCTGACGAAACATGCCCGGGCCCTGCCACGCAAATTACCATTCAGGGGCCCGATGCACTTGGCCATGTTATAACGATACATCTTGCGATTGAAGATGTGACATCCGCTGATCTGGCGGCTGTTCAACTAAAATAGATTGGTTTCGCTGGCTTGGCGTCACAGTGATTTGTGCATGAAAACCGACAATGGGTCTTCGACATAATCGCCGAAGGGCGGGCTGTAATCAAAGCCAAAGCTTTCATACAGCTTGCGTGCCGCAACAAAGTTGTCATCAGATCCGGTTTCCAACAGCAGATCTGTTGCGTCTAGATGTTGCGAGATTGAAAGCAAATGGGACAAAATCAGTTTCCCGACACCTTTGCCGCGGGCTTCTGCAATTGTGTGCATACTTTTTAGTTCTACTTGCCCCGCGCCAAGCGGTTTCAGCGCTCCGATGCCGAGAACGATATCGGTTTCAATGGCAGCAAAAAGCCGGGCACCGCTGTTGCGCAATTCTGATCCGGTCATTACGTGACAGCTTTCTTCGGGACTTTGCGCCCGCATTTGCGCGTGATGGCGTTGAAGAACCTGTTCCACGCGTGGGTCTGGGGCTGTGATTTCCGAGATCGTAATTGTCATGGGCATAAATTCCCTTCGAGTTACCTAGGGGGATGATGCTAACAGTCATTGTCTGCATACGAAAAGCAGCAATAAGGTTTCAGCGCCAGAGTGCTTTAAGCTGGTCGTAAATTTGTGCGCTATCGGGGACTGTTTTTAGCCTTTGATAGCAGTTTTGATCAAATCCAGCGCGCGCTCTATAACATCGGGCGTCGCATGTGTGGCCTCGACCGTCAGGCAGTTTGCTTCTGATCTGGGATCTTCCAAAGCATCCAGTTGGCTGTCCAGAAGCGAAAGTGGCATATAGTGGTTTTTGCGCGCGGCCATACGGTCTCTGATCACGTCAGGTTCGGCATGCAAATAGACAAAGCGCGCATCGGGCAAAAGATCTAGAATGAAAGCGCGGTAGGATTTCTTTAGCGCGGAACATGTCACAAAAATGGGTGCGCCTGCGGAGCTTTGACGTTTTTCTGCAATCGCGGCGCAAAGCGTTGTCAGCCAAGGCCAGCGCATATCGTCTGTCAGGGGGTTGCCCTTTGCCATATGGGCGACGTTTTCCGCAGAATGGAAATCATCGGCCTCCAGAAATGCGCCATCCATCGCGCCGGCGAGCCCAAGCGCAACGGTTGTCTTCCCAACGCCGCTTACGCCCATGACAATGAAAACAGATCCTTGCTCTGCCATGAATTCCTCCCCCATTTCGCTTTTTGTCACTGCGTCAATCTTACGGTCCATAAGACGGCAACAGTTTGACATAGCATTTATCGCTAAAAGCATGAACCCCGCCAAATTAGGTTATTGGCGGGGTTCATTCCAGCATACGTGCTGAGATGGCAAAAGAGAGGCGTCGAGCCCCTCTTTCCCATAGGTTTAGTCACCTAAAGCGACGCCTTCACGACGCGGATCAGCCGCCCCGATAAGTTGGCCATCCTTGATCAAGATCGCGTGCAGGCCGGAATTTAGATTGCGCACACTCACCTCGTGGCCCTTGGCTTCAAGCGTGGCTTGATAGGCTAGGGCATCGGTGCCTTCTTCCAAATCTGTGGCGCCATTGCGGTTCACCACATGCCCCAGATCGATGGCGTCTTGGGGGTCCATGTTCCAATCGATAATCGCGACCAGAGACTTGGCCACATAGTTGATGATCCGTGATCCGCCAGGCGATCCGATCAACAGCATGGGTTCTCCATCAGACATGACGATCGTAGGCGCCATTGATGAACGAGGGCGTTTGCCGCCTTCCACGCGGTTGGCGATGGGTTTGCCATCTGCTTCAGGGGCGCGGGAGAAGTCGGTGAGTTCGTTGTTCAACAAGAACCCGCCGGTCATAACGCGCGATCCGAACCCGGTTTCGATTGTCGTGGTCATGGACACCATGTCGCCCATCGCATCGACAATCACAAAATGCGACGTGCCGGGGCGTTCCAGTTGTGTATCAGGGGACCATAGGTGGGCTTCATCCCATGGCGGCGTGCCAGGTTCTGCCTTTTCCATGGCTGTGGTTGGATCGATCAGGCCCGCACGTTGTTTGAGGTAGCCATCATTTAGCAACCCTTTTGGCATGTCGACGAAATCGGAATCAGCCATATATAGGCCGCGATCGGCATAGGCCAGCTTTGCAGCTTCTGCATAAAGGTGCCACGCCTCGGCAGAGGGTGCGTCACCAAGATCAAAATTTTCCAGCATTCCAAGGATTTGCCCTACGGTCAAACCGCCCGATGTAGGAGGGCCCATACCGCAAACATCCAAACCGCGATATTCTTGGCAGACGGGCGAACGGTCAACGACTGTGTAAGCAGCCAAATCTTCGGAGGTCAGGATACCTGGGTTCACATCGGTTTGTGTGGCTTCAATCAAAGCCGCACCGATTTCGCCATGATAGAACGGTTCTGATCCGTTGGCGGCGATATCACGCAGCGTTTTTGCGAATTCAGGGTTCTTCAAAAGCGTGCCAGCAGTTTTTGGTGTCCCGGCTTCGTCAAAGAAGTAGCTCTTGGTCGGCTCAAAGATATCCAGCTTGCGGTCTTGTGCGCCAGCTATGGCATCGGCCAAACGAGGAGAGATTTCGAAACCTTCTTCAGCCAAATCGATTGTGGCAGTGAACAGGTCTGCCCAAGGCGTGATGCCGTGATCACGATGCATGTCTTCCAACAGTTTTAGCGTGCCGGGAACCCCGACGGAGCGGCCGCCGACAACTGCATCCCACCATCCAACAGGTTCGCCATCAGGGCCGAACCAATATTCTGGCGTAGCAGCAAGAGGTGCTTTTTCGCGGCCATCCAGTGTTAACAGCTTGTTCTCGGATGCATCCCAATACAGTAGAAATGCACCGCCCCCGATGCCGGAGCTTTGGGGTTCAACCAGATTCAGCATAATTTGGACGGCAACGGCGGCGTCTGCAGCACTACCACCTGCGGCCAAAATGTCTCGACCAACTTGTGCGGCAATTGGGTTTGCGGCGCTGACCATATAGCTGGTTGCTGTGACCGAACTATTTTGCGCAACCGCGGTGGTTTCTTCTGGCTGAACGGCCTCTTGCGCAAGGGCGGTGCTACCTAGCAAGGCGAGCGACAATGCGAACTTTTTCAATGTAAGTCTCCCGGTTTAAGGGAAAGCATCTTTACGCAAAAAAAAGATATCAACCATAAGTTGCCGCAGAAATAGTTATGTACCTGACATTTTTTTCTGCGATGTGCGTAAATTTTGACCGATCGGTTCGTTTGTCGAACTGCCATGAAGTTGCAGGGTTAGAGGGCTATCAAGGTCGCTTAGGAGCGAAAGACTAAGGTGACGAAGGTGTGCAGCGGTGAAATTCCAAATCTGACGCTGTTCTAGGTCGGATTTAAGACCCAAGGGAATCAGGTGATCCTGCTTTTGGGGCAGCCGCATCATCAAGGGCGTGTTAAATCGTGAATTGTTATGTGATTTTTGTATTTCGAAGTAAAAATTTCTTCGAATAAAATGATTATTTTTATTTTATAACAGTTGGTTAAGTTGACTTCAGGTTTCAGTTCACGGGCGATTCACGCAACTCGTTAATACTGAATGTGTCGTTAGGTAAAGTCGTTGAGTTGCCGACCATTTCTGACGTTTGGAAAGTGCCTGTTGAAGGTGACATTTGAATTTTAGGCGGACATAATATGATCAGGGAAAGTTCAAAGACAAAAAGGTTTAAAGTCTTCCAAGGTGGTTTAACGGCTAGCCCGCAAACCGGTTTTCAAAAGAAAGACCTGCCCGAAACGAAGCCAGCCCCCCGTGATCCGGCAATTTTGGCGGGGGGAATGGGGCTATTGTACGCTTTGGGCCTGTTGTCTGATTGCTCCTTTTCCGCCTTGAACAGCCCGCATGCCCGTATCAGCGTTGGTTCGTCTACCTGGATCGAATTTAATGAATTACTTTGCGAATTGCGCAGCCTTCCGTGGTTTGATAGCCGCGCCCTGAGCTTGCCAGAAAACATCGCAAGCGCTGCCAGACGCTCGGTTAATTGGAACCTATCGGGGCAGTTGACACTGCGCACCCTATTTAATGGTGGGATCATCAGCGGGTCTGGGCCATTTCGTGTGTCACCTTTTTGGAACCTGCAAAATGTTCCCCCACAGACGCTTAGCGACATGCCGCGCATCATGCATGAACGTGCACCGCATGAATTGATGTTTACCTTATATAGCGGCGTCCTTGCGAGCCGTGATCGAGATTTTTCACAAACCATCGGGCGTTTGGGAATTGACGCTTCAGCGGTCAAAATTGCGTTGAGAAATGCATGCAATGAGGCGCAAATCCAAATGCATAAGCGCAACATGGATCGCGTGAAGGTTGATAAACCCTCTGTCTTGGCGGCGCAGCTCGCGATGAGCCTGACCCATGAATTGCGCGGCTATGAAAACGAAAAACAACAGGCGAGGGATGTCGCTGCGCATCTTCTACACAACGCGCCTAGGCTAATGTCCTGGGTGGATGTGCGCCAATCGCAACGGCGCAAAACGGAACAAGATCTGCCATATAATGTTTTCCTACCGATCCATGGGGCTGCGCAGCATAGGATGCGTCCATCAGATGCCACATCTCATGTCGCGGTATCAGCTGCGATGGCCACGATTTTGAAGGCGGTTTTCGGCAAATGGTCCTGCAAAATATCAAATGATTTTGGGCCGCAGGCCGTTTTACTGGGGCATGAAATTGATCTGTTTATGTCGCAAATCGGACTGGCCCGGATGGTTTCCGCCGATGCGTTTCCGTCAGATGTGTACGACGAAATTCGATTGGGTCAATCCATTGGCCTTAAAGTGTTGCGCGACATGTTGGAGAGAACAAATACGCAAGCCACACTAAGCTTTCGTAATTTTGATGGGCAAATATATGAACTTTTGGGTGCGCGCCGGAGCTTCGGGCAAGGCTTTGTTCAATTGCGCATCAATGGGCATATTGCAGCGTGGCCGGGGGATGCCAACAGACGAGGCGGTCATTTAACTGCAGTTATCTAGAATGTGTTCTGTAACCTTCTAAGTGATTACGTGCTGCAGATGCCTGCCGTCTCTGCGCCTGACCACGGCAATAGTATGCTTTCAGTTTGTAGCAATAGTTCGTCCAGCCGAGACACTGGCAATTCTTGCTCTAGCAACTGATGCAATCGGGCTGTGCGGTCTGCTGCTGGATCCAGTAGCCGGCAACATATGTATTCTTCGACGATAGCGCCCTGTTGCTCATAACCGAAATCTAAGAAACGGCGATCTTCGCCGTCTGGATTAAACAGATACGGGTCGGCTTGTGTGGCGTGTTCACGCAGTGCCTTCAAAGGGGAATATCCTGTCCGTTCGCGATTTTGCCACTGCCAGATATGGGTGGCCTCATGAGCGAGCAACATCGCCTGCACCAATCCTATTTTCTGCGGCCACTCAGGAACATAGTCATCCAAATAGAGATCTTTGCGAAACAGGACACGGTGGAAAATGGCGGTCGCACCCGGGGAAACCGTAACTGTTCGTTCTTTTGTTTGCGGCGGCCAAATCCGTTCCTGACATGTGGTGCGCGGGCGCACAGGAATGCGAAACGTGACTTGTCCACCTGGATTGCCATCGTGAAACCGGATCGAGCGGGTGTTCAATTGCGTGCCATGAATGCCAGATAGAAACGCCTTTTCGGTTTCTGTCAAAGGGCGACCGCATGTCACCAAAACAGCGGCACTGATGCAAGCAAGCAGCGTCGCTATTCCCCGACTACGCCACCTTAACGGCATGGTTTATACGTCCAATTCTTCCACAAAGCGGGCGTTTTCCTGAATATATTGAAAGCGCATTTCTGGCTTTTTCCCCATCAAACGTTCGACCAAATCGCCCGTTTCACCCGGTTCATCCTCATCAATTGTGACACGGATCAGTTTGCGTGAATTTGGGTCCATCGTGGTGTTTTTAAGGTCTTTGGCCATCATTTCGCCAAGGCCTTTAAAACGTTTGATTTCAATCTTGCCTTTGCCGCCAACACCTTTAGCTAGCACTGCGTCCTTTTCTGCGTCATCGGCCACATACACCCGTTTCGCACCTTGCGAGATCGAATAAAGAGGAGGGCAGGCGAGGTACAAATGCCCTTGGTCAATCAATGGTCGCATCTGGGTGAAAAAGAATGTCATCAACAAAGCTGCGATATGTGCACCATCCACATCCGCATCGGTCATAATGATGATCTTGTCGTAGCGCAGATCGTCGATGTTGAATTTTGGCCCTAAGCCTACGCCCAATGCTTCGCAAAGATCGCGAATTTCGGTGTTTTGGCCAAGCTTATTGGAGGCCGCTCCCAAGACGTTTAGGATTTTACCACGCAGTGGCAAAAGCGCCTGTGTCGTCCTGTTACGGGCTTCCTTAGCGGAACCGCCGGCGGAATCCCCTTCCACGATGAACAGTTCAGTGCCTTCGCGTGTTTTGGATGAACAATCCGTCAGTTTGCCGGGCAAACGCAGTTTCTTTGTGGCTGACTTACGTGCCGTTTCTTTTTCCTGACGACGGCGAAGGCGTTCTTCTGCGCGCAAGACAAGAAAATCCAAGATCGCGCCAGCAGCTTTGGTATCAGCAGCCAGCCAATTGTCGAAATGGTCGCGCACGGCACCTTCGACGAGCTTTTGTGCTTCAACTGTGGCCAGCCGATCTTTGGTCTGGCCCACAAATTCTGGTTCGCGGATAAAGCATGACACAAGGGCGCAACCACCTGTGATTAGGTCGTCTCGTGTGATTTGGGATGCTTTCTTATTGTTGACCAATTCGCCATAAGCGCGAATGCCTTTCAAGATAGCGGCCCAAAACCCGGCTTCATGCGTGCCCCCTTCTGGGGTTGGGACTGTATTACAGTAGCTTTGCAGAAAACCATCACGGGACGGGGTCCAATTGATCGCCCATTCCACCTTTCCAGGTGTGCCAAATTTCTCTTTGAAATCAACGAGACCAGCAAAAGGTATTTCCGCGTATGTGCTGGCCTTACCCAGTGTTTCGGTTAAATAATCTGCTAGGCCACCCGGGAAATGGAACGTGGCCTCTTGTGGTGTGTCGCCATCGGCAACTGCGCTTTTCCAACGAATTTCCACACCGGAAAACAGGTAGGCTTTTGAGCGGACCATGTTGAAAAGCCGGGAAGGTTTGAATTTGTGCGTCCCGAAAATTTCTGCATCAGGGTGAAAGTTAACTGTTGTTCCGCGTCGATTGGGGGCTGCGCCGACCTTTTGCATTGGTGCCAAAGGTTCGCCGCGGGAAAAGCGTATCTCGTAGAGTTCTTTGTTTTTGGCGACCTGTACCGTTAGGCTGTCCGTCAAGGCATTGACGACAGTCGCACCAACGCCGTGCAACCCGCCGGATGTTTCATATGCGTCGCCATTGAATTTTCCGCCTGCATGCAATTCGGTAAAAATCATTTCCAAAGCAGACTTGCTTGGATCGTCTGGATGAGGATCAATCGGAATGCCTCGTCCATTATCCCGAATGGTCAAGCTGTAATCTTCGTGTAGTTCAACCTCAATCCGATTGGCATGGCCGGCCACGGCCTCGTCCATCGAGTTATCTAGAATTTCAGCAGCCATATGATGCAATGCGCGCTCATCGGTGCCACCGATATACATGCCCGGACGCATGCGCACGGCTTCCATGCCTTTGAGCACTTTGATCGAAGATGCATCATAAGACTTTTCTTCTTTTGAGCTCAAAAGATCGTTTGCCATGCTTGCCTCATATTGGGATTTCTTTTGTTTAGTATGACGGATGCGATGGATGCGCACAATATGTAGAGCGAAGTTTGGCCTAGTTTGAAAAAAGTGATTTTTTTTCGAAATCGCCTTGAAGCAATGGTAAAAACTTGTTTAACCTAACGTCAACTATGGTCTCGAGTTTCAACTACAGGCGGTAATTCGCCATGCGTGGTTTTGCTGTGGCGGTACTGGTCCAAGTTTTTCAGATAACACTTCTACAATGGGGCTCCTTTAGGATGGCTTACATATCGTCTTCGCGGACCCGTGGGTCCAAATCTATTCGCATTTGCTCATGCCCATCTTGTGGCCATAAAGTGCGTTTTAATGCTGAGCATTGCGGCCGTTGTTACGAACCTACCAAGCCTATCAATCGCAGCCGAACGTGGTTCTTGATATTCGTCGCGATCATTGCTGCCGTAGTCGCACTGGTGCTGTGATTTAAATATGCTCCTGAGCAAACCAAATTTTGGTTGCTCAGAAGGTGATTTTGTCTGTTTTTCTATTTTTGCAAAACACTCTGAAATTCGCGCCATTCGCCTTTTGACATTCCAGATGTTTCTTGCGTGACTTCTTCGCCCGCTAGCATCTTTCGGATGCAATCCAGCGCTTTGGATGACAGTGTTGCACCACCCAGACGATAGTCTTCAAACGCTTTGAACGCAAACGGAACCCAATCCGCCACAATTTTGCACATCGCTTCCGCATAAACGCGAATTTCGTATTGTGCATGAGCGTCAGCGCGAAGACGTAGGAAGTGCAAAAGGTTGTGCAGATCAACCTTCCAATACCATTGAGTGTAGATGTTCGCAGGCAAATTCATGCGTGCCAATTCACGTGCTAGTCCTTGTTGCCCATCGTCAGAAATCATTTCTTGGTAATGGTCGTAGGCACGCATGGAATCTTCTGTAAGGTATCGCAGAACCCGTTCTGCTTCAGCACCTGATAGGGCTTCACCGCGCCCTTGATTGTTTACAACCGATTGTGCCGCCAACGCATCTGGCGCGGGAATGTAGAATTCTCGATCAAGGATCGAATAGCGTGCTGAATATTCATTTACGTTTGCGGTCCGGTGGCGGATCCACTGGCGAGCCACAAAAACCGGCAGTTTTACATGAAGCTTGATTTCGCACATTTCAAACGGTGTCGAATGCCAATGACGCATCAGGTAGCGGATCAGCCCCTCGTCGTTTGAAACAGATTTGGTGCCTTTGCCGTAAGAAACACGTGCTGCCTGACAAATCGCCGCATCATCACCCATATAGTCAATAACGCGGACAAAACCGTGGTCCAGAACTGGGTATGCCGTGTACAGGTGTTTCTCCATACCTTCAGAAACAGCCCGCAATGTCGGTTTGGTTTCAGAGCGCAGAACGTCAATCTCGTTTTGCTGTTCACTGGACAGGGGCATGGCGATTCTCTTGTGCGGCTATTTTCATTTCGGGAAACTATATATTGCAGCCGTCCCGATATCCAAGACAATATCAGGTGCAAGCCTCGCGTCGGTGCCTATGCGGCAAAAGGTGTTGCGCCTTACCGACAGTGTGCTTGGTGTGTTGCTTTTGTTTGGTGTGAGTCGCTGAAATGTGATGAACCTACGGCTTTGAACATGTGTCGCGTGTAAGTTTCCGGTTTTCCAAATAAACTTTTTAAGTAAGTATAGCCGCTGAATACAAAAGGACTTTCATATGAAAATTCAATATCTTCACACAATGGTGCGAGTCAGAAATTTGGAGGCATCCATTGCGTTTTACGAATTGCTTGGCTTGAAAGAAACGCGTCGCGTCGACAATGACAAGGGGCGGTTTACTTTGGTGTTTTTGTCACCTGAAGGGCAGGAAAATGCTGCT
The DNA here is from genome assembly GCA_947499735.1 of uncultured Pelagimonas sp. Classification (GTDB taxonomy): domain Bacteria; phylum Pseudomonadota; class Alphaproteobacteria; order Rhodobacterales; family Rhodobacteraceae; genus CANMPP01. The sequence goes on from CANMPP010000001.1 coordinate 24,246, forward strand.
GTAGAGTTGACATATAATTGGGATGGCGATGACGGTCTGCCATCGGATAGCCGCCATTTCGGCCATCTCGCGTATCGCGTTGAAGATATCTATGCGCTTTGCGAAAAATTGCAGGCGAATGGAATCACAATCAACCGCCCCCCGAGGGACGGACACATGGCCTTTGTAAGGTCGCCAGATAATATTTCAATTGAGTTGATCCAAGATGGCCCGGATTTACCGCCAGCCGAACCTTGGGTGAGTATGGGCAATACAGGTCATTGGTAATACGCCTTGATTGCCATCTTCACATTTGCGATGTGACATGCAGGGGAATTTTATCTCCTGCCTACGTCGTAGACTGCGCTGTTGGTCACTTCTGCAACCCGAAAATGCGCTGTCTAACATCTTAGTAGATATAGCGAATCTGATCAGTCCAATAACGTTCAACACGACGTAGAGCGACCGTGATTTCGTCCAGTTTTTCCAAATCCAGAACCGCTTTGTTCTGCAGGCCATCGGCATGGCGGGAAAACAATTCTGTGACCAGACTGCGGATTTCACGACCCTGTGGTGTCAGTTTAACACGAACTGAACGACGATCGATCTCGCAACGTTGATGGTGCATATAGCCCATTTCAACCAGTTTCTTCAGGTTGTAGCTCACATTTGAGCCCTGATAGTAACCGCGCGTTTTTAGCTCGCCTGCTGTCACTTCATTATCGCCGATGTTGAACAGCAGTAGGGCCTGTACGGCGTTGATCTCGATGATCCCAACGCGTTCAAATTCATCTTTGATAACATCCAGCAGGAGTCTGTGAAGCCTTTCTACAAGCGCAAGTGCATCGAGGTAACCCGACATAAATCCTTGCGTATCGCTTCCCATTGGCGAATGGATGCTCATTTTCGTCTCCGACATTTAATCTTCTCGGAGACTTTTCGCCAAAAACACCAAAAATACGTTAAGTATAGTCAAGTAGCTCAAAACGTATCTATTTTCGGGAAAAGAGTTTTGCTTTCCCCTAGCCGTTTTCTATCTGTTTTATCAATGTGTTAAACCGATCTGGAGCGGGCTCTTGACCAGAAACCCATTTATAGAGGTCTTGATCATTTTCGGACAATAGATCTTCGTACAGGTCCAGTTCTGGTTCATTCAAATTTGCTAAATGACGCTCAGAGTACCGCATCAGCAAAATGTCCATTTCTTTCATACCACGCCTCATGGAGCGCATGGTCAATCGTTTTAGTCTGATTTCACGCGTTTCCATGATTATATTTCGTCCTTAACGCTATTTTCTTGAGAGGCTGATTCCAATTGGACCTTTTGCAATTGCTTTTCAACCAGTTGCACCCGGTGGGTCGCATCCAATAGTTGCGCTTTCAGTTCGCGAATCTCTGCCAATGCGGTTTTGATTGGCGCGTGATTAGGATCCTCTGGTACGAGGCTGGGTTCTTCAACGCCTGGTCCTTCGCCGGTCAAAAGCCAGGGAATAGAGACATTCAAAACGCCGGAAACCATTGACAGTTTGTTTGCCCGTGGTTCGGTGCGGTCCTCTTCCCAGCCGCGCAAAGTGGGCATCCGTACGCCAATTAGGCGCGCTAGTTTGCTTTGGGTCAATCCGGCAGCTTCGCGTGCAGCCATCAGTCGGTCGCCCAAGGTTGCAGCATCTTCGCTGTACCAATCTGTCGTTTCCGTCATTACGGGCGCTCCTCCTTGCGCTGCAGGGTTGTGCAATTTATGGCAGAACCTGTCCAAATCACAAGCAGGTGTCTCATGTCCTTTCTGTCCGAAACCTTGGAACGTGTTAAACCGTCCCCTTCAATTGCTATTTCAACACTGGCGAAAGAGCTCAAGGCGCAGGGGCGTGATGTCATCGCGCTGAGCGCAGGCGAGCCTGATTTCGATACGCCAAAGCATATTTGTGAAGCAGGCGCGGCAGCAATTGCCGCAGGACATACGCGATATACGGCTGTCGATGGAATCCCAGAGTTAAAGACGGCGATTTGTGCCAAGCTTAAGCGGGACAATGATCTGGATTATACACCGGATCAGGTCAGCGTGGGAACCGGCGGCAAGCAAATCCTGTTCAACGCTCTTTTGGCGACTTTGAATGAAGGTGATGAAGTGATCATCCCTGCACCTTACTGGGTCAGCTATCCCGACATGGTGCGTTTGGGTGGGGGCGAGCCCGTTATTTTGAAGGGCACTTCGAATCAAGGGTATCGTATCACTCCCGAAGCCTTAGAAGCTGCGATCACGCCAAAGACTAAGTGGTTGATTTTTAACTCTCCTTCAAATCCCACCGGCGCAGGATATACCAAGTCACAGTTGAAAGCTTTGACAGACGTGCTTTTGCGTCATCCGCATGTGTGGGTCATGTCTGATGACATGTATGAACATCTATATTTTGACGACTTCGAATTCTGCACGCCTGCGCAAGTAGAACCTGAACTGTATGATCGGACACTGACCTGCAACGGCGTCTCCAAGGCCTACGCGATGACAGGGTGGCGGATCGGTTTTGCTGCAGGTCCGAAGGATCTGATCAAGGCAATGGGTAAATTGCAATCCCAGTCCACATCGAACCCGTGCTCTATTAGTCAATGGGCTGCGGTTGAGGCGCTGAATGGTCCGCAAGGGTTTTTGGATGACTGGCGCGCTGCGTTTCAGGCGCGACGCGATCTTGTTGTAGAGAAACTAAACGCATGCGATGGGATCGATTGTGCGGTGCCGGATGGTGCTTTTTATGTCTATCCCTCCATTCATGGCTGTTTGGGTAAAACCAGCGCAGGTGGCGTGAAGATAGAAACAGACGAAGATTTCGCAACTGCCTTGCTGGAAGAGCATGGTGTTGCCGTTGTCTTTGGGGCCGCTTTCGGACTGTCCCCGAATTTCCGGGTCAGCTACGCGGAATCGGATGAGGTTCTAACGGAAGCTTGCGGGCGTATTGCTGAATTTTGCAAAGGCCTGAAATAGCGATTTGGCGGCGGGGGTTTAACGCAGCGCTTGCCGCCAATCTGCCTGTTTCACGGGGTGCCTTATCGCTTAGTTCGTGGTTTTTGCGTGCAATATGCGTGCAGCTGCGTAAATCAGTCCTATTTTGAATGTCATAAATGTGTTACATTTCTTCTATGACATCATTTTTGAAAACAACGTTCGGATTGCTTTTCTTAGCGACACCAGCCTTTGCCAGCACCCCAATTGCGGAAGTCATTTGTGCGCCAAAAGACCGTATGGAGGAAAAACTGCGCCTCCAGTTCGGCAATACGCCTCAAGCGATGGGGTTGCGCAGTCCCACCGAAATTTTTGAGGTCTGGACAGGGGATGCAGGGGATTGGACGCTGGTTGTTTCTTATGCATCGGGCAAATCATGTATCGTTGCTATGGGCGAAGACTGGCAAACAATGGCCCCAAAGAAACCTGCATAACCGCTGGATTGTACCCAAGACAGCACGCGGTTATCCAAAACCACCTTGCTATCGCTATAAAACACATGCTGAAAACTCGGCGCGTCCCCTTGGCAAAAAGGGGATAGGGCGTTATAGCCGCGGTTTGATTGGACCTTAGCCTGCGGGCTTGCGGGCATATAGAGGGTAAAACTATGCAGGGCAGCGCGAATCTCAACATCATGATCAAGGCCGCACGTCGAGCTGGACGGTCTCTGGTTAAAGATTTCCGCGAAGTTGAAAATCTGCAGACCTCTATGAAGGCTGCAGGCGACTTTGTGTCAAAGGCTGATATTGCGGCTGAAGAAATCCTGAAAGAAGAGCTGCTGGAAGCGCGCCCGAACTATGGTTGGCTGGGTGAAGAAACCGGTACGATTGAGGGCAAAGATCCAACGCGTCGCTGGATCGTGGATCCATTGGATGGCACGACGAACTTTCTACATGGTCTACCCCATTGGGCGATTTCGATTGCACTGGAGCACAAGGGCGAAATCGTCGCCGGGCTTGTGTTTGATGCGGCCAAAGATGAAATGTTTTATGCGGAAAAAGGCAGTGGTGCGTGGCTGAATGATACGCAACGTTTGCGTGTTTCCAATCGGAGCAGGTTGATCGAATCCGTATTCGCAACCGGTTTGCCTTTCGCTGCTAAGAAAACATTGCCAGCAACCCTAAAGGATCTGGGCAATCTGCTGCCGGTTTGCGCCGGTGTGCGCCGCTTTGGATCAGCTGCGCTTGATTTGGCTTACGTGGCTGCGGGCCGTTATGATGGCTATTGGGAACGTGAGTTGAACCTACACGATATCGCTGCGGGTTATCTTATCGCGAAAGAAGCCGGTGCCTTGGTCGAAGGTGTACGCGAAGGGCAGGATCCTTTGGAAAGTGGCTCTATTCTGTGTGCCAATAACGATATCTTCAATAGCTTTGCGAAAGCGCTGCGCAACGCCTGATCCCGGCATCGTCACCTACTTTCGTCGCACTTTCGGTATGTTGGTTTTTTCAAACCGATAATGCGGGTGCGGATGTGGTGGGTGGCCATGTGTATCTCGCCAGAAAGCTGCACCACCTTTTCGAAGCCAGAGCGGCAAAGCAAAGATGATGCCGACGATGAACCCGCCAGCATGGGCCCAATAGGCGACGCCGCCTCCGGATCCCGTATCAGCAACGCCTGAGAACAATTGTAACCCAAACCATAGGGCCAATACGATCCACGCGGGCAGGGATACGACGCGGAAAATGATGATCAAGATGATCAAAATGTCGACCTTGGCCCGGGGATACATCAAGAGATATGCACCCATGACCCCTGCGATGGCACCAGATGCGCCAACAAGGGGGATTGTTGAGGTCGGTTCGGTCGCAACATGGGCTAAACCCGCCAAAACGCCGCTAGCAAGATAGAAGATCAAAAATGGACCATGGCCCATTTCGTCTTCGATGTTATCCCCGAAAATAAACAGAAACAGCATGTTGCCTGCGAGATGCATAAAGCCGCCATGTAGAAACATGGAGGTGACGGCGCCGGAATAGCCAAACCCGTTGGTGACAAAATTCGGAACCAGCGCGTATTCACTATAGATTCGCAACAAGGCGTTTGAATTCTGAGGAATGCCCAGCATAGCCAGGTAGATCAGCACATTGATCGCAATCAATGTCCAAGTGACATATGGGCGTTTGCCGGATGGGTTGTGGTCTCGGATCGGTAACATGATTTAAAGATGGGGCGCGGCGGATTGTCCGTCAAGGACATCAAATGAACAACTATTTGAAACAGCTGCTTGTCTTTTCAAGACGTTGTTAGTAAATCCCCATTTACTATGATGCGTAGCAGACTATGCTGCGCTTTGCCTGGCCCGCGTGGTGGAATGGTAGACACTGGAGACTTAAAATCTCTTGGCCGTATGGCCGTGCCGGTTCGAGTCCGGCCGTGGGTACCAGGCGATAGTGACGCATCATAGTGCGCGAACGGAACCGGGTTTCCTTTTCAGCAGCATTGGTTCGCATTTTTCTGACAAAATGATTCGGAAACGTATTGTTCCACCATGCATCGCGCGGGCGCATGGAAGCGGCCACACTTAGCGAAGCGCGTCGGGCCACCGACGCGACCAAAACAGCGCAGAAATCAGATATCAGGTTTTGCGCAGTCGGATGACGACATCAACTTTAGCAATTTCCGTGCCGTCCGGTGGTGTCGGCAGGCCGCTGATCTTCAATTCCTCTGAAGACGCGTCAAACAGTTCGCTTTCCCCTTCGATAAAGAAGTGGGGGTGATTGGAAGTGTTTGTATCGAAATAACTTTTTGCGCCATCGACCATGATTTCTTGCATCAAGCCAGCGTCACAAAAAGCGCGAAGCGTGTTGTAAACTGTCGCCAAAGATACGCTTTCGCCAGATGCACGTGCATTCGCGTATAAGCTTTCTGCAGTGACGTGACGGTCATGTCCGTCGCCGACAAGCAATGCGGCCAGCGCAACGCGCTGTCGTGTTGGTCTTAGACCAGCCGTGTTTAACCAATCGCTGCCGATCTCTTGCGCCTTAGGTGTCATTTTTGCCTCGGTGCTATTCATAGGGTGAATATAGTCCAATTCGAGAGTGAAGTACAAATGCCTTCACTGTGATCTGAAAGGAAACAGTAAATTGGTGAAGAAAACAGGCGCATCCCAAGGCTTGCACCTTATGTCTTGCGGGTGGTAGAGGGGGCGGAACTGAAAAAATAGGTAAATTGGAGGCGTGGCAGTATGGCCGACTATCCCACCAGCTTTGGCAAGGAAGATCTGCTGAAATGTGCACGAGGCGAACTGTTTGGCCCGGGAAATGCACAGCTGCCGGAACCTCCCATGCTGATGATGGATCGCATCACGGATATCTCTGCAGATGGCGGTGAAAATGGCAAAGGCCACGTCGTTGCAGAATTCGACATCACACCTGACCTGTGGTTCTTTGACTGCCACTTTCCCGGAAACCCGATCATGCCAGGCTGTTTGGGCCTAGATGGTCTGTGGCAGTTGACGGGTTTCAACTTAGGTTGGCGTGGTTGGACCGGGCGTGGCATGGCTGTTGGTGTTGGCGACGTTAAACTGACCGGCATGGTACGTCCAGATCGCAAAATGTTGACCTACCGTGTGGACTTTACCAAGGCGTTGCAAACCCGTCGCCTGACAATGGGTGTGGCGAATGGTATTGTGGAAGCTGATGGAGAGGTTATCTATCAGGTGACAGATATGAAGGTTGTCCTGTCGGACGCCGAATAAGTCCTGACAGATTTTCCGGACTACGAGGAGAAATTCATGCGTCGTGTAGTGGTGACCGGTCTCGGTATCGTTTCGAGCATTGGTAATAATGCGGATGAGGTCTTGGCCTCGTTAAAAGCTGGCAAGTCCGGCATCACCGCCAATGAAAAAATGAAAGAGCACGGCTTTCGCAGTCAGATCGCCGGTGATTTGAACATCAATGTTGCAGATCATGTCGATAAACGCACATTGCGCTTTATGGGGCCAGGTGCGGCCTATGCGCATATCGCGATGGGGCAGGCGATTGCTGATAGTGGTCTGGAAGAAGCTGATGTCATCAATCCCCGCACGGGTTTGATCGCCGGATCCGGTGGCCCATCCACAAGTGCCCAATTGGTTGCAAACCAAACGGTATTGAAAACAGGGGCGACCAAACGCGTTGGCCCGTTCGCGGTACCAAAGGCGATGTGTTCTACTGTTTCGGCCAACCTATCCACGGCCTATAAAATCAAAGGTATCAACTATTCCATCACATCCGCCTGTTCTACATCGCTGCATTGCATTGGCTCTGCGGCCGAGCAGATCATGATGGGCAAACAAGACGTCATGTTCGCTGGCGGTGGTGAAGAATTGGATTGGACCCTGTCCTGTCTGTTTGATGCGATGGGTGCAATGTCATCCAAGTATAACGACACGCCAGAAAAAGCGTCTCGTGCTTTTGACGAACATCGCGACGGTTTCGTAATCTCGGGCGGTGGTGCGATTTTGGTTCTTGAGGAACTGGAACATGCAAAAGCGCGTGGCGCGAAAATCTACGCTGAGGTAACTGGTTTCGCGGCTACTTCAGATGGTGCGGATATGGTTGCGCCCTCCGGTGAGGGCGGCGAACGTGCTATGCGATTGGCACTGTCCACGCTGCCAGAGGGTCGTCAGGTCAGCTATATCAACGCCCATGGTACATCGACACCTGTTGGCGACGTTGGCGAAGTCGAAGCGGTGCGTCGCATTTTTGGTGAGGGCAACGTCCCTCCGATCAGTTCAACCAAATCCATGACAGGCCATTCGCAAGGCGCGACAGGTGCCCAAGAAGCGATTTATTGTTTGTTGGCGCTGCAAAACGATTTTCTGATCCCGTCAATCAATGTTGAAACTCTGGCGACGGGTATTAATCCCGGCGAGGTCGTGACCGAGTTGGTTGAAAACGCAGGTATCGATTCCGTTATGACCAATTCCTTTGGTTTTGGTGGAACAAACGGATCGATGATCATGTCTCGCTATACTGACTAATGTGACTAGGCGGGTCCTAACGAATGGTTGGGGCCGCCTTGAAAATCAGCGGATGCAATTGCTACATTGCATCCGTTACATTGCAGGTATATTCCATGGAATGAACGTCTGCATTTTGGATGAAACATGTTTTCAACGACACCAGATCTCATCGCCATGATGACCCGCCTTTCGGCGGCGATGCAGACTTTTCAAAAAGATATGGAAGCGCGGCTTGCACATAAGGGGCTGACATCAGCACAGTTGTCGGTGTTGTCTCACCTTGCACAGCGGGGCAAGCAGCGCGTGACGGATATCGCTGGACAGGTGAATGTTGGCCAACCCGCCGTGACAAAAATGCTTGCCAAATTTGAATCTGCTGGCTGGGTTATTTTTAAACCAAGCGAAGAAGACCGGCGTAGTAAATTGGCGCAGCTGACTGAAGATGGCGTCGCACATTTGCAAGACGTGCAACGACAGGTCTTTGAAGATATCGCGCAATCCATGGCGCATTGGAGCCGTTCGGACATCGAAGGGTTCTCGGAATATCTCCGCCGCTTTGACGGAATTTGGAAAGAACTGCCCGGAAAACTTGCCGGGCTGGAGGATAAACAATGAAGGATGCAACGCAAGTGACTGATCAGAAACAACACATGGGCGCATTGGCAGGCAAACGAGGCCTTGTAATGGGCGTTGCGAATGATCGTTCCATCGCTTGGGGTATCGCAAAAGCATGCCACGAAGCTGGCGCTGAACTTGCTTTCACCTATCAAGGCGAGGCGTTTGGTAAGCGTGTTCAGCCGTTGATCGAAAGCATTGGCGCGGATTTCATGGTGGATATGGATGTCACCGACGATGCTGCGCTGGATGAAGGGTTTTCCAAACTGCAAGAGCGTTGGGACAGCATTGATTTTGTAATCCACGCCATTGCCTATTCTGAAAAGTCTGAATTGACGGGTCGTTTCCTTGAAACCAGTCGCGCGAATTTCAAGAACTCTATGGATATTTCCGTTTTCTCGTTCATTGAAGTGGCACGTCGTGCCTATCCAATGATGAAAGAAAACGGTGGCAGCCTGATCACATTGACCTATCAAGGCAGCCAGCGCGTTGTGCCCAATTACAACGTTATGGGTGTTGCAAAGGCCGCTCTTGAAAGCACGACACGCTATTTGGCAAATGATTTGGGCCCTGACGGCATCCGCGTCAACGCGATTAGCCCCGGTCCGATGAAAACGCTGGCGGGTGCGGCCATTGGTGGTGCGCGTAAAACGTTCAAGTTCAACGAACAAAACGCGCCGCTGCGTTCAAACGCGACACTGGAAGCTGTGGGTGGCACGGCTGTCTACCTCATTTCAGATGCGGGTGCTTACACGTCTGGCGAAGTTATCCGCGTCGATGGTGGGTATCACGTTCTGGGCATGCCGCAGTCGGAAAATCTATAATCTAGGTTCGAAAAGGGGCAGCTTTGTCGTGAAACACTATATCCTACCTTTGGTTCTGGTGACGGCCGCGGCAGGCTGCATGACTGGCGGTTCGCAATCCGCCATTCAACCAGCAGGCTCTCTTCCGGCGCAGGGGCCTGCATCGAAATTGACGGCTGGCGCGTCTAGCAATGATGCTTTTGCGATTTTCGGGCCTGAATCTGGGTTTGAACGCAATCCAAGCAACTTTGATGAGACCTGCCTGACCTATGCTTATGGTCCAGCTGAGGTGCCAAACTATGTGCATGCCTATTACATTAACGATGTTTTGAGCCGTGCAAGCGATGGACACACAGGGTTATGTACCTATGCCGATATCGCGACGTTTTAGGCCGAGACGGGTTGCCTAGGCATCTTTAAAACCATTGTCCGGGTTCCATCAGGCCCAGATCCATAAGTTGGCGGGAATTCCATTCGAATTTCGCGGAATTAGGCCATTTGAACGTTTTAATCGCGTCAGCACTGCCGGGATTGCGTTTTAGGGCCTTTGCGGTCCGAAAAGACGCAATGCAAGCGGTCGTATTGTGGTGCCATGGGCAAGAATATGTGTTGTATTCTTCGTCCGAGAACGTGTGATTTTCACGCATCTGAAGTCCGGCCTTTGCCCGAAAAATCGCGATGCGATCAATCTTGCGGCGTTCATAGGGAACATGTTCTTCAAAGCGCCACCGCAACCCGCCGTAAAAATCCAGCTGACGATCAATCTGCGCATAGTCGTTTTCTGAATCCTCGCGGCCCAATGCATAATATCCGATGCGATCAAAATTCGCGCTTTCTAGATGTACGGCGTTTTCATATGCGCCCAAATCTTCAGCATAGAGGTCCACGACAAAGCTGAGCATCGAATCTCGACGTTCCTCAGTGTGGTAGGTCAGCAGTTCAACAATGCTGCGTGATTCGCAAAATGGAAAGAAAAGATACTCTGCGTTGTAGCAAAAATAGATCCATTGGCCGGCACTGGCTATGTTGACTGCGTTGATCGCTGAGATAATCGCGCCATCCTCGGTCATGTCAAAATTCACGCGATGGATGCGTGTTTCCACCGTTTCCTCTAAAGGGAAGGCATCAGGCATCAATGCAACGACTGATTTAAAGCCTAGAACCAGGTGATGATTGATGGTTGATTCAAGCTCTGTTTGATCTTCACAAAAGATCAGCGCGATAGGGCCTTTGGTGAGCGCGGTGCCACCCGTTTGCAAAAAGTCGGACAAACTGGAATATCGTGTCATAATGCCTCGTACCTTAACCCTTTTTGATTGGTAAATAACAGGTGCATTGCAAGCAAGTGCGGTTTTGCGTTAAAAGCCGCCTCTGACCCGTCACGAGGACCGTGCCATGACCCAATCAGATCGAACCAACACCAAAAAGCTGTTTATCAAAACCTATGGCTGTCAGATGAATGTTTATGACAGTGAACGCATGGTCGAGGCTATGGGTGGTGAAGGTTATGTCACAACGGACAAGCCTGATGATGCGGATATGATCCTGCTGAACACCTGCCATATTCGGGAGAAGGCGGCGGAAAAGGTCTATTCCGAATTGGGCCGCTATAAAGGGTTGAAATCGGCGAAACCTGATCTCAAAATCGGGGTTGCTGGATGTGTTGCGCAGGCCGAAGGCGCAGAGATCATGCGTCGTCAGCCCATGGTCGATCTGGTCGTTGGACCACAAAGCTATCACCGTTTGCCCGAGCTTGAGGCGAAAGCGCGCGCTGGCGAAAAGGCTTTGGACACGGATATGCCCGAAGAGGACAAGTTCGAAAAACTTAAGCGTCGTCCCAAAGCAAAACGCGGGCCAACTGCGTTTCTGACTGTTCAGGAAGGGTGTGACAAATTCTGTGCGTTTTGTGTTGTTCCTTATACGCGCGGTGCGGAAGTTTCACGACCCGTTTCGCGCATCATGGAAGAAGCAATAGATCTGGTAGAACGCGGTGTTCGTGAATTTACCCTGCTTGGTCAGAACGTGAATGCCTACCACGGTGCGGGCGATGGCGGTGATTGGTCTCTGGCCCGTTTGATCTGGGGACTGTCTGAAATTGATGGTCTAGAGCGCATCCGATTCACGACGTCTCATCCTAATGATATGACCGATGATCTGATCGCGGCGCATGGGGAATGCGAAAAGTTGATGCCGTATTTGCATTTGCCAGTACAGGCCGGGTCCGACCGCATTCTTAAACGTATGAATCGTCAGCACACGGCTGAAGACTATTTGCGTGTGATTGAACGGCTGAAAGAAGCGCGCCCTGGATTGCATTTGTCGGGCGACTTCATCGTCGGTTTCCCTGAAGAAACCGAAGAAGATTTCCAAGCGACATTGGATTTGATCGAAGAGGTCCGTTATGGGTCTGCGTTCTCTTTCAAATATTCAACGCGTCCGGGCACACCAGCCGCAGAGCGGCCGCAATTGCCCGAAGATGTAAAAGATGATCGTTTGCAGCGCTTGCAGGCGTTGATCACCAAGCATCAGCGCGAAATCCAAGACAGTATGGTTGGTCGTGACGTTTCGGTCTTGTTTGAAAAGCCGGGGCGATTGAGCGGTCAAATGGTCGGAAAATCCGAATATTTGCATGCTGTCCATGTCACAGCGGATGACGTTGCGGCAGGTGATTTGCGTAAAGTGCGGATTACCGGTTCTGGAAAGAATTCTCTGTCTGGGGAACTGATTTAGGCCCTCTGGCGGTAATATTTTACCGTATGTCGCGGATGGCTGTGCGGGAATTCATGTCAATTCAGTGACAATTTGTGCATTTTAGCTGCGACTCGCTTGCGTCTGCGCGCCGAGCTTGGCACGGTAGGGCAAAGATCTGGCGGAGATGTGCGTGACCACTGATACCTTGAACGAAACCGTTCTTGAATTTCCCGACAACCGTTTGCTCATTGATTTATGTGGCGAATACGATCGAAACTTGACCGACATTGAGGCGCGCACGGGTGTGCAAATCTTGCGACGCGGAAACCAGTTGGCCATTCATGGCGAACCGGACGCGCAGGGTGAAGCCCGTGATGTCCTAGCCGCGCTTTACGAACGGCTTGAACAGGGGCGTGATGTCGGCAAATCTGAAATTGACCGCCATTTTCGGATGAGCGATGAAACAGTTGACCCAGACCAGCAGATCGAAATGTTCTCTGGCGGTAAGGTTGAAATTAAAACGCGTCGTAAGCTGATCGAACCTCGGACAGATGCGCAAAAAGCCTATGTAAAATCTTTGTTTGCCAATGAGTTGGCATTTGGCATTGGTCCGGCTGGTACAGGTAAAACCTATCTCGCGGTCGCGGTGGCTGTGAATATGCTGATCAATGGCGAAGTCGATAAAATTATTCTATCCCGTCCTGCGGTCGAAGCTGGTGAAAAGCTTGGCTATTTGCCCGGAGATATGAAGGATAAAGTCGATCCTTATATGCAGCCACTTTATGATGCGTTGAACGACTTCCTGCCGGGCAAGCAATTGGCGGGCATGATAGCGGATAAAACAATCGAAATCGCACCGCTTGCTTTCATGCGTGGGCGTACGCTTGCGAATGCATTTGTTGTTTTGGATGAAGCGCAAAACGCCACATCGATGCAGATGAAGATGTTTCTAACCCGTTTGGGCGAAGGATCTCGTATGGTGATCACTGGTGATAGAACGCAAATCGATTTGCCACGGGGTGTGTCCTCTGGTCTGGCTGATGCGGAACGGTTGTTGAACCATATCCCAAACATCGCTTTCAATTACTTCACGGGCAAAGATGTCGTGCGCCATCCGTTGGTTGCGGCTATTATTGAAGCCTATGAAAAGGACGCAGAGACCCCATAAGGGGTAGTCGCGAATTTAGGCCCTATGCTGATTGATACTATATTTGAAGATACCCGATGGGAGACTGTCGGGTTGGAGGCCTTGGCCGAAAGCGCCGCGCGGGCAACGCTGGGCCATCTAGGGTATGGGGACAAGGGTTTTGAAATCGCATTGCTGGCATGCGACGACACGCGCATTCAGGAGCTGAACGCTGGGTTTCGCGAAAAAGACAAAGCGACAAACGTCTTGTCTTGGCCGTCGGAAGAACGCGGGGCCGCCACAGAAGGGGCAGTTCCGCTAGAACCTGAAGACTATGAATTGGGTGACATCGCGATTTCCTACGATACATGTCAGCGCGAGGCGGAAGAGGCGGGAAAAGCATTTCCAGATCATGTCACGCATCTGGTTGTTCACGGAATGTTACATCTCTTGGGATATGACCATATACGTGACGGCGATGCCACGCTCATGGAAAATTTGGAGATTTCCATACTTGGCAAACTAGGGGTTGAAGACCCATATAGAGACATGATTTGATGTCATGAATGCGTTTGCCGCCTGTGGAAACGCGCAATGAAAGGATAGCCGGCACATGCCGGATGGTATTATGGGTGATATAGACGGCTCATCTAACGCGGCGCAAAGCGCGCGGCAGTTTGAGCAAAAAGAGTTGATGCAGAATATTGCGCGGGGTCAAGACGAAGATCGGGCGCAATCATTTTCGTCAAATCGTGGATTTTTTCAGCGCTTCTGGGACCGGATTTCGACAACGTCGAAAGATGCATCTCTAGAAGACAATCCTCAAGGGTCAGATACTGTTCATGCTGAACAAGGACTGATGAACCTGTATGATAAACGGGTTGAGGATGTTGCTATCCCCAAAGCTGAAATCACGGCCATACCCGATACGATCACGCGGGAAGAACTGATTGCGGTTTTCCGCGAAACAGGATTGACGCGTTTGCCTGTCTACGAAGGCACGCTGGATACGCCAATCGGCATGGCGCATTTGAAAGATTTTGCGCTTTCCTACGGCTTTAACGGTGGCGAGGCAGAATTCCATCTGAAACAAATGTTGCGCCCTCTATTGTTCGTGCCTCCCTCTATGCCGATCGGTGTTTTGCTGGCCAAAATGCAGACAGAACGGCGTATTATGGCGCTTGTGATCGATGAATATGGGGGTGTTGACGGGCTCGTAACCATCGAAGACCTGATTGAGCAGGTCATTGGTGAGATCGAAGACGAACATGATGCCACGGAAGGCCGCAACTGGACCTGTGAGATGCCGGGATGTTATCTTGCGCTATCACGTACAGAGCTGGACGAGTTCGAGGAAGAAATCGGCCTGGAATTGACGGATCATGAAGACATTGATGGCGAAGAGATCGATACGCTTGGCGGATTGGTCTTCATGCTTGCCGGCCGTGTTCCCGTACGGGGTGAGGTGGTGCGCCATCCAAATGGCACGGAATTTGAGGTCATAGATGCAGATCCGAGGCGGATTAAACGTCTAAGGGTTCGACTGCCGCATCCTACGCTTTCGCGTAAAGACGATCTGGTGGAACCTGATCCAGATCTCATCGAAAACGGGTCTGAGGCACGTGCTGGCTAGCGGCGTGTCATCTGTCTTTCGGCGGGCATTACAGAAAACTGGGTTTTCCATGCTATTCGGGGGTGTTTCAGGGGCGGTTATGGCCTTGGGGCTGCAGCCTTTTGGCCAATGGCACATATCGCTGTTCGGCATATTGGCGGCTTTCCTGCTATTTTCCAGATCGAACACTCAGCGGTCATCTGCACTAATGGGTTGGTCCATCGGTGTTGGATATTTCGCGGTCGGGTTAAACTGGATCGTGGAACCATTTATGGTCGAGGCCGATGTAACGGGGTGGATGGCGCCTTTTGCATTGTTGCTGATGGCCGGTGGGCTGGCCCTGTTTTGGGGATTGGCCTTTTGGGGTAGTTTTCGCTTTTGCCGAGGTTCTATTTGGGGATTGGCCGTATTTTGGACGATCGCCGAAATGGCACGTGGTTATGTGCTGACAGGGTTTCCCTGGGCGACTTTGGGCTACATTTGGGCGGCTGACCACACGATCCAGTGGGTGTCACTTGTCGGGCCATATGGTTTGACCCTGATGACGTGCTGTATGATCGCTGCAGTTGCCAACACGATTTTGTCTAAGACCGTTGTGCCATCTGTATCGATTGCCACGATCCTTGGGCTGGCATTGGTCGGCGGTGGGCGCGTTTTGTTGCCAGAGGTGCAGGATTTAACCGGTCAGCCGGTTGTCCGATTGGTGCAACCCAATGCCCCGCAACACGAAAAATGGGCATCTGACAAAATTCCAGTGTTCTTTGATCGGCAGGTCGGTTTTACCAATGCGGAGTGGCAATTGGATGCTGAGCCGTCGCTGATTGTTTGGCCTGAAACAGCACTGCCTATGTTGCTGAACCATGCCGAGCAGGCATTTGACATCATATCCGAGGCGGCGGGTCCTGCATCAGTTGTTGTGGGAATTCAGCGCGAAGAAAACGGTGACTATTTTAATTCATTGACTGTGCTGAATGGACAGGGGCAGGTTGAGCATGTTTATGACAAACACCATCTTGTTCCTTTTGGCGAATACATGCCGTTTGCGTGGTTATTTGAAAAATGGAATATCTTGGGTTTGGCCGCGCGGGCCAGTTCGGCCTATACGCGTGGATCTGGTCCTGATGTGATCGCGTTGGACGGTTTTGGTGTAGCCCTGCCGCTGATTTGTTATGAAGCTGTCTTTCCTCAGGACGTACATGGTGCAAAGTCCCGGCCGGATCTTTTGTTGCAAGTCACGAATGATGCGTGGTTTGGAAACTGGTCAGGCCCGTATCAACATTTAAGTCAGGCCCGCATACGTGCCATCGAGCAGGGCGTGCCAATGATCCGCGCTGCAAATACAGGTGTGTCCGCGGTCATTGATGGGGCTGGCCGCATTTTGGCACATATACCTTTGAACGAAGCGGGGTTTGTGGATGCTTATGTCCCAGCTCCTCTGCGGTTAACCCTCTATTCACGAACAGGGGATTTTCCGGTGTTCTGCCTATTGGTTGCGTTCGCTTTGTTGACAATTTGGAAAGAAACGCGGCCTAACTCATTGACTGTTCGCCTCTCTGCACGTAGCAGGGATTAATCTAACACCGTCACAACGGCTTCCTGGCGTGACGGCGAGGTACAATGGAGCACTTCTCATGTCACGACAGAACTATGTTTTTACTTCGGAATCCGTTTCTGAAGGTCATCCCGATAAAGTATGCGATCGCATTTCTGATGCCGTTTTGGATGCTTTTCTGGCTGAAGATCCCCTCGCGCGGGTTGCGTGCGAAACGTTTGCCACGACAAATCGCGTGGTTATTGGCGGCGAGGTCGGTTTGACCGACCAAAATAAACTGACCGAATATATGGGGCGGATTGATGAAATCGCCCGCAGCTGTATCAAGGATATCGGCTACGAACAGGATAAGTTTCATCATGAAACTTGTGAAGTCACCAATCTTCTTCACGAACAATCTGCGCATATCGCGCAAGGTGTAACCGGTGAACGCGGTGACGAAGGTGCTGGTGATCAGGGCATCATGTTCGGCTATGCGACGAATGAAACCGAACACCTAATGCCGGCACCTATCCATTATGCACATGGGATACTGCGCCGTTTGGCAGAGGTGCGCAAAGACGGTACTGAGCCGCTGTTGCGACCTGATGCCAAATCGCAAATCACAGTGCGCTATGAAGATGGAAAACCTGTGGGTGTTGAATCCATCGTTCTGTCGACGCAGCATGAAAGCGAAGCGCAAAGCTCGGATGATATTCGTGCAATCGTTGAGCCCTATATTTTGGATGTTTTGCCCGATGGTTGGGTTTCTGACAAAACAGAATGGTGGGTCAACCCTACCGGAACATTCGTGATTGGTGGCCCTGATGGCGACGCAGGTTTGACAGGGCGCAAAATCATCGTGGATACATATGGCGGCGCGGCGCCCCATGGTGGTGGCGCATTCTCTGGTAAAGATCCGAGTAAAGTGGATAGGTCTGCGGCTTATGTGTCGCGTTACTTGGCAAAAAACGTGGTTGCGGCTGGGATGGCTGATCGCTGTACCGTTCAATTGTCTTACGCCATTGGGGTTGCCAAACCCTTGTCCATTTATGTGGACACACATGGTACCGGGCAAATTGAGGCTGCTGCAATCGAAGCTGCTATCCCCAAAGTGATTGACCTGACGCCTCGGGGCATTCGCACGCATCTGGAATTGAACAAACCGATCTACCAGCGCACAGCCGCCTATGGCCATTTTGGTCGTGCTGCTGAAGCCGATGGTGGGTTTTCTTGGGAACGAACAGATTTGGCTGATGCGTTGAAACGTGCTGTCTAATCGTTAAGACCAAACAAGTAAAAAGCCGCTGTATGAAAATACAGCGGCTTTTTCATGTCATGTCTTTAGGCTAGGCAACTTTCGGATGGTCAGTTCCCTTGGAAGTGTCCGTTGCCGATGAAGGTTCAATTGTAAAGCTAGAGATCAGGTCTGCCAATTCCGTGGCTTCCCGATTCAATCGATGACTCGCCCCAGCAGATTCGCTGACCATAGCCGCGTTTTGCTGTGACACTTGGTCTAGCGTCGCAACGCCACCATTGATTTCTTCTAGGCCAGCAGATTGCTGAGATATGCCTTGGGTGATCTCACTGATCAATGTCGCGATGTCACCGACTTCGCTATTGATCGTTTTTAATGCCGCACCGGTTTGTGATACCAGTTCGGCGCCTTTTTCGACTTGTTGCGCGCTGGATTGGATGAGGCTTTTGATTTCCGACGCGGATTCCGCCGATCGTTGTGCCAAACCACGGACCTCTGATGCGACCACGGCAAAGCCACTACCAGCGCTACCCGCGCGTGCGGCTTCTACGCCTGCATTCAAGGCCAAAAGGTTGGTCTGGAACGCAATATCTTCAATCACACCAATGATCTGAGAGATCTGAAGCGAACTTTTTTCGATTTCTGCCATGGCCTCAACCGCGTCCGACACTGTTGCGCTACCGCGTTCTGTGTCCTCACGTGCTGATCGCATTCGTGTCTCGGCAGTTCGCGTCTTTTCCACATCTTCACGAATGCGATTGCTGAGATCTTCAAGAGATGCCGTGGCTTCTTCCAGCGTCGCTGCTTGATGTTCTGTTCTGCGCGACAGGTCATCTGCAGATCTACTGATCTGATTGGCATCGCCGGTAATGCTTTGAGCGACATGCAGGATCTGTTCGATTGTTGAATGCAGCTTGTTGACCGTTTTGTTAAAATCTTTGCGCAGCGGTTCATGCATCTCTGGAAAGTTTGTTGATATGGCACAGGTTAAATCGCCATCCGAGAGAAGAGAAAAGGTTCGCGTTAAAAGGCCAACAACTTCTTCGGATTGTTCCTTTTGCGATTCTGCTTCTTCTTCAGCAATTTCCGCGATTTTTGCCTGCTCCATAGCGTCTTGACGCTCTTTTTCGACGATGCGTTCAAGCGCGTGTTTGTCGCGAATGCTAAACAACAAGACACCAGTTTCTAGGACAACAATCACCGCATGCAGAATGGTGCGCGCCAGATTGCCTTGTACTGATCCATCTGGATAGACGAGCGCGGGCAAAGCAACTGTCATGCTAAGGTGGTGAACTGCGATCACCCCGGCGGCAAATAAAAGGGCGGGGATATGCTGTAACGTCGCGACGATCGCGATGATTGCAAAATAGAGCATATGCGTGTCAATCTGCCATGGGTGGCTGGCAAACGCGATTGTAAACAGAACGCAATGTGCAACCAGGCAGAAAGAAATAAGGTAAGGGCCAAAGCCCGCCGGAACTTTTTTGACTGAAAATGTTAAAGCCAAAAGTGCAAGACTGGCCACGATCAAGACAGGCCATTCATGGTTGTCGATCAAATAACTGGCCAGTGTCGCCCAGGGCGACAAAAGCACACTCGCCTTTATTTGCAAGCTAAGATCAGGTTCAGGGCGGTTAGTTGGGGATACTAGAGACTGCATAATTCTGCCAATTTTTTACCATCGAGTACAAACCAAGCGCCATTCGCTTTGAGATTTTTAACGTCATCGTCATTGACGAGTTGCGTGAACCGACCCAGTGGCGCGGAAACCGGGTATCGGTCATTCAGTTCGGTGCGTCGCAAGATTTCTCTTGGTGATGGGCCCCAAGGAGATGACACGACAAGCACCAAGTCGCCCACTTTCGAAGGTGTTCTAGGCTGCGTTGCCACGACCGAACCAATACTAAGCAAAAGACCAACCAATACGCTGGCTGATACTGACAACAACGAGGACATGTGCCCTAGTAGGAGTTAAGAAACTTAACACTCTGCAAAATCCACCGAGTTTAATAGTTAAACTTGGATAAAACTCGATTAGAAGTTTGAGAATTTTCAATCAAAAATATTTATTATTCAGAGGCGGCACTGGGATTTTCCCTGCTGCATTGTCAGATGGCATCAAGCAGGTTAAATGCGCGGTTATGACGACATCAAACAAACATCCCGGCGCGCCATGGCGCAATTTTTACGGACGCGTCAAAGGCAAGGGCCTCAAAGCGTCGCAACAAAAGTATCTAGATGAAGATCTGGCTGCTTTGTCGCCGGGTGCCGTGGATTGGGAAGACAATCCTAATCGTGACGTTCTGGACGTGCAGCGCATGTTTGATGGCAAACCGATCTGGTTGGAAATTGGCTTTGGCGGTGGTGAGCATTTGGTTCATCAGGCGGCGACGTATCCCGACATTGGCATCATTGGTGCTGAACCATATTTGAACGGTGTGGCCATGCTGTTGGGCAAAATCCGCAAAGCGGGTGTTACGAACCTACGCGTTCATCCCGGCGATGCACGTAATTTGATGGATGTCTTGCCTGAAGCGTCGGTTGAAAAGGCGTTTCTACTATACCCAGATCCTTGGCCGAAAAAACGCCATCATCGCCGCCGTTTCGTAACACAGGAACACTTGGCACCTTTATCACGGGTTCTAAAACCCGGCGCTGAATTCCGTGTTGCGACCGATATTCCAGATTATGTGCGCCAAACTATGATTGAAATCCCGAAAGCGGGTTTTGAATGGCTGGCAGAGCGACCCGGTGATTGGCGCAATCCTTGGGGTGATTGGATTTCGACGCGCTATGAACAAAAGGCGCTGCGCGAGGATCGTGCACCTCACTATATGACATTCCGCCGCCTTTAATTATGGTTGTACATATGTGAGAAAAATTCACATAGCTGTTGTTATTTGGGAACCTATCTAGACGTCTGGCTCTGCGATCAGTATCAACGCCGGGACTCGACAAATGGAGATCCCAATGTCTGCCCATGGCCCAGTAATTCCTATGATCTCGCGCAAATCTTCTGGTTTGAACGGAACAGCGCATGTTCCCGGAGATAAATCTATCTCGCACCGGTCACTGATCCTTGGTGCGATGACAAAGGGAGAAACAAAAGTCACTGGCCTTTTGGAGGGCCAAGACGTTTTGGACACGGCCAAAGCGATGCAGGCCTTTGGTGCACATGTCGAGAAAAAGGGCGAAACCTGGCATGTCGAGGGCGTTGGTGTTGGCGCGTTTAAAGAACCTGATCAGGTGATTGATTGCGGCAATTCTGGAACGGGTGTTCGGCTGATCATGGGGGCCGTTGCGACCTCGCCGATCACGGCGACTTTTACGGGTGATGCCAGCCTGAATTCCCGCCCTATGGCCCGGATTACGGATCCTTTGGCGCTTTTCGGTGCGAAATCTTACGGTCGTTCAAAAGGTCGATTGCCTTTGACCTTGGTTGGGGCGGCTGGAGCAAAGGGTGTGCGTTACGAATTGCCCATGGCGTCGGCGCAAGTGAAGTCTGCCGTTTTGCTGGCCGGTCTTGCCGCAGAAGGCGAAACCGTTGTGATTGAAAAAACCGCAACACGCGATCACTCTGAACGGATGCTGAATGGTTTTGGCGCTTCTGTTGTCACAGAAGTCACAAACGAGGCCCGCATCATTACTCTGCAAGGGCAACCCGAATTTAAGCCTCAAACAATTACCGTGCCCCGCGATCCCAGTTCGGCGGCGTTCCCTGTTTGCGCAGCGATCATTACCGAAGGATCAGATATTCTGGTTCCCAATATCGGTCTGAATCCAACGCGTGCGGGGATATTCACCACGCTTAAAGAGATGGGCGCGGACCTGACATATGAAAATATGCGTGAAGAGGGGGGGGAACCGATGGCTGATCTACGTGCCAAATTCTCGCCTAATCTAAAAGGGATCACTGTCCCAGAGAATCGCGCAGCCTCGATGATCGACGAATACCCGGTTCTGTCTGTTGTTGCGGCCTTTGCTGAGGGCAAAACCCATATGCCGGGCGTGCATGAACTGCGCGTTAAAGAAAGCGATCGAATTGATGCGATGGCGCAAGGTCTGCGCGCGGCTGGCATTACGGTTGATGAAGGCGAAGATTGGTGGACAGTACATGGTCGTGGTTTCGGTGATGTTCCTGGTGGCGCGACCGTTGAAACCTTCCTTGATCACCGTATTGCGATGTCCTTTATGGTTATGGGATTGGCATCCGAAAAGCCAATCACCCTTAGCGATGGCGGGCCGATTGCCACATCTTTCCCGATCTTTGAACCTCTGATGGCCGGTCTCGGCGCTGATATGGCGCGTTGCACGTAGCGCGCTATGCCGTGGTTGAAGAAATAGTCATTGGCACTTTCTTGCTTAGAAAAGTTCATCATTTTTGACGTGGCGTTATGAATGCTGAAAACTCATGTTGAGCATGGGGTGTCCTTTTGGTTATTTCAAAGCAGGGTGCGAGATGTCGTGCCGCTGTGAAAAAGGAACAGGTTTTGGGTTTCACAATCGCCATTGATGGTCCTGCTGCGGCAGGAAAAGGGACAATTTCGCGTCGTATATGTGCCGAATTTGGCTTTGCCCATTTGGATACAGGTTTGCTGTATCGTGCTGTTGGGGCCAAAATGCTGACCGGTGCAGCGCCAATCGAGGCTGCACAAACTTTGACAGCTGAAGATCTGGACGGCGATTTGCGTAACGCAGAAGTGGCTCGTGCAGCATCAAAAGTGGCTTCCATTCCCGAAGTGCGTCAGGCTTTGCTGGATTTTCAGAGGGCGTTTGCGACACGTGCCGGCGGTGCTGTTTTGGACGGGCGCGATATTGGCACAGTGATCTGTCCAGATGCGCAGGTGAAACTGTTTGTCACAGCCAGTGCTGAGGTGCGTGCTGCGCGTCGGTTGTTGGAACTGGTCAATGGCGGTGCGGATACTGATTACGAAACCGTTCTGGCAGATGTGAAAGAGCGCGATCACCGGGATGCATCCCGTTCAGATGCGCCGATGAAACCTGCAGAAGATGCAATTTTGCTGGATACGTCAGATCTCAGCATTGATGAGGCGTTTGCGAAATCCGTCGCCGTCATCCGCGAACGTCAGCAGGGATTGCCTGTTTGAACATTTAGGCCAAGCAACGGTCAAAAATGCCGCTTGAAGACTGTTATGATATAACATATTTTCACGACATGAAGTCGAACCTGTCCTCACCCTTATGTAATCGGCGTTCTAAGGATCCGATGCGAGACTTTGATCGTTTGCCGCCAGAGCTGCGAGCATGGCTTGCGCAGGCTACTTTGCCTTGGTCACCCCAATCAGCAAAACGTATTTGGCAAAGGGCCGGTGGTGGGCGTTCCGCATTGGAAAAACTAAGTGCAGCCGAAGCCGCCACATTGCGAAAAGAAATGAAACGCAATTTGCACTTGCGCAAAACGATTCGTGCCTAGACAGTGGGTCGCCTTTGAAAATTGAAAGGGGCCTCTATGACACATTCTTTGCGACAAATTAGTATAGCTGGTAAAACGACATCTTGCCTTGGCGTTGGCGGAATGAGCTTTTCTGACGTGTGGGGTGCGACGACGGATGCAAATTCGATGGCGGTCTTGGATGCTGCCATTTCTGCTGGTGTCAGACATATTGATACGGCCAATATCTATGGTGCCGGGCGCAGCGAAACCGTCATCGGTCAGTGGTTGAAATCCAACAAGGACCTGCGTGATGATCTGTTCATTGCCACAAAGGGCGGTATTACGGCAGACGCGGATGGCAACCGTAAATTTGACAACTCGGCCGACCATCTTGAGGCTGAATTGGATGGGTCGCTTAAGCGGCTGGGGTTGGATTACGTTGACCTGTATTATGTCCACCGTAGGGAAGCCGAACGCGAGATTGAAGAGGTCGCTGAAACGCTGGCGCGTCTGGTGGAAAAGGGCAAAATACGCAGCTTTGGCTTTTCTGAAATTGCCCCAACGTCTTTGTACCGGGCGTCTAAGATCCATCCGGTTGCAGCGGTGCAATCTGAATATTCCTTGTCTGCGCGGTTTTCCGAACTGGGCCTTGTTCAGGCATGTGCCAAATTAGGGGCCGCCATGGTGGCATTTTCGCCGGTGGGTCGGTCTTGGCTGACTGAACGCCCAATACCTTATGACCTGGCCAAAGATATGTTCTTTGCGAATGTGAACCCACGCTTTCAGCAGGACAATCATGCACGCAACATGCAGGCGACACAGGCGTTCCGTGATCTGGCAGCGCAAGCGGGTGAAAATCCGGCATCCTTGGCCATCGCATGGTTGCTAAGCCAGGGGGATCACATCCTGCCGATCCCCGGCACGCGTAGCACAAGCCATTTTGCGCATTTGGTCCGTGGCGCACAGATGGTGTTGGACGCAGACCTAAAGCACGCAATCGAAGAGGCGTTGCCGTTAGGATGGTGTCACGGCGATCGCTACAGCGTGGCGCAGCGCATTGGGCCGGAAAACTTTTGCTGATACGTCACAAATAGGTGTTTTCAGCCAGAGTGCCTCTTTCAATTTGAACAAAACGGTTTAGGTGCCTGTTTGAGATTCAAAATGATTGAGGCACCTATGCTAAAAGACCTGATGACGTGGCGCTATGCGACCAAAGTCTATGACCCAACCAAGAAAATTGAGGCCGAGAAACTGGATGCGATCCTCGAATCCATCTCGTTGACACCGACATCCTCTGGTTCGCAGCCGTTTGAGGTGTTTGTCATCACCAATGCGGAAATACGCAAATCCCTGGGGCTGATGGGCATGAACCAGCAGTTGGCCGAGGATTGTAGCCACATCTTGGTTTTTGCCAGCTGGGACAATTATACGGCTGAACGCATCGATGGCATTCGTTTGCTGACGGAAGAACAGCGTGGCGGCCCAAATGAATTGGTGACCAAATATTACGAAGCATTGAAGGCTGCGTATTTGTCGCGTGATCCATCGGTCAATGCAGATCATACGGCGCGTCAGGCGTATATTGCGATGGGCTTTGCGATGCTTGCGGCTGCCGAGCAAAAGGTCGATGCGACACCAATGGAAGGTTTCGACCCATCGGTTGCAGATGCTGCGCTGGGCTTGGCAGAAAAAGGACTGAAGTCTCAGTTCGTTCTGACGCTGGGCTATCGCGGTGAAGGGGATTGGTTGGAAAACCTGCCAAAGGTGCGCAAATCCAACGCCGATATGTTCACCTATATCGACTAAAATTGGATTATGCGTTCCATATAACGATAGGCGACGCCGGCTTTTTCGGCTGGCGCGCCAAATGGTTCAAAACCAAATCGCGCGTAAAACGGCATGACTGTTGCGCGGGCAGATAACCAAAGACGCGGCTGATGGGTTGTTTCGCAATGTGTGATCGCATGCCGCATCATCGCGCTACCATGCCCTTTGCCTTGATATTCCGGAAGGGTCGCAAATTTTCTCAAACGCAGGCCGGTCTTTGTCTCATACAAGGATGCGACGCAGATCAGCAGATCCTTTTCATAAATCCCCAAATGCAGCGCACCCTCATCCCCCTGAACACGACTAAAGTCGCGGGGATGGTCGGGCCACAAGACTGCGTGGCGAATATCAAGGGCTGGTTCGAGAGGGATGGTTTGGATCGTCATGATAGCTGCCTACTTTGGATTTTGTTAGAATGCACGCCCAAGATTGCGGAATGACGAATCCCTTGAACAAAAGGCGTAAACCCGCTATACGCGCGCAAGCTGACATGGTGAAAACACCAGCAGTTACCAATTCGGGCAGGGTCGGAATGCTACCGGCCCTATTTGTTTTTGTGTTGCACGATGCGGTATTGTTGGCCCCCGAAAGGGGCAGTTGGCGTAAATGAACCCTAAGACCGGCGGAGACAACCGCACGGCCAGACAAACCGTTGTAAAGGAAAACAGAGCCACATGGCGACTACATCCATGGAGGAATTCGAAGCCCTCCTACAAGAAAGCTTCGAAATGGACACACCCGATGAGGGTACTGTTGTCAAAGGCAAGGTCATCGCAATCGAAGCGGGCCAAGCTATCATCGACGTTGGCTACAAAATGGAAGGCCGCGTTGATCTTAAAGAATTCGCAAATCCCGGTGAAGCTCCAGAAGTTGCTGTTGGCGACACTGTAGAGGTCTTCCTGCGTTCCGCTGAAAACGCACGCGGCGAAGCTGTGATCTCTCGTGATCTGGCGCGCAAGGAAGAAGCTTGGGATCGTCTGGAAAAAGCATACGCTGATGATGCACGTGTTGAAGGCGCAATCTTCAACCGCGTTAAAGGCGGCTTCACTGTTGATCTGGGCGGCGCAGTTGCGTTCTTGCCAGGTTCACAGGTTGATGTACGCCCTGTGCGTGATGCGGGCCCATTGATGGGGCTGAAGCAGCCATTCCAGATCCTGAAAATGGACCGTCGTCGTGGCAACATCGTTGTATCCCGTCGCGCGATTCTGGAAGAATCCCGTGCCGAGCAGCGCGCTGAAGTTGTTGGCAACCTGGCCGAAGGTCAGTCCGTTGAAGGTGTTGTTAAGAACATCACAGAATACGGTGCCTTCGTTGACCTGGGCGGCGTAGACGGCTTGTTGCACGTCACAGACATGGCATGGCGCCGTGTGAACCACCCATCCGAGATCCTCACAATCGGTGAGACGATCAAGGTTCAGGTGATCAAGATCAACAAAGAAACGCACCGCATTTCTTTGGGCATGAAGCAGCTGCAAGAAGATCCATGGGATCTGGTTGCTGCGAAATTCCCATTGGGTTCCGTGCATCAGGGCCGCGTCACAAACATCACCGATTACGGTGCGTTTGTTGAACTAGAGCCAGGTGTTGAAGGTCTGGTTCACGTCTCTGAGATGTCTTGGACCAAGAAAAACGTACACCCAGGCAAAATCGTGTCTACTTCTCAGGAAGTTGACGTGATGGTTCTGGAAATCGACGGCACAAAGCGTCGCGTTTCCTTGGGTCTGAAGCAAACACAGCGTAACCCATGGGAGCTGTTTGCAGAAACACACCCAGAGGGCACCGAAGTTACAGGTGAAGTTAAGAACATCACCGAATTCGGTCTGTTTGTTGGCCTGCCAGGCGACATCGACGGCATGGTTCACCTGTCGGACATCTCTTGGGATGAACGTGGTGAAGATGCGATCCAGAACTACCGTAAAGGTGACGAAGTCACAGCGATCGTTTCTGAAGTCGACACAGACAAAGAGCGTATCTCTCTGTCCATCAAAGGTGTGGGTTCCGACAAATTCGCAGAAGCAACTGGTTCTGTGAAGCGTGGTTCCATCATCACTGTTGAAGTCACAGCGATCGAAGATGGTGGTGTTGAAGTTGAATATGAAGGCATGAAATCCTTCATCCGTCGCTCCGACCTGTCCCGTGACCGTGCCGAGCAGCGCCCTGAGCGTTTCTCTGTTGGCGACAAAATTGACGTTCGCGTCACAAATGTTGACAGCAAAACACGTCGTCTGGGTCTGTCCATCAAAGCACGTGAAATCGCGGAAGAAAAAGAAGCCGTGGAACAGTATGGTTCCTCCGATTCAGGTGCGTCCTTGGGCGACATCCTGGGCGCGGCTCTGGGTTCCGACGAATAAGACCGCGTTTATCGCAGTCAAGAAAAGGCCCCGCAATTGCGGGGCCTTTTTCGTTTAGGCGGATAAACCTAGGCTTTCAGCAACGGCGAGGTCTAAGGAACGATGCGGTTCGGGACCAATAAGCTGTTCCAACCGTGTGTTGTCCAATTGCATTGGATGGTGCCATAGGGCTTCGATATCTTTCACTTCGCGCATAAACCTGTTGAAAGGTGCCAAAAGCGAGACAACCCACCACGGGAAATGTTTGATCTTTTTAGTGTTCCCTGTCGCCGAGCGGATGGCGTCAACCATTTCCATGCCTGTTGTCTCATAGTACCCGCCAAATTGAACCATCTCAAAAGGCTGAAGGTCAGCGTCTAACAGTTTCACAAATGCGACCGCGGCGTCAGGCACATAGGCCCATGAATGACCATGACTGGTTGCTAGTTTCGTGATGCGTTTTGTTGCCGGTCCTTTCGGCATCATTCCTTGCGGCAGCCATCCAGAATCTTGGTCCGGTCCAAAGAAATCACCTGCGCGCAGGATCAGGCTATGTACCTCGGGGGCGGCATTGCGCAGCCGTTGTTCCAAAGCGATCCGAATTTGACCCTTGCGACTGATTGCGTTTTGCAGTGCAAATTCTGTGATCAGATCTGTTTGTGCAGGATCATAATTATAGACATTTGCTGGCAAAATGATCCGTGCACCCGTTTTTCGTGCTGCGGCAATTGTGGCATCGATCATGGGCAAAACCACTTTATCCCAGTTCTGATAGCCGGGCGGATTAACGCCGTGGAAGATGACATCAGCGCCCTCAGCAGCGGCGATCACATCTTCTGCATTCATCGCATCGCCTTTTAGCCAATTGTAATGAGGATAGTTTTTTCCCTTCGCGAGATCACGGGTCAGCGCGGTAATTTGCCACCCTTGCGCATGAAGTGCCTTAGCAACGGCACTCCCAATCCCACCTGTTGCACCAAGAATAAGAGCTGTGCGTGTCATTGTAATTCTCCGAATTTGTTTGAATGATTTGTGTTGAAAATGTTTTGGCACTGTTCGGTTCGATAAAAAATTGCAAATATGCCACCATCAGATAGAAAGAAATTTGCGAACATGGCGATATCTTGGGATGATCAGCGCGTGCTTCATGCGCTTTTAGAGGAACGCAGTTTGTCAGGGGCTGCCCGTCGATTGGGGTTGTCGCATCCAACGGTCCGGGGGCGGCTTGATGGGCTAGAGGCACAAATTGGAGCGCCCTTATTTACGCGTTCTGGCGCTGGCTTAAATCCGACAGATCGAGGTTTGGCGTTAGAGCAGGCGGTCCAAGACATGGCGCGTGCCGCGGATCTTTTTAATCGGCAAGCCAGCGCGCAACCAGACAGCAATGCTGGTCGCGTACGCGTGTCGGTTCCCGACATGATTGGGGTTTGGATTGCGCCAATGATCTTGGCCAGTTTAGCCCGAAAATATCCAGGCATTCAGGTTGAATTGGTGCTGAGTAACAGAAATGCAGACCTGTTAGAGCGTGAAGTGGATGTCGCCATCCGCGCAATCGGACCGACCCAAAAAGCGCTGGTCGCACAAAAGGTGGGGCAGGTTGGTCTGGGGTTGTTTGCGGCGAAATCGTATCTGAAGTCGCATCCAGAGCCTCAATCATGGGATGACATTTCTGAGCACCGTTTGATGACCCCTGATCGTAATCTTGAGGATTTCGAATTAGGGCGCAGTTTGGGCATAGATTTTTCGAAACATAAATTGGTCCTGCGATGTGACAATCACCCGGCCCAGTATGCAGCCATCCGCGCGGGCCTTGGCCTGGGGGTTGCGCAGCTTCCTTTGGGCCAATCCGATCCGTGTTTGACGCATGTATTGCCCAATGAGGTTGTCGCGACTTTGCCGTTTTACGTTGTTGCGCAAGAGCAGATGTTGAAAATCCCAAGGGTCAGGACGGTCTTTGATGTGCTTGTTGGTGAAATGAAAGCATATGTCGAAGGGACCTTATGTGTGTTTCCGGATGGCTAGTTTTTCCACATTTATGTCTTGGTAGGGGCTAGGCAGTAGATAGAGGCCATTAGCCTAAGGAATTTTACCATGTCTCGCACCGCTGTCGTCTCTACTTTTCTGCTTTATCTGTCGCTCGTTTCTGGGTGCCAAACGACAGGTTTTAAAACTGGCGGTATGAGCGAAGCCGAAGAAGAGGCGATGTTCACGGTTGCCAAAAAGCCGATGGCGGGATTGATCGAGATTCGTGGGACATTCGGCCGTGATTGGACATTTGGTGCCGCGCGAGAGCGTGTGCGTGAAATATGCCGTGCAGAAGGGTTGGTTTACGCCGATGATTTCGAAGCGGAGCAAATCAATATTCGGGAGATCATGGGTTATACCGCCTCATGCAGACCGGCCACCTAATCCATGCTATTATGAAATAGCGGTATAATGCATGACATTGTGGAAACGTGCAGGTGTGTCTGTCACGTTACGATATCCATGGGGTTGGTCCGCTGCAAATCGCAATGCAGAACCCGCATTGACGCTGTGCCATGATCCATCGTGCAAAATTTCAATTTCGCCGAAGATAACAAAAACGTCTTCAATGACACCTTTTAGGTGGGGTTGCGACAAATGGGTCTGGCCCGGTTGAATATCATGAAGAAACGTTTCTGAACCAACCTCTGGATCATAGGAAAAAACCGTTTGGAAGCGAATTGCCTCGTCAATATGTTCATGTTTTTGAAACTGCGGATCAAAAAGAGCGCGTTTGTCTGTGGGTTGCGTGATCAGGGACGTCAGTGGGATGTTAAACCCGTTTGCCAATTTCCATAAGGTGGCCAGTGTCGGCGATGATTCCCCGCGCTCGATCTGACCAAGCATCGCTTTGCTGACGCCAGTTTGCTCGGCCGCTTGGCTGAGGGATAGATCAGCCCCTTGCCGAATGCGCCGTAGATTTAGCCCTACGGGAGGTAAGTCACCTGTTTGCGCGCTCATGACCTTTGCCTTGCTCTTTGCGTATTGTGCGTTATAACGCCCGGGCGCTATAACGCACAACTCTCATTACTGCGCTTTGTCGAGAAAGGCAAAATATGTTTGGGCTTAAGCTGTCTCACTTCATTGCTGGTCTGATCGCAGTGCTGGTTGGCTATACCAGTTCAATTGCGATCATCTTTCAAGCGATCCAAGTTTTAGGTGGAACACCAGCGCAGGCTGGCAGTTGGATCTTGATGCTCAGCATTGGCACCGGTGCGACCACATTGTTTATGGCGCTGCGCTATCGCATCCCCGTTATGGTCGCTTGGTCAACGCCTGGCATCGCCTTGGTCGCTGTCAGCCACGACATTTCTCTGGCCGAAGCGACGGGCGCATTTTTGCTGTGCGCATCACTTCTGGCGCTGACGGGTGTTACGGGATGGTTTGATAAACTGGCGCAGCTTATCCCGGATTCACTGGCAAACGCGATGTTGGCAGGCATTCTGTTTGGTTTTGCACTTAAAATTTTCCCAGCATTGCAGGGGGATGCTTCATTGGTTGCGGTTATGGTCGTGACATATTTAGGTGGCAAACGGTTGGCGCCGCGCTTTGCCATTCCTTTGGTCCTTATGAGTGGCCTGATATTCTGCGCGCTGACCGATCGTTTCGGCACCAGCGATATCGTGGTGCAAATGGCAAAACCTGTTTTCGTTGCGCCAGAATTCAGCATTCCTGTTCTGCTTGGACTGGGGATACCCATGTATCTGGTGACAATGTCGTCCCAAAATATGCCCGGCGTCGTCGTTTTGCGCGGCGCGGGTTATGAGCCACCAACAAATGCGGTCCTGACAACAACGGGATTGGTCAGCTTACTTACCGCCCCCTTTGGTGGTTATGCGTTCAATCTGGCTGCGATTACGGCTGCGATAGTTTCGGGCGAGGATGCAGATGAAAACAAAGACACACGCTATAAAGCGTCTGTTGTAACCGGCATCTTGTATTGCATCGTCGGGGCGGCGGGAACGGCTGTTATCGCGCTGTTTGCAATCCTGCCGGTCGAATTTGTGATGACGTTGGCCGGTCTGGCCCTTTTGACAACGATCGGTTCGGGGTTGAGCGCGGCCATGAAAAACCCTTCAGAACGCGAGGCCGCATTGGTGACGTTTATGGCGACCGTTTCTGGTTTTTCGCTATGGGATATCGGTGCCCCATTTTGGGCTTTGTTGTTCGGTATGCTCGTAAAAACCGTGCTCACGTCAGGAGCTAAGCGAACAATTTGATGGGGACAGGGGCAATTTAGATCGATCGATATTCATCCATGCACCCACTATTGCGCGAATCAAATTCGGGTCTTTGGAACACAGAACGCCATTTCCAGGTTGTTTAAGTCGCCCCGATGATGTCGAATCCCGATAAAAACGAGCAAACCTCTGCAAATCTTAGTGTTTTCGCAAGGTCGGTGTTTGCGGAAATCAAATGCTCCTCTATATTTGTCCAGAAGTAAGGCCACGTGTATTTTTATGAATGGAGGGTGCAGGCCCATGATACGGTCCGAATTGATTCAAAAGATAGCCGACGAGAACCCCCATCTGTATTTGCGGGATGTAGAGCGGATCGTGAACACGATCTTTGATGAAATCACCAATGCCATGTCGCGTGGTGATCGCGTTGAACTTCGTGGGTTCGGTGCGTTCTCTGTCAAAAAACGTGACGCACGTGTTGGACGAAATCCGCGCACAGGTGACTCTGTTGAGGTCGAAGAAAAGCATGTTCCCTTCTTCAAGACTGGCAAGCTTTTGCGCGATCGTCTAAACGGAATCGAAGAATAATCTCTCAAGTAGAACCGTTCGTTTTACTCAGATAGAAAGAAAATCAATGCGCTACATACGCTATGCCATTCTTATCGCGCTTGCCCTTTTCACAATCACGATCGCACTGGCGAACCGGCAAATGGTTGAGCTGAACACGCTGCCATCGGGTCTGCAAACGCTGCCATTTGCTGACTGGGTGACTTATACGTTCTCTGTTCCGCTCTTCTTTGTTTTCTTTGGCGGTATCGCGATGGGTTTGGTTTTAGGACAGCTGATCGAATACATCCGCGAATACAAAATCCGCAAAGATTCCAAGAACAAGTCCAAGCAGCTGCGCAAAATGGAACGTGAGCTGAAAAAGACGCAAACAGAGCGCGATAAGGACAAAGACGAAGTTCTGGCGATTCTGGATCAAGCGAGCTGAACAAACATCAGTGACTGAAAAACAAACGCCGCCTCTTGGGGTGGCGTTTTCTTTTGTCTAAATAGGGTGCCAGATGGGGCCGACCTAGGGCGTGAGGAAAAGATGACCAAAATCAAAGTCAAGATTTGTGGATTGACGCGTCCAGAGGATATCGCAGCCTGTGTCGATGCAGGGGCCGCCTATGCTGGTTTCAATTTCTTTCCGAAAAGCCCACGTTACGTTGATCCAATTCAGGCGAGCAGCTTGGCCAGTTTGGCGCCTGAGAGCTTGTCCAAAGTTGCTTTGGTGGTGAATGCCGAAGATGATCTGATTGAGCAGATCGTGTCCGAAGTGCCGCTTGATATGTTGCAGTTGCATGGATCTGAAACGCCCGAGCGGGTGGCAGAAATCCGAACGCGTTTTGGATTGCCGGTGATGAAGGTGCTAGGCGTCGCGACCGAGGCTGATTTGGCGCCGCTGGATGCATATAGCGCGGTGTCGGATCAGCTGCTGATCGATGCGAAAGCACCAAAAGGTGCGGTTCTACCCGGTGGAAATGGCATTACATTTGATTGGAAATTGGTCGCCAAACTGCAGTTTTCCAAACCTTGGATGCTGGCGGGTGGTTTGACGGATTTGAATGTTGCCGAGGCTGTCGCAAAAACCGGTGTTGTTCAGGTTGATGCGGCATCTGGGATAGAAAGCGCACCGGGCGTCAAAGATGCGGGGAAAATTGCCCGGTTTGTTGCGGCCGCGCAAAACGCGCAGCCGCAATAGGGCGCTACAGCCAAGCCGTGCGATTTTGTCCGATGGCTTCGGACACGTTTGCATACCCTTTGGCGGCCAGCAGTTTATCCAAATCACGCGCGATTTTGGCCCCAAGGCTAAAGCCCTGATAAACTAGGGCTGAGTAAAGCTGCACAGCCGATGCGCCCGCTTCGATTTTGTTCAAAGCTTGCTCTGCTGAAGAAATGCCACCGACACCAATCAAAGGGATCTGTCCTTCGGTTAGATGTGACAGCTGTGCCAAAGCACGTGTGGATTTTTCGAACAGCGGCGCGCCCGACATTCCACCGGTTTCCCCTTTATGGGTGCTGGTAAGCCCATCGCGGGACAGGGTTGTGTTCGTGCTGATCACCGCTGCGATACCCGAGGTTAGGGCAACCTCTGCAATGTCTTCTAACCCTGCAGCGTCCAGATCTGGTGCGATTTTCAGGAATACGGGTAGGGTACTGTCTCCACGTGCGTCCAAAACACCTTGGATCAGCGCAGATAGGGCATCTTTACCCTGTAAATCACGCAGCTTTTCGGTATTCGGAGAGCTGACATTGACCGTCGCAAAATCCAAGTGCGGTCCACATTCTCGAATAAGTGTCGCAAAATCCGCCGCACGATCCACGCTGTCTTTGTTTGCGCCTAAATTCAGACCAAGCACCATGTTTTTGGGTCGCTGGGCCAATCGCGGCAGGACGGCGTCCATGCCGTCATTGTTAAAACCAAACCTGTTGATGACTGCTTTGTCTTTGCTCAAACGAAACAAACGTGGCTTTTGATTGCCGGATTGGGCGCGCGGTGTGATTGCGCCGACTTCGCAAAATCCGAAACCACCCTTCGCCAGCGGAGCAAGAACTTCGGCATTCTTGTCAAACCCAGCAGCTAGACCGATGGGGTTGGGCAGGTCCAAACCTGCAACGGAAATCCGTAGGCGGTCAGATGTGATCTGTCCGGACAGTGGGGCAAATGGCGTTTGCAGGGCTTTCAGGGCCAAGCCATGCGCTGTTTCTGGATCAAAGCAATGCAGCGCCTTGAGGCCAAGTTTTTCAATCACACTCATATCATCTCCGCCGGGAAATCATGGGTGGTGCCAGTCCAAGGAAGGGGTTTGGCCCAAAGCATGTCTTCAAGTTTTAGCAAAGCGTATAGATGTGGGAACAATGCGCCACCTCGGGATGGCTCCCATTTTATCGCATCGCCCAATGCATCGCTGTCATAGGCCAGTAACATCAATCCATCTTGCTCTGCGAAATATTTCGCAGCGGTTTCGGGGCACTGTTCAGCCGTAGAAAAGTGGACATAGCCGTCGGTTACGTCGATGGGCGCGCCTGTTGTGGCGCCCTTATCTTGCAACTCGGCCCATTGCTCAGCGGTCAGAAGTTTGTAAATCAGCATGCGGGCGTGATGCGATGAAAGATGCTGTGGGTCAAGCCATCAATGCTAAAGGGTGGTTGGGGAAGCGTGGGGTGCCGAGGGGCGATAAGGCCCCAAGGCTGATCATACTTGTTCAAAGCAGATGTTTTAAACGTATCTGGATGAATGGGACGATCACAAACACCATCATGACAACAATGATTGGAGCCATCACCAAGGTGCGCTGCCAAATCGCCCAATGCGTTGTCAGTGGAAAGATTCCATACATCACTGCAGTCACAAGTGGGTAGACGAAGACGAATACCAGCAACGCCAGCCGGATGCGATTTGGGGCTTTAGGCTTGGGGGTCATTGTAATAGCTCCTATAAAGTAAAGGGAACGGATCGTTCTTATAATGGGTTATATGAACGGAACGTTCCGTTTCGTCAAGAGGGCAGGATGAGCAATACTGAATTAGACAAACCAGGCCGTGCATCAATCGGCGCGCGACGCAATCCAGAAACCGAAGCAGCTATTTTGGATGCTGCGCAAGAATTGCTTTCGGAAAAAGGCTTTGCAGGCCTCAGCATGGAGGCCGTGGCAAAACGCGCCCGCGCGGGCAAAGCAACGCTGTATCGTTGGTATCCCAACCGGGGCGCTTTGGTTCTGGCGGTTCATCAGCGGCGCAAAGCTGGTCGCGCGTATAAGGATACCGGATCTCTGGACGGGGATTTGAACTGGTTGGTCGCACATATCTTTGACCTTTGGCGCGGGGATATGGGCATGGCATTCAAATGCATCATTGCAGAAGCGCAAAGTCAGCCCGATATTTTGGCCGCGTTACAGCAGTTCCGATCAGAGCGTATCGAGGGGATTAAAGATGTGTTGGATCGTGCTGTCCAACGTGGTGAAATTACAAATGCAGCCAACCAAGATGTTTTTGCAGAACAGCTGCTAAGCTTCTTGTGGACCAGCCTGATCACCGATCAGATCGATAAAGACCCGACTGAAACCATTTCATTTCTGACCTCTGCCTTGAAGAATGGTTAAAAAAACGTCATAAAAGCGTTACGTTGCGTCCATAGGGCTGCGGTTGATCCTGTTGGGGTTTGCACCCGTTGTCTTTACCCTATCATGATCTCCTTATTTCAACCTAATGTGAGGGTACATACATGTCTGCTCGCCTATTCACATCCGCTGCTGTTCTGGCTTTGACTGCTGGCACGGCCTATGCGGATTTCACTCTGAATGTGATCCATATCAATGACTTGCACAGCCGCATCGAGCCGATCAGCAAGTATGACGGCACATGCTCTGCCGCAGACAATGACGAAGGCAAATGCTTTGGCGGTTACGCGCGCGTTGCCACGAAAATTGCAGAGCTGCGCAAAGAGCTAGAAGGCCAAAACGTTATCGTTCTGGATGCGGGTGACCAGTATCAAGGGTCTCTGATGTACACGACCTATAAAGGTGACGTGGAAATCGAGATGATGGAAAAAATCGGTTTCGACGCAATGGCAGTCGGCAACCACGAATTCGATGACGGCGATGAAGGGCTGCAGAAACTGGTTGAAGGCGTATCCTTCCCGGTGATCTCAGGCAATATCGACGTATCCGGTTCCAACATCCTGGCCGGCAAAGTGGCTGACCATCTTGTTCTGGAAGTCGGCGGCGAGAAAATCGGTATCGTGTCTGCTTTGGCGGTCGACACAACTGAAACATCGTCACCTTCGGATGCAGTTATCTTCTCTGACGAGATTGAAAACCTGCAGCATGATGTTGATCACCTGAAAGAAGAAGGTGTCAACAAAATCATCGCCCTGAACCACGTTGGCGTTACCAAAGATATGGCAATCGCGGCTGCGGTTGACGGTCTGGACGCTGTTGTTGGCGGTCACTCGCACACCAAATTCTCTAACACAGAAGATGGCGCGATGGCGTACCCGACAATGGTTGGCGACGTTCCTGTTGTTCAGGCCTATGCCTATTCCAAATATGTTGGCCATCTGGTTCTGACATTTGATGACGCAGGCGAATTGATCTCTGCGACAGGCGACACCATTTTGCTGGACGCATCTGTGGAAGAAGATGCAGACATCAAAGCGCGCGTTGCTGAATTGGCAGGCCCAATCGAGGAAATGAAAACACGCGTTGTTGCATCTGCGGCTGACGTGATCGTGGGTGACCGCGATGTATGTCGCGCTATGGAATGCGCTATGGGCAACGCTGTTGCTGACGCGATGCTGGATCGTGTGAAAGATCAAGGCGTTGTTGCTGCGATCCAAAACGGTGGTGGTGTTCGTGCATCCATCGATGGCGGCGAAGTCACAATGGGTGAAGTTCTGACGGTTCTGCCGTTCCAAAACACATTGTCCACATTCACTGTTACAGGGTCTGACATTGTTGCTGCTCTGGAAAATGGTGTGTCCAAAGTGGAAGAAGGCGCAGGTCGTTTCCCACAGGTTGCAGGCATCACGTTTACTGCGGATCTGACAAAAGAAGCGGGCGCACGCGTTTCTGAGGTCACAGTTGCTGGCGCAGCGGTTGACCCAGCGAAAGAATACACGCTGGTGTCCAACAACTACGTTCGCAACGGTGGTGACGGCTACGGTATGTTCGTTGGTGCGAAAGACGCTTATGACTATGGCCCCGATCTAGCGGATGTTCTGGCAGAATTCATGTCAGCTGCTGGTGATTACACGCCATACACAGATGGTCGCATCAAGATCGTAAAATAAGCGTCTTTCTACAAAGCTTTTCAGGCTAACTCTGGAAAATACAGCCCCTGCCTTTTGCGAAAGGTGGGGGTTTTTCAGTGTAGTAGTGCAGTATTGTTTTAAGATTTTTTGGAGGAGAGGCCCATAAGGAGTTGTGATTGGCTCTATTTTCTCTTCAATTGGCTTTAGCTAATTGAAGAGCTCTCTGCAAAGCAACTTCGGATACGAAACGAAGTTTTAGCCCTTTTTCGATCAATTCACGGGCGCGCTCGATTTTTGTACCAAAGTGAGTGGTGCGCCAATGGCGCGATGCCGTCGAGGAAACTACCACATAGTCAGTTTTCGTCGTCGTTCGAGGTGCACAGGTTGCGCCAACACTTTCAATTTCGGATATTATGAACGATCTTGGTCCCATGGACATCGGACCTGTCAGAACAAAAACAGAGCCTTGAAGTTTAATATCATTTGGGTCGGTGATCGGCTCATCCAGTTTGGCAACTGTTCCAATGTTTGGGATCCCGGTGTCGATGAAGCCGTCTCCCACCAATTTGGCTATCCACTCTTGGATTTCGTCTGCCTCTTGGTCTGTTAAAATGTCGTCAGCCATTGACATTTCGACTGCTTTTCTAAGTGAAGCGAATGGTTTGGCTTGCATTAAAACTGCTGAAGACTTGAACCGGTGAATAATGGAGCGAACTTCAACTTCGAGAACTCTTCCATCGCAGATAACACCTGCGCAAAAGCCTAGAAACTCGTTTAGTTCGTCGGTTTCAGACGGAGATGATTGCATTCCTAGCTCGGCCCTTTTGTCGTCAATCAGTTGTCTCAGTTGATCGATCAAGTCTTCTTCGGAAGAGAAACAATCTGCGAGTAGGTCTTCTACCAGATCTGAGGCATCTGGATCGTCGAAAAAATCAGAAAATCTCGAGGCTTCTGCGAGCAAAGCTTCTTCTTCACCGTCTTCAATGCGGTGTGATGATAGCGCTCCATCTAGAAATCCAATCCAATAAAACACGCGTTTCCGAGTGTTTGTCGTCTTGTTAAATGCATTGTGCCGCTCTTCGAGCTCACGCTGATGAATGCTGAGCATTGCTGTTTCTGAAATTTTCATTTTGCACCAATTAATCTACGTAAGAATATAAGAGCAATTAATCGTAAAAAGTAAAGATATTTTGGGTATGGTTTTTTGCTTGATCGTGACGCTACCATCATTTTAGTTTGCGTTTAATCTGGAGTAGATGATCCGCTCCGGCATAAGGAATTGTCGATGTTAGAGAATGTTGTGAACCACTAAGGCTCTGATTTCAGAGACTTATAGATCGGCGTAAAGCGGGTAGCTTTGGCGCTGGTTGACCTATGGTTCCAACAACTAGGTTCTCTAAACCAATGAATATTTCGAAAGACGAACAACGTGTGTTGCACGCGTTGGCGCAGGGCGGTTTGATCCGCTTTGAACGCGCGGCCAATGGGCGCGTGACAGACGTTTTGTGTTTTACCCGAGACGGGCATGTCCTGACGCATTGCACGCTGATGGTGTTTCAAAAACTTCGACGTAAGCGGCTGATTGAAAGCCACAATTCCAATCCTTACCGTATCTCGCAAAAAGGGCGTTTGTCCGTGCGGGCACAGGTTAATAATAGGTGATACATGATCATACGTGACGAACATCCAAGTGAAATTGAACAGATCAGGTTGCTGACTGAAGCTGTCTTTATGCCCAAAGGGTTTAGCGACGGGACAGAGGGCATTCTGATTGGCAAATTGCGCGACACAGGATGCCTAACCTTGTCTCTTGTTGCTGAAGAACTGGGGGAAATACGCGGTCATGTCGCCTTTTCCCCTGTTACGATCACGGGGCAAACGGAACCATTTTACGGATTAGGTCCAATAGCCGTTGCGGGTGAACATCAGGGTAAAGGCATCGGTGGCGCGTTGATCCACGAAGGCCTGTCGCGCATTAAATCGATGGGGGCATCTGGCGTCGTGTTGACAGGCGATCCGAAATATTATTCCAGATTTGGGTTTTCCAACAAAATGGGGCTGACACATGCCGGCACGCCAGACCATTGTGTGATGGGTTTTGGTTTTATGGGTGTGTTTGGCGGAGACATCACATTTCATCCCGCTTTTGGGTGACATAGGGCAGGGCGGGCTTGAGCTAGCGCCCTGCCAGCACTAAGGTCGAGATATGGATCATCCTTTGCTCGACCTTATCAATGCCCGCTTTCGCAAAGCCGAAGCAGATGGGGCGTTTGACAATTTACCCGGCGCGGGCAAACCGCTGAACTGTGACGGTGATCCTGTTGATGCCATGACGGCGCGCGCTTTGAAAGAAAGCGGTGCAGTGCCAGAATTTGTGCGTGTGTCGCGGGAAATCGCAGACAAGCATCAGGCCTTGAAGCGGCTGACCGATCAGGATGAACGTAAGGCGCTTATGAAGGAAATCGCGCTTTTAGAGATCAAGAAAGATTTGGCACGTAAAGCTGGGTGTTAAGCCAGACCTGCATTTGTCTTGAAAGCAGGCGGTAAAATGCGCCATTAACACCTGCAAGCAAATACGATTGAAGGCAGGTCTATGGTCACCGTTTCCGAGCAATACGAAGCTTACCCTTATCCCGCGCGGGATCCTGAAGATGAAAAGAAACGGTTGATCACTGGATCACCTTCCTTTCCACCGGAAATCGATCATTTTATTTTTGGCGGACAACGCGACTGGTCGCAACCTATCCGCATTCTGGTTGCCGGGGGTGGCACAGGGGATGCGTTGATCCAGATGGCGACCATTCTGCGCGATCAGGGAAAACCTGCTGACTTCACCTATCTGGATTTATCCACGGCCTCGCGCGAGATCGCGGAAGCCCGTGCGAAAATCCGCAACCTCGACAATATCACCTTTGTCTCCGGATCCTTGCTGGACGCGCCTGAACTGGGGTCGTTCGACTATATTGATTGCTGCGGTGTGTTGCATCATTTGCCTGATCCATCCGCTGGGTTTCGCGCGCTGCGCGCTGCTCTCGCACCGGGTGGGGGCATGGGCATGATGGTTTATGCGCCTTATGGGCGCTCAGGTGTCTATCCGCTGCAAGATGCCTTCGCCAAATTGTATGAAGGCCTGTCGCCGCAGGCGCGGTTGGCCAAAGCCAAGCCTTTGGTGAAAGCGCTGAGCAAAGGTCACCCTTTGGCAGCCAATGTCAATTTGAATGATCATGAGCAATCGGATGCAGGGTTTTATGATCTGTTGATGCATGGTCAGGACCGGCCATACACTGTGCGCGAATTGATCGACGAACTGGACGCTGCCGATTGGCAATTGATGTCTTTCACACCGCCCGCGCAATACGATCTGTCGCATATCACGGATGTGCCCGAGGGGATGGATGCCGTCACGCAAATGGAGCTGGCTGAAAAACTGCACGGGTTTATCAAAGTGCATGTGGCCTATGTTGTGCCAAAGGGGGATGAACGCCAGTTGCCCGACCCCAGCAACCTTGACCTTGTTCCGGTGTTACGAGGGATCGCGCCAGTCAAATTGGCGCAAGCCATTGCGAAAGGGCGCAAGATACCGATCTCGGCTGGTGCGGTGAAAAAAGAGCTGGAATTGCCAAAACAGGCCGCACCCGTGATTGCGCAACTCAACGGCAAACGCACCCTACGCGAAGCGGCACAAGCCGCCAAAGTGGCCGAATTCAATTTGCTCGGGTTTTGGGGAAAGACCAGCCGGTCGCTTACGGATTGGGGCCTGTTGACCTATTCCAGCGTTCTGCGCTGATATGTGTGGGCGCTACGCCGTGACATTGCCGAAGGAAGCCATGTCGCAATTGTTTGAAGCTGCTTTGGCAAACAACCTTCCCGGTGTGGACAATTATAACATTTGCCCAACGAACCAGATCCATGTGGTGCAAAGCGGCGAGGGCACACGGCATATCGTATCAATGCGTTGGGGGTTTATCCCGCATTGGTACAGTGCACCAAATGATGGCCCGTTATTGATCAATGCGCGGGCAGAGACGTTGGCAGAAAAGCCAGCCTTCCGTCAGGCGTGCCGCACCCGGCGATGTTTGATCCCGGCCAGTGGCTTTTATGAATGGACCAAGGATGACGCGGGCAACCGTCTGCCTTGGTATATCCAAAGAGCGTCGGGCGCGCCTTTGGTATTTGCGGGGATCTGGCAGGATTGGGGGGATGATGCGATCCGAACCTGCGCTATCGTGACCTGCACGGCAGAAGGACCCGTGACACAGATCCATCATCGCATGCCTGTGATTCTAGAGGAAAAAGATTGGCCGCTTTGGTTGGGTGAGGCAGGCCATGGGGCGGCTACACTGATGAAGCCCGCTTCTGAGGATGCTCTAACCTTTCATCGCGTATCCCATAAAGTGAATTCAAATCGCGCCTCCGGGCCTGAGTTAATTGACCCATTTGATATTTGACCTTTGTTTCTCCAAAAAACTTCGAAGATAAATCACAATCTTATGACAGATCTGCTTGACGACACCGGCAGGCGATACTAAGTCTCACCTCCGAAGCGGGTATGGTGAAATGGTATCATAAGAGCCTTCCAAGCTTAAGGCGCGGGTTCGATTCCCGCTACCCGCTCCAAATCTTCCCACAATGGCACCATCGATATGCGACGATATCGCACAAAGGTGCTGCCAATGCTTGACCTTGCCTGCGCTCATAGCGCAAGAGCATGGCGAAGTGCGGAGATGAGAATGGCCAGAACCCCAAAGAATGACGATCGCGAAAAGTCCAAGCGTTTGGGATCTTTGCGCCGTTTGTGGCCATTCATGCGCCCCTATACAGGTTTGCTGAGTGCGGCCATGGTCGCGCTGTGTCTAACGGCCGCTATATCGTTGATCCTACCGCTGGCTGTGCGACGCGTGATTGATAACTTTAACGCTGAAAGCGCGATCCTTGATCTGTATTTCGGTGCGGCCGTTGCGATTGCGGCAGCATTGGCGCTGGGCACGGCGCTGCGATACGCCCTCGTAACGCGCCTTGGAGAACGGATTGTCGCAGATATCCGCAAAGCGGTGTTTTCCCGGGTGATCGGCTATAGTCCACGGTTTTTTGAAACGGTGATGACGGGCGAGGTGTTAAGCCGGATCACAACGGACACGACATTGATCCTGTCCGTTATTGGATCGTCTGTTTCAATCGCCCTGCGCAATGCGTTAATTTTCCTCGGTGGCATGATTTTAATGCTCCTGACCTCTGCAAAACTGACCGGCTTGGTCCTGTTGATTGTGCCGTTGGTTCTGGTGCCGATTGTGACATTGGGGCGACGATTGCGCGGGCTAAGCCGTGAAAATCAGGACTGGATCGCACAAAGTTCTGGCAAGGCGTCCGAGGCCCTTCAGGCCGTGCAGACGGTTCAGGCCTTTACCCATGAAGATCTGTCGCGTCGCGATTTTGATACGGTAACCGAACGCAGCTTTGACAGTGCGCGTCGCCGTATTTGGACGCGGGCACAGATGACCGCGATTGTCATCTTTCTTGTGTTTTCAGGCGTTGTTGGCGTTCTGTGGATCGGTGCGTCTGATGTCCGCGCGGGCCAGATGAGCCCGGGTGCACTGGTGCAATTCGTGATCTATGCCATCATGGTCG
This sequence comes from uncultured Pelagimonas sp., assembly GCA_947499735.1. Taxonomy (GTDB): domain Bacteria; phylum Pseudomonadota; class Alphaproteobacteria; order Rhodobacterales; family Rhodobacteraceae; genus CANMPP01. The sequence goes on from CANMPP010000001.1 coordinate 66,986, forward strand.
CAGGTGCTGTTGGTGCGTTGTCGGAAACCATGGCTGAACTACAGCGCGCGGCTGGCGCGACCGAGCGGCTGGTTGAATTGCTTGATATAGAAGATGCATTGCAGGATCCTGCCCAACCAATTTCCCCAACTTCGCCGGTTCAAGGTGCGGTGTCTTTTGAAAATGTGACCTTTCACTATCCAACACGCCCTGATCAGGCGGCGCTGGATGCTGTGACATTGGAAATCGCGGCTGGGGAAACCGTTGCTCTTGTCGGTCCCTCTGGATCTGGGAAAAGCACGATGATCCAGCTTATCCAGCGCTTTTATGATCCGGTTGCGGGTCAAGTGTGTCTAGATGGTGTGCCGCTTCAGGATATGGAGCGCGCGGTTTTTCGTCGCCACATGGCGGTCGTCCCACAGGATCCCGTTATCTTTGCAGTGTCTGCAAAAGACAATATTGCATTTGGATGCCCAGAGGCGCGTGATGCTGAGATCATAGCGGCAGCACAAGCTGCGGCTGCGCATGACTTTATCACGGCCTTGCCTGATGGGTATGATAGCCAATTGGGTGAAAGAGGCGTGATGCTATCTGGTGGACAGAAGCAGCGGATCGCTTTGGCACGTGCCATTCTGCGTGATGCGCCGGTTTTGTTGTTGGATGAAGCAACCAGTGCGCTGGATGCCGAAAGTGAACGTGCTGTCCAACAAGCTGTCGAGGCGATTTCAGGCGAACGCACGACGATCATTGTGGCCCATAGATTGGCAACGATCAAAAAAGCTGACCGGATTATTGTTATGGATCAAGGCCAAATTGTCGCTATGGGCGGGCATGATGACTTGATCCGCGAAGGTGGTCTATATGCACGCTTGGCTGAGCTGCAATTTAACTTGGACGGCAGCGCAGACCGGTGATCCTGTCTGAACCTGCTCGTTTTTAGGGTAGATTTTACCGTAATCTCCCCGTTTCTTCGATCCTCTAGGTTTGGGATAGTGGAGCGTCCGAATTACAACCTTCAGGAAGCTGGTGTTCCTTAACAGCGTTGAAACGCTGCGTCAGAGCGTATAGGTTAGCACCTCTCCTGTTGAAACTGGGCGCAATCAGGAATTACGTTGGCATCAGGGAGGTTCAAACCTGTGAGGACGGGTTTGGAGAAATATGGAGGAGGCAGCAATGTCTTACGCTGGATTGGCCGATCGCCACGCCATCACTGAAGAAATGCCGTTCGATCAGCGCGATGTGCCGCTGACGGTTTGGGCTAATTTGGATCGCATGGCGCAGAAATTCGGCAGCCGTCCAGCCATCAGTTTCCAATTGATGTCCGGGGCAAAAGACCCCGCACGCACGTTGACCTGGAAGGAGTTGCGCGATCAAACCGCACAGGCCGCGAACCTGTTTCGCAGTCTGGGTGTCGGCCCTACAGATGTCGTGGCATTTGTTTTGCCAAATTCGGTTGAAACTCTGGTGACTTTGTCAGGGGCAATGGTCGCGGGAATTGTGAACCCGATCAACCCTTTGTTGGAACCTGAACAGATCGGGGCGATCCTGCGCGAAACCAACGCAAAAGTGGTGGTCACGCTAAAATCTTTTCCCAAGGCCGATGTGGCGCAAAAGGTGGCTGAGGCCGTGCGCCATGCACCGAACGTGGCTTCGGTGCTGGAAATTGATCTGAATACCTATCTGACGCCGCCTAAATCATGGCTGGTGCCGCTTCTGCGTCCGAAAGTTGTCGGCGAAAGGCATGCCGATGTGCGCGACTTTAAAAAAGCGATTGCCGATCAACCGACCGAATTGACCTTTGACGACCCGCAAGAAGACCGGGTGGCGGCCTATTTCCATACTGGTGGAACAACCGGGATGCCCAAAGTCGCCCAGCATTTGTATTCCGGCATGTCATATAATGGCTATTTGGGCGCGTCTTTGCTGTTTGACGAACATGACAACATCATGTGTCCACTGCCCATGTTCCATGTCTTTGCGGTGCATGTGATTTACATGGCGGCTCTGCAATCTGGCAGCCATGTGGTGTTTCCAACGCCACAAGGGTACCGCGGAGAAGGCGTGTTCGACAATTTCTGGAAACTTTGCGAGAGATGGAAGATTACCTTCCTGATCACTGTCCCCACGGCGGCGTCAGCTTTGATGCAGCGTCCTGTGGATGCGGATATATCTTCGATCAAAACAGCGTTCTCTGGATCGGCACCTATGCCATTAGAGCTGTTTAAGCGGTTCGAAGAGGCCTGCGGCGTGCGCATTTGCGAAGGATACGGCCTAACTGAAGCGACTTGCCTTGTGGCAATTAACCCACCTGACGGTGAGAAAAAGGTCGGGTCGGTCGGGATCCCATTCCCCTATGGTGACGTGAAAATCTTGCGGACCACAGAAAACGGGCCTGTCGAATGCGGTGTCGATGACATCGGTGAGATCTGCGTGGCCAATCCTGGTGTCTATGCGGGCAGCACCTATACAGAAACCGATAAGAACCACGACCTATTCCATTATGATACCTATTTGCGGACTGGCGATTTGGGTCGGATTGATGCGGATGGCTATATTTGGATCACCGGGCGCGCCAAGGATTTGATCATTCGTGGTGGCCACAACATTGATCCAGCCGAAATTGAAGAAGCATTGCTACAGCATCCAGCCGTTGCGTTTGCAGGAGCAATTGGCCAACCCGATGCGCATTCCGGCGAGTTGCCTTGCGCCTATGTCGAATTGGTGGATGGGGCATCGGTAACTGCGGATGAATTACTGTCGCATTGTCATGTGCATGTTCACGAGCGTGCAGCGCAGCCGAAATATGTCGAGGTGCTGGATGAATTGCCCAAAACGGCCGTTGGCAAAGTATTCAAACCCGCATTGCGCAAATCTGCGATCACCCGTGTTTTCAACGAAAAGCTGGAAGGCAATCAGCTAACGGCGCGTGTTGAAACTGTGATTGACGACAAAAAACGTGGATTGGTCGCGCAAGTCAACATCGCTGATGGCGAAGTTGATGATGTCGCGGGTGTGTTGAATGGTTTCACGACCCGTTGGGAAAAAGCAGATCAGCCCTAAATTTCTGCACTAGGCACGGTTGGTCTTGCGCAATAGCTGCGACCAACTGTGCCTGTAATCTGCTAGGATGAAGTATCGCAGGTTGTGGATTTAATTTGCGTGGGTACAGACCGATAAATCACCCAACAAGTCGATAACGCGTATCGTATCCGCATCGGTGAGTGAATAGAAGATCGTCTTGCCTTCGCGACGGGTTGTTACCAAACCCGCTTCTCGTAAACGTGCCAGCATCTGACTCACAGAGGCTTGGCGCATGTTTAGCAAGTCTTCCAATTGACCAACGGATTTTTCTCCGGATCCAATATGGCACAATATTGTCAGGCGTCCTTCATGCGCCATCGTCTTGAGGAGTGACGCGGCCGGTCCAGCATTCGCTGCGAGTGCAATTGTATTCGTTTCTAAAGGTCTTAAGGACACGGGAAATTCCTCGTATTTACGGATTAGTTCACAGATGTTGTTCGGTCGAATTCTTGCCGCATGATGCGATCAGTCTTTTGTTTTTTATCGTCTAGCGCTTTGATCTTTTTGTTCATTCTAGTGAATTGAGCGTTGACTATTTTATTTGCATTTTTTTATTCCACCGTTTGAAATTAGGCGGATATTTTTTGAATGGTATCGTGAATTTACTTAGTTAATACTTACAAAACTTGTCATGTATATATCAGAATTCGTAAGTTATCTAAACGCCCTTTCTTGGTTTTAGACCTCGAGTCGGCGATTTTCTGCTATTTTGGTTAAAATGATGGGGTATTATTGCGCATAATTATATTGTTCTGCGTTTTTTGATTGGAAAAATTCAGAATTTAAATGCGACTATTATTTTCTTGAGTTATTCCTAAATTTCCCAAATTTAATTTGATCACATCAGGGTATTGAAATCGCCTGTTGAGCGATTTCAATTTTTCTCTCAATGTCATTCAGCCAATTTATTGGTTGAAGACACGCGTCGGATGTAATTCTCCGGCGCGGAAAACGCCTACGGCAATTGCCTGACCTTCATGTGCTGCCCAAGCTTCGTCGCCGTATTCGACGTCGTTTGATGGCAAAACCATGCCTGGATTGCCATTTCGTATGCGTGCGGCAGCTTCTGCACTGCATGCAAGCATCGGTAAATCGTCTAGGCCTGTCTCCAGCGGAAGTATCCGGGCATCTAAATCCGGCGTTTTTGCTGCGGCTTCGATTTGCTCTAAAGTGACACCATTTTCTGCCTGAAAGGGGCCAGACCAAATGCGACGCAAATGTGATACATGGGCTTTACAACCCAGCGCTTCACCAAGGTCACGTGCGATTGAGCGAACATATCCACCTTTACCGCAGGTCATTTCCAATTCAACATGGTCGGCGTCGGGGCGGTCGGTCAAAATCAATTCTTCAACCCATAGCGGGCGGGCGGCCAGTTCCATTTCTTCGCCGTCCCGTGCGCGTTTATACGCGCGCTCACCGTCGATTTTCACGGCAGAGAATTGCGGAGGCACTTGTTGGATGTCGCCGATGAATTGGCCCAAAGCGTCTTTTATGGCTTCATCTGAGGGGCGTAGATCCGTTTCGGCAATAATTTCGCCCTCAGCATCATCGGTATTCGTAGCCTGTCCCAGACGTACGACGAACCGATAGGCTTTCAACGCGTCGGTGATATAGGGTACCGTTTTGGTTGCTTCACCAAGGGCGATCGCCAAGACGCCAGTCGCCTCGGGGTCTAGAGTGCCCGCGTGACCTGCCTTTTTGGCATCCAGTGCCCAGCGAACCTTATTGACCACGGCGGCGGAACTCATACCGGCAGGTTTATCTACTACCAGCCAACCAGAAATATCGCGACCTTTGCGTTTACGTCCCATGTCTGCCCTCTTTTCGGTAAGGGGCGCGACCTAACAGGGCCGTCTTGCCCTGTCAATCGCCTGCAACGCAGCAAAAAGCCGGATTAGGATTGGCCAGCAAACTGCTCTTGCCACTCTTCACGCTCTGCGTCTGTAATTTTGCGGAAGGTCACGTCAGGCACGTCGAACGCATGCCCTTCAGGCATCGTCGCCAGAGCTGCTGCAATATCCGTTGGCCAAGTGTCGTCCTCGGAACGCATGGATTTCAGCAAATCGGCGCTGGCATCTGGGATGAAGGGCGCAGAGATGATCGCATAGAGACGGATCATATTCAGCGCCAAACGGATTTGCATTGCAGCCTGCTCTGGATCTGTCTTGAATGTCGACCACGGAGCGACCTCTTGCAGGTATTCATTGCCCAAAACCCACAGAGCACGCAGAGCTGCGGCAGCTTTGCGCACTTCAATGGCCTCCATATGCCCTTCATATTCTTTGAGGCCAGCAGTCAGATCCGCAATCAGCTGCGTCTCACGTTCGCCTTGAACGCCACCCTCTGGCACCGCTTCAGAAAATTTGGAGCGGCAGAATTTCGTGACGCGTGAAGCAAAATTGCCCAGAACGTCTGCCAGATCCTTATTCACGGACCCTTGGAAGTTTTCCCATGTGAATTCACTGTCTGAACTTTCTGGTGCATGGCTGAGCAGCCACCAGCGCCAGTAATCCGCTGGTAGAATGTCCAACGCCTGATTCATAAACACACCGCGTCCACGCGAGGTCGAGAATTGGCCACCATCATAGTTCAGGTAATTGAACGATTTGATGTAATCGACCAGTTTCCATGGTTCTTCTGATCCCAGAATGGTCGATGGGAAAGACAGTGTATGGAAGGGTACGTTATCTTTGCCCATGAACTGGGTATAGGTCACGTCATCTGCGCCTTTATCGGTGCGCCACCAGCGTTCCCAATCATTCCCTTTGCCCGCCTCAACCCATTCTTGCGAACAGGCGATATATTCGATGGGCGCATCAAACCAGACATAGAACACTTTCCCTTCCATGCCGGGCCATGCGTCGTCACCCTTTTGTACGGCAACGCCCCAATCCAGATCCCGGGTGATACCGCGATCTTGCAATCCGTCGCCATCATGCAACCATTTCTTGGCAATGGATGTCGTCAGAACCGGCCAATCAGACTTGGAATCGATCCATGCGTCCAACTTGTCCTTCATCGCGGATTGGCGCAGGAACAGGTGCTTTGTGGCCCGCATTTCTAGTTCGGTTGATCCGGAAATGGTGGAACGTGGATCAATCAGATCCACCGGATCCAATAGTTTACCACAATCATCGCATTGATCGCCACGCGCGTCATGATAGCCGCAATTCGGGCACGTGCCTTCAATATAGCGATCCGGTAGGTAACGCCCATCAACGGGCGAATACATCATGTTTTCTTCAACTTCGGTGATCAGGCCGCGTTCAGCCAATACACCTGCGAAATGCTGGGTCAGCTTGTGATTTTGCGGGCTGGATGAACGGCCGTAGTGATCAAAGCTCAGACGGAAACCATCGGCCAGTTTTGACTGAACCTCATGCATTTCTGCGCAATAGTCCTGCACCGACTGTCCGGCCTTGGCTGCCGCGATTTCGGCGGGTGTGCCGTGCTCGTCTGTCGCGCAGAGAAACAACACTTCGTGACCACGCGCGCGCATGTACCGAGCAAAGAGATCCGCAGGTAACTGCGAACCAATCAGATTGCCCAGATGTTTGACCCCATTGATATAGGGGAGCGCAGATGTGATCAGATGACGTGCCATTTCGAGTCCCGAAGTTAGGTATTGCGGCGCAGGATTAGTGCATCCTTGGGTCTGTATCAATCATCTCTTGAAACTTTAGATCTGTTCCCAGGGTTTACCATTGTCTTTCCACGCATTTTTGAGGAGCTCGATCTGACGAGCATCCTCACGCGCGCGGTACTCTGCCTCGTGCTCAAACGATGAGACCTGCAATGTGGTCCTCGCATAACACAGCGCTGAGTCTGGTAGGGTATGGTCGCCGCAGGATACAGACGTATTGTTGTAAGGCGTGAGCAAACAGCATTAAAGACGTTGTCTCTTTCAATGTTTCTTTCGCGCTTGCACCTTTTGGCAGTCCTGCGCATTTTGGGGCCAAGATCCAATGGAATTGATGAAGAGATATGCGCGCTTTTGCAGCCTTGATAATTGCCTGCCTGACCTCGGTGGTTCCCTTGCAGGCCGAGGAGCTTACAGTTTTTGCAGCGGCGTCCATGCAGGATGCGTTAAACGAGGCTGGACATGTCTGGGCAGCGACACAAGGACATGAGGTACGGGTCGCAGCGGCAGGTAGTGCTGTTTTGGCCCGGCAAATCGCCCAAGGGGCACCTGCTGACATCTACATTTCGGCCAGTCCTATCTGGATGGATTGGTTGGACCAGCAAGGGCAAATTCAACCCGAAACAAGACGCGATGTGGCTGGCAACGCGTTGGTGCTGATTGGTGCTGATCCTTATGCAAATCTGGACGAGGCGTTCGCAGCGTTGAAATACAACCGGTTGGCTGTTGCGCTGACCGAGGCCGTGCCGGCAGGGATCTACGCACGTGAGGCGCTGATGGCTATGGGGCGCTGGGAGGCGGTCAAAATGCAGTTGGCGGAAACCGAGCATGTGCGCGCTGCTCTGGCCTTGGTGGCTTTGGGGGAGGCACCGCTAGGCATCGTGTATCTATCCGATGCGCTCAGCGAAGCGCGTGTGCATGTTCTGCATACCTTTGCCGAGGCAACCCATAGCCCGATCCGTTACCCCGCCGCTGTTGTAAGCGGCACAAAGGCAGCTCAAGCCGCCGATGATTTCTTATGCTGGCTGGCAGGTGCGGAAGGTCAGGCCATTTTAGCCCGCCACGGATTTGGGGCCGCACTATGAGCTGGCTAGGCCCAGCGGAATGGCAGGCTTTGGGCCTTTCCCTGAAAGTCGCGTTTGTGGCTACGTTGCTCTTTATGCCTTTGGCTGTGATCTGTGCCTATGCTCTGGCGCGGTGCCGTTTTTGGGGCAGGGGGCTATTGAACGCCTTGGTGCACCTGCCTCTGGTTTTGCCACCGGTTGTGACGGGCTATGTGCTGTTGTTGATATTCGGTCGCACAGCGCCACTTGGTGGCTTTCTGGAAAAGGCGGTTGGGCTGGTTTTGGCCTTTGATTGGAAAGGCGCGGTTTTGGCAGCGGGTATTATGGGGTTTCCTTTGATGGTGCGCGCAGTTCGCTTGTCTTTGGAAAATGTTGATCCGAAATTGGAAGAAGCCGCCAAGGTTCTGGGCGCAACCCGCCTTCAGGTATGGTACCGCGTCACATGGCCGATGATTTTGCCGGGCTTTGTGGCTGGTGCAGTTCTGGGTTTTGCAAAAGCGCTGGGTGAATTTGGCGCAACAATTACATTTGTAGCTAATATTCCGGGTCACACCCGCACGGTTCCCTCGGCGATTCACGCCTTTTTGCAGCTGCCCGGCGGTGAAGGGCCTGCCTTAAAGCTGGCGCTGTGCTCTCTTGGCGTCGCGCTGAGCGCTGTCGCCTTGTCGGAATATCTTGTGCAACGTAGCGCGGGGTCTGATGATGCTCCACGTTGACATCAAGCATAACCTTGGCGCGTTGACGTTGGATATGCGGTTTAACGCGGGTCCCGGTGTCACCGCATTTTACGGTCCTTCCGGCACGGGAAAGACATCTCTTTTGCGGGCCATAGCTGGGTTGCAGAAACCAGATTCTGGCGAGATTGGGTTTCAGGATGAGGTGTTGTTTGGGCCGCGTCACAATGTGCCGTCACAGAAGCGGAACTTTGGCTACGTCTTTCAGGATGCGCGCCTCTTTCCGCATCTGAATGTTCGTCAAAATTTGACATTTGCACCCGATCTGGCAGGGCAAGCGGCCCCGGATTTAGATCGGATTGTTGATCTGTTGGGCCTAGAGCACTTGCTGTCGCGCAAACCTAAGGCTCTGTCGGGCGGAGAGGCGCAGCGCGTTGCGATCGGGCGGGCATTGCTGTCCAAACCGCGCCTTCTGCTGATGGATGAACCGCTGTCAGCCTTGGATCCCGCCCGTCGAAATGACATCCTGCCTTATCTGGAGCGGCTGAAATCTGAGGGTCTTCCGATTCTATATGTCAGTCACAACATGGCCGAGGTCGCACGGCTGGCTGATCACATCGTGCTGATGGACGATGGTCGGATCACCCATGCGGGCCCCGTTGATGATATATTGTCTGATCCTGCTTTGACCCGTCAGATCGGTGTACGTCAAACCGGCGCGATTTTGCGGGCAAAAGTTTCGGATCAGCCGGGTAATGGTTTGACTGGTATACGTTTTTCAGGAGGCCAGTTGTGGCTGCCCGTGGTCGATGCCGCACCGGGCACGCCGCTGCGGCTGCGTATTCTGGCGCAGGATGTGATGATTTCTGTCCACGAACCCACAGGTCTAAGCGCACAAAATGTGCTGCCTATGGAGGTGACGCAAATCCATCGCGGGGAGGGACCCGCCATTGTTGTTCAAATGCGCAGTGGTCAGGATCATCTTTTGTCGCGCATCACACAGAATTCTGCGCAACGTCTTGGAATCGAGCCTGGCAAAAAAGTGTGGGCAGTCATCAAATCTCTGGCAATTGCGCCATCGGATGTTGGACGTGGTTAGGCCAAGCTGCGCCGCAGAGATGACAGGCCAATGCTAAAATGCAAAAAACCACCCGAGCGGGTGGTTTTCAACAATCACATAAGTGACGCGTTTCGGAGTTTCCCCCGAGGATCTTAGCCCTGACGTGCTTTAAAGCGACGCTGGGTCTTGTTGATCACATATACACGACCCTTACGGCGCACAATGCGGCAGTCACGGTGACGCTTCTTAAGCGAGCGGAGGGAGTTTGCGACTTTCATTAGTCTGCTCCTTGATCTGCGGCGCTCGCGCGCCATTTGACTTGCGTTTTGCCCCTGCCATTTGCGTCTTGGAGGTATGTCTTGTTAGACAGCTTTCCAAAGCATGGCCGAAGCGGCGAATATGGTGGGCGGTACAAGGATCGAACTTGTGACCCCTTCGATGTCAACGAAGTGCTCTACCGCTGAGCTAACCGCCCGTTTACCCTTGCTTAACCCCGCCCCGCAAATAAATGGGGCGCGGAACTCCGCGCCGGTGGAGCGCTCTATAAAAGGAGTCGCGTCAAGGATCAAGGGCTTTTGCAATCTTTATATTTCGGTCTATGTTGTGTCTGAAGGAGCGCAAATGTCACCAATTGCTTACGACCTACACATGCCAGATAAGATAACGTCATGTGTTGTCTTTGCCTCCCCTCATAGTGGACGGTGTTATTCTCCGGAATTTTTGCGCAAATCTGTGCTGGACCCTGCTGCGATTCGATCATCCGAAGACGCTTTCGTGGATCAACTATATCGCGCAGCGCCTCGCTATGGTTCCCCTTTTATCACAGCACGCGCGCCAAGGGCCTTTGTGGATCTCAATCGTTCCGCCGATGAATTGGACCCAGCCCTGATTGATGACATGCGTGGTGGTGGGCATTCCCCGCGCGTGGCCAGTGGTTTGGGGGTGGTCCCCCGTGTGGTCGCGAATGGCCGCTGCATTTACAATGGCAAATTGACATTCGCAGAAGTCGAACAGCGCCTCTACGATCATTGGTATCCATATCACAACCGGTTGCAGACCTTGCTGGATGAATCGCGTGCAATTTTCGGACGGGCGATTCTGATTGATTGCCATTCCATGCCGCGTGAGGCGGTGATGGGGCATTTGAAATCGTCTCGCAAACGTCCTGATATTGTTCTGGGTGACAGGTTTGGCAGTTCGGCGGCGGCCGGTCTGGTGGATCAGATCGATGCGGCATTTCAGTCAGAAGGTTTTAGAACGGCGCGCAATACCCCATTTGCAGGTGCCTTCATCACCCAGCACTACGGTCGCCCTCAAAAAGGGCAGAGCGCTGTGCAGATTGAAATTGACCGGTCTCTTTACATGGATGAAGCGCGCCTTAAGCCAAATGCAGATTTCGAAACGGTGCAAGCGCGCCTTAGCAGCGTTGCTGCACAGATTGCGCGATTGGGTCGCCCAGACGCCATGCCTTTGGCGGCTGAATAGTTCACTAGACGGGCAATAGATCGCGTATCTTGTTTTCCAAAAGAGATATGTCGTTGATCTGCAATCTGACGGGCAGTGTCAGAACTTGTTGCTGAAATGATCGCGGCAGTCGGACAGCGTCCTTTTCCGTCGTCACCAGCTGCGCATTCATTTGCCTTGCGTCCTTTTCCAGCCGTGTAAGCAACGACGGGGCAAGCGTTTGGTGATCGCTAAGGGGAACCCGATGACGAATATCCGCGCCAAGGTTTTCGAGCGTGGCAAAGAATTTTTCGGGATGCCCAATGCCTGCAAACGCCAAACACGGTAGGCCTTGCCACTCCATTCCAGTTTGAAGCGGTAATAGTTCGGCAGATAAATGCGGAATTGATTGCGGTATATGGGTCGACCAGCTGGATTGAAAATGGGCTTGCGCCTCTTTTGGCCCAATGGAGATCAACACATCAGCCCGTGCCAGCCCCGCCGCGACGGGTTCACGCAATGGCCCAGCGGGCAGGCACAGCCCATTGCCAAACCCTTTGCCTGCATCAACGCAAATGATGGATAGGTCTTTTGCCAGGCTTGGATTTTGAAACCCGTCATCCAATAGAATGACATCTGCGCCCGCATCAATCGCCGCGCGTGCTCCGTCTGCGCGATCTTTGGCCACCCAGGTGGCGCAAAAGGCAGATAGCAAAAGGGGTTCGTCGCCCACCTGTTCGGTCAAATGTGCGCGTGGATCAACTTGAACAGGGCCAGTCAAAGAACCGCCATACCCGCGCGAAACGATATGCGGGGTGACGCCCATGTCATTCAAAAGCTGCGCCATCGCTATAGTGGTTGGCGTCTTTCCTGTGCCGCCCGCATTGATGTTACCAATGCAAATCACAGGTACATTCGGCTGAAATTTGGCTGGTTTCGCGACGCGTTTTGCTGTTGCAAATGCCGTGACTGCAGATAGTGGCGCCAAGAGGCGGGCCTTCCAATTCCGGTTGTCCGGATGTGTGTCCCAGAAGTCAGGCGCGCGCATCAGTTTGCTCTTTGTGGTTGTCCAGAATATCGGAAATATCTTTGCACAAATGATCGACCAGTCCAGCACCTTCCGTGACGACATCCCAGCCGGCCAATGCCATTGCGGCGCTGCGGTCTGGTGAAATCAAATCTGTCAGCGCTGCGCTAAGATCTTGGGGGGTGGTCACACAACGCGCGGCCAAATGTTCCGACAGTCGGGTATAGGCGCGTGTATTTTCTTTGACATGAGGGCCGTGCAAAATTGCAGTCCCAAGGGCCGCGGCGTCCAATGGCGACCTATCTGAAATGTCTTCTGTAAATGTACCCCCAAGAAACGCCAGTGGCGCAATGCGATACCAAAGACCCAAATCGTCTGGTCCTTCTGTGATCAGAACCGAGGTCGTATCATCGGGTTCATCGCCCATATCCCAATCGCAGCAGCGTAAACCCGCATCGTCAATTTGGGCGCGAATGATAGGGTGTTGATCGTAATCTGAAGGGACAATGATCAAAAGCAGACGGTGCGCGCGTTTTGCAATGGCACGATGGGCGTCCAAAATAGCCCGGGTTTCAGATCCGTGCAGACCCGCAGCCAACCAAATAGGGCGCCCTGCAAGATACGAGGCCACATCATCACGCCCTCCAGCGGGGGCATGAGGCGGACGTGCCGCAGGTAGCAGGCGGCCTGACTGGCGTAACTTATCAGACGGTAGGCCTAGGCGGCGCAAGCGGCGTGTCGCACCTGCGTCACGGGTATGTAGCGTGGTAAACAGTGATAAAACGGCGGCTGTGGGGTCTGGCAACCAGCGAGGCCCGGGTTTGGTAAAAGGCTGATCTTCTGCATCTACATAAATCAAGCACGTGCCGCTGTTGTAGAGCGCGGACAACATAGCGGGACGCAGGTTGCGGCCTGTGACTATGCCGACGCTTGGTCGCCATAGCTGTGCAAAGCTTTCAGCAGGGCGATGTGCTTCTGGCGGAAGGTCGACATGTTGTGCGCTGGGGAAATGTGGCACGGTCCCACTTGCAATGACCTTTGTCTCTGGTCGTATTTGGCTCAACCGTTTGCACAGATCTTCTAGGGCGCGACCAGTCTCTAGGTCATCTGCATGAACCCATAACAAATCTGTCTTGCTATCAGTTTGAGGCGGGGCAATGCACGGCAATCCGTCAGGATGAGTACCCTGCGTCGATGACCGGTAGGATGTTCCACGCCCCCGGTAATAGGCGAGATAGGCCTGAAGACTTAAGCCCATTCGGGTATCCCTATCGTTCATGGCATACCCGACGGATGTCGCAAATTTTACGCGCCTGCGTCCGCGTCTGGCGCATCGTCGCGCAGGCGGGACAAGTCGGCAATGAAATAGCGCATATGTGCATTGTCCACCGTCTTTTGCGCATGAGCTTTCCACGCATTATAGGCATCTTCATATGTGCCGAACAATCCGACTAAATCAATGTCTTCAATGTTTTTGAAAACGGTTTTGGTTGGATCGGTCAGCTCTCCGCCGAACACAAGATGCAGCCGTTGCATGATTAGGACACCTTCCTATTATAGTCAGGCCCAACCTAGAGCCTGTTTCGGCAGGGTTCAAGAAAACAGTGCCTGCGTCCTTATCAGCAGATTAAAGCTGCCAGAAAGATCCTGTTTATGCGGCCAAACCGCGTGATCCAAGATCAAGGAAGCGCTTGCGACGATCTGCAACCAATTGCTTGCGGTCCTTACCATCAAGATCCTTCAACATCCCAGAGATCGCGTTGCGAACGCTCTCAATGGCAGATTCGGGTGCACGATGTGCGCCACCCAGAGGTTCTTTGATGATTTGATCCGTGACGCCCAATGCATATAGGTCTTGCGCGGTCAGGCGCAGCGCTTCGGCCGCTTCACGCATTTTTTCTGCGTTCTTCCAAAGGATCGAGGCACAGCCTTCTGGGGAAATCACGGAATAGACTGAATGTTCCAGCATGGCCAATTTGTCAGCCGTTGCAAAAGCTACTGCGCCGCCTGATCCGCCTTCGCCGATCACAACCGATACCAAAGGCACGCCGATTTGCAGGCATTTTTCAGTGGATCGTGCGATCGCTTCAGACTGGCCGCGTTCTTCTGCGCCTTTGCCCGGATATGCGCCCATCGTATCAACGATTGTAATAACGGGCAGGTTAAAGCGGTCTGCCATATCCATCAGGCGCACGGCTTTACGATAGCCTTCTGGGCGGGCCATCCCAAAATTGTGGTCGATCCGGCTTTGCGTGTCGCTGCCTTTTTCATGGCCAATGATAACAACTGGCTTATCGTCAAAACGCGCCAATCCACCCATGACGGCAAGATCTTCACCAAAGGCGCGATCACCAGCCAAGGGCGTGAATTCGGTAAACAGCGTTTCGATATAGTCGCGGCAGTTCGGGCGTTCTGGGTGGCGCGCGACCTGACATTTCTGCCAAGGTGTCAGCTTGCCATACAGTTCTGTCAAAAGGTCACCGGCCTTCTGATCCAATGCAGATGCTTCGGATTCGGTATTTACCTCATTGCCACTGCTTTCAGCCATGGCACGCAGTTCGGCGGCCTTGCCTTCAATTTCTGCCAGCGGTTTTTCAAAGTCGAGGTAATGTGTCATCTGCGGCTCCGGATCATTTGAACCTGCTATATGGCGCGAGATGACGCCGGATGCAATGGAGTAGCACATTAGCAAGATTTGTCAGGTTGTCTTCGCTTAGGCAGACAGGGAAGGAGACGATCATGGCGGAACAATACGAAGACCGTTTGCGGCGGGTGATTCAATATATTTTTGACAATCCTGCTGGGGATCTATCTTTGGATGCTTTGGCTGATATTGCGGCGATGTCGCGGTTTCATTGGCACCGCGTGTTTGTGGCTATGACGGGTGAAACATGCGCGCAGGCCGTGCGGCGGGTGCGTGCATCGCGCGCGTCACATGATTTGGTGCAGGCCGATTTGTCCATGGATCAGATTGCGCAAGCATGTGGTTATGACAATCGACAAAGCTTTGACCGTCTCTTTCGAAAACAATTCGGCATTAGCCCCGCCGCCTTTCGCAAAGCGGGTCAGCTGGGGGTGGCCGAATTTATCTTGAGACAAGGAAATGAAGCGATGTTTGATGTCACTATCAAAGATCTGCCAAGCCAGCGCTTGGCAGGTATGCCCCACAAAGGGGCTTATATGGAAATTGGGCAGGTGTTTGAACAGCTTGCGGTTATAGCCAGTACACGCGGCCTCTGGCCAGAAATCTGTGGCATGGTTGGGGTCTATTATGATGATCCTGATGCGGTGGCAGAAAAGGACCTGAACAGTTTCGCGGGCCTAATATTGCCTGCGCCAGTCAAAATGCCCGATGATTGCAAAGAGCTTAGCCTAGCCGCTGGCCCGCATGCGGTTTTGACGTTCAAGGGCCCGTATTCGGGGCTGCGCGCGGCATATCAATACCTGTTTGGGGCATGGTTGGCAGCGTCCGGACGCGAACCTGCCAGTGAACCCGTTTACGAGGTGTATCTTAATAATCCTCGCGAGGTGCCCCCAGAAGAATTGTTGACCCAGATATGCTTGCCGCTGAAATCCTAATGGCTCAAGGCCAGTGTATAGGCCAATGAACCAATCAAAAGCGCCGCCATGCTCCAATTGAAAATCTGCAGGCGGCGCGGGTTTGTAAGGTAAATCCGCAGCTTTACACCCAATAGCGTCCATGTATTTGTCGAAAAGCATCCGCAGATTACATAGGCCAGCACCACGAATAGGATCGAACCAAGGTCCCGATCTGCTGCATAGATTGTGATGGCGCTTAGGGCCATTGCCCATGCTTTGGGGTTGACCCATTGAAATGCGCTGGCCTGAAGGAAGGTCAGCGGTTTGCCTGATGTGTTTCCTTCACCCGGCGCGCTGGCCTTGGTGATTTTCCAGGCCAACCAAAGCATGTAGGCGATAGATATCGTTTTTAATGCAGGTTCAAGAATGGGCCAGGTGTCAAACAGTTGCATAATCCCCAACCCGACGCCAAAGGCCATAGCTGGAAAGCCTAGCCAGACACCGAAAATATGCGGCAGTGTGCGACGCCAGCCAAAATTCGCGCCCGAAGTCATGAGCATTAGGTTATTTGGGCCGGGTGTTCCGACACTGGCGAGGGCAAAGCCCATGAGGGCAAGAAAGATATCGAAAGTCATGTCGCAATAATTGCGTTATTAATTCTGACGTGTCGTTGCAAAATCAGGCGTACTTTCGTATTTATCTGCAATAAATGGCTGAAATTGACCAAATAGACCAAAAAATATTGCGTACGCTTTCTGCGGATGGGCGGATCAGCAATATTGCCCTTGCCGATCGGGTGGGGTTGTCACCCTCTGCCTGTTTGCGGCGTGTAACAGCGTTGGAAAAAGCGGGTGTTATTACGGGCTACCGTGCTGTGTTGTCGCCGGAAAAGATGGGTATCGGGTTTCTTGCCTATATGACGGTTGGCCTTTCCCAACATGACAAGGTGGCACAGGAAGCGTTCGAAAGGGCCATGCAGGCGGCACCTGAAGTGCGGGAATGCCATAACATCACTGGAACTGTAGAATACTTATTGCGGATCGAGGCCCGCGATCTGGCGGCGTATAAATATTTCCACACTGAGGTGTTGGGCACGTTGCCTCAGCTGCGATCAATCACATCCTATGTGGTTATGGGGTCACCCAAGGATGAACGGATTTAGATTAAAATATATGCGCGTGTGCACTTTTTAATCTAAGGCAGTAAATTCGCTCAAACAAAGCCATCTTCGATTTTTCTTCGACAATCTCTACTAAGTGTCGAATATTCTTCGCTGTGGGTGGATTTTTAACGGATATTAAGAAATTTCATTCTCTGCGAATCCCGTCATCTTAATCCTTAAGTGACCCAAAGGCACCTAAATAGGGCCGTTCATGGGCATCTTTGACAACGCATTAGAATTCACAGGACCACTGTCATGATCCAGACACCTTATCTTCTCTTCCTCGGCGACGCGCCTGACCAATTGGCAGCAAAAGTAGCGCAAGGTATCAAAGACTGGCGTCCAGACAACTGCGTGGGCCAATACCGTATGGATGGCTGCAAAGCAGATGTCGGGATCAAGGACCTAACGTTGAAAGAAGCTTATGCCGCAGGCGCACGCACATTGGTCGTTGGTGTGGCCAACCGTGGTGGTGTGATTTCGCCAGCATGGAAAAAGGTTCTGATCGCAGCGCTGGAAGAAGGTTTCGACATCGCGTCAGGCCTGCACAACCTGCTGTCCGACGAAGAAGATTTGGTTGCCAAAGCCGCTGAGCTGGGCCGCACATTGCATGACGTGCGTATTCCAACAGTCGATTATCCGATTGCCAATGGTCTAAAGCGCAAAGGCAAGCGTATGTTGGCCGTCGGCACAGATTGTTCCGCAGGCAAAATGTACACGGCTCTGGCAGTGGACAAAGCGCTGACAGAAATGGGTCAGAAATCCACATTCCGCGCGACGGGTCAGACAGGCATTCTGATCACAGGCGATGGTGTGCCATTGGACGCAGTGATTGCCGACTTTATGGCGGGATCTGTGGAATATCTGACACCAGACAATGATGAAGATCACTGGGACATCATCGAAGGGCAGGGATCGCTGTATCACGTGTCGTATTCCGGCGTGACGTTGGCATTGATCCATGGCGGTCAACCAGATGCGTTGATCCTGTGTCACGAACCAACACGCGAACACATGCGTGGTCTGCCAACATACAAACTGCCATCCCTGCAAGAGGTGCGCGATACAGCGCTGACATTGGCGAAGGTTGGTAACCCGGCCTGTAAAGTGGTCGGTGTTTCCATCAACACCCAGCACCTTTCAGAAGACGAGGCCGCAGCCTATTGCGCACAAGTCGAAGAAGAACTGGGCCTGCCAACAGTAGACCCATTCCGTCACGGTGCACAGCGTCTGGCAGCAGCATTGGTTGCGCTGTAAGCACAGCGCAACACACCGCAACAACGGGAACATCCGATGATTACTGTACAACATCAGGCCTTCAAACTGGCGCAGGTCTTTACGATCTCGCGCGGCAGTCGGACAGAGGTCAAGGTCACAACCGTCTCAATCACGCGCGATGGTGTGACAGGATGGGGCGAATGCACGCCCTATCCACGTTACGATGAAACCGCGGACAGCGTCGAGGCGCTGATCCGCTCCTTGCCGGAAAACATCACCCGTACCGAGTTGCAAGAGGCCTTGCCAGCAGGTGCGGCCCGCAATGCTGTGGATTGCGCGTTGTGGGATTTAGAAGCGAAAACTGCTGGCAAACGTGTGTGGGAAATCGCAGGCCTGCCAGCGCCCAAACCGGTGCAAACGGTCTATACGATTTCATTGGCTGACCCAGATGAAATGAAATCCAACGCGGCCAAGAACAACTTTCGTCCGATCCTGAAGGTCAAATTGGGCACGCCCGATGACCTGCCTCGGTTGGAAGCGGTCCGCGAGGGTGCGCCAGATCCGGCGATTGTGTTGGACGCGAATGAAGGGTGGACGGCGGACGTCTATTCTGATCTTGCACCGCATCTCAAACGTCTGGGCGTGACGATGGTTGAACAACCTTTGCCGTCCTCTGATGATGCGGCCTTGATGGGCTTGGATCGCCCGGTTCCGGTTTGCGCGGATGAAAGCGCACATGATCGGTCCACACTGGAAACGTTGAAAGGCAAATACGATATCGTCAATATCAAGCTGGATAAAACCGGTGGTTTGACAGAAGCGTTGGCACTGCGTGACGCCGCACAGGCGATGGGTTTCCAAACCATGATGGGCTGCATGATGGGATCGTCTTTGGCGATGGCACCGGGTGTGATTGGGGCACAGGGCTGCGTTGTGGTCGATCTTGATGCGCCGCTCTTGCTGGCAGAAGATCGCGAAGTGCCATTGTTCTATGATGACGCAGGCGTGCACCCGTCCAAGCCTGCGCTTTGGGGATAATCCGATGCGTGTTGCCGTCTTTGCTGATGTGCATGGCAATGCAGATGCGCTAGAGGCGGTTTTGGCCGAGATCGATGCGGCCAAACCAGATCTGATCTGCAATCTTGGCGATGTGTTCAGCGGACCGTTGGATCCGGCGGGTGTGGCCGACATTTTGTTGGCACGCCCTGATATCCAGACCGTACGCGGCAATCATGATCGCTATCTGATCACAAAAGATCGCGCTGATTTGGGCCTGACCGATCTCGTCACATATGACGCGCTGGGCGCGGCGGTGTTCGATTGGATACGTGTCTTGCCGGAACAGCTGATCCTTGATGATCTGTTCTTCTGTCACGCCACACCCCAAGACGACAACACGTATTGGTTGGAAACAGTTACGCCGGAGGGGCAGGTTGCGCCACGCCCGATGTCCGATGTTGTCGACTGGGCGCAAGGGATCGCGCAGCGTGTCATCCTATGTGGCCACACACATTTGCCCCGGTTGGTTCATCTGCCGGATGGTCGGATGAT
This sequence comes from uncultured Pelagimonas sp., assembly GCA_947499735.1. Taxonomy (GTDB): domain Bacteria; phylum Pseudomonadota; class Alphaproteobacteria; order Rhodobacterales; family Rhodobacteraceae; genus CANMPP01. The sequence continues at coordinate 86,428 of CANMPP010000001.1, forward strand.
CCTCAACCCCGGCTCTGTTGGCTGCCCGGCCTATGATGACGACCTGCCTGCCCCCCATGTGGTCGAAAATGGCACGCCGCACGCGTCCTGGGCCATGTTGGATATGGCCGACACACCAAAGGTTGCGTTTTACCGCACGCCTTATGACACAACCCGCATGACACAAGCGGCATTAGACTATGGTCGCCCTGCATGGGCCACGGCCGTCTCTACGGGTTGGTTGCACAAATGACCCCTTGACGCTGCGGCGGCAAGGCGGGAAACCGTTAATCAAATTTTAATAGGAGCACAGACATGTCCCGCACCGTTTACGTCAATGGCGAATACCTGCCAGAAGAAGAGGCCAAAATCTCAATCTTTGACCGTGCCTTCCTGATGGCTGATGGCGTGTATGAGGTCACTTCCGTTCTTGGTGGCAAGTTGATCGATTTCGAAGGTCATGCTGTACGTCTGCAACGCTCGATGACTGAACTGGAGATGGTTGCGCCTTGCACCAAGGAAGAGCTGCTGGAAATCCACCGTGAATTGGTCAAGCTGAATGAAATCGAAGATGGCTTGATCTATCTTCAGGTCACGCGTGGCTCGGCCGGTGATCGCGACTTTATGTTCCCCGATCCCGAAACGACCAAGCCGACAATCGTTTTGTTCACACAGAATAAACCGGGCTTGGCGAACAGCCCTGCCGTTCAAAACGGTCTCAAGATCATTTCTATCGATGACATCCGCTGGGGACGTCGCGACATCAAAACCACGCAACTTCTTTATCCGTCAATGGGCAAAATGGCGGCGAAGAAAGCGGGTTGCGATGATGCATGGATGATTGAGGATGGTTTCGTAACCGAAGGCACATCCAACAATGCTTATTTCATCAAGGGCAACAAAATCGTGACCCGTGCCTTGTCCACAGACATTTTGCACGGCATCACCCGTGCAGCGGTCCTACGTTTTGCGCAAGAGGCGCAGATGGAAGTTGAAGAACGCAACTTTACGATCGAAGAAGCGCAGGCAGCTGACGAAGCCTTTGTGACATCTGCATCAACATTTGTTATGCCAGTTGTCGAAATTGACGGCAAAGCGATCGGTGATGGCGCACCGGGTTCAAAAGCCCTAAGGTTGCGTGAAATCTATCTGGATGAAAGCCTAAAAGCCGCGATCTAAGCAAGCCAAGGGAGGGGCGGGGCATGCGCGATTTCTTTGCCATCCTCGCCATCATTCTGGCGGTTGTCACTTTGGGCATCTTTCAGTTGCCCGAAGAAAACGCCCTGATCAGCGCTGGGATCAAGGCAGAAGCGGAAGGTCTGGTCTATCAGGCCAAACATCCGCTGTCAGTCGCCGTAGAGCGCAGCGTGATTACCGTGTCTGGCCGCGTCGAAAGCGAGGCTGAAGCGCAAGCGATCATTGCAGACCTTTCCAAAATCGACAGCGTCAAAAATGTGCGCAGTGATTTGCGCATCCTGCCCAATGCGACACCCTTCGTCTTTGGTATCGAGAAAACACCAGAAACGATATCTTTTCATGGCCATGTCGAAGCGCTGGAACAGGTTACCGAATTGGACGCGCTGTTTGGCGTAGAATCTGGGCTGACTGTTGCAACGGGCCGCCCTGACACTGCATGGCGCGGGGTTGCAGTGCGCGCGGCTGAGGTCGTTAAGCAGCTGCAATCAGGTCGCATGGATTTGGTGGATCATAGCCTACAGATCACCGGTGACGTGCTTTTGCCCCGCGATAAAGCCACGCTTGAGGCCCAGTTGGCCGACCTGCCTGAAGGTTACAGTGCAACAGTGGACATCACAGCCTTGGATGATGGCCAGCCTTACCGATTGCGCATCATGCGTGATCCCTTGATGGGGTTGCGGATTTGGGGAAAATTACCGCCAGATTGGGATGCCAGTGATCTAGAAACACTTGGTCCAATCAACAGCTTAGATATTCGTAAAGCTCCACAACCTCTCTATGCACCGGGCTTTGAAGAGGCTGTGGATCTGCTATTGCCTTTGATGCAAGATACAGAATTCATGGCGGACCTAGTGATATCAAACGGATATGTTTCGCTCGCTGCTGGGCCTCTCAATGCGGATCAGCTGGCCGATATCCAATCCTTAGCGCAGCGTTTGCCGTCCCATATCGGTGTGGATTTGGCGCTGATCCCCGTAGATACCGGCGATGGGTTGCATATTGAACTGGTGTGGGATGGCGAAACGCTACAGGCTGCTGGCCGCGTTCCAGCGGATTTTGATGCCCCTGCGCTGAGTGATCGGCTGGGTATGCCATTGACGCAAACCCTGACAAAAAGCCCATATCCTGATCTGTCTGATTGGCAATCTGGGGTTTCAACCACCGCGAGGGCCTTGGCGTTTTTGGAAAATGGCACGCTGACATATGATGGTGAAACCACCACCCTGCGAGGAACGGCGTTGAACCCCAGTAAACGGCGCGCGGCTATGGCGGTACTAGGAACCGGTGTTCAATCCGATATCCAATTGATCGATGATGGTAGCCCCCCAAGCTTTGAACTGGTCTATGATCCCGCGCGTGGTGCATCTGTTGAGGGCAAGTTGCCACATGGATTGTCGCCTGATGCGATGGCCGGGGCATTTGGATTGAGCGAAATCCGTGCACGGGTCCGCGCTGCGCCGCAAGGTCAAGGGGATGATGTTATGGCAGCCCTCAGCGTTTTGGCACCTCATATGGAGTTTTGGGATCACATTGCGCTGTCTTTTGACATGGATGGCATCCAACTGATGGCTGGCGCGCAGCCCGGTATTGATCTTGATCAGCTGGCAGAGGTGATCGCGCCGATGCCGAACTCCGTCACTTTTGACCTAGTTTCAGCGCCTGCGCCTTATAGCGGAACACGCCGCGTCCATGTGGTGACGGGTGATGCCCAAATCTTTGCAGGTGGTTTTTGGGTGCCAGAGCTACCGGTGCAATTGAACGTAGACAGCTGCACGATTGAGGCGGGTTTGATGCCTAATATTCCTTTCGCGCCGCGCAGCTTTGCCCTTGGGCTGGACGCTGCATTGCCTATGAACCATCTTACAGCGTTGGCGCGGGCCTGTCTGGATTTGGCTGGACTGCGATTAGAGATCGAAGGTCGTGCGAATACCGCGTCTGTGGATGTATTAAACCCCCAGCTTGGTCGCCGCCGCGCCGATGCCATTCGCCGCGAATTGATCGCGCGTGGGTTTGATGGATCTCATATTCGTGCGAAATCGGGGCAGGCGGGCGCACAAGAAAGCATTGCCTATCGGTTTTCACAACCGTGATTGTTCAGGGCCTCTAACCAGCCGCCAGCGTAAGGCGCGTAGTTCCGCCAAATTTCGCTGCTGCCTGTGTAAATCGGTTTGCGCGCTTGCATGCTGGAAAATGTATTGATCGTGTGATCGGACTTTTCTGGGGACAGGCAGGTGTGCTGAACGGGCATATCCAGTGCCTTTAGTATCGCAGGAATTTCCGTGTTTGGATTTTCAGTCAGTTGTTCATAATCCACATGGAAAATGCGCCCAGGCATCTGTTCTTCCCAGAATGCCATCAAATTCTGATAAAGCGCGAAATAGGTCGAAATATCGTCCGGATCATGTCCAAAGCCATAGGCGGGCAGCGGCATTGGGCGGGTATAAATGGACCAGGCCACGGCGCGCAAATCACGGCGCATGTGAATGATTTTGGCGTGTGGGAATGCGCGCGTGATTTGACCGATGCACCGAAAATTCATTGGGTTTTTATCCGTGACAAAATCCGTGTCGATCGTCCTTTGGCGCGATAGAATGTCCTGATACGCATGTGCAATAGCTGCGTGTCCGTCCGTTATCATCAGATCCTGTAGCATAAGCTTTGGAAAGGTCTCGCATTCCCCTATAGGTGTCACATCGCTATGGCGGGCTAAAATGCTTTCCATCAACGTGGTTCCCGACCTTGGTAGACCCAATATAAAGATTGGCGTGGGTCCGGGGATCGTGGCCGTGGTTACATCGGGCAATGAGGCGTAGTCCGCTTTTGTTTTGGCAAAAGATGTGATTTCGCGGGGAATGCAGTCGCCAATCTGTGCCTTGCGGAGCTTATTTGCCGCCTCATATGCGTCAAAAGCGGCTTTGAAGTCGCCTTGTTCATGTTCAATGCGGCCTAACGCGAAATGCAACCGGTCATGTTTGGGATGCTTTATCAGACTTTGCTTAAGCTGCTGGGTTAGGTCAGGTCCATCTGAACCAAAATGCGAGATATAGGTATATAGTGCATCACGATCCGTAGGGTTATGGTCCAATGCTTCCCTGAAACAAAGACGGGCGCGTTCGAACGCCCCGATCGAAATACGTGCCTTGCCTTCTGCAACGTATATTTCACATAACCGTTCTGGCCAGCGTTCGCGTGCCTGTTCTAATTCGGCAAGGCCTGATTGCACGCGATGGGTGGCGCAATAGCACGCCGCTATACCCAAAATCGGGTCAAGCAGGTCGGGTGCGGAATGCCGGGCCATTTCATAGGTCGCAAGCGCCTCATCCCACAGTCCCATTTTCTCTAACGTATGCGCGAAATTCAGGGCGTAATGCGGGTTGCCTGGTTCCAGTGCCGTGGCCTGTTTATGAAACCGCAATGCTGTTTCGCGACGGTTGGAATGTGCCAATAGGCGGGCCAGCATATCCGCACATTTCGCATCGTTTGGGGCAACAGCCAACCGGGACACCAATACCCGTCGCGCAGCATCAACATCGCCAATCTTTGCCAAGGTTAGCCCCAGATCCCGTGTCGCCAAACCGCCCGGGCCTTCTAGTTTTGAGGCCTTTTCGAAATAAGCACAGGCGGTTTTCCATTGACCGTCACGTCGGGCGGTCAGTCCAAGAAGATGATGAATTTGAGGTGATTTTGGCCAGCGTTGTAGTGCTTGCTTTGCGTTTATCCGTAGGGATTCAAATTCCGACCGTTTATACAGATCGAATAAATGGCGCGTAGCTGTTTGCTGTGATTGTTGTGATTTGGCGAACATCGCGCCCTCTCTGGATGACCTTGGGTAACTTTAATCGACATTCAACAAAAAAAGGTTATTGGGATCAGAGGGGTAAATATGATTTACATGATGTGCTGGCGGACATGTCATATGCTGATGTCTTTGCTAGAAACCCCGGCTGCATCACGTGATCAAACGAACCGGGGTGGTCCAAAGTTCCTGAAACCTATCCACAGCCGGAGACCGATCAATGACCCACGACATCATCACGCGATATCTTCGTTTTGCGACGATCGAGGCACACGGGCGTTCGCCGATCTATGAAGAATTGGCTAGGCATGTTGCTGGCAGCTCGGCGGCTTTGGCGTTTTTGACCACATTGCCAACAGCGCGACAGCAGCCCAATCTGTTCTTTGCGGCTATGCGTCACGTGACGGGCCAGGTGGTATCGGCAGACCAATGTGATGACGTGCTAAACGCCCATGGTTCTAAAACTGCGGATGTGATGATGACACGCAGCACGCAAACCAACGAACCGGGGCGCTGTGCCTGTTTGATGCCCGCATTGGCCCAGATTGAGGGGCCGATTGCATTGATTGAGGTCGGGGCCAGTGCGGGCCTATGCCTGTTACCCGATCTCTATGGGTATGATTGGGGGCAGAAGGGATTGCCGGGTTCCCCAGCCTTTCCGTGCTCAGCTTCAGAAAACACGCCTTTACCTGTGAAACATCCAGATATTGTCTGGCGCGCTGGGCTGGATCTGAACCCACTGGATGTGGGTGATTGTGAGGATATGGCTTGGCTTCAAACACTGGTCTGGCCTGAAGACACGGATCGTCTGATGCGGTTGCGTGCTGCCATTAAAACAGCCAAATCTGCAAAACCGCGTGTCGTCAGGGGGGATCTGACATGCGATCTTGCGCCCTTGATGAACGAGGCCCCAAAGGATGCGACACTGGTTGTCTTTCACACGGCTGTGCTGAGCTATATTTCTAATCAATCTGTGCGCGACGCTTTTGCAGATCAGATGTTGGCGTCCGATGCGATTTGGCTGGCAAATGAAGGACCCCGCATCTTTCCACAATTCGCGACGGCTGCGGATCGGTCGAACGAAACCCGGTTCCGTCTGACCCGGAATGGCGAAACCATCGCTTGGACTGGGCCGCATGGGCAAAGCGTGGATTGGGTGTGACACGCAAAAATGCCAAAATCGACGGGCTGCGTTTTACAGGGTCCGTACCCAGTCAAAAATTGCCTGCGCGGCCGCATCTGCTGTCATGCCAGTTGTGTCTAGGTCTAGCAGGTGGTCAGCTTCCTCCGCCGCCAACGGTTTGGCCCTGTCTTGATTGCGCCGGGCCATTTCGGGATCACGCGGTTTACGACTGGAATCGCGGCCCGGGGATGTGATGCGACGTATGTTTTCCTCTAGATCGCAGCTGATATGGGCGACACAAAAAGGCGTCCGCGCCCGGCCTAGGCCGATCAGCTTGGCCCATTCTGTTTGCTCTCGTTCGGTCGTATTGGTCAGTACGGTAGTAAAAACAACAGGCACCTCGCTGGGCAAGTTAACGATAAGCTCATGCGCGATCTGTTCCACCCGGCCAACTGTGTCCCAGAATAGAGGCGATCTGAATTCGGTCAAAGCAAAGCTCAGATTGTAGACCGTGTGGATATCCAACAGCTTGCCCTGGAGCAGTTCAGCCAAGGTGCGCCCGATTGTCAGTTTGCCGACGCCGGGATATCCGTTCAGAACGATGACCATACGCGCGTTTCCTTTTGGCCTATTGCACCAGAACTTGGATCTGACCGATACTACAATCGGTCAGCGTTTGGAGATCTAACATGCGTAGGGGATAAAAAATTCCAGATCGTGGTAAGCTAAGAATGTCGATCTCGTCTGAGTTTCCCGGACTGGTCACCTTCAGATTGTTTGTTCTATTGGAACGCAATGGAATGATGTATGGATCCTGATTTATTCCCCACTAAATGACTTCGACCCGTTTAAATACCTCACCGCATGATCGCCTGCCCAACGGCCCGTGGCCATGCAAGCCGTCAGCAGATAGCCACCGGTGGGGGCGTCCCAATCTATCATTTCGCCCGCGACGAAAACGCCGGGCATGTTGCGCAACATCAAGCCGTCATCCAGTTCAGAAAAGGGTACGCCGCCTACGGTCGATATCGCTTCATCCATAGGGCGCAAGGCTGAATAAGGGATGTGTAAATCTTTGATTTGAGCAGCAAGATCCTGTGGCTGGGCCGGTAAAGGGCGGGCGCATTCCATTAGCAGGGCCTGTGCCTGTGCGGGCCATTTGAGGGTTTTGCGCAAAAATGATCCCATGCTGGTTTTACCGCGTGGCTTAGACAAGCGCCTAGTCAGCGTCGCCAGATCGAGATCTGGTAGTAAATCCAACCGCAATGGTGCGTCATTGCGCAATTCCGGGGATAGCGGATAGACCCCGCCGCCCTCAAGCCCGCGGGCTGAAATCACGGCCTCGCCCCGGTGGCTGATGCGGCCAGCACTGAGGCGGATGTTTTTCAACGGTGCCCCAAAATGTGGGGCCATGTGTTTAGACCAGTTGACCAAAACACCAACATTTGAGGGGCGAAAGGGTGTCAGATCGATACCGCGTTCCGCCAAACACTTGCCCCACGCACCATCCGATCCCAGACGGGCCCAGGATGCGCCGCCAAGGGCCAAAACGCAGACATCTGGGCGCAAGATTTGTGTGCCCTCTGGTGTGTCAAAGGCGAACGCCCCGTCTTGCCATCCAGACCAGCGCCAACGGGTGCGGAATGAACAGCCGGCCTTGTTCAACCGCCCAATCCATGCACGCAGCAAAGGGGATGCTTTCATCGCCTTAGGAAAAAGGCGCCCTGTCGATCCTGTAAAACAGCTTTGCCCGAGATCCTCGGCCCAGTCACGCATATCTTCCGGGGTAAACGCGCGGATCATAGGTGCCAGTTCAGGCTGGTCATAATGGGACAGAAACCGATCCAAAGGTTCCATTTTCGTCAGGTTTAAACCTGATTTTCCCGCCATTAGAAATTTACGGGCAAGGGATGGTTTGGCCTCTACCACAACCGGCTGTACCCCGGCTGCGCACAACCGTTCTGCGGCCATCAATCCGGCTGGCCCGCCGCCAATAACAAGTGCTCGCATGTTAATCGGTGACCTGACGCATTTCGACGACGCGATGCGGATAAGGGATTTCGATGTCATGCTCTTTCAGAGCGTTCCAAATCAAAAACGCCACATCTGATGAGTATTTATGTTTGCCATCATCAATGCCGTTGACCCAGAATTCGACCGCAAAATCCACGCCGCTATCCCCAAAGCCGCGCAATTCGCAATCTGGTGGGAACGGATCATTGACGATTTCGGGATGTTTGGACACCGCTTGTTCGATGATGTCGGGGACCTTGTTAATGTCGGTTTTATAGCTGACGGAAAACGGCACCTCATATCGGTTGCTGGAACCCTGATCAGAATAATTGATCACACGGGTGGTGATGAAATCCTCATTCGGCACCACGATCCAGCGCCCGTCGAATGTTTCCAAAATCATGGCACGTGCTGTGGTCTGTACGATTGTGCCTGACATGCCATTGTCCAGCTCGACAAAGTCACCCACCGTCGCTTGACCTTCAAGCAATAGGATTACGCCAGAGATATAGTTTGATGCGATCTTTTGCAGACCAAAGCCCAAGCCAACACCGATTGCACCGCCCATAACTGCCAGAGAATCCAAGGGGATGCCCATAATGCTCATCAGCAGAACGAAACACAGGCCGAAAATGGCAATCTCCGCTGCTTTCACTGCCAGCTGTTTGGCAGCTGGTCGCATTTCGTCTTGTTTCTGAATATAGGTGCCGGTCTGGTCATTGGACCAACGGCCCAGCCAAAACAGGATCGATCCAGCGATCACACCGCGCACAAGGGACATGACTGAAAAGGAAATATTCCCCATCTCAATCGTGGTCTCGTTCAATTTGACCGTCATGAAATCCAATAGGCCAAGCGCATAAAGCGCCATGATGGGCAATAGGATGTATTTGGCCAGAACCTTTAGAAATCCGTCTTGAATGATTTCTGTGGCCAATGCGCGGGCCGCCAAAAACAGAAAGACACGTTTGCCCAATGCAATGACCGCGCCGGACCCAAACAGGGCCCGCGTCATCTGTTCGCCAATTGCGGTGAATAAAAAGGCCAGAACAGGCAGCAATAAGGGCACAAAAGTCAGCAAGAACCGTTTGCCTTGTGCGAAAATATTGCGGGCCTCTTCAGGTGGGGTCAGCAGGTTTTCTAGAAAGGGGCGCAGCTTTTTGCTAAGCAGCCAAGCCAAGACAAAGGCACCGACCAAAAGACCAAATTGCGACCACGCTGCAGGAGAGGTCAGCCATTCCTTGGACACATCCCACGCACTGAACAGATAGGAAAACACCGTCTGAACGATTTGCGGTTGCGCGGAAAGATCCCAATTCATGTCAACATCCTAACATTTGCACACGTCAATCACACTTTGTTAATCAAACAAGGCGACGCGCTGACCTTGCATAGCCGCCCCTTTATGTTCAAGTGGCAATGCGACCTGTCATGGGAATGGATATATCTTGCAATATAACTCCTATATCATCTGCACCAGCCCGCGCAGCGGAAGTACCTTGCTGTGCCATATGCTGCGGCGCACGAAATTGGCAGGGCATCCCGGATCTCATTTTCACCGCCCCTCATTGAATAGCTGGCTAGACGCCTATGATTTGGCGCGCTCTGATTTTCCAAACGACCTTGACGCAACGCATGCCGCAGTTGCCGCTGGTATCGCATATGGAAAAGGACAGGGGGATGTGTTTGCCTTGCGCCTGCAGCGCCATAGCTTTGCGTTCTTCATGTCCCAATTGGCACTGCTTTTCCCCAAGGCTGACACGGATCTTGCCCGCATCGAAGCGGCATTTGGCAAGACGCTTTTTGTGCATCTGACGCGATCAGATAAATTGGATCAGGCCATTTCATATGTGAAAGCTGAACAATCTGGTCTTTGGCACAAGGCACCAGATGGGCGCGAAATCGAACGGTTGTCTGCTCCTGTGGAACCTGTCTTTGATCGCGCAGCCCTTGCTGCACAGGTGGCGGATTTCACTGTGATGGATGAGCAATGGGAAACATGGTTTTCAGAGCAACACATCACGCCCCTTCAATTAACCTATGACGCGTTGTCCGAAGATCCGTTTGGGGCCCGTGACAAAGTGCTGGCTGCATTGGGCCTGACCTATAGGCTGCCAGATGGTGAAGAGCCGCCGGTCGCAAAATTAGCTGACGCAGTGAATGCGGATTGGCGGCGACGGTTTCTTGCGGATGCTCCGTGACCGGCATTTTTTGCGCCAGAACACATTCCGCATTGTTGCGCCCTGAATGCTGCGCCTAGCGGCAATAGGTACCGTTGTGAACTACGCCTGAATTGGTCACGGTTTTCGTTTCAAAACTGTAACAGCCATCTTCGTCGCTGGGGGCATAGTGAATGAAATAGCTTTCTCCCTGATAGGTGTATTCCATGTGGCGATGACCGTTGGTGCCTTCGTTATAAAACAAATCTTCAACACCACCCTGAGGGGGGCGGCCGGGTTCGACGTCTTGACCGTTTTTGGCACTTAGTGGGCGCACTCTTAGCAGCTGGTTAAAGTTTGGCACATCGCCCATCAGGCATTGCACAATATAGGGCGCATCGGCGGAGGTGTGATAGCGATAGCCATAGGTGTCATCGGCCTGACCGTTACATATATCCAAATCCCCGGGGGCGATTTCGGATCCGTCGGGGTTAAGGCGTCCATAGATTGGATAGCCGTCAAAGGCCCAGCCGATGATGGGATTTTCTGCGGTATTATCCATCTGTTCAATCATGCAGGTGGGCTCAGCGTGATAGTGATAATCATCCCCGCGCCCAGCATGGCCGCCACATATATCCAACTGCCCCGTTTGCAATGTGTCATGTCGGGCTTGATGATGTGCTAGATCTTCCTGAGACATCTCGCCCCCAGCGGTATAGTCATAAATTGGCACACCATTTACCGCTACACCCAAAGCCGCATCGCGTGTCAAAGGGGTCTCACCCAACGTGGGCGAAAAAATGATTGGGGCGCTATACTGGGCTGGCACGGGTACCTGTTCATTGGTGTTTACAATGCCTGTCATCTTCGCATGGTGTGGATAGGTGTCGGATGTGATCAACGCATGATCATCTTCGCAGGTTACTGCCACCCGGTCTTCAAAACCGGCATCTGCAACAGACTGTGTGATCGCCTGACAATGATTGTCATGTGCCCAAATCGGATCAGTCAGGGCCGCAATCATCAGCGTTGCTGTAAAGAGGATACTCCAAGTTCGGCATGATGTTTGGGACATTTTGACTCCATTCAGGCAAATTTTCTCAGGCGTTGTTTACAGATCTTCGATCGGCAGTTGTCCTGATTTTTGGGCCACGATCATTTCGTTTTCAGTCACTATTCCATTCGCATTGAGATCTACTAAATCAAAGAAATCCAACAAATTCATTTGACGATACAGGCGTTCGCCAACGTAAGCTTCGACCTCTGTTCGCGCGACAATGCCATCGGCGTTTAAATCACTGCCGTCAAAGGCAAAGGGGGGATCGACCAAGGCCAGTTCAGGATCTGTCAAAACCCCGTCTTCATTCGCGTCATATCTGTCAAAATAGGCAACCATTCCAACCTGACGTTCAGGCCCCATTGACACAAAGTGCTCCATCTCGGCCCGCGTCACCTGCCCGTCGCGATTGGCGTCTGATGCGCTCATAGGGCCGTAGGGCCCCGGCACGCGAGGGCCATTGGCAAGATTGTCTTGTTGGGGTGTTGGGCCTGATTGTGCCAGGATGACTGTGCTGAAACCTATGCCTGCTACAATGGCGATGCATGAGGCGCCAAGGACTGCGTGTGCCAACTTCATTATGTGTCTCCTTGTGACGATCACCAGAACGCAGCCTCCGTGCGCCAACATAGTCTTTATACGCGCCACAGATCGAATTCCGTCTCTAGGCACGAAAGTAGTAAGGGCAGGGCCTCTTGCCATTCGAAGGGCGGCACAGCATGGTGCGGTTCAAAATACCGGAGGCAGGGCATGCATTCTTTTCCCATCAGCGTTTATTACGAAGACACGGATATGGCTGGGATTGTGTATCACGCCAATTATTTGAAATTCATCGAACGGGCGCGCTCTGACTGGGTCGCGGCGATGGGCGTGGATCAAACAGCATTGCGCGAGGCAGGGCAGGTGTTTGTGGTTCGGCGGATCGAAGCGGATTATTTGGGCTCGGCCCATTTTCAGGAAAACCTAGAGGTGCGAACACTGACGAAGACCGTCACGGGCGCGCGCCTGATTTTGGATCAACAGGTTTGGCGGGGCAAAGATCTGCTGTTTCAAGCAGAAGTGACCGTTGTTTGCGCAACAACCGACGGGCAGCCGACGCGTCTGCCGGCCGAGTTGCGTCAAAAGCTGCATTAGGGTGACCTGTTTAGGGCGCGCTTTGTGCCGTCGGGCAATTCCGCGCGCATCATGCGCCAAGCTTATAGCCTTTCCCCTGCATTTGCCCTAGAGTTTGAGCAATAAGCGCAAACTATGAGCCTGAAACAGGCCGGCAAGACAAGAGCGGAAAGATCACATTATGGACGGCGATATCTCGATTTGGGGCCTTTTCTGGCACGCCACATTTACGGTCAAATTGGTCATGCTGATGCTGATCGCAGCGTCGGTTTGGTCTTGGGCTATCATTTTGGAAAAAGTCTTCACGTTTCGCAAAGCCCGAAAAGAGGCACGTGTCTTTGATGAAGCCTTTTGGTCAGGCGACCCGTTGGATGAACTGTTTGATCAACTGGGTCCAGACCCGAAAGGTCGTTGCGAAAAAGTGTTCTGTGCTGGCATGATTGAATGGCAGCGCTCGCATCGTCAGGATGGTGGGTTGATCCCCGGTGCGCATGCCCGGATTGATCGCTCTATGGATGTGGCTATTCAGAAAGAGGCCGAAAGCCTGCAGCGCGGATTGAACGTTTTGGCCACAATCGGATCGATCACGCCGTTTATCGGCCTGTTTGGAACGGTTTTGGGTATCATGTATGCATTTGTTGGCATTTCTCAGCAGCAAAGCACGTCATTAGAGGTTGTCGCAGGCCCGATTGCGGAGGCACTGTTCGCCACGGCGCTGGGCCTGTTGGCGGCGATTCCGGCTGTGATCTTTTACAACAAATTCTCTGCCGATAGCGATCGGATCGTAGGTGGTATTGAAACCTTCGCCGATGAATTTTCCACAATCCTATCCCGCCAGTTGGACGGCTGATCGATGGGTGCAGGAGTAGTCAAATCTTCCAGTGGTGGTGGCACGCGGAGGCGGCGTCGCGGTGGTGGACGTGGCGGCAGTCAGCCCATGTCGGAAATCAACGTTACGCCGTTTGTTGATGTCATGCTGGTGCTGTTGATCATCTTTATGGTCGCGGCACCTTTGCTGACCGTTGGCGTCCCTGTTGAATTGCCCCAAAGCGCAGCCTCGGCGCTGCCTGTAGAAACGGAAGAACCTTTGTCTGTCACGATAACGGCTGATGGGGGCGTACTGATCCAGACGACCGAAGTGGATCGCGCTGATTTGGTGAATCGCTTGCGCGCCATCGCAGCAGAACGATCCGATGATCGGGTTTTCCTACGTGCGGATGGATCTGTGTCCTATGAAACGGTTGCCGAGATCATGGGGGCGTTGAATGCGGGCGGATTTTCATCCATCGGTCTGGTCACGGATGTGGGTGGTCCCACGCTGAACGGTCAGGACGGGTAGGCCTGACATGTCGCGTTGGGTCAAAATATCGCTGGGCCTGCATGGTCTGGTGCTTTTCGGGATACTGTTCGGGCGGGTGTTTTCAAACCTACCGGATGAACCGGAAGTCTCTGATGTGGTGGTTCTGTCAGAGGCGGAATTCGATGCGCTGTTTGCGCAGGATGCGTCTTCGCCCGCTCCAGAACCTGTTCCAGATCCTGAACCCGCTCCAGAACCAGCACCCTTGCCCGATCCTGAACCGGCCCCTCAGCCCGCACCGGAGCCCGAACCGATCCCCGAGCCGACGCCTGCGCCCGCTCCAGAACCAGTGCCAGAGCCCGCACCTGAACCTATTGCACAGCCGACACCTGCGCCGGTGCCAGAACCGACGCCCGCACCCGAGGTATCAGCACCGCCTGCCGCCCCTGTCATCCATGCGCCTGAAACTTCGGCACGTCCGGTGCCGCGACCTGCGCGACGTGTGGCGTCCGAGGTGCAAGAAGCACCTGAACAAGACATTTCAGAGGCCGAGCAAGTGCAAGAGGCCACCAGCCCAGATGCGCAAACCGATCAAGTTGCAGAAGAAAACACTGAGGCCGCCGCGCCACCAGAAACCGCGACCGAGATTGTGACCGAAGCGGAAGAACCATCTTCGGCACCAAACGCGTCCCAGCGGCCGGCATCTCGTCCGAACCGGCCAACGCTGCCAAGCCCGACTGAGACTGAAACAGCAACACCAGAGCCGACGGCAGAACCGGACGTGGCAAGCGCTGAACCTGAACCGTCTGATACAAGTTCTGCCATTGATGATGTGCTGGCTGGTATTTTGAATGATAGCACGGGCGGCACAGCGGCCCCCGATCTTGGGCCGCCATTGACGCAAAGCGAAATGCACGGGTTCCAGATTTCGGTGCAATCCTGTTGGAACGTCAATGTTGGGTCAGAAGCGGCGGGGATTACGATTGAACTGGCCTTTGATATGGAACCTGATGGACGTGTTGTCGAAAATTCCATCGCGTTGAACGCGGCGTCGTCTGGCAGTGCGTCGGCCCAAAGTGTCGCCTTTGATGCCGCCCGCCGCGCGTTGTTGTCCTGTCAGGCCCAAGGTTATGCGTTGCCTGAAGAAAAATATGAACAATGGAAATCTATTGTCCTGACCTTTGATCCTGCGAATATGCAATTTAGGTAATGTGCTAGGAATGTGGGCGATGAGCTGGCTAAAAAATCTCTGGGTCGGTTCAAAATGCCTTTTCGCAATATTTGCTCACATCCTTTAAGCGCATTGTGTCAAAATGCGCGAAAGATTGCCTTTTCCCCGTTCCTCATGGTTAACGTCGCGCAATTCTGTCTGTATAACGCTCTAGAACCGGCATCAGACCGGAGATACAGGCAGGCCCATGGAGGGGCGCTTAACGGATGAAGCACACTCTATTCGCAGGACTAATTGCGGTGTTCGCTGGTCTGAACGCTTTCGTTGCGCAGGCACAAGAACCGCTGCGCATTACGGTCACAGAAGGGGTTGTCGAACCGCTGCCGTATGCGGCACCGGTTTTTGTGGCCACCTCTCTTGATGCGCAGGCACAGGCGCAACAGATTACACAAGTTATTCATGACGACCTTACAGGGACGGGCCTGTTTCGGGCGATCCAATCAAGTGCACATATTTCCACAATCACCAGCTTTGAAAGCCCGGTACAATTTGCTGATTGGAAGGCGATTAATGCGCAGGCCTTGATCACGGGTGCGGTTGATGTTGATGGTCAGGGGCGCGTGATCGTAAAATTCCGTGTTTGGGATGTGTTTTCTGGCTCGCAAATGGGCGAGGGGATGCAATTTGCGGCTCCTGCCGGTGGTTGGCGGCGTTTGGCCCACAAAGTTGCAGACCAAGTATATGCCCGTCTGACTGGGGAAGGCGGCTATTTCGACAGTCGCGTTGTCTATGTGTCGGAACAGGGGCCCAAGGATGATCGTAAAAAGCGTTTGGCGATTATGGATTATGACGGGTCAAATGTTCAGTATTTGACCAATTCTGATTCAATCGTGCTGGCGCCACGCTTTTCCCCGGATGGCCGCCGTGTGCTTTATACATCTTATGAAACCGGCGCGCCGCGCGTTCATGTTTTGGATGTTGGTGCCGTTCAGTCCCGCATCTTGCCGACAACACCGGGATTGATGAGCTTTGCGCCCCGCTTTTCACCTGATGGCAGTCGTATCATCTATTCTGTCACAAATGGATCGAACACCGATATCTGGGCGATGGATGTCGCTAGCGGTGCAACGCGGCAGTTGACCTTTGGTCCGGCAATCGAAACGGCCCCCAGCTTTTCACCTGACGGCAGCCAAATCGTGTTTGAAAGCGATCAATCAGGTAGCCAACAGATTTACATTATGCCAGCCCAAGGCGGCGAACCCACACGGATCAGCTTTGGCGACGGCCGCTATGGTACGCCCGTTTGGTCCCCACGAGGGGATCAGATTGCCTTTACCAAGCAAAATAAGGGGCGGTTCCATATCGGGGTGATGCGTGTTGACGGCACTCAGGAGCGGCTGCTGACCGCGTCCTTCTTGGATGAGGGCCCCACATGGTCGCCCAATGGTCGTGTCATTATGTTCAGCCGAGAAACCCAAGGTGCGCAGGGCGCATCAGGTTTGTATTCTGTGGACATTTCGGGTCGGAATTTGAAAAAATTGCGCACCCCTGATGGCGGATCTGATGCAAGCTGGGGACCGTTGCAGTAATTATGTGCCAAACGTGCATCACGATTGCGCGAAAATATGGGCAAAACGCCGCTAAGGGCCAACGCGAAGCATATCTTCAGACGGTCTTTGGTGGTATAAAAGATAAAAATATAATGAGCAGGACAGTCATATGACTTATGTAACAAAATCTATTTTGCTGGTGGCCGTTCTCGGCCTGTCAGCCTGTGCCAATGCCAATCGGTTTGGCAATAACAATGACGCGTATGGCGCGGATGGCTATGGAGCCGGCGGTTTTGACGCAGGGATCGTTCCTGGCAGCGCCAATGACCCAAGTTCGCCGCTATATTTCCAACAGGCTGTTGGGGATCGCGTGTTGTTTGCGGTGGACACATCCACTTTGACACCTGAAGGGCGGGCCACGCTGGATGGTCAGGCACAATGGCTACTGGCCAACACAGATTATTTGGCCGTGATTGAAGGTCATGCGGATGAACAAGGTACGCGTGAATACAACCTTGCCCTAGGTGCGCGTCGCGCCAATGCGGTGATGGAGTATCTGGTGTCCCGTGGGATCGCGTCAAACCGTCTGAAATTCATTTCATATGGCAAAGAGCGTCCGATTGAAATTTGTTCCGAAGAGGCGTGTTATGCCAAGAACCGTCGTGCCGTGACGATTATTTCATTGGGGGCGTTGAGCTAAGATGATGACGCGCGGGCGCGCTTTCAAATCCATGTTGTTTGGCCTGACTGTGTTCGGCCTGGCCTGTCCTGCATTGGGGCAGGCGGATACTCTGGCCGATGTTCAGGCAGATCTTGATCTCTACAAACGTGAATTGGCGCGCCTACGGGCTGAATTGATCCCAAGTGGTTCGGCCAGTTCCGAGGATTTGTCTGGCATTCCACTGGATCGGGTGGTTGCCATTGAAACCGCCCTCCAACGCATGACGGCCAAGGTCGAAGAGTTGGAACATATCGTTGAAGGTGTTGCACGCGATGGCGCATATCGCATTCGCGATTTGCAATGGCGTCTGTGCGAATTGGATGCGGAATGTGATACGCAATCATTATCCGATCTACCTGATCCGCTTGGTGGTGTTGCTGCGGCGGAACCTGCGCAGATCGCGCCTCAGCTTGAAACTGTAGACGGCGAACCTGAACTGGCCGAGCTGGAAAAAACAGATTTTGAAGCTGCGATGGCCGCGTTAAGCAGTGCTGCTTTTGCCAAGGCCGCCAGCCTGTTTGAAATCTATCGTGAAACCTATCCCGGTGGTCCACTTTTCCCGACAGCATTGGTTGGCGAAGGGCGCGCTTTGGCGGGGCTGGGCAATACAAAAGAAGCGGCCAGACGGTATTTGCGGGCCTATTCGGACTATCCCGATGCGCAATCCGCACCAGAGGCGCTTTGGCGTCTTGGCGATGCTTTGGCCGGTCTAGGTAGTACGAATGAGGCCTGTGTCACATTGGCAGAGGTTGAACGGCGCTATCCCGAGGATGGCTATGTCACGCGGGCGCAGGCCAGCCTAGACCGCCTGAATTGTTCCTAATGGCCTCGGCAGCACATTCCAATATGCATTCAAACGGCCTGGACGTTCAGTTTGCCGATGCTATGGGGCATTTACTTGGCCCGGATTTCCCAGATGAAATCGGCCTTGCTGTATCAGGCGGTGGAGATTCCATGGCCATGCTGACATTGGCGCATAATTGGTCCCACATCTGGGGGGTTAAGTTATGGGTCGTTACCATTGATCACGGGTTGCGACCTGAAAGCGCAGATGAAGCGGTTCTTGTGTCAGACACGTGTGCTGAATTGGGCTGGCCCCATGCCACCCTGCGCTGGCATTGGGATGGGCGTGGCAATGTGATGGATGCCGCACGGCGGGCGCGGCTGTCTTTGATTGATCAGTGGCGGGGCAATTTGCGCCACGTTCTAATGGCCCATACGCGCGATGATGTCGCTGAGACCTTTTTGATGCGCCTCAAACGGGGGTCGGGCGTCGATGGCTTGTCTGCCATGCAGGCCCGGCGGCGGATTAGGCCGGTTACAGATCAGGCTGACCCATTGGATTATGATGGCGTGCTACCGGCGCAAGTGGATCGCATTGAGTATTTTGATGTGATTCGTCCTTGTTTAGACATGCCACGGCAGGATCTGCGGCATTATTTACGGGTGTTGAAAGGCTGTTGGGTCGAAGATCCGACAAATGAAAACGACGCGTATGATCGTGCTAGAATCCGCAAATTGTTGCCTTTACTGGAAACCGAAGGGTTTGGCGTGGATCTTTTGGCGGCGACTGCACAACGTCTGACGCGTGCACGCCAAGCTTTGCAAGACGCAGCAGAAGATGCAGCCATCCGTTTTATCCGTATCGATGAGGATAGCGGAGATGTGATCATTGCGCGTGAAGGATTCGCGCATTTAAGTGTGGAACTTCAGCTGCGCCTTTTGGCCGCAGGGTTGCAATTTGTTTCTGGCGAACCTTATCGTCCACGTCTGCGCGCGCTGGAGGATCTGTTGGAACGCTTGTTATCTGGCGGCGGTGGCACGTTGTCCGGGTGTGAGGCCCGCGCCATGGGAGCGGATCTACGCCTTTGGCGTGAATTGACAGCCCTTTCAGATCAAGAGGTTAAGGCCGAACATGGTGCCATTTGGGATGGGCGTTGGTCCTTGGTCGGCACGCCGCCTGATGGGTCTACGATTGCTGCACTTGGTCAAATCGGTTGGGAACAAATTGCTAAAAAGCCGGATAATGCCCCGCCCCATGCCAGTGCCCGTAGCCTACCAGCGCTATGGCAAGACGATACACTGCTGGCGTGTCCCGCGCTTGGAGTGGATCTGGGTATTGATTTTTTGCTACGCGAAACAAATCTAATTTTAGGTGATCAGAGTGCTTTTCCGGATTCGCATTGAACCGGGCGAAAGGTTCTCTATGTTACATCCAAGCACTACGCGGCCTTCGGGGCGCGACCCTTTCCCGTTGTTGATGGAGAACATCGTTGAACAACTCTCGTAATATCGCCTTTTGGGTTGTCCTTATTTTCATGACGCTGGCCTTGTTCAGCCTGTTCAATCGCAGCCCGAGTTTGGCCGCGAATGATTCAGACTATTCCGAATTTGTGGATGCGGTTGAAAATGATCAGGTCGTTGATGTCGAAATCAACGGTGAAAAGGTCATCTACCGCACCAAGGACAATCAGGAATTTGACACGATCAAACCGGCAGATGCCGAATTGACCGAGTTGTTGATCGAGCGCGACGTGCCTTTCAGCGCAAAAGCGCAGGCGCAGTCTGGCTTGCAGGCGTTCCTGTTCTCGATCTTCCCTGTTCTTTTGCTGGTCGGTGTATGGATCTATTTCATGAACCGTATGCAAGGTGGCGGCAAAGGCGGCGCAATGGGGTTTGGCAAATCCAAAGCCAAGCTTCTGACGGAAAAACACGGCCGCGTCACATTTGACGATGTTGCCGGTATTGATGAAGCCAAAGACGAACTGCAAGAAATCGTAGAATTCCTGCGCAACCCTCAGAAATTTTCGCGTCTTGGCGGTAAAATTCCAAAAGGCGCATTGCTTGTTGGCCCTCCCGGTACGGGTAAAACCCTGCTGGCGCGCGCGATTGCGGGCGAGGCGGGTGTGCCGTTCTTTACAATTTCCGGTTCTGACTTTGTTGAGATGTTTGTCGGTGTGGGTGCATCCCGTGTCCGCGACATGTTTGAACAGGCCAAGAAAAACGCTCCTTGTATCGTCTTTATCGACGAAATCGACGCGGTGGGCCGTGCCCGTGGCCAAGGTTATGGCGGTGGTAACGACGAACGCGAGCAGACACTGAACCAATTGCTGGTCGAGATGGATGGTTTTGAAGCGAACGAAGGTGTTATCATCGTGGCGGCAACCAACCGTCGTGATGTTCTGGACCCTGCCTTGCTGCGTCCGGGCCGTTTTGACCGTCAGGTCACCGTGCCGAACCCTGATATCAAAGGTCGCGAAAAGATCCTGAACGTACATGCGCGCAAAACACCGCTGGGTCCTGATGTGGATCTGCGCATTATAGCCCGCGGAACGCCAGGGTTTTCTGGTGCGGATTTGGCGAACCTTGTGAACGAGGCGGCGTTGATGGCGGCCCGTGTTGGACGTCGTCATGTGACCATGATCGATTTCGAACAGGCGAAAGACAAGGTCATGATGGGTGCCGAACGCCGGTCTATGGTTTTGACCGACGAGCAAAAGAAAATGACCGCCTATCACGAGGCCGGCCATGCTTTGGTTGGTATGAAACTGCCGAAATGTGATCCGGTTTATAAGGCGACAATCATCCCACGCGGCGGCGCTTTGGGCATGGTGATGAGCCTACCAGAAATGGATCGCCTGAATTTCCACAAAGATGAATGTCACGAAAAGCTGGCTATGACGATGGCGGGTAAGGCTGCAGAAATCATCACCTTTGGTGAAGGCAATGTGTCCAATGGTCCCGCGGGTGATATTCAGCAGGCTTCTAGCTTGTCACGTGCGATGGTGATGCGTTGGGGTATGTCGGATCGTGTTGGCAATATCGATTATGCCGAGGCGCATGAAGGATATCAGGGCAACACGGCAGGTCTGTCCGTGAGCGCCCAAACCAAAGAACTGATCGAGGAAGAGGTGAAACGCTTCACCGATCAGGCCTATGAGCGTGCATATCAGATCATCGAAGACAATAAGGAAGAATTCGAACGTCTTGCCCAAGGCTTGCTCGAATACGAAACCCTGACCGGTGAGGAAATCGAACGCGTAATGCGCGGTGATCCCCCTCATGCAAATGATGACGAAGATGGCGGAACAGCTGCAGGTGAAACGCCCAGCCTGACTGCTATTCCAAAGACTAAGCCGAAGGCAAAGCCAGCAGATGATGGCGATTTAGAGCCTGAAACATCATAAATTTTCATCTTGCCGTTGGCGGGAAAATATTGAGACGTTAGAAGGCAGGGGTGAAACCTTGCCTTTTTCTTTGGAGCACCGAATGCCCGTTTTGATGCCAACTGATTATTATGCAACGATTACATGGCTTGGCTATGTCCCACATCGTGACGCGCCAGAAATCGTGACCGAACCGCTAGAACAGATGCAGGTCGGTTGGGGCGGCTGCGAGGCGGACGTGCATAGCGGTTTAACGCGGGCATCCTGTGAACGTTTCACATCGCAACATCCCAAAGGCACCGAAGTGGCCAATGCACGCCCGCTTTCGCTGAACTGTGCTGATGAAACCGCGGCTGTAGCGGCCAAAATGGGGCTGGACGCGCTAAACCCTGAATGGTTGGGCGTTTCCATCCAACTGCAAGGCATTCCGGATTTTTCCTACATCCCAACATCTTCACGGCTGCAAGCCGAGGATGGAACGACATTGGTCGCTGACCTGAACAACCGCCCCTGCCTTTTCCCGGCCAAAACGATCAATCAGCATCATCGGGGGTTTGGTCGGTCTTATAAAAGTGCGGCCGAAGGTCTGCGCGGGATTGTCGCGCGGGTCGAACGTCCTGGAACCTTGAAAATCGGCGATCGGTTGCGGTTGCATATCCCAGACCAGCGCCCTTGGGCGCATCACAACGCGTTGCTGAGCGCGAAAAGCGGTCTCTGATCGGAAACTTTTGCCAAGGTTTCACGCGTTTAGGTCGCAATTGGTGGGAAATGTGCTGCTTCTTCGCGTTGAGTGATGTGGCTGGCTGGCATAGGTTGCCCGCGACTCAGATGGCCGATCCAAGGAGATACCGATGACCGCATCATTGATTGATGGCAAAGCCTTTGCCGCAGATCTGCGCGTTCAGATTGCTGATCACGTGGCACGTCTAAAAGCGGAGCACGGCATTACACCGGGATTGGCGGTGGTCTTGGTGGGTGAAGACCCAGCCAGCCAAGTCTATGTGCGATCCAAGGGAAAGCAGACGGTTGAGGCCGGAATGAATTCATATGAGCACAAGCTGCCTGCGGATACGTCAGAGGCTGATTTGTTGGCGATTGTGAACCAGTTGAATGCAGATCCCGCAGTCCATGGGATTTTGGTGCAATTGCCTCTGCCTAAACATCTGGATGAAGATCTGGTGATCAATGCGATTGACCCAGCCAAGGATGTGGACGGGTTTCACATTTCCAATGTTGGCCTGCTGGGAACAGGTCAAAAAGCCATGGTTTCTTGCACGCCTCTTGGCTGCTTGATGCTATTGCGCGACCAGCTGGGATCTTTGTCAGGCAAAAACGCAGTTGTGATTGGTCGCTCCAACATTGTTGGCAAACCGATGGCAAATCTGCTTTTACGCGATAGCTGCACCGTCACCATCGCACATTCCCGCACGCAAGATATCGAAGATGTCGTGCGTCGTGCCGACATCGTTGTAGCCGCTGTGGGCCGTCCTGAAATGGTCAAAGGGGATTGGATCAAACCGGGCGCGGTTGTGATCGATGTTGGTATCAACCGGATTGACGCGCCTGAAAAAGGCGAAGGTAAAACCCGTCTGGTCGGCGATTGTGATTTTGATAGCTGCGCAGATGTCGCCGGCGCTATCACACCTGTTCCTGGCGGTGTTGGGCCGATGACAATCGCCTGCCTGCTGGCCAATACGGTGACGGCATGTTGCCGTATGAATGGATTGGCAGAGCCAGAAGGTTTGACTGCTTAACCCTAACGAGGCATCGGAATTTCCAGCGCGCGGGCCCCTGTCAGGATGGCCCACGCGTTTTTGTTCATAAGGGAACATAACACGGCGCTGTCACTGCGTAGACCGCCAGTATAGGTGCCGTAAGCGGGCAAAATCAGACGTGTGTTGTCGTAACGAAAACAAGGACATGTGATCTGTTTGAGGCGCGCTTCAGGATGGTAGATCCGATATTTCGGGGATCATGTCTGCATCGCATATGGATGATCCGTTCGGCTGGCCTAACCTTTGCGGGTGTTACGCTGCGCCTTTGGCTGCCTGCACAACTGATTTTTGGCGTACCCTTTGATGTGGCCTACCAAGTTGTTGCGTGGGTTTGTTGGGTGCCAAACCTTATTGTTGCCGAATATTTTGTGCGAAAGCTGAAGGTGGCAAATAGCTGGTGACGTTACTCAAAGTGCCAGAATGGCCTTGAGATGATCGTAAAACTGGTCAGACGCGTGCCGTTCGCGCCATGGTTTATGGCCACATTTATTCAGCAAAATTGTGTTGGTACCCGGCTGCGCAACCTTGAGCGTTTCAAACACGCCGGCTGCAGGATGTGGATCATCTACACCGTGGATGGCCGTGATCGGGCAGGTAATTTCGCGCAGAATAGTGGGCCAATCCCCACGGTCCCGCAGTGGTTTCGCTTCGCCCCAAACCGCAGAGTTGATATCCATGTCGATCTGTACCTCGGGTAGGGGCGTGTCAATCGGATCATAGGCATCAGAGATCTCATAAAGTTCGGAAAACCTGCGGGCGACCTGTGGGTCTGACAAATGTGGGACGATTTGCTTTAACTCGTCCAGTTGGGCAGGGCTGAATTTGGCCATGCGTGTTGGTTTGATGGATTTATGTGACTCCGCATCAAACGGGGCCGACCCAATTAACACCAGATGAGACACCAAATCCGGGTGGTCACGTGTCAGTAAGCACCCCAACCATGCGCCCCATGACCAACCCAAAATGGCAATGGGCCTATCTGTATGCGTTTGAATTTGGGCGGCCAGTTCTGTGACCTGCCCTGCTACGCTATCTTGGCTTTGCCAGGGTTCCAAAATGGAACATCCGGTTTGATCGTGTAGGGCGCGGGCAAGGTCATTGACCTCACCTGCGCCGCCTGGTCCGCCATGTAGGGCGCAGGCCGAAAATGGTCCTGATCCGTGTTTGTTAACGCGGCCCAGTATCACTGTAGATCGGCAAAGGCCGTCTTCAGACGTTCTGCGGCTTTCTCGACAACGGATCTTGGGGTGGCAAAGTTGAAACGCATGAATTGTTCGCCGCCTTTGCCGAAGGTTGGGCCGTAATTGGCTGCGATTTTCGCGCCATCTTGTACGCGTGCATTGATTTCATCTTGCGTCATACCTGTGCCCGAAAAATCAACCCATGCCAGATACGTCGATTCCATGGGCATCATTTGGGCGCCAGGAATGTCAGCAATGGCATCCGCCAGAACCTGACAATTGCCGTCCAAATACAGGATCAGTTCATCCACCCATGCGGCACCTTCTGGGGAATAGGCGGCTGTGGCCATATGCAAACCAAATGAGTTCGGTCCAATTCCGGTACCACCCAGTGTGGTCTGAAATTCAGCGCGCAGTTTTGGGTCGCTGATAATCACATTGCCGGTGTGGCAGCCGGCTGTGTTGAAGGTCTTGGTTGATGAGGTCAGCGTCGCCAAACGGGTTGAGATATCGGGATCAACCTTATCCATCATGATGTGTTTGCCTTGTCCGGGCAGAACAAGGTCATGGTGGATTTCATCCGAGATCAGCATCAGGTCATGACGCTTGGCAAATTCGGTGACGCCTTGCAGTTCTTCCTGTGTCCAGACGCGTCCACCCGGGTTGTGAGGAGAGCATAGGATCAGCATGGTTTCCTTGCCGGTCATCTGCGAATCCCAAGCGTCAAAATCCATCATATATTTGCCGTCAACGATTGGCATTTCGCATTCAACGACTTCGCGTCCGGCAGCAGCGATAACACGAGCAAAGGCATGATAGACAGGGGTCATCAAAACCACGCCGTCACCTTTTTCCGACCATGTGTTGACGCAAAGGCCAACCGCGTTGACCAAACCATGGGTTGTTGAAATCCAATCGGCTTCAATATTCCAACCATGACGGGTTTTCATCCACCACTGGATTGCGGCGCGATATTCGCTATCGCCGCCGAAATATCCATAAATTCCGTGCTTTAGCATTTTTTCGACAGCGGCGTTCACACAGGCTGGTGGGCGGAAATCCATATCGGCCACCCACATGGAAATTCCGTCTTCAGGGGACACACCATAAAGCGGTTCCATCATATCCCATTTAGCAGAATGCGTACCGGTGCGGGGAATCACTTCGTCAAACAGGTTGGTCATATTGGGGCGTCCTTTGTAGAGTTCGCTTTCTTTTTTCTTCGCTTTGGATGCGTAATCAAGCGTGAAAATGTACCGTTTTTTATAAGCGATACACGGGTTTGCTAAGCTGGCATTGCCGGTGTGTCGTCGAGGTGACTCTCACATTGGCCATAGTTGCACGAAATGCCCTCTTGGCGTATGCAAGGCCTTCATGAAACGCTCTATCCTGATTCACCCCGACCCGCGCCTCAAAAAGGTTTGTGACCCTGTCGCAGACCTAAGCGATGATTTGCGTATATTGGCCGACGATATGTTGGAAACCATGTATGACGCGCCGGGCATTGGCCTAGCGGCACCGCAGATTGGAAAATCTATGCGGTTGATTGTGATGGACTGCGTTCGTGAAGATGAAGGCACCCCTAATCCGATCATTATGTTCAACCCCGAGATTTTGTCGGAATCAGAGGAACGCAACGTGTATGATGAAGGGTGCTTGTCGATCCCCGATCAGTATGCCGAGGTCGAGCGCCCTAAACTGGTCAAAGTTGGTTGGATTGACCGTGATGGAAATCCGCAAGAAGCGGAATTCGACGATCTCTGGGCGACCTGCGTTCAGCATGAGATCGACCATTTGAATGGTGTTCTCTTTATTGATCATCTGAAACCGCTGAAGCGTCAGATGATCACCCGTAAGATGGTAAAACTAAAAAAAGAACGGGCCCGCGCGTGATCGCAAAACATATCCATATATGGCCAGATGAGCTGCTGTCTGAACGGTGCTCTTCGGTGGTCGATTTCGAATTTGGTGGCGCATTGGGCGGCGAGATGCTGGATCTGATGTATGCGGCTGGCGCGCGCGCGTTGGCGGCTCCGCAAGTGGGCGTGTCACAGCGTGTGATTGTGTTGGATTGCGGTTGGGATGATGGCGAAAGTGTCGAGCTGATTTGTCTCAATCCACGGATCGAGGCGCGTTCAGATGTTTGGGCCTGCGAAGAAGAAAACGCGCTGAGCGTACCCGGTGTCACGGTTGAGGTGAAACGCCCGACCCGTGTGTCTCTTGTCTATTATGACATTGAAGGGATCCGTCAGGTCGAAGAATTTGATGGTCCAGATGCCGTTGTTGTTCAGCAAGTGATGGATCATTTGGATGGCCGTACATTGCTGGACCATTTGGCTGCAGACGCCCGCGCGGCGGCTTTGGCAGAATACGAGCTGGTCGCGTGACGGCACGGCCCTGTTTGCCATGGCCGGATAAACGGTTGCGAACGGCCGCTGCGGATGTCGCTGAGATTACGGACGAAATCCGGGGGATCTGGCAGGACATGATCGACACGATGGAGGCGATGCCCGGTGTTGGTCTTGCAGCTGTCCAGATCGGAGTTTCCTTGCGTCTTGCGGTGGTGGATGCGTCCTCTGAGCGCGGGCAGGCGGTGCGCATGGCTAATCCAGAAATCTTGCATGCATCCGTCAAATTGCGCGATCACGAAGAGGCCAGCCCGAACTTGCCCGGCGTCAGCGCCAAAGTGTCCCGCCCACGCGCGGTGACCGTGCGCTTTTTGAACGAAGCGGGTGAAGTGGAAGAACGCGATTTCGTCGGGCTATGGGCCACATCCGTGCAGCACCAGATCGACCACCTTGCGGGTAAGATGTATTTTGACCATCTTAGCAAGACCAAGCGCGACATGTTGATCCGGAAATCCAAGAAACTAGCCCGCTGATCGGGCTTCCCCCTTTTCGTGCATCCTGTGCTCGCCTATGTCTGTGCGCAAACAGAGCCGCAGGAAAGGTCGTTTATGCGCGTTGTCTTTATGGGATCCCCCGATTTTTCAGTACCTGTATTAGAAGCTTTGGTTTCCGCGGGTCACGATATTGCAGCCGTTTATTGCCAGCCGCCGCGTCCAGCGGGGCGGGGCAAAAAAGATCGACCAACACCCGTTCATGCGCGGGCGCTTGAGTTGGGTTTGGATGTTCGCCATCCAAAGAACTTTAAGGCCGAAGAAGACCGCGCCGATTTCGCGGCCTTGGAGGCTGATATTGCGGTTGTTGTGGCCTATGGTCTGATCCTGCCCCAAGCGGTTCTGGATGCCCCTAAACAGGGTTGTCTGAACATCCATGCGTCATTGTTGCCACGTTGGCGGGGGGCTGCGCCCATTCACCGGGCGATTATGTCTGGTGATGCAGAGACTGGTATTTGCATTATGCAGATGGAGGCCGGTCTTGATACAGGGCCTGTCCTCTTGCGCGAGGCCACCGAAATTGGTGCGCAGGAAACAACAGGGGCCTTGCATGACCGTCTTAGTCAAATGGGTGCCGATCTGATTGTGACAGCGCTGTCAGATCTGCCAAATTTGGTGGCTGAGGTGCAGCCGGATGCGGGCGTGACCTATGCATCAAAAATCGACAAGGCCGAGGCTGAAATCGATTGGACTTTGCCTGCAGAGGATGTGGATCGTCAAATCCGAGGACTTTCCCCGTTCCCTGGCGCATGGAGCCTGTATGGTGACAGTAGGGTTAAACTGCTGGGATCATGTGTTGTTGATGGCACCGGGCAAGCAGGTGAAGTTTTGGATGACGCGTTTACAGTCGCATGTGGCACGGGGGCTGTGCAGATCAGTCGCGCGCAGCGGGCAGGCAAAGGTGCGCAGGACCGTGATGTGTTTTTGCGCGGCCATCCGTTGGAAACGGGCCGTATTATGAAAGGGAACTGACATGTTTTTTACGTTATACGGCACAATGGTGATCGCAGGTGTTATCGGCTATGCGTCCGAGAAAAGCGGCTACACACGCAACGGGATTGTTCCCAGCATCGTCATTTGCATTGGCGGCGCGATCTTTTTCTTCTTTTTCGTACGTATGTTTGGCATTGGATTTCGTTCACCCGGTATCAATGCCATTCTTTCTTCGATCGGTGCGTTAATCATTGTGCCGACGCATTGGCGTAAAAAGTAGCGCTTTTGGGCGATTGGTTGGCAATCTTTAAGGAAAGGAACGCCATATGGGACTGATTTTGTTTTTGATCGTGGGTGCTGGAGTCGGTGTCGTGGCGAGCAAAGTCCTTGAACTGGATATCGAATTGCTTCCTGCACTTGGCCTAGGTGCGGCTGGCGCATTGGTGGGCTGGGTGATCAAACAGTTTATTCTGGCGATAACAGGAATATTGTTCAACGTGGTTTTCGTGATTGGTGGAGCCATCTTATTGGTTTGGGCCTGGAACCGATTCCAAAAATAGACTTTTACGACGACGCGTCACATAGGCATTGTCCGACAGTTTTACTTGGGCGGATATTGCGTTGGGTCGCTTGTGCACGTATGAATGTTGCCAGCACTTGGGGTGCGTTGTTGTCCAGCTGAATATTGACTGGTACTGTTTGTGTAGGGGGTTTCATTTTTAAAAAAAATAGAAACCCCCTGCGTCATTATTTTCAAATAAATCAATAATTTATAGGGTTGTCGCCCAAGTTCTGTTGGGGGCGAGACGGCCTCTTATGCTTTTCGCCGGATCAACGGGCCGTCCCAGTATTGGGAATCACGTGCCGATTTGGCCAAGTCTCGTAGGGCTTTGGGGCGTGTATGATGTGTCACGAACGCGGCTAGATCATCTGGCGGCGTGCTGGTTGGAAGAAATCCACAAACGTTGGTAAAATGGCTGAAAATGGAGCCATCGCTGAAGTAGCTTGTGCTGCTTAGAATAAACAGTTTTGCATCTGGATGACGGAAGTCCGTCAGTTCAGCAATGGCCAATGCGCTGCCTTGATCTAGCAATAGATCAAGAATCACAGCATCAAAATTATGCTCTAGTAAGTGTGCTGTGGCCTCACGTTGAGTGCGCGCCTCAACAACAGTGGCACCAAAGGTTTTCAAGCTGTTTTTCCAGCATGCTGAAAGTCTTTGGCTGCTTTGTACTATAAGTACCTTCATTTATTCTTCCGCGATGTTATGTGCTCAACGCCTGCAAACAGTGGCTTTACCAAATATTTACGTGCCCTTGTGTACACCTGCCCTTAACAATAGGTTAATGAATATGCTGCTTGTGTTAACACGCAGTGGAAAAACAAAAATTGGGCTGAAAACCGCTAACGGAATCTTCAGTCTGCTGCGTCAAAGGTCACTCTGATGTTGAAAACTCTTCTTGCTCTCTCTCTTTCGATTCCCGCAGCGTCTTTTGCGCAGGCGCCCTGTGGTGGCAGTTTTGACCAATTTTTACGGGGTGTTCAGGCCGAGGCGGTCGCGATCGGCATCGAACCTGCCACTGCAAAGGCCTTTGTCACAGGGCGGCAGCAAGATTCGGCCGTTTTGAATGCAGACCGCAAGCAAGGTATCTTTCAGGATCCGTTCATTACCTTTTCGCGCAAGCTGATCAGTCAAAACCGATTGGATCGTGGCCGACAAATGCAGCAGAAGCATGCGGCTGTTTTTGATCAAATCGAACGTGACTATGGAATCGCACCGGGCGTTTTGTTGGCATTCTGGGCGTTTGAAACGGATTACGGCAGCTTCCAGGGTAATTTTAATACGGCAAATGCGCTGGCGACTTTGTCCCATGATTGCCGCCGCCCGGAATTATTCCGTCCACAGCTATTTGCCGCAATGCGCCTGATGGAACAGGGCGATTTTGACCCCAATACGACAACCGGGGCATGGGCTGGCGAAATCGGCATGGTTCAAATGCTGCCTCAGGATATTCTTGAAAACGGCGTTGATGGTGATGGCGATGGCAAGGTTTCTTTGAAAACATCGCCTGCGGATGCTTTGCTATCCGGGGCCAAAATGCTGTCCCATCTTGGCTGGCGCTATGGCGAGCCATGGTTGCAAGAGGTTGTTTTGCCAACCACATTCAATTGGGCGGATGCCGGTTTGCAGACCACAAACACAGTGGCAGATTGGGAACGTTTGGGCGTGTCCGCACGTCAAGGACAGTTGGATGATGGGCGGCTTGAGGCGTCGATCCTGCTGCCACAAGGCAAGGACGGCCCGGCCTTTATCGCCTATCCGAATTTCCGGGTGTATTTTGAATGGAATCAAAGCTTCACCTATGTTTTGACCGCGGCCTATTTCGGCACACGTCTTGAAGGTGCGTCGGTTTACGATCCCGGCAATCCAGTGCCGGGTTTGAACGGCACCCAAATGAAATCGTTGCAACAGAAACTGGCAGCGCGGGGATATGATGTGGGCGAGATCGATGGCATTCTGGGCGCAGGTACACGTGCCGCGGTGCGCCAGATGCAGATGGAGCTTGGCCTGCCTGCGGATTCATGGCCCACGGCCGAGCTATTGGGTAAGCTGTAAAGTCCCAACGGATTGCGTTCGGCCCGAAAGGCATTGCCTTAATCTGGCGGCTTGAGGAACTGTCCTCATAAACCGCCAGATTTGCTCAGATCACTCACCCAGTTAGGCCTAGCGTTGCGCGGATGCTTTCATCGCGCAGGGAAATCTCGCTGCCCTTGTATGCATCTGCCTCTGGCGTGCACATCCAAACCAATGCGGTTGCGACCCATTCTGGTGGGATGTGATCGCTCCAATCCAGCTGGCTAACGGGATTGATCCCGGATGCTTTGATTTCGCGCTGCATTTGGGTGGCCACGGTTCCGGGTGATAGCGAAATTGCGCGAATGCCTTGGTCGCCATATTCTTTTTCCGCCATACGGGTCAGCATCAGAGCACCCGCTTTGGATGAACAATAATGCGACCACGCCTCTACCGGGCCATGTGCGGCACCTGAGCCGATTGTCAGAATTGTTCCGCCACCGGCCTCTAACATGACAGGTAGGGCAGCGCGCATGCCGTGAAACACACCTTTCAGATTGATGTCGATCACGTTCCCCCAAGCTTCTGGGTCCGCTTCGGCCAATCGCGCAATCGGTTCGATCGCACCGGCATTGTTGATCAACACGTCCAATCCACCGAACTCTTTCACGCAATTCTCAATCACTTGGGACATCTCCCAATAGCGTGAAATATCGCAGGGCATTGCGATGGCATTGCTGCCCAATTCGCCCGCCAATTCGATGATTGGATCTGCGGAACGCGCAACCAGCGCCACATTGGCCCCAGCTTTTACAAACGCGCGCGCTGTCGCAGCGCCGATGCCACGGCTCGCACCCGTGATCATTACAGTTTTGCCAGTCATATCCATGAGATACCTCCCTCTCTGGGCGTTGTTTTCATGCTTTCAGGCCGGGTCGGGCTTTGCAAGTAAAAGGATGTCACTACCGCATCAGGTCAGGTAAATCGCCTGTCAGACCGGCGGCCTCGCGGATGAAATTTCGACGCAAGGGAGGCATGGCATTGATCGCCTTCATTCCCAAATCCCGTCCAAGGCGCAACAAAGGCGTATCGTTGGAAAATAAGCGGTTGAACATATCTGTCGCGCCGGCCAGTGATGCCGTGTCAAACCGTCGCCAGCTTTGATACCGGGCCAGAACGGCCGGGGATGCCATATCTTCGCCACGTCTCATGGCGTGGCTTAGCACATGTGACAATACCGCAACGTCCCGCAAACCTGCGTTTAGACCCTGACCAGCCAAAGGGTGCACACCATGGGCTGCATCGCCAACCAAGGCCAGTCGGTCGGCGACAAAGGCATTGGCCAAGCTAAGGCCCAAAGGATAGGTGAACCGTGCACCAGTCAGTGATATGTCCCCAAGAAAATCACCGAAACGGGGGCGTAATACGTCAAGGAATGATGCGTCATCCATGGCAACAATATCTTTGGCCAGATCTTTGTCTTCGGCCCAAACGATTGAGCTACGATGTCCGGGCAGGGGCAGAATCCCCAATGGGCCAGACGGCAGAAACAGTTGATGCGCGATGCCATTATGCGGCAATTCATGCTCTAGCGCACAGACGATTGCGGTTTGATCATAGCCCCATGCCATGCGCCGTATTCCAGCGCGTTCGGCGGTTTGGCTGCTGCGCCCATCGGCGCCAATCAAAAGACGCCCTTTAAGTTGCGCGCCAGTATCTAGCTCTACGGTTACATCGGTCGGGGTGGCAGATTGCGACAGCGCGCGCGCGCCTGTTATCAAAGTGATGTTTGGCTGTGCCTCGATTGCATCCAATAAAGCCCGGCGCAGATAGCGATCTTCAAGCATATGACCCATTGGGCCTTCTTCGATCTCGGCGCTGTTGAAATGCAGTCCAAGCAGAGCGTTACGTTGCCCTAATTTGCTGTCTGACACTTTGATTTCACGCATTTCTTGTGCGTGATCGGACACTTGATCCCATATTCCAAGACGTGACAGCATCCGGATTGATGTTAATGCCAGCGCATAGGCACGCCCGTCAAAATGATCGCCGCGCAAGTCTTTCAAATCGCGGCCATCGACAACAGTCGCAGTCAGGCCTGCACGGGCACAGGCAAGCGCCAAAACGGGGCCGTTCAGGCCACCACCGATGATCAAAACGTCAGAGTGCTGTGTCATAGGGCATGATATGGGCTTTGTTGTTTGAAAAGTCCATGCGCCCCATTGTCCCTGCCACAGCCGCACGATAGCGTCGCGTTTGACCAATTGATCTAAAGGAATGTGCCTCATGGCGGATTTGACAGAGCTTAGCGCAGCAGAACTCGGGCGCGGCATTGCATCGGGTGATATCGATCCAGTCGTTTTAGCCCAGACCTATCTGGACAAAATTGCGGCCCATCCTTTGAAGGATCGCATTTATGCCCGTGTGACGCCCGAGCGCGCGTTGTCTGAGGCGGCCGCGGCCAAGGCCCGCGCAGAATCCGGGACGCGTTTGTCGGCATTGGATGGCGTGCCGGTCAGTTGGAAAGATCTATTTGATACCAAAGATATCGTCACAGAGGCCGGAACAGCATTGTTGAAAGATCGTGTGCCTGCGGCGGATGCCGAGGTCCTAAAAGCGGCCACATCTTTGGGTTTGGTGTGTCTGGGCAAGACCCATCTGTCTGAACTGGCCTTTTCGGGTTTGGGTCTAAACCCAATTACCGCCACTGCGCCTTGCGTGAACGATCATGAAGCGGTCTCTGGCGGGTCGTCTTCTGGTGCGGCGGCTTCGGTCGCATTTGGATTGGCTCCTATTGCTATTGGGTCAGATACAGGTGGCTCTGTGCGTATTCCATCTGCTTGGAATGATTTGGTTGGCCTGAAAACCACTTGGGGGCGCTTGTCGTTAGACGGATCGGTTCCGCTGTGCAGTTATTTCGATACGGTGGGTCCATTGTGCAAAACCGTTGAAGATGCCGCGATCATGTTGGCTGCGTTGGAAGGCAAGGATCTTGGCTTTTCTGCGCCTGAAGGGGATTTGACCGGAAAGCGGTTTGCGTCTTTGGAAACCATCGTACTGGATGACATTCGTCCGGAACCACTGGCCGCATATACCGAAGCGCTGGAAAAAATGCGCGCTGCGGGGGCTGAAATTGTTCCGCTGGAATTTGACGACATCCGCGCGAATATGGCGGAGACAGGCATTTTATACACGTATGATGCTTGGAAAAATTGGGGTGAAGAAATCACAGCGCGCGGTGATGTGATGTTTGCGCCAATCCGCGAGCGCTTTGAAAGTGGGGCGGTATTTACAACCGAAGATTACAACGCAGCCTGGGAACGCCTGAAGGCCACACGTGCCGCATGGGCCAGTGCCAGTGCCGGGTTTGATGCGGTGCTTTGCCCGACCTCACCAATCCTGCCGCCCAATGAAGCCCGTTTGATGAGTGACGGAGACTATTACGTCACCGAAAATCTACTGGCTTTGCGCAATACCCGCGTTGGTAATTTGCTTGGTGGTGCGATTGTCACTTTGCCAACAAGCCGACCCAGTTGTGGCCTATCTTTGATGGGCGCACCCAATGCTGAGGAACAGGTTCTAGCCATCAGTGCCGCTGTTGAGGCGGCTCTAAAGGCGTAGAACCTTCAAATTTTAACGGTAAATGTCTGCGGCTTTCGCGCCACATCGGTCGCGCATGGGTCTCTGTGACCCTGCGCCACTAGACAGGACCCGTTGGAATTTCCTATGATATGACAAAAGCGGGGCGACAATGATCCCGCATATTCGAGGCAGACATGAATTATCCAGAGCGGTTTTCCAACCTTCCGCCCTATGCGTTTCCGCGTTTGC
This sequence comes from uncultured Pelagimonas sp., assembly GCA_947499735.1. GTDB lineage: Bacteria > Pseudomonadota > Alphaproteobacteria > Rhodobacterales > Rhodobacteraceae > CANMPP01. The sequence goes on from CANMPP010000001.1 coordinate 120,964, forward strand.
GGGCGTTGCTTGATGGCGTTGAACCCGGCGGTGAGACGGTTCACATGACGATTGGTGAACCAAAACACGCGTTCCCGGCCTGGGTCACGGACGTGATCGCGAAACATGCCGCTGATTTTAATCGCTACCCAACCAATGAAGGTGCGCCTGAATTGCTGGCTGCGATTTCGGCGTGGTTGAAATATCGTTTCGATACGGATGTTCCTACGGATCAGATTATGGCGCTGAATGGCACGCGTGAAGGGTTGTACAATGCCCCTATGGCGCTGTGTCCGGAAAAAAAGAACGGCAAACAGCCGGTCGTTTTGATCCCGAACCCGTTTTATCAGGCCTATATGCTGGCGGCGATTTCGGCCGGGGCAGAGCCGATGTTCGTGAATACGGATAGCAGCACGAATTTCTTGCCAGATTTTGGCGCGCAGCCTGTCGATGTGCTGGAACGCACCGCGCTGGTGTATATCTGTTCGCCTTCTAACCCGCAGGGTGGGGTGGCAAGCGCTGACTATTGGTGCGAACAAATCACACTGGCGGAAAAGTATGATTACAAGATCATCGCGGATGAATGCTATTCCGAGATCTATCGCGATGAGGCCCCAACCGGCATTCTGACTGTTGCAAAACAGATGGGGGCGGATCTTGATCGCATTGTGGTGATGCATTCCCTGTCAAAGCGGTCAAATCTGCCAGGTCTGCGGTCAGGCTTTGTCGCCTCTGGTCCCGAAACCATGCGCCGTATTCGCCAGCAACGGACCTATAGTGGCACGCCTGTGCCTTTGCCGATCCAATACGCATCAGCCGCTGTTTGGTCTGATGAAGAGCATGTTGTCGAAAATCGTGCGCTCTATCGGGAAAAGTTCGAACTGGCCGATCGCATTCTAGGCAATGTGCCGGGCTATCAAGGACCCGAAGCTGGGTTCTTTCTCTGGTTGCCAGTTGAGGACGGAGAAGCCGCTGCGCTGAAACTATGGCAAGAAACCGGAGTTCGGGTTTTGCCGGGCGCGTATTTGGCGCAGGACACAAAAGACGGCAATCCCGGAAAATCTTATATCAGGATAGCGCTGGTTGCACCGGCAGATGAAACAGAAGCCGCGTTGATCAAGATCCGCGACTGTCTGTTTCCACAAGAATAACTGTACAAAATAATAAAAAAGTAACGAGAACCAGAGGCGAAAATGGCATATCAGGCAAGACCCAGAGACCCACTGTTTGACAGTTCAATGTCGGAAGCTTTGGAAAAACGCGGCAAAGAGTTGATCGGTTTCGCGCTGATCGGCCTTGGGGTGGTCTTTGTCTTGATGATGGCATCGTTTAGCCCTGATGATCCGTCCTTTATGATGTCCACCGATGCACCTATCCAAAACTGGATGGGCCGCTATGGGGCCATGGTATCGGCGTTTATTGTTTTGATGATCGGTCATGGCGGCTGGGCTATCGCGCTGGGCCTTTTGGTTTGGGGCGCACGTTTCGTCCTACATATCGGCCAAGAGCGCGTGTTTCCTGCGGCTGTCTTTGCCATTCTCTGGGTTGCGTTAGTGTCCGTCTATGCCGCGGGATCACCACTGCCAGAAGGATGGCAGATGCGCTATGGTATGGGTGGCATCTGGGGTGAAACCTCGATGGGGTTTTTGTTGTCTGTTCTGCCGATCAGCGCCAGTATTGGTATCAAGATTTTGCAATTGATGCTGGGCATTGGTGTCTTGGTGATGGGCGTTTTCGTCCTTGGCTTTACCCGTGAAGAATTAGGGCGCTTTGGGCGTTTCTTATTGCTGGCCACGGTTATGACCTATGCGATGCTCGTCGCTGTGTTGGGCCGTGGTGCGAGTGGTGCAAAAGATACCGCCCAACGTCTACAAGCCGCACAAGCCGAGCGTCGTGCACGCCGCGCGCAAGAAGCTGCGGAAGCACAGGATTGGGCAGAACAACAAGATATCGCACAAGAAGCGGCCGCATCCCGCGTGTATCGATCCGACTCTTTGGTTGAAGATATCGACGTCGATGACGTGCCAGTCGCCCCTGCTTATGTGCCCGTGCCAGAGGTTGCTGCGACCAAGCCAGGTCTTTTGGGGCGTATGCCATCGCTTTTGCGCAAAGGGGATAAATTGCCCGAACCGGAACTGGTTGCGCAAGAACTTGAATTTGATGATGTGGTCGCACCAGAACAAGATCGCATCAGTGCACGCATTGCGGATGCGGTTAAATCTCGCCGCCGCATTCATGCGCCAACTGGGCCTTTGCCAGAAGATCCCAGCAAACCTTTGACCAAGGGGCGTGGCTTTGGTCCACGTCCACTGATTGCTACAACCGGTTCCGTCGAAGACGAAGATGCAACCCTGACGATGCGCGCGGAACCTCCGCTGTCTGGAGCGGGTTCTAGCCTGCGTGCCGAGCCGCCATTAATGGCAGAACATGGGAACGCTCCATTTGTTGAGGCCGAGCCAGAAGATTTTTATGTGGAAGAAGATGACGCGCTTGTCATTGAACAGCCCACATTAACATCGGCCACACGTCTTCCCACCGCACCGGTTTTGACATCCGTCGAACATACGCCCGCAGCTGCACCTATTCCGGTCGCGCCACGTGTGGACATTCCGGTGCCGGAACCGAAAAAGGTTGTACAGCAGCCGGCACGTAAGGCCGTTGTGAAATCCCAACGTGCAGAAGCTGAAGCGCAACCTAGCCTTGGTTTTGATGACAACACTGCTGATTTTGAATTGCCGCCACTTAACCTGTTGGCCCCTCCAAGCAGTATTGAACGCCATGTCTTGTCTGACGAGGCGTTGGAAGAAAATGCGCGCATGCTGGAATCGGTTTTGGATGATTATGGCGTAAAGGGCGAAATTGTCTCTGTCCGTCCAGGTCCCGTGGTCACCATGTATGAATTGGAACCTGCGCCGGGTCTAAAAGCCAGCCGTGTCATCGGTTTGTCTGATGACATTGCACGGTCTATGTCGGCCTTGTCGGCGCGTGTATCTACCGTGCCAGGGCGCTCTGTGATTGGTATCGAATTGCCAAACGAGAGCCGTGAAATGGTGTCCTTCCGGGAATTGTTGTCTGGCCGGGACTATGCGGATGAAAAGCTGAAACTGCCTTTGGTTTTGGGTAAGGACATTGGTGGTGATCCGGTTGTCGCCAATTTGGCCAAGATGCCCCACCTGTTGATTGCGGGTACCACCGGTTCGGGTAAATCCGTGGCGATCAATACGATGATCCTGTCACTGCTGTATCGTCTGACACCGGATGATTGCCGTCTGATCATGATCGATCCAAAGATGCTGGAACTCTCCGTCTATGACGGTATCCCACACCTATTATCCCCAGTTGTGACCGATCCAAAGAAAGCGGTCGTGGCCTTGAAATGGGTCGTGGGCGAGATGGAAGATCGCTACCGTAAAATGTCCAAAATGGGTGTGCGCAACATTGATGGCTATAACAGCCGCGTTGCAGATGCTTTGGCCAAGGATGAAAAGTTTGAGCGGACGGTTCAAACCGGGTTTGATGATGATACGGGCGAACCCATCTTTGAAACGGAAGAGATCGAACCAAAGAAGATGCCCTATATCGTCGTGATCGTGGACGAGATGGCCGATTTGATGATGGTTGCAGGCAAAGAGATCGAGGCCTGCATGCAGCGCCTTGCGCAGATGGCCCGTGCGTCTGGCATCCACCTGATCATGGCGACGCAGCGCCCGTCTGTGGATGTTATCACCGGCACGTTGAAGGCCAACTTCCCAACGCGAATTTCCTTCCAGGTGACATCAAAAATCGACAGCCGCACGATCTTGGGCGAAATGGGGGCTGAACAGCTTTTGGGCATGGGTGACATGCTCTACATGGCGTCGGGTTCGAAAATTATCCGTGCCCATGGTCCGTTTGTTGCAGATGAAGAGGTCGAAGAGATCGTTAATCATCTGAAAGCCTATGGTCCGCCTGAATATGTTGGACAGGTCGTGCAAGGCCCAGAAGATGGCAAAGCCGAAAACATCGATAAGGTTCTGGGTCTCAATACAGGTGGCAATACCGGTGGCGAAGACGCGCTTTACGATCAGGCTGTGGCGATTGCGATCAAAGACCGCAAATGTTCCACATCTTATATCCAACGCAAATTGGGCATCGGGTATAACAAAGCGGCGCGTTTGGTGGAGCAGATGGAAGATGAAGGCGTCGTGTCAGCGGCCAACCATGTTGGCAAACGCGAGATTTTGGTTCCAGAACAATAAAGTTGCGGGCAAAAAATTGCCCGTTTCTTTGTCGCGTTATCGCATATCAAACCAGAACATGGCACAAACCCTTTGCAGCAATCGAGTGCAAAGGGTTTTTGACTTGAAACGTTTACTGATCGCAATGGTGGTGTCGTGCATGGCAATGCCAGCATGGGCCGAAAAAATTCCACTGAACACGATTTCAAACTACCTTAATGGGGTAACGACGGCCAAAAGCAGTTTTACCCAAATCAATGCGGATGGAACCATTTCCACAGGTGAAATCCTGATGCGGCGTCCGCACAATATCCGGTTTGACTATAACCCGCCTGAAAAAGCGCTGGTGATCGGCACTGCTGGATCGGTCTATATTCTGGATCGAAAACTGAATGCTGAACCAGAGGTTTATCCCCTGCGTCGTACACCGCTATCGATCATTCTTGCGCGCAATGTGAACCTGCGCGAACCGGGTATGGTACAGGCCCATAGTTATGACGGGACGGCAACAATCATTACGGCGCGCGATCCAGAACATCCCGAATATGGGTCGATTGACCTGAAATTTACGGACAACCCCGTGCAGCTGCGCCAATGGGTGATTGATGATGGCAGCGGAAATAAGACAACGGTTGTTTTGGGCGCGCTAGAAGCAGCGTCGGTGCCGCGCAGTGCTTTCGATATCGAGAGCGAGGTCGAGGCGTTAAAGTAAAAGCATAAAAAACGCCGCCTGAGTAATGTCAGGCGGCGTTTTAATCTGTGCGTTACGATGCCCTATTAACGGCGCGCAGCCCGGCAATTGGACAATTGGACACGGTAGCGCGCTGCGCGTTGTTCCAGACTGGCCGCAACATTCAACAACCATCCTTTGGATTTATACGTCCCGCGACGATAACCTGAACGGCCATCGTGATAGGCCAAGTATTGGTTGCGTGTGTCGGACAAAGAAATACCAAGCTCTCTTTTGCTGCCATCCATGTACCAGCCCATAAAGTCGCTGGCGTGACGAATATTCGTCCGTCTTGCGCTGGAACGGCCACTGGCTTTTTTATAATCTTCCCAAGTGCCATCTAACGCCTGGCTATAACCGACGGCCGAGCTTTGCCGCCCCATTGGGATGACGCCTAGGCGATATTGGAAAGGGGGGCGCGCATTCGACTGGAATTTGCTTTCTTGATAAATGATGGCCATTTGCACATGCATTGGCACACCCCATTTACGTTCGGTCGCGCGGAATGCGGCTGCGTATCCTTTGCGCTGTTCCAAAATTGAACATGCGTTGTCCAAATTGCGCGGCGCATCAGTGCTGCGAACTCCGCAAGAGCCCACAATCACAACTGCTACCAACGCGAAAACCCATCTGCTCATGTGCCTCTCGCTATATTTTTTCTGTTTGAAATCAGCTTAGCCTATTTCCGTGTGTTGGGGAATGATTATCCAGTCTCGCATGTAGGGCATGGCGTGGTTTCGCTGCTTGAAAAACGAACATATTTTATTTTTGAGTAACTCAACTAAAATTGTAAGAGAATTTACAACAAGGGCGTATGTTCATTTCCGTAAAATTTCTGTAAAGCTGCGATCCAGTGGGAAATTAGGTGGGGCTCTGATGCAGACGCTTCGTGCAAAATATCACCTTGGACAGATCGTTCGCCATCGCAAACATCCGTTTCGCGGTGTCATTTTTGATGTCGATCCCAAATTTGCCAATAGCGAAGAATGGTACCAATCCATTCCCGAAGATGCCCGCCCGTCTAAAGACCAGCCTTATTACCATCTTCTGGCAGAGAATGAGCAAGACTTTTATGTCGCCTATGTCTCGGAACAGAATTTGGAATTGGACGCATCGGGTGAACCTGTTGATCACCCGGATGTCGGGGATTTGTTCGCCACCTTCACAGATGGCGCGTATCAGCTGCAATATCAGCTGAACTAAATCGCTTTAGCGACCAAATCCAGAAAACGGGTCACGGCCTCTTCGCTGAGCGACCAGTCACAGACCAATCGACCTGTTAACATGTCATCCAATGCACCATCCTGCGCCGCTGCGCTGTAATAGACCGCACCGGCATCTGTCAGTGCGCGGTGCGCGCGACGGGGCAGGGTGAAGAAAATCAGGTTGGCTGGTGTCTGCGTTTGGACAGGCACGCCCAGCCTTTGCAAACCTTCAAGCAATTGGTGACAGCGGGCATTTGCGGCATGTGCCATATCCAGCCAAAGGCCGTCAGTCAGGTATGCGTCCAATTGCGCTGCGAGAAAACGATGTTTGGAAAAAAGCTGGGCTGCGCGTTTGCGGCGGAATTCGAATTCCTGCGCATGTTTTGGATTGAAAAACACCACGGCTTCCACCGCCATCAAACCATTCTTTGTTCCGCCAAAGGCCACTGCATCGACACCGGCTTTCCATGTCATTTCGGCAGGCGTGCAAGCTAGTTTTGCGATCGCATTGGAAAACCGCGCGCCATCCATAAAGACGGGAACGTCAAAACCTTTGGCGACATCGCAAAGCGCCCGGATTTCATCCAGCGTATACGTGTTGCCCTTTTCACCGACTTGGGTCAGCGAAACAGCACCGCGCTGTGCATTGTGCACACTGCCCCCAGCTGCCGCGATTGCGCTATGTAATGCGTCTGGCGTCATTTGATCCGGCGCATCTGCTTTGCCATCCACCAACGTCAATTTAGCGCCGCCTGAATAGAATTCCGGCGCGTTGCATTCGTCTTCTTCGATATGGGCAACATGGGAACAAAACACTGTTGACCATGGTGGGCAGAGTGACGCCAAAGCCAAAGAATTGGCAGCCGTGCCAGTCGCAACAAGAAACACGGCCGCCTCTGGCGCTTCGAACAAATCCCGAATCTTATCGACGACCTGTGCGGTCAGATCGTCATTGCCATAAGCCATCGCATAATCAGTATTGGCAGCGACAAGGGCCTCCATAACCTTTGGGTGGACGGGACCGGCATTGTCAGAGGCAAAATTCATGGCATTGGTTCTTCTATAATATGATATTCCCAGTCATCTTCGCCGACCTCGAATTCAGGGACGGTACAATGGCGAATGCTGGCGCCGGAACTGTGCACGGTTTCAGGATCGCCTGAAATAAGCGGATGCCAATCGGGCAAGGATTGGCCCATAAACAACAACCGGTACGCACAAGTTTGTGGCATCCAATAGGCATTCTTAGCGATGTTGGAGGCTTTCAAAACAATACATTCGGGCACGAATTGATGCCGGATCGGATATTGGGAACAATGGCAACTGTCATCATCCAGTAGGCGACAGGCGACATTGGTCAATACGACCTCGCCTGTTTCTTCGTCTTCCAGTTTGTTGAGGCAACATTTCCCGCAACCATCGCACAGTGCTTCCCATTCTTTTTGAGACAGCTGTTCCAGCGTTTTGTGTTCCCAAAAACGATCCTTCAGGCCAGAACGCTTGATTGGATCGCTCATAGCGCTTCCAAAATGTCGCGTGCTTGATCGCAATCCGCATGCATTTGCGCGATAAAGGTCTCTAAGCTGTCAAATGTCCATTCCGGGCGGAGGTAATGGACAAGGCCGACAGATAGGGTTGCGCCATATAGGTCACCGCTGAAATCAAACAGGAAGGTTTCAATATTTGGCATGTTTTCCCCAAATTGAGGGCGGGTGCCAATGCTGGCGGCCCCAATATAGCTGCCTTCATTTGGGCCGTCTAACACGTCGACCAATACAGCGTAGACGCCAAATTTTGGGGGATGCAGACCCTCAATGGACATATTCGCAGTTGGAAACCCCAATTCGCGACCGCGCTGTTCGCCGCCAATCACGATCCCTTCGATCCGGTGCCAATGACCCAGCTGCGCCTGCGCGTCATGTGGGCGTCCATCGCCGAGTGCCTCGCGGATGGCCGTCGAACTGATCTGTGTGCCATCAAAATCCATCAGATCCGCAATCGATACGCCAAAGCCGAATTCTGCGCCGAAAGCTTGGAGGTCTTCGGCTGTTCCCTTGCGGCCTTTACCAAAGCAGAAATCAGCGCCAACAATCACGTGTTTCAGGCCCAGGCCCTCTGCAATGACTTTTTGTGCGAATTCTCGCGGGGGCAGAGCCGCCAAAGGGCCGTTGAAATTCAATTCATACAGCAGCTCGACATCCAGTTTTTCCAAACGGGTTGCGCGGGCTTCGCTGTTGGTCAGGCGAAAATCGGGTGCATCTGGTGCAAAGAATTCTCTTGGATGGGGTTCAAATGTTAAGATACCCAAAGGGGCATCCGGTGCTGCGGCTTTCGCTTGGGCAATGACGGCTTGGTGGCCCAGATGGACACCGTCAAAATTTCCAATGGCGACTGTTGCGCCCCGATCTTCTGGTGCAACGAATTGATAATCCCGAACAATACGCATCAGCTATATACCCGATCCCCAAAAATAGCCGAGCCCACACGAATATGAGTCGCTCCAAAGGCGATGGCCTGTTCAAAGTCGCTGCTCATGCCCATGGACAGGCCAGACAACCCGTTACGTTCTGCAATTTTGGCAAGCAAAGCAAAGTGCAGGCTTGGTGTTTCATCTGCTGGTGGGATGCACATCAACCCTTTAACCGGCAGGTCCATGACGCGGCAGTCCTGAATGAAACCATCTGCTTCCAGCGGCAAACAGCCTGCTTTCTGTTCTTCTTCGCCTGTATTGACCTGAATAAATAGGTCCGGGCAGGTGCCGATCTCTTGCGCGATGCGGGCAAGGCTTGTGGCCAGTTTGGGGCGATCCACGGAATGGATAACGTCAAACAGCTCCATTGCGGCCCGGGTTTTATTGGACTGAAGTGGGCCAATAAGGTGAAGGTCTACCGCAGTATATGTCTCTTTGAAGCGCGGCCATTTGCCTTGTGCTTCTTGCACCTTGTTCTCACCAAAGATGCGATGCCCTTCACCCAAAACGGATGCGACCCGTTCATTGGGTTGTACTTTGCTAACTGCAATCAATTCGATTGATGCTGGATCACGCCCAGCGTCGTTCGCGGCAGTGTTTAGGCGAGATTGGATATCTGAGAGGGACATATGTGCATCCATGGCAGAAACTGGTTGCCTTGGTGCTACAACCCACAGCCCTAAATGAAAAGAGGATCAGGTTATATTCCCAATCCCAAACGCGGTTCTGACCGATATGGATGCCAACGCCGCAGGCAAAAGAAAAAGAGCGGATCCGAAGATCCGCTCTTTCATAATGACCGGATGGTCAATGTCCTTAGAAGGACATCGCCAGACCCAAGGACCATGTGCTTGTCAGATCGTCTTCGTCGAACTCGCCATCTTGGTCAGATGTGTTGCTCATGCCGTAGCCGAACTGTGCTTCCAAGCCGCCGCCCAGGTCGTAAGCTGCTGTAAGGCCAAGACCGGAAACGATTGTGCCCAGCTCAGTTGCGAATTGAGCGTTGTAGTTAGCACCGAAGGAGATTTCGTTCAGTGTGTAACCCAATGCCAAACCAACATTTTCAACGCCGGAGAAGTCAGCATCTGCGCCTGTTGCGGATGCGTAGTTTACAATCGCTTGCAGACCGTTGTCGAATGTTGTGTCCAGGGAGATACCCCAGATTTCGTTGGATTCGTAGCCTTGGTAACCAACGCCAACACCGATTGTCAAAGACGCCAGCTCAACGCTGTACTTGCCGCCCAGACCGAAGATTGGGTTGCCTTCGCCTGCATCGTCCAGCTCAAGAGATGCGTAGCCTGTGAAGCCTTCGAAAGAGTACTGAAGTGTAGCAACTTGACCGTCATAGCCGCCGTCGAAACCGGAGTTGCCGGTGTAACCTGCGTGCTCGTTGTCGTCAGCAATGGAACCACCGATCAGTGCGTCTTGCAGAGCTGCGTCAAACGCGCCGTCTGTGTCGCCAACTGTCAGTTTCGCTGGACCGTAGGACAGGTAGATGGAGATGCCACCATCGTCGGAGTTGTCTTCGAATGCAGGTGCGTCGCCTTCGGATTCGTCCAGATCGATTGCTGTACCGAATGACAGACCGTTGTCTGCTTCACCGGACATTTTGAATGTCACGTCGATGTCTGTGAACAGCTGTGTTTCTGTACCGGTACCACCGAACAGGCCCAGTTCAGCAAAACCAGAAACGGAAACGCCTTCGGCAGATGCTACGCCAGCTGATGCAACCAATGCTGTGGTCGCGAAAAGGATCTTTTTCATTTTTTCCCTCATGTGTTCAAAAGCACAAATCATACCGGAAGCCCGGATGTGATGCGTAGTCTATGCGCCTTCAAGCCGGTGCGTTGCAAGACAAGAGGGATCGGGGTCTTCAACAAGCCGATTAGTGATGCGATATTGCCACAAGGTTTGGTAGCTTGTTGCGCTGTGACCGGCAGATAGAGGCCGATCTGGTGCATTGTTGATGAATTCGCCGATATTCGGACCTTGTTCGCCCTAAGTTGCGGCTGTAAGACCTTTGGAATGAAGCATCCGCGCGGGAGAGATAAAGTGAGCATTTCGCGAAACGTTTTAGGTGTCGGCCTTTTGACAGCACTTCTTTTGCAGGCAGGGTGTTCCGCATTTGGGTCAGGCGAAAGGCGACCTGTCGCAACACCATCAAGTGATGAATTGCTTGATGACTTAGAAGAACAGCAAAGCGGTCGGCGTCCTAGTGAAGAAAGCACGATCTGGGATCTTTTCCAACAACGTGAAGATCAAGGGCAGATTGGTGCTGTAAACAAGTATATATGGAATGCTGCGCTGGAAACGTTGGACTTCCTGCCGATCGAAACGGTCGATCCTTTTACAGGTGTCATTGTCACAGGTTATGGAACGCCCCCTGGCGGCGGACGGGCGTATCGCGCCACAGTTCATATTTCAGACCCAGCTTTGGATGCGCGTTCGCTTAATCTGTCTATGTCAACGCGTTCAGGCCCTGTCTCTGCCAGCACGGTTCATGCGGTTGAAGATGCGATTCTGACGCGGGCACGTCAGCTGCGTGCGCGTGATGGCAAAATCTAGGTGACGCGAGTCACTTGGAATTTATGAAGTTAGAAACCCGGGGCAGGTCCCGGGTTTTTCTTTTAATCGACCGGCTTTCGCGATGCTAAATGTGCAAGGTTTTCGACCCATTCGATTTGCCGTGGCAGGCAGGCTGATTTTAGATCGTAATTCTGACGTGCGAATTCTCTGGCATTGCGTCCAAGCGTTTGGCGTGTTTCCGGATCGTCTAATAGGGCAAACAGCTTGTCACATAAGGCAGCGGTATCAAAGAAATCGACCAGTTGACCGTTTTCGCCGTCTGTTATGACTTCACGTACGGGGGCTGTGTCAGACGCGAGAATGGCGCATTCTGTGCTCATCGCTTCTAGCAAGGACCAGCTTAGAACAAATGGGTATGTCAGATAGACATGAACCCGGCTGACCTGAAGCAAAGATTGGAATGTATTATACGGTACGCGACCCAAGAAATGGACGCGCGCCCAATCTTCGTCTGATATCTGATCGCGGACCTCATCGATAAATATCTGTTTCCAGGTCTGCCCATTGGCAGGTTTCGCGCCATAGCTAACCTCATCCCCACCGAGAATCACGATTTGTGCATTTGGGCGTTCAGCCAAGATGCGTGGCAGGGCGCGCATAAAGATGTGATAGCCCCGATAGGGCTCTAGGTTGCGGTTGATGAAGGTTATGACCTCATCCTCACGGGTCACCGAAGAACCATCGGGTAAGTCCAAAACAGCGTCTGGTTTCGCCTGAAGCGTATCCGTATCCACGCCATCATGGCTAATGGTGATCCGGTCCTGCCACTGTTTGGGGAATGTGTCTGCTTGAAAGCGTGTCGGGCTGATTCCGGCATCCATGACCTCTTCATGTAGCCGGTTATTGAGGTTTTTCATGCGGATGCGCATGCTGGTCCCATCATCATCCTTTTTTGAAAATTCCGGATCAAAGCCGACGAATTCTTCATTTGTAAGGTGATAAAGCTCGCAATAAAGACCCATGCGCGCATTTGGCCATACGTCTTTTAGGAATAGGCTTTCGCCCCAGCCGTGATGTGCCAGAATCACATCGGGTTCAAACCCCTTCGCTTTTAGTGCAACGGCCCCTCTTAGGCAGGATGTGGCGCGCACCATTTTGGTTTCAAAGTCACCTAGCCAAGGGTGAATACCTTGGGTGCTGCCGCCTTGAATGCTATATGGGATAACCTGAACGCCATTCCATCTGGTCGGTTCTTTGACTTTGCACGTTAAAGCAACAACTTGATGGCCCTTTTTGACGAGGGCTGGCGCCAGATGTTTGTATTGGCCTGGGAAATTTTGGTGAATGACGAGGATCTTCATAAAACGAATGACTTATCTTTGGTGAATTCTAATTCAACATAACGGGCCCGCATGGGTTATGCGAGCATAACTTCCCGAAACGGTGCGCGAATCCTAAGCCAAGCTGCGCTGAATGCAGCGCGGGTACTGGACGCCCGCGCCAAGGCACCGTATCACCACATGAAATACGGATGATCCTTGCGGGATGCAGGGAATGAGGAAATGATCATGTCGCGTTACGAGCCAAGCAAACTTGAGCCAAAATGGCAGGCCGCCTGGGAAAAAGATGGGTGCTTTGCCGCTGTTGCCACCCTGGACAAACCGAAATTTTATTCCCTATGCATGTTCCCCTATCCGTCGGGTAAGCTGCATATGGGCCATGTGCGCAACTATGGTTTGGGCGATGTGGTTGCACGGTATAAGCGTGCAACAGGTCATAATGTATTGAATCCGATTGGCTGGGACGCATTTGGTATGCCGGCGGAAAACGCGGCTATGGCAACCGGCGGACATCCCAAGACATATACATATGACAACATTGCAGCGATGACCGTTCAGTTGAAGGGTCTTGGCCTGTCCTATGATTGGTCACGTGAATTTGCCACATGTGACGTGGAGTATTATGGCCAGCAACAGGCGTTGTTCTTGGATATGTTGGAGGCCGATTTGGTCTATCGCAAAAACGCGATGGTGAATTGGGATCCGGTGGATATGACCGTTTTGGCCAATGAACAGGTTGAAGACGGGCGTGGCTGGCGCTCTGGTGCGTTGGTTGAACGCAAAGAGCTGACGCAGTGGTTCTTTAAAATCTCTGATATGTCTGGTGAATTGCTGGACGCGTTGGACGGGTTGGATAACTGGCCCGCCAAAGTGCGTTTGATGCAAGAAAACTGGATCGGGCGGTCCCGTGGCTTGCAGTTCAGCTTTGAACGCACAGATGGCGGTGTGATCGAAGTTTATACAACCCGCCCCGATACTTTGATGGGTGCCAGCTTTGTCGGGATTTCGCCCGATCACCCAATTGCAAAAGAGTTAGAGAAAACTAATCCCGAGATCGCGGCCTTTGTTGCGGAATGCCGCCGGGGTGGAACGACCGAAGAGGCGTTGGAAAAAGCGGAAAAGCTGGGCTTTGACACGGGTCTGAAGGTGAGGCATCCGCTTGATCCGAATTGGGAATTGCCGGTCTGGATCGCGAATTTCATTCTGATGGATTACGGCACCGGCGCGGTTTTTGCATGCCCAGCCCATGATCAACGCGATTTCGATTTCGCGACCAAATATGATTTGCCGATCATTCCTGTGTTTGGTGAGGAAGAAATCTCTGAAGCATTTGTTCCGGCCAAATCGGATAAGGTGACCTATCTGAAAGGGTTTGCGGGCGAGGCCGAACAAACAGGCGAAGCCGCGGTTGAAGCTGCGATCGCGCATTGCGAGGCTGCGGGTTTTGGCAAAGGCGTTACAAAATATCGTCTGCGCGATTGGGGCCTGTCCCGCCAGCGTTATTGGGGATGCCCCATTCCTGTCGTTCATTGTGACGATTGTGGTGTGGTGCCTGAGAAGAAAGAGAACCTGCCGGTCATCCTTCCAGACGATGTCAGCTTTGACATTCCCGGCAATCCGCTGGACCGCCATCCAACATGGCGTGATTGTGCTTGCCCGAAATGCGGCAAGCCAGCCAAGCGTGAAACAGACACGATGGACACATTCGTGGACAGTTCATGGTATTATGCACGCTTCACAGCCCCGAACGCAGCAGAGCCCACAGATCTGGATGAAGCATCCTACTGGATGAATGTTGATCAATATATTGGCGGCATTGAGCACGCGATTTTGCATTTGCTGTATTCGCGTTTCTTTGCCCGTGCGATGCAGATCACAGGCCATTTGCCGCAAGGCTGTAATGAACCGTTTGATGCGCTGTTCACGCAGGGCATGGTGACGCATGCGATCTACAAACGCGACGATCCTGAAAGCGGCCGTCCGGTGTATTATTATCCCGAACAGGTCGAAACCGTGGATGGGCAGATTGTCTTGAAAGAAGACGGCCAAGCGGTGGATGTTGTTCCATCCGCTAAAATGTCCAAATCCAAAAACAACGTCGTTGATCCGCAGGCCATCGTTGAACAATACGGCGCGGATACAGCACGTTGGTTTGTGTTGTCCGACAGCCCACCCGAGCGGGACGTGGAATGGACAGCGTCCGGTGCGGAAGCGTCCTTTAAACACCTGAGCCGTGTTTGGACCCTTTGTGATAAAATTGGTCAAATGGATCGTGATGCCAAAGGCGAGGGCGATGATGCGCTGCTGAAGGCCATGCACAAAGCGATCTTTGAAATCACTCAGGGCTATGAAAGCTTTGGCTTTAATGCCTCGATTGCGAAACTTTACGGGTTCACGGCCACGGTGTCGAAATCCAAAGCATCTTGGGCGGCCAAGCATCAGGCAATCAAGGTCTTGGCACAGTTGATGTCACCGATCACTCCGCATTTGGCTGAAGATATCTGGGCGCACCAAGGTGGTGAAGGCCTTGTTGCCAATGCGGCTTGGCCGGTTGCTGACGAATCTATGCTGGTTGAGGATGAGGTCACAATGCCCATCCAGATCAATGGCAAACGCCGTGGCGAGATCAAAGTGGCCAAGGACATGGCTAAAGATGCGATTGAAGCGCTTGTGATGGAGCAAGAGGTCGTCGTGAAAGCATTGGATGGCGGTCAGCCGAAAAAGCTGATCGTGGTGCCCGGACGGATCGTCAATGTCGTGGTGTGATGTCGCCAAAACAGGTCTTGGGCTGGCATTCGCTGTCAGCCTGACGGCCTGTGGATTTACGCCGGTCTATGGGCCGGATGGATCAGGCAATCAAATTCTAAACCAAGTTGCCTTTTCCGCACCGGATACGGTGAATGAATTCACCTATACCAAAGAGTTAGAACAACGCATGGGGCGCAGCACTGGGCCCTATCAACTGGACAGTGTACTATCGGTCAAATCGCAAGATTTGGGATCAACATCTTCGGGTGAAACAACGCGGGTTCGCCTGAATGGATCGGTTGATTATACCCTTAAATCCCTGAGCGACGATCAGGTTGTGCTGACGGGGCATACATTTGCCTTCACCAGTTATTCCTTTACCGGATCAACGGCTGCAACGCAGGCCGCGGAACGTGATGCGAATGAACGTTTGATGATCATTCTTGCAGATCAGGTTATCGACGGTCTTTTGCTGCAAGCAAACACATTGCCCGAGGCGCCGTGATTGCTTTTTTCGTCTAGCCCAGTCAGAGTTGAATTGCGCGCAATGACTGCGTGTGGATGATAAAAAGCGATCAGCCATGAAACTGTCCCCTCGTGATGCCAAAGCTTATTTCAACGCACCCGACCGTGATGCAGCGGGGGTTTTGATCTTTGGTGAAGACGCGATGCGCGTGGCTATGAAGCGACAAGAATTGATAGCGACCTTGATTGGGCCAGAGGGCGAAGCAGAAATGCGTCTGACGCGTATGTCTGGTGCTGAGTTGCGTAAAGACAAGGCCATGCTGCTGGATGCTGTCAAAGCAGTTGGTTTCTTTCCCGGCGATCGCGCGGCATTTGTTGAGGATGCAACAGATGGCTGTAGCGAGGCTATCAAAGCGGCTTTGGCAGATTGGCGGCATGGCGATGCACAGATTGTTGTCACTGCGGGTCAGTTGACGGCGCGATCATCGCTTCGAAAATTGTTTGAGAACGCAAAAAACGCCTATGCGGCGGCGCTCTATAATAATCCACCGACACGGGATGAAATCGAGGCCGAGCTGGTCCGGGCAGGTTTGAAAAACATTGGCCGCGACGCGATGGGCGCGATGGAGGCTTTGGCGCGTGATTTGCCGCCGGGCGATTTTCGCCAGACCTTGGAAAAGGTTGCCCTTTACAAACTGGGCGATGAGGCACCTCTGACACCGGCTGAGGTTGATTTGATGGCACCGGGCACGGTTGAGGCGGAAATTGACGAGGTGTTGCATGCCGTGGCTGAAGAGCGGCTGACCGATTTGCCCCCATTGATGAAGCGCTTGGAAGGGCAGGGGGTCAATGCGGTGACGCTCTTGATTTTTGCGATGCGCCATTTCCGTATGTTGTTCACAATTGCCTCGGCCAATGGTGGACCAGCGCAGGGCATTCAATCCCTGCGACCTCCTGTTTTCGGTCCACGTCGCGACCGAATCTTGCGTCAGGCCCAAAAGTGGAGCGTCGTTGGGTTGCAACGTGCGTTGACTGAATTGATGGATGCAGATCTGACTTTGCGATCAGCCGGGCAAAAGGCCCCTGCAATGGCTTTGGTGGAACGATCTTTTGTGCGTGTGGCCCATATGGGGCGACGTCGCTGAACATTTTGATCAACGGGAAGAGGACATGAAATGAGCTATGTTTTGGTGGGCAGTCCCAAGGTGCGTCCGTTTCGTGTGCTTTGGATGTTGGAAGAACTGGGGCTGAATTATGAACTGCGCCCGTTCATGCCGCGTTCTGATGACGTGATAGGCCTGTCTAAACCGGGTAAGGTGCCGCTGCTTTTGGTAGATGATGACATCATAACAGATTCCGCTGCGATTATGACGTATCTGTCTGATAAATATTCAAAATTCACCTACCCTGCAGGCAGTTTAGAACGCGCTCAGCAGGACGGATGGACGTTTCGGATCTTGGATGAGCTGGAAGCCCCTTTATGGTCTATGGTGAAACACAGCTTTGCTCTGCCAGAGGACATGCGTAGCCCGGCCGCGCTGGACGCAGCGCGGTCTGAATTTAATTGGGCCGTACAAAACTTTTGGAAAATTGCGTCTGGACCGTTTTTAATGGGCGATAAGTTGACAGTGCCAGATTTCTTATTGGTTCAGATCGGTGACTGGGCTGAAAAGATGGATGTTGATCCGCTACCAACGCCCTATCAAGGCTATATTAAGCGGATAAAGGCGCGCCCGGCCTTTCAGAAAGCTGATAAATTACGCCAAAGCTGATTCAGGTACATTTATTTCTGTCGCAATTATTGAACATTCCAGATTTCGACAGGATATCGGGCTGTCGAAATGAGGGACTAAGATGTTTGAGATCAATTTCCTAGCGATTGTTGGTACAGCGTGCCTGATCGGTTTAACGCCCGGGCCGGGCAATCTAACTGTTGCGGGAACGGCCATGGCACAAGGCCGCCGTCATGGATTGGCGCTGGGCTATGGCATCACCACTGGATCATTTGTTTGGGCAATCTTGTCCGGATTGGGCATGGCCACGCTTTTGCAAACGCATCAATGGTTGTTTGAAACGTTGAAATATGCGGGTGCGGCCTATCTGTTATGGTTGGGCTGGCGGTCTGCTTTGGCGGCACGGGACCCTGATAGGGATGTGCAAATCCGCGATCTTGGAGAGGTTAGCCTGATTTGGGCGTGGAGCCGCGGCACCTTGATTCACCTGACTAACCCAAAGGCGCTGTTGTTTTGGGGATCAATTTTTGTCATCGGCATAAAACCAGGGGCCACGCATGATGCGTTTTATGGTGTGGCACTTGTCAGCATCATCATGAACGCGTTGATCGTGACCAGCTGGGCGCTGGTCTTTTCCAATTCATTCGTCATGAAGATGTATCAACGGTTTCGCCGTTGGATCGAAGGTATTTTTTCAGGCATGTATCTATGCGCGGCCGTTTTGGTGGCTGCACGCTAGGCGCGTGCCTTGCCCATCTGACCGACATGCGCGATGTCAGCCTTTGTCGCTCACGTTCTCTTTGAAAGCCGTGTCAAAAGCAGCTTTTTGCCCCGCGTTTGCATCCGTTTGGTAATTGGCTTTCCAGTCTGCCATGGTCATCCCATAAAAGGTCTCGCGTGCATCGTCTTTGGACATGTCGATTCCGCGCTCATTCGCGGCTTCTTGATACCAGCGCGACAGGCAATTGCGGCAAAACCCGGCAAGATTCATCATATCGATGTTCTGTACGTCCAGACGGTCTTGCATCAAATGTTGGCGTAGGCGGCGAAACGCGGCTGCTTCTAATTCGATACGTGTTTGATCATCCATGTTTTATGTCCTCCAAGACGGCGTTTGCCCGGTGCTGAACAATTGTTTTAGGCGCAAAAGGGAATCTGCCCAAGCCCCTTTCTTTTTCCTAAAGAACTGGGATACAAGGCCTGTGTCATATCCTCGTCACAGCTGCGCTGCATGAGAGTGTGCAGTTGCATGGCTTGAGGATTTACGCAATAACGGTCACGCGATGTTAGCGTTAACGACTGGGATGCCAGATGGGAGGAATCTGCTGGCAAGAACAGTCCGTTGGCACGTGTTTGGGAACGGCATACGATCTTTGGCGCCAAAGCCTGCAAGAAAAGATCGGATAAGGGGATGAAATGAAACGCAACCGCAATGTAAAAATCGTCGCGACTCTGGGACCAGCTTCCAGTGATTACGACACTATTCGCGCTTTGTTCGAGGCGGGTGTGGACGTGTTTCGTTTAAACATGAGCCACGGCACCCATGAAGAACAGGGTGAGCGCCACAAGATTATTCGTCAGATCGAAAAAGATCTGAATGCGCCAATCGCGATTTTGGCTGACCTTCAGGGTCCAAAACTGCGTGTTGGTGTTTTTGCCAACGATGGTGGCGAAATGCTGGAGGAAGGCGCGTCCTTCCGTTTGGATCTGGACGCAACACCCGGTGATGTGAACCGTGTGCAACTGCCACATCCAGAAATTTTCGCGGCGCTGAAGGCAGGTGCGAACCTGTTGGTGAATGACGGCAAAATCCGCCTGAAGGTTGAAGATTGCAGCAAAGAGCATGCAAACTGTACCGTTATTGCGGGTGGTGTGATTTCCAACCGTAAGGGCGTGAACGTGCCTGACGTTGTTCTGCCTTTGGCAGCACTGACCGAAAAAGACCGCAAAGATCTGGAATTTGCATGTTCCATCGGTGTGGACTGGTTGGCGCTTAGCTTTGTTCAGCGTCCAGAGGACATGATCGAAGCACGTTCGCTGGTACAAGGCCGTGCCAAAGTGTTGGCGAAGATCGAAAAGCCATCTGCTATTGAAGCATTTGACGATGTTCTAGAAGAATCTGATGGCATCATGGTTGCGCGTGGTGACCTTGGTGTAGAACTGCCTGCGCAACAGGTTCCACCGCTGCAAAAGCAGATGATCCGCAAATGCCGTAAAGCGGCCAAGCCGGTTATCGTTGCGACGCAGATGCTGGAATCCATGATCGAAAGCCCAATGCCAACACGCGCCGAGGTAACAGACGTTGCCAACGCGATCTATGAAGGCACGGATGCGGTTATGTTGTCTGCGGAATCCGCGGCGGGTAAATACCCGATCGAAGCGGTGACCATGATGGACAATATCGCGCAGGAAATCGAAGCAGACAGCAACTATCGCCAGATTATCGATGCATCCCGTCAGACAGATGGTAGCTCGGTTTCTGATGGTATCGTTGCCGCGGCGCGTCAATTGGCTGAGATCACAACAGATATCAAAGTCATCTGCTGCTACACCTATTCCGGCACAACAGCGCGTTTCGTGGCGCGTGAACGCTCTGTCGTTCCAACATTGGCTATGACGCCAAATACGGCAACGGCCCGCGCGCTATGCCTGTCATGGGGAACACGCAGTGTTGTGACGCCGGTTATGGACCGCTTTAAGCAAGCTGTTTTGAATGCTGTGGGTCAGGCACGTCTGACGGGTTATGCCAAGAAGGAAGACATGATTTTGTTGACCGCTGGTGTGCCATTCAACGTTCCAGGTTCTACAAACATCATGCGCGTTGCTCCTTGTGACGAAGCGTTGATTTCTGTTTCCGATCCAGAATAAGCTGGGCTCTAAGTTTTAAGATCTAGAGGAAGCAGAGCATGGATGATGAAACCAAATTTGTATTTGGCCTTCTATGTGTTCTGCTTTCTCTGCCCTCGTTTACATCTGCGTGGATTGATCGCAGATTTCCATACACGGCAGTTATTATGTTGATTGTCGGTATGCTTTTGATCGTGCCGGTCTGGCTGGCGAGCCCCGGTGGCATTCCTTTGCAGGACTGGCCCGCAATGATCATCAACGTGATCGCAAAGATCATTCGCTGACATTCTCCGACAAAAAATTAAGTGTCACGCGCCTTTGGATGGGCCGCGTCATAGACGCGCATCAGATGGGCCTGATCGACGGCTGTATAGGCCTGCGTTGTGGACAGTGATGCATGGCCCAGCAATTCTTGTATCGCCCTGAGATCTCCACCAGCCTCTAAAAGATGGGTTGCGAAACTGTGGCGCATGGCATGCGGTGTCGCCGTTGCTGGCAAACCCAGTTGCATGCGCACAGATTCAGTGACCTTTTGGATGTGACGCGGACCCAACGCGCCGCCCCGAACGCCCCGAAACAGCGCCTGATCAGAGGGTAGATCGAAAGGGCATAGGTCTACGTAATCAGAAACGGCTTTTCGGGCTGCTGGTAAGACAGGCACGACCCGTTCTTTGCCGCCCTTGCCGGTAATGCGCAGCGCATCGCGCAGTGGCAGGTCCCGCCCCATCAGGCCCAACGCCTCGGATATGCGCAAGCCGCATCCGTAAAGCAGAACCATAACAGCCATATCGCGCGCCGCGACCCATGGTTCAGAGGCCTGCAGTTCGACATGATCCAACATGGATTTTGCCGCATCTTGTGACAGGGGGCGGGGAAGTTTTTTCTGAAATTTTGGTGCGCGGGCGGCAAGAACGGCGGTGGGTTCGAACCCTTCTCGGTCTGCCAGCCAGCGATAAAAGCTTTTGACGGCACTTAGTTTGCGCGCCATCGAGCGCGACGACAAATCCCGCCCACGTAAATGCGCCAGAAAGGATCTCATATCCCGTGTGGATACGCGCGCCAATGGTGTCAGGCCCTGGGGTTCTGCATGGTGACTGGTCAAAAAGGAAATGAATTCCGTCACATCACTGCGATAGGCTTCTATCGTTGCGTCTGCGCGATTTTTCAATGCTTTAGCATGTTCCAGCCAATCCGCCAGCGCCATTTGTGCCGCTGGCGAGATTGTAATCAGATCCGCGCTCATGCCAACCAGCGGCGCATGATCCGTTCAAACACACCGGTGAAAAAGGCCAACAGGTCTGTACCTTGTTGAGACGTGAACATGTCCGCGTCTTTTGCACCCATCAACAGCAGGCCCGGCAAGCTGTTTGGGCCGAAATCAAGGCGCAGGCAGGCCTCGGATTGAATGTCTTGTGCCAGCTGCCCGTACAGCGTGCCATCGTCGTTGGAAACAGGTCGCAATGTTACTTGTTTCAACGAAGAACCGCGCTCATCGGATACGTAATCGGCGATAAAACCGGACGGGGCGATCTGCAAAAGGGTGTTATAGGTGCCGGGCAAAGTGATTGCCGTTGTGTCATGGCTTTCCAAAATCAGACGGATGCTGTCGACTTTCAGAATCTCAGCCACGTCGCTGCCCAAGTTGGACAGGAAATCTTCGAAATCCAGAGGATCCAGCAGCGACAGAACTGCCCGATTGATTTGGTTTGTGCCCGCCAGATTTTCATAGGCGGCCGCGATTACGGAACGATGGGTATCTTCCAGACGATCGAGACGATCCTCAAGGCGTTCCATCGCGATCCCGCGTAAATCGACAATATTATCACCCATGCTGCGCCCGTCTGCTGCAATCAATGCATGCATGACGTCGCTATCATCCAAAATCAGATCGGGGCGCGAAATGATTTCTTCGCGCAAAGTATCGTTTATCCGCAATGGGGTGTTCATGCCTGTACCCAGTTCTTATTGGTTTTATGCTCGTGCCGCGATTTTGCGGCTTTTTAACCATGTCACCTGGGGTAGGGCGCTGTGTCAAGTCTTGCACATAAGTGCCTGCGCAGATCCGCCTGCCGCGTTGCGCCTGGGACTCAATTTGGTGGAAATGACCCACGGAAAAAGCCTCCGTGGGTCAAAGGGTTAAAGGGTGGTTAAAGCGCCACTTTGCTTAGGCCATTGTCTACCGCTGCAACAATCTGATCGATATCATCTTTCGTGGCGATCAGAGCAGGTGAGAATGTCAGCGTATTGTTGTAGCCTGGAACTGAACGATTGGTTGCACCAATCATAACGCCCTCGGTGCCACAGCTACCAACAACACCCATTACCAGCTTTTCATCCAAAGGCGTGCGGCTGGCCTTGTCTGTGACAAGTTCGATACCTGCAAATAGGCCCTTGCCGCGGGTTTCGCCGACGATGTCGTATTTGTCTTTCAGCTCGTCAAAGCGGCCCATCATATAGTCGCCCATGGCAACCGTGTTTTCCAACAGGCCTTCATCTTCGATGATACGCATGTTTTCCAAAGCGGCGGCTGGGCCCGCAGTACATCCGCCGAATGTGGAAATGTCGCGGAAATAGTTCATCGGATCATCGCTGTCATCTTTGAACATATCAAAGACCGCGTCAGTGGTGACCATGCAGGAAATCGCGGCATAGCCGGAGGCCACGCCTTTGGCCATTGTTACGAAATCAGGCTGGACGCCGTATTGTTGATAGCCAAACCATGTGCCCGTGCGTCCAACGCCACAGACGACTTCGTCGATATGCAAAAGGACGCTGTATTTCTTACAGATTTCTTGGACTTTGTCCCAATAGCCTTTTGGTGGGGTAATGACACCACCGCCTGCGGTAATTGGTTCAAGACAAAGCGCACCAACCGTATCTGGGCCTTCTTGCAGAATGACTTTTTCGATCTGCTCAGCAGCCCATTCGCCATAGTTTTCAACCGGCGCACCCTGTTCTGCCGCGCGGTATTCCAGACAATGAGGTACGGCAACAAAGCCCGGCGCGAAGGGGCCGTATTGCGCATTGCGTTGTTGCTGGCCGCCGGCGGATAATGTGCCAATGGTTGTGCCGTGATAGTCGCGGTCGCGATACAGAATTTTGTGCTTCTTACCGCCATAGCGTTTATGGGCGATCTGACGCACCATTTTAAACGCTTTCTCATTCGCCTCAGATCCGGAATTGGCATAATAAACGCGATCCAGGCCCGGCATTTTGGTCAGCAGCTTTTCAGCAAACAAAGCGCCAGGAATCGTGCCGGCAGCGCCCGCAAAATAGTTCAGTTTGATCAATTGGTCATAGACTGCTTTGGCGATTTCCTCGCGTCCATAGCCCACGTTGACGGTCCAGACACCACCGGACAGCCCATCAAGATATTCTTTGCCCGTCTGATCCCAGACGCGCATGCCTTTACCTTCGATAATCATCCGAGGATCGGCGTTTTCAAAGGCTTTGTGTTGCGTCAAATGGTGCCAAACATGGGCCTTGTCGGCAGCGACGACGGCGCTGAGATCATTGTCATGCATTTTCGTATTCCAGTTTTTCGAGTCACCTCATTCTGAAAAGAGGTGTGGGCTACTCATAGGTCCAGATTAACTAATGCATAGGGCCAGCCGTATTGTTGTCTAATTAATCAAAAATAACGCCTATTTTCAAAGCGAAAAATATCTTAGTTTTTTTGTCAGATAAGGGTTTTGTAACAGAGCTGTATTCTTTATGTGCTTTCCATGGGAGGACCTGTTGGACTACGGTCATTGCCGAATAAGGAAAGAGGCAGAGCATGCTGATTGGAAACAAAATTTTTGACGAAATTCAGATCGGGGACGAAGCCGAGCTGAAACGTTTGTGCACCTGGGATGATTTGCTGGCATTCACGCAGATCTCGGGCAACCATAACCCGGTTCATGTCAGCGATACAAATGGCGACGGTAAAAAAGATGGCGTTTTGCCGGGCATGTTTGTTGGCTCGCTGGTCTCTGCCGTTCTGGGGACGATATTGCCAGGGGCTGGCACCATGTATCGCGGTCAGGAATTGCAATTCCATGACTATGCACATGCGGGTGACGAATTGCTGGTCAAAGTCAAAGTCTTGGAAAAGACTGCCGCTACCTGTGGTGTGAAACTTGCGGTAAAAGTTCTGTGTGGCACCGATGACCGTTTGCTTCTCAGCGGCACGGCTGATGTGACCGCACCAACGAAAAAAATGACCTATAACAGCAAAGACCTGCCGGGTCTGGTTGTTCAACGCCATCGCCATTTTGAAGAACTGTTGGAGCGTGCTGAACCTTACGATCCACTACCGACTGTTGTTGTCGCGCCAGAAGAACCCAATTCATTGGGCGGTGCGCTGTTGGCGCGCAAGCATACTTTGATCGAACCCATCCTTGTTGGATGTGCGAAAAAGATCGCTGCGGCGGCAGAAGAAATCGGTGCGGATCTGACCGGCATTCAAATGATCGATGAACCCAGTCACACTCGGGCAGCGATCCAATCGGTGGCTTTGGTCAATGAAGGCACGGCGGGTGCCTTGATGAAGGGGCACCTTCATACGGACCAATTGCTGAAACCTGCGCTGGATAAGGCCAAGGGTTTGCGCGGGCGTCGTCGCTTTACCCATGTGTTTGTCATGGACGTGCCAGGGTTGAACCACCCACTGATTGTCACCGATGCGGCAATCAACATCGCGCCGGATTTGAAAACCAAGGTGGACATCACGCAAAACGCCATCGATGTGGCGCAATCCATCGGCATTGAAGAACCCAAAGTGGGCGTCTTGTCTGCGGTGGAAATGGTGAACCCTGATATTCCATCCTCGCTGGATGCGGCGTTGCTGTCGAAAATGTCTGAACGTGGTCAAATCACAGGTGGCTTGGTTGATGGCCCGCTGGCCATGGATAACGCGGTCGACCTAGCGGCTGCGCGGACCAAAGGGATCGTGTCCAAAGTGGCTGGTCGCGCCGATATTCTGGTTGCACCGAATTTGGATGCGGCAAATATGCTGGCCAAACAGCTGGTCTATATCAGCCACGCCGAGGCGGCAGGTTTGGTTCTGGGCGCGCGGGTGCCTATCGTGCTGAACAGCCGCTCTGATGATGACATGGCGCGTCTGGCTTCCTGCGCGGTTGCGGTTTTGCATTACCAGCGCACGTTTAAGGGCAAATGATCATGGCACATATTCTGACATTGAATGCGGGGTCGTCTTCGCTGAAATTTGGCGTGTTTGAAGCAGGTGATGAACCGGCGGAACTGGTTGCTGGCCTGATCGAAAACATTGGCAGTCCAGATGCACATATGCGTCTGAAATCCGAAGCAGGTGCCGTTTTGGAGGATCGCGATTTATCCTCCGTCGAGGGCGCAGATCATGGTGGTGCCCTAAAGGCCGCTTTGGCCGTATTAAAGGCACATGTATCGGGTTTGGATGTTGTGTCCATTGGCCATCGGGTCGTGCATGGCGGTATGGAATTTTCTGAACCTGCAAAATTGACGGCGGATACCATCGCGCAATTGGAAGAACTGGTGCCATTGGCCCCATTGCACCAACCGGCGAACCTAACGGGGATCCATGCCGCGATAGCGGCATTTCC
The DNA here is from genome assembly GCA_947499735.1 of uncultured Pelagimonas sp. Lineage (GTDB taxonomy): Bacteria > Pseudomonadota > Alphaproteobacteria > Rhodobacterales > Rhodobacteraceae > CANMPP01. The sequence continues at coordinate 146,806 of CANMPP010000001.1, forward strand.
CGGCGTGACGCAGGTGGCCTGTTTTGACACGGCCTTTCACCGCAAGCATCCTTTCGTACAAGATACATTTGGCCTGCCCAAAGAATATTACGACAAGGGCGTGCGCCGCTATGGTTTCCATGGCATGAGTTACGACTACATCGCGGGTGCCTTGGCTGACATGTCACCAGAGCTAGGCATGGGTCGTGTCATCGTGGCCCATTTGGGCAATGGCGCATCTATGTGTGGCATGAAAGGGGGCGTATCTGTATCCTCGACAATGGGGTTTTCGGCACTTGATGGTTTGCCGATGGGTACGCGGACGGGGCAGTTGGATCCCGGTGTGATGTTGTATTTCATGCAGCAAGAAGGCCTGTCTGCGGATGAGATTTCGGATTTGATCTATAAAAAATCTGGCCTCAAAGGCATGTCGGGCATCAGCAATGATATGCGTACATTGGAAGCCTCGGATGATCCCGCGGCATCAGAAGCGATTGATTACTTCTGCTCACGTATCCAGCGGGAAATCGGCGGTCTTGCGGCCGCGATTGGTGGGGTGGATGCGCTGGTCTTTACCGGTGGTATCGGCGAGAATTCGGTCACAATCCGTGAAAAAGTCTGCACAGGCATGGAATGGATCGGCATCACGTTGAGCAATGATCTGAATGCAACGCGAGGTGAAACTGTGATCAGCGCGGCAGACAGTCCAGTTCAAGTCATGGTGATCCCAACCAATGAAGAATTGGTCATCGCGCGCGCTGCCGCAAAATTGGCTTAGAAAACATAGAATTCGGGCCCTGATAGGGCCCGTTTGACGCTTGGGCGACGTTAGGTCTGACACAATACTGAACGTTTGTTTTGCATCTCATACCTTGTTTGTCCAACAACATAGCTCTAAATGCAGTTTCATGAAACGTTGGATCCCTTTTCTGAAAAAAGACCCAGTGGTTGCCGTTGTGCGTCTGCAAGGCGCCATTGGCGCATCGGGCCGTGCGGTCCTCTCTGATCGATCAGTTGCACCCCTTTTGGCAAAAGCCTTTCGCAAAGGGAAATATGCCGCGGTCGCGCTTGAGATCAATTCACCGGGTGGATCGCCTGTGCAATCCTCGTTGATTGGCGCGCGTATTCGAAGACTATCTGAGGAAACCAATATCCCGGTTTTCGCATTTGTCGAAGATGTCGCGGCATCTGGTGGATATTGGATCGCATCTGCGGCTGACGAGATTTGGGCGGACCGTAGTTCTGTTCTGGGATCAATTGGTGTGATCTCGTCCAGTTTTGGTGCCCATGTCTTTTTACAAAGACAGGGGATCGAGCGGCGCGTCTATACCGCTGGCACGTCCAAAAGCATGCTGGACCCTTTTAAGCCCGAAAAAGAAGAAGACATTGCGCGGCTGCGACGCATGTTGGATCAGCTACATGATAATTTCATTGGCCATGTCAAAGAACGCCGCGCAGAGAAGCTGGCGGATGATCCAAGCCTCTTTTCTGGTGAGATTTGGGCAGGGCAGGGTGCAATTGATGTCGGACTTGCAGATGGTATTGGCCATTTGAGCCCGGTTATGAAAGAACGCTTTGGAAAGAAAGTGAAATTCCGTCGGTTCGCTGCGCGCAAGCCTTTGATGCCTCGTCTGGGGGCGCAAATGGCAAGTGATGTTTTGACCGAAATGGATGAACGCGCGGCCTTTGCCAGATTTGGTTTGTAATTCGTGGTGATCAAGGGCGTCATTCTCTTTCTTTTATTCATTGCGGTTATCGCAATGTTTGGAAAATTAGGCCTCTTATGGGGCTGGATTCGCGGGCCAAAATGTTCCCGCTGTGGCAAGCCGCGTTCCGGTCGGGGCGCATGCAACTGTAGGGGAAACAGTTAATGGTCTTTGCATATGCCGTGCTTGGCTTGGTTATCTTGTTATTGGCAGGGGATTCACTGGTCAAAGGGGCTGTGAACTTAGCATTGCGGGTGGGGATACCACCGCTGATTGTCAGTCTGACCATCGTTGCTTTTGGCACATCTGCACCAGAGTTGTTGATATCGATCAAGGCTGCTTTGGACGGTGTTCCAGGCATTGCGATGGGCAATGTTGTTGGGTCAAACACAGCCAATGTTTTACTGGTGCTTGGCGTGCCAGCCTTGATCGCGGTCATGCACACCAGTGCCTGTGATACAAAAAAGAACTATTTTACAATGATGGCGGCGACAGGGTTGTTTATCCTGTTGGCATTGCGTGGTCGTTTTGATCTGATCTCTGGCGTGATTTTGTTGGCTGTCTTGGCAGTTATCCTAGGTGATAACATCCGCGATGCCCTCTCCCATCGGAAAGAAGGGGCCGCTTGCACTGATGACGAGGAAGAACCAGAAGGCGCGGATCCGGATATGGCTCTGTGGAAAGTTTGGTTGTTCTTGATCCTTGGATTGATTGGTTTGCCTTTGGGCGCGGATTTGTTGGTCGACAGTGCTACAGAAATTGCGCGGATGTTCCATGTACCAGAACGCGTCATTGGCCTGACTTTGGTGGCGTTGGGCACATCATTGCCAGAACTGGCCACCACGGTCATGGCGACATTGCGCAAACAAGCGGATGTCGCATTGGGCAACGTGATCGGGTCTAACCTATTCAACCTTTTGGCCATCATTGGTGTTGCGTCGCTGATTTCACCGATCCCAGTTGATCCTGCCTTCTTGCGCTTCGATCTGTGGGTCATGCTGGGCGCGTCTTTGTTCTTGGTTCCCTTTGTTCTATTCAAACAAGATCTGACGCGTATCTGGGGTGTGGTGCTGAGCGCGCTTTACGTCGCCTACATTGCCGTCGTGCTTGTTTAAGGCGGACACATGACAGGTGATACGCAGGCAAAAGCGGCGCTTGTTACGGGTGCCGGTTTGCGCTTGGGGCGTGCTATGGCGCTGTATTTGTCCCAAAGAGGATATCGGGTTGCGGTGCATTACCGCAAATCCGCAGATGCCGCAGAGGCGGTTGTGGCGCAGATCAGACAGGCCGGCGGTGTTGCAGTGGCTGTGTCAGCCGATTTTGAAGATGAAGCTGCTCTAAACGCGCTTGTTCCCACAGCATCCGACATGTTGGGCTGTCCACTGAGCGTACTGGTGAACAGTGCGTCTTCTTTTGACTATGATTCATTTCAGAAAAGCAGCCGGGATGCTTGGGATCGCAATATGCAGAGCAATCTGCGTGCACCGTTCGTGTTGACGCAATCCTTCGCAGATCAAGTGCCAGAGCCGGTTGTGGATGAGCATGAAGAGCTTTGCGCACAAGGCTGTATTGTGAACCTGCTGGATCAAAAAATCCGCAAGCTAACCCCTTACTACACCAGCTACACGCTGGCCAAATGGGGGTTATGGGGGCTGACGCAAACCAGTGCGCAGGGTTTAGCACCCAAAATTCGCGTGAATGCGATTGGTCCGGGTACGATTTTGGCCTCGGATGGTATGCCTGAGCAGCAATTTGAAAACCACCGAAAGCTAAGCCCGTTACAACGCGGGGCGTCGCCAAATGAGATCTGCGCGACTTTGGGATATTTCCTAGATTGCCCGTCTGTGACAGGGCAGTTGATTTGCGTGGATGGTGGACAACATTTAGGGTGGATGACACCAGAAATGACATCACCTAGATCTTGATAAATCACACAAAAATCCGGGGGCGTTTTGAAAGCATCGGCAATAGTTGTGCACCTATCACGAATTCGTCTTTTTAACGTTACAGAAATGTTAAGAAACTCAATGACTTGTAAAAATCGCCATTTAATATCTATATAATTCAATAGCTTATAAAAGTGATTAATTTTTAGTCAACACGCGATAGTCTCATAAAAATAAGGAATTTTTGAACTCTCAGGAAAGCTACCCTCAGACTTATCCACAGTTTCGGTGGATTGAATTTCACTTGCGCAGGCCGAGGATTAATTGCAGCACTTAAGGGAATCGCCGTATCCCGATATTGTGATCCTCTGACGCAAATAATCAGCGAAGAATTGAGAGTTTTCAGTGACCCTTGTTGGACATGATTTGATTGCTGACTACGTCAAAACACTGGACGGTAGTCCAGGTGTTTATCGGATGCTGGATGCGGAAAGCCGTGTTCTTTACGTGGGCAAGGCGCGAAACCTGAAAGTGCGTGTTTCCAACTATGCGCGCCCGTCGGGGCATTCCGGTCGTATTGCACGTATGATACGGGAAACATCGTCTATGATGTTCCTGACGACACAGACCGAGACAGAAGCGCTGCTGCTGGAACAGAACCTGATCAAGCAGCTTAAGCCACGCTACAATGTGTTATTGCGGGATGACAAAAGCTTTCCCAATATTCTTGTGACCGGGCACGCTTTCCCACAGATCAAGAAACATCGCGGCGCTAAGAAGGAAAAAGGCAGTTACTACGGCCCATTTGCCAGCGCGGATGCGGTCAATCGGACGCTCAATCAATTGCAAAAGGCATTTTTGCTACGCAATTGCTCTGATGCAATGTTTGAAAGCCGTACGCGCCCCTGCCTGCAATATCAGATCAAGCGGTGCACCGCGCCCTGTGTCGATAAAGTCGGTGAAGGTGATTACGGCGCTGCAGTAAAAGACGCACAGCGGTTCTTAAGCGGTAAATCGACAGAGGTGCAGGAACAGCTAAAGGTCGATATGATGGCGGCTTCCGAGGAGATGGAATTCGAACGGGCCGCGGCGCTGCGTGATCGTATCAAGGCCATGACAATGGTGCAGACCGCGCAAGGGATCAATCCACGCACGGTGGCCGAGGCGGACATCATCGCGCTGCATTTGGAAAAAGGGCAGGCCTGCGTTCAGGTGTTTTTCATTCGGGCTGGCCAAAACTGGGGCAATCGCGATTTCTATCCCCGAGTTGGCGATGAAATCGATGCATCCGAGGTGTTAGAGGCCTTTATGGGCCAGTTCTATTCAGAAAAAGACCCGCCCAAGCAGATCTTGTTGAACCACGGAATTGAAAATGACGATCTGATGGTGGAACTGCTAAGCGAAAAGCTTCAGCGCAAAGTCGAGATTTCAGTTCCGCAGCGTGGCGAAAAGGCCGAGCTGGTAGAGGCCGCCGCACGTAACGCGCGCGAAAGCTTGGCGCGAAAAATGTCAGAAAGCGCAACGCAGGCCAAATTGCTGCGTGGTTTGGCGGAAGCCTTTGAACTGGAGGGCCCGCCTGCGCGGATAGAGGTGTACGACAACTCGCATATTCAGGGTACAAATGCGGTTGGTGCGATGATTGTCGCCGGGGCGGATGGTTTTTTGAAAAACCAATACCGCAAGTTCAACATCAAAGGGGAAGATCTGACACCCGGAGATGACTTTGGCATGATGAAAGAGGTGCTTAATCGCCGCTTTACCCGTCTGCTGAAAGAAGACCCAGAACGCGACAAAGGGCTGTGGCCCGATCTTTTGCTGATCGATGGGGGCGCTGGTCAGGTCTCTGCTGTGGCTGAAATCATGCGGGAACATGGCGTTGAAGACATCGCCATGGTCGGTGTTGCCAAAGGTGTGGACCGTGATCACGGTAAGGAAGAATTCCACCGCACGGGGGAACGCCCCTTTGCCCTGCGCCATAACGACCCGGTGTTGTACTTTATCCAGCGGTTGCGGGATGAAGCGCATCGATTTGCGATTGGAACCCATAGAGCCAAGCGTGCAAAGGCTGCCATCGCCAATCCGCTGGACGAAGTGCCAGGTGTTGGGACAGCGCGCAAACGCGCGTTGATGGCGCATTTTGGATCGGCCAAAGGGGTCAGCAGGGCTGCGCTTGTCGATTTAAAGGCGGTTGAAGGGGTGTCGGATGCGTTGGCCGAACGGATCTACGCCTTTTTCCACGAACGGGGCTAAGTCGGGCTTGCGGGCCATTCAACGCAAATGTTGTTCGATTTCCACAACGGACCCTTGTCGATAAAGGTTCCAGCCTCTTGACCGCCAAGTTTCTGATAGAACCCGCGTGCGGATGTATTTTCTTTTACGACCGCAAGGCAAATCCCCTGATGGGGTGTCACATGGTCAAATACGGTCTGCAGCATGCGTCGACCTAGGCCATGTCCACGTGTGCTGTCGCAGACATATAAATGCGTGACCTCGATCATCTGCTTTGGCATCCCGCTTGTTGCGGGGCAAAAGCTGATCAGGGCTTTGATCTCGCCACATTCTTCGGCAAGAAACGCGCCACTTTTTGGACAATCGCTTTGCAATAGGGATAGCCAAGATGGCAGCCGACGTTCAGCGTCCAATTGATCATAGGCGGCAGCTGGGGCCAGATCCCGATAGGTGTCTCGCCAAATGCGCACATGAAATTCGGCAAGGGCGACAGCGTCTGATGGCGTGGCTGGACGGATTTTTAGCATATAGATTATTGTTGACGGATAAGGGCGAATAGGCTGGATGCCAGCCACCCTGCGAAAAGGGCGATGGCCAATGACATAATGCCATATAGCAGGGGCGTATTATGGGCCGTTGTGTAGAGGAAACGTTCCAACCCTACTTTGCGCACTTGAATATTGGTGCGGTATTCGGACACCAATTCGCCGTCTCGGGTCAGAAAAACGCGTATGGGATAACTGCCTTCTACAAGGTTTGACGGCAACCGAATGCGCGATTTGAACAGTGTTTGTTCCTGTAGCGTGACTTCGTTTTCTAACAGCTGGTATTGTCCTTCATCAGTGCGAATTCGGATCAACGCATCTTGGAACCTACTGTCATCATTGCGTTCGATATCTTGGGGGTAGATGGCCTGCCCGATTGATAGGTGATGACGGCCATCCAAGGCGGGGCCTACTGTATCCTGCCATGCGGCAGATGTGGCTACGGCGTAAAAGCTAGGTGCGGCGCCGATACGCTGACCATCTGTGTTGATCCAAATCCCCGCAACGCGAGATTTTTTGCGGATTGTGACGGGGCTGGATGGGCCCGAGACAGTTAAAGCCACTTGCAAAGGCGACGCTTCCAATGGCTTGTCCCGCCGGATGGCACCAAAAATCAATAACTCTGAACCTTGGAAATCCGCCGTGATGGAAACCTGATCTTGGTTCAGGCCCAAGACGACGGTTTCAGCCGCGGCTGTGTTAAGCCAGGTCAAGATCGTCAAACAGATAAGGGTCAGAAGACGCATGCCGCTTATCCCCCGACCGAGATGCTATAGAGGTCGGATGGCATGATGACCAAATCCAGCGCCAGTTTCGCGCACACCAGCAAGACAAGCGCGGCTAAGAAGATACGCAATTGCTCTGCCTTCATGCGCGCGCCGATCATCGTGCCGAATTGTGCGCCGATCACACCGCCGATCAACAGCAATAGGGCTAGGATCATGTCCACCGTTTGGCTAGTGGTTGCGTGCAGTAGGGTTGTTGCAGCAGAGACAAAGATGATTTGGAACAGCGATGTGCCGATCACGACCTTGGTTGGCATGCCGAGCAAGTAAATCATGGCAGGGACCATGATGAACCCACCTCCAACGCCCATAATCGCGGCCAGCACACCGACGAGTAGGCCAACCATAAGGGGAGGGATCACAGAAATATAAAGGCCGGAAACCCGAAAGCGCATTTTAAATGGTAAACCGTGCACCCAGTTGTGCTTTTTGCGTTTAGGTGGCGCGCCTGCGCGGCTGCGACGAATGGCGTTGATGCTTTCGATCATCATCAAACCGCCCACGATGGCCAGAAAGACGACGTAGCATAGTTCGACCAATAGATCGACTTGGCCCAGTTTTTTCAAGTAGTTGAACAGCATCACGCCCAGAAAGGCACCAACCAATCCCCCAGCCAGCAACACCGATCCCATAGTTAGGTCTACGGTGCGCCGTTTCAGATGGGCTAAAACGCCAGACATCGAGGATGCCATGATTTGGTTGCCTTGTGTGGCCACGGCCACGGCGGGCGGAATGCCTACGAAAAAGAGCAGGGGGGTCAACAAGAAACCACCGCCAACGCCGAACATGCCCGACAGCACCCCGACAAGCCCGCCCAGTCCCAAAAGAAGGAACGCATTTACAGAGACTTCAGCGATGGGGAGATAGACTTGCATATTCATTTCTCGCGCGTCTGGCAAAATGATGCAAGATTTTCATCGCGGTGACGGTGTATAAATGGTCAACGGCCGGTTTGATTTGACCGGCCGTTGTCGTGTTCTTATCGCTCTTTGACGTAAGCCTCGCCGCCCGCACGGGGCGGTTGGGGTTTTCCGACAAATCCAGCCAGCAAAATCACTGTCAGGATATAGGGCAATGCGTCCATGAGTTGCACAGGCAACGTGATACCCCCGAGGTCGATGTTCTGGTAGCGCAATGCCACAGCTTGCAGCAGACCAAACAACAGGCAGGTGCCCATTGCATACCATGGCCGCCAATTTGCAAAGATCAGCGCTGCCAGTGCGATAAAGCCGCGACCGGCTGTCATTTCGCGCACAAAGCCCGCTTGTAAACCGATGGCCAGATAGGCACCGGCGATGCCGCAAAGCACGCCACAGATGATTACGGCTGTGTAGCGAAGGCGGACCACTGAAATACCTGCGGTGTCCACGGCATCAGGGGCCTCACCCACGGCGCGCAGTCGCAAACCGAAACGGGTTTTGTACAGAACAAACGCGCTGATCGGGACAACCGCAAAAGCAATGTAGACCAAAATTGCATGTCCAGAGATGAGGTCTGCGTAGATCGGGCCAAAGATCGGAACCGATCCCAACGTTTCAGCGAAGGGCAATGTGATTTCTTCAAATCGACCACCGCTGAACACGGATGGCGTGCGTCCACCTTGTTTGAACCAGTTCTGGGCAATCAGCACGGTTAGACCAGAGGCCAGGAAATTTATGGCCACACCGGAAATCAATTGATTGCCACGGAACGTGATCGAGGCCAGGCCGTGGATCAGCGCAAAAAGGACAGATCCGGCAATAGCAGCAATTAGGCCAAGCCATGCCGACCCTGTGACATAGGCCACGGCTCCGGCTGAAAAGGCGGCAAACAGCATTTTGCCCTCAAGCCCAATGTCGAACACGCCTGCACGTTCAGAAAACAAACCCGCCATACAGGCCAATAGCAACGGTGTTGCCAGACGAACTGTGGAATCGAGGACTTGAAGCAGAGTTAGGAAATCCATCAGCGGTCTCCCTTTCCAAGCGCAAAGAGTTTGACCAAAGGCATGCGCACCATGTTATCCAACGCGCCAGTGAACAGGATCACCAAGGCCTGAATGACGACGATCAGTTCCGTAGGGATGGAAGTCCAGAATGACAATTCGGTGCCGCCTTGGACAAGGAACCCAAACAGCAATGCGGCAAAAAAGATGCCAACAGGATGGTTTCGTCCCATCAAAGCGACAGCGATACCGATAAAGCCCGCACCTTCCGATGCGTTGAGAACCAGACGTTCCGAGTATCCCATTGTTGTGTTCAACGCCATCATGCCTGCCAAAGCACCAGAGATCAGCATCGCAATGATGGTGATCCGGGCTGGGTTGATACCGGCATATTTGGCGGCGCTTTCAGATTGGCCAAAGGCGCGCAATTCATAACCCAGCCGTGTGCGCCAGACCAAGACCCAGATGCCGATACAGGCGATGACAGCTAGGAAAAAGCTGACATTTGCCGGGGCCGAGCGAAAGAGAATTGTATCACCGTATGAAAACATCTCTTGGAACGTCGGCAGATGAATATTATCTGGGAAATTGCCTGATGCCGGTTCCATCGCGCCTTCAGGACGCAGAACATTGACCAGCATGTAGTTCAGCAATGCATAGGCGATATAGTTGAACATGATCGTGGTGATCACGATATGACTGTCCCGCTTTGCCTGCAACACAGCTGGGATATACGCCCAAGCTGCGCCAAATAGGCCTGCGGCCACAATGGCAAAGACAAAGGCCAGCGTCCAATGCGGAAACGGGATGAATAGGCAGAGCATTGCAATGCCCAAACCACCCAATTGCGCCTGACCTTCGCCGCCAATGTTGAACAGGCGGGCGTGGCTGGCCACGGCGACGGCCAGACCTGTGAAAATGTAGTTCGTGGCATAATACAGAACCTGACCCCAACCCGCGCTGCTCAGCAACGCGCCTTCGATCATATAGTTCAAAGCCTCAATCGGATTTTCGCCAATGGCAAGGATCACGATAGAAGAAATCGCTGCTGCCAATAGCAGCGAAATAACGGGAACAAGGACCGCATCGGCCCAAGGTGGCATCTTATCCATGTGCCGCCTCCTGCGTATTCGTCTCGCCTGCCATCAGCAGGCCCAGTTCTTGTGCATTGGTTTCTGTCGCCAGTCGTTCACCGGTGATATGTCCGTCAAACATCACGGCAATCCGGTCTGACAGGGCAAAGATTTCATCCAGTTCAACAGAGACCAGCAAGACCGCCTTGCCTTTGTCGCGCAGCTCGATGATCTGTTTGTGTATGAATTCAATCGCGCCGATATCAACGCCGCGGGTTGGCTGACCGATCAACAGAACCTCTGGATTGCGTTCAATTTCGCGCGCCACAACGATCTTTTGCTGATTGCCGCCAGAAAAGTTGCGGGCGGCAAGGTTTGGGTTTGGCGGACGAACATCAAAACGTTCGATTTTCTCCTGTGCGTCCTGTTTGATGGCTTTGTTGCTCATCAGGATGCCTTTTTGGTAGCGATCATCGTGATGATAGCCAAACGCGGTGTTTTCCCACGCCGTGAAAGGCAGGATCAGGCCCTCGTGATGTCTGTCTTCGGGAACATGTGCGATACCGTTGGCACGCCGAGACTGGCCATCAGACAGTTTGCCCGTCAGGTCCAATTCGGTGCCGTTTACGCGAATTGTGCCGGTCGCATGGGCATACCCCCCTAGAACCTCTAGCAATTGCGTTTGTCCGTTTCCGGCAACACCCGCAATGCCAAGGACTTCGCCTGCGCGGATGGTCAAATCAATGCCCTTCAACCGCTCAACGCCCTGTTCATCCACATGGCGCAGGTTTTCAATCTCCAAAATCGGAGCCCCGGGTTGTGCAGGGACTTTGTCGACCTCAAGCAAAACTTTGCGGCCAACCATCAATTCGGCCAGCTCGGCCGGGCTGCTATCAGCGGTTTTCACTGTCTCAACCATTTCACCACGACGCATGACGGAACATGAATCCGTCGCCTCCATAATTTCGCGCAATTTATGCGTGATCAGAATGATGGATTTGCCTTCGCGGCGCAGGTTGTCGAGAATTCGAAACAGGTGATCGGCTTCGGCCGGGGTCAATACGCCGGTCGGTTCATCTAGGATCAGGATGTCAGCCTTGCGATACAGGGCTTTCAGGATTTCGACACGTTGTTGGTGACCAACGGATAGATCTTCGATCTTGGCATCCGGATCGACGTTCAATTCGTAATCGTCCGCCAGCTTTTTCAAACTTTTGCGTGCGGCCGACAGGGATTGGGACAACATCATGCCGCCTTCGGCACCAAGGATGATGTTTTCCAAAACGGTGAAATTGTGAACCAGTTTGAAATGCTGAAAGACCATGCCAATACCAGCGGCAATTGCGGCTTGGCTGTCGGGAATTAAGGTATGGCGACCGTTGATTTTAATGTCGCCTTTATCGGCTTTGTAAAAGCCAAAGAGAATGGACATCAATGTCGACTTTCCGGCACCATTTTCGCCGATAATGCCATGGATCGTTCCTGGCATCACTCTGATGGAAATGTCTTTATTGGCTTGAACAGGTCCGAATGATTTGGAGATCCCAATCAATTCGAGAGCTGGCGGGGTCGAAATGTGCGAATCCATGTCCCTCTTCTTTTTATCGTCTGTGCCGCGACTGCAGAATAATTGTGCTGATGCTGCGAGGTGATGTGTCTCAAATCGATTTCAAAAGCCACCCGTCTTTTAGGGTCGCACTGAAAATAAATGAGCCGTTGCAGAACATGTAAGAGTCGCCCCTGATATCAGCGGGCGACTCTCATTTTGGTGAGACCAGATTTTAGAAGTCTAGAACTGGGCACGTGTCATCAGAGGTGTAGTCATGGACTGACAGTTCACCGGCGATGATTTTTGCTTTAGCCGCTTCGATCACAGCAACCATGTCTTCGGAAACCAAAGCCGCGTTGTTGTCATCCATTGCATAGCCAACGCCTTCTTGCGCCAGACCCAATGCTTTGACGCCTGTTTCCAGATCGGAACCTGCTGACATAGAGTCAAATACAGCAACATCAACGCGCTTCAGCATGGATGTCAGAACGGAACCTGGCTGTAGGTAGTTCTGGTTGCTGTCAACACCAACGGACAAGATGCCTTCGTCAGCTGCAGTTTGCAAAACGCCCAGACCTGTACCGCCAGCAGCAGCGAATACAACGTCAGACCCTTGTGCTTTCTGCGCTTTTGTCAGCTCAGACCCTTTTACCGGGTCGTTCCATGCTGCAGGTGTGGTCCCTGTCATGTTGGAAATCACGGTGACGTCTGGGTTTACCGCTTTTGCACCTTGTGCGTAGCCACATGCAAATTTGCGGATCAGTGGGATATCCATGCCGCCAACAAAGGAAACTGTACCCGTTTTGGACGCTTGTGCAGCCATCATACCAACAAGGTAGGAACCTTCATGCTCGGCGAACAGGATGGACAGAACGTTTGGGTGCTTTGCTGGGTCAACAAAACCGTCGATTGTAACGAATTTTGTGTCTGGGTAATCAGGTGCAACCGCTTCGAAAACAGACGCCCAGGAGAAACCTGTTGTCACGATCGGGTTGAAACCACTTTCTGCAAAGCGACGCAGAGCTTGCTCGCGCTGTGCTTCAGATGTGATTTCGAAATCTTTATAGGAGCCGCCGGTTTCGGAAACAAAACGTTCCGCACCGCCATAAGCTGCTTCGTTGAAGCTTTTGTCGAATTTGCCGCCGAGATCGTAGATCAGGGCTGGGTCAGCCATGGCTGCACCCGCGGTCAGGGCGAGCGTTGCAGCCGCACCATAGAGTTTTTTCATGAAAGTCATGGATCGCTCCCAATATTTTGTTGGCGACGCAAAGCGCGCCGTTTTTTTTCGCTGAATTGTCAGACTGACTGTTAATAGGACCTAGGCACAAGGTAGGGTCAACCGATTCTTAACCAGATGACGGTGGGTATGCTTAGTTATTAGGCAATATTTGCTGACATTATAAGCGCATCAATGTGTTGCCCATCAGCGCGCGTATAATATTTCTTCCGCAGTCCAACGGATGCAAAACCAAGTTTCTCATAAAATGCGATAGCAGCGTCATTGTTTTTGGCGACTTCCAAAAACACTGTTTCAACGCCAGCTTTCACGGCTTTCGTTCGGAAATCTTGATAGGCGCGATGGGCCTCGCCCTTGCGCTGGTGATCCGGGTCTGTGGCGACAGCCAAAATTTCAGCCTCATCCAGAATGATCTGCCCCAACACGAAGGCATGATTTGAGCAGGCCAATAAATGGTTGTTTTGGGAAAGCGTTGCTTTGAACTGTGCTTCGCTCCATGGGGCCATATGGCGGTACGCACGTTGCGAAATATCCGCCAATTCCGCTGGCGTCACGGCAATATCACCGGCGGTAGATCACGCGCAGGTGCAGCATCTGCTGGTTTCAAATAGAGCGGCGCGGCACGGGTGGTGATGTCTGTGGATGACGCGGCACACCGTGCAATAGCCTCTGCAAGGGGATATTTCGCCTGCACAATCTGCGACGTTGTGACTTTGGCAACGGCGTCAGCGTTTGGGCCGACGACCTTTGCATCCGTGGACAGGCTCCAATCAGGCATCTCATCTTGTGCCAACTTGCACAGTTGTGGATCGAGGGCAATCTTATCTGAAAAAAGCTGAATATAAGCCTGATCCCGTGGGGCAGGTAGGCAGGAAATAACATTGTTAAGTTCCAAAGCCTGAGCCGCGAGGCAAGAAACGCCGATTGCAGGAATTCCCAATCCCAAAGACAAACCGCGCGCAGCGGATACGGAAATACGAATGCCCGTAAAGTTTCCGGGCCCAACCCCAACTCCGATGCGATCAAGATCTTTCCAGACCATTCCCGCTTGGGACAGCACCTCTTGCAACAGGGGCATCAAGCGTTCCGCCTGTCCCCGTGCCATATCTTCATGAAGGCAGGCGCATACTTGGCCATTGTCAATCAAACTGGCCGAGACATGCCCCGCCGATGTGTCAAAGGCTAAGACCCGCATATCAGTATGCTTACCCGTTTAGGTTAGGCGACAACCGGGCGCACTTCTGTGACTTCCGGAATGTAGTGACGCAGCAGGTTTTCAATACCCATTTTCAGGGTCAACGTGGATGACGGGCATCCTGCGCAAGCGCCTTGCATGTGTAGGTAAACGACGCCGCGGTCAAAACCGTGGAACGTGATGTCCCCGCCATCTTGGGCCACCGCAGGACGCACGCGGCTGTCCAGTAGGTCGATGATTTGGTCGACGACTTCGCCATCTTCACCGTCATGTGCAGTGTGGCCACCCGCTGCTTGGGTCTGGCCATCCGACATAACCGGCGCGCCGGATTGGAAATGTTCCATGATCGCGCCCAGCAATGCTGGCTTTAGGTGATCCCACTCAATCGCGTCGGTCTTTGTGATGGTCACAAAGTCGTTGCCAAAAAAGACAGCTGATACGCCCTCTACTGTGAAAAGGCGTTGCGCCAACGGCGATGCCGCAGCGGAATCGCTGTTTGGAAAATCGGCTGTGCCCATTTCCAAAACGGTCTGGCCGGGCAGAAATTTCAAGGTCGCCGGGTTCGGCGTGGATTCCGTCTGAATAAACATGGCGCATCCTTTTTGATGGGTGCCAAATATATGCGCCGTTTGACCGGCAACGTCAAGTGTTTAGAATAATTCTAATTTGGGCTAAGCTTAGGTAATTGCCTCAAGCCGCTCTTTGGACATTTCGCCCGGAACAATTGTGTAGGGGATCGGTAATGTGCCTGACATTCGGGTCAGCTGTGTTACCAAAGGGCCAGGGCCCTTGCCATCCCCAGAAGCACCCAGCACGAGAACACCAATTTCCGTGTCCTCCTGAACCTGAGCAAAGATTTCTTTGATCGGATCGCCTTCACGGATTACCAATTCCGGTTCGACATGTTGACGATCACGCATCCATTTCGCGTAGACCTCGAAATGCACTTCTATGCTTTCTCGTGCCTCTGCCCGCATGATTTCTGCGACGCCAACCCAATGATTGAATTCATCCGGCGGTATCACTGCCAAGACTTGCACACCACCGCCTGTATGGGCCGCGCGCATCGCAGCAAAGCGCATAGCATTCAGGCATTCACGACTGTCATCCAGAACTACAAGGAATTTGCGCATTTTTGTCTCCCTAGTCTGCCACCATGCCGTATTCAAATGGGCCTGTCTATAGATCACAAATGGGTCTCAGGGTTCAAGCGATCCAATACGGATGGTCAAAACCTTTGAAAAATATGGGATTAGTCATGTAACAAAAACGGGCGATCCGAAGATCGCCCGCCTTTTGTACTTTCGACTTGGGGAAAAAGGGGATTAGTCGAAATTGTACACAACAGAGACGCCCAGGGCATTGTCTGTCGCGTCATAGCCGTCTTCTGGTTCGGAGTGGTGTTTCGTGATCAAGCTGGTGCGCAGCGCCAGATTGTCAGACATTGCAACGCTCACACCCAATTCGTTGGTTGTGAAGATATCGCTTTCGGACCACAGAATGTTTGTGTCGTTATACAAAGACACGGTTTCTGTCAGATCTGTTGAGAAGAAAGATCCGATGGACCAAGCGAATTCGTCGATTTCTTCGCCAGACTGATATGTCGCCCAACGATAGCCGGGGCCTGTTTGAACTGCCCATTCCATGGTTGGCGTCGCCAGAACGTGGTATCCTAGACCTGCGCCGACAAATGCGTCATCTTCGAATGCGCCAAATTCGCTGTCCAATGCTTGAATCTGACCATATGCATATGCGTTATAGCCGATTTCACGTGTGTAATCGTAGGACAGGTACAGGTCATTGTTTGACGCGATGTCTTCATCTTGGCTGTAGGAATAAGCTAGGTTGAATTTGTGGCCATTTGCACCGTCGAAATAGCTCAGACGGCCGCCGATGCCGACGTCATAAGTTTCGGTGTTGCCGCTGGTTGCAGCTGCACGCAGGGACAAGGAACCATCCCAGCCCAGTTTACGGCCAGATGTGCCGAATGTTGGAACGTCACGTTCTGCGTCATCTGCAATCGTGTCGTTCAGATCGTCTACTGCGTCTGCCGCTGTGTCCTGCAGGTCGAATGCGGAGTCTTGCGCTGCTAGGCCTGTTGCCGCGGTCATCGCCATAATGGCGAGAATGCCAGTTGCGTTTTTCATATTGTTACCTCGTTTTTACGGACCGGAATATACAGAGGAGATGTGTCCGGGCCGACTGGTTGAGAAGGTAAGAGTGTCAGCGTGGGAATGCGAGTGAGAAGGGCGGTGAAAAATTCCCTCAGCGGAATTTAGCCTTTACCTTGAGTAAGTTAGATGGTGAACTGTACGGTTTTGTTAATTTTTTAAACGAAATCAATTGGTTGGATTGCGCTGGTTTTCGCTCGGCAAAAAGCGGCCATTTTGTGAATTTTCCCGACGGAAATCTTGCCTAAAAACGTAGCTGTTGTCGTGGTTGTGAAAAGTTCAATCAACAGATGCTTGAAGACGGCTACGCCAGCGCCTAGCTTACGCGCAATGACTTTGGGGATAGACCATGAAAATGAATAAACTGGGTCGCACAGACCTGCAGGTCACCGAGCTTTGCCTTGGTACTATGACGTTTGGCACGCAAACAGATATTAACGAATCGCATGCGCAGATCGATTATGCGCTGGAGGCCGGCATCAACTTTATGGACACGGCGGAAATGTATCCGGTGAATCCTGTCCGTGCCGAAACCGTCGGAAAGACGGAAGAAATCATCGGTGCATGGAACGAAAAAACGGGACGTCGCAAGGATTGGATTATTGCCACCAAGCAGGGCGGTGCAGGTGGTGCAGCCCGTGGTGGGGAACCCATTACAGCAGAAACCATGCCAAAAGCATTGGAAGCATCGCTGAAACGGTTGAAAACGGATTATGTTGATCTGTACCAATTCCATTGGCCCAATCGCGGCAGCTACCATTTCCGTAAATATTGGCGTTTTGATCCGACCGGCCAGAAACCGGGCGAAGTAAAGCAAAACATGGCTGATGTGCTTGGCGCGTTGCAGCGCGAAGTGGATCGCGGCACGATCCGCCATTTTGGTCTGTCTAATGAAAGCGCATGGGGCACCGCGCAATGGTTGCGCCTGTCAGAAGAAACCGGCACGCCGCGTGTGGCGACGATGCAAAATGAATATTCTTTGATGTGCCGGATTGCGGATACGGATTTGGCTGAGTTGATGGTCAATGAAGATGTCAGCCTGTTGCCGTATTCGCCGCTGGCCTGTGGCATGTTGACAGGAAAATACCAGAATGGTGCCATCCCTGCCGGATCACGTATGGATGTGAATGACATTTTAGGTGGGCGGAAATCTGAGCGCTGTTTTGATGCGGTCGATGGCTATTTGAAGGTCGCGTCGGATTTCGGTTTGGATCCGGTGCATATGTCATTGGCTTGGTCCGCACGTCGACCTTTTGTTGGGTCCAGCATTTTTGGTGCGACGACATTGGATCAGTTGAAGCATCTGATGGGTGCCGTTGATGTCGATCTGAGTGTAGAGCTGCTAGATGCGCTGGACACGGTCCATAAACGCCATCCGATGCCGTTTTAAGGCCAATACAATTCAACGCTGCCTGACCGGCCATAGTCCCGGTCGGCAGTATCAAAGGATGGGCAATTTATGCCGTTTTGGATTGCGGCCTCATTGGCCGCCGCGCTGTTTCAAACAATTCGTTTCATGCTGCAAAAAAAGCTTAGCGTATCCACGCTGACGCCGACGGGCAGTACATTTGCCCGTTTTGCCTATGCATTGCCGTTTATTTGGCTGGGGACATGGATCTATTTGCGGGTTACAGATCAGGTCTTTCCAAGTTTGAATATCGCCTTTTGGGGCTGGGCCGCGCTGGGCGGTGTTAGCCAGATCGCGGCGACGATCTGTCTGGTGGCCCTGTTTGCCCACCGCAATTTCGCGGTTGGTGTCGCATTTGCAAAAACCGAAGTTATTATGACCGTTTTGGTCGGTTTGGCGTTGCTGGGCGAAGGCATTGACCTTGTCGCGTGGGGCGCAATTCTGATCGGGGTGTTGGGCGTTTTGGTGTTGTCATTGAAACCCGATACTGGTCATGGGGCATTGCGCCAATTGGGATCGCGGGCGGTTGTGCTGGGGCTTGGATCGGGTTTGCTCTTTGCGTTCTCGTCTGTTGGGTATCGTGGGGCAACGCTGAATGTTTTGTCGGACGATCCTATCCTGCGTGGCGGCATTACGCTGGCCTGTGTGATTTCAATGCAGGTTCTGGCAATGCTGGTCTGGATGGGCACCCGAGATCCCAACGAGATTTCCCGCGTTTGGGCCGCCCGTAAATGGGCCGTCTGGATCGGAATTACGTCCGTATGTGGATCATTGGGATGGTTCGTGGCCTTTGCCTTGCAAACCGCCGCTTTGGTAAAGGCCATTGGTCAGATCGAACTGATCTTTTCTATCGCGGCGTCTGCGCTGTTTTTCAAAGAAGTTATCAGCCGGCGTGAATATGTTGGGATAGCTTTGCTTTTGATATCTATTTTGGCGTTGATTTGGACTATAAGTTGATCAGAGCTACCAGCGTAGCTCCGTAATTTTACAGTTCCAAATGTCCTGTGATCAGTGAATTCACGTGCCCGCCGATCCAGATGCGGCCATCCGGTGAAGGGGTTACGTGAACGCGCCCTGTGCAGCCCAGCTGCGTGCCTTGTGAGATCACAAGCGGGTCGGTTAAACGGCCTGATTGTGCCAGCCAATGTGCGATGGCGGCGTTCATTGAACCGGTTATGGGATCTTCCAACATGCCAGAGGATGGCGTGATGTTGCGGGTTTCAAACGCACATGGTGATCCTGTCGGATAGGCACCGATCAGCGAAATCCCCATATAGTCTGGATATGAAACCTTGGTGGCGTCGATGTCTAAAACCGCTTGTGCATCAGATAATTCTACCAACTTCCACACAGGGCCATTGTCCAACAAAGCAGATGTTTTGATGGCTCCTTCCGGCAAATCCAAGGCCGCCGCTATTTCCGCAAGATCTGTATCTGGCAAGCGAGCGATTTTTGTCTCAGGTGCAGCAAAGGCCAGAACATCGCCTTTGGTGTCAATTTCGACCAAACCAATCTTACAGGATTGGACAATCATACCGTCACGCTTGGTCACGCCACCAGCTGCGCGCCAGGCATGGGCGCTGCCCAATGTTGGATGACCCGCAAACAGCATCTCTTTATTGGGTGTGAAAATACGGATCTGATAATCGGCTTCGGGCTGATCCGGCGGTAAAAGGAATGTCGTTTCCGCCAAATTGGTCCAGGCCGCAAAGCGTTGCATTTGCTCTGTGCTCATGCCGTCTGCATCCAGAACAACGGCCAATCCATTGCCGAATGTTGGATCCTTTGAAAACACATCAACTTGGGAAAAGCGTCTTGTCCTTGGCATCGCGTCTGTCCTTCTGCAATCGATTCTAGGTTATCGAGATGCGGCAAAGACGTCTTGCGGAACTTTGTACCAATGGAAAAGGGCGCGCCAATGTGGCACGCCCTTTTGTAGATCTCATCAATGATCGTTTATAGGTTTGGGTAAAGTGGGAACTTGGCGCAAAGTGCCTTTACTTCTGCCTTCACTTTTTCCTCGACCTCGGCATTGCCTTCGGCGCCGTTGGTCGCCAGACCATCAACCACCTCAACAATCCAATCCGCGATTTGGCGGAATTCGTCTTCGCCAAAGCCGCGTGTCGTACCGGCAGGTGTACCAAGGCGGACGCCAGATGTCACAACTGGGGGCTCTGGGTCAAACGGGATGCCGTTCTTATTACATGTGATATGTGCGCGGCCCAATGCGGCCTCTGTATCGTTGCCCTTAACATTTTTCGGGCGCAGATCGACCAACAGAACATGTGTATCTGTACCGCCGGTGACGATGGCCAAACCACCTTTCATCAGCTGATCAGACAGGGCTTGTGCGTTTTTGATGACCTGTGCGGCATAGTCTTTGAATTCAGGGCGCAAGGCTTCGCCAAATGCAACGGCCTTGGCTGCAATCACATGCATCAACGGGCCACCCTGAATGCCTGGGAAAATGGCAGAGTTCACCTTTTTGGCGATCTCAACATCATTGGTCAGGATCATGCCGCCACGTGGACCGCGTAGGGTTTTATGTGTCGTTGTTGTCGCAACATCGGCATATGGGAATGGGGACGGGTGCTGACCACCGGCGACCAGACCTGCAAAATGGGCCATGTCGACGAACAGATACGCGCCAACACTGTCTGCGATTTCGCGGAATTTTTCGAAATTCACCTGACGCGGGATGGCGGAGCCACCGGCGATGATCATCTTTGGCTTATGTTCCAGCGCCAGTTCCTGAACCTGATCATAATCAATCAGCTGGTCCTGCTTGCGCACGCCGTATTGGACAGCATTGAACCATTTTCCTGATTGGTTTGGTTTTGCACCATGTGTCAGGTGGCCACCAGCGTCCAAAGACATGCCCAAAATGGTGTCGCCTGGTTTCAGCAGGGCGGTGAACACACCTTGGTTGGCCTGTGAACCAGAATTGGGCTGAACGTTGGCATATTTGCAGCCAAACAGTTTTTTCGCACGATCACGTGCCAGATTTTCCGCAACGTCCACATATTGGCATCCACCATAATAGCGACGACCGGGATATCCTTCGGCATATTTGTTGGTCAGGACGGATCCCTGCGCCTCCATCACAGCGGCGGAGACGATATTTTCGGACGCGATCAATTCGATCTCGTCGCGCTGACGGCCCAGCTCGGATGTTATGGATGCAAACAGTTCCTCATCACGTTCTGCGAGGGACTGGGTGAAAAAACCGGTATCAGTGGTCATGGCGCGGCCTTCCTTTGTAACAGCTCTATGTCGTGCGTTTCGCCCTGCATCTAACCTATGATTGTCCAATGATATAGCCCTAAAACCGGCATATTTCAGCTTGTAAAAGACCTTGCTGGTGTTCGCAGGAAACTTGTGTTTCTTTTGGTGACGATTTTTAGTTTTCGGGAAACACACCGACATGTCTCTTCGGATCGCCTTTTGCGCTTCAAAAGCTCCAGCCGCACAAGAAGCATATTTCCGATTGATCACGCGCTATGACAGCTGCGATGAAGTGGATGCTGACGCCATTGTCGCCTTGGGCGGGGACGGGTTTATGTTGCAAACCTTGCATCGGACAAAGGATTTAAAAGCACCTGTTTACGGCATGAACCGTGGAACCGTGGGCTTTATGATGAACGATTATCAAGAAGATGGATTGATTGAACGGCTGACCGCGGCAGAAGAAGAAGAAATCAATCCATTGGTCATGCATGCCGAAAGTGCGGATGGCGCGATCCATGAAGCATTGGCCATCAACGAAGTCTCGCTTTTGCGTCAGGGTCCACAAGCTGCCAAGTTACAAATTGCTGTGGATGGCAAGGTGCGCATGGAAGAGCTGGTTTGTGACGGTGCGATCGTTGCGACGCCAGCGGGATCGACAGCCTATAACTTTTCAGCACATGGTCCGATTCTACCGATCGGGTCGGATGTGTTGGCCTTAACGGGGGTGGCTGCATTCCGCCCGCGCCGTTGGCGTGGTGCTTTGTTAAAAAAGAACGCGGAAGTGGTGTTTACGGTGACCGATCATGAAAAACGCCCTGTCATGGCAGAAGCGGATGGTCGATCTGTGCGCAATGTCGTGCGTGTGACCGTGCGATCTGAACCGACAGTGCGTCACCATGTCTTGTTTGACCCGGGCCATGGATTGGAAGAACGTTTGTTCCGCGAGCAATTTGTTTAGCCCTGCAGTTTTGAACTAAACGCGCTTGGCGAACGTGATGTCGTGCGAGCCAATGATTGAATGGCTCGCAGGGTGTTTTTATCTGTGCCTGAGCAACGGAAAGAACCCGATCAACCGTATTTTTCGACCGGGGTTCCTGCAATCGCGGACACGTTCAGCAATCCGCGTGGTGTGACAGACGGTGTCACGATCATCGCCTTGTTGCCCATACCCATCAGGATTGGTCCAACCTCTAGACCATTGGCTTTCACTTTCAGGGCGTTGCGCACGCCGGATGCTGCGTCACCATGGCCAAAGACCAATGTGTTTGCGACACCTTCTAGGCGGCTGTTTGGCATGCCACGTGCGCGCAGTTCCGGATCCAATGCCGCATCGATGTGCATTTCGCCTTCATAAGAGAAATCACGTGGTGCGCTGTCCAAAATCGCCAATGCTTCACGCATCAAAGGACCGGTACCAACGGAACGGTTGCCGAATTGCGACTGCGAACACAGCGCAATCTTTGGTTCCAGACCAAAGCGGCGGACATGTCGTGCTGCGCCGATTGTGATTTCGGCAATCTGTTCCGCATTTGGCAATGTATGCACATGGGTGTCTGCGATGAAGATAGGACCATCTTCCATGATCAGCGGTGAAAGTGCGCCGATTGGATGATATTTTCCCGTTCCTAGAACCTCGGTGATATAGCGCAAATGCCAGCTATATTCGCCAAACGCACCACAGATCATACTGTCCGCTTCGCCGCGTTGAACCATAACAGCAGCAATTGCAGTGGTGTTTGTCCGCATCACGGCACGTGCGATATCTGGGGTGACACCCTGACGGCACATGATGTTGTGATAGGTCATCCAATAGTCGCGATACCGCGGATCGTTTTCCGGGTTCACCACGTGGAAATCATCGACAGGGCGAATTTTCAAACCGGCCCGTTCGCAACGCGATGCAATCACGTCTGGACGGCCGATCAGGATTGGCGTTTCTGTCGTTTCTTCCAAAACCGCTTGGGTCGCACGCAGCACGCGTTCATCTTCACCCTCGGCGAAAACAATTTTACGCGACGCAGATCGCGCCGCTTCGAAGATTGGGCGCATGATCATTGAAGAGCGTATCAGTGTTGCATCCAGCTTGGCCTTATAGGCCTCTAGATCCTCGATCGGACGTGTCGCAACGCCGCTTTCCATCGCAGCCTTAGCAACCGCAAACGCCACCACACCGGAAAGGCGCGGGTCAAAGGCTTTTGGGATCAGGTAATCAGGACCAAAGGTCAGCTTTTCCCCGCTATAGGCCGCGGCGGCCTCTGCGCTGGTGGTTTGACGCGCCAGTTCAGCAATGCCTTTCACACAAGCGATCTTCATCTTGTCGTTGATCTCGCTCGCGCCAACATCCAACGCGCCGCGGAAGATGAAGGGGAAGCACAATACATTGTTGACCTGATTGGGGAAATCGCTGCGCCCTGTCGCGATAATCGCATCTGGTGCCACTTCGCGGGCCAAATCGGGCATGATTTCCGGCGTTGGGTTGGCCAGAGCAAAGATAACCGGCTGCTTGGCCATCTTCTTGACCATTTCAGGTTTCAAAACATTTGGACCGGACAGGCCGAGGAACAAATCGGCGCCTTCGATCACATCGTCCAGCGTGCGCAGATCGCTTTTTTGTGCATAGGCCGCTTTATGCGGGTTCATATCTTCGGCGCGGCCCTCGTAAACCAGACCTTGAATATCACACAGCCAGACATTTTCGCGCTTCACACCCAGTTTCAGCAGCATGTTAAGGCAAGCAATCCCTGCCGCGCCACCACCGGTGGAGACGATTTTAATGTCTTCGAATTTCTTGCCGGTGACTTCCATAGCGTTCACCGCTGCGGCGCCAACGACAATAGCAGTGCCGTGTTGGTCATCATGGAAAACCGGAATGTTCATACGTTCGCGGCAGATTTCTTCGACCACAAAGCAATCTGGTGCTTTGATGTCTTCCAGATTGATCGCGCCAAAGGTCGGTTCCAACGCGCAAACAATATCGGCCAGCTTTTCAGGGGATGTTTCATTCACCTCAATGTCGAAGCAATCGATATTGGCGAATTTTTTGAACAGGACGGCCTTGCCTTCCATAACGGGTTTGGAGGCAAGCGCGCCAATATTGCCCAATCCCAAAACGGCTGTACCGTTTGAAACAACAGCAACCAAATTGCCGCGTGCGGTATAGCGGGCGGCGTCTGCGGGGTTTGCCGCGATGTCGACGCAGGCTTCTGCAACACCGGGTGAATATGCGCGGGACAAATCGCGACCATTGGCCAAAGGTTTTGTTGCCCGGATTTCTAGTTTTCCAGGTTTGGGGAACTCGTGATAATCGAGCGAGGCCTGACGTAGGGTCTCTTTTGCTTTATCGTCCATGGCATCTGTTCCTAATTTCGGGGCCAACCTTTGAAAACTCCAGCCAGCCCGCGCTTCTTTCAGTCGGGTTTCGACTGCCCTTATCCGTATTTAAAGTCAAGGTTTGGTAACAGGGTGCGACTTTCCGCGCTTTGTCGGTTTTTTGTGCCCTTATCCCTTGCATGTCACTTCTGTTACACGCAATTTGTAGGGCCATAAATGGAGACGGGTATGACATTGAAACAAGCCGCATTGGATGTACGCGAAAAGGCCTATGCCCCGTATTCTAAGTTTAAGGTTGGGGCCGCACTGCGCGCGCCATCTGGCACAGTGTATCATGGATGTAATGTTGAAAACGCGGCCTATCCGGAAGGAACTTGCGCTGAAGCCGGAGCGATCGCATTGATGATTGCGTCTGGGGAAACCGTCATTGATGAACTCTATGTCGTGGCAGATGCGCCAAATCCCGTTCCACCCTGTGGGGGATGTCGCCAAAAGATCAAGGAATTTGCCGCAAACGGGGACGTGCAAGTGACCATGGCCACGCTTGATGGTGTTGAAAAAGTTATGACCGTCGCCGAACTATTGCCCGGCGCGTTCGATGCGGATTTTTTGGATAAAAATTGATGGATGCACGATCGGTCATTGCACCTCTGCGTTTGGGGCGCGAACCTTCCGCAGAGGCTTTAGCGTGGTTTGCCCAAGGATTGGCGGATGGCACAATCAGTGATGCGCAGGCTGGGGCATTTGCTATGGGCGTGTGCATCAGTGGCCTCGGGGACGAGGCCCGTGCCGCGCTGACAATGGCGATGCGTGATAGTGGTGATGTTCTGGATTGGGATCTGGATGCACCGGTTCTGGATAAACATTCCACGGGTGGCGTTGGCGATTGCGTTAGCCTTGTCTTAGCTCCTGCATTGGCTGCGTGTGGTGTCTATGTACCGATGATTTCTGGACGCGGTTTGGGCCATACCGGCGGCACATTGGACAAATTAGAGGCCATTCCGGGCTATAATATATCACCTGATGCGGATCGGTTTCGTCAAATCGTTGCCGATGTCGGCTGTGCCATTGTCAGCGCGTCATCGAACATGGCGCCTGCGGATAAGCGGCTGTATGCGATCCGCGATGTCACGGCTACGGTAGAAAGCTTGGATTTGATTTGCGCTTCCATCCTGTCGAAAAAACTGGCTGCGGGTTTGGAAGGTTTGGTTTTAGACGTCAAATGCGGGGCAGGGGCCTTTATGAAGACCCAAGCGGACGCGCATGAATTGGCCAAAGCGCTCGTTGACACGGCAAATGCAGCCGGATGCAAAACGACCGCGCTTGTCACATCCATGGCACAGCCGCTTGCGCCCAATCTGGGCAATGCATTGGAAATCGACAGCGCTTTGCAGGTTCTGACCGGCCAAGCCAAGGGTGCGCTGTATGAGATCACATTGGATCTTGGTGATGCTCTTTTAGGGGCTGCTGGAATCATTGAAGGACGCGAAGCATTGGCGCATGCGCTGTCCTCTGGTGTGGCTGCTGAGCGGTTTGCACATATGACACGTGAATTAGGCGGGCCGGTGGATTTGTTGGAAAATTGGCAAGGCCTGTTGCCCAAAGCACCAATCGTACGGGATGTGCCCGCACCCGAAGCGGGCGTTGTCTGTGCGATGGATGGCGAGGCGCTGGGCATGGCGGTCGTTCACTTGGGCGGCGGGCGTCAATTGGCCACAGATGTTGTTGATCCTTCCGTCGGTTTGGCCAACGTCGTGCGCTTGGGAACCAAACTGAGTTCCGGCGATCCTGTATGTCAGGTACATGCCGCCGATGAAGGCACAGCTCAGGCCGCCATAAAAGCGGTACAAGCTGCCATTTCTGTTGGGGCTGCGCCATGCGCCGAACCGCTGGTTTTGGAGACAATTACATGACGCGCGCCTTTTTGGTTGTGATGGATTCGGTTGGTATTGGTGGCGCGCCGGATGCCGCGGATTATTTTTGTGGTGATGTGCCTGATACAGGTGCGAACACACTGGCCCATATCGCGCTGGCCTGCGCGGCAGGTCACGCAGAAGACGGGCGCAGCGGACCGCTACGGGTGCCGCATTTGGATGCATTGGGGTTAGGCGCTGCGGTTGCTTTGGCATCTGGTGATGAAACACCGGGTCTGACTGCGACAGCAACCGGGACTTGGGGTGCCGCGACAGAGATTTCTAAGGGCAAAGATACGCCATCGGGCCATTGGGAACTGGCTGGCCTACCCGTTCCTTGGGACTGGGGGTATTTCCCTAAAACCCAGCCCTGTTTCCCGGCGGATTTGGTACAGGCCGTTTGCGATATTGCTGGTGTCGACGGCATCTTGGGTGATTGTCACGGCTCTGGCACAGTGATGATCGAAGAATACGGGGCCGAGCATATTCAGACAGGCCGCCCGATCTGTTACACGTCGATCGACAGCGTGTTCCAGATCGCGGCGCATGAAGAACATTTCGGTTTGGACCGTTTGCTGAACCTTTGTGAACGGATCGCACCGATTTTGCATGACCAAAAAGTCGGGCGTGTGATCGCCCGCCCGTTTGTCGGCGAAGCGGGTTCCTTTGAACGCACAACAAACCGCCGCGATTACGCGATTATGCCGCCCAAGCCGATTTTGACGAATTGGGTGCAAGAGGCCGGGCGCAAGGTGATTGCGATTGGCAAGATCGGCGATATTTTGTCCATGACGGGTATTGATGAGGTGCATAAAGGGACTGATGC
Source organism: uncultured Pelagimonas sp. (assembly GCA_947499735.1). Lineage (GTDB taxonomy): Bacteria > Pseudomonadota > Alphaproteobacteria > Rhodobacterales > Rhodobacteraceae > CANMPP01. The sequence goes on from CANMPP010000001.1 coordinate 173,790, forward strand.
TGCGTTGATGGATCATCTGGAAACGCAGATTAAAACGGCCCCTGATGGCAGTCTGACCTTTGCCAATTTTGTCGAATTTGATAGCCTCTATGGGCATCGGCGCGACGTATCAGGCTATGCCCGACATCTGGAATGGTTCGATGCGCGCCTTGGGGGCATTTTGCCCCAATTGCGCGACGGGGATATGTTGCTGATCACGGCGGATCACGGAAATGATCCGACATGGACAGGCACAGATCATACGCGAGAACGCGTGCCTGTTTTGATCGCGGGACAAGGTGCGGGTGAATTGGGACATTTGAAATTTATAGACGTTGCGGCGCGTGTGGCGGCGCATCTCGAGGTGGAACCACAATGAACGAACCGATGAATGAAGAGCTGCAACAGGCCATCTGTGATTTGCCAAAAGCTGAACTACACCTGCATTTTGAAGGTGCGGCACCGCCTGCCTTTATTCGTGGCATGGCGCAGGAAAAGAACATCGATATCGCTAAGATCTTTAATGAAGATGGGTCTTACGCTTACCAAGGGTTCGAACATTTCCTGTCCGTTTATGAAGCCGCGACCTCTGTTCTAAAAACACCCGAGGATTTCGCCCGCCTGACACGCGCTGTGTTGGAAGAAACCGCCACGCAAAATGTGATCTATGCAGAAACGTTTCTGTCGCCTGATTTCTGCGGCGGTGGCGATGTGGCGGCATGGCGCGAATATCTGCAGGCGATAGAAGAAGAGGCCGCGCGCTGTGAGTCCGAAATGGGCATCACCCTAAAGGGCGTCATCACCTGCATCCGACATTTTGGCCCGGAAAAAGCCAAAGCAGTGGCACTGTGCGCGGCTGAAACACAAGGCGACTTTATCCGTGGTTTTGGCATGGCCGGGGCGGAAGACATGGGCAAGCAAAGCGATTTTGCCTATTCCTTTGATATGGCGCGCGAGGCGGAGTTGCATCTGACATCCCATGCCTGCGAATGGCGTGGTCCGTCTGAGGCGCGGGATGCGATTATGGATTTGGGTGTTGAGCGTATCGGTCACGGTGTGCGTGCTATTCAGGATTCATCCGTTGTGGATCTGATGTTAGAGCGGGATATAACGCTGGAAGTGTGCCCCGGCTCAAACGTATTTTTGGGCGTCTATCCGCATTTGAAAAATCACCCAATCCAAGCTTTCCGTGACGCTGGTGTCAAAGTAACGGTCAGCACCGATGATCCGCCCTTCTTCCACACCACAATGAATAAAGAATTCCAAGATCTTGTTCAGGTCTTTGGCTGGGGGATCGAAGATCTCAACGAAATGACTCGCAATGCGCTGAACGCAGCGTTTTGTGATGAAACCACACGCGACACATTGATGAAAAGGCTGCCCGAATGAGCGAACATCTAACCGTTGTTGACCACCCTCTGGTGCAACATAAGCTGACTAAAATGCGTGACAAGAACGCACCGACAAATGAATTTCGTCAGTTGTTGAAAGAAATCAGTCACTTGCTGGCCTATGAGGCGACCCGTGACTTGCCCACAACAACAACCCGCATCGATACGCCTGTTTGCGAAATGGAAGCGCCTGTTTTGGCGGGTAAAAAACTGGCGCTTGTGTCGATCCTGCGTGCTGGCAATGGGTTGCTGGATGGTATTTTGGATTTGATCCCGTCCGCGCGCGTTGGCTTCGTTGGCCTGTACCGGGATGAAGAAACGCTGCAGCCCGTAAAATACTATTTCAAAGTGCCGACAACATTGGAAGATCGCGTTACCATTGCCGTGGACCCAATGCTGGCCACCGGAAATAGCTCGGTTGCGGCAATTGATATGCTGAAAGAAGCGGGCGCCAAGAATATTATCTTCATGTGCTTGCTCGCCTCTCCTGAAGGGGTCGCATTGATGAAAGAAAAGCATCCTGATGTGCGCATTGTGACAGCTGCGTTGGATGATAAGCTGAATGACAAAGGCTACATCGTGCCCGGTCTTGGCGATGCGGGCGATCGGATGTTCGGCACGAAATAAGACGTCTGGCGGGCCAAAACTGGCCCGTCACCCCCCGCAGATGTTTTGCAAGCGCAGCCAATCCCCATCGCTTAAAATGGTGCGGCTTCCTTGATCCTGCATTGGATCCTGTTCGATCAAAGCTTGCGTTGTTTCACCGGTGATATCCACGGCCAATGCATAAGGTGTGCTGCGCAGCTCGGATTCCTTGAATGCGCCAAGCAGTGCGCTTTCCTCTACGATCGAAGGCGTTTGCGTCAAAAGGGTTTCCGCATAGGCATCTAGACGGTCAGGCGGCATCGTTCCTGTTGAGAACAATTTGACCGTGGCCCAAAATCCTGAATGATCCAGCATGTCGTAAAGCGGATCATGGGCCCTTGCACGCAAAGCTTCGGCCAAAACATAGCCCGAGACAACATCAGGATCTTCGAAATCTTCCACAATCATGCGACCAAGAAGTATTTTTCCGCCGGGTAGATGTGTCGATGTTTCAACACCAGCAGGCAGGACGGCAATCGCGTCTTTGTGCTCTGAACCCAAAAGACGGATGGCCATCTTGTTCAAAGATCCGACACCCTCGGGATCATTGCAGGCCCGCCCGGAAACGCGTGTCATACGCGCCAATAACGCATCACCAATTTCTTGATGTTTGACCTCTGGCAGCACCTTTGCCGTGTATGCAATCACGAGGTTAGGAATCCATAAAATCGCGGCCAGCGCGATCGCGCCCATGAAACCAGTCATCGACCAAAACCGCAATTTTCCTGGGTTGGACCTGCGCCGACGTAGTGCCTTTAGGATCTTTTCGATCGCTTCGATCATATCCTGTTCGTTTTCAGCCAGCTCAATTGTTTCCCCAAGATCGCCATCCAAATGATAGATCGCAGGGAGTTTGCCAGGATTGAACCGCACCAAAGCAGCGATAGACCAATGTGTCAGGGCGCGCCCCTGCATATCGGTCATAGTCAACGTAGCATCCCCCATGGACAGGATCACTTCACGTCGCTGTTCATCTTCGGAAGGACGCCATAACGCGACGGCCTCTAACCTGTCATACTGGCTAAGCGCAGTCATTTTGGTGCTCGACTTTATTGTTCTGGCACTGTCTTAGCACGCTTGAACGAGATGAGCAAAATCATGCTGGACGCCACTTGCGTCTTTATGATCGGGGATTAGGGTGCCCATATGATTATTTCGCCCGGTCGCGGTTATATCTTTGTCCATATGCCCAAAACGGGGGGCACATCCCTTGCGCTTGCGTTAGAGGGACGGGCACATCGTGATGATATTTTGATCGGTGACACGCCTAAGGCCCAGAAACGCAAAGGCCGGTTGAAAGGGCTGACACCCAAAGGGCGATTGTGGAAGCACAGCACATTGGCGGATATCGACGGTGTTTTGTCGTCACAGGACATAGAAACACTGTTTGTCACCGTGTTGGTGCGCAATCCTTGGGATCGGTTGGTCAGTTACTATCATTGGCTACAAAAGCAGAGCTTTGACCACCCAGCGGTGGGTTTGGCGAAATCGCTGCCGTTTGCGGGCTTTCTTCAAACACCCATGATTGCGGAAAGTTTTCGCAGCTCTCCGGCGCGAACCTACGTGACGGATGCTGCAGGAAAAGAACATAAGGCGCATTTCATAAGGTTGGAACACCTGGCCAACGACCTGCAGGCGTTTGAAGACCATCTGGGGTTCAAGCTGAATGTCCCACATGAAAATCGGTCTGACCGGGGGGTGTATCATGCGTATTATGATGATGCATTGGCGGAACATGTCGGGCAAATCTGTGCTGAAGACATTGCACGATTTGGCTATCGGTTTTGATCACTCATGTCAGATTGAAAGAGTAGAGCGCACCTAAACCGCCTGCGATTTGAACAACGATGATCGTGTTCAGAAATATGATAAAAGGGCGTTTGCGTGTTTTGTGGCGCAAGATTTTTTGTGCCAGCTTTGCCGCGGGTGATCCGCCTAAAGCTGCAAAAGTCAGAAGGCGGGATTCTGGGATCCGCCAATGTCCGTTCCCGGCACGGCGTTTGTCGCTCCAAAACAGGATCCATGTCAAAACATTGATCCCGCAGAAATAAGCCGCAATATAAGGGATGAACTGGGTCACCGAATGGGATCGAACACGGCGCTTTTGGCGGTGCAATCTTTGATCACGTCACTGCCACATTTGATCGGGTCGAGGTCCTTGGACAGGCAAATTCGCACTTCCTGAATGCGGTTGGACCGGCAGGTTACCGTGACACCATCCGCTTCAAGCTGCGGATTGTCTTTCAAAAAGGCTTCTTCAATCAGCGAGGCGGGCAATGTGACCTGTTTGTCCAGTTTTCGCAAAAGGGCTGGTCGGTTTATGCTGTCATAGGCTGTGCGGGCGGTGTCATAGAAATCTTCTGCCGACAATCCCGCGCATGTGCCATGTTTTTTCCATTGATACCAAGCAGATCCTGACGTGCCCATGATATCAGCCATGGCCGCAGTCATCGACCGTGATGGCGGGCGTGCGGCATTGTTACAATAAGACGGCCATCCGCGATGATATTGCGGCCACAACCCATGCATAACCCATCCAAAATCGGCATCGTCATCACATTGAGGCGAGTTGCGATCATCCCCTTCTAGCGCGCACCAATTGGGCGACCAGGACAATGCCAGCACGTAATAGTCAAAATCACCGGCCCGTTCACCTTCGGCAAACGAGGCGTTTGCCGTCAGTGTGCTAAGCAAAACAAGGCTTATCAGCGATTTTAGGCGCATTTGCTCTTCCCTCTCAGACTCTGGGTGATTATATAGGCTAGGAGTTCCCCCACAACGGCAACTTGCTCTGACCTAAGGTCAGGGTCGCTTGGGTCCAGCTGACTGCTGCTTCCCTTGCGCAGGACAGGCGTATCATTTGCAAGTCCAAAGTGCCGGGGCCACATGATATGCCAAGGAGTTTACGACATGGCCAAATTGCTGCACCCAAAAGCGACCGCTGTCTGGCTGGTCGACAATACGACACTGACATTCAAGCAAATTGCTGATTTCACAGGCTTTCACGAGCTAGAAGTTCAAGGCATTGCGGATGGTGATGTCGCGGTTGGTGTGAAAGGGTTTGATCCGATTGCCAACAACCAGCTGGTTCAGGAAGAAATCGATCAAGCGGAAAAGAACCCGCTGTATAAAATGAAGGTTAAGTTCAACGCAGCTGCAAAAGACGAAGAAAAGCGTCGCGGTCCGCGTTATACGCCATTGTCCAAACGTCAGGATCGTCCTGCATCCATCTACTGGTTGGTCAAGTTCCACCCTGAACTGTCCGATGGTCAGATTGCGAAATTGGTGGGTACAACCAAGCCTACAATTTTGTCGATCCGTGAGCGGACACACTGGAATATTGCAAATATCCAGCCGATTGATCCGGTTGCTTTGGGCCTGTGCCGTCAGTCCGAATTGGACGCAGCAGTTGCTAAGGCCGCAGCGAACAAGCCTGCGGTTATGACCGATGACGAACGCCGTAAATTGGTATCCACCGAGCAGAGCCTTGAGATGGAAGCAGAACCACGTATCCCAACAGCGGTTGAAGGGTTTGAAAACTTCACGCTTTCCGATCCGCGTGGGGACGAAGACGAGCAAGATCCATTGGCTGCAGATGATGAATCATTCGCGGATGCTGACAGCTTCTTCAACCTGCCATCCTCAGATGAAGAGCAGCCTGAATAAGCCGGTCATTCCTGCTATCGAAACATCAAAAAGCCCCGGAGAGGATCCGGGGCTTTTCTTTTTTCCTTAGAAAGACATGCCAATCGATAGGCTGTAGCGAGGATTTGCGCTGTCTTCATGGGCGATTTCTAAACGCGACTGCAAATCACGCAGGTTTGGCATGTGAACCGCCAAACCAATTGCCGCTATGTCTGTGGTTAGATAGGTGTCGCCCGGTTCTAGTGTTTCAGTGCCGTCTGCATTTGTGACGTCAAAATCGCCTGCTTCCCCAGCACGAAATGTGTAGGAGATATAAGGGCGCACATTGGTGCTGTGGGTTTTAAATGGCAGGCCAGCTTCTAATTTCAGAGATGAGGACAGCGTGCTCCGTTCATCGACCTGTGTGCCTGTGCCGGACAATGTATAGCCTTGGATCTGGTGATGCAGGACATTGGCCTGCACGCTAAAATCTAGCCCCGTGCCCTGTTCCATCGGATTTTCCCATATGAAGCCAGAGCCTTCAACAGCCAGACCAACGAGACGACCATCGTAATCTGCCGATCCATAGAGGGTGCTGGGGCTGACGATCTTGTTATGGGTGCCGCCGGTGTATAATGCAGCGCCCCATGCGATGTTGGCATATTGTCCTGCTGTCGATACTCCCCAGAAATAGGACCGGATGCGGGCCTGGGTGATGTCATCGGACAAATCGGCTTCACCCTGGCCATATCCGATGAACAGCGACACATTTTGCCAACCTAGATTATACCCTAAAACAGGGCCACGTATCACGGTGTCTAGATCGGATGCATCCGTAGCGTCCACGCCACCTAAGGTCAGATACCCGCCTAACCATGGGTCTTGATTGTTGTGATATTCAAGCGCGGTAGCCCCAGTGCCTGTGCCAATTTCCTGTGCCAAAACATCTACAGAGTTAAGTGCAGACATGTCCAAATCCTGCGCTGCCAGTGTCGTTGGGGCGACAAGAACTGGGATCAAGGACCAAATGCGTGGGTTTAGAAAGAGAGATGAGACCATTTCAGGCTCCGAAAAAGTTGAATTTGCCTTTTGCCGACAGGCAACGTGCATTGCGCTAGATCGTTTTACGCCAAGGGTCGGCGGGAATTCAGGGCGGCGGTAATTGTGCCATCGTCAAGATAATCCAATTCACCCCCGATAGGCACACCCTGTGCCAACGAGGTCAAGGTGACCTTGTCCTCGATCTGATCGGCGATGTAATGCATGGTCGTCGTGCCTTCGACCGTGGCGTTTAGGGCTAGGATGACTTCGCTTACCGCTTCTGTTTCAAGTCTGGTGATCAGGCCGGGAATACGCAACTCGTCCGGTCCCATGCCGTCCAGCGCAGATAAGGTTCCGCCCAAGACGTGATAGCGCCCTTTAAAGGCCTGTGCACGCTCCATCGCCCAAAGGTCAGACACGTCTTCGACGACACAGAGCTGACCATTGGCCCGGCTGTTATCGGCGCAGATTTGGCAAATATCCGATGTGCCGACATTGCCGCAATTCAGGCATTCTTTCGCGGTTTGTGCGACTTTGCCCACCTGATCCGCAAGCGGCTTTAGCAAAAGTTCGCGTTTGCGGATCATATGCAGCACAGCCCGACGTGCAGACCGTGGCCCCATGCCGGGCAGGCGCGCCATAAGGGCGATCAGATGTTCAATCTCGTCTGTGTCGCTCATCAGGCGCGGCCTTTGTGCAGTGTTTAGAAGGGCAGCTTCATATCCGCAGGCAATCCCAGATCCTGCGTCAGTTTGGCCATTTCATCTTGCGATTTTTGGCTGGCTTTGGCTTGGGCATCTTTGATTGCGGCTAGGATCAAATCCTCGGCCACTTCTTTTTCAGATGGCACGAAAATCGATGGATCGATTTCCAAACCGGTCAATTCGCCTTTCGCTGTGGCTGTTGCCTTCACCAGACCTGCGCCAGATTCACCTGTGACGCTGATGGATGCGAGATCTTCCTGCATCTCGGCAACTTTCGCCTGCATTTCCTGTGCTTTTTGCATCATCTTGGCCATGTCGCCAAGACCACCCAGACCGCCTAAACCTTTCAGCATTGCTGTCTCCTTTTTACATCTATTTATTATATCGGGGCTTTTTAGCGCGATGCCAAGAGGGCGTCGTTACGCGTCGAGCTCTTTAATCATGTCCACGCGAATAGCATGACGGCCGCCTTCGAATTCTGTCGTCAAAAACGCGTCGACAATTTCCAACGCCAGACCTTCGCCAACAACACGTGCGCCCAGTGCCAGCATATTGGCATCGTTATGCGCGCGGATCATTTTGGCGGAAAACGTGTCTGTACACACACCGCAGCGGATACCTGTGACCTTATTGGCTGCCATCATGATCCCTTGGCCCGTCCCACAGACAATAATGCCCAAGGCGCAGTCACCTGACGCGACCAGATCCGCGGCTGCCGCGCCATGTTTGGGGTAGTGGGTGCTTTCGGTCGTTGTCGGCCCGATATCGACGGCTTCAAATCCCAAAGATGTCACATGCGCGGCAATGGCCTGACGCAAATCAATGGCGGCGTGGTCGCTTGAAAGTACAATGCGTTTGCTGGCGGTCATGGTCATGGGTCCTTTTTGGCAAGGCGATTTGGGCGTCTTGGACCAGATGTGGGCCATCAGGTCAATCCTTTGGCTTTGCCTATTCCATTATCGCGCCAGACGCGAAACCTGATGATTTAGGCTGCACATGCTTGTGTTTTCAATGCTTTGTAAACAGGGTTGCAGCAGGTGTTTTAGAGAAAGGGCACAAAGATGATTGATTGGTATATTTTCATTCCAGCTTGCTTTGCTTTGAATCTGACATTTGGGCCCAGCAATTTGCTGGCCATGACCAACGGGGCCCGCAGCGGCGTTGTGTTTGCCCAACGCGCGGCCGTGGGGCGTTTGCTGTGCTTTATACCCATGATTGCGGCCAGCGCCTTGGGGTTGGGATTCCTATTGACCGCCTCGGCCTTGGTTTTTGGTGCGGTTAAGATGATCGGCGCGGCCTATTTGATCTGGATCGGCATTAATCTTATTCGAAACGCCAATAAAATGACTGTCGATAGTCTGGCTATGGACCCGCCTGCACCATTCCAAGCGTTCCGCAATGAAGCATTTGTCGCGCTGAGCAATCCAAAAGCAATCCTGATCTTTGCGGCGTTTTTCCCCCAATTTGTAGATATCGACGCCTATTGGCAAAGCTATGCAATGGTCGGCGCGTCCTTTATCGGGTTAGAGGCTATCGCGATTTTCCTATATGCCAGTGCAGGTAAATTCGCAGCCGGTTATGCGGCGGGAAAATTGCCTTTGATGCATAAGCTGTCTGGTTGGACGATGTGTCTGTTTGGCGCTTTGCTGTTGGTTAGCCCGCAGCCCAACGCGAAATAGGTTCTAAAAGATGGCGGTGCAGGATCAACAGATAAGAACAGGGCAATGTGACTGTGGCCAATTGCGGTTCTCGGTCCGGGGAAACCCGGTTCATACCCATGCCTGCACCTGCACCGATTGCCAAAGGTCAACAGGATCGATCATGAGCCATTCGGCCTGGTTTCCTGAAGGCGCTGTCGAGATTGAAGGTGAATACACCACGCATTACCATTGCGGGCCAGAGCAGCCCGAACGCTATCGTGGTTTTTGCCCGATCTGCGGAACGGGGCGCTTTTTCCGTTCTGGCCCGTCCTTTCCAAATACGATTGCCTTTACCGCAGGGACGTTTGCTGACCCTGATTTTCCTGCGCCGAAATTCATCCTGTACTGGGACAGCCGCCCGAAATGGTTGGTGGAACCTGATGGGGTAACGCTTTATGCCAAAGGGGATGACTAAGCCCTTTGCCATTGTATCATGCCCAATCTTGATTTGGCTCATCTCAGTTCTGATAAGTTATCTTCATTAGCGCGATTGAGAAGTAATCATATCGGATTTAGTATGGCGACATGGCATACACATACTTTAAGAAAATTTGTAAAATATCATTCGCTCCCTTTTGGTCGGTATTGGGCGGCATCTCTGCTATATTCTCATTAGTCGTTCTAGCGGTGGGGGATGATGGACCACATATTCAATCCATCGCGAAATTGATCTTGATCCTCGTGGGAAGCCTCTTTCTATATCGACTTTTAATTCTCGCACCTTATCAGCTTTGGAAAAAGGCTCAGGCAGAGCTGCAAAAACTAAACCAATCTGAACGAGACCCTTTGAAAGCCAAGCGGAAATGGCTACTCGATGCCTCGTCGAATTTGTTCACGTCTGCCGAAAAACTTTGTAATCAATGGAATACTTCAGATGCGGGTCAGCGGGCTTCTCTTAGCTCTAAATATCGTAAGGATCGTGAGAGAGTTTTGAAGTTGGCGAATAGTTTCCTGCATGAAGATCGGGTGTATCGCGCGGCTCAAGACGCTATACAAAATTGCGACATAGCGATTTCAGATGCCGAGGAAGGGTTGCCATCTTTTGAAAATATTAAAGATGCACGAGCGTCTATAAGAATTTTGCTGGGACTTCTATCCGCTCGATCCTAAGCTTCTTCGGATTGCGGAATCATGTAGTCATGGCAGACCAATCTGATCAGATGCTCTATGCCAACGTGTTTCGAGGTTTTGTTTCGACATTTTGCAACGCTGTTGCATATCGCCAAAACAGAAGGCCCATTGTCACAGTTGCGAGTGCGGTTCACTCTTCTTCAAACGGATCCCATTCATCTTCCACCTCTGGCAGCGCCTCGGCGAAGGCTTCAATCGCCATGTCTTCTTCGGTTTTAACGTCCAGAATTTCTGCGCCGGGAAAGGCGGTTAGGACGGATTGGACCAAAGGGTGGGCTTTGGCCTCTTCCTTTAGTGCCAATTCCTTGGCGTTGTTCTTTTCTGAAATCGTCAGCTCGGTGCAGTCATTGACGATCGACACGCCCCACCGTTTGCCTGTCCAGCGTTGTAGGGACGACCCAAGGCGCTGGGCCAGATCAGTGCGTGCATTGTCGGTTGGCGTGAATTCGATGCGACCGGGTTGATACCCTGCCAGCCGGACCGAGGCCTCAACCTCCATATACAGCGCCATATCGCGATTGGTGCGGATCAGCTCCATCACATGCTCAAATGTTGGATATTGCGCCAATGCTGTTGCGTTAAGCTGTGCGGGTTGCGCGCTGCCTTGTGCTGACATTGTTGGTGCTGAGGGCGCAGATGGGGATGGCATCGCAGGTGTTGCGCTGGGCGCAGACATGCTGGCCTGCGGTGCAAATGCGCCCCCACCACCGCCGCCTCCGGGGCCGTTTGGCATCGGTGGGGGCGGGGTGTCTTGTAGCTTGCGGATCAAATCCTCGGGCGTGGGAAGATCAGCCACATGCGTCAGGCGGATGACGGCCATTTCGGCAGCCATCATGGAATTGGGTGCATGGGCCACTTCTTCAATCGCTTTTAGCAGCAATTGCCACATGCGGGACAGGGATCGCATGCCCAACCCATCTGCATAAGCCAATCCACGGGCCCGTTCATCGGGAGAAATCGTGGGGTCTTCTGCGGCTTCGGGTGTGATTTTTACGACCGAAATCCAATGGGTGACTTCGGCCAAATCGCGCAACACTGCCATCGGGTCCGCACCGTCAGAATATTGCGCCGATAATTCGGTCAACGCCCCAGCGGCATCGCCCCGCATGATGCGTTCAAACAGATCCAATACGCGGCCACGATCCGCCAGACCCAACATAGCGCGCACTTGATCCGCGCCCGTTTCGCCGGCGCCATGGGAAATCGCCTGATCCAGCAGCGATGTGGCATCGCGTGCTGATCCTTCGCCCGCACGGGTGATGAGGGCCAGTGCTTCATCCGTGATTTCAGCGCCTTCGGTTGTTGCGATTTTGCGCAATAGGCCGATCATTTGCTCGGGCTCAATGCGGCGCAGATCAAAGCGCTGGCACCGGGATAGAACCGTTACTGGAACTTTGCGGATCTCGGTGGTCGCAAAGATGAATTTCACATGCGCAGGGGGTTCTTCTAGGGTCTTCAACAACGCGTTGAACGCGCTGGTGGACAGCATGTGAACCTCGTCGATGATATAGATTTTATAGCGGGCCGAAGCCGCACGATAATGGACGCTGTCGATGATTTCGCGAATGTCATTCACTGACGTGTTTGATGCCGCGTCCATTTCGATCACGTCGACATGACGCCCTTCAATGATCGCTTTGCAATGTTCGCATTCGCCACAAGGTTCCGTCGTTGGCTGCCCTGTGCCATCGGGGCCGATGCAGTTCATACCCTTAGCGATGATCCGGGCTGTTGTCGTTTTGCCGACGCCGCGAATGCCCGTCATGACAAAGGCCTGCGCAATTCGACCTGCTTCGAATGCGTTTTTCAGCGTGCGCACCATGGCTTCTTGGCCAACAAGATCGGCAAAGGTTTCCGGGCGGTATTTGCGGGCAAGAACCTGATATTTGGGCGCGTCTGTCATGATCGGCTTTCGGATAGTTTGGGCTAGGTTAACCCGCGTCCTGCCCAAGCGCCACCAGCATTTGAGGATTTCGGGCCAGATGAATGGGATTGCAGCGGAATCGCATGATCGTTATGATTGCCTCGGGCCCGATGCAAGGGGGCCACCTGATCCGCGGAAAGCATTGCGCACCTGCCTGCCGGTTTCGACCGGCTCCAACCGATAATCTTCGGTTTCTCTGCCCGGACTAGCGGATCGGCGGGCGATGATGAGGATGCCGAAATGAATGAATTGCTTTCCCAAACCACGGATCTGGACGCATTGCGCCAAGAAGCTAAACTTTTGCAGCGTGGCTTTATCGCGGGTGACGTAAAGGCCCGCTCTTGGGTCAACCTATATCTCAGCGGGAAAAAAACGGATCAGCTTAGGCGGGCTGATTTTCTGTTTATCGTCGCGCGAGAGCGGGGGTTTTCCAGTTGGCCTGCCCTGAAAATGGCCGCAGAGACACAAGGTCTGGACCGCGCAGAAAAAGTGCAGCGCCTGAAGGTTGCATTGTATAGCGGCAATAACGCCCTAGTGCAGGTTCTTTTAGATCAAGTCCCGGACTTGGCCAAAGGTCTTTTGGGGTTAGAAGTGGCCTTATATGACGTGCAGGCTGTCCGTGCTGCATTGGACAAAGATCCGACATTGGCCGTGAAAATGATGGGTCCACGTAGCCCCATCCTACATTTGGCGTTTTCCAAATGGCATCAGGCGCGTCCAGATCTGCGGGACGATATGTTGGAAATTGCGCGTTTGCTGTTGGCACATGGGGCGGATGTGAATGACGGGGAACCTGTTGGTCCCGACGGGCATAAACTGTCCGCGCTTTATGGGGCGATCGGTCATGCGAATAATATGGTCTTGGGGCAATTCCTGCTAGATCATGGTGCAAACCCCAATGACGGTGAATCACTGTATCATGCGATCGAGCTTGGCCATCATGATGGGTTGCGGATGTTGCTAAAGGCTGGTGCCGATCCCAAAGATACCAACGCGCTGCCCCGCGCCATGGATTTTCATGATCATGATGCGGTTGCTTTGCTGTTGGAACATGGTGCGGATGTGAATGTGTTTCATGACGCAGCTATTGGCCGTGAGCGCCCTTACACGGTGCCAGCCCTGCATCAGGCAGGGCGGCGATATTGTGATGCCCGTATGGTCAAACTGCTTTTAGAGGCGGGGGCTGATGCATCCTACCTTTGGCAGGGCACGTCGGCCTATGCGACGGCGCGGGTTTATGGAAATGGCGAAATGGTCAGGGTGTTTGACGCACAAAATTTGATACATCCCCTGTCGCCTCAGGAAACTATTCTGGCGGCGGCGGCCGATGGGCGGGACATTGATAAATATCTCGACCCTGATCAGCTATCACCGCTCTTTGCGACGATATTGCATGACCTATGCGCGATGCCGGATCGGTTGGAGCATATTCGTCGATTGATCGAGGCCGGAATGCCTTGGGATGGCGTTGATGGGATGGGTATGTCGCCTGTTATGATGGCGGGATGGAATGGTCTGCCCGACATAGTGAAATACCTGTTGGCGCAAAAACCTGATCTATCGCGGGTGAATAAATATGGGGGCACCTTGATGGGAACGATCCTAAACGGTGCGCATAATGCGCCAGATCGGGATCAGCGCGATCATATTGCTTGCCTTCAACTGGCCTTGGAAGAGGGCATGGTTCTGTCGCGCAAAGACATGGCTTATATCACGCGCGAAGATATGCGGTCTTTCGTAGAAGATTGGGCCAATAACCACCCAAGTCAGGTGGTGTGACACATCTATGACGTGATCGGCAGAGGTCGACGGCCTCTGCTGGTCATACGCAACGTTCTTATCAGTGAGATCAGATAATTATTCAGCTCTGCACACAAAAGGCTATCTGAATACGCAAATTTTTGCCACAGTGCCTCAAGAACTCGGATGGGACGGTGCTTATGTTTGTCCATAAGGCTGTAGCCATTTTCAAAACGAGCTGAAGACACGGGGTAGGTGCTGCGTGTTCAATCCGCGCAGGCCGAAGTGAATGGGCCAACCATGCGCTTCGGGCCATAGATAGGTTTGCATATCGGGGGTTTGGTTCGCCATGCGGCGGGCTGCTTGACCTGAGCGATCTGGAGGAAGCTCTGAATGCGGCGCGAAAAACTGGAGACGACCAACTGCTCTAGGGGGCTGGAAAGATCTAGCCATCCGACATTTTTACAAAAGGCAGGCCCGAAAAAAGGGTTCGTTGCTGTACGACCTAAAACCAGTGCGGGCCATGTTACGTCCGAGATGCATCTGGAACCAACGATGTGTGAGGTAAAACAAGATGCAGTTTCAACCAACCAGCCAAGTGGGTCAAACGTGATCCGGGTTGTGTCTGTAGGACGCGGTGCGGTGGCGATGGCGCCTCTTCCGGGACGAAACGGTGATCTGGGCGAAGATTTGATACAGATCGCAGTCATGCGCCCAGCATGGGTGATCACATTGGTCACGCAGATGGAAATGGATGCAGCGGGGTTGGCCGATCTGGGTACAGCATTCCAAGACCGGGGCGCGCGTTGGTTGCATATGCCCATTGCCGACTACGGCACGCCTGATATCGATGGTGAAAAATTGTGGTCTCAGTATGTGGAGAGCTTCAAATCGATCTTGGCCGGGCAAGGGCGTATTGTCGTGCATTGTCATGGTGGGTGTGGCCGGGCAGGTATGATCGCATTGCGTCTTATGATTGAAAGCGGGGAAGACCCCAAAGGCGCGTTAAAGCGTTTGCGTCAGGTTCATCCACAGGCCGTTGAAACAGATGCGCAATATGAATGGGCCGCAAGGGGATGGCGACCATCCCATATATCGCGACACGCGACATAAACCATTTCACACTGTTGGGGGAAAATAAGGTGAGAGGCTGGACAACGACCCAAACGGGACTCGTTACGGCTGCTTCCTTCCGGATCTGACCGGGTTGGCGAGGCGTCTGCCCGCGCCAACCTCTCAAGACGTCATATAGGCGTCACATGCTGGATTCGCAACCCACCACTGGCCAAGCAGGTTAAAACCCGTTAGCGGAGGCCTATGAGCGAGAGTTTTGAAATATTTATGGCGGCCCCTCCGGGGTTGGAAACCTACCTAGCAGACGAAGTCCGTGCGTTAGGCTTTGCCGAAATTGCGCAGGTCCCGGGTGGCGTGACATGTCAGGGATCTTGGCCAGACGTATGGCGTGCAAATTTATCCGTGCGCGGTGCTAGCCGGGTTTTGGCCCGTATTGGCAGCTTTCCGGTGTTTCACATTGCACAGCTCGACAAACGTGCCCGGAAATTCGATTGGGCAAATGTGTTGCGCGCGGATGTGCCTGTTCGGGTGGACGTGACATCGCGCAAATCCAAGGTGTATCACGAAAAGGCGGCCAAGCAGCGTATCGAAAACGCCATCAAGGACACGATTGGCGCGCCTATTTCTGCAGAGGCACCAGTTACCTTGATGACGCGGATCGAAGACAATTTCCTGACCTTCAGCATCGATACATCTGGTGACCTTCTGCATAAGCGTGGTTTCAAAGAAAAAGTGAACAAAGCTCCGATGCGCGAAACGCTTGCCGCGCTGTTGCTGCGGGCTGCGGGCTATGACGGATCTGAACCGGTTCTTGATCCGATGTGCGGTTCTGGCACATTTTTGATTGAAGCCGGGCAAATCGCGGCAGGTATCCTGCCCGGGTCCAAGCGCCAATTCGGTTTTGAACATTTAGCCAGCTTTGATGCTGACGCGTGGGACACATTGCGCGCGACCGAAATGGGGCAAACAGATCAAAAGTTTTATGGCTATGATCGGGATCAAGGTGCGGTGCAAATGGCGGACAAAAACGCCACAAGCGCAGGTTTGGCAGGGAACTGTACCTTTGTATGCCAGCCCATCAGCGCGCTAAAACGTCCCGAGGGCCCAGCGGGTCTGGTCATCGTGAACCCACCTTATGGCGCACGGATTGGCAACCGCAAACAGCTCTTTGGGCTTTATGCATCGCTGGGAACTGCGATGAAAACCGAAATGCGCGGGTGGCGTTTGGCGATGGTCACATCTGATGGTGGCCTTGCAAAAGCGACAGGTTTGAAATTTTCATCCATATCTCCGCCAATCCCACATGGCGGGTTGCAGGTGAAACTGTACCAAACAGACCCGATATCATGAAAAAAGCCGCATCCTGAAAGGTGCGGCTTTAATATATCGTTTGACGTGTTTGCTTCTATCCCGGCTGGCGATCGGCCCATCCGGCAAAGATCTTTTCCAACGCGACGACGATGTAATATAGAACAATTCCCAAAACAGCCAAAGCGATCAGAACCGCAAACATCAGCGGATAATCTGAATTGATTTTGCCGCTGTCAAATAGCGCGCCTAGGCCACGACCATGGGGCGATACGATTTCCATAAGGTTCGTGCCGATAAAGGCCAGTGTGACGGACACTTTCAACGCGCCAAAGAATTCAGGCAGGGTTTTGGGCAGCGCGATTTTCCAAAAAATCTGGCGCTGCGTTGCGCCCAGAGATCGCAAGATGTCGCGATATTCTGGTTCAAGCGTGCTGAGGCCAATGGAAACGGACACCGCGATGGGAAAGAACGAGATCATAAAGGCCATGAGGACCGTGTTGAAATTATGCTGACCCACAAAAATCAGGGCAATGATCGGCACCACAGTCGCTTTAGGGACGGCGTTAAAGCCAACCAAAAGCGGATAAAGCGCATCGCGCATGGTTAGTGAAAACCCCATGACCATGCCCAGCCCAGTGCCCACGGCAACAGCCAATAACAGGCCCAAAATGGTACGCCACAGGGTCTGCCACCCCATCTCTAAAAACAACGGCCAGTAATTTTTGTAAGATGGTAGCAAATCGGAGGGCGACGCCATCTTATAGTTTGGCCAACCCATGGCCCAAACCAAGACTTCCCAGAGGATAAGGAAGATAATGATCGCGATGAACGGGGTCAGAACTTTGTTCAGCTGAGATTTGGTCATTGTGCTGCCTCCGCCGGAATGCGCCCTTGGGCAATTTCGATCTGGCGGCGCAGGGTATGCAGCATTTCGGCAGCTTCCGGCGTGTAGAGCATTTCGATATCCCGTGCGCCTTTATGCCCAGTGTCCAACACGTATTGCGTTTTTGCCGGGCGTCCGGACAGAACAATCACTTGATCCGCCAGATAAATGCTTTCACGTAGATCATGGGTGATCAGAACGCCTGTGAACGGTTCTTCCTTTTTCACCTGATGCATCACCTGCCAAAGGTCTTCGCGGGTGAAGGCATCTAGGGCGCCAAAGGGCTCATCCAAAATCAAAACGTCTGGTGAATGTACCAGTGCGCGGCACAAAGATGCCCGCTGACGCATACCGCCGGACAATTCGGACGGGCGCTTTTCTTCGAAACCTTCCAACCCCACCAAGGAAAGCAATTTGCGCGCACGCTCCTGCTGCTGGCGTTTGGTTAGTACGGTTGGGACAATTTCCAATGGCAAAAGAACATTGTCGATAATGCTGCGCCATTCCAGCAAAACAGGGTTTTGAAATGCCATTCCGACCGTTGAGCGTGGGGACGTGACCGGGGTTTTGTTCAGCCACACCTCGCCTTCATCGGGCTTCATCAGGCCGGCGACCAGTTTGGTCAGCGTGGATTTCCCACAACCAGATGGGCCGACAACGGCGACGAACCCACCTTCGGGTACGGATACGTCTAGCCCGTCCAGCACAGGCAATTTACCAGATGCCGTGTCATAGGCGTGTTTGACGCCCTTAATATCAATAAATTCAGTCATTTGTCTCTCGATCAGACGCAAAAAGGGCCAGAGTTTCCTCTGGCCCTTAGGGAATGGATTACTCCATAGAGAAGCCGCCTTCAGGCATGTATTCTTCTGTGAAATACTTGCTGATATCGACGTCGTTCTTGAATTCGTATGTCATTTTCAGCTGTTCGACCGAGGCTGCCAATTTGTCTTCGTCAATCAAACCAAAGCCATTCGCTGCGACTTCTTCGGTCAGGATGTTGCCGTCGATGGTCATCTGCAGGCGCATTTGCTCTAGATCTGCATCAGCTGCCACATTGCGCTCTTTCAAGCCAGAGATCGCTGCGGCTGGATCCGCGATGGAATCTTTCCAACCCATTGCAACAGCAGCAACAAAGGCTTTGATTTCTTCTTCTTTGCCTTCGGCCCAGTCTGTGTTGACGATCAGCGTGTTACCATAGAGGTCCAAACCGAAATCAGCCATCAGCAGTGTTGTGATGTCTTCCGCTGGTACGCCCAAACGCATTGTGTTCAGAACGGATGAGAAGTTGTAACCGGCAACCGCTGCAACCTTGCCTTCAACCAGCATGGGTTCGCGCGTTGGGAAACCCACTGGTTCAACCGTGATCTTTTCAACATCTAGATCGTTTTCCGCCGCAAAGATCGGGAATTGCGCCCATGCCGCATCGGGGGGAGGCGCGCCCAGAACTTTGCCTTCCAGATCTTTTGGTGTCTCAATGCCCAAGGATTTACGGCCAATGATCGCAAATGGTGGCTTGTTATAGGTCATCATGATGCCAGTGATCGGGGCATCTGGGTTTTGGTCAAGGAATTTGATCAAAACGTTGATGTCGCCAAAGCCCATCGGGAACGCGCCTGTTGCGACTTTTGGAATGGCATCTGTAGATCCAACGCCCGGAGAGATTTCAACATCCAAGCCAGCTTCTGCAAAATAACCTTTGTCCAACGCCATGAAATAGGGGGCAGCAGGACCTTCGAATTTCCAATCCAGTGTGAAGGGAATTTTCGTTTCCGCCGACGCGGCGGTGCAAGCAGCGGCTAGGGCTGCTGCAGTGATCAATCGATGGAACATCGGTGTTCTCCGGGGATTTTATTTTCAGACAAACAAAGATTTGCTGAAAGTTTGTGGTTCTCGGAGATATGAGTGCTTTTTTGCCGAAAAACTTGGCATATTGGATGAAACTTCAGGCAAACTGAGGGTGTTTGCCTGAAAAACATACAATTTCTTAAAGGTCTAAGCCTGCTTTTTCAGCGCCTTCCAGCAATGTTGTGGCCACGATATGGGCGTTTTCGCCACTGACCTGCACGACATCTGGCACCTGCACGACTTTCATGCCTGCATCCATTGCGGCGCGCGCGCCGGTTTCGCTGTCTTCGAAAGCCAAGCAACGGGTCGGGTCGACGCCCAGCGCATTGGCTGCATTCAGATATGGTTCAGGTGCGGGTTTTGCATTCTCGACGTCATCCAATGTGATCGTTGCACGGAAATACTGCCCAATATCGGTGCGCTCTAATTTTGCATCAGCATTTTGGCGTCCAGAGGACGTGGCGAGAGCAACCGGTATGCCTGCTATTTGTAACTTTTCCAAAACATCGCGTGCACCGTCTTTCAACGGAATATCGCGCTGATACCCTTTGGCGATTTCACGGTCCCAGACTGCTGTAAACGCATCCGCTGTCATGGCGCCCATAGTCTCAACCAAAAGCCGACGACAGGTGACAGCGTCCACACCAATCATTGCATGCATCAAAGCGTGATCCATCTCCATTCCATGCACCGCAAAGGCGACCTCTGCTGCTTTCACAATGATGGATTCCGTGTCCACCAAAGTCCCATCCAAATCAAAGATTACCGCGTCATAGGGTAGATTCATGCTGGTCTCATTCAGGTCTTGTGGACTATCACGTATCGTAAAGCATGGTTGCGTGGATAAGTCGAACTGTTAGGCGGTGTTTTCAATAATTAGCTGGGGTTGATTTTCTAAATTATTGGCGGCTCTTATCCGATTGCAAAGCTTAGCGATGCAGGATTTTAGATCTAGAATATTAAGATCCGCTGGTTGCTCCGCAACAAGTTTTGCAACTTTGGTTTTGTTCGCATCTTGCCTTGTTTTCCTTTTGATATCTTTGAAATAAAAAGCGTGATCATATTGCCCAGTTTCTAACGGGGCTTGATAGGTCCTAGGATGTGCCTTTTGAATTGCGGCATGTAAACTGTCTGCTGGAACGTAGTTTTCTATCTCTCGCCCTTTTGTCACCCACACGTAGGTGTGGTCTGAGTTCACCTCTTCTAAAATGCGCTTTGCATGGGGTTTTAGGCGTGTTGATTTGTTGCTTTTATCGCTGTCGATCACAACCGCAGAATTGCGGCACAGGTCTTGAAGTCGGATGAAATCGCCTAGGCTTTCATCGTCCCTGGCGTCTTCCAAAGACACATGCGCGATCAATGATCCACCGTGGAACATAATGGTGTAATGAATGCCTTCTGTCAGGGTCTCATCCATCGATTTAATCCAGTGTTTCAGATAAATGCGGTCCGATGGGCCCTCAACCCAAATCACGAAATTCGATTGAAGAATATCAGACGGATGATACCCCAAGTCATCCAAAACGTCACGTGTGCCGTCTTTTGAAACGACATGATCCACATATGTCTGAATCCCGTCATTGCGGACGTGAAAGATGGCGGCGCCCGGCGTGTCCATGAAGGATGGCGAATGAGTCGCGATAAAATATTGATTGTTGGTGTTGTCTTGCAGGTATCTGATCAGCTTTTTTTGTAAGATGAGGTGCAGATGTATTTCAGGTTCTTCAAGGCAAATGATTTGATTATCATGAATCGTGCAAAATGATGCAATAAGAACGACCTCATGGATTCCCGTGCCGAGGCTATCGAGAGGTAAAACTTTGTTATCTATATGAACCTGTAAACAATCGCGACCACTTGGAACTTCTAGCTTTATGTCCATTTTGCCAGTAACGGACTGAAGGAACATATTTATTTTGTGAAACTTTGCGCGATATTCTTGTTTGTCAAAAGAGGGGTTTTGTAGCTCGGCCAGATGATCAATCAACCCTTTCCCGGATAAGTCGTCGAATGTTTCAGACTTGGGGCCAAGCTGTCTTTTTGCTGGTATAATCTGCGCTTGTTGTGGCTGTGGAGTTTTTAAATTGGCAAGGTGGTAATAAGTGTCTGGTATCCAATGCTGCGAAATACTTCCACCGGATTTCCTCGTTATTTCTTCCCAAAGGATTGACCATAAACTTTCTTGTATGATTTTAGTTGCTTCCGTAAGCTCGGGTTGATCTGTAAAATAAAATTTTTCATTGCGGTCGATACCGCGCCATATCAAGTTTGAAATAGCTAGCGGAGAAAGGATCCTTCTAGAGCTTTCTATCGAAAGATCGCGAAGTTTTTGAATAGCGGAATTTTCTAGGAAGTCGCTCAAATGCGTTCCAAAAAGAAATTTGGGTTTTCCGCTGACAGCACCAATGAAACGATCACTTGCCTTGATTTTGGAAGGTTTCCGATAGATCAAAAGCGTTTGCATAGGGCCTGAAACCATGTCCAGTACAATAGATTTCCCGGCATTGTTTGCGCCAATGAAAAAATTCATTTTCGCAAAAGGGCCGATATATTGCGTCTCAGGGCCGATGCCTCTGTAGAATTGTGCGGCGACGCCGTCTAAAAAAAATACTCAAATCAAAAGCCTTTCGAAATCAGCGCTTAAGTGAGCATGTATTCTGTTTTTCGGCGATGCAATAGATAAGGCCTTAAAAAAGGCCTCATCCAGAATTCTTGTCTCGAATAACTACAATGCAATCCTCAACTTGGCATAGCCGTTTTCATCCAGTGTGTTGGTGTCCTCGATAGAAACACCTTCCACATCACTGGCATATCCCACGCCTGCCGGGCCGGTGGTGAAGATGACGGATGTGTCGGCCATGGGCGCGAAGGACCAATTGGCGTCGGCCTTTGGATTGATTGGGCCTTCCTCGACGATATAGCGCACGATGACGTCGCGGTTGGTGTCTGGGCCTTCAAAGATGATCGTATCGCCCTTGGCCCCGGGGAACGCACCGCCGCCTGAGGCGCGGTAGTTGTTCGTGGCCACGATGAATTCCATGTCATCAGTCACGGGCGCGCCTTGATATTGCAGGTTCACGATCCGTTGTGTGTCTGCATGGATCACCGCACCACTGCGGTCAAACATCATGGGTTTGGACAGATCAATCTGATAGGTCACCCCGTCCATAACATCGAAGTTATAAGTGGGGAAATTGGGGTTCAGCAGAGGCACATCAGTGGCACCGGGCGTGATCTGGTTGAACATGCCTGCCGAGCGTTCCAACCATCCTTTTAGCTGAGAACCGGTGATTTTCACAGCGCGTACTGTGTTGGGGTACAAATACAGATCGGCGACATTCTTGATCGCCACATCTCCGACGGCGACGTCGGTGTAGTTTTCTGGGCTGCCATAGCCGGCCTTGAACGGGGCCGCCGCTGATAGCAGGGGGAGATCCGCATATTCGCTGCCTGCCAACTGCTGTTTCACATACCACATCTGCGCGATCGATACGATTTGTACGGATGGATCATCTGCAACCAGCGCGAAATAGGAATGCAAAGGGGCTTGGGTTTTGCCAACGGCGCGGCGGATGTATTTCAAGGTTTCATCGTGATCGTTTTGCACCGCCGCTAGAATCGCTGGCGCATCTTCGACCAAAGCGTTGATTTTGCGATCTTCGCCGCGAACATAGATTTTGCGTGCTTCTGATGTTGTGGTGATGACGCGCCATTCATTGCCGTCGCGTTCTAACAGCAGATCAATCAGACCAAGGTCAGATCCCCAATAGCCGCCCATCACGGCAGGTTTGCCCATCACAGTGCCCGCCGCAACATCCATCCCTGGGCGATCTTCGTAATCGGGGGATGGGAACACTTTGTGCGAATGGCCAGTCACAATCGCATCGATGCCATCCACCCCGGCCAGTGGAATCGCAGAATCTGCGGACATGTCCACATGTTCGTGATTGCCAAAGCCTGAATGGGCCAATGCGATAATCACATCTGCGCCTTTTTCTTTCATTTCCGGAACATAGGCTTCGGCACAGGCCACCATGTCCAGCGCCTCGACATTGCCTTCAAGATGGCGGCGATCCCAGATCATGATTTGAGGAGGGGTAAAACCAATCACGCCGATTTTGATCGGATGGGTGTTGCCCGCACCATCGGTCAATTCCCGGTCAAGGATGGAATAGGGGGCAAACAGGGTTTCATTGGATCTGATGTCACCGGCCACTTTTTTGGCAACATTGGATAAGACAAATGGGAACTCGGCGCGGGCCGTGGCTTTGTCCAGAAAGCTAAGGCCGTAATTGAATTCGTGATTGCCAATGGTCGCGGCATCATAGCCCAGCGTGTTCATCGCGGTGATGATAGGGTGGCTGTCGCCCTCTTTAAGGCCACGTTCATAGGCCATGTAATCGCCCATAGGGTTACCCTGAAGGAAATCACCATTGTCGACAAGGAATGTATTGGTCGCCTCGGCACGAATATCGGCCATGATGGATGCGGTGCGCGACAAACCCACCGTGTCGACCGGGCGATCTCCGTAATAGTCATAGGGAAAGATATGCATATGCACATCTGTCGTTTCCATAATGCGCAAATGGGCCTGATTGGCCGCAGCATGTGCCGAAAATGGGTGCAGTGCCACGATGGCGGCGCCAGCGCTTGTGCGCGAAAGGAATTGGCGGCGGGTCAATTGGGTCATGTCGGACACCTCTTATTGAACGGGTGAAATGGGGTCGAATCCGGTCCAGCAAACACGATTTGCATGACGGTTTTATGAGAGGCTATATTCTCCTCTGGCGCGTATGTTGTCTATTTATTGCAACCGCATTTCCGTCTGCTGTTTGCTCTTCGCACAAACACGTGGCATGTCTTTCCTGAAATCCAATCGAATAAAGGGCAGGCGAAGATGCAGTATGATCAGGGGTTTGCCTTTGCGGCGTCGGGTTTGGATCGGGGGGCAGAGATCAGGGATGACCGGGCTGCATTGCAAAAGGCGATGGAAGATCCGGCGGCACAGGCCCTGATTTTCTGGCGCAGTAAGCCATTGATGGATCGCACTGATGATGGTCCGCGCTTGTTACGTGTGCCGATGGATCACCCTTTGGTATCGCAGGGCGCTGACCGGATCTTTATGGGGCGTTCCGTTCAGGGGCAAAGACCGCTATTTGCAATTGATATCAGTTCTTGGGAACCAGAAGAAGAATTCGACGCCGATGGAGCAGCTTTTGCTGATCCGACCGAACAACACCATCCCGATGCACCAGAAACTGCACGGTTTCTAGAAATTCGCGGTCTTTTGGCGCAGCTGACCCTAGAAGATGGCGAATTGGCGGCGACAGCGCGCGCGGTGATGAACTGGCATGCGTCTCATGGATTCTGTTCAAAATGCGGCGCTGCGTCGGAGATGAAACAGGCCGGATGGCAACGGGTGTGTCCAAACTGTGGTGCATCCCATTTCCCGCGTACAGACCCTGTGGTTATTATGCTTATCCTGTCTGGAAATAGCACCTTGATGGGACGCTCGGCTGGATGGCCCGAAGGCATGTATTCTTGTCTGGCGGGCTTTATTGAACCCGGTGAAACGATGGAAGCTGCCGTGCAGCGCGAAGTGATGGAAGAAGCCGGGGTTCAGGTCGGGAATGTCGGCTATGTTGCGTCGCAACCTTGGCCTTACCCATCGTCTTTGATGTTTGGTTGTGTTGGATCTGCGGTGAATGAAACGATCACGCTTGACGAAAATGAGCTGGAAGATGCGTTTTGGATCAGTCGCGAAGATCTGGCTGATGTTTTTGCGGGAAATAATGATAAAATATTCCCTGCGCGCAAAGGCTCTATTGCGCATTATTTGCTAAATAATTGGGTCGCAGGCAGAATAACTGCGCCGTAAACATATCTCGCGTTGAGGGTGGGTTTGAAATCTGCTGTTATGATAGGGGCTATTCAATACCTAATATAAGGTATTCAAAGGTTCTTGTGCGTTTTCGGTTTGAAACTATAGGGTTGAACTATGGAATTTGTGGGTAGCGAAGATATAGAAGCGCCTTTGGATCAGGTTTTTGAAAAACTCTGTGACTTTGAAGCGATCGAACGCCAAATGTTGCGTCGCGGCGTACAGGTGGAACGCCGCGCGATGTCACCTGTACTGGAACCGGGCATGGCGTGGGATGTCGAATTTTCGTTTCGAGGGAAATCGCGCAAAGCTGACGTCACACTTAGTCAAATTGATGCGCCTGACGTCTTGGCATTTACTTCAACCACGCAAGGTTTGGATGTAACGACCCATATCGACTGCGTGCCTTTGTCGCGCAGTCAGACGCGCGTTTCTGTCAAGGTGCTGTTGGTTCCGCGCAGCCTGCCTGCGCGATTGATGGTGCAGTCAATGAAATTGGCCCGCGTTAAACTGAATAAGCGGTTTTCCAAACGACTGCGTGAATTTGCACAAGATTTTGAAGCGAAATTGCGCGCCGCTTAAATCAATATCCGGCGTTTGCCTGACCTGCCTTGTTTCCGAAAGATGTATGGTGTTGGATGCTGATCTAGCATGGTCTTTTGCCTGATAGGCAATGGATGTCTTAAAGGAAATAACATGGCACTTCTCGATTCTTTGCGCGGTATTTTGGGCTCTAACGGTTTGCAGACTGGGGCAGATTGTGCGCCGCTTAGTCGGGATTGGACGGGTGCCTATCGTTGGGAGCCGCTTTGCGTCGCGAGGCCGGAAAATACGGAACAAGTGTCACAGGTTATGCGCCTTGCTTATGAAACAGGGACACCGGTTGTGCCTGTCAGTGGGAACACGGGTCTGGCGGGCGGCACCTATGGTGAAGGTGCGATCATGTTGTCCCTAGAGCGGATGAATGCCGTGCGTGACATCCGGCCCGATACCAAAACCGCAATTGTCGAGGCGGGTGTGATCCTAAGCCAGCTGCACGATGCGGCTGATGCATATGATATGATTTTCCCGGTGACGTTTGGCGCGCGCGGCTCTGCGCGTATTGGTGGCATTCTGAGCACCAATGCAGGCGGGTCGAATGTTTTGCGGTATGGAAATACGCGCGATTTGGTGCTGGGGCTCGAAGTTGTTCTGCCAGACGGGCGCATCATGGATTTGATGACTGAATTGCACAAAGACAATTCCGGCTACAATTTGCGTCACCTCATGATCGGGGCCGAAGGCACGTTGGGGATTATCACCGCTGCCGTGGTGAAATTGATGCCAAAACCACAGGCCTATGCCACAGCCATGGTTGCTGTGCCGAATTTGGGTGCGGCATTGACCTTGCTTAACCAATTGCAACGCGAAACCGGTGGTGCGGTCGAAGCTTTTGAATATATGCCACAGAGCTATGTGGCCGAATATCTGCGCCGCTTCCCTCAGGCGCGCGCGCCCTTTGATACGCCCTATGACGTCAATATTCTTTTGGAAATTGCAGCCATGGCGCCAAAAGACGCACTGCCCGATGAAACCGGCATGTTGCCTGTGACCCAGCTTTTAGAGACAGTATTGGAAAATGCGTTCGAAGCCGGCCTGGCATTGGATGCACGATTGGCCGGGTCCGAGGCGCAGCGGCAAGAGATGTGGGCCATGCGGGAAGCCACGGGTGAAGTCATCACGACCAAACGCTATGCGCTGAACAATGATGTGGCCGTGCCGTTGGATAAGGTGCAGGTGTTTCTGGATGAAATGTCCAAACGTTTGCCGGAACTTGATGCGGATGCGACTGAAATGCTGGTGTCTCATCTTGGGGATGGCAACATCCATTATACCGTATGGCCCAGTAAAGGGGATTACGACCTGATCGATCGGATCATGGAAGACGTCGAAGATCTGGCCCTGTCCTTGGGCGGGTCATTTTCTGCGGAACATGGGATTGGCGTCAAAAAATTACCGTCCATGGAGCGTCGGAAAGATCCGGTTGCACTGGATGTTATGCGGTCAATTAAGGCTGTTTTGGACCCAAAAGGTATTCTAAATCCGGGAAAACTACTTCCGAAATAAAGGGTTATACCAATCTCTCCAATTGTTGGTGTGCTAGTAAATTTCACAAAACCGCAACAAATCATTCACAAAAGCTTTGATGTCGCCGCTTAGGTCGCGCTGAGTACAGGACGCTTCTGCGGTCCTGGATGATTTGTGCGGGAAATTGGATCACGGTCCGTTTCTCCAATTCGAAAATCGACGCCACGTCGACATTGGAGCGAGACATGACATTCGTAAAATCCATCGCGGTTTCTGCCGCAATGACTTTGGCAGCAGGTGCTGCTTTTGCTGAAACCGAAATCACCTGGTGGCACGCAATGGGCGGCAACTTGGGCGACACGGTGAACACCATCGCCACACGCTTCAACGAAGCCTATGAAGGTGAATACAAAATCACACCTGTTTACAAAGGTGGCTATGAAGACACCCTGACTGCAGGTATCGCGGCGTTCCGCGCTGGCGAACAGCCAAACATCATGCAGGTTTTCGACGCAGGCGCGGCGACAATCATCGGTGCAAAAGGCGCATCTATTCCTGTTCAAGATCTGCTGTCAGACAATGGTGTTGATTTCGACATCGAAGACTATATCTCTGGCGTTCGCTACTTCTACGCAGATAGCGATGGCAAAATGATCGGCATGCCGTTCAACTCATCCTCGCCGATCATGTACACAAACGTTGACGCATTGGCGGCTGCGGGTGTTGAAGCCCCAAAAACATGGGAAGAATTCGAAACAGTCACAGCGCCTGCTCTGAAAGGCGCGGGTTATGTTGCGTTGGTTCAGTCGCACCTGCCATGGGAATTTGTTGAAAACTTCCATTCCCGTCACAACCTGCCATTCGCGACAAACGCAAACGGCTATGACGGCGCAGAAGGCACAAAAATCCTGATGGATACGCCTGAAATGAAAAAGCACTTTGTCGCTGTTAAAGAATGGCAGGACGAAGGCTATTTCGGTTTCTACGGCACGTCCTGGGGTGACAACCAAGCACAGTTCGAAGAAGGCAAAGTTGGCCTGTGGATCGGATCTTCTGGTTCCTTCGGTGGTCTTGCGAAAAAAGACCTGCCATTTGAATTCTCAGCAACACTGCTGCCATTCTGGGAAGAAATCACACCAGACGGCTATCAGTCTTTCATCGGTGGTGCGTCCCTGTTCGCTATGGCTGGCAAAGATGCAGCAGAAAACAAAGCAACAGCGAAGTTCTTTGAATTCCTGACATCTGAAGAGATCCAGTATTTCTGGCACAAAGATACAGGTTATGTTCCGATCACAAACGCGGCATATGACCTGGCGAAAGCAGACGGCTACTACAACGAAGCGCCTGCTGCCGAAGTTGGCATTCAGCAGCTGTCCCTGCAGTCCGGTGAATTCACCAAAGGTTACCGCATGGGTTTCTACGTTCAGATCCGTGACGTGATGAACCGCGAATTGCCACGCTTCTTGGCGGGCGAAACAGACATCGATGAAGCTCTGGCAACCATCGAATCCGAAGGCAACGCCCTGCTGGATCGTTTCGCAAAGACCCAGAACTAATCTGATCTTTTAAAACCACGGGACGGTCGCGCATTTGCGCGGCCGTTCTTTCCTTGGGTGCCTGCCGCACCTTTTGTCTAAGGGAACAGATCACGTGAAACGCGCCGGTTTTGACCATAAATATATACCGATCTTGCTGCTTTTGCCGCAGCTTCTGATCATTGCAGTGTTTTTCTATTGGCCTTCGGTACAGGCCGTCAAAATGTCCTTCTTCCTAGAAGATCCTTGGGGCTTTGGGTCAACTTTTGTTGGGTTAGAGAATTACCAAACGATTTTTAGCAACAAGGAATACATGAAAAATGCATGGTTCACGGTTTGGTTTTCGACCGCGGTTTGCTTTTTCTCTCTTGCCTTTGCGCTGCTCTTTGCGGTCAAGGCCGATAAAGTCATTCGCGGTGCCAAGACCTATCGCACATTCCTGATGTGGGTCTATGCTGTTGCTCCGCCGGTTGCGGGCTTTATCTTTGTGATCATGTTCAACCAGCGCTGGGGACCGATCACCGAGCTGTTTGGTTTGTTTGGATATGATCTGCGTATTGGTGTGAATTACTATGACACCGCTGGTGCGATGATCGCCGCATCGGTTTGGAAACAAATTCCAATCAACTTCATCTTCTTTCTATCTGGTTTGCAATCCATTCCAAAATCAGTGCGCGAGGCGGCTTTGATCGACAACCGGTCAGCATCTGGCCGCTTCTGGGATGTGACATTCCCGTTGCTCGCACCAACTGGATTTTTCCTGTTGATCACCAACATCACCTATTCCCTGTTCGACACATTCGGAACGTTGGACACGATTATGCGCGGCGAACCGGGCAATAACCCAATGACGCTGGTCTACAAAGTTTATGTGGACGGATTCCGTGGCAATGACCTGGGCGGCAGTTCCGCACAATCCGTGATCTTGATGGTCTTGGTGCTGGCTTTGACGATCTTCCAATTCCGGATGGTCGAAAAACGCATTCACTATACGTAAGGGGGCTGACATGTCTGATATTACAACAGCTGCACCGGCCCAAATGACGGCCAAAAAGATCAAATGGGATGCGGTCACAGATCACGCCGTTCTGATCCTAGGTGTCCTTCTGATGATGGTGCCGATGCTCATGGTTTTGCAGATGACCACGGTGCCGGATGCCGAAATTATGAAAGACGGCCCCAGCCTGCGCATCGGGGATCAGTTTTTGCCAAACCTTCAAGCAGCCCTTTTTGAAGCGTCAGGATTTTCCGGCGAACAAACAGGTCTGCGGATGTTCAAAAACTCGTTGATCCTTGGCTTTGGTTTCGCGATAGGCAAGATCGTCATTTCCATGATAGCCGCCTATGCGATCGTGTATTTCCGCCTGCGCTTTGCCAATTTGGCATTCTGGCTGATTTTCACGACACTGCTTTTGCCGCTTGAGGTGCGCATCCTGCCATCTTACGAGATCGTGCAGCAGCTTGGCCTGACCAACACCTATACCGGTTTGATCCTGCCGCTGGTTGCTTCGGCCACCGCAACCTTTTTCTTCCGCCAGTTTTTTCTGTCGGTCCCAGAAGAATTGGTTGAAGCCGCGCGCATTGATGGGGCAGGGCCGATCAAGTTCTTCCTCGATATTCTGGTGCCTTTGTCGCGCACCATGATCGCGGCGATTTTTATCATCATGTTTGTCTATGGATGGAACCAATATCTATGGCCGACCATGATTATCACCGATGAGGGCAAAATGACCCTTGTCCAAGGCATTCGACAAATCACGCAGGTTCTAGAGGGCAACAATATCCCTGAATATGGCCGCTCAAACCTCTTGGCATTGCTGGCAGTTCTGCCCCCTGTCGCGGTCGTGATTTTCTTCCAAAGCTGGTTCGTCAAGGGCCTGACGGAATCCGATAAGTAAGGACACATCAAATGGCACAAGTGAAATTGAACCAAATCCGCAAAACCTATCCCAATGGGTTTGAAGCGGTGCATCCCTGTTCGTTTGATATTCCTGATGGCGAATTCGTCGTTCTGGTAGGACCATCAGGGTGTGGGAAATCTACGCTGTTGCGTATGATTGCCGGGCTCGAAGATATCAGCGGGGGCGAGCTGTATATCGGCGATACCGTTGTCAACACGATGGATCCTGCGGATCGCAATATTGCCATGGTGTTTCAAAACTATGCGCTTTATCCGCATATGACTGTGGCCAAGAATATGGGCTATGGTTTGAAAAACCGCGGCGCGGATAAGGCCGAGATTGCAGCAAAAGTGGCTGACGCTGCAGATATGTTGAATCTGAACGACTATCTGGATCGTAAGCCCAGCCAATTGTCCGGGGGGCAACGCCAACGGGTTGCTATGGGGCGCGCTATCGTTCGGTCGCCCGAGCTGTTTTTGTTCGACGAACCCCTGTCAAATCTGGACGCAAAACTGCGCAACCAGATGCGGATTGAGATCAAAGCGCTCCAACGTCGACTGGGTACAACAGCGGTTTATGTGACCCATGATCAGGTCGAAGCTATGACCATGGCAGATCGGATTATCGTGTTGAACGGTGGTCGTATCGAGCAAATCGGGACACCTCTGGAAATCTACAACACGCCTGCATCGACCTTTGTCGCCAGCTTTATGGGGGCACCGGCGATGAATTTGGTTCCTGCGACCGTCACGCGTTCGGGGCCTCAATTGGCGGATGGAACGATTGTACCAATGGCGATGGACCAGTCGATTCTTGAACGTGGCAATGTTGTAATTGGTCTGCGTCCAGAAGATGTTTCGGTTGGGGCGCAAGGCAATCTACGCTTTGATGTCGCCATTATCGAAGAATTGGGCGCGCAGCGTTTGTTGCATGGCCAATTAGGTGGCGAGCCATTTTCAGTAGCAGTGCCCAAAGATACGTCGGCGCATATTGGTGAAATGCGGATCAATGTGAACCCGAAGGCAATCCACGTCTTTGACGCAGAAAGCGGCCGTCGCTACGCATTGAGCGCAGAACAAGAAGTCCCTGTTTCCGCATAGGCGGGAATCTCCTTTAGGTAGAATCACCTTCAAAAACCACCCTCTTTGGGGGTGGTTTTTTTGTGTCGTGATTTTATGAAATCGATTTCATTCAATTTTTGTCAGGATTTTTTAGTTCCTTTACGTAACGTAATGCGCAATAAGCGGAAAAATGCAAGAATATCGATATTGCCCTTATTTTTAACGTTTTGTTAATTTTTTTGAAAATTAGTTTTCCGCCATATTGCGTAATTTCCACTGGTATACATGCATATCTCGAGGCCTCCCTCCTTTGACCTTGCTCCCAATCTTTGCCAACACATCTAGGCGAGGAGATTTGTCAGAAAAGGTTAGGAGCACCAAGAATGACATGGAATTTCAACGACTTCGATTTGTCCCTATGGAAAGTGACAATGCCAGTCGACGGAGATTATTACGAAAGTGATGGTGGTGACGGTGACTTCACCGACGACACCGCTTATGAGATCAAAGACATCGAGGGCTGGGAGGATCCCGATTTCTTTTTCTACAATCAATCGGAAGGTACGATGGTTTTCTCTTCTCCAGTTGTGGGGGCAAAAACCAGTGCGAATACCAAATATACGCGTTCTGAATTGCGTGAACGCGAAATCAACGAAAACGGTTCAACCGTAGATGCATCCTGGACCATTAACGAAGGCGGGACGCTTTCTGCGACGTTGAAAGTGACCGAATTGGCCACAGAAGACGACGGAGATCCCGCCCGGGTGATCATTGGTCAGATCCATGGCGAAAATGATGAACTTGTCCGCATCTACTACAATGCTGATGGCGAACTCTACTACGCAAATGAGATCACAGGATCGGATGGGGCAGAGCGCCTGTTCTATTTTGAGAACGCCAATGGCGATAGCCCGGACGTATCTTTGGGTGAACAATTCTCGTACATCATCGATGTTGCGAATGACGAATTGGTCGTACAAATCTATGCGGATGGCCAAGTCTATGATGCGGTCGCAACGGATGGCGTTGATCCGAAAGAGATCGTGAGCACATGGTATAACGATACGTTCTATTTCAAGGCAGGTGTGTATCAGGGTGTAACTGATATATCTGGCCACGCGGCTGAAGGATCGGGAACAGTTACGGCTGCATTCTATGATATCGATGTCAGCCACACGCCCGGTGAGGGGCGCGATGCGTGGCTTGGCGAAGGTCTTGGCGGATCGTTTAACGAAATCGATGGCACATCGGGCGCAGACCTGATTGCGGGCACCAGTGGTGCAGATTTGATCGATGGCGGGTCCTCTGGCGATACATTGCGCGGCAATGATGGCGATGATTCCTTGATCGGCGGCGGCGGATGGGATTCCGTGGTCGGCGGCAATGGGGATGACACGCTATCTGGCGATGCTGGCAATGACACGCTGAAAGCCGGCGCTGGCAATGACGTCCTTATCGGTGGCACCGGTAGTGACATCATGTGGGGCAATGCTGGCAATGATACAATCTATGCCGGTGCAGGCGCAGATTGGTTGAAAGGTGGCGGTGGCGCCGATGTCTTTGTGTTCTCGGCAGAGTCCGGCAAAGACACCATTGCTGACTTTAGCCTGCCAAATGGCGACAAGTTGGACTTTTCTGACTTCTTCAACAGCACACCAAGCGATGCGATTGGTGATGGCTATGTGGAATTTGTTCAAAGCGGCGCAGACACAAAGGTCTATGTCGATCTAGATGGCGATTCTGGCAGCGGAGGGCGTACCGAAATTGCTACGCTTCTTGCTGAAACAGCATCTGCCATTCAGAATGATGACCTAATCTTCTGATTTGCATCAAGCGCAAAAAAAGAAGGCCACGCGATTGCGTGGCCTTTACTAATTGTTGTTCCGACCAGTGTGCTAATTGGACAAGACAACTGAATTGAACGCTTAAACCGGCGTGAGGGAACACTGTGGTAAGCTGTCCTTTAAATCACTTTGTCAGAATAAGTTTTCCTGCGCGTGTGATACGTAGCGTATACACTTTATCGTCCAGAACGATCTGAGCCGTCTGGCCACCTTTTGTGAGGTCGCGTGCCTGATAGTCAGGCACTGAGTTGGCGTCCAAGCTGATTACCGCTGCTTGCATCTTGTGTTCTCCTTGGTCCTGCATAGGGTCATGCTTCCTGGGGGTTAACCTGAGTCTTTTTATAGGAATACATAAGCGTCTAAATTCTGGCAAGAGGAAACTATACTAAATTAGTCAGGAAATGAGATTTGTCTAAAATGAACCCGTTACATGGGATGAGACCTGATTGTTTGGGGGACAATTTATCGCTTGGCAGGGGCAAGACAATCTTGTCTTGTGGGCAACGCGAAGAAAATTGGCGGTTTGAAACCTAAATGCCAATCTCTGACAGGACGAACAGATGAAAAATTTACGCCGCCATTTGAAAATGGCGCTCCGATTGGGGCCTGGGATTTTTTTGGCTGCGGTGATTGCTTTGGCGTCCCTGGCAATCGCAGAACGATATGACGCGCCCGTCATGCTTTTTGCTTTGTTGATTGGCATGGCGCTGTCACATCTCAACGACGATGCAAAACTGCGCCCGGGTCTTAGATTTGCGTCCTCCAACTTGCTAAAGGCCGGGGTTGCGATTCTGGGTCTGACCATTTCCATTCACACGTTTGAAGCGTTGGGATTTATCGCGGTGCTGCTGATCATCAGCCTGATGCTCATAACGCTGGCAATAGGTCTGCTTGTCGGCAAAGCGATGGGGTGGGGGCTACCTAAATCTGCGATTGCGGCGGGTGCTGTTGCAATTTGCGGCGCCTCTGCCGCGCTCGCGATTGCCTCTGTTGTCGATCCGAACAAACGTAACAATTCCCATCTATTGGCAGTCATTTTGGTTGCAACCGGCATGTCGACTTTGGCTATGATTTTCTACCCTGTCTTGTTGGCACAATTACATATGGATGTGGTGGGAACTGGGTTTGTCTTGGGCGCATCCATTCATGACGTTGCACAGGTGATTGGGGCCGGCTTTTCGGTGTCTGACGATGTGGGGCAAGCTGCAACGCTGGCGAAAATGGTCCGGGTTGCCATGTTGCCTGTGGTTTTGATTGCATTGACGTTGACGGTTGGGCGGCATGAAACAGGGTCACGTCGTAAGATCCATGTGCCGCTCTTTGTCTTAGTCTTTGCTGGCCTTTTTTGTTTTGCCAGCGTGGTTGATGTATCCGCTGCGGTTGCCGATGCGGCTAAAAACGTGTCACGGATATTCTTTTATATCGCAGTGGCCGCGATTGGCCTAAGCAGCAAGGTACAGGACATCACAAAGGCAGGACATGCCATCATTATTGTGATTGTGACCTGTTCTGCTGCTTTGTTTATCGGTTCAGTGACCGCAGCTAGCCTGTTGATGTAGCGGGTTGACGACATAAAGACAGCGCGTCCGCAGGATCGCGGGTGTGAAACGGATCTAGGAATAAATGCAAACAACAAAACCATCAGATGCGGCAATGGCGGCTTTGCAAGGACATCTGGCCATGCTGGGCTTTTCATTGCTGGCGACCGGCTCATATGTTCTGGGACATATGCAGGCGGATGCAATCGCGCCCAGCGTCTTGATGGCACTTCGGTTCTGGATCGCAACAATCACATTGGCGGTTGTCGCGACATGTCTGGGGCAGGGGATTAAACCAGCACTACGCCGGGCGCATGTCTTTATGCCCATTGGCGCGCTTATGGCGGTCTATTTCATCACAATGTTCAAATCGCTGGCGCTAACCAGCGCAGTTTCGGCATCCGCTGTCTTTACCTTAACGCCCTTGATGACGGCGGCCCTCGGTTGGGTTTTGGCTGGCCAACGTACGGGGCTGTGGACGCTTTCCGCGCTGTTGATTGGCGGTGCGGGGGCGGTATGGGTGATTTTTGATGCTGATGTTATGGCCATAAAACGGTTCGAGCTGGGCAAAGGCGAAGCGATTTTTCTCATTGGTGTTACGGCCCATGCCTTCTATCCACCTCTGCTGAAGCGTTGGTCAAAGGGTGAAAGCCCTCTGCAAAGCGCGATTGGCAGTTGTCTTGGCGGGGCCGTTGTGTCGACGTTTTGGGGCGTGCCCGAAATTCTGAAAATGTCGGCAACGGATCTGACAATCTCTGTCTGGGCGTTGATCCTGTACCTTGCCGTGCTGGCCACGGCAGCGACGTTTTTCCTGATGCAATTCGCAATACAACGCATAAGCGGGGCAAAAGTGATGGCCTATACGTATGCGATCCCGTGCTGGGTCGTTTTGATTGGTCTGATCTTTCAAGGCCAAACTTTGCAGGGTCCCATTTGGTTTGGGATCGGCGCTGCTGGTTTGGCCTTGTTGATGTTGCTACGCGCAGAATGATGCTCGAGTGACCTAGGTCATTCGACGCCGCGCATTTGCCAAGATTGATAGGATGCCAAAGCGTCATCGCAGGTCTTTAGCGTCAAGGATTTGATCTGACGACTTTGACTTGCGTATTCCGAAAACCTTGCGCAGATTGCATAGTGATATTGAAAAGGGGCCAAGCCATGGAAGCACGTTTGAATTACTGGACCGCCGCGCCAGAATTGGGCCAAGCCATGCTCAAACTGCACAAAACCATTGATGCGTCTGGTTTGGATGCAACGATTATTCATTTGGTCAAGCTGCGCGCCAGCCAGATCAATGCCTGTGCCCATTGTATTGAATTACACAGTCGCGAAGCCCGTCTAGACGGGATCAGCGCAGCGCGCATCGATTTGTTGCCAGTTTGGCGGGAAAGCTCATTCTACTCGACGCGCGAACAAGCGGCGTTGGAATGGACGGAAGCCCTGACCAAACTGGGCGCGCATAGTCCCGATGACGCGCTTTATGCACAGGTCGAGGCGGAATTTCCGGGCGATGAGATTGTCAAACTGACCTCAGTGGTCAGCATGATCAATTTCTGGAACCGCTTTTCAATCGGGTTTGGCACGCCGCACGCAGGGTCATGATGGGGGGATATTGGGAAATGCTGCACGATGCATGAAAGTCCGCTAAGTATCCTTTGTACTCTTGTGGAATCTATAATCGTCGATCCAGCGGTCCTCACACCAAGCCTGCTCTCCGTATTTGACTATTTGTGACAATTCGCTGTCTTCAGTGACTGAAGCGACCCACGGCAATATTCTTGTTTCGACCAATCGCTTCATTTTTCTAAGGTCCTTTGTCACTGCCTCAGGTGTCTTGTCCCCATAGGCGCAATCACTGGTAGACCAGCGACCGGAGTTTTCAGGGTGATATTTCAAGCGTGGCTTTAGCCAGCCATCGAAGTCTTCAAATGTCAGTTTTCTCGGGAAATCATCGACGATTAATTTCATACTGTTAGGATCATCGCTGCTTACAGGTCTCAAAAAGCTGTGACGAAAACAGATGGCTGTTCGGGCAATACCCGGATGCGGCCACTTTCCACTAATTCGTTTTATCCAGAGATCACGGGTACCGTTCGCATATCGGAGGGATTTGGTTCTTCCGACAAATTTAAACCCCAAGCCTATAATCGGGTGTGCGAACTCTTCGTCAAACAGCTTGTTGAATTCGATTTGGTTCACTGAATACTACTCCGCGACCTGCATGCAAATGAATTTGACAGATATTCGAGAACGAACAATGAGTGGCAACTACAGCCCGCATAGCGAGCGAGGATTATTTGCTAAGCTGGTAAATCAAGGCGTCAACAAGCGCCGATACATCATCTCGACAAAATCCGGGGCGGTTTCAAACGGGTCGGTATCCCCCATGATCGCGCGCACTTGTATGTCGAAATCTGCGTAATGCTGCGTTTGGGCCCAGATGGAAAACAGGAAATGATAGGGGTGAACCGGTGCGATGTGGCCTGCGTCGATCCAGCCTTGAATTAGGGCGGATTTCTCTTCCACCAGTGCTTTTAGTTCTGTCGCGAGAATGCCCCGCACACGCGGTGCGCCTTGTACAATTTCATTGGCAAACAGACGGCTTTCACGCGGCATTTCGCGGCTCATGTCCAGTTTGCGCTGAATATAGGTCAGCAGGGTCTCAATTGGTT
The DNA here is from genome assembly GCA_947499735.1 of uncultured Pelagimonas sp. Lineage (GTDB taxonomy): Bacteria > Pseudomonadota > Alphaproteobacteria > Rhodobacterales > Rhodobacteraceae > CANMPP01. The sequence continues at coordinate 211,284 of CANMPP010000001.1, forward strand.
CTTCGGAATCGTTCAGGGCCTGTAGTGGCGCCAACCAATCATCCAGCAGGCTTTCCAGTAGCTCTTGATAGATCGCATCCTTGCTGTCGAAATAGTAGAGAACATTGGGTTTGGACAGGCCAGCCGCTTTTGCGATTTGGTCCAATGTTGATCCGCGCAATCCGTGTTCTGAAAAGGTCTGCAAGGCCGCTTCAAAGATGACCGCGCGTTTCTCGCGTTGGATGCGCGTCATTTTCTTATCGGAACGAGAGGGCGGTGCGTTGGGGGAGGAGGCGGTCATTGGCACTCTATTGATTGATACGGCAGCAGATCGCGTAAGCTGGTGGGGGCAAGACGCCTAGCATGGACCTACATTAACAACATTCCAGCGCCTCTAACGCAATCCGTCTCCTCGGTCAAACCTCAGCAATGGGGCGGCTGTGATGTATTTAATGATGTCAAATTGCATGAGAAGACGGCGCATTTGTTTAATTTTTGGGCGATTGGTGCGATTTTTCTTTGCGTGGCTTCGATAAATTTGACCAAATGGTCGGCAAAAGGCTCTGTTGAGCCTGATTGATGGGGTGACCTGTCATGACGACCACGACCACACTATAGGAGCGCGCCATGACGATCGCTGGCCAAAACATCCGTATCGACAAAGACCGCCTTTGGGACAGTCTGATGGAGATGGCAAAGATTGGGCCGGGCATCGCTGGCGGCAACAACCGTCAGACCCTGACCGATGAAGACGCCGAAGGGCGCGCGTTGTTCCAGACATGGTGTGAAGCCGCTGGCATGACTATGGGCGTAGATACGATGGGCAATATGTTCGCCACACGTGCAGGCGAAGACCCTGATGCATTGCCAGTCTATATGGGATCGCATTTGGATACCCAGCCCACAGGTGGCAAATATGACGGCGTTCTGGGTGTGCTTGGCGCATTGGAAACCGTGCGCACAATGAATGATCTGGGCATCAAGACCAAACATCCGATTGTCGTTGTGAATTGGACCAATGAAGAAGGCACGCGGTTTGCCCCTGCGATGCTAGCCTCTGGGGTGTTCGCTGGTCGGCATACGCAGGACTGGGCCTATGACCGTGTGGATGCTGAAGGCAAAAAATTCGGCGATGAACTAAAGCGGATTGGCTGGGTCGGGACCGAAGAGGTCGGCGCGCGCAAAATGCATGCGATGTTGGAACTGCATATCGAACAGGGTCCGATCCTAGAGGCCGAAAATATCGATATCGGTGTTGTGACCCATGGTCAGGGCTTGCGCTGGATCGAATGCACCGTGACGGGCAAGGAAAGCCATACAGGATCGACCCCGATGCCCATGCGCAAGAATGCGGGCCGCGGTTTGGCACGGATTACGGAACTGGTGCATGAGATCGCGATGAAACATCAACCAAACGCGGTTGGTGCGATTGGCCATGTGGATGTCTATCCCAACAGCCGCAATATCATTCCGGGCAAAGTGGTCTTCACCATCGATTTCCGGTCTCACCTGCCAGAGGTGATTGATGCAATGTTGGAAGAGTTCTACGAAAAAGCGCCGAAACTTTGTGAAGAGATCGAGGTCTCGCTGGAAACAGAAGTCGTCGGCCAGTTCGAACCACCTGCATTTGACACCGCGCTTTTGGACAATATTCGCGCCGCTGCGGATGAGCTGGGCTATAGTAAAATGGATATCGTATCCGGCGCGGGCCATGATGCCTGCTGGGTCAACGATCTGTGCCCTACGGCGATGATCATGTGCCCTTGCGTTGATGGGCTGTCCCATAACGAGGCGGAAGAGATTTCCCCCGAATGGGCAGGTGCTGGCACCGATGTGTTGTTGCATGCCGTCTTGGAAACGGCACAGATCGTGGAATGAACAAACCTATGTGGGGGCTCGTCCCCCACACGTCCAGAATGTTTTGCAAAGATGAAAAGGCGAAATTGCAGTTTGTTTCGCCATACGGATAGAGGGAGAGGTCACCATGACCAAAGTCATCAAAGGCGGCACAGTCGTCACCGCAGATCTGACATATAAGGCCGATGTCAAAATCGAGAATGGTCAGATCATCGAAATCGGCCCCGATCTGACGGGTGACGAAGTTCTGGACGCCACCGGTTGCTATGTCATGCCCGGCGGTATTGATCCCCATACGCATTTGGAAATGCCATTTATGGGCACCTATTCTGCGGATGATTTTGCATCCGGCACGCAGGCCGCTTTGGCTGGTGGCACGACGATGGTTGTGGATTTCTGTCTGCCATCCCCGGGCGATAGCCTGTTATCTGCACTGCAGGTTTGGGACAACAAATCCACCCGCGCGGCATGTGACTATTCCTATCACATGGCGATCACATGGTGGGGTGAACAGGTCTTTGACGAGATGAAGATCATCACCGAAAGCAAGGGCATCAACACGTTCAAACATTTCATGGCCTATAAAGGCGCGTTGATGGTGAATGATGATGAATTGTTTGCCTCTTTCAAACGCTGCGCCGAACTGGGCGCGACACCGCTGGTGCACGCAGAAAACGGCGACTTGGTGGCTGAAATGACGGCCAAATTGCTGGCAGAAGGCAATACAGGTCCAGAGGGCCACGCCTATTCCCGCCCTCCACAGGTGGAAGGGGAAGCCACCAACCGCGCGATCATGATCGCGGATATGGCTGGCGCACCGCTCTATGTGGTGCACACCTCTTGTGAAGAATCCCATGAAGCAATCCGCCGCGCGAAAATGCAGGGCAAACGCGTTTGGGGCGAACCCTTGATCCAGCACCTGATCCTGGATGAAAGCGAATATTTCCATGAGGATTGGGATCACGCCGCGCGCCGGGTGATGTCGCCCCCATTCCGCAACAAACAACATCAGGACAGTCTGTGGGCCGGTCTGGCCTCTGGCACGCTGTCTTGTGTGGCCACCGATCACTGCGCATTCACGACCGAACAGAAACGTTTTGGCGTGGGTGACTTTTCTAAGATCCCGAACGGCACAGGGGGTCTGGAAGATCGCCTGCCGGTTCTATGGACCTATGGTGTTGGCACCGGTCGGATCACGATGAACGAATTCGTTGCCGTGACATCGACCAATATTGCCAAAATCCTGAACTGCTACCCGAAAAAAGGCGCAATTCTTGTGGGCGCGGATGCGGATATCATTGTGATGGATCCCGAAAAGACCAAAACGATCACGGCCGAAGCCCAAGCATCTGCCATTGATTACAACGTCTTTGAAGGCACCGAAGTCAAAGGCCTGCCGCGCTATGTTCTAACACGTGGGTCGGTTGCTGTTATGGATGGTGAATTGCAGGCGAAAGAAGGCCATGGTGAATTCGTGGCCCGCGATGCGAATGCGACCGTCAACACGGCCTTGTCCAAATGGAAAGATCTGACCGCGCCTCGTCCCGTGGAGCGCACGGGTATTCCTGCGACGGGTGTTTAAAGTCCTAAAATTTGCCGACCCATCGTAGCTGGGCCACACTCTGGTGAAAGATGTGTCGGCAAATTACAAAATACGTGAGCAAATACATGAGCTTTATCTCCGCCCAGAATCTTGATCTGACGTTTCCGACGAAGGATGCACCGGTTCATGCGCTAAAAGGTGTAAACCTGAACATTGATCGGGGCGATTTTGTTTCGTTCATCGGACCATCCGGCTGTGGTAAAACCACATTGCTGCGCTGTATCGCAGCATTGGAAACACCAACAGGGGGCAGCCTGCGTGTTAATGGCATGACACCAGACGAAGCGCGCCGTTCACGTGCCTATGGCTATGTGTTTCAGGCGGCTGGGCTGTATCCATGGCGCACGATTGAAAAGAACATTCGTTTGCCATTGGAAATCATGGGTTTTGAAAAGGCCCGGATGCAAAAGCGGATCGATGAAGTGCTTGAACTTGTCGAATTGTCCGGGTTTGGCAAGAAATATCCATGGCAGCTGTCCGGCGGTATGCAGCAACGCGCATCCATTGCGCGGGCGCTTGCGTTTGATGCGGACCTGCTGTTGATGGATGAACCGTTTGGGGCGTTGGACGAAATCGTTCGCGATCGCCTGAATGAAGAAATGCTGCGTATCTGGGCTGAAACCCAAAAGACCATTGTTTTTGTCACCCATTCCATCCCCGAAGCCGTGTATTTGTCGACCAAGATCGTCGTCATGTCCCCTCGTCCGGGTCGCATTACAGATATTATCGAAAGCCCTTTGCCCAAAGAACGTCCGCTGGATATCCGCGACAGCCCTGAATTCATAGAGATCGCGCACCGCGTGCGTGACGGGTTGCGCGCGGGGCATGAGGCTTGATCATGCAAAATGCGCCACGAAAAGCTAGTCTTGAGGATGCGCCTGCCTGTGCAGAGATCCGCTTTGAAACAGGCGGCTGCGAAGAAGGCCTGCCCGAAGTCTGTCTGCGTTGGGAAAAAGAACAGGAGGGAGATCTATTATGAAAAATATCTTTCCGGTCCTGACTGTGCTTTTGGCTATTGTCGCAATTTGGTATCTGGGTGCGGTCTGGATGAACGCGGCGTGGACCTATGATCAGGCTGCACGCGCGGGCGAGAATGTGAGTTTTTCGCATCTGTTGTCCGATACGATGAACCAAAAACGCCCAGTTCTGCCGACACCGCATCAGGTTTGGGCGGAATTGGATAAAGGCATTTTTGATCGAAAAGTGACGTCAAAACGGTCCCTTGTCTATCATGGCTGGATTACACTGGAAACGACACTGTGGGGCTTTGTACTGGGCATCTTGATGGGTGTCGGTTTGGCCGTGGCCATCACATATTCCCGCGTGATGGAATTGTCCGTGATGCCTTGGGCGATCATTTCCCAAACCATTCCGATTGTGGCACTGGCACCAATGATTGTGGTTCTGTCCAATCAGATTGGCGTGCAGGATATCCGCTTTCCGAAAGCAATGATTGCGGCGTATTTGTCGTTCTTTCCTGTGCTCGTCAGCATGGTCAAAGGGCTGAACAGCCCGGATCATATGCAGGTGGATTTGATGCACACCTATTCTGCCACGGATGCGCAAAGTTTCTGGAAACTGCGCCTGCCTGCATCCATGCCTTATTTCTTCGCCTCACTGAAAGTCGCGATTGCGGCGTCCTTGGTTGGAACAATCGTTGGTGAATTGCCCACAGGCGCGACCAGCGGTCTGGGCGCGCGCATGTTGATTGGGTCGCAATTCGGTCAACCGATGCAGATGTGGGCAGCGCTGTTTGCTGCGGCGATTTTGGCAGGTTTGCTCATCATCAGCGTCGCAGCTCTGGAAAAAGGCGTCACACGGATAATGGGGGCACAGGCATGATCTGGTTGTTGTTTGCCTTGGCCTTTTGGGCCGGTGCGTGGGGCATGAATATTTGGCTGGCCAAACGCAAAGCGCCTTGGGTGCGCATCGCTGTGCCCGTTGTTTTCGGCGTGACAATTCTGGTGCTGTGGGAAGGCGTGGTGCGCGGCCTGTCCATTGATAGCGCGATCCTGCCTGCTCCGTCTGTGATCTGGGCCAAGATTGTTGAAGTGCCCGACATGCTGTGGACTGATTTCGTTCAAACCGTGCTGAAAGGCGGCTTGTCTGGGTACGTTCTGGGTAGCGCGGCAGGCATTGGTGCTGCGATCCTTGTGGATCGGTTCGGGTTCTTGCAGCGGGGCCTTTTGCCGATCGGGAATTTCGTGGCCGCCTTGCCGGTGGTCGGCGTCGCGCCGATTATGGTGATGTGGTTCGGCTTTGGTTGGGAATCAAAAGCCGCCGTTGTCATCGCGATGGTGTTCTTTCCGATGCTGATCAACACGGTCGCGGGCCTACAGGCAACCGATGGGATGCAGCGCGATTTGATGAAAACTTATGCAGCCAGCTACGCACAGACGCTTTTTGCACTGCGCTTGCCGGCGGCCATGCCGTTTATCTTCAACGGGCTAAAGATCTGTTCCACCTTGGCGCTGATTGGGGCCATTGTTGCGGAATATTTCGGATCGCCCACACGCGGTATGGGATTTCGGATTCAGACAGGGATGGGGCGGCTTGCGCTTGATCTGGTCTGGGCAGAAATTGCGCTAGCCGCTGTGGCGGGCGCAGGATTTTACGGGTTGGTCACAGCCTTTGAAAAACGGATGACCTTTTGGCATCCGTCACAACGCGGCAACGACCGCAGTTAACAGGGAGCTAAAAATATGAAATCCTTTGCAAAACTGGCCGCCGCTGCGGCCCTGAGCATGACCGCAGGGGCCGTTTCTGCCGCTGATGAAATGACACTGCAACTGAAATGGGTCACGCAAGCCCAGTTCGCTGGCTATTATGTGGCGCTGGAAAAGGGCTTTTACGAAGGCGCGGATCTGGATGTCACGATCAAGCCTGGTGGCCCTGACATTGCACCAGTTCAGGTGCTGTTGGGTGGTGGTGCTGACGTGATGGTCGATTGGATGCCATCCGCGCTAGCCGCTCGTGAAGGTGGTGCGCCGATCGTGAATATCGCGCAGCCGTTCAAATCATCCGGCATGATGCTGACCTGCTTGAAAGAAACAGGCATCGCTGCGCCAACAGATTTCCCGGGCAAAACGCTGGGCGTTTGGTTCTTTGGCAATGAATACCCATTCCTCAGCTGGATGAGCCAATTGGGTATCCCAACAGAAGGTGGCGCAGATGGTGTTGAGGTTCTGAAACAGGGCTTTAACGTTGATCCGCTGTTGCAGAAACAGGCGGCCTGTGTGTCCACCATGGCCTATAACGAATATTGGCAGGTGATCGATGCGGGTCTGTCCCCGGATGATCTGGTGACCTTCAAATATGAAGATGAAGGCGTCGCAACTCTGGAAGACGGCCTATATGTAACGGAAGACAAACTAGCCGATCCTGCGTTTGAGGATAAGTTGGTGCGCTTTGTTGCAGCGTCGATGGAAGGCTGGAAATGGGCCGAAGAGAACCCAGAAGAAGCGGCAATGATCGTTCTGGAATATGACGAAACCGGCGCGCAAACAGAAGAGCATCAGATCCGTATGATGGGCGAGATTGCCAAACTGACAGCGGGATCTAACGGTGCGTTGGACGTTGCAGATTATGAGCGCACAGTTGCAACCCTGATGGGTGGCGGTTCCGATCCGGTTATTACCAAAGAACCAACAGGTGCCTACACGCTGGCCATCACGGATGCCGCGTTGAAGTAACGTTTTCTGCCGTTGGACAAAAGAAACCCCGCGCGAGAGCGTGGGGTTTTTTGTTTGTTGTGACTCGCGACATGAGGGCCGTGCCCGACCTGGAGGGCGGCTGAAGCATCTGATTTGGAAGGGGTTGCCACATACACCTCGTGTGATCAGGTCAAAACGGTGCAAAAGCGCCCTCCGGGGGGAGGTCGGGCGCTGCCCGGCTGGGCCGGGCGACGGGTTTTGATTGTGAAGACGTCTCTTTACCTGTCACAAACCCGTTCCAATTCCATGCTATCCCGGCATCATATTCAGGCCGAGCAGGGGTTTTCCGATGAGCCAGATTATCAAACCAACCACCGATGCGGATTTGATCCAAGCCTTTCTCGACAAAGGCGGCGAGATCAAAAAGGGCAAGACCAAGCCGTTCCCCAGTGACTTGCAGATCAGTAAAAACCACTGGGGCAATAAATGGACAAAAGAGGAAAAAGCCGCCCGTGAGGACGCACTTGATTAGTTAGGGGCGCAGGATCAGCGCGCCGGTGGTCTGGCGGCTTTCTAGCATGTCATGGGCGCGGGCTGCGTCCTGAAATGGTAATTCTGTAATCGCTGCGGGACGAATATGTTTGTCGGCATATGCGGCAAAGACGCGGGTTGCTGAGCGGCGTAATGCGGCGGGGTCTGCTGTATAAACGGCAATTGATGGGCGTGTCAGGAACAGTGAACCGCGCTTGCCCAAATCCTCTATTGAGATAGGGGGCACCGGGCCGGAGGCCGAACCAAAGTTAACCATCATTCCGCGTGGTTTTAGGCTATCGAGTGAGGCCCCAAACGTGTCTTTGCCAATCGAGTCATAGACCACATCCACCCCGCCGGTTAGATCACGTACTTGGCGCGCGAAATCCGGTGTATTTGACAGTAAAACATGGGTTGCACCATTGTCTGTGGCTGTGTCGATCTTGGCTTCTCGTCCGACTGTCGCGATGACATTCACGCCCTTGGCAGACAACCATTGCACCAGCAACGATCCAACCCCGCCGGCACCTGCATGAACAAGCGCGCTTTGACCCGGTTGGACTGGATAACAGTCATGGATCAGGTAATCCGCCGTGACTGCTTTGAACATCAATGCCGCAGCGGTGGCGTCATCGATCGTGTCGGGCAGCGGGACCGCGCGACTTGCCGGGATATTGCGGGCTTGTGCATAGGCCCCTGCAGGGCCGCCGATATAGGCGACGCGTTTACCAGGGGCAAAGCCATCGACGTGATCGCCGATTGCGGTGACAATCCCGACCCCTTCCACACCGATCGGTGCTGGGAATTCGGCCGCCGGGTACGTACCGCAGCGCTGATAGATGTCGATATAGTTCACGCCAATCGCGGTCTGTTCGATTTGCAGCTCTCCGGTTTTGGGCAAGGCCAGTGGTATTTCGTTCATTTTTAGAACATCTAAGGTCCCGTGTTCTGAATATTGAAAGGCGTTTGTTGTGGCTATCATTGTGATATCTCCTTTGATAACAATGATAGGGGTGTCTTTGGATTTTGATGTATAGCAAAGGTTGAAAACTCGTTTTCCATAAATGGAAAGGCTGGCATCGATGATGAATTGGGATGACGCAAAGATCCTTCTGGCCATTGGGCGCAGCGGTGGGCTAAGCCGTACGGCCAAACGTTTGGGGCTGGGCGTATCGACCGTTCACCGCCGCGCGGCCGAGCTAGAACGCGCATTGGATGCGGTTTTGTTCACCCGTGGCAAAGATGGCTATGGTTTGACCGAGGCAGGCCATGCGTATTTTCGACTGGCCGAGCAGGCAGAAGAACATCTGACCGCAATGGAGCGTCGCGATCTGCCCGAACGTCAGACGGTTCTGCGCTTGGCCGTGCCAGAATTGTTGGGTCAGCAGGTTCTATTGCCCGATCTCATGGCGTTTCAAGCGGAACATCCCGGGCTTCGATTGGATATATCCACCAGTGCCATCCCGGTTGAGATGAACCGTCACCATGCCGATCTTTTACTGCGCGTTGTGCGTCCCAAGGCCGGGCGTTACCGGGTCAAACGGGTGGGCCATACGCGCTTTGGCCTTTTTGGATCTTTTGAGTACTTGCAAGGTCACCACATCGAACACCCCAATGATCTGGGTAAATGCCGTTTGATTGGGTGGGGCGATGCATTCCATTACATCATTTTGGCGCAATGGTTTCGTGATCTCGCCGGAATTGCGCCGCATCTGGGTTTTGACAACTTGCAGGCCCAACTCTTGGCCGCTCATGCCGGACAGGGGATTGCCGTTCTGCCCGTTTTTGCGGGCGCATCCGCTGGTCTACAGCAGGTTTTGCCTGAGCACATGTTAGAACAAGATTTATGGCTGATGCGACATCAGGATACGGAAGAAGGTGGCCTAGCCACCGAGCTTGCTGCGCGGATTGAAGCAACTCTGAATGCGCGAAACGATCTGTAATTTAGGAGAATACCGGTGGATATTGAAACCGAACGTCTATTCTTGACGCCTTTTTCGCCCGATCATCTTGAGGGGCTTCATGTCTTGGACCGTGATCCTGCGGTCATGCGTTACATCGGTAGCGGGGCGACCAAAACGCTGGACGAAACACGCGAAGGTATCGCGCGTGCGCAGGCCCGATGGGCGGAATTTGGGTTCGGTTGGTGGGCGGTCTTTCCCCGCGCGTCTCAGGACCTGATAGGTGTGGCCTGTATCCAGCATGTCGCAAATGACCCGGCCAACCCGATCGAGGTCGGCTGGCGTCTGCGTCCAGATCAACAGGGCAGGGGATACGCATCCGAGGCCGGACGCGCTGCGTTAGAGTTCGGGTTTAGGGTGACGCAAGCAGATGAAATTATCGCTGTATGCTATCCCGAAAACACAGCCTCGCAAAACGTCATGCGCCGCATCGGCATGACCAAACGCGGCATTGAACGCCATTATGATACGGATTGCATGACCTATGCGATTGGGCGAGAGCAGGTTAGCCTAACCTAAAAGGGGTCAGGTACATGGTCAATGATGCAGCAAAAGGCGCGCTGAAAGCGTATTTGGGAATGAAAGAACCGGGATATGCCATCTTGGTTGATGCCCCATGGGGCGCGGGCAAGACGCATTTGGTCAAGGCCGTTTGCAAAGATGTTTGTGACGAAAATGGATATCGGTATGCGACTTTGAATGGGGTCGGTGACGATATTGGTTTTCGACGCGCTTTATTAGCTAATAGTTGGGTTGGTAACGCGGGAAAAGGATTACAAGCAATTGCGGCTTTAGCAGACAAGCAAGGTGCTGGCTCTGTGGCGCGTGATGCTATGGAAGCAATTGCTGTAGATAAATTACCAGAAGTTTTGATCTTCGACGATATCGAACGTGCAACGATTGAGATCAAACAGCTTTGGGGGCTGATCAACGATTTTGTGGAACATCGCGGCAAGCGGGTCGTTCTATTGGTGAATTCCACTGAACACGACCAGCCAGATATATTTCATGAAACCAGCGAAAAATTAATTGGTAAAACTGTGCGTATAAACGCGGATTTTGATGCGGCGTTTCCGGTTTTCATCCGCGCAATCGATGACGGGCCGGGAAAGGATTATGTTCAGGATCACCAACACGTCTTCAAATCTGTCTTTGACCAGTCAAAATACGAAAATCTGCGTATCTTTCGCAACGCCATGCGGGAATGTGCTCTGGTGCTGGATCGGATTGAGGCCGATCTATTTAAGACGAAAGAACCTATGGAGCGGTTTGCCAGAACCTATATGGCGTTTGCAATGGCACTGGCCAAAGGTGAGATCAGACAACAAGATCTCAAAAAACGACCTGAAGCGTTTAAGAAAACAGACGAGTTAGAAGGTCTTCGTAGATTATTTGATGATTTTCGTGGGGCGGATATTTTTCTACATAGCGGTGCCGTTTTGTCCCATGCTCTAGGTAACGCGCTGTTTTGTATCGGGCATGCTGATGACAATATGCTGAACGATCAATTGCGTGATACGGGCCAATTCATAGAGCAGGAGGAAAACCCACTTTGGAAGCGGGCCATACATTGGATGGATTTAGGTTGGGATGATTTGGGCGGTCTCAAGGAGGAGTGTGAAAAGTATCTCTTTGAAGAAGATCAGGTCGTTCCGGGCGCCTTCTTACATATTTCAAATATTATGCTGGAACTTGAAAAACAGGGCGGTGATCAATCGGGTTGGGAAGTGTTCAAGGGCAAGCTAGTTGAACGTATTAAATCCCTTGAAACATCTGCTGGAATTCCACCAGCGAGATTGGGTGGAAATGTCGGATGGGCATTTAGGGACGAAAACTTTGTGTTCGGCGGGTACGCAATGGAACCGAACGACGGCTTTTCTGAAATCAGTAATGCTCTGCAAGACGCACAAATTCGAATGCGTGATGCAAAGAAGACAGAGGAATTTGAAAATTTCTTGCAATGTTTCCAGAGAGACCTGGGCGAATTCATGCTTTTGATCGCCCATAGAAATGATGAGACCAACTATTATAGGATCCCAGTGTTTCACGAACTGGATCCAAAGGAATTTGCCGAAAGCGCGGCCATGCATTTGCGGGAGGGTCGCGTTAAGCAATTGGGAGCGATTTTTGAAACTGCCGCAGGGCGGCATGGCAAGAATGACGCCTTTAAACCGGAACTAAACTGGTTCTGGATCATGCGCGGTGACCTTGAAAAATTGGCCTCTGATCATTCCCTTATGGCGAAGGCGCATTTGAACTGGTTCTTTCGATTCCATTGGAAATTTTCGTCTGTTGAGAACGACCAATCACAAGATGCCGAAACGTGACGGTCTAGCACCTTCGCCCGCCAGCGGCGTGGTGCCGGGCGGGGAAGGGGGCTGTTTGTCGACAGCGCGGTTATAGATATGGCGGCCGCCAAGGCCGGATTGCGCTCCGGAGGGTGCCAGGCCCCGGACTTCCCCCGTCTGATGACAATTCCACATCAAACCGGGCGCTATCTGATCAGAATGCTGGGCCCAAGCGAGCCTGAATCCGAACTTATGTGGTTAACCGTGGATCACAATGCAGCACTGGGGTTAAACCTGCGTTGTTAGGGCGTGCGGGCCTAGACCTGTTTGGCCCGCGCTAGAAAACACCCCCGTTTTGCGGCGTGTACATCGACATAGCATATCGCAGGGTTGGCAAAGAAATGTTCCAAAACGACGCGGGCCGTGTCCCCGTCGCAGACATCAGCATCCACAATGTGGTCTGCCCCATCAAAAGCGCGCAGGGATACGAGACGGTTGGTCACGACGTCTGGGATGGCATCGGGTTCTAGGTGCGCCGGTTCCGATCCATCGGCGACAAAAATCGCGTGGCGGGACGCGTAGGGCGATGCCACTTCTAGATGGCTGTGGTTCAACAACAACACGTCGCGCCCCATCGGAGCCTCTTTCAGGGAAATACGGCAGGGATAGCCCGGCTGACTGTCGGCGGTCATTTTGACGATGTGCCGTGCGGCCAGCTCGGCCTCGGTCAGATCAAATAGGGAGGCAAATGGGGTGGCATCCAGTCCGGTGAATTGAAAATGCATATTGGGTCTCCTTTTGGTGTCCCAGTCTATGCCGTACTGCCCTCTCCTGCCGCGACCCGGTTCTTGCGCAATGTGTCAGATATGCGTGCGCGCGAAATGGCGATCTGTGGATGCCAGATGCGGGATGGCGTTGAACTGATCCATGCCCAAACCGTCGGGCAGGCTGTGCAGCCGGTGGACGGATGTGTTCATGATCGCCAATAACAGGCGTGACATGCCCGCAGCATCTAGGCCTAGGATCAGACGCATCGTCATGCCAATCACACCGCCAGATGTCACAATCAGCGCATGGCCCGGACCTGCAGAGATTTCCGAAACCGCATCATCGATACGGGTTTTAAAGGCGGCAAAGGTTTCTGGAACGCCTTCCAGCTTATCCGCCTCCCAATGGGCCATCAGTTGGGGCATATAGGCTAGAAAATCCTCGCGCCCCTGTGCCGGGGCAATCCCGTGTTGATCCCGCAACGCGTTGGACAGTTCAAAATAGCTAAATTCGTTCAGGCGCGGATCCTGTTCGGGCGCTCCTGCATCAATGCCAGCTGCCGTTTCCACATGCCGCTGCATCGTGCCAGAATAAACGCGGGCAAAGATCTCGCCCGAGGTTTTGAAATGCGCGCCTAACCATGCAGCCTGATCATGACCCAAAGGCGAAAGTCGGTCATACCCATGCTCATCCCCCGCCCCGAAATTAGCCTGACCGTGACGAACCAAAGTGATGTGAGACATAAAGGATTCCTTTCCACCCGCTTTTAGAGGGGAGGAAGGAGGAGCGGAAGATGGAGTTTTGTAACGGTGGTGTGACGGTTTTTTTGTGGACTCTCCAAATGAGCTAATGCCAAAACGGACCTCAAACATGATCTATCATCCTTAACAGTCCATATTCTAGTATCTAAACACTAGGCGATGTACTCAAATTGTCCTACATCTCCATTGAAGAAAGAATATGACAAGCGAAGGCAAAGCGCATTCTATGACCATCAACGTCAATCCTGATGTCCTGATTTGGGCACGTGAGACAGCTGGTTTCACGTTGGAAGATGCTGCGCGTAAGCTTTTTTCTACTGGAGTTCGCGCGACTGCTGAGCAGAAGCTGGAAGCTCTAGAAAGTGGCGAAATCGAACCATCCCGCACACAACTTAATAGCTTTTCCAAGCTATACAAAAGGCCTTTGCTAGCGTTTTACATGGAGCAGCCTCCGCGTGCCGGACGTAGGGGGCAGGATTTTCGTCAAAGCCCAGACAGTCGTACTAAACGCGAGAATGCCCTGCTGGATGCGCTGTTACGTGATGTGAAAGCTCGTCAAGAAGCTATAAGGGACATCCTGTTAGATGACGAAGATTTCTTGGAACACAAATTTGTTGGCTCCGTGTCTCTACAAACGAACGTTGTAACAACCGTGGCATCCATTGCCCGCGAACTTGGGTTTGACTATACAGACGTTAGTCTGCGCCGCGGTGATCCAGACAAATTGTTCAAACGGTTGCGCACGAAAGTTGAAGACATCGGCATTTTTGTGTTGCTGTTGTCTGATCTTGGTTCTCATCACTCCACAATCCCGTCTAGTGTATTTCGCGGTTTTGCAATCGCTGATGATGTCGCTCCATTTATTGTGATTAACGCTAAAGAGGCAAGAGCATCTCGTTCCTTTACGTTGATGCACGAACTGGCTCATATTTGGCTAGGAACCACAGGGGTAAGCGGTCAGGCTTCTACGGACATACCGAAAAGCGAGACCGCCAAGATCGAACGGTTTTGCAACGATGTGGCAGGAGAGTTTCTGTTACCATCGGAACATTTTCGAAAAGATATGCCCAAGTTCGACCCTAACGATAGTGAGAGGGCGGAGTTAGTAGTAGATAGTATCGCTTCTAAGTGGTCTGTCAGTGACCCTATGGTAGCCTATCGACTACATAGGACAGGCGACCTCAGTAGTGATGCCTATGCTCGTCTTCGCGAGGCTTACGCAATACGTTGGCAAGCTGCTCAAAGAAAACAAAAAGAAAAAATGAAAGATGGTGACGGGCCAAATCCGCACGTTGTAAAATCCCACAATCTCGGCAACGCTTTAATGGAGGTTGTATATCGTACCGTTCGCGGGAATGCGCTTACTTACACTAAGGCTGCAAACCTGTTGGGAGCGAAACCGTCTGCGGTGGAGCCACTGTTGCGGAGACATGAGGCGAAGCGAAACAAGAGTGATCTGTTTTCTAATGTGAACGGAACGTCTTGATGTATTTGATTGATGCCAACGTGTTGATAACTGCAAAGAATACCTACTATCCATTGGAACATATCCCGCAATTTTGGGATTGGCTCATCGAACAAGGCGAATCCAATGCGATTAAGATGCCACGTGAGATTTATGATGAAGTCGCGGGTGGCACTGATGACTTGGCAAATTGGATCAAAAGCCCAGACGCTAAGAACGCTCTACTTTTGGATGAGGAAGCAGACCTTGCGTTGGTCCGAAAAGCACTACGTGATGGCTACCAAAGCAATGATCCAAATTTCACTGATAGTGAATTAATCAAAGTCGGTCGTGACGCGTTTCTTGTTTCCTATGGACTTGTTGACAGCGGTAGGACGGTTGTGACAAAGGAAGTGACGAAGCGAACTAAGCGACTTGGTGCAACACGGCTACCAGATGCTTGTGACGACTGTGAGGTGCGTTGGTGTGATGACTTCAAAATGTACCGCGCTTTGGACTTCAACTTACGCTGACAGACATGCCTGCTCAGCAAAAAAGATCGGACGGCTGATTTTGCGCAGCTTTTCCGCCATACCGTGAACGACTGCTTCACTGCCAAACCAGCCACATACCCCTACAAAAAACCGCCACGTCTCACACGGGCGGTTTGTTGTGTTTGCTAATCTCGAAAGGGTCTACCCCTGCGCCTGTGTGGCCTCGATGTAGTTGCGCAGCTCTTCGGCTTCGGTACGGGCCTCTCGCAGTCCGTCCATGGCGGCGCTGAGTTCCGCTTCTGTTTGGGTCAGCTGGTTGGTCAGTTCGGCTTCGCGTTGTTGCAGGTATGTGATCGCCTGATCGCGGGTTTCTTCGGCGTCGTGCAGTTCTTGGCTCATTTGGTCCAGTTGGTTCACATCAGCCTGTGCGACGCGGGAAAAACGTTGGATCAGCCAATGGGTGAACCAGCCAAGGCAAAAGGCAACAAACAGGATGATGGCCGTTACAATGATGAACTGCATACGGTTCATGTCAGTTTCCTTCCGTCTCGGCGGGTGTGTCGCCTGTGGTCTGCTCTTCTGTGGTCTGTGTGTCTGTCGCGTCTTGAGAGTTCGCGTTTTCTGCTGTTTCGCCTGTGTCTTCAGGCTGTGGCAGGTTCAGCTTGAACTCAATCCGGCGATTGGCTTCGCGCCCCTCTGGCGTGTCATTGGTGTCAATTGGCACGGTTTCACCGTAACCGATCACGGTGAAGGCGAGAGTGTGAACACGTCGAGACCGCAGCGCATCTAGAACGGCCTGTGCACGTTCCTGGCTTAGCGATTGGTTCATCGTTTCGCGCCCCTGACTGTCGGTATGCCCGCCGATTTCCAGTGAAATATCATCACCGCAGGAAATCAGATGGTCGGCCAGATCATTCAGGATATCCAATGAATCCGCATCAAACACCGCCGCTCCAGGTTCAAACGAGATCTTTCGCCCTGCAATGACTGTTTCGATATCAGCTAGGCATTCTTCTGGCGTTGGCAGCGCCAGCGTTTCGTCAAGGCGTTCATCATAGGCAACTTTTATGTCCAGCAATGTGTCTTGCCCAAGCTTTTCAACCAAAAGCGACGCGATTTCGGTGCTGGCCGCGCTATTGCCGGTGCGCCCTGAGATATTTACGGCGGCTTCGGTCATCGTAACCGACCCGTTTTCCAACAGAGACAGGGCCTCAAGGCTGGTCAAGACGCGTGTTTGCCAGATCGCGGGCAGCGTGTCGTCTACACGCGCGGCCATCAAGACATCGGCGGAGCCAAAGCGCGCTTTTGCAAAGCTTTCGGTTAGAATACGCGAGCTGGCGGTCGCGATATTGCCGCGCAACTGTACACTGCCTTCTGGACTGAGTGTCGCTACGAATTCCTTTGGTCCAGTATCTGTTTCATCCGGTGTCACCGGCAATGTGGCGTGAAGGGCAAACATATCTGGGAGGGCGGTTTCCAATTCGCCGACAACGCGGTCGAAGACGGATTTGTTCGTGCCTTCCTCAGCGGTCAGCGCGATATCTGCATTGGAAAAGCTGATGGAGCCCGAACCCAGTTCCGCTAAACTGTCGATAGACAATGATGCCGCGCGCGCCCAATCCTTTGTTGGTGCACCCAGCGCCAGCGTGCAGCCGACTTGCCCTGATACGCCAGCGCGTTTCGCGGCGGCTAGGATTGTGTCGCGGCCCTCGGCTGTATCAACAGCGCAGGCGTCAAATCGTGGTCCGTCATCATCGATTGTAAAGTGTAATGTGAACGGCGAAATCACTGGGCGCGGGGCGGTGATGTCCATAAGCAATTCAACATCATCTGGTTTGCGCCGCACGAGGGATGATTCCGCCCGCGTTTTCGCTTCTTGGCTTTCTGCGCTGGCAGTTATCGTTACCTGTGTTGCGGTTGCCGAAATTTTGGATTGGGGCAGGTCTTGCAACGCGCTGATTGCGAAAGATATGGTTCGGTCCCATCCTGCCGGTGCCGGGAAATCAACCGCTTCAACAAATTGGGTGATCTGGCCTTCATCGGTCAGCCGCTCTAGCCGTTTTTGCAGGTCTTCCAGATCGGTGCTGTTGGGGATCAGGCCAATTGCATTGATGCCGCTGGCATTACGCAGCAGTTCCAATGAAAAGCTGGGGGGCGCAATTTCGGCAGCTTCCGCTACATTCATTTGATCAATCACACGCGATGCGTCGACCACGCGGCCTGCGGCAGTAATCGCGCGAAATCTGGCCGCTTCGTCAGGGGCTGTTCCAAAAAGAAACACTTCCAAACCACTGACATCGACATCGGCCCAACCCAATTCCGATGTTTCCAATTCGGTTTTGACACCTGCTTTTGAGGCAGTTTCAATGAGGGAAACGGCGAAATAGGCCGATATCAAACTCAAGCCGGCTGCACCCGCAAAGGTTCCAAACGCAATCATTGCATTTCTAATTGGCATTAGGCTTCAATACCGTACAGTTCGTGTCACATTAGTCATAGACAATGCACATACGCGTCAATCGGCGCTAGCGCAATCCAAGTAAAAGTGCAGTGGCAAAAACCAGCACAGGGATTAAGCCCGCATCGCGGTTGGATCGCATGAGGTGCAACAACTGCCCGGGGTTTTCAGGGTCAAACCGGCGCAGTTGCCAAAGCATATGCCAACCAAATGCCCATGGACCCGCTAGAAGCACCACAAATTGTAGCAACGCACCGTTCGGGACAGCCAGAATAACGCTTAACCCCATCAAGATCACACTGACACACATGAAAAATGTCAGCCAACGTGGTGTATTGTCACCAAATAGGCGGGCCGTTGATTTCACCCCGATCAGTGCATCATCCTCGCGATCTTGATGAGCATAGATCGTATCGTAGAATAACGTCCAAGCAATGCCGGACGCATAGAGTGGCACCGCGGCCCAGCTTAGGCTGCCACTATGCGCGGCCCATGCGACCCAGACACCCCAGTTGATGGCTACTCCCAGAAAGGCCTGAGGCCACCATGTGAACCGTTTTGCAAAAGGGTAAATTGCGACGGGACCAAGGGCCGCAATGCCCAAGATGATAGCTAACCAAGGTAGTGTCATCAGTAATATGAAAGCCAAAAGCGCTTGTGCAACCATCCAAATGACGGCTGCCTTTACACCGATTTGGCCAGAGGGCAGGGGGCGAGAGGCTGTGCGCGCAACCTGGGCGTCGATCTTGCGATCGGTGATGTCATTCCAGCAGCATCCGGCGCCGCGCATCAACCAGGCGCCTGCACCACAGACAAATGCGATCCATAGGTCATACCATCCCGCGTGACCGTTCTGTGTCATGGCCAAAAACAGCGACCATAGGCACGGGATCAGGAGCAACCAGGTGCCGATCGGGCGGTCTGCCCGGCTAAGACGTAAAAAAGGTCGTGTGATCGCTGGGGCATAGGTGTCCACCCAATTGCCGTCCACCGCATCTGCAACGATGCCTTCGACTGTGCTTTTTGGCTCTGGCGTTTGTTTGCCTGTGGTCATAATCATGCGCCTTATGAAACCTAAGATCCGCCTGTATGTAGATGAGCCTCTGGGGCAGGGGCAAGCCGTTCCGTTGTCGCGGGAGCATGCGCATTACCTTTTTGGTGTCATGCGTCAGCAAATAGGTGCGCGGGTTGCGTTATTTAATGGACGTGATGGTGAATGGAGCGCTGAAGTCGTCGAGGCCGGAAAACGTGGAGGCCTTTTGGTTTGCATGGAACAAACGGCTCCACTGCACATGCCGCCTGATTTGTGGCTGCTTTTCGCTCCGATCAAAAAGGCCCGCACTGATTTTATCGTCGAAAAAGCAGCGGAAATGGGCGCGCGTCGCATCGTTCCGGTTCAAACCGAGTTTACAAATTCCGAACGTATCCGGCAGGATCGGCTACAGGCCCATGCGGTTGAAGCGGCTGAACAATGTGGGGGCACGTTTGTGCCTGAAGTCGCCGATTTGGTGAAGTTGGATCGTTTGTTGTCTGATTGGGATCCTGAACGGCAGTTGATGTTTTGTGATGAGGCCGAGGTTGGCGCTGCAAAAACACTGGCATCTGCCAAACCGGGCCCATGGGCAATTTTGATCGGCCCGGAAGGTGGGTTTTCAGATGCCGAGAGGACCCGTTTGCAAGGACTATCCTTCGCGCATGTGGTCAGCTTAGGCCCCCGCATTTTGCGGGCCGACACAGCGGCAGTGGCGGCAATGACTGTTTGGCAACAGATCTTAGGGGATTGGTAGATGCTACGTGAAGCTACCCGTGAAGATGCTGCGGCAATTGATGCCTTTTTGGTTCCTTATACCGAGACATCCATGTTTTTGCGCGGTAACATCTTCGCACATGGTATTGGATGGTCTGAGGATCGGCATTCTACGCGTGTCTGGATTTGGGAAGATGCTGGGATCCATGCGGTCTTTGGTCTGACCAAAGGTGGCTATCTGATGATCCAGATGCCAGAAATATTGCCGCGTGCTTTGGCCAGCTTTGCAAATGCTGTTGTGGGAGAAACCGTCATTGGAATGACTGGGGCAACTGATCAAGTTGGTCCGGCATTGGCGGCGCTGAACCTGCAAGATAGGAAGTATACGTTGCTGAGGGTGGAACCGCTTTATCGTCTTTCTCTAGCAGATCTGCCCGTCAACGTGGAACAATCGCGCCCGGTTTTGCAAAGTGACATTCCGGTTTTGGAAGAGTGGTTTGCTGATTATTTGATTGATATTGGCACGGTCCCAAGTCGTGCAGAGGCCGAAAAACAAGCAGCAACACGTGCTGCCAATGCGCCGGGGTCAACGGTGCAGATGCTGATACAAGATGGCGCAACTGTTGCAATGGCTTCCCTGCATGCTCAAGTTGATGGAACGGTTCAGGTGGGCGGGGTCTATGTCCCACCAGAATTGCGAAATCGCGGATTGGGACGCAAAGTGGTAACCGCACTATTGTCAAATGCCATGGCAAACGGTGCGCAAGAAGCGATCCTGTTTGCAGCTTCGGAAACGGCCGCGCATGTCTATGAAACAATAGGTTTTCATAAAATTGGAACTTATAAATTGGCGATTTTGACCAATCCCGTTGAAATCACCGCTTCGTGAAAACCGCATCGTAACTTTCTGATCCGATCTTTGGCTTAGTGATATCAAGCCTCTAGAACGGAGCAAAATTGTGACCCCAAATCAATTTCCCAGCCAAAATGCGCGATCTGCCATGCCTTTGAATGTAGACATGTCAGCGCTTCATAACCCTTCCATTGGATCGCCACAGCCATTCCTTCGTGAAGCGGATATGCGTGATCGCGCCAATATCGATATTTTTCTGGGGTATCATGCGGAAACATCCATGTTTCTACGTTCCAACCTTGCTCAGCACGGGATTGGTTTATCAGCACATGCACATGCAACCCGCTACTTCATCTGGGAAGAAGAAGGCGCTGTGTTAGCTGTGTTTGGTTTGACCAATGAAGGTTTTGTTATTTCACAGGCCCCGAATTGCCCTGCTGCTGGCTATTTTGCCTTTGCAGAGGCGATTAAAGGCGAAGCTGTTCGCGGATTGAACGGGCCGTCTTCACAAATCTCTCGTCTTATTGTCGCGCTTGAACTGGCCGGTCGTCGTTTCACAATCAATCAAGAAGAACCCTTGATGACACTGGATTTGGCTGAACTGGGTGCGCTGAATGCCGAGACGCGTCGCCCGACTCAGGAAGATGTTCCGCTTTTGACACAGTGGTTTTACGATTTTGCGCGCGAAACACGGTTTAACACCGAAAAAGATGCGCGTTTCTTCGCCCCCTATTTGGCATTGGGCGCCGTGGCCGAGGGCGGTTTGCGCCTGTTGCTGGAAAATGATGAACCGGTGGCGATGGCTGGTGTGAATGCAATTGCCGACAACTGCGTTCAAATCGGTGGTATTTTCGTTCCTGAGAAACTACGTGGCAATGGGTTGGGCGGTCAGGTCTCCCATGCACTTCTACAGGAATTGCGCGATTGGGGTGCCCATTCGGCAATTCTGTTCGCGAACAATCCTTCCGCGTTGCGTTGCTATCAAAAGCTTGGCTTTTCCCACCGTGCCGCGTATCGAGTGGCTATGTTGGAAAATGCAGCTGTGATTGGCACCCGTGAATGACATGGATTAGACCGGAACTCTTATTTGCTCTGCGCCGGTGGCGCGACGCATGTTTGGGTGTTCTGGTCTTAGCTATTGGCGCCAGATGGGTATTTGGTCTGACTGGCGGTTTGCTGCATTGGTTTGGCTTTCTGATCATGTTTGTCGGGGCCTGTTTGACTTTCTTGGGTGCAAGGCGTGCTTTGCTTTTACAGGATGGTGCAGGCCTGGGGCTGGTCGATGTTAGGGAAAGACTGATAACGTATATGTCGCCGAATGGTGGGGGTGATTTATCCATCGACGGCTTGTCCTATGTGGCTATTCGCGTTGGTGGGACACCTCGCGAGATAGATCAAATTGCCGAGATTAAGCCAATTTGGATTCTGCGCGGGCAGGACGGGGAATTGCAGGTGCCCTGTGATGCAAAGGGTTCGGAAAATCTATTAGATGCAATGACCTGTTTGCCGAATATCGATATCTCACTTGCGATTAAAGCGCTATCATCATCAACCCCAAACACATTTGTGATCTGGCAAAAAAAGCCCTGAGAGCTCAGAGCGTTCTGCTCTCCATTGACACTGGTTACGTTTGTGCGCATGGCTTGCAGGACCGAGCAAGAGAACAGCGCACGGAGCGTCGCAAAATGTCCATTCCTCAATCCGGCGGAGCGCCAATTGAATCCTATACCCAACTGGCCGAATATCTGGCTTCGGGATGTAAACCGAAAGAGGATTGGCGCATTGGGACCGAACATGAAAAATTCGGATACTGCACGGATAGTTTGAAACCACTGCCCTATGACGGCCAACGCTCAATCCGAGCGGTTCTAGAGGCATTGCGAGATCGTCATGGTTGGGATGGTGTGTTCGAAGGCGAACATATCATCGGCCTGACCAAAGATGGTGCCAATATCAGTTTGGAACCAGGCGGAGCATTGGAATTATCCGGTGCACCGCTGGAAACAATTCACCAAACTTGTGACGAGGTGAACGAGCATTTGCGCGATGTCAAAGCCATCGCATCCGAGATCGGTGTTGGGTTCGTTGGGCTGGGCGCTGCACCGATTTGGCAGCACGAAGAAATGCCTTTGATGCCGAAAGGCCGCTATCAGCTGATGGACAGCTATATGCAAAAGGTCGGCACAATGGGCACGTCGATGATGCGACGGACGACCACGGTTCAGGTCAATCTCGATTTCGGATCAGAAGCTGACATGGTGCAGAAGATGCGCGTTGCTTTGGCTTTGCAGCCGGTGGCGGTCGCATTATTCGCGAATTCCCCCTTCTTTGAAGGCAAGGTGAACAATCATCAGAGCTGGCGGTCCTATATCTGGCGGCATCTAGATGACGCGCGTACAGGTATGTTGCCCTTTGTATTTGAGGATGGGTTTGGCTTTGAGGCGTGGGTGGAATACGCGCTGGATGTTCCGATGTATTTTGTCTATCGCGACGGAAAATATATTGACGCGCTGGGCCAATCTTTCCGTGATTTCCTAAAGGGTGAATTGCCTGCATTGCCCGGCGAAAAACCCTTGATGAGCGATTGGGCAGATCACCTTACGACAGCCTTCCCAGAAGCGCGTATGAAGAAATTTATCGAAATGCGCGGTGCTGACGGTGGGCCATGGCGGCGTCTTTGTGCATTGCCTGCATTCTGGGTCGGTCTGATGTATGATCAAGGGGCTTTGGATGCAGCATGGGATCTTGTCAAAGGCTGGGATGCCGGCACGCGCGAAGCGTTACGGATTGCTGCGTCTGAAGACGGGCTGCGGGCAAAAGTTGGCGGCATAGATATGCACGAACTTGCCGCTGAGGTTTTGAAAATTTCTGAAGCAGGCCTTGCCGCGCGGGCACGGCCTGGCGTGGGCGGTCTCGTACCTGATGAAACGCATTTCCTGAACACTTTGAAGGAAAGCATTGAAACGGGTAAAACGCCGGCGGATGAATTGTTGGACCATTACCATGGCGATTGGGGTGGCGATCTGACAAAAATTTATAAAGCCTTCAGCTATTAAGGCCCTAAACCGTTTTAAAATGAATGGCGCGGGACACGCTTTACGTAGTTAGAGCATGTCCTGACCGGTCCGTCATGGTCGAGTGAATACGTGACTTACGGGCCTCAGAGCTATTTCTGACGTATGACGCCCGGTTTTATGTTGCGTGATACGCGAGCAACCACACCGAGGCTGACATACGCATTGTGGATGTTGTCCATAAGACCAACGGTCGCCTTTACCGTCAGATCCCGGTCTCATGTTTAGGTGGGGGCGTTTAGGAAACACGAGACCGGGGGAAGCCTGACCAGCTACAACCTTTGTTTGTCCGCTTAAATGGGCGTAAATATGAATGGAAAAAGGCATTTGTTCGACGTGAAAAAATTAGTGAAAGATATAATAAAATTAGTATCTTACGATTTTCAGCGTCAGCTCATGACATGCATTGTCGCGCAGCAGGTTCGTATGTCGTTTATTTTAAAATCTCGGCAGCAGATTTTGCAGTTTCAGGCAAATCAAATAGGGATTTCGAGATAGGTTCGGTTGCCTGTCTGGGTCTTTGTGTATTTGATCACGCTTGCAATCGAATGGATCATCAGCCAGCCAAATCCGCCCTCGGGCAATGCGGATTTTGGCCCCGTCAGATCTGGGAATTGGGCACTTGGGATCGTTTCATTCGGCATTGGTTGACCGTTGTCTAAGATGACTGTGCGAAACAAATTGTTGCGGTAGCAAAACAGAATAGTGATTTCGCCGTCTGAATGATTTGAATAGGCGTGCTCAACGACGTTATTCAAAACCTCGGCCATGACTTGTTCGATACGTTCACATAGATCGTCAGGTGCTGAACATTCTAGAAGTGTGCTTTCTAGCTGCTGCAACGCGCCACGCACGTCCAATGCAGTGCTAGAGATTCGGATTTCTTGGTCCAAACCTTGTGTCTCTACTTCTGAGACTTTCTGCGGATGGGGGGCCGCGGAAGGAGGGTATTTCGAAGTCATGGTGTCTTTAAAGACTCCAAACTGTCATGGATTTTGAAAATTGTATCCATGCGCGTCATGCGGAAAACCTTTTTCACAGCCGGGGTTAAAGCCGCCAGTTCCAGTTTCCGTTCATCGCCCTGCAGCTTCATGGCAGCAACGATTGCGCCCAATCCACTGGAATCGATAAAGCCAACCTGTTCCAGATCCAAAATAATCCGCGCTGGCGCGTCTTGGGATAATTCGCGAATGCCGTCTTTGAATTGGATCGCGACAGCCGCATCGATCCGTGATTCATTCACGGTAATGATACACGCATCCCCAGTCAGCTTTTTGTCGAGATTCATACTAGCCTCATAGATAGTGTTCGAGTTGATACAGGGTCAAAGCGTAGATCCAGAGGGTTACGATAAGATTTTCGTTTTGCCATTCAGATAAATTTTCCTGAGATTTTCACAAAAAATGATAAACGGCGGTGCATATGCTTTTGTCTGGTCGCATCTTGGCAATCAGTTTAGGGTTGTCACATGACCCTAGACTATTGCGAACTTGCCCAGATATGTGCGGCTTTGACCGAAGGCGAAACGGATCCCGTCGCACTCATGGCAACATTGGCATGTGAAATTCATCATGCAGATGATCGCTTCGATTGGACCGGGTTTTACCGGGTTGTTGCGCCAGATCAGTTGAAAATCGGTCCCTATCAGGGCGTCCATGCTTGTCTGAGCATCCCTTTTGACAGGGGTGTCTGCGGCGTGTGTGCGCGCGAAGAGGTTGCAAAGATTGTTGCAGATGTCCATGCGTTTCCGGGATACATTGCCTGTTCCAGTACAACGCAATCAGAATTGGTCCTGCCCGTTTGGAATGGGCGCGGCAAATTGATTGGCGTCTTGGATATCGACAGCGACCAGCCAGGCGCCTTCACTTTAGAAGATGCGGTCGAACTGGCGGAAATTCTACATACGGCCTTTGGACAGGTGAAAAAATGACGACCTCAGATATGCAACCCAGCACATTCACGCCAACAGAATATATGCCGCCGCAATGTGATTTGGAGGTCCTTTACGAGGATGATCACCTGCTTGCTGTCAACAAGCCACATGGATTGCTATCTGTGCCTGGACGGGGCCCGCATCTGGCGGATTGCTTGATATCTCGGGTGCAAGAGACGTTTCCAATGGCCTTGCTGGTGCATCGTCTGGATCGCGATACATCAGGTGTCGTGGTGTTTGGCATGACGGCCCATGCACAACGTAACCTCAGCGCGCAGTTCGAAGCGCGTAGCACCAAAAAGACCTATATCGCGCGGGTTCTCGGCGAGGTTACGCCACGCTTGGGCGAAGTCGATCTGCCGCTGATCGTGGATTGGCCCAACCGCCCTTTGCAAAAAGTGTGTCATGAAACGGGCAAACCAGCGCTGACCGAGTACAAGGTCGTTAAATCCGGCGATGGCGAAAGCCGTATGCGCCTGACGCCCCATACGGGGCGGTCCCATCAATTGCGCGTCCACATGCTGGCGTTGGGCCACCCGATCCTAGGCGACCCGCTCTATATGCCCGACCTTGCCGCGAATTACCCGCGCATGATGTTGCACGCAGAAGAGTTGCGCGTGAACCATCCTGATACCGGTAAGGGGCTGAAGTTTCGGGCTAAGGCGGGGTTTTGATCAAAACAGTTCTTTAAAAATCTATTTTTGAGTCTAAAATATCGTATTCTCAGTGGTTGTAGTGTTTAAGTTCTAGGACAGGTTTTTTGCGGACGTTGGATCACAATTTTACTGTTTACATCGATGAAAGCGGCGAACCGGGCGTAGCTCAAATTAGGGGCGAACAGACGCCAGGGGCTTCACCTTACTTTGCTCTAGGTGCAGTTGTTTGTATAGAATCCGCGGAGGTGATGGTACGAAACCTACTTAGTGAATTTAAACAAACAATTAGAAAGAAATCTTGGAAGCATGCCACAGAACTCAAGCATGCTGAAAAGGTTCTGTTTGCGCGGCAAATGTCGACGTTACCGCAAAGGTATTTTTGTGTAATTTCCAACAAGTCTACGTTGGGTGGGTATAAAGACTTCATCGATGCGGATGCCCATAAATTTTACAATAAATGTGCCAAATACTTGCTGGAATGTGTTTGTAGTTACTTGGGTACAAAAGGGGTTCGGCAGGAAAGCGTCAATGTCGTGTTTGAAGAACGAAATCATGATTATGACGCACTTCGAAGATATCTGACGATAGTAAGAGATAAGCCTATTTATCCGCAGAGCAGATCGTTGAAGCTTCTCAATCCATTTTCAATTTCCACAAGACGAAAAGGCGAAGAGGACATGCTTGAGTTCGCAGATTTTGTTGCCTATTCCGCATTTCAATGTACCAATAAATCCCAGTCAAATTATTTTATTCCAGAGCCAAGATACTTTAAGGAGTTAAGTAGAAACTTAGCAGCCAACTCAAATGGATCCCCGCTAGGAGTTGGGCTGAAATGCATACATTCTCTAAAAGACTTGCAGCTAGACAAAGATGTCGAAGACCTTTTCCTCGGCATTCAAGCTAAAAAACCAACTGGCAATTTCGAACGTTTCCAAGTTACCTAATTTAAGTTGCGGTTACGACCTGTTTGTAAGTTCTTGCTAAACATCAAACGTCGCAAACACTGGGGCGTGGTCTGACGGCTGTTCCCAGCCACGCGCGTCGCGCAACACCCGGCTGGAATGCGCTTTTGGGGCGATGTCGGGTGTGGCCCAGATGTGGTCTAGGCGGCGGCCTTTGTCGGCGGCGTTCCAGTCTTTCGCGCGGTAGGACCACCAGCTGTATAGCTTGCCTTCGGGGATGTCTTTGCGTGTCACATCCACCCAGTCACCTGCTTGCATAACGGCGTCCAGATGTTCGACCTCAATCGGGGTGTGCGAGACAATTTTCAGCAGCTGCTTGTGGGACCAAACGTCATCTTCAAGCGGAGCAATGTTCAAATCACCCACAAGGATAGATTTTTCAGGCTTATCGGTTGCAAACCAATCGCGCATATCCGTCAGGTAATCCAGTTTCTGACCAAATTTTTCGTTCTTTTCGCGATCAGGAATATCACCGCCCGCTGGGACGTAGAAATTGTGGATCACAACACCGTTTTCCAGCCGCCCCGCAATATGGCGGGCATGATCATCCAAACCGCCGAAATACTGTTTGCTGACCTCTTCAATCGGGGTTTTGGACAGGATCGCCACGCCATTATAGCCCTTTTGCCCGTTGGCGACCATGTGGGGATAGCCAATCTCGGCAAACACCTCGAGGGGGATTTTATCAACCGGGCTTTTGGTTTCTTGCAGGCACAGCACATCTGGGGCTTCACCCGTCAGCAGATCCGCAACGATCCCTTTGCGCAAGCGGACCGAGTTGATGTTCCAGGTGGCAAGGGTGAAAGACATGGGCGCTGCTCCGATTTGTTCAGGGTCTGTTCTGGCAAGAACAGCGCATATGTGCAAGCAAAAAGCCCCGCCGGATGGCGAGGCTTTTCGGTTCAGATTGGTTTGAAATCTTATTCTGGCAATTTGGCCATGCGCAGGTAAGGCAGGACCGTGTTGATCGCGCCGTATTTGGCAATCGCGTCCTCATCGGACACCGCAACCGGCACCACGATGTCCTGACCGATGGTCCAGTTCGCCGGTGTTGCGACACCTTCGCGCGTTGAGGTCTGCAACGCGTCCAACGCGCGCAGTACTTCGCCAAAGTTCCGACCCACAGTCATCGGGTAGGTCATGGACAGTTTTAGCTTTTTATCCGGCCCGATGATGAACACGGAACGCACTGTGGCGCTATCTGCTGGCGTGCGGCCATCTGGCAGAACGTATTCGGCAGGCAACATGTCGAACGCTTTGGCCACGGTCAGATCTGTGTCGGCAATGATTGGGAAACCGGCCTTGGCACCGCCTGCGGCCTCAATATCGGTTTTCCAGCCTTTGTGATCTTCGGCGCTATCGACAGATACGCCAATCACCTTGGTGCCCCGCGCGGCCCATTCATCGGCCAACTGTGCAACCGCGCCGAATTCTGTGGTGCAGACAGGGGTGTAGTCTTTTGGATGGCTGAACAGGATCGCCCAGTCATCGCCGATCCAATCATGCAGCGTGATGTCGCCCTGATCTGTGGGAACGGTCAAATTCGGGATTGTGTCATTAATGCGCAAGGCCATGCTGTGCCCTCCTGAAATGCGGTTGTCTTTGGTCAAAACCTATGGGTGTTTACGTGGCGGAAAAAGAGGGGGCGGTAAACAAAAATATGTGTTTGGGGGAGGGCGGATTTTTGGAACAGGGTTGCGGGTTTGTGACCCGTTTTGGAACGGATCCCACCCTAGGCAGGGGGCATGCACCACGCTATGCTAAGGGTGGGCAGATGAGTGGGTGCTAAATATGGCCAAAAAACAGGTCTATACGCAGGAAGAGGCCGACGCGGCCTACGCCCGCGCGCAGCAGATGATTGCGGAGGCGAAGGAGAGCGGGGAAGATGAGCTTGATTTTGAAAGCCTCGGGGCTTTACAAATTTTACCAGCTGAGGTTGCTCAACTTACCGAACTGGAAGCGTTACATGTTGGATATTCAGAGGTTTCAGATTTAGCTCCGATTGCCAGATTAACGGGTATTCGCCATTTATTTCTGGGCGAGAGTAAAATAACCGATATCGCCACAATTGGCGAACTGGCCAATTTAGAGACTTTGTCAGCACATGAACTTGGAATTCAAGACTTTAGTGCCTTGGAAAAATTTGAGGGATTGAGGCATTTGAGCTTGGATGGCTGCTCGATTGTTAGTTTGGAGCCTTTGAGAAAACTAAAGCAGCTGGATGAGCTGTTCTTAGGTTATACCGAAATAAGAAGTTTGGAAGCACTTTCCGATTTGAATGAACTTTCAATCCTAGGGGTTCAAAATACAAGTATCGTTGATTTAGAGGGCTTGGGGGGTAAGTCCTCGCTTCGGGAACTGTATTTGTCTCACACAAAGGTCAAGAATCTTTCTCAGATCGCCGGTTGCGACGAACTGAGGATTTTAGACCTAGATAATACTTTGGTTTCTGACATAAAACCGTTGGCGAATTTGCCGAAACTTGAATTTCTAGACTTAGAAGGCACACCCCTTGAAGAGTTGTCCGCAGTCTCTAAGATCAAAGAATTGGCGGGTTTGAACCTTTCCGGAACTTTGATTGACAACATCGATGCTTTAGTGAATTTGACAAACCTTTGCACGCTTTACATCGAGGATAGTTTGGTTAGGGATTTGCGTCCACTTTTGTCGTTGCCGCAACTTTTTGATGCTGAAGAACTCAATGATGAAAGAAATTATCTTGGTGTTTTCTTCAAAAACTGTGAAGCCACGAGATCCGATCCAAAGCTGAAAGAAATCTCCGAGATCCGAGATCACAAGGACCGTAATGCGCAATTGTGGGACTATTTGCAAACTTTGCATCCTATTGAGGCTGAGGCCGTTCCAGACCCGCAGGCGGCACCCATACAGGTGACACGCTCAGGTAATCTATTGCTGCGTGGTCCAGCGCTGGATTTGCCCGATGATCCTGTGCAAGGGCGGGCGCAAAAAGGGTGGCAGGCCATCAAAACATTGCGCACCACTGTCGGCGTAGGGATGCAATTGGGGAACTATCCGCAATTGAATGCATTGCTGGCTGCCTTGGATACGGCGCTGGGGGATACCTATGACCCTGATCAGGCGGTTCTAATCGGATCCTTGGGATCGGCGCTGTATTCATTGTGTGACAATGCGGAATATGCTCGTGAATTGCCCAGCGGTGCCGCGCCGGTCTTTGTTGAATTTGCGATGCAGGTTCAGGTTTATGTGAACCGCTTTCCCGATTGGGACAGTTATCAAGGTGATCAGATCACGCATATTTCCGATGCAGCAGATGATCTAGCGGATTATCGCGACATTACGTCTGATATGCAGGACAGCGAACATGCGGACCCGGATTTGGTGCGGGCCGTCAACCAGTTACTTGATGTGCTGGAAGAATTGCCAGGTAATTTGGAAATCAGCAAAGGAACGCTGGCCACAGTTCGTGAACTCGCCCGTGAAATGGCTGAGGCCATCTTTGAAAATGGAAGTGTTAAGCAATATGCAGAGCGAAAACGGGATGCTATTTTGTCTGTTCATGAACAAGAAACTGCAAAAGTGCTTTGGTATCTTGGTGGTTTTGCATATGCAGCTTTTCTTCGACGTGGCCCTCAATGGTATCGCTTGGCAGAAAAGCACCCAGCGCAATTGGGATGGTTGATCCCAGTTTTGAAAAAGATTGGGGCCAAGCGCGATCCGTAACGCCTCGCCCCCTTGAGACCTGATCGCCCTTGGGCCATATAGTCGGGCAACGGAATGGCTTGGCTGTTAAGGCGAGGGAACGACATGTTGGAATTTGGACAGGGCGCAGCGGCGCCAGCGGGTGGCGATGATCTGATCAAGGATGTGACCGAGGCCACATTTATGGCCGACGTTGTCGAGGCCTCTATGGAAACGCCTGTGATCGTCGATTTCTGGGCGCCTTGGTGTGGTCCTTGTAAGACCCTGATGCCTCAGCTTG
This sequence comes from uncultured Pelagimonas sp., assembly GCA_947499735.1. Lineage (GTDB taxonomy): Bacteria > Pseudomonadota > Alphaproteobacteria > Rhodobacterales > Rhodobacteraceae > CANMPP01. The sequence continues at coordinate 242,267 of CANMPP010000001.1, forward strand.
AGGCGGCTGTGACGGCGGCCAAGGGCGCGGTCAAGATGGCCAAGGTCAATGTAGACGAGGCGCAGATGATTGCCGGTCAGATGCGGGTGCAATCTGTGCCAACGGTGTATGCGTTCTACAAAGGTCAGCCGATTGACGGGTTTCAGGGCGCGGTCCCTGAGAGCGAGCTAAAGGCATTTGTCGCACGCGTTGTTGAAGCGGGCGGGGGCGATGCCTCTGGTGGTTTGGATGACGCGATTGCGGCGGCTGAAGAAATGTTTGAGGCAGGCACGTTTGATGATGCGATGCAGGTTTTCATGGCTGTGGCCGAAGAAGACCCAAGCAGTGCAGTGGCGTTTGCTGGCATCGCGCGGTGCTATTTGGCGCTGGACCAGATTGATGAGGCCGAGGCGGCCCTGAACGGTGTGCCGGCAGACATATCAGCGGCACCTGAAATCGAAGCGGTTTTTGCCCAGTTGGAACTGGCCAAACAGGCGCAGGATGCGGGCCCGGTGGGTGAATTGAAAGCTGTGGTCGAGGCCGATCCTGACAATCACCAAGCGCGCTTTGATCTGGCGCAGGCGCTGCATGCCGCAGGTGATGCCGAGGCCGCGGTGGCCGAATTGCTAGAGCTGTTCCGCAAGGATCGCGACTGGAATGATGGTGCGGCCAAGACGCAATTGTTCACTATCTTTGATGCGTTGAAGCCCAATGATCCGATTGTGTTGAATGGCCGTCGCAAGCTGACCTCGATGATCTTTGTCTGATCCTTTCTCTGTGAAACGGATCTAGACTGACTTTTCTTTGGCATGTGTGCCAAACTGGGGTAGCGTTGCCATATGAGCTTGTTTTTTGACCTGCCGGAGACGCTTAGCGTCTTTCCTTTGCCCGAAGCGCTTTTGCTGCCGCGGGCGCGTCTGCCGTTGCAGATCTTTGAACCACGCTATTTGGCGATGTTGGATGATGCGTTGCGCACCGAGGATCGGTTGATCGGGATGATCCAGCCGAATGTGGTTCCGGGCCGCGATGGGCCCGGTCTGTATCAAATCGGTTGCGCTGGGCGTGTGACGTCCTTTTCCGAAATGGAGGGGCGGCGCTATATGATCACGTTGACCGGGGTGTCCCGGTTCCGCGTGTTGCAAGAAGTGGACGGGTTCACGCCCTATCGTCGGTGCACAGTCAGCTGGGATGGGTTTGACCGGGATCTGGCCGATTGCGACAAAGATCCGATCTTTAATCGGCCTAAATTTATGCGCTTGATGGAACGGTATTTCGACCTGAAAGGCCTATCCGTCGATTGGCCGACTTTGGAAGAGGCCGAGGATGAATTGCTGATCAATTCGCTCTCGATGCTGCTGGAATTTGGTTCTGAGGATAAGCAAGCTTTGTTGGAGGCCCCGTCTTTGACAACTAGACGCGAAACCTTGGTGACCTTGGTAGAATATGCGCTGCGTGGTGGCGGTGCAGGGACAGGAGTACCCATGCAATGAGTGACGATATGACAAGTGGCGTGGCATTCGACCGCCGCATGCTAGAGGCCCTGATCTGCCCTGAGACCTATACCGCGCTGGCTTATGACGCTGAGCGTCAGGAACTCATCAGCCGCGCCGCAAAGCTGGCCTACCCCATCCGCGATGGTATCCCGATCATGCTGGTTGATGAGGCGCGGGAATTAGAAAGCTAGATTTTTGAATGTATAATCTTGAAAGTTTCTTGAAATTATATAGGATACCTCGAGCATTCTAAGTAGTTTTTCTGGGTTTTCTTATGGGTAATTGGAGCTTTGTTCGTAAAAGGTTCAAAGCCGCGCTATCAAATCTTGCTCTAACAGACACGCAACTGGATGATGGCCACGCTAAATCGTGTGGAATTGCAACGAGCCTTAATCGTCACTACTGGCATGAGGCAGACGGCGATATACACAAACTGATTGTGGGGTCATGGGGTAAAGGAACAGCTATTCGGCCCCCAACTGATATTGATCAACTTTGCATTTTGCCCACGAGTGTTTTTGATGACTATAATTTGCGGCGGGGTAATGCTCAAAGCCAATTATTACAGGAAGTCAAAGGCGTGTTGGGGAAAACATATTCTCAAACAGACATGCGTGGCGATGGTCAGGTCGTGGTTGTGTCCTTCAATTCAATAACCATTGAAGTCGTTCCAGCTTTTCATGCAGAGGGTGGCGGGTTTCTCACATGCGACACCAACAATGGTGGAAGTTGGAAACATATTTTTCCAGAAGCTGAGATTGGAAGCCTTGGCATGAATGATGACTTTTATAATGGGAATCTCAGAAAACTAACCAAGTTGTTGAAGCGGTGGAAACGTGAATGCAATGTGCCTATAAAGAGTTTTCACATTGAGCAACTTGTAAAAGAATGTTTGGATCTAAGCGCCTATTCAAAGCAAGATGAGTTTTGGTTTGATTGGCTCTTGCGCGACGTGTTTTCCTACATGATCGGGCGGGCAGGTCAGTCCTTTTTGATGCCTGGTTCAAATTTTGAATTGATCCAGCTAGGTGATGCTTGGAAATCGCGGGCAGAAACTGCTCACGGCAGAGTGATCAAAGCTTGCGAATATGAGCGCGACGACATGGAGGTTTCTGCAGGCCTAGAATGGCAGAAATTGTTCGGTTCGATAATCCCAACTTCGGTAGGCTGATATGAAAGAGTCACTGCGCACAGAATGTTTAGAGCAAGCGCGAAACACCCTCTATACGTCAACTTCATTCTATATTTGGCTTAGATGGTTACGGTTTTGGCGCGCCTTGATATGGTTCGCAGCGGTTGTGTGTAGCACCGTTGCCGCAAGTTCAATTGTCTCCGATTTCGGTTGGCCTGCCTCGGTAGTTGCTGGTTTGACACTGGCCGGGGTGCTTTTGCCTGCTGTCGTTAAGGCATTGAAATTGGATGAAACAATCGAATTGTACTCTGAACAAGCCGCGAAATTCAAGAATGTCGAAAGTCGGCTTGGTCGCGCGGGCCGCATTTGGAGCGAAGGTTCTCCAGAGCTATTCGAAAAAGAGGCGCGATCTGCGTTTGAAGATCTGGACAAGGCACGCTTGGTCTCTTTGACGCCTCCAGAATGGTGCTTCAAGCGTGCTCAAAAGAAAGTCCAATCTGGAGACTATGATCCCGATGCCCTTTCGTAGCACGCGAAATTTCCGGAGGCGCCGATTTACCCGGAGACACGAAGGCATTCAGATCATGTTGGCTTATGAGGAACGGGTTTTGGACAGCTAGGGCACACCCTGTTTGGTCTGACGGCATCGCGGCAAGTCGCATTATAAAGGGGTCTCGGAATTAGCCGACACCCCTTCAGTGTTCCTTTTGACCCTGTGACTTGTGCTAGGTAGGCTAGGCCAAAAGGAGTTGTGTTAAGCCGCGCGCTTTTTCAAGCGTTTCAGCCCTGCAATACCTGCAAAACCTGAGATCAACAGCAGGCCGCCGGCCGGCAGTGGGACAGGTGTTGGCACAGGTTGTGCTGTGATCAAATCTTGTGATCTGGAGCTAACAAGATAGTCGATTTCATACAGACCCATAGGCGCGCCTGACAATCCGTCGAGGAAACCTTGGGCCGTGTTGACCACGGATCCACTGCTGGATCTGACATCCCGGGCGGAAAAGCTACCAGATGCTAGGTCGAAACCGGTCGATGTGTCCTCGACCACTTCCCATAATGCGACCTGAAACCCGGCGGCTGTCAAACCATCGGTTACAAGTTCATAGGCGCTGCTAAACAGACGGTCCACATTATCGCGAACGGATTCACTGAGCACGGTCGGCGCGTAGTCATATGAACGACCATCGCGCAGTGTTTGCGACAGTTCGAAACAAAAGGCTATGAAATCGCCCAGCGTGTCGTTCGTCATGGCGAACTGGCCTGCGTGGACTGTACCATCATATCCATCGGAATCGACTCTGACCGGCATGTAGAAATTATCGCTTCCAAAAGGGTTTCCGGAAACTTGGTAGTCGATCGTAATGGTTGACGCTTGGGTGGAGGCAGCAGACAGGCCAAGGGCCGTTAAAGCTGCGAAGGCAATCTTCTTCATGGCATTCTCACTAGTAAAAAACTGACGGGCATTTCTGCGCGTCTTCGATAATTAGAATTTATCTAAAAAGACGTCGCATTTCAGGGGGAACTCTGACGGGAAAGCCGCGTTTTCCGTCCTATTTTGTGTCAAAGTACGCAAAATCATCGCTTTAATGACGCCGGATTCCTTGACGTAAACGTGTATCGTTGACGTAGAAAATCGTGAATAAAATCAGATTGATGAAACCCCCGAATCAGTTTTGCAAGGCCTGATTGCGGGGGTGTGAGGTTGTTCAATTTAAGGTGGTTGTGTTTGCGGAAGGTAGATACCTATCCGGCCATCGCACGTGCCCAGATATCAGCGTCCACATTGCCGCCAGAGGCTGTACAGATGACGGTGTCGCCCAGGTCTTCACGGAACAAAGCACAGGCGAGTGCAACCGCGCCGCCGGGTTCCACGATGATTTTCAGATAGTCTGCAGCCAGTTTCATCGCTTTTAATGCTTCGTCTTCAGAGGCGCTAAGCCCCGGGGCACAGAGGCGTTTGATGATCGGGAACGGCAATTCGCCCAGAGACGGTGTGAGAATGGCGTCGCAGATGTTTCCAGACAATTCTGTATTCTTCTGTAGGACACCCGTCTCTAGGGATTTCTTTGCATCGTCAAACCCATCGGGTTCCGTTGGGCGGACGCGCATGCCGGGTGCTTTTGCTTCAAGCGCTAGGGCGATACCAGCGGTTAATCCACCACCACCACAACAGACCAGAACATCTGCCTCGCTTATGCCCATTTCTGCGGCTTGTTCCGCGATCTCTAGACCACATGTGCCCTGACCGGACAAAACATCGGGAGTGTCAAAGGGTTTGACCAATGTCAGTCCGCGTTCATTGGCCAAGGCGGCGCCCATTTCATCACGATCATCGCGGGCGCGGTCAAAGAAGACAACTTCTGCGCCATAGGCACGCGTGCCTTCGACTTTGGCCAATGGGGCGTCTTGGGGCATCATGATGACGGCTGGAACACCGTGGATCTGGGCAGCATGTGCGATGCCTTGTGCGTGGTTGCCTGATGAAAAGGCCAGAATGCCCTTTGCGCGTTGTTCCTCTGGTAGGTTGGAAATCGCAGACCATGCGCCACGGAATTTGAAGCTACCGGTGCGTTGTAGGCATTCCGCCTTCACAAAGATACGTCGCCCGGCAATTTCGTCCAATCTGGCGGAGTTCAACAAAGGTGTGCGAATTGCGTGACCTTTGATACGGGATGCGGCGGCTTCGATCTGTGTGATATCCATAAGTTTGTCCTGACGTCGTGATGTTTCGGCGCGGATACAAGGCCGTCTGATAGGCCTTTGGTCAAGCGAACTATTGTACCCATTTTAATTTACTGGCAGCAGAGGCAGATGATCCGCAAAGACCACCAAGACAACGACACTTATTCTTATGCACTTTATTCTGATTGCGAGACCTATCGATATGGGTTGGCGCGGCGTTGGGGGGAGGGGGCAGAATTGCTCTACATTATGCTGAACCCATCTAAGGCGACAGAATTGGCCAATGACCCGACCATTGAGCGCTGCCAACGTCGGGCGGTTCAGTTGGGGTTTGGGGGTATGCGGATCGCCAATCTGTTTGGGTTGCGTGCGACCTATCCCGAAGATCTGCGCCGCGTCGCAGATCCGGTTGGGCCTGAGAACGATGCGCTGGTTCAGGAATGGGCTGCAGAGGCGGGCCAGGTTTTGGCCGCTTGGGGTGTTCATGGGGCATTGATGGGGCGTGGTCCTGCGTTGGCGCAGCACCTGCATGGCGATATTTGCCATTTGGGTTTGACAAAAGACGGCCATCCGCGCCATCCGCTTTATGTATCCTATAAAGTTCAGCCGACACCGTGGAGATTAAATGAGCGATATGCCTCAGGATGATGCGCGCGCCGCACAGATAGATAGCGAATTGGCCCGTCTTGCTGACGCGGTCGAAGAACTAAACGCGCAAGGTGTCATGCGCCTTTACGGATCGGGCTGGCGCGTTCTGGGCCTGCAATTCGCACGTGGTCTTGTTTTTGGTCTGGGCACGGCGCTGGGGGCAGGGGTTTTGGTATCTGTTCTGGTCTATTCCCTATCGAAAATTCAATTCGTGCCGGTCATTGGGGATTTCGCGCGGGATGTGATCGTTGAAATCGAGGCCGCGCGCGGATCTGAATAGTGTGGGTTGACCAAAACCTCTTTACAAGAATCGCTTTTACGCCTAATGCGGCGCATCCGATGCGTCTACCTTTTGGGGAACGCGACGGATACTCCATGGGCCCTGCTGGACGACATCCCGGCTTGTGCCATAACCCTTAATCCGAAAGGAGACCCCGATGTCGATCACTGTTGAAGAAAAGAACCGTCTGATCAAAGAATTCGCCACCAAAGAAGGCGATACAGGTTCCCCAGAAGTTCAAGTTGCGATTTTGACAAGCCGCATCTCAACTCTGACAGAGCACTTCAAAACACATAAGAAGGACAACCACTCTCGTCGTGGCCTTCTGAAATTGGTTGCTCAGCGTCGTAAGCTGCTGGACTACACCAAAGGCAAAGATGAAGCGCGTTACCAAGACCTGATCAAGCGTCTGGGCATCCGCCGCTAAGAATTGCACACATATCGGGTTCGCCCCGAATGTGAATACGCCCGTTCCGATTGGAGCGGGCGTTTTGCGTCTTAATGTCATAAAACCGTAACTTGCAAAAATGCCCAGAATTCAATCTGCCCCATTAGAAAGCAATTCTAGGGGTAAGACATATTATGACTGATCTAAGTGGAACTTCTTTTCAGGCCAAAGATGTCGCGCAGCTCTACATCCATAGACCGCCCTATGCCACGCAGCTCTATACGTGTTTGGCGGAGAATGCTCCAAAGACGGGACGCTTGCTGGATTTAGGATGTGGCGAAGGCAAAATTGCCCGTCCGATGTCGCAGGTCTTTGATCAAGTTGTGGCGGTGGATCCATCTGACAATATGATCGCGCTTGGCAGGTCTTTGGATCACGGTAGGGCCACAAATCTGGACTGGCTCACCGCGACGGCCGAAGATGTCGATTTGGACCGGACATTCGATTTGGTGACATTCGCCTCCAGTATCCACTGGATGGATCCAGTCCGTTTGTTTCCTAAGCTGCAAAAGCATCTTAGCGCAGACTACCTGCTTGCCATTGTAGATGGCGACGCGGCGTATCAACCGGCTTGGCAATCGGAATATCAGACCTTTCTGGAAAAATGGGTTCTCCTTGCCTCAGGGCGCGAATTTGGATCGCAAGAATGGCAGGACACGCGCGATAGGCATATTCCTCACGTGGATGTGTTGGAAACCTTCGAATTCATATCCGAGCCATTTCGCCAGAGCGTTGACGCCTATGTGATGTGCCACCATTCTCGCGACACGTTTACACGTGAAAACCTTGGTGAACATATTGTGGCGTTCAGAAATGAATTGAGAGAGCTATTGGAACCACATGCAGATTCGCAAGGTCATCTGGCCTTTCACGTAAAAACGAATGTCACATTAGCAAAGCTGACAGCTTATTGATTGACGGGAATGTGAAAGTCAGCCAGATGCGGCCTGCGATACATCGTTCTGGCAGGTGAAAAGGATGATCTCATGCGGCTTTGGAAATGGGTTGTTGCTGTTTGTTTGCTACTTGTTTTGGGCGCGACAGGGCTGTTTCATCTATCCCGTTCGGTGGGATTTCAGCTGTTTGGGGATCTGATCGCGCATGGAGCCAGAAACGCGCCCCATATTGCATTGACTTTAGATGACGGCCCGACGCCCGCATTTACACAAGACGTGCTTGATATTCTGGCGGACAGAGGCGTGACTGCGACGTTTTTCCTGACAGGTGAGGCGTCCGAGAGGCGTCCGGATCTGGTGCGTCTGATTGCAGAAGCTGGGCACGAGATTGGCAATCACAGCTATTCGCACAGCCGGATGGTTTTGAAATCGCCGCAATTTGTTCGGGATGAACTGGCCCGTACTGATCGGGTCCTCCGCTCGGCTGGTTATGATGGCGCGCTGCACTTTCGCCCGCCTTATGGGAAAAAGCTGTTTGTTTTGCCTTGGGTTCTTTCCCGTCAGGATCGGTTGTCTATTACATGGGATGTGGACGGAGATGGCGACCCCGCCCTTCAGAATGATCCCCAGGCTATTGCGGATCACGTCATTGAAAACACGCAAAACGGATCCATTATTCTGCTGCATGTCATGTTCAGATCACGGGGTGCATCGCGTGATGCTTTGCCCCTGATCATTGATGGTTTGCGCGCGAAAGGGGTGCAGTTCGTAACGATTTCAGACCTGATCGAACCTGACTGAGGGCCCTAATGGCGGGGCAAAGGCAAAACCGGCATGTCGCATGACCGATCAGCAGCTTCATTCACAGGATAATGCTTTCCAATATCCAAAAAATCCGCTATGCCCGCCGCCATCTGAGACGTGACGCCTACAGCCCCAGGGCACATGCAACAGGATGTGGGGCGGCGGCAATGGGGCCGCCTATTCAAACGGAGGACCGGGAGGGCCCGGCATGCCTCCAGCTAGGATGCTTTTGATGTTCAATGAAGTAAAGAAATCAATCCAGTGGGGTGAAGAGACCCTGACACTGGAAACAGGTAAGGTTGCCCGTCAGGCGGACGGCACTGTGATCGCCACTTTAGGCGAAACATCTGTCATGGCAAACGTGACATTCGCCAAATCTCAAAAAGAAGGTCAGGACTTTTTTCCGCTGACCGTTCATTACCAAGAAAAATACTACGCCGCCGGTAAAATCCCTGGCGGTTTTTTCAAGCGTGAAGCACGTCCTTCCGAAAAGGAAACACTGACAGCGCGTTTGATCGACCGTCCGATCCGTCCACTATTCGTACCTGGCTTCAAAAACGAAGTTCTGGTCATGTGTACAGTTCTGAGCCACGATCTGGTCAATGACCCAGACATCGTTGCGATGATCGCGGCCTCTGCTGCGTTGACCATTTCTGGCGCGCCATTCCGTGGCCCAATCGGCGCTTGCCGTGTTGGCTTTGAAGATGGCGAATATGTGTTGAACCCAACCGTTGACGATATGGATCAGCTGCGTCTGAACCCAGAGCAGCGTTTGGATCTGGTTGTTGCGGGCACAAAAGACGCCGTGATGATGGTTGAATCCGAAGCTTACGAGCTGACAGAAGAAGAAATGTTGGGCGCGGTTACATTTGCGCATGAGCAACTTCAACCGGTTATCGATTGCATCATCGATCTGGCAGAAGACGCGGCAAACGAGCCATTTGAATTCGTCGCACCTGACTATTCCGAGCTGTTCGAAGCCGTCAAAGCGGCTGGCGAAGCGAAGATGGCAGAAGCCTACGCGATTGCTGACAAGCAAGAGCGCGTTGCGGCAGTAGGTGCCGTAAAAGAAGCGATCATCGTATCCCTGACGGATGAGCAGAAAGAAGATGCAAATCTTGGTTCCGCTCTGAAGAAACTGGAATCCGGTGTTCTGCGCGGCGATGTTGTCAAGAATTCTCGCCGTATCGACGGTCGTGCGCTGGACGAAATCCGCGACATCGATGTGCAAACTGGCCTTCTGCCACGGACACACGGTTCTGCTTTGTTCACACGCGGTGAAACACAAGGTTTGGTTGTGACCACGCTGGGTACAGGTGACGATGAGCAAATCATCGACGCGCTGCATGGCAATTCCCGTTCCAACTTCTTGCTGCACTATAACTTCCCTCCATACTCTGTGGGTGAAGTTGGCCGCGTTGGATCCCCTGGTCGCCGTGAAATTGGCCACGGTAAACTGGCATGGCGCGCGCTGCAGGCGGTTCTGCCAGCACCAACAGATTTCCCATACACCGTTCGCGTTGTGTCTGAGATCACTGAATCCAACGGTTCGTCTTCCATGGCGTCTGTCTGTGGTGGTTCCTTGTCCATGATGGATGCAGGCGTTCCATTGAAAGCACCTGTTGCAGGTGTTGCGATGGGTCTGGTTCTGGAAGAAGACGGTTCCTACGCGGTTCTGTCCGATATCTTGGGTGACGAAGATCACTTGGGTGATATGGACTTTAAAGTGGCCGGTACAGAAGCAGGTATCACATCGCTGCAAATGGACATCAAGGTTGCAGGCATCACGCCTGAAATCATGAGCAAAGCCTTGGCTCAGGCCAAAGCGGGTCGTTTGCACATCTTGGGCGAAATGGCCAAAGGCCTGTCCGAAGTGAACCAATTCTCCGCACATGCACCACGTATCGAAACGATGAACATTCCAACGGACAAAATCCGTGAAGTCATCGGTTCCGGTGGTAAAGTGATCCGTGAGATCGTTGAAACATCCGGTGCAAAAGTCGACATCAATGATGACGGCGTGATCAAAATCGCATCTTCCGATGGCGAAGCGATCAAGAAAGCCTATGACATGATCTGGTCCATCGTGGCCGAGCCAGAAGAAGGCGAGATCTACAAAGGTAAAGTCGTCAAAATCGTCGATTTCGGTGCCTTCGTGAACTTCTTTGGCAAACGCGACGGTCTGGTCCACGTATCCCAAATCGAAAACCGCCGCCTGAACCACCCATCTGACGTTCTGAAAGAAGGTCAGGAAGTGTTCGTGAAGCTTCTTGGCTTTGATGATCGCGGTAAGGTGCGTTTGGCCATGAAAATGGTTGATCAGGCGACAGGCACAGAAGCTACGGAAGCCGCAGAAGAGTAATCTTCTGGGTCTGCGAAATTAGGAAAGGCGCTCCAATAGGGGCGCCTTTTTATTTGGGGGATGCGGATGGGGTTTAATGGCCGGTGTGGGGGAAGTGATTTTTCGCAGCAAGCGGACCAATGTTCGTTGCAGGGAGCCGTTCTCAAAAGGGTGAATTTTATGAGATTAGCATGCCAGAGAAATGGTCCGTATTGTTAAGATCACGTCACGTCATAATTTTAAGGCTACCAGCACATGACTACCATTGTCGACAGGTTGAAGATCTCAAGCATGATGTTTGCGGTCATAGGAGCTTTATCTGTTACCGCAGATGACGCTTTAGCCGAATCCACATTGTTCGCTCTCTCCACTGACCGAGCTTATGCGTTTTCGGAGCAAGAGGTGTCAGTGGAAATTACACAGAATACACTGGCGCTAGGAATCGATTGGAAAAGAACCAGCCCGCTAGTCTTTGCTAAGGAGCAGATCGACCTCTACGCAGTTTTTTTTGAGAAGCTAGTTTTGGGCTGGGAAGCGAACCTTGAAAACTTGAGGATAACCGATAGAAATACAAAACTTTTGGCCTACCTGCCAACGAAGGACGGAGAGATTAGCGTTCACTTTTTTGCGAGGCTCGCCGATGGGAGTGAATTTACGGATGGAACTGCAAGAATTAGAATGATTTATTGCGGCGAGAAGGGCAGTAATTGCATCGCTGGTCAGGTTCTTTTTTTCACCCGAGGTCAGATCTCCCAACTGGAGGATATACTGTCCAATTTATAAAGTCAGATCGAACTTCTTGTCGCCTATCAGGGTGTTGGCATGGAAAAAGACAGTTATACAAAACTCTCGTTTTGGCACAGTAAGGAAAAGCTCTGTTTTTCGCTGCCATAAACCAGTTCAAAGCCTAAACGGTTGTAGGTTCCAGGCAGTCTCTCAATAACGAACATCAGTACATAGTCCGGCATCGGCCAATATGGGGGCTCGAACCTGCCATCCCGGCACACCAACAGCCTACCGATACTGCGCTTCGATCTCCAGCAACCGTTGTTTTCGCCACAAGCCGCCACCATAGCCCGTAAGTGATCCATCTGCGCCGATGACGCGGTGACAGGGAATTACGAGGGCAATTTGATTGGCGCCATTGGCGCGGGCGACGGCGCGGCTGGCCTCGGGTCGGCCCATATTGGCGGCCAGACCTCCATAGCTGCGGGTTTCCCCAGCTGGAATATCCATAAGGGCGCGCCACACCTGTTTGGTAAAGTCGCTGCCATGTAGCGCTAGTGGCATGGGGTTCTCCATAAATTAGATGTCGACGCCGCATATGCCAGTCGCTATTTTTTGCGAAAATAGATAAATTTGGAATGGATCATTGCGAAACGTTGCAAGACATCGCGTCCAGCGGGCAAGCCCCATCTGGTCCATTGCGTGTAAACGAACACGTGCTCTATGTTTTACATGTTCTCGCCCCGCGCCTCGCCGAGTTTTACGCAAAATACCCCGACATCCAGTTGTTGATCGACATGACCGATACGCTGGTGGATCTGATTGGAAGCCACGCTGATATTGCCATCCGGCTTGGGCAATTGCCCAATAGCGAAATGTTGCAGCGTTCGTTGTGGCGCTCAGTGTGGAAAATGGTGGCCAGTCCAAAATATCTGGATCGCAAGGGTTGGCCAAAAACACCAGCAGACCTTGCACAATTGGAACAAGTGCGGTTTGCTGTACCTGAGCGCATCAACATTCTACGCTTTTCTGGCCATACTGCCTCTGTGCGTGTGCCGCCTTCTATAACTGCAGACAACGGTGAAGCAGTGCGTCAAATGGTTTTGAACGGATTGCGGATTGCACGTTTCTCGAACTTCATGAACGATGAGGGTATTTGAGCTGGCCGCTTAGGCGTTTTCTTGGACAGGTTGGTTGCCATTGGTGAAGCATGAGATAGTAGGGCGCTTTTCACTTTGGTCAACGCTGCAAAGCAAAAGGGTAGTCTGGCTAAGGTCGTTTTCCATCACTATTACTCGCTTTATTGTTGTTTTGGGTTCTTATTTTGCCAGGGTTCAGACCAATATGTTCACGAAACGCACGCGCAAATGCGCTGGAAGTGGAATACCCATATTGATATGCGATTTGTTCGATCGGTTTTTGCGTTGTCTGGAGTGTTTGTTTCGCCTTCAACAACTTCCAGCTGACCGCATAATCTCCGGGTGATTGCCCCATTAAGTTTTTGAATGTTGCTGCGAATGAAGATCGCGACATGCCAGCCCTTTTTGCAAGATCAGCAAGGTTGTAAGACCATCCCTCTGGTTCATGGATAGCCGACAGTGCACTTAATATACGCGCATCCCGCAACCCGGCATAGGGCCCAATATCTGTCGCGTTCGTTTCAAAGTAAGCACGCAAGATAGACGTAAAAAGAGCTTCTGATAAATGCTGTATGACAACGCGGCTTCCCTGCGCACTATTTTTTGTTTCACGCACGATCAATGGCAGTAACCCGAGTAGCAGGTTACCCATCGGAAGATCGTTTGTCCGCAAAATGATTTGGGACGGCAGATGCCTGATCATCGGATGCGGATGGGTTAGATCGTATTCAAAATGCCCACACACCATGGTTGTCGCGAGCGGTCCCTGCGTAAAAGGTTCCGTTCCGTTTTGTAGGGCATCGATCACATCGCCACCTGCTATGGCTCGACTTGATGGTTGATCTCCAATGGTGTGATTTGCACCTTTGGGAAAAAGAATAATATCGCCCGCAGACAAGAGTGATTGCCCCTCGTCACTTTGGACGACAGCACCACCACGGATCACAAAATGAAATTGTGCAAAACCGGTATTTTCCACAGACATTTTCCAGGGACCACAAAAATCTTTCTGAAAATAGATGGAGCTACGAACACCTACCAATTCCAAAATGTCGCTAAGTGGGTCCAATATATGTATCCTTTTAGGGTAGAATGCGGCCCCTTAGCGCGAATTTCAAAAGGGGCCGTAGTGTTTTAAGCCACAGAGACAGGCGTATAGAGATAACTGCCGTCATCTTTCAACGACATGCGCCCGATCCCGGGGAATGGAAAGTGATAGCCCGCCACCAACAAGTTCTCTTCTACGGCCATGCCAAACAGCTTACGACGTGTTTCTACGGCGGCTGCAGGATCATGTTCAATGCCCAAGGCCCATGTCGGTTCGTTTGTCCCAACAATGTAATGCACAGCCGCATCAATTACGTGCAACAAGGACTCGCCCTGACTGGTCAGCATGACGGCCATATGGCCAAGTGTGTGGCCCGGTGCGGCGATTGCCTTGATGCCTGGAACAATCTCGTCACCGTCGTTGATCGTCTGAATAATATCTTTAACCGGAGCCAATTTGTCATTGGCATAACTGATCATCAGGTTTTCAAAGTTTGCATCGGCTCCTGGTGCTGCCGTCCAATATTCTAGTTCACTTTCGGGCATGAAATGCGCGGCATTCGGGAAACAAGGTTGCCCGTCCTTTGACACACCACCAAGATGGTCATAGTGGCCATGGGTCAAGAGCACATGCGTGATATCCTCAGGTGCAACCCCGACGGCGGCGAGGCCGGCAAAGAGGCGACCATTATCAGGCGTTGCATCAGGTAAGGTAATATCGCCCATACCTGTATCAATCAGAACTTTGGCATCGCCTGTCTCAACCAGCAGAACTTGCGCCTGCATGTTCGCGAACTCCTGCGCCAAGCCGTATTTCGCAAAGAGAGCATCAACACTTCCTTCGGGCTGGTTTGCCCCGAATATTGCTGTTGGAACGGTAAACAGCAAATCGTCAATGACGGTCAGGCGCATATCACCCAAAGCAAAGCGTGCGATGGCGCGCATTGGAAGGTCCGTGCCAGCTGCATTTGCTGCCGTCGTGCTTGACAACAAAGCTGGAGCCGCGGTGAGAAGAGCGCCACCAAGCAGAGCTTTGCGGCGATTGACAGTGAGGTATGACATATGGTGTTCCTTCTAGTGTGTGAAGAAACATATGTGTCAAATTATGTGAGCAAATAAGGGTATATAATCTCATTATATATACATATCATCCAAAAATTCCAATACTTGAAAGACGAGGTGCTTTTTTATATATGTTTGGGAACTGATTGGAGGGTACGATATTTTTTCCACTGACCGGGAAACAAGAACTTCGCGCCACAGCTTTGTCCACGCTGCATGTGTGCGACTGCTCCCTAGCATTCACTGACATCCTTAAGGGCCAGTTTGGGGCGGCCTTGATGTGATATCGCGCCACGCAACTGCAGTTGCTGTGTAGCTCTTGAAGTCGGTTGTGAACCAACAAATTCGAAGATTGTTCTTGGCACAAATCTCTATACATCCGCAGAAAGCTGATTTTTTATATATTGGAGGTGCTAATACTGGGTATCCATCACCTTGCCTCTTTCAAGCGACACACATCTAAAACGTAAGCATTAGTTACATACTTAGGATCAATCATGCCTCGGCCTATCGATGATCTCCATGAAAGCCTTAACGCCATGCCGGTGGTTGATTTTTGCCGGTAGGCTGCTCACAATAGTGCAATGTCCGTTTC
Source organism: uncultured Pelagimonas sp. (assembly GCA_947499735.1). Lineage (GTDB taxonomy): Bacteria > Pseudomonadota > Alphaproteobacteria > Rhodobacterales > Rhodobacteraceae > CANMPP01. The sequence continues at coordinate 257,539 of CANMPP010000001.1, forward strand.
AAAAATCGTCTCAATTTTCGTATTCGTACTTTGTGCGGCAGGTGCCTTTTGGGGCTCCTACATGTATTTTAAGGCGCAAGAACTTGAAACGGCAGCGGCGCGGCTGACGTTATATCGCAGTACAGTTGAAGCCGAACTCCGTAACTTTTCACACATGCCCTTTTTGCTGTCACAGGATCCTGTTGTGATGGAAACCTTGGAAGGTGGGGATCCTGCACGCCTTAGTCACCGCTTGGCGCGATTTGCGCAAAGTGCAGGTGTCGATGCTATTTATCTGATGAACCATGAAGGGCTGACAATCTCAGCATCGAACGCGCGTGCACAATCCAGCTTTGTCGGACAAAATTATGGATTTAGACCTTATTTTCAGGCTGCGCTAAGGGGTGAATTGGGCGAATTTTACGGTGTGGGCGCGACGACAGGTATACCGGGATACTTTTTTGCAATGGCCGTTCGACCTGAAAATGGCCAAAATAAAGGCGTGGTTGCAATCAAGGTTGACCTGTCCGAGCTGCAAGACAGTTGGGAAGCTTCTGGAGAAAAGATCATTTTGTCAAATGCCGATGGCGTTGTGATACTCGCATCTGATCCGAAATGGCGCTACCGGACACTCGGGCCGCTGACGCAAAATCGGCGGGCAAAAATCTTGGAGGCGCAACAATTCGGGCACGAACCGTTGGAACCTTTGGATTGGCTGCATGATTTGCGCAGTCAAACAGCGACGCTTGGTGGTCAAAGATATTTGTATCTTCATACAGCCAATTTGCCGAATTCATGGTCCTTACATTTCTTTACACCAGACGATCAGGCTGCGGCACGCGCCTGGTTGACGACCGGTACACTTGTCATGCTTGGGGGGCTGATCTTCATCTTCTATCAACTGCGCCATGTTCGGCAGATTGGCGCGGCATTGGCACAATCCGAACAGAAAGAATCCGAACTTCGCACTGCAAATGAACGCCTTGCCATTGAAATTGACGAACGTCGCGTGGCGGAGAAGAATTTGAAAAAAACCCAAGCTGATCTTGAACGGGCAGGCCGGTTGGCGGCGCTTGGACAATTGGCATCATCTGTAACCCATGAGCTAGGGCAGCCCATCGCTGCAATGCGCAATCAGTTGACGGCGGCTGAAATAGGAACGGGAACGACAGTGCTCACAACCAAAATGCAAGGGTTGGTTGCCCGGATGGAAGATATCACGCGCCAGCTTAAGTTTTTCTCACGCAAAGGCAGAGATCAGTTCGAGGTCGTCGATCTGTCAGACGTCATTGATGCCGCACTGGATCTGGTTGAACCAAGCATTATAGCGATAGCGGCGGATCTTCACTTTGAACGTCCCTCTAAGAAGGTTTCGCTTTACGGCAATCGCTTGCGTTTGGAACAGGTGATAACCAACCTTGTTCGCAATGCACTTGATGCAGTCGAGGAAACGAATGAACGACGTATTGATATACGATTGGATGACAATGCAGGCAAAACTTGGTTTGAGGTTGTCGACACCGGGCACGGACTAGGCGGTCGCACGATGAATGATCTTAGAGAACCCTTCGCAACGACACGAGAAAGCGGTAAAGGCATGGGGCTTGGCCTTACGATTTCAGCCGGTATTGTTGCCGATCATGGCGGAATTTTAACGGCGCAAGAGCGGACCGGCGGCGGCGCCGTATTCCGGGCCACGTTCCAAACGACAGATGAAAGCAATGAACTGTGAGCGGTTTTCGTATCCTCGTAATTGATGATGACCGTTTGTTTCGGAATTCTTTGGTTGATCTGATCGAAGCTGCGGGGTGGATTGCCAAACCATTGGCACGTGCAACCGAAGCAGAGCGATGGATCACACAATTTTCACCCGACGTGGTTTTGACGGATGTTCGCATGCCCGAGACAACTGGTCTGGAACTGTTGAAGCGTCTCGACAACGCGCCACCTGTTGTTTTGATTTCTGCACATGGCGATATTCCAATGGCCGTGGAAGCGATGAATGAAGGCGCCTATAGTTTTGTTGAAAAGCCATATGAACCGAAACGGTTGCTGCTCATTCTGTCCCACGCGGCCGAACAACATAGAATGCGTGAAAGTAACCTACGCCTAAAAGAGCGGCTTCAAGAACTATCCGGCTTTAATCGCAGATTACTTGGTGAAACGCCCGAAATGGTGGGCCTTCGCCAAACGCTGACCATGATGGCGCAAGGTCTGTCTCCGGTTCTTATTCTAGGTGAAACGGGGACCGGCAAAGATCTTGTCGCACGTCTGCTTCACGATGCTTCGGATCGGTGCGACGCGCCTTTCATCGCGGTAAACGCAGCGCAAATTACGGCGGCTCAATTACCTGTCGTGGCTCAGGCCGCGTCCGGTGGCACCCTTTTTCTGGACGAAATTTGCGCCTGTCCTATCGAGATACAACCGGCACTTTTGCGGCTATGCGAAAGTCAGGAAATTTTGCTGCCTGATGCAATCTTGCCGGAAAAGGTAAACTTGCGCATTCTCTCCGCCACGAACGAAGATGCCGCTCAAGCTGTGGCTGATGGCCGATTGAGGCAGGATTTACTGTATCGTTTGGAGGCGCTGAGCCTGAAACTACCCCCCCTTCGTGCGCGGCGAGATGATATTCTGTTGCTCGCTGACAGGTTCTTGACAGAAAGTGCTGCGGCCTACGGCACCTCTCTGCCTGAACTTTCACAAGAAGATGTCGCCGCTCTTATGGCACATGACTGGCCAGGAAATATACGCGAATTGCGCAACGTGACAAATCGGTTCGTGCTGTTTGCTCAGCAGGGATCGGCAAGGATCGCGGATGCAATGTCGGGTAGCAGTGATCATGGTGCAATCAAACCTGGCCTGCGCGAAGCTATTGCCGCCTTTGAACGCCAGATGATCGGCAGAGCCATACAGGATCACAAAGGCCGTATGGATGATGCTGCTGCCGAACTAGGGATCGGGCGCCGTACTTTGAACGAAAAGATCGTGAAGCTGGGGCTAGACAAGGACGCACTTCTGTAGCCCTGCGGAAATCCGCAGGGCGCGGTCATATCCGCCCGCAGTTTTCTTCATGTGTCTCCCTAAGGAGAATCTGTTTCAATCCCAAAACCTATTGGGAGGAAAAATAATGAACAAATTTCTAAGCTGCGCGGCGGCAACCGCATTGCTTGTCTCTTTCGGCGGTCAAGTCGCTGCTGAGGAATGGAATGTATCGCTTTGGGGTGCCCCACGTGCATTTACAGCCCATGTTGAGAAACTAGCTGAACTCGTTTCTGAAAAGACAGGTGGCGAATTCACACTCAACATCAGCTATGGTGGCCTCTCTAACAACCGTGAAAACCTTGATGGGATCTCCATTGGCGCATTTGAAATGGCGCAGTTTTGTGCCGGTTATCACCGTGACAAAAACCCATCCATCACAGTTCTGGAACTGCCGTTCCTCGGCGTGACGTCTCTTGAACAAGAAGTCGAATTGTCCATGGCGGTATACAATCACCCCGCCACTGTGGCCGATCTGGAACGCTGGAATGCAAAGCTGCTGATGCCGTCTCCGTTGCCGCAATATAACATTGTGGGCGTTGGCGATGCGCCATCCACGCCAGCTGACTTCGAAGGCCTAAGCGTTCGTGCAACAGGTGGCATTGGCGCCGCGATGGAAGCTGTGGGTGCGGTTCCAACATCTATGTCCGCAACAGAAGTCCGTCAGGCTATGGATAGTGGTGTTGTTAAAGCAGTGAGTTTTGCACCACATGCCCACATGTCCTTCGGCACGATTGAAAACGGCACATGGTGGACGACCAACCTAAATCCAGGCACGGTGAACTGCCCTGTTGTTGTAAACATAGACGCTTTTGAAGACCTGTCCGATGATCATCGCGCGGCTCTGATCGGGTCTGTCGATGAGGCGCTTGATTATTACATCGCGAACTACAACGGCGCGACGATGGATGCATGGGGCCCAGCATTGGCTGAGCGCGGCATCACAGAAGTGACCTTTTCTGACGAAGAGCTGGACGCATTCAAAGCGGTCGCCGCGGCACCTGCCGCTGCTGCTTGGATCGAACAGAACACTGCTGCGGGTCTGCCCGCACAAGATCTGTATGATTTGGTCACCGGAATGATTGCCAACGGCAGCTAATTCCCAACAAAAAGCCCCGCACATCCTGTTGCGGGGCCATTTCTTACCGAGGTAAAAATGGCATCTGCATCTCTCGTGCTCGAAGACGACAGCACGCTCAGTAAACTTGACCTATTACTAATAAAACTTGAACAATTTATGGCTCTGTTAAGCGGTCTTGCTGTGTTCAGCCTGATGTTACTTGCGGTTTATTCTGTGTCTGGTCGAAACTTCGCCAATGCGCCCTTACCCGGTTATGTGGATTGGATTGAGCAGGCTATGCCGCTGATTTCCTTTATGGGTGTTTCTTACGTCATGCGTGAAGGTGCGCATATCCGCATGGACATTCTCGTCGGCCAACTCCGTGGTCGCGCACTATATTTGGCCGAGCTGATAACGACATGCGCTGTATTGATCCTGATGATCCTGCTGGTCTGGGGCACTTGGGCACATTTCCAACGCAGCTTTGACTTTGGCGCCCCGATGTGGAGTCGCGATAGCTCGATGGACATCGCGCTACCGCTTTGGCCTGCAAAACTGCTTGCCCCGGTTGCGTTCTTTGTTCTGTGCTTGCGGTTGTGCCTGCAGGTCTGGGCGTATGGACGTGGCGTGTTAACAGGGCAGACGGTTGCCGTTCCGCTGATCGCGGATGCAGCCAAACAGGCGCAAATGGAAGCCGATCAATTGAAGGAACAAAGCTAATGGAATCTATTGAAATTGGGCTTTGGGTTACCGGCGGTCTGCTTGCTATGGTCATCTTGGGCATGCGCGTCGCGTTTGCGGCAGGTCTTGCAGGTATGATCGGTTTGGTCTGGATTTTCTGGGCAAAGAAAGACTATGGCATTGACGATTTCGGCTGGGCGCTGGGTGTTGCCGTCAAAACGGCAGGGCAAGTCCCACATTCAAAAGTATCGAGCCAGGCCCTTTCTTTGATCCCGACATTCATTTTGATCGGCTACCTCGCCTATCATGCAGGCCTGACCAAAGCTTTGTTCGAAGCGGCCAAAAAATGGATCGCCTGGTTGCCAGGTGGCTTGGCGGTTTCTACGGTTTTTGCGACCGCTGGATTCGCAGCTGTGTCTGGTGCATCAGTCGCAACATCAGCGGTCTTCGCCCGTATTGCTATCCCTGAGATGCTCAAGATCGGGTACAATAAACAGTTCGCCGCTGGTGTGGTTGCCGCAGGCGGTACGCTTGCCTCGCTGATCCCGCCCTCTGCGATTTTGGTGATCTATGCGATCATTGTGGAACAAGACGTGGGCATGCTGTTGCTCGCAGGTTTCATCCCCGGCGCTTTCTCGGCCATCATCTATGCAGCTCTGATTATCGGCATGGCTCTCACAATCAAAAACTTCGGCCCGCCCGTGTCTGGCTTTACCTGGAAAGAACGTTTTGCATCTTTACCTCCAGCGCTGCCGATCATCTTTGTGGTCGTGACGATCATCTGTTTCGTCTACAACCCGTTCGGTGGCGATGCCTGGGGTACACCAACAGAAGGCGGCGCAATCGGTGCTTTCGTGGTGTTTTTGATGGCGCTTTTTCAGGGAATGCGTTGGCCGCAGCTAAAAGACGCGCTTCTAGAGACCGCAAAGCTCAGCGTGATGATTTTTACTATCATCTGGGGGGTCTTGATTTATGTACGCTTTCTTGGCTTTGCAGATCTGCCAGGTGCGTTTTCTGACTGGATCACATCACTGACCATGTCGCCGATGCTTATTTTGGTCTGTATCCTGCTGGCCTATGCGGTGCTGGGCATGTTTATGGATGCAATCGGGATGCTCTTGCTAACGCTACCAGTTGTTTATCCAGCAGTTATGGCATTGAACGGCGGTGCTGATGTCGCGGCGGCCGACAGTACGTTTGGCATGTCTGGTCCGATGTGTGCAGTTTGGTTTGGGATCTTAGTCGTGAAAATGGCAGAGTTCTGCCTGATCACCCCACCAATCGGTCTCAACTGTTTCGTGGTCGCAGGTGTGCGTGACGATCTGTCGGTGCAGGATGTGTTTAAAGGCGTGACACCCTTCTTTATCGCAGATGCAATCACCATTGCCCTCTTGGTCGCATTCCCAGGCATCGTCTTGTGGTTGCCAAGCTTGGCATGACACACCCTAGATAGGCCTTTGCACATAGGATCAGCCATTGCGAAAATTGCATCGATCGAACGGCTGGCATGAGCTGAGTGCCGAGTTTAATTTGGCTGATCCTCTTTAATGCTGCAAAATGGAGAATGGCGAGAGTGAGTCCACTCGACACGTTTCAAATAAGCGAAACTGTTCAACAACACCTTGGATTTTGAACGCTGCAATCATCTGAGCCATGGTTCACTAGTCAAATCGCTGAGGTTGGGGGTGTCGCATTGGCCACAACAGCAAGGTCTATAGTTCAGCTATGCCAGCGAAGTTTTCAAACCCCTGCGTTGTTTCAACCAAATCTGCCTTGTAATGGGCGATCATATCCATGGCGATTGGTTCGATTTTTTCGTGCCAAACGGGGCTAGTGTAAAATGTATCTTTCAGCGTCTCTCGTTCCTGTAGGGACGAAAACGCGCGCATCCAATGAACTTTATCAGGGTTTTCCAGGTCTCGAAGGGGGCCAAAAACCAACATCCCCGCATCCCGCAAAGCAGTCCGGTTGTCACGTTCGAAGAAAGCAATGAACGCTTCGCGTTGACCCGGTTTCAGTGTGTAGTGGCGGATTTCAATGATCATTGTTTTCACCCTTTGCTATAAATTTCATAGCAAAGGGTGATGGATTGGATTGGAAAAGGCAATCGGGGTTAGGCCTGACGATATCCTGTTTCGATTTCCAACAGCTTTTGTTTGCGCCACAAACCCCCGCCATAGCCCGTAAGTGACCCATCTGCGCCGATGACGCGATGACAGGGGATTACGAGGGCAATTTGATTGGCGCCATTGGCGCGCGCGACGGCGCGGCTGGCCTCTGGTCGGCCCATATTTGCGGCCAGACCTCCATAGCTGCGGGTTTCCCCGGCTGGAATATCCATAAGGGCGCGCCAAACCTGTTTGGTAAAGTCGCTGCCATGTAGCGCTAGTGGTGTTTGGAATGTTGCGGATCGCCCGTCAAAAAAGGCCGCCAGTTCCGCTTCGATTTGATCCGTTATGGCGGTGCGGCCAATGCCGATCCCACCAGAGACAGATTTTTGCAGTTTGGCCAGTTCGGTTGGCAATGCCTTGCGTTCGGTAAATTCCAACAGATGCAAATGGGTTTTGTCGGTGACTGCTATCATGTCGCCCAGTGGGGTGCGCAGCCAATCTGCCTTTAGCCAAGCATCTGCATTTAGGGCACCGGGTGTGACACCCATCAGTTTTGCAAACGCTTTGCGAAAGGCACTGGGGCTGTCAAAACCAGCATCAATTTGTGCGTCAATCACCCGTTCCCCATTAGACAAGGTTTCAAATCCCATGCGCAAACGGGTCTGGCGCGCCATTTCAAGAAAAGTCATGCCGAAGTGACGTTTGAAACCGCGCCGCACCGTGGATGGGTCATATCCCATATGTTCAATATCACCTTGTCGCCAAACACGATCAGGTTGTGCGTTTAACGCATCCAAGAGCGTTGCAATCATAGGGTCAGATTTGGCTGCAGGCCCCATTGGATGACACCGTTTGCAAGGGCGAAACCCGGCCTCTATGCAGTCACCAATACTGGTTTGGAACGAACAGTTTTGTCGCAACGGTTTGCGTGCAGGACAGGTCAGGCGGCAAAAGATACCGGTCGAGGCCACACAGACCCAAACCCGGCCCTCATAGCTGGCGTCACGTTCAAGCAGCGCTTGATAAAGCGCATCATCATTCGGAAGATCAAATAACATAGGGGCTCTCTACCATAACGATACGCGACGTCGGTGCAAAAACGGGCATCTATTTCACAATCGGTCCAAATAGCGCATCCGCGATCGATAACGGCTGTTGGGTTAAGAGCGTGATTTTTGGTGGGGATATGGCGGTACGGGGAAATTGTTACAATTTGAACCGGTTTCGCGTGCAATTTTTTTCCCAGTTCTTTCGACAAAAAGATGAGGCATTCCCGTTTCACGGTGAATTCAAGCGCCACCTACTCACGGACTGCGCTGATGGACGGCCTTGGTTAGAGAGGGGTAACCAAGGCCTCTTTCATTTCTGGCATGTGTTTTACCAGTGATGATCGACCATTAGGGATATCTGCGAGGCGGCATTTGGATCTCATCCGTAAACTTTAAATATAGCGAGGAGGGATCTGCCCGTACCTCGCAAAAATAACCCTTACGGAGGGGCGTTATGATGAAAAAATCACTTGCAGAATTTATTGGGACTTTCACTTTGGTCCTATTTGGCTGTGGCGCGGCTGTGATTGCGGGCGAGCATATCGGATATTTCGGCATTAGCTTTGCATTTGGTCTGGCATTGATCGGGATGGCCTACGGGATCGGTGCTGTGTCTGGATGTCATATCAACCCTGCGGTCAGCATTGGCGCGGTCGTTGCGGGTCGTATGAAAGTCTCTGACGCGATCACATATATTATTGCTCAGCTGGCCGGTGCGGCTGCGGCGGCCCTGGTTTTGTTGATCATTGCCAGTGGTAAGGCCGATTATGCCGGTGGTCTTGGCCAAAATGGCTATGGAGCGGAGTATCTGGGTGGCTACACAATGGCTGCGGCATTTGTGTTTGAGTTGGTTGCGACATTCCTGTTTGTCGTCGTGATTTTGGGATCCACAGGCAAAGGTGCACCTGCAGGGTTTGCGGGTCTGGCCATTGGTTTGACATTGGTTGTCATCCACTTGGTAGGCATCGATGTCACGGGTGTTTCTGTGAACCCAGCACGCAGCTTCGGCCCTGCGTTATTCGCAGGTGGTGCGGCTCTGTCTCAGCTATGGTTGTTCATTGTTGCGCCTATCATCGGCGGCGTTGCAGCGGGTGTTGTGTTCCGTACGGGTGCGTTGGACGCAGAATAAGGCACGCAGGTCTTTACAAAAGAAAACCCCCGCAGGCGCGGGGGTTTTTTGTTTTATGACATCAGGCGGTAGCCGCCGGATTCTGTCACCAACAACCTTGCGTTGGAGGGATCGGGTTCGATCTTTTGACGCAAGCGATAAATATGGGTTTCCAATGTGTGCGTTGTGACGCCCGCATTATATCCCCAGACCTCGTGCAGCAGCACGTCGCGGGGGACAATACCGTCCGTTGAACGATACAGGAATTTCAGAATGTTGGTTTCTTTTTCCGTCAGGCGGATTTTGCTGTCATCTTCTTTGATCAGCAATTTCATTGACGGTTTGAAAGAGTAGGGACCAACGGTAAATATCGCATCTTCGGATTGTTCATGCTGACGCAGTTGCGCGCGAATGCGGGCCAGCAGGACCGGGAATTTGAACGGTTTGGTCACGTAGTCATTTGCACCAGCATCCAAACCCAAAATCGTGTCTGCATCGCTATCATGACCTGTCAGCATCAAAATAGGGGATTTGACGCCTTGTTTGCGCATCAGTCGGCATAATTCGCGACCGTCCGTGTCGGGTAGGCCGACATCAAGGATAATCAGATCATAAGATTGTTCTTTTGCTTTGATCATGGCGTTTGCGCCATTATCGGCTTCGAATACTTCAAAGTCTTCAGTCATAACCAATTGTTCTGCAAGTGCATCACGCAGATCATCGTCGTCATCGACCAAGAGAATATTTTTCAATTGCGCCATTTCGATCTCCTTGAACCTTCCCCATAATTGTTCTTAACGCGGATAGAAAACAACCTGTGGCCGCTTGAGGTCACAGGCTCGTGTTTCTAACGTGTGTTTCTTTCAGTTTTCGTGAGTTTCTGTAACATTGTCGGGCAAACCATGCATGGATTTACGCTGCGATGCAGGATTGAGGGGAAAGAATGAAACAATTCGACTTGGTGCTGACACGTCGTGGTGTGCGATTTCAGGGGCGGTATTGGCCCTGTACGATAGGCCGTGGTGCTGTGAAACGCGATAAGAGAGAAGGGGATGGCGGCACCCCTGTTGGGTGTCACAAGATTGTTGGCATGTTGTATCGCCCTGATCGGCTGGCAGCGCCAGTTCCATGGGCTCGCCCCATTCGCCCCAGTGATCTGTGGAGCGATGCAAGCGGGCAAGAGGGCTACAATCAATTGGTGCGGCATCCCTATCCGCATAGTCACGAAACATTGCGACGGGCAGACCGCCTATATGATATTGTGCTGATCACGGATTGGAATTGGCCGCTTGCGCAAGAAGGGCGTGGATCGGCGATTTTTCTGCATCGCTGGCGGCGGCCTGGTTTTCCAACAGAAGGATGTGTTGCGTTTCGCCCTGATCACTTGATGAAAATCGCAGGCCGTTTGACACCGAAAAGCCGCCTGATTGTGCCTGATACGCTTGTGCACGAGTGATATCGACATTGGCGCTTAAATATTGGGCGGGGCTTTAGCTGCTGCTGTGAACGTAAGCATGTTTTTAAAGCTATGGGCGCTGGGCGCGGTTTTTGACCTCTAAATCGGCCATAAAATCGCCCGTGTCTGATTTTTTTTCGCGTTTTGGGTATTCTTTGATCACTGAAATAGTGTCGTTAATGGATTTTATGGGTCGTAAATGGCACATTTTTTGAGCGATACACAGAGATCTACGTGGAAAGATGGCCCTAGGTTGCCAGAGAGCAATCCAAACGCTTTAGTAACCGCAGCGAATTGAAGGCCGTGCCATAGGCGGCCAAATATAAGGAGCTGCGATGAGCCAAACCGGTCAGAATGATGCATTCGTGGAATTTGAACGCGTGCAAAAAAGCTATGACGGCGAAACGCTCGTCGTAAAAGATCTGAACCTGACTTTGCCCAAGGGCGAATTCCTGACGATGCTTGGCCCGTCCGGTTCTGGCAAAACGACATGCCTGATGATGTTGGCCGGATTTGAAACGGCGACATATGGTGACATCCGATTGGATGGCGTGTCGATCAATCACATTCCTCCACATAAGCGCGGCATTGGCATGGTGTTCCAGAACTATGCTTTGTTCCCGCATATGACGATTGCCGAAAACCTGAGCTTTCCTTTGGAAGTGCGCAAGATGGGCAAATCTGAGCGCGAAGCGAAAGTGAAACGTGCCCTCGACATGGTCGAGATGGGCGCGTTTGGTGGACGCCGTCCGGCGCAATTGTCAGGTGGTCAGCAACAACGTGTGGCATTGGCCCGCGCCCTAGTCTTTGAACCCGAACTTGTTTTGATGGACGAACCTTTGGGCGCGTTGGACAAACAGCTGCGTGAAAAGATGCAATTTGAAATCACCCGTCTGGCACATGATCTGGGGATCACGACAGTCTATGTGACGCATGACCAGACAGAGGCGTTGACCATGTCTGATCGCGTTGCCGTCTTTAACGATGGGCGGATTCAGCAATTGGCCCCCCCTGACGAATTATACGAAACACCATCCAACAGTTTCGTGGCACAGTTCATTGGCGAAAATAATACGCTTGAGGGCACCGTCAAAGAGATGAGTGGCGAAACGTGTTTGGTTGAACTGGCCAATGGAGCGGTCATTGATGCCAAGCCAATCAATGTATCCGGCATCGGCGACAAAACCCGTGTCTCGATCCGTCCTGAACGTGTGGAATTCAACAAAGACCGCCTGCAAGAAGGTGCGCATCTGTTGAAGGCCGAGGTCAAGGAATTCATCTATATGGGTGACATGTTCCGCACGCGCCTTAGCGTGGCGGGCAATGATGATTTCATTATCAAAAGCCGCAATGCACCAGATCAAACGCGCCTGAAACCGGGCGAAATGATCGAAATTGGCTGGCTGCCGGATGATTGCCGCGCTTTGGACGCACATTAGTATTTTTTGCACGCCCCACGTCAAAGGGGGCGGACAAAGAGAGCCGGGCAAAGCCCGATACCCGGCATAAAACCTCTTCGGGCAAACAGGGAGCTTAAATAAATGAAACTCACCAAACTTTTTCTTGCTAGCACCGCGCTGACAGCAATGACAGCTGTGTCAGTGGCCGCAGAAGTGGAAAACCTGACTCTTGTAAGCTGGGGTGGTGCATACCAAAAATCCCAAAGCCGCGCCTATTCTGAACCCTATGCAGAAATGACAGGCATGTCGTTTAACTGGGACGAAAGTTCTTCAGAGGCCGTGGCAAAGCTGCGTGCAATGTCCGAAGCTGGCAATGTTACATGGGATCTGGTTGACGTCGAAGCCGCAGACGCGATGCGTTTGTGCGACGAAGGTCTGGCGGTTGAAATCGATCCTGATGAAGATCTGGCAGCAGCACCGGATGGCACGCCAGCCTCCGAAGATTTCGGCGATATGATCGTATCCGACTGCTTCATCCCACAGATCGTGTATTCCACAACCTTTGGCTACCGCACGGATCTTGTCGGCGATACGGCACCTTCCAGCATCTGTGATGTCTTTGATCTAGAAGCTTATCCTGGCAAGCGTGCTTTGGCGAAAAAGCCAATCGGCAACATGGAATGGGCTTTGATGTGTGACGGTGTCGCAAAAGAAGATATCTATGATGTTCTCAGCACCGAAGAAGGCCAAGAGAAAGCCCTGGCTAAGCTAGACACAATCAAGGCTGAAACCGTTTGGTGGTCCGCAGGTGCTGACACGCCTCAGCTTTTGGCGGATGGTGAAGTGGTTATGGGATCAACCTATAACGGTCGTCTGTTCTCTGTAATCGAAGAGCAAAAGCAACCAGTTGCTATGCTTTGGGACGCGCAATTGTTCGACATCGACGGTTGGATCATTCCTGAAGGTCTGTCCGAAGAACGTTTGGCTGCCGTCAAAGAATTCTTGAAGTTCGCGACAGATACACAGCGTCTGGCGGATCAAGCGAAATACATCTCTTACGGCCCAGCACGTATGTCTTCGGCTCCATTGGTTGGCAAGCACGCTGATCTAGGCATCGATATGGCACCACATATGCCAACAGATCCTGCAAATGCGCAGAATACTTTGCTGAACAACTATGAGTTCTGGGCAGATTATCGCGATGATATCGACGCGAAATTCCAAGCTTGGTTGGCGAAATAAGTCTCGCTTGACCTGACAGTCTCCCGGCCGGTTCGATCGGCCGGGATCTTTGAACGACATCAGCACTATTGGGATGGTTGGCGATGACAGATGTGCAAATGCCTGCGGGCGATCAGGCGCAGCAAGATGGGCCAATGTTGGCGGCAGATGGCACGACATTAAAGCGTTCGCTGGCGCGCTCTTTGCGTCGCCGTAAAATTCAAGCTTTGATGCTGATTGCGCCCTTGCTGTTGTTTGTTCTTCTGACCTTTGTCGCACCAATTTTCGACATGCTGTATCGCTCTGTCGAGAACAGTATTGTCTCAAATACAATGCCACGCAGCACCACATTGCTCAAAGACTGGGATAGCGCCACTGGCGAACTGCCCGGTGAAGATGTGTACGAAGCTGCGTTTTACGACCTTTTTCTGGCGAAAGAGCGCAAAGATCACACGAAATTGGGCACGCGCCTCAACTATGAGCGCACAGGTCTTTCGTCTATGTTCCGGCAATCCGGCCGCGGCATGGATAAGATCGCGGATGCTTATTTGGATCCATTAAAAGATCTGGACAAGGATTGGGACGAGGCAGAGCCTTGGCTTGACCTGATGGGGGATGCCGATTGGGTTGCTATAGCCAAAGACGCGCGCGCAGAAGAGGCGCCCAACTTTGTGCCGAATGCCGAAATCGTCACGCTACTGCCCAACACAGTCGAAGCCTACGCCGAATTCCAGACATTCCTAAAAGAAGAAGATCCACGCAAACGTTTGGGACGCGAAGAGCCTTGGGGCCTTGTACATATCGCGCTTTTTAACGATCTAGAGCAGACAGATGTGTCGGCCTATTCCGGACCGGGCGCAGACCGGTTGGCCGAAGCGTCGCAATTGGTTCAATCTGGAACAGTGGACATTCCGACCTTTGCGATGGGTTTCGCAGACGCGCATGATGGCTGGGTGAATATCGAAATCTGGCGCACGATCCAAACCTATAGCCCAAAGGCGACGACCGGTTACTTTCTAAATGCTGTGGATATGAAGCTGACGCCGGATGGTGCTGAATTCCGTCCGGAAAAAGAACGGGTCTATGGTCTGCTGTTTAGCCGTACGATCTATATGAGCTTGGTCATTACGTTCTCCTGCATTTTGCTGGCCTATCCTGTGGCATATCTTTTGAGCAATCTGCCTTTGCGTCAGGCCAACCTTTTGATGATCCTTGTTCTGTTGCCATTCTGGACATCGCTCTTGGTGCGAACATCCGCTTGGAAGGTGATGTTGCAACAACAAGGTGTCATCAATGAAGTCTTGGTTTGGATGGGGCTGATTGCCGATGACAATCGACTGGCTTTGATCAACAATCAGTTGGGTACAATCATCGCGATGACCCATATCCTGTTGCCCTTCATGATCTTGCCGATGTTTTCTGTGATGAGCACAATCCCACCCTCCTATGTCCGTGCGGCGAAAAGCCTTGGTGCAAACAACTGGACAGCTTTCTGGCGCGTCTATTTCCCACAAAGCGTACCGGGCATCGGGGCGGGGTCGATCCTCGTGTTCATTATGGCGATTGGCTATTACATCACGCCGGCGATCGTGGGTGGTAACACAGGTACGTTCATTTCGAACCGCATCGCGTATCACATTTCATCTAGCCTGAACTGGGGTTTGGGCGCGGCACTGGGTGCCATCCTGCTGGCTGCGGTTCTACTCCTGTACTGGGCTTATGACCGTATCGTTGGCATCGACAATGTTAAGCTGGGGGGCTGATCTATGGCTGTTATGAGCGAAACTTTTAAGCCCGCCACACCGTTGAAAATCGGCGCGCCCGGGGCTTTGGGCGGTGTGATTGGTCTGTTTGTTGGTGTGGCGAACGGATCGGCTTTGTTGGGTATTTTAATCGGGGCCGGCCTGCTGGCGGTGTTGGCCTACGGGTCCATGTCGCTGGGCAACGGTCAGGAACGCGTGGTCCGTTGGGTGATTTTGGCCGCTATTTCCGCGTTGGGATTAATTCTAACAGGGACTATGGGGCTGGTGTTGGGGCTGATATTTGGCTGGCTGTTTGGATGGTTCATTTATTGGATCGGCGAAGGGCGCTACCGGGCCCATCTTGCGCCCTATTTAACATCCGGTCAGGTGCTTTGGCATTACGGCTTTCTTTTGATTTGCGCTGCGATCTTTGCGTTTTTGATCACACCTATTCTGGTTGTCATGCCGCTGAGCTTTAACGCGCAGGATTTTTTCACCTTCACACCGGAAATGCTACGCCTTGATCCTGCAGGCTATAGTCTGAAGCATTATCGCGATTTCTTCACCAACAGTGAGTGGACATCTGCCGTCGCCAATTCGGTTAAAATCGCTCCGGTTGCGACGCTGATTTCCGTATCCCTTGGTACCTTGGCCGCAATTGGCCTCAGTTCAGATCATGTGCCCTTTAAACGCGCGATCATGGCCATCCTGATTTCGCCGATGATCGTTCCATTGATTATCTCGGCGGCTGGTATGTATTTCTTCTATTCCAAAATCGGCATGCAGGGCACCTATTGGGGGGTCGTCTTGGCGCATGCGGTTTTAGGTATTCCTTTTGTGATTATCACTGTGACGGCAACTTTGGTTGGTTTTGATCGCTCGCTGACACGCGCGGCTGCCAATATGGGGGCTGATCCTGTGACGACGTTCTTCCGCGTTCAGATGCCTTTGATCCTACCCGGTGTCATATCTGGCGGTTTGTTCGCATTTATCACCTCATTCGATGAAGTCGTTGTTGTCCTTTTCGTCGGGTCGGCCAAGCAACAAACGTTGCCCTGGCAAATGTTTGTGGGATTGCGTGAACAAATTTCGCCGACGATCTTGGCCTGTGCGACGATCCTTGTGGTTATTTCGATTGCCCTTTTGACAACGGTCGAAGTTTTGCGCCGGAGATCCGAAAAAATGCGTGGGATGAGTCCGGGATAAGCTTTTACGTGCAATTTTACAGGTAAACGCTTTCGAAATGGATTGCGGTCATGGTGGCGACAAGTCTTGTAATTAGGATTTGTTATGACCCAGTTGGATCCCTCTCTTCACACGCAGGTGCGCGCCACCGGCAGTTCCGGTTCGGAAGTTCCCTTTGATGATCGCGAGATTTTGTATTCTCGTACAGATAGCCGCGGGGTGATTGAGGAAGGGAATGGCGCGTTTGAACGCATTTCTGGATATGACTGGGGCGAGCTTAAGGGGGCACCACATAAGCTTATTCGCCATCCCGACATGCCCAAAGGGTTGTTCCAGCTTTATTGGGAATTCCTAAAAGATGGCAAGCGTATCGGCGCTTATGTCAAGAATAAAGCCAAAGATGGTCGTTATTACTGGGTCTATGCAGTGGTTTGGCCGGTTGAAACAGGGTTCATTTCCCTACGTATCAAGCCACATTCCGAGATGTTTACAAAGTCGAAAGAACTGTACGCTGAACTCTTAGAGGAAGAAGCAAACGGTATGACGCCAAAACGCAGTGCTGAACTGCTGCTAGAGCGTATTGGTGAACTTGGTTACAGCAAATACGAAAACTTCATGTCTGACGCGCTTAGCGCGGAAATCGTAGAGCGTGGGCGCCATGCTGAATTGCCGGAAGAACAATCCATCACGCGGTTCATAGCAATGTCCAAAACGCTGGCGGACATTCGTCATGAAACCGCTGACCTTATGGAAAGTTTTAAGGCCATTCGCGCGGTTCCCATGAACATGCGAATCATCGCGTCGCGTCTGGAAAACTCTGGCGGACCTATCAGTGCGATTTCCGTCAATTATGGTTCGATGCTGGATGAAATGGCAACATGGGTAAAAGACTTTATCGATGGCGATAAAAGTACTTATGGGTTGATCAGCAAGGCCGTGATGGAGGGGCAGTTTCTGGCTGGCCTGCAATATCTGCAAAAGCAATTGGCATCCGATTTGATCAATAGCACAGCCAGCGCTGTGGAAAACAATGGGTTGGATAAAGAGGGTCTTGAAAAAGACGCGAGACAGTTCCGTGAAGAAACCATGAATTCCTTGAAATCGGTTGAAATTGAGGCCGCACGCCTGTCGCGTTCGGTTCTGGATATGAAACGCTATGTGACTGGCCTAAGCTCAACACGTATGATGTGTAAGATTGAAAGTGCGACGTTGAATCAATCTGGCGATTCACTGGTGGGCATCGTTGAACAGTTGGACACCTGTCAGGATGAGATCGAGGATCGTTTGGCCAAGATTGTTGAATTGAATATGGCTATTCAATCCAATACATCGATGTTGCGTGCGATTCAGGCTCAGTAACGTCTTATATCCACAATCAAGCAAAAAACGGCGCGATATCGCGCCGTTTTTTGATTCAGGAACTTTGGGATGAAGCAAGCAATCCTTTAGAAGGATACCTGCCCATGCAAAGCGGTGCACAACTTAGCTGCGCACCAGCTTTTCATATCCTTCGGTCATGGCACGTGTCAGCGAGCCAACTTCAAAATTATAATCGCCGATTTGACCAACTGGTGTCACTTCCGCTGCTGAGCCTGTGAGCCAGCATTGTTGGAACGTTTCCAATTCGCCAGGTTCGATATGACGCTCATGCACTTTGACCTGACGGTCTTTCAACATGCCAATAACGGTCTGACGTGTAAGGCCGTTCAGGAACGCATCTGGTTTTGGCGTATGTACTTCGCCGTCTTTGACGAAAAAGATATTCGCGCCTGTCGCTTCAGCCACGTAACCGCGATAGTCAAACATCATGGCATCGGAACAGCCTTTTGCCTCGGCGGCATGCTTGGACAAGGTGCAAATCATGTATAGGCCTGCGGCCTTGGCACGATGTGGGATCGTGGCGGGATCTGGGCGTTTCCATTTCGCAATATCCAGCTTGGCGCCCTTAAATTTGGCGTCACCATAGTAATTGCCCCATTCCCATGCGGCAATAGCGACACGAACTGGATTGCGTGAGGATGCGACACCCATATCTTGGCCTGCGCCACGCCATGCAACCGCGCGCACATAGGCATCAGACAGACCATTTGCCTGCATGACTTCCATTTTTGCGGCTTCCAGTTCGTCCACAGTGTACGGAATCTGAAAATCTAGCTCGTTTGCGGAAAAATGCAGGCGCTCTGAGTGCTTGCGGGATAGGAAAATTTTCCCGCCATATGCGCGCTCGCCTTCAAAAACAGAAGACGCATAATGCAGGGCATGGCTGAGCAAGTGGACATTTGCATCGCGCCAGTCGACCAATTGGCCGTCCATCCAGATCTTACCGTCACGATTGTCATAAGGCATCTCGGCCATTGGGGTCTCCTTTGCGCTCAATTGAGTTATTTAGTTGCGCAGATTGGTCCGGTTCGGACATAATAGTGCAAGAAAAGCCAAGGATAGCTAGCAGTTGGGGGTTGGAATGTCAACAAAGCTGACATAAAATAAATTTAGGAGGTCCTGCGATGAATGCAACTAAAACACCTGACATAATACACCATGGTCCAGATGGCCCGGGTCAGTCATCTAGTGGCGAATCTTTGCTGTTTTTGACCGATGATCAATTGCGTCAGGGTATCGAGGCCATGTTCTTTGCCTATCGCGGCTTTACGGCCGATCCCGATAAGATCTTAGAGACACGTGACTACGGGCGCGCGCATCATAGAGCGATACATTTTATCCACGCGATGCCGGGCACCACAGTGCGCAACCTCTTGCTTATTCTTGGGGTCACGAAGCAATCTTTAAACCGTGTTTTGCGAAAACTGGTTGAAGATGGCATTGTCGAAAGCCGCGTTGGTCGCGCTGATAAGCGTGAAAGACACTTGTTTTTAACTCAGGCAGGCCAAGTATTGGAACGTGAATTGTCAGATGCGCAAACGGCTCGTATGCGCAGCGCATTTCGTCATGCTGGACCTGAGGCCGTCAGTGGCTTTAGAAAGGTGTTAGAAGCGATGATGGATCAGGAAATGCGCAGCAAATATCGTGCGTTGCGCGAAGCGCGGTCGTGATCCGGATTTATGGGAGGAAATAAGGGCATTGTGTGATGAGTGAATTGGATCCACATCTGTTGATCGTTGATGACGACGAGCGCATCCGCGTTCTTTTGCAGAAATTTTTGATCAAAAACGGTTTCTTGGTAAGTGCGGCACGTGATGCCGCGCATGCGCGGCGCATTTTGGCCGGGCTTGATTTTGACCTCATTGTTTTGGATGTGATGATGCCTGGAGAAGACGGTGTCAGCCTGACGAAATGGGTTCGCGAGACAGGCGAAACCCCAGTTTTGTTGCTAACTGCGCGTTCTGAAACAGATGATCGGATTGCTGGGCTTGAAGCTGGGGCAGATGACTATCTTGCCAAACCATTTGAGCCCAAGGAATTGCTGTTGCGTATCAACGCAATTTTACGCCGGTTGCCAAAAACAGATGATGCGAATTCTGGTCCAAAGCTGATGCAATTGGGGCCCATACGGTATGATTTGGAACGTGGTGAGATGTGGCGCGGGGAAGATATTGTTCGACTTACGGCGACGGAAGTCCAGCTTATGCGCATCTTTTCGAACAAACCCGGAGAACCGATCAGCCGCACGAAACTGGTAGAAGATTTGGGGCGTGACAAAGGTCAGGCGCAAGAGCGCGCTGTAGATGTTCAAATCACGCGGCTGCGTCGCAAAATTGAAGAGGATCCGAAACAGCCTCGCTATTTGCAAACTGTGCGTGGCGCAGGATATATGTTGGCCCCTGATTAAACGCAGCGTGCGACTTGGCCTCGACTTTCCTATCGGGATGTGGTCTGGACCATGATCACAGGATTGCTGTGTCAGGATAGGCAAACGAACGACTGGGGGCGAAAATGACCGAGACGCCGATTGAACAGATGAGCTTTGAAGAAGCAATGGCTGCACTGGAAAATGTCGTGGGTCAGTTAGAGCGTGGCGAGGTTCCGTTGGAACAATCGATTGCGTTGTATGAACGTGGCTCAAAATTGCGTGCCTATTGCGACACAAAGCTGAAAGAGGCCGAGGAAAAAGTGGCGGCGATCACTTTGGATGCTGAGGGGCAACCGACAGGGACAAAACCGGTCGAGGGCCTATAAGTGACGCAGGCACAGATGTTTGATGGCCGTGCGGATGCGGGGCATGCGGGCTTTGCCGCTGCGTTGGCCGATGCGTCTGCACAGTGCCTTGGCTATTTACAAGATCAGATGCAACATCTCGAAGGTTCCGTGGCAGATGCCATGCGATATTCTGTTGTTGGTGGGAAATGCTTGCGTGGGTTCTTGGTTTTGGAAAGCGCACGTGTTTGCGGCGTTTCTCAGAACGACGCGCTTCCTGTTGCAGCTGCGATTGAAGCATTGCACAGCTATTCATTGATCCATGACGATCTGCCTGCAATGGATGATGATGATTTGCGGCGTGGCCAACCGACGGTTCATCGCAAATGGGATGAAGCGACCGCAATTTTGGCTGGTGACGCGTTGCAATCTTTTGCCTTTGAACTGGTGTCGCGCGCAACATGTGATGATGGCAGCAAGCTGCGTCTGATCACCGATCTGGCGAAAGCAGCCGGTGTGCAGGGCATGGTCGGCGGGCAGGCGATGGATATTGCTGCTGAAACGGCGGACGAACCTCTCACGTTGGATCAGATCATCACGTTACAGGCGGGTAAAACTGGGGCGTTGATTATGTGGTCGGCACAGGCCGGTGCGATCATGGCAGGTCATGATCCGCAACCCTTTAGGGACTACGGCGATAAATTAGGGCTGGCCTTTCAAATTTGGGACGATGTCTTGGATGTGGAAGGGGATGCGGATGTGACTGGCAAGGCCGTTGGCAAAGACGAGGCACGCGGCAAAGCGACCTTTGTCTCTTTGCTGGGTCTGGATGCGGCGAAAGCGCGCGCTGCACAGCTTGTGCACGACGCCTGCGAATGTCTGACTGTATACGGAGATGACGCTGAGGTCTTGCGCGAGACCGCGCATTTTGTCATCACACGTCGCAACTAAAGTTTGGGTGCTATTGAATGAACCGTCCGGTCACGCCATTATTGGATCAGGTTGAATTTCCGCATGATCTGAAAACATTCAGCGATGCCGAGCTGTCGCAAGTCGCAGATGAACTGCGTCAAGAAGTTGTGTCAGTCGTCTCTGAAACGGGCGGGCATTTGGGTGCTGGGCTGGGTGTTGTCGAGCTGACCGTGGCTTTGCATGCGGTGTTTGACACACCACGCGACAAATTGATCTGGGACGTGTCCCATCAATGTTATCCGCATAAAATTCTGACGGGTCGACGGGATCGCATGCGCAGCCTGCGCCAAAAGGACGGTCTATCCGGTTTTACCAAACGCAGTGAAAGCCCATATGATCCGTTTGGTGCGGCGCATAGTTCTACGTCCATTTCCGCGGCACTAGGGTTTTCCGTGGCCCGGGATCTGGGCGGGTCCTGCGACGACACGGGCGCTGGTGATGCGATTGCCGTTATCGGGGATGGATCGATCAGCGCAGGCATGGCTTTTGAGGCGCTGAACAATGCGGGCCATTTGGGCAAACGTTTGATCGTGATCCTGAATGACAACGATATGTCGATTGCGCCGCCAACTGGCGCAATGTCGTCTTATCTAACGCGGTTGTATTCTGAAGGTCCGTTTCAGGAATTAAAGGCCGCTGCTAAAGGTGCGGTTAGTTTCCTGCCCCCGCCCTTCCGGGAAGGTGCCAAACGCGCGAAAGAAGCGCTGAAAGGCATGGCCATGGGTGGCACGCTTTTCGAAGAGCTTGGGTTTTCCTATATCGGTCCTGTCGATGGGCATGACATGGATCAGCTGCTGCCACTGTTGCGCACGGTGCGTGAACGGGCAACGGGTCCTGTTTTGATCCATGCGATCACGAAAAAGGGCAAAGGCTATGCGCCTGCTGAACATGCTGCGGATCGCGGTCACGCGCGCGGTAAGTTCGACGTTTTGACCGGCAAACAGGCCAAGAAGCAATCCAATGCGCCAAGCTACACGCGTGTTTTTGCAGATGCTTTGTTACAGCATGCGGCCGAGGACAGTCGGGTCTGCGCCGTGACTGCGGCCATGCCGGATGGTACGGGCTTGGATCTGTTCGCTGAACGCTACCCGAGCCGCTGTTTTGATGTTGGCATTGCCGAACAGCACGGCGTGACCTTCTGTGCGGGTCTTGCTGCCGGTGGAATGAAGCCATTTTGCGCGATGTATTCGACATTCCTGCAGCGCGGGTATGATCAGGTGGTGCATGACGTCGCGATCCAGCGCCTGCCAGTGCGCTTTGCCATAGACCGTGCGGGGCTGGTTGGCGCGGATGGGGCAACCCATGCTGGCAGTTTCGATGTGGCTTTCCTGGCCAACCTGCCGGGAATGGTCGTCATGGCGGCGGCTGATGAAGCTGAACTGAAACATATGGTGGCGACGGCGGTGGCCCATGACGAGGGCCCAATCGCATTCCGCTATCCCCGTGGTGAAGGCACTGGGGTGGACATGCCTGATCGTGGCGAGGTGCTGACGATCGGCAAAGGACGGATGATCCGTGAAGGGCAGGGGGTTGCGATCCTTAGTTTCGGCACCCGTTTGTCTGAGGTCGAAAAAGCCTGCGAAATGCTCGTGGCCGAAGGGATTGCGCCAACCATTGCGGATGCGCGTTTTGCCAAACCTCTGGATCGCGATATGATCCTGAAACTTGCCGCAGACCATGATGCGCTGATCACCATCGAAGAAGGCGCCGTGGGCGGATTTGGATCCCATGTGGCACAGTTGTTGTCAGATGAAGGTGTGTTTGATTACGGTCTTAAATTTCGCTCGATGGTGTTGCCGGACATTTTCATCGATCAGGCAAGCCCAGAGCATATGTATGAAGTCGCCGCGATGAATGCTGATCAGATCGCCGATAAGGTGCGTGAGGTTGCGGGCTAGGCCTCTGCCTCATCCCGCAACACTTTGCGTAACCCTTCTTGATAGGTCGGATAGGTTAATTCCACACCCAGCTCGGTTAGGATGCGTTTGTTGCTGACGCTTTTGCTGTCGGAATAGAAACTGCGGGCCATGGGGCGCATTTCGGCTGTTTCAAAATCTACCTCGGGTGGGGCGGGCATCCCCAATAGTTTGGCTGCATAGGCCAACACATCTTGAGGCGGGGCAGGGTTGTTGTCGCAGACATTGTAAATGCGTCCCGGGTTTGGTTGCGCGATCGACGCGGCTAGGACCGTGGCGATATCTTCCACATGAATGCGGGAAAACACCTGATTTGGTTTGATAATGCGTTTGGCCGTTCCATTGCGTAATTTGGCAAAGGGGCCTCGCCCGGGACCGTATATGCCTGCCAAGCGAAAGATATGTACGGGCAGATCAGGAATGGCCAGCCAATCAGCTTCGGCGCGCATACGCGCTTGCCCGCGTTTCGTCGAAGGATCGATGGGGGTGTCTTCATCCACCCATCCCCCTTTGTGATCGCCGTAAACGCCGGTCGTAGACAGGTAGCCAACCCATTCCAAATGCGACGCTCTTTCAGCGATGTCTGCTCCGATCAATTCCAAAGAGGGATCTGTTGCGTCTTTTGGCCCTGCCGAAATCAAAATATGATCTGCTTGTTGCACTGCATCGCGCAAAGCATCGCGACCCCATAACAGCGGCGTTACCCCGTTTGCAGCTAGGGCAGAAAATTTGTCCTCTGACCGTGTGGTTCCAAAAATCCGCCACCCCTGAGGTAGCAAACGACGCGCCAAGGCTTTGGCGCTGAACCCGTGACCAAGTGAAAGTAGCGTTTTTGTCATAAGACTGCATCGCATCTGTGTGACAATAGGGCAAGAGCAGCCCTACCATGTCGGTGGGATACTGGCATCAATACGCGAAATTGTGAATTCGGGGGTCGTGGCTTGCACCTTGTCCTGCGCTCTGTCAAACTTGGTAAAAAGAAGGAAAAAAAGATGAATTTTCGTACAGAGACGCTGGAAATTGTAACCCCGGATACGCCGGACGCCGAGATGTTCACAGACCCTGAAAAGGCGGTCGCCCGTTTATGTGAACTGTACGAAAGTGCGACGATCTTTTTGAAAGACCAATTTATGAATGCGATGGCGAATGGGCATCCGGGCAGCCGAATCCGTGCCTATTACCCAGAAATCCGCATTTCTGTGGCGACATATGCCAAAATGGACAGCCGTTTGAGCTTTGGCCATGTGTCCCATCCGGGGGAATTTGCCACAACAATCACACGTCCGACGCTGTTTCGGTCCTATCTCAAGCAGCAAATCGGCTGGTTGTTTGCCAATCATGGTGTTTCGGTTAGCATTGGCACGTCTGACACGCCGATGCCGGTGCATTTTGCCGTCGCGAATTTTCCTGACATCACAGTGCCGCAGGACGGGGCGGCGGATTTTATTCTGCGTGATGTTTTTGATGTTCCTGATCTTGCCACGACAAACGATGATATCGTCAATGGTGTGTTCAAACCCGCAGCGGATGGAACAGAACCTTTGGCCATGTTCACCGCGCAAAGGGTGGACTATTCGCTAGCACGTTTGTCCCATTACACTGCGACCGATCCTGACCATTTCCAAAACCATGTTCTGTTCACGAACTACCAGTTCTATGTCAGCGAATTCGAAGCCTATGCGCGCAAAATGATAGGGGATCCAGATAGCGGTTATACAAGCTTTGTATCGACCGGGAATGTTGAGATCACCACGCCGGATCAAGAGATCCCTGAAGTCAGCAAAATGCCGCAAATGCCGACCTACCACCTGAAACGCAAAGATGGTGGTGGCATCACGTTGGTGAATATTGGGGTTGGTCCATCCAATGCTAAGACGGCGACGGACCATATTGCAGTCTTGCGTCCGCATGCATGGCTGATGGTCGGACATTGTGCAGGTCTGCGCAATTCACAAAGCTTGGGTGATTTTGTTCTCGCCCATGCCTATCTGCGTGAAGACAAAGTATTGGATGATGATTTGCCAGTTTGGGTGCCGATCCCTGCCTTGGCAGAAATCCAGATTGCGTTGGAAAATGCCGTTGCGGCAGAAACCCAATTGGAAGGCTATGATCTAAAGCGGATCATGCGCACGGGTACCGTGGCCAGCGTTGATAACCGAAATTGGGAATTGCGCGACCAAGAAGGACCAGTGCAGCGTCTTAGCCAATCACGTGCAGTGGCTTTGGATATGGAATCAGCAACGATTGCGGCCAATGGTTTCCGATTCCGTGTACCCTACGGCACCTTGCTATGCGTTTCGGACAAGCCGCTTCATGGCGAATTAAAGCTGCCCGGCATGGCATCAGATTTCTATAAAACCCAAGTCTCACGCCATCTCATGATTGGAATCCGCGCGATGGAGGCGCTGCATAATATGCCGCTGGAACGCATCCATAGCCGCAAATTGCGCAGCTTTGAGGAAACCGCCTTTTTGTAACGCTGCTTTTAGGGCGGCAAATGCGCAATACCCTTAGCAAAATAAGGCTTATCCGCAGGAAACATGTGCTCGCAACCTTGTGTTGCGGGGAAAATTCCTGATAAGTCCGATTCATGCGGCCCGATGGGGCGGATAAGGAGACCAATAAATGGCGAAGCCAATGACGAAAACTCAGCTTGTTGCAGCACTTGCTGAGAAAATGGACAGTGACAAAAAATCAGCAACAGTGGCTTTGGAAGCGCTGACTGATCTCATCACGTCTGAGGTAGCTGGCGGCGGTGCAGTGACATTGCCAGGTGTCGGCAAGTTCTATTGTAAAGAACGCCCAGAGCGCATGGTTCGTAACCCAGCGACAGGCGATCAGATCAAGAAAGAGGCTGATAAGCAGGTCAAAGTGACCATCGCGAAAGCTTTGAAAGACAGTGTAAACGTCTAAAGCGCTAGCCGATTTTGGTAACAGGTATTGTTTTTAGGCCGCCCATTTTGGGCGGCCTTTTCTTTTGGGCTAAATAAAAAGCGACGAAAGAGACGCGGTTACAGATTGGTCTGTATTGCCGCTTATTCCCCTGAATCGGACTGTGTAGGAGACGATAGATTGTCTATCATGTTTTCGAATTGCAGCACGATCTTGGAGGCACCTTGCGTTAATTGGGCCCGTCTTTGATTGACCCAATTCACATAGGTGGAAAGCGCGGGTGCAGCTTTTGGAAATTGCCCTGACATTTGCGGGGCGGCCATATAGACGCCCAAAGCCAAGGCCGCGATGATCAGCATGGATGCAAAGCCGCGCTTAAATGCAGTATTACCTGCGCCTTTGGCTTGATCCACTGCGTGATCTGGATCATCGGTCAGATCTTTTTGCGGGCCATCATCATTTGGGTTCAACGTGTCTTTTACTGTCTCTACATCGGGCAAAAGTGTGCGTCGTGGCGTGACGGATTCTGCGGTCGCCGTATCGCTGTTTTCGGTATCGAGGCTATCATCATCAAGTGGCTCACCTCGTACGACGCGACTGATCAGATCATGGTCAAATGGTGATGTCATGGCGTCGTTTACCGCCGTGGTCTCGGAAGCATCCTTAAGGTCTGCCGTGGCGGGTGGTTCTGCACGCTCAGTGTTGCGTTTGCTGATTTCCAAAGCGGCTTCACCGCGCAAAATATCTGCTATCGCGGGGTCCAAACGGGGACGGGGCTGATCAAAATCCTTTTCGATCGCCTCAGCTTCTTCGTCATCGGCGGTGTCAAAGCCGGGTTCAGTTGGTTTCGATGTGTCACTGTCTAGCCCAACTGGGGCGTCGTCTGGTTCGTCGCTGATGCTGTCAGGGTGAACTTGAAACCAAGTGAAGGAACAATTCGAACACTGGACGTCGCGCCCAGTGTCTGGAATAACATCCAGCGGCACTTCATATTGCGCTTTGCAATTTGGGCAAGTCAGCCGAACGGTGCTCATCGATCTCGGTCCATTATTAGTTTCCTCCCTTTTCCAAGATTAGGCATCTGGTTTAAAGGGAAAAGTTCAAAACAAAGGACACATCCATTGCAAGACACATGCAGCTGCGGCAGAAACAGCATAGGTCGGGGAAAGCGGGGCGCGCTGTGATCGAGTTTAACGATGTAGCTTATGGCTATAGTGGTGATGCGATATTGGAAAATATTTCGCTCGAAATCGCACCCGGATCGTTTCACTTTCTAACGGGTCCTAGTGGTGCGGGAAAAACAACATTTCTCAAACTCTGCTATGCCGCGTTGACGCCAACGCGCGGTGATCTACGGGTTTTTGGTGGTCACATTCATCCAAGCAATCGAACCGCCATCGCAATGATCCGTCGCCGGATTGGCGTGGTGCATCAGGATTGTCAGTTTTTGGACCACTTACCTGTCGAGGATAATATCGCGCTGCCATTGTCTGTTTCTGGCCAGTCGGTCGCAGATCAAAGCGAGAATTTGTTTGAATTGATGAATTGGGTTGGCCTGTCGGGACGGATCGGCGCATTGCCGCCGGAATTGTCTGGTGGGGAACGCCAACGTGCGGCTTTGGCCCGCGCTGTCATTATGTCACCAGAGGTTATTTTGGCTGACGAACCAACGGGAAATGTGGATTGGGAGATGTCCCAACGTCTGCTGCGCCTGCTGATCGAGTTGAACAAAATGGGCAAAACGATTCTTATCGCCACGCATGATATGGCGCTGATCCGTGCGGCCAAAGCCGAGGTTCAGGCCCGTGTGTTGCGGATTTCAAATAGAACACTGCATGCTGCCGGAGCGGATTTGTGAGCATTTCTATCTTTGAAACTCTTAAATCCCTTTGGGTTGGCAACAAAGCTGCCGATCGAATTGTGCCACCTAGCGGCTTTACAGTGGGTCTGACCTTGTTTTCAGCGGCGGCCATGGCGTTTTTGGCGGTATTTGCGTTGGCGGTTGCCTTGGCATCTGGGCGGCTTGCGCAGAGTTGGGGGGATGATCTGGCCCGCGCATCGACATTGCGTATTTCCGCACCTGATGGTCAGCAAGATGTTCAAACGGAAGCAGCTTTACGGATCTTGTCGCAGACCGAAGGCGTGTCATCTGCGCGTGCTTTGGATGATGACGAGGTGCAGGCGTTGTTAGAACCTTGGTTTGGGCCTGATTTGCCTGCGGATAAGCTAACGATCCCACGTCTGATTGAAATCACTCAAGATGGGCGTGGGTTTGACGCGCAAGGATTGCGGTTGCGTTTGCAAGCCGAAGTGCCCGGCGCTGTGTTAGATGACCATGCCAGTTGGCGCACACCCTTGGTAAAGGCGGCAACGCGACTGCGCGTATTTGGCTGGTTTTCGATTCTCCTGATTTCGCTGACGATCGCATCGATTGTGACATTGGCAGCAAATGCCGCGTTGGCGGCCAATGCCCAAATTATTGCTGTTTTGCGCCTTGTGGGGGCGACAGATAGCTATATCGCGACCGCCTTCATACGCCGTTTCACATTGCGTAGCCTTGTTGGCGCGTCTCTGGGAACGGCTGCTGGCTTTATCGCCGTAATGTTGATGCCGTCAAATGCGGAGGCCGGGGCGTTCTTAACAGGGTTGGGCTTTAAAGGCTGGCACTGGTTGGTGCCAATTCTGGTGCCTGTTTTGACGGCCTGTGTGGCGTTTATAGCGACCTATGTTGCATCGCGACGTGTTTTACGCCGCTTGGCTTAGGACCACTATTCGAAGAGGAATTCGTATAATGAGATGGTTTTTGTCACTGTTGTTTGTGGGGCAAATGTATCTGGCGATGCCTGTGATCGGTTTGCTCTACCTTCCATATGCGTTGGTGTCGCGCGACGGTGCGCGTGCGGCTTGTAAACTTTATTGCCGCTGGGTGTGTTGGACCGCGCGCATTATTGTCGGGCTTAAAACAGAAGTGCGTGGAACAGTTCCACAAGGCGAAGTCCTGGTCGCATCCAAGCATCAATCGTTTTTGGATATCATAATGATATTCAACGCTTTGCCGGCAGCAAAATTCATTATGAAACGTGAATTGCTCTGGATGCCAGTGATTGGGCAATATGCCGTTCGCTTGGGATGCATTCCGGTTCATCGTGGCAAAAAGGGTGCTGCGATCAAAAAGATGCTGAATGATGTGGAAATGGGTGCCAATGTGGCGGGCCAATTGATCATCTATCCCCAAGGCACCCGTGTCGCCCCCGGTGCGATCTTGCCTTATAAAAAAGGGACTTCAGCGATTTACGAAGCCACAGGTGAACCTTGTGTGCCTGTTGCCTGCAATGTCGGGCTTTTTTGGCCCAGAACGGGCATTATGCGCAAACCGGGGTTGGCGGTGGTGGAATTTTTGCCTGTCATCGAACCGGGGCTGCCGGGTGATCAGATGTTGGAGCAATTGAAAAATATGATTGAACCCGCATCAAATGCATTGATGAAGGAGGCGGGGTTTGATCCCGAAACCGACTATGAGCACGTCTGATACGTTTTCAAAAATCGATAGCCTAGATGCGTTGCATGACCTTTACGGGGAACCACCTAAAGGGGCCTTGCTAAAAGTTTCGCCTCATCTAACCGCGACCTATCGCAAATGGATCGAAGGATCCCGGTTTTGTATCCTTTCGACGGTTGGAGACGAGGGTACAGATGGCAGTCCACGTGGGGATGATGGCCCGGTCGTAGATATTTATGATGACAAGACGCTTTTGATGCCGGATTGGCGGGGCAACAATCGTTTAGACAGCCTGCGCAACATCATTCGAGATCCACGCAGTTCGCTGATCTTTATGGTTCCTGGCTCTTGGACATTGCTGCGTGTCAATGCCAAAGCTTTTGTCAGCGATGATGCGAAGCTGCGTGCACGATTTGCCAAAGGTGACAAACAGCCAGCAACCGTCGTCGTTTTTGAGATCGACGAAGCCTATCCGCAATGCGCCAAAGCGGTTATGCGCGCGGATCTGTGGAACCGCAACGATACCGATCAAGTGCCTACAGTCGGCGAGATGATGGCCGAGATGAAAGCCATCGAAAAAAGCGCCGAAGACTATGACACAGGATATGCCGCATATGCCGAACCTAAGCTTTGGGGCTAGGGGAGCGGCTGGGGCCTATACTGCTACATGATGGCTGAATTGGCGAGGCCCATTTGATATTGGCTCATCAAAACCGAACTATATGCGAAGGGCACAATCGGGATCATGGACTGAATGATGTCAAAATGGTCTTCGAACAAGACGTCAGGCGTCAATTGATTGATCGGTAGCCATTTCGCGCTCTTCATTCCAACGCCCGCTGTTATTTTGGGTTGGTATTGGGTTTCTTCCAGCTCGAAATGGAACGCTTCCGTGCGCAACCAACCGCGATCAGAACGTTCTAGGTGATCAAACACCATCCGCCCGGTTGTGGCATTGGTTAGGATGTCTTGGGGAACTTGCAGCTGTGTTTGTTCCTCTAGCGCCCGCATGGCCGCATCCATTGCGGTTTCTCGGTCTAGCGGCAGGCCCGGTAGGGACAGAATGCCATTCATATCATCGCGTTCAACCAGTAGGATATGCCCACTATGGGTGACGATTGCCTCAGCGCAGTTCATGGGAATCTCATGCCCATACCCTTTGCTGGAACGCAGCATTCTGACACGCTGGTTTTTGCAATACTCGGCGTCGTCTCGAATTTTTTGAACTGCGTCGGAATTGTTTTCCATCCACGCCATCAACTGATAGATTTCAGCCGTGCCGTAGATTTGGCACAGTTCTTCGCGTTCGAATTTGTCCAAGAAAATCGAATCTCGAAGCTCTGCTGCGTTAAGTGTGACGCCTTTTGATGTGGCGGCCTCAACGATCAGGGTTTCATATTCCGGGAAGGCATTCAGATATTTACTGCCTTCGATTTCGTCATTGCCAACGAGTACGATTTTCGTTCGCTCAGGATCGATCACATGGTTGCGCAAATGTAGGTCAATTGCCGTGCGTACATTTCCTGCCCATGTTGAATCGTCATAAAGCGTATCGACCAACGGTAGGCATGTGACATTCAGATCAATGCCGGCCGATTTCAATGCGGTTTGGATGAAATTGGCCCGTTCATTCCAAGTAAACGCATATCGTGATGTACGTGGGCGAAAGGCCGACCCGATGAGAACCAGAGCATCTTTGGAAATCGAGCTCGCATGTTCGAATAGTTTCCGATGCCCTCTATGAAAAGGTTGAAACCGTCCGATTATGACCGTTAAGGTGTTCTCTGGCATTGGATGACCCTTGCAACATTACTTGTATACTGTCTGATCCTTGCCTTTACGCGGGTTAAGAATTGCTTACCGTGGGTCAATTGTAGATCTTGGAAATAATTCTAATTCGGATGAAAATGTAAAAGAATAAACACTTTGAGTTATTCCTCAAAATGCGAATAGCCAAAGATAAATAAAACGGAGAGGCCAAAAAGTGCCAAAAGAGCTGATTGAAAAAATTAGAGAAAAGGCTGGGGATGCACCTGTTTCCATTGGCCTCATATTGGGCTCTGGATTGGGTCGGTTGGCCAATGATGTCGAAGGCGTGCGCATCCCTTATTCTGAATTGCCGGGGTTTCCGCATTCAGGTGTATCGGGGCATTCTGCCGAATTGGTTATCGGTGATTTGCACGGGGTGCGCGTAGCGATTTTTTCTGGGCGTGAGCATTACTATGAAAATGGACGTGCAGATGCGATGCGGATTCCTTTGGAGGTGCTCGCGGGCCTCGGGGCCACCGCGCTTTTGGCAACGAATGCCAGCGGGTCGTTCCGATCTGACATTCCGCCGGGCGATTTGATGATCCTGTCTGACCACATCAATTTCTCGGGACTGAACCCTTTAATTGGCGAAGCAAGCGATAGTCGTTTCGTCAATATGACCGAAGCGTATGATCCTGATATCCGGATGCAGATTGAAGCGGCGGCAAAAGAGACCGGTATTGACATCAAAAGCGGTGTTTACGCGTGGTATTCAGGACCCAGTTTTGAAACGCCAGCGGAAATTCGCATGTTAAAGATGTTGGGATCCGATGTTGTCGGCATGTCGACCGTGCCAGAGGTTATTCTGGGCCGTTTCTTTGGACTGCGCTGTGCTGCCGTGTCCGTTGTGACGAATATGGCGGCTGGGCTGAGCGATGAAAACATCAGCCATGAACACACAAAAGAAAGCGCACCAATCGGGGCGGCGAAGCTGGCTAAGATCATTGAAGTTCTGTTGCCACAACTGAAACTGTAACATGAATTCAGGCGGGGTTCTTGCCCCGCCTGCATCCTACCGATGTTGTAAAATCTCGCACAAATGTGCTGCACAACCGGTCAGTGCGGCATAGTCGTCAATGATCAGTGAGACTGGGAACTGATCCATAAAATTGGAAAACCGTCCCTTGGCACGGAAGGCATCGATAAACCCGTGACTGGCTAAATACGGTTGGAAATGCCCAGCCACACCGCCACACAGGAAAACACCACCAGCCGGAACTGTGATCAAAGCCAGATCGCCAGCGTAGCGTCCCATAAAGGTACAGAACATGCGGATGGCATCATCAGCAATGGGATCAGATTTGGCGGATTGCATGATCTCTGACGCGGATTTCGCTGGGCAATTGCTTTGTTCTGCCAACCAGGCATAGATGCGTTCAAAGCCACGGCCTGATAGGGCGTCTTCCATACCGGGCTGTGGATGTGCGTTTTCCAGCCAATCCACAAAACGGCGTTCTCTATCAGTTATAGCCGTTAGAGAAATATGCCCGGCCTCGGCAGGTGGGACCAATGTGCGCCCGTCGAGATGAAAGACCTGTGCCGCGTTCAGACCCGTTCCCACATTTACCACCAGACTGGCGGCTTGGGCGGGCAGGGTGCCAGAGGCCGGGATGATGTGTGACAGGCTGCTTTGTCCCAGATGGGGCACAGCATAGCCCTGTGCCTGCAGATCATTCAAAACGCAAACATGCGAGGCCCCTGTAGCGGCTGTTACGTTTTCGCGACTGACCTCCCAATCAAGGTTGGTCAATGTGCCGCGGTTGTTTTGCACAGGGCCCGCCATGTCCAAGCAAACCGCCCCATTGATCTTTTCGCCCTGTAGATAGCTTTCCAAAATGGGCGCAATGCCGGTATGGTCGGCGTTGCGAAACCGTTGGATCGTATCGCGCAGCACACTGGCCCCATCGGCCCAAGCCACTCGGGTGTTGGTGCCGCCGATATCTACGACAAGATGATGGTCCCCATCACGCATAAGCTTTAGTCCTTTAGAGCGTCTTTGATACCATAATAGGATTCTTTGGGCGTACGTGCGAGGGTGTCAAAGTCCACATGGACCAAGCCAAAGCGTTTTTCGTAGCCAAGGGCCCATTCATAATTGTCCAGCAAAGACCACATCATGTACCCTTTAACCGGGACGCCTTCGTCACATGCCTTTTTCACCTGTTCCAGATGCAGGTTTAGATAGTCGGTGCGATGTGGATCTTCGACCTTACCTTCAGGGGTGATGATATCTGGGGCAGCCATGCCATTTTCCGTAACATAAAGGGGCAAGTCGCCTGTGTACTCTGCTGCGGCGCGTTTGAGGAAATTATAGATCCCTTCGGGGAAAATTTCCCAATCCATAAATGTTTTCGGCAATGGGCCTTCGACGGCTTTTAGGCCGGGCCATGGGCTATCGGCATCGGGTGCAATCACGGCCCGGGTATAATAGTTGATCCCGGCCCAATCGACCGGTTGGCCGATGATGTCCATGTCATCTTGCCAGCCTTTTGGCATATGGGGCTCTAACCCCTCTAGAACATTTGCCGGATATTCTTTCTTGAACACACCGCCCATGAACCAGCGGTTGTAAATGCCGTCGTAAAGCGCCGCTTTTTCCAATGTTTCTGGGCTGTCATCTGCGGGCGCAGACCATTCGTGATTGAACACAGCGCCAAGATTATCCATGCCCAAACCACGCATCGCGGAAATCGCTTCGCCATGGGCCAAAAGCACATGGTGCATGGCATGGGCGGTTGCCCGGATGTCGCGCAAACCCGGGGCATGATGGCCTAAGAAATGGCTGAGCCAGGCAACACACCAGGGTTCATTGATCGTTGCAACAGACGTCATGCGGTCGCCGATACGTTTCATGACGATTTCGGCAAATTCGCCAAAATACTTGGTCGTATCCCGATTGCGCCAGCCACCTTTATCGGCCAAGGCCGAAGGCAATTCCCAATGGTAGAGCGTCGCCAATGGCTTGATCCCACGCTCTAGCATGGCATCGGTCAAACGGTCGTAAAAATCGAGACCTTCCTCGTTCACCGTGCCTTTGCCTTCAGGCAGAACACGCGCCCAAGACGTGGAAAAGCGATAGGCATCAAAACCTGCATCCTTCACCAGATCCAGATCGTCCTCGAAGCGGTGATAATGATCACAGGCACGATCGCCATTTTCGGCGCGCACAACATTTCCGGGTGTGTCAGCAAAGTCGTCCCAATGCGTACGTCCAGCACCACCAAAGCCATGGCCTTCGATTTGGTAAGAGGAGGTGGCCGCTCCAAAGAGGAATCCCTCTGGGAAATCCTTGCGTGTATATTTCATGGGGTCCTCACGGATTGGTATGTTATGGATCCTGACAAGGGCCAGTTGACCCGCCAATGATGAGATCAGTTTCCATAAGCTTTGTTAGCGGGGGCTGAGCCGGATCTTCGATCAGTTGCAGCAGCATTTTAGCCACGCGCCGCCCAGCTTCACGTACGGATGAACGGGTCGCCGTAAAGACAGGAGCGGTAGAGGTGTTTTTCAGATAGCTGAGGTCGTCATCATGGGTGATGACGGACACATCTCGCCCCATTGTCAGGCCTAGATTTTCAATAGCGCGCCGCACGCCCAGTGCAATGATTGCGGATGAAACCAAAAAGGCAGTTGGTGGCTTATGACCTGTTAGCAAGGCGGTCGCGGTTTCATAGCCATACCCTTCGGTCATTTCCGAAGCATACATATAGCTTGGATCGGGTGTGACATCGCGCGCAGCGAGGGCGTCGGTGTATCCTTTACGCCGCTGAAACGCGAAATCCATGCTTTCCAACCCGTTGATCAGGGCGATCTTTTTATGCCCCAAGTCTAAAAGGAAATCCGACGCACGGCGAAAGGCTGTATAATTGTCGATGTCCAACCAGGAATAATGCAGGTGAACATTTGACGCGCGCCCGTGGACAACAAAAGGTAAGTTCAGGCTGCGCAATAACGCGATCCGAGAGTCGTCCGTTTTAGGGCCGTGCACGATCAACCCATCCAGATTGCCGCGTGCTTTGATCTTGCGATAGGTGTCACTTTCGTTCTGTTCAGGAACGAGGGACAGAACCATATCGTAACCGGCATCTGCATAGGTTTCGCCTGCACCCGCAATGAAGTCGCCGAAAACCGGGTTCACCATTTCATGTTCATTGGCAACGGGGATGACATGGCCGATCGCCATCGAACGACCCGTTGCCAACCCTTTTGCACCAGCATTCGGGCTGTAATTTAGTCGCTTTGCCATTTGGACAACACGTGTTCGCGTTGCTTCGCTGACTTCAGGGTATCCATTCAAAGCGCGACTGACCGTGGTTTGAGACAGGTTCAAATGATCTGCAAGTTCCTTAAGATTCATTGGCCCTCCATCCCTTCAAAGCGCTTTCAATTCATTTTGATATACAGCAAATCGGATTCGATGAAAGCGGAAATTGAAAATGGCGTAATCTTGACAAAAAATCATACAGTTAAGCAATTTTGAAAATTGAATCGTTGACTTTGTTCTAAACTGAGCGTTTTATTTGGGTTCTCAAAGCGCTTTGAATGAGTTCTCGAAGATTCGAATTTTGAGGCGGTGTATGGCTTGGGGATTAAGATCTATGGACCCATGCGCTTTGGTGACAGATAGCGGGAGGACGTTATGAAACAACAATTTTTGGCCAGCGCAGCTGTGTTGGCGGCAACGACCGGTGCAGTGAGCGCGGACGATCATTTAAAGTTTGCACCGGGCGAAGGTGTATTTAACTGGTCCAGCTATGAAACATTCGCGGACACGTATGATTTCTCTGGTGAAGAGCTGGTGGTTTTTGGCCCTTGGACGGGACCGGATGGGGAATTGTTTTCCAGCATCTTACATTACTTTGAAACCGCGACCGGTGCGACAATCAACTATTCCGGTTCTGACAGTTTCGAACAGGATATCGTGATTTCCGCCCGTGCGGGATCTGCACCCAATGTCGCGGTGTTCCCGCAACCGGGTTTGGCGGCAGACATGGCGTCGCAAGGGCTGTTGTCTCCACTACCGGAAGGCACAACTGAATGGTTGGTGGACAATTACGGCGCGGGCGCATCCTGGGCCGCGCTGGGCACGTATGCGGGCGCTGACGGTTCCGACGCGCAATATGCTTTTCCTTACAAGGCCGATCTGAAGTCTTTGGTGTGGTATTCGGAAAGCGCCTTTGACGAGGCGGGTTACGACATTCCAGAAACCATGGAAGAGCTAAAAGAGCTGACACAGCAGATCGTAGATGATGGCGGAACACCTTGGTGCATCGGTCTAGGGTCGGGTGCAGCAACCGGTTGGCCTGCGACGGACTGGGTTGAAGACATGATGCTGCGGACGCAATCTGCGGATGTTTATGATGCTTGGGTATCAAATGAGCTAAAGTTCGATGATCCAAAAGTTGTTGAAGCGATTGAAGAATTCGGTTGGTTCGCAACCAATGATGATTTCGTGGATGGTGGGGCGCAAGCCGTTTCCACAACCGATTTCCGCGACAGCCCAACAGGCATTTTTGCGATCCCGCCAAAATGCTATATGCATCGCCAAGCGTCCTTTATTCCGTCGTTCTTCCCTGAAGACAACGATGGCGCGTTCTTCTATTTCCCGGCCTATGAAGGCAAGGATCTGGGCAAACCAGTTCTGGGCGGCGGCACGATGTTTGCGATCACCAAACCGTCTGATGTCGCCGATGCGTTCATAGCGTTTTTGGAAACTCCAATCGCGCATGAGGTTTGGATGGCCCAATCTGGATTCCTGACACCGCATAAAGGTGCAAATCCTGAAACATACGCGTCTGATGCGTTGCGTGGCATGGGTGAAATTCTAACCGGCGCGGACACATTCCGGTTTGACGCCTCTGATCTGATGCCGGGTGAAATCGGTGCCGGTGCGTTCTGGACAGGCATGGTTGATTACACAACAGGAACTTCGGCTGCCGATGTCGGTGCTGCAATCCAGAAACGCTGGGATGGCTTGAACTAAGGCCTTAGCCCATACTGACGATTGATCCCCGGCATCCTGACAGGTGCCGGGGATCGCCATTCAACCACCAAATTATGGTGTAAACGTTCCGAAATAGGGTAGGGAGGAACGCGGCGATGTCTCCGCTGTTGCAAGGTGTGGTTATGATCCTGATTGGATTGTCGGGCTGCATTGGATATTTCTATGTGTCGAACTTTGTGCTCGACAAAATTATCTTCCCACCCAAGCTGGATGATCAGGGTAGAAACATCAACCGGGCCAATTTGGTGCGCCCATGGCTGTTCTTGTTGCCTGCATTGCTGCTTTTGTCCCTTTATCTGATCTATCCGGTGGTTGGTTCGTTCTATCGATCCTTGTTCAACCGCGCGAATACGGAATTCGTTGGCTTGGCCAATTACGGGGCGTTGTGGAACGATAGCGGCTTTCGTACGGCACTATATAACAATTTCCTTTGGGTGCTTGTTGTGCCGGCCGCGTCAACCTTTATGGGTCTATTGGTGGCGCAACTGACTGACAAGTTAAGTTGGGGCAATGTCGCAAAATCCCTGATCTTTATGCCGATGGCCATTTCGTTTGTCGGCGCCTCTTTGATCTGGCGTTTTGTCTACGCGGTAGATCCAAATATTGGCATCATCAACGCGTTGCGCGACACGGTTGGTTTGTCGCCGATGGATCCGCTGCAATTGCCGTTTTGGAACAATTTTTTCCTGATGGTCATTTTGGTTTGGATCCAGACGGGATTTGCCATGGTCATTTTATCAGCGGCTCTGCGCGGTATTCCTGAAGATACGATTGAAGCGGCTGTCATCGATGGTGCCAAGCCAAGACAGATCTTTTTCCGGATCAAAGTGCCCCAGATCAAAGGCACCATTATGGTGGTCTGGACCACCATAACAATCACAGTTCTAAAGGTCTTTGATATTGTCTACGCCATGACCGGGGGCAATTTCAAAACAGAAATCCTACCCTCATATATGATGGATTACATGTTCCGCGACGATGGGCGGGCAACGGCAGTGGCCTTTGTTATCATGATCCTCGTTCTTCCAGTGATGATCTGGAACATCTCAAATGCCCGTAAGGAAATGCGCTGATGGACAATATTGCAGGTTCGAAATCGTCGCTGTCTCTGGTCACACATGTGACTGTCACGGCTTTGGTCATCTTGTGGCTGATCCCAACCGTTGGCTTGTTGGTGTCATCCTTTCGGGATCGTGAACAGATTGCGGTGTCTGGATGGTGGAACGCAGCCTTCTCAATTGAAGAGGCGACCCGTTATCAGCCAGCCGCAGAAGGCGTGACAGAGCGTGACGGGCTGTTTGTTCTGACAGGGTCTGTTTTTGAGGATGACCCAAGCACGGTCAGTGCTTTTGGCATTGCAGGGCGTGCGCCAGATGCGGCGCAACCGGGGCAAACCTATGGCCGTTTGAAACTGGATGTCGTTCAGGAAGACGGGTCGATCAAAACTAAGAATTTTGAAACCGCTTGGCCTGTGGATGCTACACCTGTTGCGCCTGAGACGTTCGAAGACCGTCCCGTGCAAGGGTTCACAATAGATCGCGCGCTAAGCATCACACGTGACGGCGATTTCACATGGATGTCGGCAAAAGACATCACGCGCGCGCCATCGATCTATTTTATCTCGCCCAAGCCACCAAGCTTTGGGTTGGACAATTACCAAACGATCCTGACGTCCGACAATATGGATCGCGCGTTTATCAACACGTTTACCGTGACCATTCCGGCCACCATCATTCCGATCTTGGTTGCGGCGTTTGCGGCTTATGCATTGGCATGGATGGAGTTTCCGGGACGCACATGGCTGGTGGCGTTGATCGTGGGGTTGTTGGTTGTGCCCTTGCAATTGGCCTTTGTGCCGTTGCTGAAGCTGCACAACCAAATTGGCATTGGTCAGAGCTTTGTTGGCATTTGGCTGGCGCATAGTGCCTTTGGCCTGCCCTTGGCGGTCTATCTGCTACGCAACTATATGACTGGCCTACCACGTGACATCATTGAAAGCGCAAAGGTCGATGGGGCTACTGATTTTCTGGTGTTCACCAAAATTGTCTTGCCGCTGTCCTTTCCTGCACTGGCTTCTTTCGCGATTTTCCAATTCCTGTGGACATGGAACGATCTATTGGTGGCCAAGGTGTTTTTGCCAAAAACCTCTGAGGCTTGGGTCATGACAGTGAAAATCGCCGACGACCTCTTGGGGTCACGCGGGGGCGATTGGGGCATTTTGGCCTCGGCCGCCTTTATCTCAATTGCGGTCCCTCTGATCGTATTTTTCTCACTCCAGCGCTTTTTGGTGCGCGGCCTGTTGGCCGGTTCTGTGAAATAAGGAACCCTCATGGAACACATGAACGATCAAGATTGGTGGCGCGGTGCCGTCATTTATCAAATCTATCCCAGATCTTATCAAGACAGTGATGGCGATGGCGTCGGCGATTTGCCGGGCATAGCGCGACGCCTGCCTTATATTGCGTCGCTGGGTGTGGACGCGATTTGGATTTCGCCCTTCTTCAAATCCCCTATGAAGGATTTCGGTTACGACGTTAGTGATTATTGCGATGTCGATCCGATGTTCGGGACATTGGCAGATTTTGACAAATTGATTGAGACTGCGCATGGGCTGGGTCTGAAAGTCATGATCGATTTGGTCATGTCTCACAGCTCAGATGCGCATCCCTGGTATCAGGAAAGCCAATCGTCCAAGGATAACGACAAATCCAATTGGTATGTTTGGGCAGATGCCAAACCAGATGGCACGCCACCGACAAATTGGCTGTCGATTTTCGGGGGATCTGCATGGGAATGGCATCCGGGACGCTGCCAGTATTTCTTGCACAACTTTTTAACAAGCCAACCGGATTTGAATTTCCACGAACCACAGGTGCAAGACGCTTTGTTGGACGTGGCCAAATTCTGGCTGGATCGCGGGGTGAATGGGTTTCGCTTGGATACGATCAATTTCTACGTCCATGATAAAGAACTGCGCGACAATCCCGCCTTGCCTGCGGAAAAGCGCAATCCCATCACAGCGCCAGCAGAAAACCCATATACGTGGCAAGAGCACCTCTATGACAAAAACCGCCCAGAGAACCTAGCATTCCTGCGCCGGTTGCGGGCCTTAATGGGTCGTTACAACGCAGCAGCCGTGGGTGAGGTTGGGGATGACCAATATGGTCTGAAAATCCTTGGCGAATACACATCTGGCGACGATCTGATGCAAATGTCTTATGCGTTTGAGCTACTGTCGCTGAACGTGCCGACTGCGCTTTATGTGAAATCCGTGATGGATCAGATGGATCGTGATGCACCGGATGGCTGGGCGTGCTGGGCCTATTCCAACCACGATGTGCCCCGTCACATCAGCCGTTGGAACCTATCACAAGACGCGGTTCGTGCTTATCTGATGCTGATGATGTGCTTGCGTGGATCCGCCTGCATTTATCAGGGTGAAGAGCTAGGGCTGCCCGAAGCAGAGGTGGCGTTTGAAGATCTAAAAGATCCTTATGGTATTCGGTTTTGGCCGGCATTTAAGGGGCGCGACGGGTGTCGTACACCGATGGTATGGGAAAAGTCGAACAATACCGGTGGGTTCAGTACAGGAAAGCCTTGGCTGCCCGTCAGCCCCGATCATTTAAACCTGGTACCTGAACTGCAAGAACAAGATCCGGCGGCCTTGCTACACACCTATCGTGAGGCGATTGGATTGCGACGCACATATCCGACCTTGGCAAAAGGCGAAATCGACCAAGTTGCGGTGCAGGGTGACGTCTTGCGTTTTGTGCGCCACCATGAGGACGAAGAGATGCTTTGTATCTTCAATCTGGGTGATCAAGCCACGACATTGCCCGATGAGGCGGTCCTTGGTTGGGATGCAATAACAGAAACATTCGATACTTTCGGACCTTGGCAGGTTGCGCTCTTTCGCCGGTCCTTAGAAGAGGAAGCATAGGCTATGGCTGGGTTGAAACTAACAAATGTCGCAAAGACCTATGGCGGAAGCGTTGAGGTTCTCAAAGATATCAACTTGGATATCCAACAAGGAGAACTGATCGTTTTTGTCGGCCCTTCTGGCTGCGGTAAATCAACTTTGCTGCGTATGATTGCCGGGTTGGAAAAGATCTCTGATGGGGCGCTAGAAATTGATGGTCAGCTGGTCAATGATGTCCCGCCAGCTCAGCGCGGCATTGCGATGGTGTTTCAATCCTACGCGCTCTATCCGCATATGACGGTACGCGACAACATGGCCTTTGCCTTGAAAATTGCGAAGAAGCCGAAAGACGAAATCAATACGATCGTGGAAAAAACAGCTGAAATGTTGCAGCTGACCCCATATTTGGATCGCTTGCCAAAAGCGTTGTCGGGCGGTCAGCGGCAGCGTGTTGCGATTGGTCGATCCATTGTTCGAGATCCGAAAGTCTATTTGTTCGATGAACCGTTGTCCAATCTCGATGCGGCGTTGCGCGTCGCAACCCGAATTGAGATCGCGCGCCTAAAAGAACGTATGCCTGATCGCACGATGATTTATGTGACACATGATCAGGTCGAAGCG
The DNA here is from genome assembly GCA_947499735.1 of uncultured Pelagimonas sp. Classification (GTDB taxonomy): domain Bacteria; phylum Pseudomonadota; class Alphaproteobacteria; order Rhodobacterales; family Rhodobacteraceae; genus CANMPP01. Next base: position 299,294 of record CANMPP010000001.1, read on the forward strand.
ATGACATTGGCCAGCCGCATTGTGGTTTTGGCGAATAAAGGCATTGCGCAAGTTGGCACACCATTGGAGCTATATGAAACGCCCCAAAATGAATTTGTAGCGCAATTCATCGGCTCACCATCCATGAATCTGTTGCGCGGTGAAATCATTGGAACGGGCGCGCAGACGCGCATTAAATTGCTTGATGGGCGGTATATTCTATCCGATGTGCCCACAACAGAAGAGGATCTGGGGCTGACCGTGAATGTCGGAATTCGTCCTGAAGATTTTGTCTTATCGGACGAGAACGGTGCGTATTGCGGAACGGTTGATATCACCGAAGCATTGGGCGAGGTTACTTTGGTGTATTTCAAAGTGGACACATTGGCAGATGGCGCTGAACCAATTGTCGCAAAATTGCCAGGGGTGCAAAAAGATCTGCGAGGGACACGCGTGTGTCTGACGGCTGCACCTGAGAAAGTGCATGTTTTCCATGAAGGTCAATCTTTACTTTATCGCAACAGATAAACCCAATCCTACAAAGGTTGGGCGAATTTTCAAATTGTGTTGGTTCAATTGTTGGATTTCATACACCCATTGAACCAATTACAAGTGATGAAAATTTTGCGTTATCTCTTTTAGAACAGCATTATGTCGTTTGCAGGCTTTGGTGCTGGAACTGGAGATACTGGTGCGATTTTCTCAACGTCGCCTGGAACCAGGAATTGTTGCGCTTTGCCAGTTACGGGATAAAATCGAACTTTGCGCGCTTCAAATCCGCCGCAGCTTTCCGCGATGATTTTGATCCCTTCATCGGATAGAAAATCATGCGCAAATTCAATATTCTTGCCACCAATATTCTGCTTGAACTTTGTCATCGAAGCACCACCAAAAATCTTGGCGACCATACGATCTTTGGACGCTCCATCTTTCAAAAGAGCATTGATCAAGAGTTCCATTGAAAACGCGCCAAAACGTTCGTTGTTGCCCGCTTCGCCGTCCCGCTTTGGTAACAAAAAATGGTTCATTCCGCCAATGCCTGTAACGGCATCATGTAGGCAAACTGAAATACACGATCCTAGAACAGTGGTCATGACACAAGCAGGGTCGCGAGAAATTGCGAATTCTCCTTGGATCACATTTACGATCGTTTCTTGCATAATTTAAGCTTGCCTTTTTGACGTTTGATTGAAGGGGATCTCGCTTGCTTCTAAGAGAGCAGGCCCTATTTGAGGGAGTGGTAGAATGTGTTGCGCACCACCTGCTTCTGCAGCCGATCTTGGCATTCCAGCCACGACCGATGTTTCTTCATCCTGAACAAGTGTCAAAGCGCCTTGATCACGAAGCGCCTTCAACCCGTCGGCACCATCTCTCCCCATCCCTGTCAGAACTGCCGCTACGCATTTCTTTGCGTGTCGAGTTGCCGACATAAACAGCGCGTCAACAGATGGTTGGTGCCCACTGATGTCGTCGCCAGGCTCCAAACGAACTTTTCGTGGGTCCTTTTCACAGATCCTTAGATGTGCTCCGGTTCCAGCGCCAATGATAATCTTGCCGGGTTCAATATCCATGCCGTCTTCGGCCAACACGACTCTGGGCGTGCATTGTCGCTCCAAAAGCGTTGCTAAACTATCTCCAAACCCATAGCCGGTGTGCTGCACAACAAGGGTTGGGGGGCAAGAGTTCGGAAAATGCCCCAATACTTCCAATAGTGCATCCACGCCGCCTGTCGAGGATCCGATTAGGACCATCCGCTGGCTGTTGTTTAAGGTGTTTCCTGCAGCTGTCGTTCCCAACGCGGCTGTTGCCCTTTGATGTCGCGGTGAAAGAGAAAGAGAGACTAAGCTTTGAGCTATTTGATCGACAGGTGTTGCTATACCTAATTCGAAAAGACCTGATTTCAATGCTGACCATTTCGCCGAATTCGATGCTGTACCTGTCTGATCAAATCCTGAAACGACAAGCCACCGAACATCGAGTTGATTGAAAATGGCATACATAACCTCAAACTCGTCTAATTTTGCAAATGTATCTGCAATCAGAACTGTTTTAGGCTCATGATCCTCAACGACATTATAGGTATTCATAAGGTCAGATGTTACCGCAATAATGCGAAAGCGCGGGTCCTTTTGCAGTCCTGCAAGAATTCTCGCGCGTTCAGGAGTGTTGGGCATTGCGATGACAAGTGACGTTGGGGACATTGAATACTACCAGTTTTCCGAGAGGATGTGAGAATTTGGAACGAAACTAGAAAAGATCTGGCTCAGAAGAATGAATACCTGTTTCATCATCCAAAGGTTGCCCGGAAAGTTTCAATGCCAAATCTCTAAGAGGTATCTCGGAAATTGCGTTTCCAAGATCAATTTTAACTTCCTCGGACAGGCTCTGCGATAATGCCAACGTGTAAGTTGACAGTGCGTTTGCGTATTGCAAAGCAAAGTCCAGTTCCTGCAACGATCGCGCAGCCTGATGGACGACGCTTTGCTCAGAAGTCTCACAAAGCTCGACGACACCCGTTTCTATTTTGGAGATCCGTTCAGATAAGCTGGATAGCTCGCGCCCTACCAAGTACACCGCATAAGGTGCTGGTAGAGCAACGGACTCTTTATTTGTTGTCATAATTTGCCCACGACACTTTCGATGCACTGCTTCATAGATGCAGAAGTGAAGGGCTTTTTGATCATATTGTTGAGCCCTAATTGTTTTGCTTGCGCAACAATCTCTGGTGTGGGTTTGCCTGTGACGAGGATAAATCCGAGCTTCTGTGTTGCTGGAGTGGTTCGCACAGCCTTCAAAAGGCCCAGACCATCCATCCCGGGCATGTTGTAGTCAGATAAAATTAGGTGGACAGGTGTAGACGCAAGCCTAGCATTCGCCTTTACGCCGTCGCTCTCTGTCACATAATTCTTAATGCCTATTTCATCTAGTGCTTGGGTTATGAGACCTCGGCTTGTAGCCATATCGTCAACGACCATAACGCGTAATTGTTCTTTTAAGGACATTTTGATCTCCTGCTGCGAATTCTAATTTCAGATCTTCTGATATGATGTGACGCCAACATTCTTTAGTTGGCTTGTGGCTGGTCCAGATAGTCTTTCGGAGTGACCGATGCACAAGATGCCGCCTGGGCACAACATGTCAGCGAAACGTTGCCACAAGACCTTTTGAGTTTCTGTGTCAAAGTAAATTGTTACATTTCTGCAAAATATTGCATCGAAAGGTCCTTTGAACGGCCATTGTTCAATGAGATTTAGTTGCGCAAATGAAATCAGGCTTCTAACTGTTTCACACATAGCAAATGTCTCAGTTTGATCGGCTGTATCTTTGGTGTACTTCTTCTTATCAGCGGGAATGCTTTCTAAGACTTCTTTGGAATAAATCCCTCTTTGTGCTGTCTCGAGTATCTTCTGATCAATGTCTGTTGCCAACAGCTTAACGTCTCTGTGGGAGCTGTTGCCCAGTGCATCCAAGGTGGTCATTGCCATTGAGTAGGGTTCTTGACCAGAAGAACAGCCAGCACTCCACAGTCGAATTCTGCTTTCGCCGGATTTTTTTTCGGAAAGATGATCCGTTAGATATTCGAAGTGATGCGGTTCTCTAAAAAAACTGGTGACATTAGTTGTAAGTGCAGTGATTAGGTGGTTTTTCTCTTCTAGATCACCTTTCTTGACGATGTTCTCCAGATAAACGGGAATTGAGTCGATGTTCTTCGCACTTAGTCTTTTCGACAGCCTAGAGGCGATTAATGCTTTCTTGCCTTTAAGGAGGTTTAACCCAAACTCCTGTTTTGCAAGTTTTGCAATCATGTCGAAATCTCCATCACTCATGGAGAAGTTATGGTTGGCTCTTTCTGTCACGCGGGAGTTCCTGGATCTTTTTCGAGAACCGCTTCAAGGTTTACGACACGCACCATGGCTTCCTCAACGGATATAACACCAAGAATGCTTTGGCGTGTGGCTTCAGATTTGATATCTGGTGTCTCTTGTATTGCAGAAGTTTCCACAGAAAGAATTTCAGAAACAGATTCCACCAATAGTCCGATGGTTGTGCCTGAGGCTGAGGCGACGATTACGACATTGCGCTCGCTGTCTTGTGTAGAGCCAAGATTGAACTTTGCGGCCAGATCGAAAATCGGAATAACCGCTCCGCGCAAATTCATTACGCCTAAGACGTCATTAGGTGTATGGGGCAAGGCCGTTACTGGTGTCCAGCGTCGGATCTCTCGGATTTGCGTGATTTCCAAACAGAAATTCTGACCACCTGCCGAGAATGTTATAAACTCAAAAAGGGAGCTGGTTGTTTCTTCAACGGTATCAAGCATGTCGGTTATCCATTTGTAGTTCTTTTAAAATTTCACTCTTGTTTTGAGACGGTGACAAATTGACAATTTCTTCTGGGTCCAAAATGAGGGCGATTTTGCCATCTCCCAGAATTGTGGCAGCTGATACACCTTTGATGGCGCCGTAGTTACTTTCCAAACTTTTAATTACCACTTGCCGTTGATCATGGATTGCATCTACGCGTAGCGCGGTAAGACCTTGTCTTTCTGTTGCTACGAGTAGCAATACTCCAATACCGTTGTCGCTTTCGCCCTGACTAAAGCCAAGGTTCTTGGAAACGTCTACGATAGGTACATAGGAACCACGTACAGAAATGACCTTTCCATTTGTGCCGATAGCCTGAATGTCTTTGGGGTTTGGCCGAATTGTTTCCAATATTGTTGAGATAGGAATGACCATTGTTTGGTCTGCTGCGGAAATAACGAAACCGTCCATGACCGCCAGTGTCAAAGGCAATACAATTGCGAATGTCGTACCTTGTCCTGGCACTGAGGTTATGGAAATTCTTCCGCCCAAAGCCACGACAGCATTTTTTACAACGTCCATCCCGACGCCGCGTCCTGACAAATTGGAGACCGTACTTGCTGTTGAGAAACCAGGGAGGAATAGAAGGTTGTCAATCTCTTGTTCCGAAAGGTCCGCCTCCTCTGGAACCAAGCCTTTTTCTTTGGCTTTTTCCAAAATTTTCTCGCGATTTAGACCTGCACCATCATCAGAAATTTCGATGAAAACACTGCCTGAGCGATGCGACGCGGATAGGCGAATGGTTCCTTGTGGTTCTTTGCCCAACTCAGCACGTCGTTCCGGCGTTTCAATGCCGTGATCTACTGAGTTGCGAACCATGTGGGTTAGTGGGTCTGCTAGACGTTCAATAACTGTTTTATCGACTTCGGTACTGTCACCAACAGTCACCATTTTGGCTTTTTTGTTGGTGGCATCTGAGGCTTCCCGAACAATTCGAGACATACGCTGGAAAAGCGGCTTCACAGGTTGTGCTCGGATCGCCATCACACCTTCCTGAATGTCGCGCGCAAGCAGCTTATAAGACTCAAGCTCATTCGTCAGATGTGCGACGGTTGGAAGGTCGAGTTCTTCAATCCGTTGGGAAATCATCGCTTGGTTGATGATCAGTTCGCCAACCGTATTGATGAGGCGATCCACGCGATCTAGGTCGACGCGCAAAGTCGCCTTTGGCCCTTTGGGCTCAGAAGAACCGCCACTTGCTTGTTTAGCGGCGGGTTTTGCGGCTGCGGCCTTTGCTGGAGCAGAGGATTTAGAGCTTTCTGAAGCAGCAGTAGGCGTTGCATCAGGGGAACCGGTAATAGGCGCTTGTGCTGGTTGCTCCGATGGTGTCTCAGCGGGAGCCGAAGCCGCTGGATTGTCCAAAGGAGCTTCAGCTAAAGGGGCCGTGGCTGCAACCTCTTCTACAGAGATTTCTAGCTCACATAGTCCTTCAACAAATTCGAAAACATCGTGCAGCGTTGTCTCACTTTCACTCGTGATGAGTTCAAGCTTCCAAGACATAACGGCACTGTTTGGATCAAAACTATCAAATTCTGGTAGATTTCCGAGATCTGCTTCACAGGTCAGATCACCTAATTCATTGAGTGCATCAAACAGCAGAAGCGGTTCGTGCCCATTTGAGAATAGGGACGGTTTTGGAGCGAAGGAGATGCTGAACTTGTGCGCTTGTCCGTCTGACGGAGCAATATCGCCACCAAGATCCAACTCAATTGTTGGGCCGGCATTTGGATTATCGACATCGAACGAAAGAGCGTCAAAAGAAAACTCTTCTTCCTCCTCGTCGCCGAGATAGGCTTCCAACTCTTTTAGAATTGCGGCCCCGCCGTCGCCTTCCAAGGGCGTGTCATCACGCGCGGATTCGACCAAATTTGCGAGTTGGTCACCAGCACGGTGGAAAATTTGGATAAGCGTATCGTCAACGGCCAGCTTTTGATCCCGAACCATGTCGAGAACGGTTTCGAACGTGTGTGCGAAGTGAACCAGTTCATCCAAGCCGAACGCACCGGCGCCGCCTTTGATAGAGTGAGCCGCGCGGAAAACCGCGTTGACCACGTCTGAGCTATGGTCATCGTCTTCCATTTGAGAAAGACCTTCGACGAGAGCTTCAAGAAGCTCTTCGCATTCTTCAAAAAATGTATCGCGAATAGAATTTGACATGTTAGGCCGCGTGCCCCGTCAGTCTTTGAAGAACCTTTACAAGAGATTCATCATCAAAAGGTTTTACAATCCAACCAGTTGCTCCGGAATCCCGAGCACGGGTTTTCAAGTTGTCGGAGCTTTCCGTTGTCAGAACGATAATCGGGACTGTTGTTTTAACGGTCTCGCCGCGCAACGTATCGATAACGCCAAAACCATCCATATTTGGCATGTTGATGTCGGTTATGACGACATCAGGCTCAACTTCAGGGAACATTTCTACGCCTTCGACACCATCACACGCACAGTGAAATTCAAAACCAGCGCCTTCCAAAGAAACCTTTAGGAGGTTTCGAATGGTTCGAGAGTCATCAATTGCCAAAACTTTGGTCGTCATCGTTATACATCCTTGTCGAATTGGTGGGGTTCTACGCCTAATAGCTCCAGGCCTTCGCGGAATTGTTGCGAAACGCCCTTGATCGCAAACCCCTTCCCATCGGTTTCCCACTGCTTTTGGGCAACCAAAAGAATTTGCAGCCGGTGGGTATCAAGACGTTCTACCGCCTCAACGGAAATTTCTACTGGGCTCTGTCGCGCGCCTAGAAGAAATGGAACAATTGGATCTTCGCCATTTCGGGCACGGGACCGCTCCATGACATGTCGATGCATATCAGACATTTTTGCTCTGTTCCCCTTGCTTTGGGTTGCCAATGGATAGGCAGTCACGACTGACGCCTGGCAATAGGGATACGCACGCTCCCTTAACAAAGCGTTCCGAATAGCCAGTTGATGAAGACTTTAGCTATTTCACAATTTGAAAATTAAAAATTGTTTTTAGACAAAAGGTTGCGTCTGATTTTAGCTTGGGTTTTTTTGTTTCCAACGGGATTCTATCCCGGTCTGCCACAAAATGAATGATAAAAAGAAATTCCAAGACAGAAATCACTTCTTATGATTTCATGTAAACATAAAGGAATTAGGATTGCATTAAGCAAGAATTTTCTTATTGAAAAACTCTGAAATACATTTCCTAATACATTGATGAGTGCGGTTTCTTAAAATGCATTTCTCAAGTTGCAATAAGCAGCCCTAGTAAGCACGCGCCGCAGAAACTGCACGTTTCCAATTTGAATAAAGTGTATTGCGGTCGTGTTCCGCAAATTTTGGTTGATACACTTTATGAGCCACCCAATTATCGGACAATGTTTTCTGGCTTGGATAAATTTTGGCAAAGCTACCGGCCAGCCAAGCAGCTCCTTTGACGGTGGTTTCCAAGTTCTCGGGACGTTGGACCGTTGCATTGGTTATATCCGCTAAAAACTGCATGGCCCAGTCGGATGCGCTAAGTCCACCATCGACGCGTAACGTCAGCGAAGTATTCTGACCAAGATGTTCCCAATCTTGCAACATGGCATCAAGCAAGTCGCGCGTTTGGTAGCCATTACATGCCAAAGCAGCCTTTGCAAATTCCCTGGGACTTGTATTGCGCGTCATTCCAAAAACCGCACCTCTACATTCTGCGTCCCAATAAGGGGCACCTAGGCCGGTAAATGCCGGCACTAGAATGACGGATTGATGTGGATCTGCCTGTTCGGCCAGTTTTTGCGTCTCTGCTGAATCTGCAATGATCCCCATTTCATCACGCAACCATTGGACCGCAGCACCAGCAATGAAAATCGATCCTTCCAGAGCGTAGGTTGGGATACCATTCAATTGATAAGCAACCGTAGTCAATAGTCTGTTTTGAGAGGTTACGGCGGTTTGGCCGGTATTCAACATGGCAAAACACCCTGTACCGTAGGTGGATTTGAGCATTCCGGGTGAAAAACACGCTTGGCCAATCGTTGCGGCGTGCTGATCACCCGCGACACCTAGAATGGGTATGGGTGCGTCAAAGAATTCGGGAGCTGTTACGCCAAATTCCGCGGCGCAATCCAGAACTTTTGGCAAAATCTGTTCCGGGATCCGGAACAGGTCTAACATCTCTTTCGACCACTGTCCTTTGTGTATGTCATAAAGCATCGTCCGCGATGCGTTTGTTGCATCGGTTACGTGTGATGCCCCCGCGGTTAGATTCCAGATCAGCCAAGTGTCGACCGTTCCAAACGCCAGTTCACCTGCCTCTGCACGGCTACGCGCACCATCAATTGTATCCAAAAGCCAGGCCAATTTGCTTGCCGAGAAATAAGGGTCTAACAGAAGACCGGTGATGTCGCTGACGTGGGGTTCGTACCCTTGTTCCCGTAAGTTATGGCACATTTTTGCCGTGCGACGATCCTGCCAGACGATCGCATTGTGCAGCGGTTCACCGGTTTCTCTATCCCAGAGCAGAACAGTTTCGCGCTGGTTTGTAATGCCGATACCCGTCAACGCGCTTGGGGTGTGGCCGGTTTTTTCTAAAGCATCCTTGCTGGTTTTAAGGACGGTTTGGATTAGGTCTTTTGGATCATGTTCAACCCAGCCTGAGGCGGGATAATATTGTGCGAATTCTTGTTGTGATGACGCGATGGGGTGCATGTTGCCGTCAAAGATAACGGCACGAGAGGACGTTGTCCCCTGATCAATTGCCAGAATAAAGCCCATGTGATCCTCCCCGCTTTCCCCTCAGTATCAGAGAGGGAAGGCTGTTTGGGTGCTTAGGTCAAGATCAATTGTAACTTTTAGGGCAGCAATCCCGGTCTAGAAAAGCCGTGTTCCCGTCGTGTCCAACCAAGTTTGAACTTGGGAAACTTCGTCTTGTGTCAAACGTAGGCCCAGCTTTGTACGCCGCCAAAGAACATCCTCTGCGGTTTTTGCATATTCTTTGCTGACCAACCAACGCAACTCAGCCTCATAAAGGCCTGCACCGAAATTGATGCCCAAATCTCCTTTGGATTCGGCCTGTTCCAAAATGTCGAAACATTCTGTGCCATAACACCGAAACAGGCGTGTAACGACTTTGGGGTCAAGGAAGGCATAGCGTTCGGTCAGATCTGCCAAGATTTTGGCGGTGTTTTCTACCGGAAAATCACCACCGGGCAGGGGGGCGCCAGCGGTCCAGGTGCCGCCAACATGCCCCAAAGCTTCGTCAACTTTTTCCAACGCACTTTCAGCCAGTTTTCGGTATGTTGTAATTTTTCCGCCGAAAATATGCAGAACCGGCGCACCGTGTGTCTCTAGTTTCAAAACATAGTCCCGCGTTGCGGCAGAGGCGCTTTCGGCACCGTCATCATAAAGAGGACGCACGCCGGAATAGGTCCAAACGATGTCTTCTTTTTGGAGGTGTGTTTTGAAATAGGTGTTTGCGAAGTCCAGCAAATAGTTTTGCTCATCCTCGCTTGCCTTCGGTTTGATATCTGCCGCTTCATGGGCGGCATCTGTGGTGCCGATCAGAGTAAAATCCTGTTCATAGGGGATCGCAAAAATAATCCGCCCGTCGCTGCCCTGAAAGAAATAGCATTTGTCGTGATCAAAAAGCTTTCTCGTCACGATGTGGGAACCGCGGACCAAACGGACCGAGTCCTTCGCATTCAACGACATGACGCCTTGGATAATGTCGCCGGCCCATGGCCCGCCAGCATTGATCAACATACGCGCTTGGTGTTTCTGGGTCTTGCCGTCTTTTTCGGTCATGATGTGCCATAGATCATGTTCACGCCGCGCCTCGATAACCTTGGTACGTGTGCAGATATCTGCGCCCTTGGCCTCGGCATCGCGGGCATTCAGCACGACCAGGCGCGAATCCTGGACCCAGCAATCGGAATATTCGTAAGCGCGCTGATATTTGTCTTGAAGAACGGCACCTTCATCACGGCCCGATAACGGGTAGGATTGTGTTCCCGGCAGGATCTGACGACCCCCAAGAGTGTCATATAGGAATAGACCCAACCGGATCAGCCAGTTTGGGCGACGGCCTTTCATCCAAGGCATGATTTTGGTCAACAGCCGGGATGTGGGGGTTGTATTGTCAAACCGCATGTCTTTGTGCAGCGGCAAAACGAACCGCATAGGCCAACTAATATGTGGCATCGCGCGCAAGAGCGTTTCGCGTTCGATGAGGGCTTCACGTACAAGACGGAATTCGAAATATTCCAAATAGCGCAAGCCACCATGAAACAGTTTGGTTGAAGCCGATGATGTCGCAGAGGCCAAATCGCCCATTTCGGCCAAGCGGACAGATAGTCCACGCCCGGCTGCGTCGCGGGCAATGCCACAGCCATTGATGCCACCGCCAATGATGAATAAGTCGAGCGGCGTTTCGTCATGAGGCATCTCTGCACTCCCTCAATTCCAGCTTTTCTGTACCTTATGTCGGCAAGGATGCTTTGAGAAAAGGCAAAAAGATCGACTTTGTGTCAGTTTGACTAATTAGGATTGCTGCGATGCAGCATTTTCGTTAATCTTTGTGCTGAAATCGCGCAGGGGAGGGTGCAGCAAACTAGGCTGAAGGAGCCCCCTATGTGTATCAGTGCCGAAGCGCTTGCCGTCTTTCTCAACCTGTTGTCCTTTGACATCATCAATATGGATCAGCCGGGCCGGATCGTCATCCAATCAGAGGCGAGACCAGCGCATTGGGTACAACAAAGTGGCGATGGTCGTGACGAATGGTGCACGATGGCCCCCCAAATTGATGCATTGGCGCGCCAAACGGCTGCGCTGAAGTCAAACTAAACGAAAACGGCGGCCCACTGCGAGGCCGCCATTTTACAAAGGGTGTAGAGCGCTGGTTTTTAAGCTGCTGATTGCGCCGCAAAACGTTCGTAAAAGCTTTCTGCCTCTTCGGCCATGTCTCGTAGCAATGCAGGGGTTGTGAACCGCGGCCCGAATTTTTCGGTTAGCGCATCGCAGCGATCTGCAGCCCATGCTGCACCAACGATGTCCAGCCAGCTGAACGGACCACCGGACCATGGGGCAAAGCCCCAGCCCAGGATTGCGCCGACATCGCCTTCACGGATATCTTCCAATACGCCTTCTTCCAATGCGCGTACGGCCTCCAGAACCTGTGCAAAGATCAGGCGTTGCTGAACCTCTGCCAATTCTGGTTGTTCCTCTGCAAGCGCATATTGGTCAGCCAATCCTTCCCAAAGCCCAGTGCGTTTGCCCTTTTCATTATAGGTGTAAAACCCGGCGCTCGCCTTACGGCCCAAACGGCCCTTATCGGCCATCCAGAACAGGACATCATCGACTGCACCATCCGGATAGGCGTCGCCCATTGCTGCCTTTGTGGCCTTGGCGATTTTGACACCCAAATCGATCGAGGTCTCATCCACCAACTGTAAGGGTCCAACCGGCATGCCCAGCATTTGTGCGGCATTTTCAACAAGGGCAGGCGAGACACCTTCGGCGACCATACGAATGCCTTCGTTGATATAAGGAATGATGCAGCGGTTCGCGTAAAAGAAGCGAGCGTCATTGACGACAATCGGTGTTTTGCGGATTTGGCGCACGAAATCCAACGCTTTGGCGACAGCGACGGATCCTGTTTCCTTGCCTTTGATGATTTCCACCAACATCATTTTTTCAACCGGCGAGAAGAAATGGATGCCGATATATTGCTCGGGCCGTTCTGATGCTTTTGCCAATTGCGTGATCGGCAGGGTTGACGTGTTCGTGGCAAAGACACAGTCATTTGAAATCACTGCTTCGACGCGTTTTGTGATCTCGGCCTTGATGCTTGGATCTTCAAAAACCGCTTCCACGATCAGATCGCAGTCTTTTAACAACGCGACATCATCGGTTGCCGTGATGCGGCTAAGAAGGGCGTCTTTTTTCTCTTGCGTGGTTTTTCCACGTTTGATGCCTTTATCCGCATAGCTTGCGCTGTAGTCTTTGCCTTTGTCGGCCGCAGCCTGATCGCGATCTAAAAGAACGACGTCTATTCCGGCTTGCGCAGAAACCAGCGCAATGCCTGCGCCCATCATGCCTGCGCCAAGTACACCAACTTTCTTTACGGTCTGATCCGGAATGTCTGGGCGGTTGGCGCCTTTTTCCAATGCTTCTTTATTGATGAACAAAGATCTGATCATCGACGATGATGATGGATCCATCAGGACATTGGTGAACCAACGTGCTTCGATCTTCAGCGCTGTGTCAAACGGGACCTGCGCACCTTCATAGACGGCTGACAACATCGCTTTGGCTGCCGGATAGACGCCCTTTGTCTTGCCATGCACCATGGCGGATGCGCCGACAAAAGTCATAAAGCCTGCTGGGTGATAGGGCGTCCCGCCGGGCATTTTATAGCCCTTTGCGTCCCATGGTTTGACGATATCTGCGTCTTTGGCATTTAGGACCCAGTCGCGGGCTGCGGTCATTGGATCGTCAGATACCTCGTCAATGATACCAGCACTTTTTGCTCGTTTAGGATCGCTTAGCTTGCCCTCCAATAGGAACGGAGACGCGCCCATTGCACCCAATTTACGCGCCAGACGGGTTGTGCCGCCAGCGCCGGGGAAAATACCGACCAAAATTTCCGGCAGGCCAATCTTGGCCTTTGGGTTGTTTGCGGCAAAGATACGGTGACAGGATAGCGGGATTTCTAGACCAATACCCAATGCTGTACCGGGCAGGACGCAAGCAATCGGTTTGCCGCCTTTGTTGGTTTTTGCATCCATCCCTGCGCGTTCAATTTTGCGCAGCACATGATGCATGCCCATAATGCCGTCAAACAGGCCTTGTGCGGGATTGTCGCCCGCCATTTCCTTCATCTTGGCAATGACGTTCAAATCCATACCGCCGGCAAAGCTGTCTTTGCCGGATGTAATAATCGCGCCCTTGATCGTGTCATCCGCCAGAACCTGATCGATCAGAACGTCCAGTTCTTTCAAGGCCTCAAGGTTCAAAACATTCATAGATTTGGAAACCACATCCCATGTGATCACCGCTACGCCATCTGCATCCGTTGCCAGTGTAAAATCGGCCATGATGTCCTCCTATCCTCTTGGGTTCAAACGTGCTGAAAACCCAAGTCCCAACTGCATAGCCAAACGCATAGGTCCAGCCGCTCTCGGGGGTATATTGGGATAGGATATAGATCATCCGCAAGAGGGCGTGGCCGTGACGCTGCGTGCAACTGCGCGAGACGGCGAATATGATCAGAGTGCAGTGCGGTTGAAAGATGCGTTTGTCGCATCCAGATCAAAGCCGGCTTCTTCGAAACATACCTGACACGGGGCTGACAATTCACGCCCGTTTAGCAAGATAGTCCATTCGCTTAAACGAAGGTGTCCCCCGTCGTCCTTCAAACGCATAGAGCACAGAAAGGGTTCGCGAAGAAAACGATTGCCGCAAATCAAATAGGTTTCGTGATGGCCAATCAACCCGTCTTGGTCAGCATCTTGAATAGGAGATACGGTCCGACACGTGCAATGGAAGACCTCTGTCTCCATCACCTCTAGCGCGTTCCGCCAACCGAAAAAGAGATGTGTCAAAGCGCGAATATCGGTGTAACGCTTTTCGTAATTTTTCAGACCAAAGCGAAATGGGACATCTAGAAAAGCGGTAACAGCGGCTTCATCACGTTGCCACAATGCGTCTATGAAGCGATCAAGTGTCGCTTGATAGACCTCCCTATCTTTGTCGCTCGTCATGTTTGTGCCGTATCTTAGCTTACTCTTACCGAGCGCCAGCGTCCCTTTTAAACTCCGAGGCATGTGTGCCATGTTGTTTAAGTTTTTATCAACGAAAATTCTTGAGTGACGCCAATTTGGGCGGAAAAAAGCACCCGCGATTTAGGTGGCGTGGGTGCAAAACTTTATAGAATTTTGATTCTATTAGTTTTTTTAATTTTTCACACGCGTTCAAGAATTGTTGCAGCGCCCATTCCCGAGGCAACACAAAGCGTCGCCAACCCGGTTTCTTTGTCACTACGTTCCATTTCATCCAGCAAAGTTCCGAGAATCATCGCACCGGTTGCACCCAAAGGATGCCCCATTGCGATGGCACCACCGTTTACGTTGAGCTTGCTGTGATCCACATCAAAGGCTTGCATGAAGCGCAGAACGACAGATGAAAACGCCTCATTGACTTCGAAGAGGTCAATGTCACTGATGTTCATCCCGGTATCTGCAAGGATTTTTTCCGTTACAGGCACAGGGCCTGTCAGCATGATCGTTGGGTCCAGACCGATCTTGGCTGTTGCCTTGATCTTGGCGCGTGGGGTAAGGCCGAATTTTTCGCCGAATTCTTTATTACCAATCAGGATCGCTGCGGATCCGTCCACAATGCCAGAGCTGTTCCCTGCATGGTGGATGTGATTGATCCTTTCGAGGTGGGGATATTTCATCAATGCCACGGCGTCAAAACCGGGCATTGTTTCGCCCATGTCTTTGAACGAGGCACGCAAACCGCTCAGCGCCTGTATGTCTGTGCCGGGGCGCATATATTCGTCTTTATCAAGAATGGTCAGACCATTTTGATCCAAGACCGGCACAATGGATTTGTCAAAACGGCCATCCGCCCATGCCTCTGCTGCGCGTTTCTGGCTTTCGACTGCGAATGCATCCGCGTCATCGCGTGAGAAACCATATTCGGTGGCAATGATATCGGCGCTAATTCCTTGGGGAACGAAATAGCTGCCCATTGCAAGGCTCGGATCCACGGCAATTGCTGCCCCGTCCGACCCCATCGCGACGCGGCCCATCATTTCAACGCCACCTGCGATATAGGCTTGACCTGCACCGCCTTTGACCTGATTTGCGGCCAGATTGACCGCTTCTAGGCCTGAGGCGCAGAAGCGATTGATGGCCAGACCAGGAATGCGTTCGTCTAGATCTGATGCGAGGACAGCTGAGCGCGCCAAACACCCGCCCTGTTCACCAACTTGGGTGACATTGCCCCAGATCACGTCCTCCACAGCGTGACCTTCCAAACCGTTGCGCTCTTTCACGGCATTCAGAATATGTGCAGACAGGCGCAGCGCTGTGACCTCGTGCAAAGACCCGTCTTTGCGACCTTTTCCTCGGGGGCTGCGCAGCGCGTCATAGATATAAGCTTCGGTCATTGTGTTCTCCTCCAATGGCGCGCTGCGCCGGTGTTTTTAGGCCCGATCGGATGGATTGCCTGGCATCAGGTCGTAGGGGTGCTTCCATCCCTTGAGACCCTGAATATTGCTCAACCAACGATCAATATTAGGCCAGTCTTTCCGGTCAAATCCAAAAGGCTCTTCATAGAAAAGATAACCGCAGCAGGTCAGATCTGCATTTGTGACGTTGCGGCCAACGATCCAGTCTTTTCCATCCAGGTGTTTTTCAAGAACGGGCAGGGCGCCTTGCAGTCGACCAGCCATGAAACCGATCACATCCGCATTTCGGTTTTCTTCTGCGATGAAGTTTTTCATAAACCGCAACGGGCCTGCGACGCCGGACAGTTTATGATTGTCCCAAATAACCCAGCGCAGAATGTCCAACTCTTCCTCGCGGTTTGCTCCACCGAACTTTCCAGTTTTATCAGTCACATATGCTTGAATGACACCGGATTGCGTTAGCTTGGTGTCGCCATCAATCATCACGGGCGCCTCGCCCATATCGTTGACCGCTTCACGATATTCTGCGCTGCGCGTTTCGCCGTTGAAAAAGTCGATGTAAACGGGTTCCCATTCCAGGCCGGACAATTCCAAAGCAAGAGCCGCCTTGTAGGAATGCCCGCTTTCGCCGAAACAATGCAGTTTGATGGTCATGGTGATAATCCTTTTTCAAGCTGGCGGCGCCGGAGCGTTCAGCGATGGAGCCGACGTACTGTGTTTTATTCGTGTTCGACTGGATCAAAACAGGAATTTCTAGGCGACCTCAAATTCTTTTTCTGAAAATGGATGTGATCCATATCACGATTGCGGCACAAACGGATACTCGCAGCCCCTGATATGTTCCTTGCGTTAAATCGCTGGAGCCATCGCCAAATTCAGAAGAGACGGCAACGAATTGGAATGCGGCATAGATGAGCGCGCCAATCATTGTGAACATTGCCAAAAGGCTGATAAGTTCCAGTAGTCCGCGCATCAGGTCCTCAAAAGAAAAGAAGGGGGCCAAAGCCCCCCGCTAACTTAGAGTTAGAATGCATCCGCATCTAGGGCCATTACCGGATCTGCGCCACTTTCGATGCGGGCAAGATGGGTTTTGGTCATCGGCAATTGGCGCGCCATGTAATAACGACCAGTGGCCAGTTTGGTTTCATAAAACGCGGCATCAGCCGTACCAGCCGCCAATTGATCCAAGGACACTTTCGCCATGCGGCCCCACATCAAACCAAGGCACACGCGACCGAAGAGATGCATGAAGTCGTACGAACCGGCGAGGGCCGCATTTGGATTGGTCATCCCATTTTGCATGAAATACATGCCCGCAGCCTGCAGATCTTTAGAGGCTGCTTTCAAGGGCCCCACGAAATCCGCCATGCCGTCAACATCGCCGTTTCCTTTGCAGAAGGATTTGACCATATCAAAGAAGGCCATCACATGTTTGCCGCCGTCTTGCGCCAATTTACGCCCCACAAGATCGAGCGCCTGAACGCCATTCGCACCTTCATAGATCATTGCAATGCGCGCATCGCGGGCAAATTGGGACATGCCCCATTCCTCGATATAACCATGGCCGCCATAGACCTGCTGGGCCTGAATCGCCATGTCAAAGCCTTGATCGGTCAAGAAGCCCTTTAGAACAGGCGTCATGAGGGAAACCAAACCATGGGCGGCTTCGTCGCCGTCATTGCCCTGATCAATCAATTGCGCACCCCAATACAGAAATGCCCGCGCCCCTTCGATAAAGCTTTTCTGATCCATCAGATTGCGGCGAATATCTGGGTGAACAATCAACGGATCCGCAGGGCCGTCCGGATTTTTCACGCCTGTAACGTCCCGGCCTTGCAAGCGATCTTTTGCATAGATAACCGCGTTTTGATACGCGGCCTCGGCCTGCGCCAAGCCCTGCATGCCAACGCCAAGACGGGCTTCGTTCATCATCGTGAACATCGCGCGCATGCCTTTATGTTCGGTGCCCAACAGATATCCTGTGGCCTCGTCATAGTTCATCACGCATGTGGCATTGCCGTGAATGCCCATCTTTTCTTCTAGGTTGCCCACGCTAACGCCGTTGCGTTCGCCGAGCGATCCGTCATCATTGACCATGATTTTAGGAACGATGAAAAGAGAGACACCTTTGATACCGTCAGGGCCACCTGGAATTTTTGCCAATACCAGATGGATGACATTTTCGCTGAGATCATTGTCGCCAGCCGAGATAAAGATCTTTTGGCCTGAAATCTTGTAGCTGCCGTCACCTTGCGGTTCGGCCTTGGTGCGCATCAGGCCAAGATCGGTGCCGCAATGCGGTTCGGTCAGGTTCATTGTACCTGTCCAATCACAGCTGACCATTTTCGGCAGATATTTGGCCTTTTGCTCATCCGTTCCATGCACATGGATCGCCGAATACGCACCATGTGTCAGGCCCTGATACATCGTAAAGGCCATGTTCGCGCTAGAGAATTGTTCACCAACCGCTGTGCCCAAAAGATATGGCAAACCTTGGCCGCCATAATCCGGGTCACAATCAAGCGCGGTCCAACCGCCTTGCTTCATCTGTTCAAACGCGTCCTTGAACCCGTCTGGAGTGCGTACAACACCGTTTTCCAGCACACAGCCTTGTTGATCGCCAACTGCGTTCAGCGGCGTCAGGACGTCTCGTGCCATTTTATTGGCTTCGTCCAAAATGGCTTCGCATGTGTCTTTGTCCAATTCTGAATAGCCCGGCGTTTCCGCATCTGAGACTTTCAAAACCTCCTGAAGGACAAAGATCTGGTCTTTGATTGGCGCTGTATAGCTTGGCATGGTGCCCTCCCTTAACTGCGGCCCTCCTATTCGGCCGCATTCTGAGCGGATAAAGATTGTAGCATCTCACCGCCCCATTTCATTTGCTCTTCAAGCTCATTGATGGCCGTGTTCAACTCGTCGCGCTGGCTAACAAGATCGCCAAGACGTTTTTGTGCGACCTCATAGGTCCGTGCCAATTGCAGGCGCTGATCATCTTTGTTGTAAAGATTCAGCAGTTGGCGGATTTCCTCAAGGCTGAACCCAAAACGCTTACCGCGCAGGATGAGTTTCAACCGCGCACGATCCTTAAGTGTGAACAGGCGCTTTTGGCCTTCGCGAATAGGAAACAGCAATTCTTTTTGTTCGTAGAACCGTAGTGTTCTCGGTGTTACTTCGAACATGTCGCACATTTCCCGAATGGTCATCAATTGATCTTTGCTCATACATAGCTCCCCGATTACGTGTGGATAATTACGACGAAATCGGCGAATATGAGGGTATCCTACAATGGGAATAATTCGTGACGTAGCTCATACGCTGCGTCACGGTTTTAATTTACGTGGGATCATTTGACGTCAATTTTATGCAATCAGCCCGAAATTCTTTTGCTAAACAGGGATATGCCGGTTTTTCTAGCCGAAAATCATGCGCTAGCCCGGGCTTGCATTTGGGATGATCAGCAGGTGAAAATTTTTTGGGCCAAGATGTGTCCATACCCTATCAACTGACGCAAAACGGTTAGTTTACTACCAAGAAATCATATGTTTTAGAAGATTCTTTGGGCCTATTTGGGCATCAGGGCCCCTGCCTCTTGGCGCAGATCTTTCAGATCTTCCAGAGTTTTGCCAAGCTGTTCATATTGTTCGCCTAGGACGTCCAGCTGACGGTCCGCCAATTCAAGAAACACGCGCAGCTGCGCCTCGTTGCCTTCGTTTTCATAGATCAGTAACCATTGACGGATCTCTTCCAACGAAAACCCAAATTTGCGACCGCGTAGGATCAACGTCATCCGCGCGACTTCGCGCTGTGTATAAAAGCGCGATCGCCCCTCGCGGATTGGGGCCAGCAATTCGATATATTCGTAGTAGCGCAAGGTGCGCGGCGTCACATCGAAACGGGCGCACATTTCTTTGAACGTCAATCGCGTATCAGACATTGGTTCCTCCATTCGCACCAGAGTAGTTTTCTTTTTAGCAAGGGCAAGCCGATTTTCCGCACATGACGCAATGTAGAATTGTCACTCGCCACTGTCAGAGTGTCTTGTGCAAGGTGAAGGGAAAGGGGGTTAACAGCATTACAGAACTAGAGGCTGCAGCTGTGCATGGGGAAGGGTGGAAAGAAAAGTGAAAAAGGATGTATGCAGAGCGTTCAAAAACCCAACGCAAAGATATTGTACAAAGGTTCATAAATCCGTTGCTTGAGGGACGGGTCGTTGGTGGGCAAACCCGGTGTGTTGGCCTGTCGAAGGACAAATAGGCGAACGCCATGGTGATGGTCTGACTTCGATTTTTCCGCATAAGATGCGGTTGTTGGGCCGCGCGCGTCCTTTGATGCCGTATTAAGCGCACAAGATTGATGCGTCATAAACTTGGCCGCTTGGATCTTGACCGCAGGGGGCGGCCGTGATGTCTGGCCATCAAACAGCGCATGCTGCCAAATTTAGGCATCCAAAATGACATCTTCTTCCGACACTCTCAACGAGATGAAACCGATTACGCATTATCGGGTGCTGGCGCTTGCCATGCCGATTCTTCTGTCCAACGCAACAGTTCCACTGCTTGGCGCAGTAGATACAGCAGTTGCAGGGCGGATCGCACAGGCGGAACCGCTGGCCGCAGTGGGTGTTGGGGCGATTGTGATTGCGTCTGTCTATTGGTTGTTTGGCTTCTTGCGCATGGGCACCACCGGAATGGCGGCGCAGGCTGTCGGGCAGGGCGATCATGCAGAAAACAACGCGCTTTTGTTACGTGGCCTTTTGATTGCCATGGTTGGCGCGGCCTGTTCCTTTGCTTTGGTCATACCTTTTGCCCATTTTACGTTTGGCAGTTCGGACTTAACGCCGGATGTTTCGGCGATGGCATGGGATTATGTCGGTATCCGAATTTTCTCTGCACCCGCAGCGATTGGGTTATATGCGATTATTGGTTGGCTGTTTGCGAATGAGCGGATGCGTGATGTGCTCTATATCCAGCTTTTGCAAAACGGCATTAATATCGTTCTCGATCCGGTTCTTGCCTTGGGATTGGGCTGGGGCATCCAGGGATTGGCAACGGCATCGTTGATCGCTGAGTGGTCTGGTTTTGCCCTTGGCCTATGGATGTGCCGCGCCGCTTTGCCCAAATTTGTCGACATAGACTGGCCATTGATTTTGGATCGCTCGCGTTTGAAACGTATGGCATCTGTCAATCGGGATATTTTGTTGCGCTCTGTCTTATTGCAGGCGGTCGTTTATTCGTTCGTCGTTATGGGTGGGCGTTTTGGCACCACGACTTTGGCAGCCAATCATGTCCTGATGCAATTTTTGGAAATCGCTGTCTTTGCTTTGGATGGTTTGGCTTTTGGCGCCGAAAGTTTGGTTGGTCAGGCCAAAGGCGCACGCGACAAAATGAAATTACGCCGTGCGGCATACCTAACCAGCTTTTGGGCGGCGATTGTTGCTTTGGTTATGGCGCTGATCTTTGGTCTTGGTGGTCAAAACTTGATTGCATTGATGAGCAAAGACATCACAGTTCGCGACACGGCTATGCTTTATTTGCCATGGTTGGTGGCTTTGCCGTTAACCTCGGTCGGTGCGTTTATGCTGGACGGGATCTTTATCGGTGCGACGCAGACGCGTGACATGCGCAATATGATGTTCGTATCTGCGGGACTTTATGCTGCTTTGATCGTGCCATTTACAAACCTTTGGGGTAATCACGGCCTTTGGCTGGTTCTGCATATCTGCATGATCACGCGCTGTCTGACGCTATTATGGAAATATCCCAGTTTAGAACGCGACGTCATACGCTGATATTCTGTTCACCTGCGCCGATCTGATCCTGTTTCGTCGCTATGAACTATCGCAGGGGCCTTGAGCCTCTGCGCCTGCCCGCATAGAAGGGGCGAAACCTGCACGCTGGGAGGCGTATCCATGAATGATCTCTTTAACAGCTTCATGAACGGACCCGATGAAAAGGGTCGTTTTGGCGATTACGGTGGCCGTTTCGTATCTGAAACTTTGATGCCGCTGATCCTTTCCTTGGAAGAGGAATATGAAAAAGCCAAAACCGATGACAGTTTTTGGGCTGAGATGGATTATTTGTGGAAACACTATGTTGGCCGTCCATCACCGCTGTATTTTGCGGAACGCCTGACGGAAGAATTGGGTGGTGCCAAAATCTACCTGAAACGGGACGAGCTGAACCATACCGGTGCGCATAAGATCAACAACGTGCTGGGTCAGATCATTTTGGCCCGTCGTATGGGAAAGACTCGCATCATCGCGGAAACCGGTGCCGGCCAGCACGGTGTGGCGACGGCCACGGTCTGTGCCAAATTCGGTTTGAAATGCGTCATCTACATGGGTGCGCATGACGTTGAGCGTCAATCCCCGAACGTGTTCCGTATGAAATTGCTGGGGGCCGAAGTTGTGCCAGTGACCTCTGGTCGTGGCACATTGAAAGACGCGATGAACGACGCGTTGCGCGATTGGGTCACCAATGTGCGTGATACGTTTTATTGTATTGGCACGGTTGCCGGTCCACATCCTTATCCAGCGATGGTTCGTGATTTTCAGCGGATCATTGGTGATGAAGCCAAAGAGCAGATGATGGAAGCCGAAGGGCGTTTGCCAGATACCATCATCGCTGCGATCGGTGGCGGCTCCAATGCGATGGGTCTGTTCTACCCATTCCTTGATGACAAAGACGTTCGCATCATCGGTGTTGAAGCCGGTGGTAAAGGTGTGGATGACAAAATGGAACATTGTGCGTCTTTGACAGGTGGCCGACCCGGCGTTCTGCATGGGAACCGTACATACCTGTTGCAGGATGATGCCGGTCAGATTCTTGAAGGGTTTTCGATCTCGGCTGGGCTAGATTATCCCGGTATTGGTCCTGAGCACGCTTGGCTGCACGACACGAAGCGCGCAGAATATGTGTCGATCACCGACAAAGAAGCTCTGGAAGCGTTCCAATTGTGCTGTCGTACTGAAGGTATCATTCCTGCCTTGGAACCCTGCCATGCGCTGGGCCACGTGGCCAAAATTGCTCCCAACCTGCCGAAGGATCACATTATTATCATGAATATGTGTGGCCGTGGGGACAAAGACATCTTTACCGTTGCTCGTCATTTGGGTGTTGAAATGGGGGCCGAAGGTCGGGACATGGAATAGGTCCAAATTTCCCGATCTTAGATGGGCTTACAGTTACCGCGCCGCCTGCTGAACGCTTTTGGATTTCAACGGAAACGTTCTCTGGGCGGTTTTTTAACATATACTGCGTCCATGAGGTGAATTTCTCATTGAAACCAATGGTTGGGTATTTAATTGAAATATTACAGCACCTTAGAGCCGAGTATTTACTTGGTTTAGGTCGAAGAAAACCTCTAAACCAAAGTTTATATGGTGGATTTTATACCATTGGATAAATATATATGTTCGATCCAGTGCTCTAGGTCGAACTTCGACGCAACCGTAATTGGATATGCATATTTCTCTTTTGACTTGAACAGATCTGAGCCTGATTTTGTGTGATTGCTCCAAGTAGCTCGCGCAAGTAACCACCACTCACGGATGGCGCTCGCAGGGCTGTTGATATGGGGACGGAAAAATTCCCCGTACAGTCATAGGTTGAACGTGTAACATGTTCTGCAAGCTATCCAGCTATGTGTTGCGTTATGAGTTAGAGCAGTAGAGGAAATACCTATGGTTGAATTCGCGAAAAGTGGATCAGTACCTAAGAACAAGACGACGGTTTCAGACATGAGTTCAGCCAACTCTGTCGGAAGCGTTGCTAGGTCTTCAAACGTAAACGCTCTGGAACTGACGCAGACAACAATTTCAGCGACGGCTAAACATGTTGGTTTCATGGCCGAGTTGAAAATTCAAAGTATTCGCCAAAATGGTCGTGGTTTAAAAATTATGGTTAAATCCGAGCGTGAAATGCAGTACAATGAAATCGCATCTTCACCTAAGCCTCAGAAAATTTTGTACTTTAGTGTTTAACTCATCCCAATATTTCGGCATTTTACGTTTGTGGCGCAGGCAGACGGCTCGGATCTCTGCGCCAATTGTTGTAGCTCTTTCGTTATTGCTCCCAAACGCAACCTTCGCGCAATCTCTTCAAGAAACGTTGATTGCAGAATTAGGGCGGGATGGCTTC
The DNA here is from genome assembly GCA_947499735.1 of uncultured Pelagimonas sp. Taxonomy (GTDB): domain Bacteria; phylum Pseudomonadota; class Alphaproteobacteria; order Rhodobacterales; family Rhodobacteraceae; genus CANMPP01. Next base: position 322,912 of record CANMPP010000001.1, read on the forward strand.
ACCCATATAGTCGTTTCACGTACGCTATTAGGGCGGGTGAGAATTGTTGCAAATGGTCCTTCCGGGCAGCGCGAGATTGTGTTTAATCCATCTAGCAACGTGATTTTGCGCGATTACTCGATGACAGAAGAGATGTTGGAACAGCAATCTTTCTGGGGTTTTGTATCCACTAATACATACGATCCGTCGGAGAGATCAGAGAGATCAGAGAGATCAGAGCGATCAGAGAACGACGATAGAGAACGGGCCCAGGCGCAAGCGCCCGCACCTGAGCGAAATGAAGAGGTTTCACCTGATCCAAAGAATGCGGGTCCTAGTGATGAGGCTCCGCCTGCGAATGCGTCGACGCCAAGTGAGGCACCTCCTGATGACGGACCTCCTCCCAAACCCCCTCGAGATCTGTGACAGCCTGCCTCGAATAGTGTGCGCGGCGCGTGAATTTTCGTGTCAACTATGTTGAAAGTTATCGTTTTCACGGATGTAACGTTTTTCATATAAGCTGCGCGCCTGTAGTAATTGCATGAGCCTGAAGAATTTGAGCTTAAATTGTCGTGTTCAAAAACCAAACCAATCAATGCCCGACTTAGGATAGACTGTTGAAGACCATCCTTCCTGTTTTTATCCTTTTCCTCGTCCAGATGACGGGTGCTTTCCTGTTTCTATTCAATATTTTTTCAAGTTACTTGCCTTGGACGATTTCCCCAATTGCTTGGCCGGTTTTTGAATTTATTGAAATATTAGCGGCGGGGGGCTTGTTGATTGGTGTCAGTGTGTCCGGTTTTTGGCTGTGGAATTCGCTGCGCGCGCGAGAGCGGGCAGAAAAAAGCCTGCGGATGGCGTCCAGCGCATTTGCAGATCTGGTGTCGGAACGTTTCACTGAATGGAAACTGACCCCCGCTGAACGGGATGTCGCCCTTTTTACAATCAAAGGGTTAAGTACCGCAGATGTCGCCATGATGCGCAACACGTCTTCAGGCACTGTCAAAGCACAGACCAATTCGATTTATCGAAAAGCGGACGTAGCTGGTCGTGGTCAGCTACAGGCCTTGTTCCTCGAAGATTTGATGGGCGATGAATTCACAGATCGTGTATCCGGGAAAAAGAAATCTGAGGCCGGATCGTCGCAACATGCCGCTGAATGACGCACCGATCTAGGCTGAATATGCCTCTAAAACTGGCAATGGAACGATCTCTAATGCTTTTTGATGTGTTGCTCGCAGATCAACTTTAGGTGCGCATCCTTCATCTGCGGCTTGCAAAAAACGGCTTGCACAAAGGCACCATTGGTCGCCTGGCTTTAGCCCGGAAAAGCCGTATTCTGGCCGTGATGTCGATAAATCATTGCCGACATATTTCGAATAGGCCAAAAACTCTGCCGTCATTATGGCGCACACTGTGTGGCTGCCGGTATCTTGTTCACAGGTATTGCAGGATCCATCCCTGAAATAGCCCGTTACTGGTGCGGTCGAACAGGGGGCCAATGGATCGCCAAAAACATTCAAGGCTGGATCTTTTTTCATGATGCCCTCCTTAGGACGTGCGAAACTTGTCGGCGAGTTTTTGTAGTGCGGTTCGCGTGTCTTGCTTTGCGGCGGGAACATCTTCTTTGGGGGTAGGCGAGGTCTGGGCGGACATCGTCGTGTCCGGCTTGGCTTTGGTCTTGGAAGAGCGCGGCGGATTGGTGCGGAGCGCAACCGCATTCATGAATTTACCGCCATCGCCTTTTGCCAATTCAGGCGCGCCATCTGATATGCCCCGCAACACGTCATCCAACCATTCTTGATCGGCCTTTGGAAAATCCCGCAATACATAACCCGCAACGGCATCTTTATGGCCGGGGTGGCCAATGCCAAGGCGCACGCGCATATAGTCGGCACCGATATGGGCATGGATAGAGCGTAATCCATTATGGCCTGCATGCCCGCCACCTTGCTTTACACGGCATTTTCCGGGGGCGAGATCCAATTCATCGTGCAAGACAACAACATCCGCCGGCGTGAGTTTATAAAAGCGCATCGCTTCGCCAACCGACTGGCCTGATTTGTTCATGTAGGTTTGAGGCTTTAGCAAAATGACTTTTTCGCCACCCAATACGCCTTCGCTGATTTCAGCTTGAAACTTGGCCTTCCAAGACGAAAACCCATGATCGCGCTCTAGTTGGTCTAATGCCATGAACCCGATATTGTGGCGATTTTGCGCATATTTCGCGCCGGGATTACCAAGGCCAACAAACAGCTTCATCAACGGATCCTTTCGCAAAACGTTTGGCGGGTTTGTGCCTGCTTTTGCGTGGGAAATCCAGTGCCTGATATGAATGCGCCGATTAGGACGTGTCCGATACAAAGACCGGGAAACACGAGATAGAAGATTGGCACCGCCAGTTGGCTGCTAGAACTGTACCATCTGTCGCAAGCTGTCGGTTTCAGGAACATGGTCGATATTCACGCAATCAAAACGCCATTCGCACATAATCCGATGCATAAGATCTGGGTTCCAGTCAGGGCTATAGAATTGTAGCTCTAATCCCGCCGCCCGTGCAGCTTTGATGCGCTTATCATCTAGATGTTTGACATGGAATTCGATGATAGCTGCTCTTTGGGATTGTACCGCTTCAACCGGATCTTCGACGTCCCAGCAATGCAACATTTGACGCACTTGTGGCGCGTATTTTAGCATATCTGCGCGCATGTTTGGGTCGAAAGAGCAGGTGTAGGTCTGTGCGGCACAATCGTGTTTGTCGATCAGATGGGCGATTGCCTGACAATCGGCGGTTTTGACCTCTAGGTAGAATTCGGATCGTCCTGCGTAACGTGTTAAAAACGCATCCAGCGTTGGGATGCGCGTGCCCGCCCAGGCGCTGCCGCTCCATGCAGCTGCATCTAATGCGTTTAGCTCAGCAGCGGTCAAATCTGCGACGCAGCCAGTGCCATTTGTCGTGCGATCTACGGTTTCATCATGGATGACATATAACACCCCGTCTTTGGATTGACGGACGTCAAATTCCAAAACATCGCCCCCATGGTGCAATGCAGCATCGAAAGCGGGAAATGTGTTTTCTGGGGCAAGCAGGCGTGCGCCGCGATGGCAGGCGATTTTGGTCAAGTTTTTCATAGGGTCTGCCTAGAAGTGCCCTGTAAAACTTTGGTGACGTTGCCACAAAAAAACGCCCTGATAAGAAATCAGGGCGTTCAAAATTTGTGAAAAACGACTGAGCTTATGCTTCAGCTGCTTCTGCACCTTCTTCTTCATCGTCACCACCACCAAGACCGGCAGGTGCTGCGATGTTTGCAACAACGAAATCACGGTCGATGGTTGGTTTCGCACCATTTGGCAGTTCGATGGAAGAAATGGTGATCACGTCACCAATTTTCTTACCGTCCAGATCAACAACCAGTTTCTCAGGAATGTCACCAGCCGTTACAACCAGCTCAACCTCTGGACGTACAACTGTCAGAACGCCGCCACGCTTGATGCCTGGTGCTTCTTCTTCGTTGATGAATTCAACAGGGATGAACAGGTTGACTTTGGATGTGCGACGCAGACGCATAAAGTCAACATGCGTTGGTAGGTCTTTTACAACATCACGCTGAACGTCGCGGCAGATTACGCGGACGTCTTCGTGGCCTTCAACCTGCAGGTTCCACAATGTGGACTTAAAGCGGCCGTCTTTCAGGCGCTTGAACAGAACGTTGAAAGGGATGTTGATCGCCAGCGGATCTTTGTCGCCGCCAAAAACGATGCCCGGAACCATGCCGTCACGGCGTGCTTGACGAGCGGCGCCCTTGCCTGTCCCCGTACGTTCCGATGCTTTGAGATCAGGAATCTCTCCAGCCATAGGTATTCTCCAATAAATAAGGGCAGGGTGCCTCCAAGGCTGTCACCCCGCGATGAAGGCCCGCGCATAGACTGATTTTGAGATTCTAGCAAGAGGCAATTGTTTTCGCTGCCTCGCTGGATATCAATTATACACCTTAAATGATGAAGCCAATCGCGTATTTTTTGCGTAACGAACCATTATTGTCTTGATTGCTTTGGGATCAGATCTTGGATGCCCGGGGGCTTGTCAGAAAATCATTCATGTTCTGCGGCTTTCAGTGGTGTTGGCTTTTGGTCTTGATTGTTCCTATTCTTCTCATGTTTCTTGGTACAAAGTTTCTGGTTCTCATCGGCTTTATAAGGGAACGTATTTGGTCAACCTTTAGCAGGGAACTGGTGAAACGCATGTGTGAAAGGAGTGCCGAGGTGACAAGCAAACCACAGCAAACATCCAAGCGGTTTAAGCGATGGTTTGGACCAGATCCTTATCCTTGGTACGTTCTGTTTTTGGTTATGGGCGTGTTTGGCGCGATGGGCGCGTATCTATCGGTCGATCTGGCCCGATTGGCGATGTCGAATTCCGAACTGATCCGCGAACATGGCAAACAGGCCCTTATGGAAGGCGGTCTAGAACAGGCTTTTTTCTTGGCCGTTCGGGCAGGTTTGATCCTGTTTTCATATCTTGGGTTTCGCGCATTGGAAGACGAATTGGTGCAGCGCTGGCGCAGATATTTCCATTAGCTCCACGCGTCGGAAAAGTCCCTTGGCACGAGCAGAATGTCGCGATCAACTCGCGTAATATCCGTATGGCCACATAGGGCCATCGACGTGTCGAGTTCTTTGTGGATGCAATTCAGGGCTCTCGTTACGCCAGTTTCGCCCATGGCACCTAGGCCATAGATATAGGCCCGTCCGATCCACGTGCTTTTGGCCCCCATGGCAATTGCTTTCAACACGTCCTGACCAGACCGGATACCACTGTCCAAATGGACCTCAATCTTGTCGCCGACCGCGTCCATGATGGGTTCCAGCGCGCGAATGGATGATAGTGCGCCATCCAATTGCCGCCCGCCATGGTTGGATACGATAATTGCATCCGCGCCGACATTGCAGGCCTCTCGGGCGTCACGCGGGTCCATGATGCCCTTGATGATCAGGGGGCCGTCCCACATTTTGCGAAATTCACGAATGCGGTCCCAGTTTAAAGATTGATCGAAATTTTGAGCCGTCCATGCAGACAAAGACGATGGGTCTTTCACCCCTTGGGCATGGCCAACGATATTGCCAAAAAAGCGCCGCTTTGTACCCAACATGTCCAATCCCCAACGCCAGCGAAGGGCCATGTCAGCAACAGATTTGACCGTTAGCTTGGGTGGGGCAGATAGGCCATTTTTGATGTCTTTATGCCGCTGGCCTAGCAATTGTAGATCCACGGTAATGACAGCGGCTGAGCATTTTGCATCTTTTGCTCGGTCAAAGAGGCGTTGGTTAAAATTATCATCGGTCATCGTATAGACCTGCATCATGAAGGGGGCGTTTGTATGTTCGGCCACGTCTTCGATTGAGCAGATCGACATTGTTGACAGGCAAAAAGGCACACCGAATTTTTCTGCGGCTTTGGCAGCTAGGATTTCGCCATCGGCATGCTGCATACCGGTTAGGCCCACAGGAGCCAAAGCCACCGGCATAGTAGCATCTTGCCCAATGATCTGTGTCTTTGTGGATCGACCAGACATATCGACCGCGACCCGTTGTTTCAGATGGATCTGTGAAAAGTCCGAGGTGTTTTCGCGAAAGGTCTGTTCGCTCCAACTGCCGCTTTCACAATAGTCATAGAACATTTTCGGTGTGCGGCGCTTATGCAGGCGTTTGAGGTCGTCAACATTGGTAATAACGGGCATTTTATCACACTCCGGGTAAATTGGTTATTTTTTGTTACCAATTTATAGTGTTGCACGCAAGCGTCATGATTTAAGATGCGTCAATTTGGTGGCTTGGAAAAGTCCGGTCCTTGCTGTTGTAAGTCTGTTTATGGTTATGGCACGCAACATATTTTCACGTCTCATACTTTGTTGGGCGATCTTGTTTGCAAGCATGTCTGGTGCCTTGCATCAGCAGGCCTTTCTGTCGCCAGAGCAAGAACGCAGCCTGATTGAACTGCGCCAAATGGGCCTGTCCGCTGCAGATCTGTGCGGCATGATGGGGCGTGATGGCCTGATGGGCCAGCACTGTCCGGATTGTCTTTCGGATGTGCCGGTAAACAACGCTGAAATCTGCGATGCAGTGGTGATGGCTCCCCAGCTTTACGCGGGTGTTACCTATGTTGTTACAACGCCAGATCTGCCGCGCAATCCGGTCCAGCACGCAAAGCTCATCCGTGCACCGCCTTTGGTCTGACGCTTCAATTCGAACGTCTTACGGCTTTTAAATAGGCCAAATCCAAAGGAAATATCATGAAATTTTTCAAATCCACCGCTGCGGCGGTTCTGTCTTTTGTTGCCTCTCAAGCAGGAGCGCACGCGTCTCTTGAGGTGCAAGAGGCGCAAATCAATGCAAACTATAAAGCTGTGATGCGAATTTCGCATGGCTGCGATGGTGATGCGACCTTGAAAGTACGCATCACGATCCCAGAGGGTGTGATCAATGCCAAACCTATGCCGAAATCGGGATGGGATCTGGAAACCGTAGAAGGGCCTTACGCGAAGACCTATGAATATCACGGGCCTCACAGCGAAGGTGTTCAGGAAATTATTTGGACAGGGGAATTGTTAGACAAACATTTTGATGAATTCATCTTCCGCGCACGAATTACGGATGCGTTTGCACCGGGTGATGTGATCTATTTCCCAACGGTTCAGGAATGCGCTGCTGGAACGCATGAATGGGTTGAAATCCCTGCCGAAGGGCAATCGCGTGGCGATCTGGATGGGCCCGCGCCGCAATTGCAATTGATCGAAGGCGGGCACGCGCACCACTGATTGCTTTATTGCCAATCCCAACCGGCCCTTTTATGAGAGGGCCGGTTTTCTTTGAAAGGACGGCAAGATGGCGCATAAGGTCTTTATCGATGGCGAAGCGGGCACGACAGGGCTGCAAATCCGTGAACGTCTGGAAAATCGCGCCGATATTGCGTTGGTGCAGATTGATCCTGCGCTGCGTAAAGATGCCGCCGCGCGTGAAGCCGCCTTGGCCGAAGCCGATATTGCCATCCTATGTTTGCCTGACGATGCCGCGATTGAAGCGGCAGGGTTGGCTGCGTCTCATGGGACACGTTTGATCGATGCATCCACCGCCCATCGCGTGGATCCGAATTGGGCCTATGGCTTTGCCGAGATGACGGCGGATCAGCGTGAAAAGATCGTAAATGCGCAAAACGTGTCCAATCCAGGTTGCTATCCGACCGGCGCGATTGGCCTATTGGCGCCTTTGGTTTCTGGTGGTTTGATTTCGAAAGACACACCGATTTCCGTGAACGCGGTCTCTGGCTATACCGGCGGTGGCAAAGGATTGATCGCGGAATATGACGCAGGTGACGCTCCGGCCTGCTTTGTTTACGGTTTGACGCACAGCCACAAGCATTTGCCCGAATTGCAATTGTATTCGGGATTGGCGCAACAGCCGATCTTTATCCCTTCCGTTGGGAATTTTGCCCAAGGCATGATTGTGCAAATCCCGCTGCATCTGCCTAAGGGCAATGCATCTGAGCTGCTTGCTGCATTGCAATCGCATTATGCGGGCCAAAACTTTGTGAAAGTGGCCGAGGCAAACGCGCTTGGCGCACGCCTAGATCCCGAGGCCATGAATGACAGCAATGTGTTAGAGCTCTCGATCCATGCGTCTGAAGATGGTCGTCGTGCGGTTCTATTGGCGCGTCTGGATAATTTGGGCAAAGGCGCGTCTGGTGCTGCGGTTCAAAACCTCAACATCATGTTGGGCGTTGACGAAACACTGGGGCTATAAAAGCCCCAGCCAGCCTAGCTTATCCTTTATGCGCACCTTCGGCGAGGGATGCGACAAACGCAAGAACCTCGTCCACAGGTTTTCCTGCAGCGATTTCGCTAACAATCGCCGATCCAACCACACAGCCATCCGCAATGGATGAAATGTCTTGTGCGGCCTCTGGTGTGCGAATGCCAAAGCCAACGATGACAGGCAGGTCTGTCTGGGATTTGATGCGCGCGACTTCTGGGCCAACTTCGGCCGATTGGGCTGCGGCCGCGCCGGTGATACCTGTCACGGAAACATAATAGACAAAGCCGGATGTGTTTTGCAGAACTTTTGGCAGGCGCGCATCATCTGTGGTTGGCGTTGCCAAACGGATAAAGTTCATGCCTGCCTTTTGCGCGGGGATACAAAGTTCGTCATCTTCCTCCGGTGGCAGGTCAACAACGATCAAACCATCAATGCCAGCGTCGCCCGCATCTTTCAGGAATGTGTCCACACCACGGGAATAGATCGGGTTATAATAGCCCATCAAGACAATGGGTGTCTCGTCATCCTCTTCGCGGAATGCGCGCACCATATCCAATGTTTGATCTAGGTTCATACCATGATCCAGCGCGCGTTGCCCCGCCAGCTGAATGGTGGATCCATCAGCCATCGGATCGGTAAAGGGCAGGCCCAGTTCGATCACATCAACACCAGCTGCTGGCAGACCCTTCATCACGGCCAGTGCCGTTTCGACATCTGGGTCGCCCGCCATGATATAGGCAACAAAGGCTTTTTTGCCTGTCTCAGAGAGCTGTGCAAAGCGAGTGTCGATCCGGGTCATTTGGGGCCTCTTAGATTAGTGTTAGCCTCCCTTGCCGGAACGGTGCGGGAAAATCAATGCCAGTTGGAAAAACGACCTATAGAACGTATCGGCAAGACCCCGCTATTGGTTAAAAAGGCAACGCTTTGTTGATCGGCATATGATTGCGCCGGGCCTCTGGTCTGACTATGGTTCTGCCATGACCAAACGAAACTTTATTTACGGCGTGTCCGCGCTTTGCCTTTTTGCCTCTCATGTTGAGGCCCATCCTCATGTATTCGTTGATACGGATTTGGAGGTTGTCGTTGAAAAAGGCGTCGTGACAGGGGTCCGCATGACCTGGGCCTATGATGAATTTTTTACGCTTTTGATTCTGGAAGATATGGGGCTAGACCCGGACGGGGATGGCGTTCTGACGGATGACGAGTTGGCCCAACTAAAAGGGTTTGATTTTGTCACTTGGCCCCCCGGTTTCGAAGGGGATCTTTATTTCGCACAAGCGGATGGAACGAAGATTGAACTAGGGCATCCCGTTTCCACATCGATCGCAGTCACGGATGGCAAGATCGTGTCACAACATACGCGCACTGTGCCTGATGTTGTCGCAAATGATGTCGAAATTCGACAATATGATCCAACATTCTACGTCCAATACACATTGGGTGATTTGAGTGTCAGCACAGGGTGCAAATCACAGATTGCGCCTTACGACCCATCGGCGGCGGATCGTGCTTTGGCGGAACAACTCGAAAAATCATCAGACGCGGAATATGCGTTCGAGATCTTGGAAATGGGATCGTTTTATGCCGATCGGATCCGTTTGACATGCGAACAGTCCTCTTAATTTCGGGCGTTTTGATTGCTGGTGTTGCGCTATGGCTTTGGGGCTTTGGTGGCGCTGGTATCGTGGCGGATTGGGCGGCTGACGCACAGGAACGTGTTCAGCGCGCCATGGCAGGTGGTTTGCGCGCCTTGCGTGCGGGTCAACCCGGTGCGCTATCAGCGCTTTTGACACTGTGCTTTTCCTATGGGTTTTTCCACGCTGCGGGACCGGGGCATGGCAAGATGTTGATCAGCGTCTATGGTGTTGGGCGTCGCGTACCTTTGCTAAGGATGATGGGGCTAAGCGTGTCATCATCGCTGGCACAGGCCGCGACTGCAATTTTCTTGGTCTATGGAGGTCTCTGGCTGTTTGGTTGGGGGCGGGATGACGTCGAGAATGTATCAGAAAGAATATTCCTACCGCTAAGCTATGGTGCCGTTGCCTTGGTAGGATTGTGGCTGATCTGGCGTGGTGCGCGGAAATTATGGATTTTGCGCCGTATCGCCACCGCGCGAAGCCAGCAGCAATCACGTGATCATACGGCGCAAACCAATCAAGATGGAATTTGCGAAGTGTGTGGCCATGCGCATGGCCCGACTGTTGAACAAGTCGAACAGGTTCATTCGGTCAGGGATGGTCTGATTTTGATAGGCGCAATTGCGATGCGCCCTTGTTCTGGCGCGCTGTTTCTTTTGATCCTGACATGGCGTTTCGGATTGTACTATCAGGGTGCGTTGGGCGCGTTTGCGATGGGTTTGGGTACGGCTGCTGTTACGCTGACGGTTGCAATCGGATCTGTGACTCTGCGGGAAAGCCTTTTGCAAAACCTATCGGGTGGGACAAAAGCACAGCATGCGATGGGGCTGATCGAGGCTGCGGTAGGCGGGATTGTCTTAATCCTGTCCTGCCAAATATTACTTCAATATTTGTGATGTTGTGGGGGTTGTGATCAATTTTTGTGATGATTAGGCCTCTAAAACAGAATTGGACCTAGCGGCCTAACGCGGCCAGTTTCTAATAAACACAGATTAGGAGCGTTTTAGATGCCGACATTAGACACACACAAAGTTGACCGCATTTCCGCATTTTCATTCAACGGTGCCGGGGGTAATCCGGCTGGGGTGATGATCACCGATACGCTGCCGGAAGATGCCCAGATGCAGGCCATTGCAGCGGATATCGGGTATTCCGAAACGGTGTTCGCAAAACCGACAGAGAGTGGATTTCGCGTACGCTATTTTGCGCCTGAAGGTGAAGTCGCATTTTGCGGTCACGCCACAATTGCTTTGGGCGCAGCGTTGGGCGCGACATTTGGGGCTGGGCAATATGACTTGGCGTTGAACAGTGGTGACATCTCTGTCGAAGCGTTTGACAGTGATGGGCAGTGGGGTGCCAAACTGGTTTCGCCGCCGACCCATTACACAGCACTTCCAGAAAAGATGCTTTTGCAAGTGCTGGATTTATTTGGCTGGGGCGCGGGCGATCTGGATTCAAATATAGCACCATCCCTTATCCATGGCGGTGCGGATCATTTGCTTTTGGCTTTGCGTGATCAGTCTTTGTTGCAAAACATGTCTTATGATTTTGATGCGGGTGCGAAATTCATGCAGGATGCCGGGTTGGTGACGATCAACCTGATCTGGCGTGAGAATGAAGCGACCATTCATTCCCGCAATCCATTCGCGGGGCATGGCGTATATGAAGATCCGGCAACGGGTGCGGCAGCGGCGGCTATGGCCGGATATTTGCGCGACACCGACGTGCAGAACACCCCTTTTGAAATCATGCAGGGCACGGACATGGGCGTGCCATCACGTCTTGAGGTTGCTCCGCGACAAGGCAAAGGCGCGCCGATCGAAATCACAGGGCAAACGCGCAAAATTTCGGAATGATTTTAACGGGCGGTTGAACATGGTCTAAACTGTGATAGAGCAGGTGTATCGAATTGTGAAAGGTGGCTAACAAGGCCACCTTTTCGCGTCTCAAAGGTTCCGAAAATGTCCGTATCTAACACCTCTCCGCAGCTGAGCTATCGCGGTCACCTTGCCAAGCTTTGGGCATTGGGTGGTCCCATGGTTGGGGGAAATCTTGCGCAAATCGCGATTGGATTGACCGACACTGTGATGGTGGGGCGATATGGTATTGAAGAACTGGCTGCGATGACATTGGCAGGCAGTTTCTATTTCCTCTTTTTCATCTTCGGGTCCGGGATTGCGTTTGCTCTGCCGCCTTTGGTGGCGGAATTTGTGACGTTTAAAGACGATACCAGCATCCGCCGTGCCACACGTATGGCGCTCTGGCTATCAATCACATTCGCGGTTGTGACATTGCCCTTGATGATCTGGTCAAAGCCGATCCTGATTTTTCTACAACAGGATCCAGAAACGGCCGACCTCGCGCAGCGCTATCTGCGTATTGCGGGATTTGGCATGTTGCCCGCCTTGATGCTGAATGTGATGAAGAACTATCTGGCAGGGATGGAGGACACGCGGATCGGCCTGTATGTTACCATCGCCGCTGCTGTCGCAAATGCGGTTGCCAATTACCTGCTGATCTTTGGCAATTTCGGTGCGCCCGAACTTGGATTGCGCGGTGCGGCGATTGCGTCTGTCTGCGCGAATGCCATCGCGCTGATCTACATTCTTTTCTATGCGCTAAAGACCTATCCACAGCACGAGTTGTTCGTTCGGTTCTGGCGCAGCGACTGGGAAATGGCGGGGCGGGTGTTTCGGTTGGGGTTGCCAATTGGCATCACAACCTTGTCGGAAGTGTCCTTGTTTATGATTTCGGCCTTTATGATGGGTTGGATCGGAACGATCGAAGTCGCAGCGCACGGGATTGCCATCCAGCTTTCGGCGGCAACCTTTGTGATCCATCTCGGTTTGGCCGGTGCGGCCACTGTGCGGGCTGGCAACGCGTATGCGTCGGGTGATGTGGAGCGACTGAAACGCGGTGCAATCGTTGTGACAGCGTTATCCTTCGCTATCGCAATTGTGGCATCGGCTTGCTTTATCTTGTTTCCGTCTTTCTTGGTCCATTTATTCATCAGCCCAAATGAAGTTGCGAAGGAAGAGGTCCTAGCCATGGGCATCCAGCTTTTGATGCTTTCTGGGTTGTTTCAGTTGGTAGATGCGATGCAAGCCATCTTTTTATCCTTGCTGCGGGGGATGCAGGACACACGGATCCCAATGATTATCGGTGCCGTGTCGTATTCGATTTTGGGTCTTGGCGTTGGTTTTGGTTTGGGGATCTGGTTAGGCTTTGGCGCTGTCGGTATCTGGACGGGGCTCATCGTTGGACTTGCTGCTGCTGCAATCCAGCTGGCATGGCGGTTCTGGAAAGTTGCGGTACCGGCGTTGGAAACGCGGGTGTCTGCAAAAAGCTAACGGAAAAGCCGCGTCGCAAAACCTTGCACATAAGGTCCACCCGGCCTAGAAGCGGCGCAACCTGATAGATGGAGCATGACCATGGGCTTTCGCATGGGGATTGTCGGACTGCCAAATGTTGGCAAATCGACCCTGTTTAACGCGCTGACCAAAACCGCTGCGGCGCAAGCGGCAAATTTTCCGTTCTGCACGATTGAACCCAATGTGGGGGATGTGGGTGTTCCGGATGCGCGTCTGGATACTTTGGCGGGTATCGCAAGTTCAAAAGAGATCATTCCAACACGGATGACCTTTGTGGATATCGCCGGTTTGGTGAAAGGCGCCTCAAAAGGCGAGGGGCTGGGCAACCAGTTTTTGGCCAATATTCGCGAAACCGATGCAATTGCACATGTGCTGCGTTGCTTTGAAGATGGCGATGTCACCCATGTGGATGGGCGCGTTGATCCTGTGGCTGATGCGGAAACCATCGAAACCGAATTGATGATTGCGGATATGGAGAGCCTTGAAAAGCGTCTTCAGAACATCGTGCGTAAGGTGCGGGGCGGCGACAAAGAAGCCGTACAGCAAGAACGCTTGATGAAAGAAGCAATGGAGATGCTGGAAAGCGGCAAGCCTGCGCGCTTTGTCGAGGTTGACGAAGAGGACAAAAAAGCGTGGAGCATGCTTCAACTTTTGTCGACTAAGCCGATCCTTTATGTCTGCAACGTTGCTGAAGACGAAGCTTCCGAGGGCAATGCGCATTCAGATGCCGTTGCTAAGATGGCAGCAGAGCAGGGCAACAGCCATGTGATTATCTCGGCAAAGATCGAGGAAGAGATCAGTCAGCTTGAACCAGAAGAGGCCGAGATGTTCCTTGGCGAATTGGGACTGGAAGAGGCTGGTTTGGATCGTTTGATCAAAGCGGGCTACGCGCTGTTGAAGCTGGAAACCTATTTTACCGTCGGACCGAAAGAAGCGCGTGCTTGGACGATCCCGGCAGGGACATTGGCACCGCAGGCCGCTGGCGTTATTCACGGTGACTTTGAAAAAGGCTTCATCCGTGCAGAGACAATTGCATATGATGACTATGTGGCGTGCAATGGCGAAGCGGGTGCGAAAGACGCTGGCAAAATGCGGGCGGAAGGCAAAGGGTACCTGGTTAAGGATGGGGATGTGATGCATTTCCTGTTCAACACGTAAATCCACAACCTGATTGCTTTTACAAAACCCGGTTGCGGAATCCGCAACCGGGTTTTTTTGTGCCTATTTTGCGAGGGATTTTTGCATGTATGCAAGTGACAATTGGGGCTTCTAATCTTGTTACGGTATTATTACCGAATTAATGAGTGATCCTTATTCGCCCCCTTAGTGTCGATTTGCGTCAAATATTAAGATTCAGTTATGATTAAATGTTACGCATTTATGTGATAAACTTCAATTTTCGCACAAAATATAGCCATAAATTGTGTACAATGGCGTATTCGATCGAAAATTTTCTAACTTCACCGACGGAAATAATTCTCAAGTAACGCCGGCGATGATGTCGGGTTGCTTTCTGCACAACCTTGTCTGTCAACTTTAGACGGATCGCTCAAATGAAAACCTAAAACTGGTCCGGCTGGATTGTGTATTTTCGCATACCGATCTGGCCAAGGGGAGAGAAAATGAAAAAACTGCACCTGTCCGCCGCGACGGCTTTGTCTTTGATGGCGACTTCTGCGTTTGCTGCAGATGACACGATCAAAGTCGGTGTTCTGCACTCATTGTCCGGTACAATGGCGATTTCCGAAACAACGCTAAAAGATACGATCGAAATGTTGGTCGAAGAACAAAACGCCGCTGGTGGTGTTATGGGTAAACAGCTGGAAGCTGTTGTTGTTGACCCAGCATCCGACTGGCCGTTGTTTGCAGAAAAAGCGCGCGAGCTGCTGACAGTTCACGAAGTTGACGTGATCTTTGGCAACTGGACATCCGTGTCCCGTAAATCCGTTCTACCAGTCATCGAAGAGCTGAATGGCCTGCTGTTCTACCCAGTTCAGTACGAGGGCGAAGAAAGCTCGAAAAACGTATTCTACACAGGTGCTGCGCCGAACCAACAGGCGATCCCTGCGACAGATTACTATCTGGAAGAGCTGGAAGTTGAAAAATTCGCTCTGCTGGGCACAGACTATGTTTACCCACGCACAACCAACAAGATCCTTGAGCAGTACCTGAAAGACAAAGGTATCCCAGCTGAAGACATCTTCGTGAACTACACACCGTTCGGTCATTCTGACTGGTCCAAAATCGTTGCTGACGTTGTTGCGCTGGGCGCAGACGGCAAAAAGGTTGGTGTGATCTCGACAATCAACGGTGACGCAAACATCGGCTTCTACAAAGAACTGGCGGCTCTGGGCGTGTCTGCGGACGATATCCCTGTTGTTGCTTTCTCTGTTGGTGAAGAAGAACTGTCCGGTCTGGACACAACAAACCTGGTTGGTCACTTGGCAGCTTGGAACTACTTCCAATCCGCTGAATCTGATGCGAACGAAGAATTCATCGCTGCGTGGAAAGCACGTATGGGTGAAGAGCGCGTGACAAACGATCCAATGGAAGCGCACTATATCGGTTTCAACATGTGGGTGAACGCGGTTGAAGCTGCGGAAACAACAGATGTAGATGCCGTTCGTACAGCAATGTATGGCCAAGAGTTCCCGAACCTGACAGGCGGTACAGCGGTTATGCTGCCAAACCACCACCTGGCGAAACCAGTTCTGATTGGTGAAATCACAGAAGATGGTCAGTTCGACATCATCAGCCAAACAGCAGAAGTTCCAGGCGACGCGTGGACAGACTTCCTGCCAGAATCTGCAGTTCTGAAATCAGACTGGAAAGATCTGGGTTGTGGTATGTACAACACCGAGACAGAAACCTGCGTTCAGATCCAGTCCAACTACTGATCTGATTTGGTTTACGCTCATTGCGGGGGCTTTGCGGCCCTCGCGTTTTGCAGCGCCTTTTGGGCGTTGCTTGCGTTTCGGCGCAGCAGGTCAGTTTGACCGACGGGGGATACAGAATACACATGAAACGGGCAGGGATCTGGGCAGCCTTTCTATGGCTTTGTCTGAGCGGAGCAGTTTTCGCACAAGATTTGCAGAACGTGCTGCAAACACATCAGCAGGCCGTTGAAAAAGCGTCTCGTAAAACGATTGATGCTGTGCTGGATGATTTGGCGGCTGCTAATGCGCCGGGCACGCAAACCTTCATCCAAGAATGGGCCGGCAAAAATGTCTGGATGCGCAAAGAGGACGGATTGTTCTTTTATGTGTCAGCCCAAGCAGACAAAAGCTATGAATTGATTGATCTGGCCAGTGGCGAAACAGTTGGCGTGGCTGCTGAAAAGAAGCTTTTGAAACAGCTCAAACCCAATTCCGGCGTGCGCGGTGTTTTGGCCTCATTCCTTGTTCAGTTCCAGCTGAGCGACCCTGATCCTGAACGCCGTATCGCAGCATTACAAGCGATTGAGCGGGATGCAGATGAAACGCATTACGGCCCTTTGCAAGCCTCGGTTGAGAATGAACCAGATGCGGAATTGAAGGCGCGGAAAGAACGTCTTGTCCGCGTTTTGGCCGTCCAATTTGAACAGGATGAAACCAAACGGATTGACGCGATACTGTCCTTCAAAGGGGATTTGGGCGTAGACGCGCGTGCTGCTTTGAACCCGATTTTGGCAACTGATTTGGTGGTTTTATCTGCGCTGCAAGATCCCAGTGAAAACGTGGCCCAGTCACTGTCGTCTCGTTTCACAGGATCGGATATGCCAGATGGCGTGACACGAGAACAGGCCATTGCTTTGGTGCAAAAAGCCGGTTTGCTGGGGCCAATTCCGGATAATGATGCGATCAAATCAGCTTTGATCGCCAATATGCAAGACGACATGGTGGGTGGATTTGCAAAGCAAGATCTGGACCAACAGGAAAATCGCTATCAAGCCTATGATGCTTTGGCAGCTAGCGGTTTGGTTGATAAACGTATCAGCGATTATGACGTGTCTGAAACATTGGCCTACAGCAACCTGGCCCTTGTTTACCGCGAACCGTCTTCCGTCGTAACGGATACGGCCCGCGAAACTTTAGCATCCATCAACGACGCTGTCGGCCTGAACCAGGCGCTGGACCTTGGCCTTGACGCACTGTCCTTGGCATCGATCTTTTTCCTTGCAGCTATCGGTTTGGCGATCACCTTTGGTGTGATGGGCGTCATCAATATGGCCCATGGCGAATTCATCATGATGGGCGCTTATACGGGCTATGTGGTTCAACAACTGATCCCGAATTACACCGTATCCCTGATCGTGGCCATTCCATTGGCCTTTGCCGTGACCTTTGCCGCCGGTGTCGCACTGGAACGGTTGGTCATTCGTTGGCTGTATAATCGCCCGCTGGAAACGCTACTGGCCACCTTTGGTGTGTCGATTGCATTGCAGCAGATTGCGAAAAACATCTTTGGCACGCAGGCGCGCCCCCTGACGTCGCCGGGCTGGCTGGATGGCGCATGGGTGCTGAACGATGTTGTGTCGATTTCCTATATCCGCATTGCGATTTTTGCGCTGGGGCTGATCTTTTTCCTGCTTCTCTTGTTCATTCTAAACAAAACCCGTCTGGGTTTGGAGGTGCGCGCCGTGACGCAGAACCCGCGTATGGCATCCGCAATGGGCATCAACCCTGATAAGATCAACATGCTGACATTTGGTCTGGGTTCGGGCATTGCCGGCATCGCAGGTGTCGCGATTGGACTGTTTGCCAAAGTGACATCCGAACTGGGCAGCGATTACATCGTGCAAAGCTTTATGACCATCGTGGTTGGCGGTGTTGGCAATATCTGGGGCGCGCTGCTGGGGGCTGGCATGATTGGAACGCTGCAAAAAGGGATCGAATGGCTGAACCCGTCCAACACTTTGGCGGCGCAGACCTACATGATCCTGTTCATCATTTTGTTCATCCAGATCCGGCCACGGGGCATTATCGCCCTCAAAGGCCGCGCGGCAGGAGATTAAGCCATGAAACAGAGCTTTTTGATCCGCAATCCGCATATTCTGGTGTTCATGGGGTTGCTGGCTGTGTTCACCATCGCAGTGACCTTAATGAGCGCCTATGCCGGATCCGATGTGATTTCGACCAGCTTTGTCAAAACGCTGGGCAAGACCCTATGCCTGTGCCTGATCGCCATCGCGATGGACCTGGTTTGGGGGTATTGTGGAATCCTGTCATTGGGGCATTTCGCATTCTTCGGTATTGGCGGATACATGGTTGGCATGTGGCTGATGTATGAACGCACGAAAGAAATCGTTGCGACCTCGATGGCCGCAGAAGCCTTGCCGCCCACGCCTGAAGAAGTGCGCGAAGGAATTGGTACGCAGATTTTCGGTGTCGTCGGTGGGGCCGAGATACCATGGGTTTGGTATTTCGCGGATTTCCTCAGCATTCAACTGGCCCTTGTCGTGTTGGTGCCGGGTCTTTTGGCGCTGATCTTTGGCTGGCTGGCCTTCCGGTCGCGTGTGACAGGGGTTTACCTGTCTATCCTGACCCAAGCCATGACACTGGCGCTGTCCCTGTATCTGTTTCAAAACGACAGTGGTTTGAGGGGCAATAATGGCCTGTCGGGGCTGCAAAACATACCTGGTCTGACAGATGTTGGTCAGGACACCATTTCTATCTGGTTCTTCTGGGCCTCGGCTGTTGCGTTGGCGCTGGGGTATCTGATGGCCGTGTTCTTCACACAGGGCAAATTCGGGTCGGTCATTCGCGGCATCCGCGATGACGAGGCGCGCGTGCGTTTCCTTGGCTATAATGTTGAAGGCTACAAATTGGTTGTCTTTACAGGAACAGCGGTGATCGCAGGCATCGCGGGCGCGCTGTATTATCCGCAGGCCGGTATCATCAACCCGGCAGAGATTGCGCCAATTGCGTCGATCTATCTGGCGGTTTGGGTGGCGATTGGTGGCAGGGGGCGCATTTATGGTGCTGTCATCGGGGCGGCCTTTGTATCTTTGCTGTCCAGCTGGTTCACAGGCGGCGGGGCACCTGACATTTCACTGGGGGTCTACACGATCCAGTGGACCGATTGGTGGTTGGTGCTGCTTGGCTTTAGCTTTGTTGCCGTGACATTGTTTGCACCCAAAGGCATTGGCGGTCTGTTTGACCTGATCAATCCGGCCCATAAGGGAGAAAAGTCATGAGCACTTTACTAGAAGTGTCCGGCGTGTCGGTCAGTTTCGATGGGTTCAAGGCAATCAACAATCTGTCTTTCCAAATTGGCGATGCAGAAATGCGCGCCATTATCGGGCCCAATGGGGCAGGCAAGACCACCTTTATGGATATTGTGACGGGTAAGACCAAACCGGATGAGGGGCGTGTGATCTGGGGGGAACGCAATATTTCATTGCTGGGCCTGTCGGAAAGCCGCATCGCACAAGAAGGGGTGGGGCGCAAATTCCAACGCCCAACGGTGTTTGAAGCCCAAAGCGTGCGGGAAAACCTATCCATGGCGTTGAAAAACAAACGTGGCCCGTTTGACGTCCTGATGTATCGGCGCAATGCCGAGGCGCGTGCGCGTCTAGAAGACATCGCAGAGCAGGTCGGCCTGTCCGATCAGCTGGAACGCATGTCCGGCGAGTTAAGCCATGGGCAAAAGCAGTGGTTGGAAATCGGTATGCTGTTGGCACAGGAGCCACGTTTGTTGCTGGTGGATGAACCTGCCGCTGGTATGACGCCAGAGGAACGGGAACACACCACGGATATTCTGGTCGAGGCGGCAAAAACCCGGGCCGTGGTTGTTGTGGAACATGATATGGAATTTGTGCGCCGTCTGAACTGTAAGGTCACGGTGCTTCATGAAGGATCTGTTCTGGCCGAGGGGTCAATTGACCATGTGACCTCAAACCAAGAGGTTATCGATGTTTATTTGGGGCGCTAAAATATGCTGAACGTGGAAAACCTATCGCTTCATTACGGCCAAAGCCAGATCCTGCGCGATGTGTCGCTGGAGGCTGAAACCGGTAAAATCACCTGCCTGATGGGAACCAACGGTGTGGGCAAAACGTCCTTGCTAAAGGCCATCTCAGGCGCGCATGCCCCATCAGGTGGCAAGGTGCTGTTGGATGGCGTGGATTTGACCCGTCAGGCGCCCCATGTGGTGGCGAAAGCAGGCATTGGGTATGTCCCACAGGGGCGTGAAATTTTTCCCCTGCTGACGGTGCGTGAAAACCTAGAGACCGGATTTAACTGTATCAATCGGTCTGAATGGATGGTGCCGGACGAGATCTTTGAACTCTTTCCAGTGCTGAATGAAATGCAGAACCGCCGGGGCGGGGATCTGTCAGGTGGTCAGCAACAGCAATTGGCAATTGGCCGTGCGCTGATCACGCAGCCAAAACTGCTGCTGCTGGATGAACCGACCGAGGGCATCCAACCCAACGTCATCCAACAGATCGGTCGCGTGCTGGAATATCTGCGTGACCAAGGCAAAATGGCGATCCTGCTGGTCGAACAATTCTTCGATTTCGCCCATGAACTGGGGGATGCCTTTGTCGCCCTGCGTCGTGGTGAAGTCATCCTTCGTGGACCTGCATCTGATGTGACGCGGGATGAACTGCTGGGCGCGGTGTCGGTTTAAGTGGCTATTTTTGGGCATCGCAAAGATATCTTAGGACATGTTTGAGACCGAGCTAGAGTTGATCTAACCGCATAGCGTTGGCTGTTGCTACGACCTGTGGGATCTTATCTTTTATCCTGCGTAAAATCTGAAAAGTGTGCATCTTGGGATCACGATTATGTTCAGGTATGTCATGAGACAGTCCAATATCCCACACAGAGCTATCCGGAGGATTGTGAATGTCAAAGTCCCCAGAGGGATCCATTATTAAGCTTAGATAAATTGTTTTCCCAAAAGGTGACCATGTGGATTTAAGCCGCCAAATTTCTTTGGCCCACCAACAGTAGCTTTCTAATTCGGCTTGCTCGATGGTCCAACCTTCAGTCGTAAGTGCGTCTGAGAGATAAGCGAAACGTTCCATGGAAATTTGTTATTTTGTGATACATTTATGCTAATGTATTTTGCCACGGAAGATAGTGCTGCTTGATTTGAATAGGTTAAATGGTGGCGTGGGGGAGACTTGAACTCCCGACCTAACGATTATGAGTCGTTCGCTCTAACCAACTGAGCTACCGCGCCGAACCGTGGGCGGTGACTACGGGTTCCCGGCGATGGGGTCAAGCCCTTTGATGGGAAAAATATCAATTGAAACGACATTGTTTGGGCTTTCGCAGCGCAGGTGGGGGATCGTTCGCAAAAAGGCAATATCAGTTGACGATATCCTCGTCGGTTACGAACATATTCGCCCATGCTCGATCCACCAGTTCCGGGGTCATTTTGTAGGGCCAGCCTTCGAAGTCACAGACAGAGAGCATTTGGTCGATCAAGAACACAGGCTGGTAGTTGGCATAGACGTTTCCAATCGTCGGATACTTTGTTTTCAGCAAATAAATCAGCGATTCTTCGTCCAGTTCCAGTTTCTTCTTTTTCGCCACCAATGAGAAGATTTTCAAAAATCCCTTTTGATCCGGGCCATCGATTTTGATCTTATAGAAAATCCGACGCAGGGCGGCCTTGTCGAAGATTTTGTTCGGATGAAAGTTGGTCGAGAAAATGACCAATGTGTCAAAAGGAACCTCGAATTTTTCGCCCGATTGCAGCGCCAGAATATCGCGGTTTTCTTCTAATGGAACGATCCATCGGTTGACCAGTTTCTGGGGCGGTTCGGCTTGCCGCCCAAGGTCGTCGACAATGAAAATTCCACCAGTGGATTTCAGTTGCAGGGGGGCCTGATAGGTCCGCGCGGTTGGGTTAAATACGAGATCCAGCATGTTTAGGGACAATTCACCGCCCGTAATCACGGTCGGGCGTTTGCACAGGACGTAACGGTTGTCGAACCGGTTTGCGCGACGCAGCTTTGTGGCGTCTTCTTCGTCGCTTTCTGCGGCGCTGTGAATGATCGGGTCGAACACGGTGATCACCTGACCGGAATATTCGATGGCGCGAGGGATATAGATTTTGTCCCCCATCGCGTCGCGTATGCCATTTGAGATCGAGGACTTACCGTTGCCTGGTGGTCCATACATCAGGATTGACCGCCCAGAGGTCACAGCAGGGCCTAGGTTCGATACCAGATCGGGTGGCAGGACCAAATGCCCCATCGCACCTGTCAGATCGTTACGCGTCAATTGAATGTTGCGGATAGATTGGCGTTTTACCTGTTGCGAATATGCGTCAAGCGGGACAGGCATGGCCCCGAAATATTCCGATTGTGCCAGTGCGTCTAATGCACGCGCCTTGCCGCTATCTGTCAGCTGATAGGACATTTCAGTGGCTGGCCCGCCAGAGGTCAATGTCCCCATGGCTTCCAGCAGGCTTTGGCCGCGTGCAATATCGATAAGTTCCTGCGTGATCGGCACAGGCAGTGCAATAGCAGCAGCGATATCCGTGGTTTTATTCGCATTCTTGCGAAAGATGGTTTTCAACATGATATCGCGCATCATGACCATCTGTAGCCCGACATCCTCAATCCGTTTGGGGGCGGGAGGGGCAACAATATCGGTGCTTAGCATATTCATGAACAGATCTCTATCGAAGGCGTATTACATGTCCTGCTCTATATGTGATTTACGGCGAAATCAGGGCCAGCGGCGGGCAGTTTTGGGCGTATGCACGGATGCTTACGCGCCGTAGATCCAACCAAGGATCAAATAGGATAGAAAGATTGGTGCCAATGCGATGGCCATTGGGAATTTGCGCGCTTGCATTGACCAGCTTTCCCAATCGGGGGCTAGACTACGCAGCGCCGTTTTTCCAGCAATGCGGTGTGTCAAAACCGCGGCCAATGTCCAAGCGCAATAAAGCGCGACCATGATACGATAATCGTGCCAATCAATCATTGGTGCCATTGCTATGATAAATTTGGCGTCACCTGCCCCCATGGCACCAGCGGCCCAGAGCGCAAGCAAAACGGCAAAAGCGACCGCCAAAGCCACAAATCGCCACAGATAGGTTTCCAATCCCAATGCAAAAGGGCCAGCAAATAGAAACACTGCCAAAATCAAACATACGTTGATGTTATAGATCTTCATCCAGCGCAGATCGCTATACATCGCGTAAAGGCACATGGGCAGGACAAGTGGCAAAAACCACAACGCCGCATTTTGGGTCAATGCCATGTGCATATGGGGATCCTTGCGAAAGGTTAGTTGCTGATCTTTGCGTCCAAGGCAGACAGGGCGCGCGCGGCTTCTTCAAAGTGCTGGGGGTGGGTGTCCACCGCATCCCGCAGCAACGCTTTGCCAATTTCGACATCCCCGCGTTTGATCGCCGTAAGGGCAAGGCTATGTAGCAGCTGGGCGCGCTCCACTTGCGTCATGGGTACGGGGGGCAATGTGTAGTTGCCCTGTGCCGCACGGGCCAAAACCATGTTGTTTTTGGCAGTATATAGCGTGCGATCATAGCGCAGGGTTTCGCCAAACAGTTGTTCCGCTTTTGCATAATCGCCGCGAGACAGTTTTGAATAGCCCCAGTTGTTCAACACTCCGGCTGGCGTGGTGGTCAGACCAACAGCAATTTCATAAAAGCTGTCTGCCTTGGCCCAGTCCTGTTTGCTGTCCGCCATCATGGCCTCTAAACGATATCGTTTGAAGGTTTCATGTGTCGGGGGAATGGCGTTCAGAACCTGTTCGGCCTGGTCCCATTCATTGGCACGAATATGGGCATCGGCCAGATTAACCTGATCTTCCAAGGTGCTATCGGGATGCGAAATCACTTTTGTCCAAGCTGTCTTTGCCTCGGGGATACGGTTCGCGCGCACCAGCGAAACCGCCAACCCACGTGCGAAATCGATGCGATCAGGTTGCGCATTTAAGGAACGATTGAAATAGGCGACAGCTTCGTTGGGATCACCCGCCGTGAGCATGATTTCAGATATACCTGTTCCATCCAAGGCATTCACATCTTGAAAGGCGCGATCCACCTCTTCTGCGGTCGGGGATTTATCGCAGCCAGCAAGTGCCGTTAACACAACAACACACATGGGCACGGTGAATGAATGGCGCATTTTTGCGTCCTTTTACTGCTCTGCCTCTGACACTGGTTTTCAGTTGGGGGTGACCAGATAGGTGCCCGACCCGCGCTGTACCAGTTTAAATTCTTGTTCTTGTTCGAAACCATAGTCGATATTGTCAAGTTTTGCGAGAGCCAAGCGAAGATTGTCGCGGATTGCGACGCTTTCGCCATTGTCCAGTGCAAAGGCGCGTTTGAACACTTCGACGGCTTCGCCTGTCTTGTTCAGTTCGGTCAAAACAACGCCCAAATTGTTCCAGCTTTCGGGCCAATCCGGTTCTTTTTTGACGGCTTGTCGCAAGAGGCTTTCAGCTTGTTGCAATCGTCCAAGGCCCAAATTGGCCGATCCCAAAGATGTCAGGATTTCCCCTGTCAGCCCATATTCACCAGCCGCGCGCAGAAAACTGTCCAGCGCCAGTTCATATTCTTGTGCGGCCATCAATCGATGTCCGACAATTAATGGATCAACCGCTTCGCCGCGTGGATCAATGCTGGGTGCCCAAGGTGAGGTCGGATCTTTGGAAAACCCTGTGCTGTCACACGACGCCAGTAAAGAGCACGACAGCGCGGCAAAACATAGAAGACGACGGGGCAGAGACAGCATAAAGACCCATTTGAACTATTGGCTGATATTCATAATATTCACCACCGACGGGCCGACCAGAATGATCAGCAAGGGCGGCACTGTGAACATCATAGTGGTCAAGGTCATCTTTGTCGGCAGCTTGTTTGCTTTTTCTTCTGCGCGCATGACTCTTTTGTCACGCATTTCTTCTGCATAGACGCGTAATGCATCTGAGATCGAAGTACCGAAAGATGCGGCCTGATTAAGGACGGTGACAAAGGATTGCACATCCTGCACACCACATCTTTCACCCATATCTCTTAGAACAGTTGAGCGATCTTTGCCGGCTTTCATTTCATAGGACACGATTTGGTATTCTTCCGCCAATTGCGGGTATGAATTGCGTAGCTCTTTGGCAACGCGGATGATGGATTGGTCCATGGATTGACCAGCTTCAACGCAGACCAGCATCATGTCCAAAGAATCCGGAAAGCCGGATTCGATTTCATCCCGGCGCGCATTGACCCGTTTGTTGACCCAATATTTCGGTGCCAGATAACCCGCAGCGCCGGGCAAGAGCACGTAAAGGATTTTAGATTGCATTGTGGCGTTTTCGACATCCGTAAAAAACAGCATATAGCCAACGCCCAGGGCCAGACCTAACAGCGCCAAAACCAGTTGGATGAAATAGTAATATTGTACGGCATCCCGGCTGGGATACCCGGCGCGAAGCAGGGTCAGGCGGATTTGCGAGAGTTCTTGTTCATCCGTTGGCTCAAGGAATTGCGCGTATTTATTCAGTTTTTCATTGCGTCGCGTATCGCGCAAAATGGCGCGGGTTTCCTTATTGGCCGCATGCAGGCTTTCATTCTGCTTCAAGCGCTCCATAGGGTCGGCTTTTTGCATCATCAGCATCGGCAGAGCGATCAAAAGCAAAATTATACCAGCACCGCCGACGGCGATCAGCGGGCCCAAAGGGCCCAGCAAGTCGATCAATTTCTCATTTAAGGTTTCAATCATTTCGGCACTCTAGGTCACTGAGAAGATTACACTTTGATGTTGATCAAGGCGCGCATCACCAGCAGGTTCATGGTCAACATGATCCCGACAAAGAAACAGGCTGGGATAAACAATGGGTGGTCCAGAACGTTGTCATAAAAGTCAGGTTTCGCGACATTGATAAAGACCAGCGCCAAAACGGGAAACGCAGATAGGAATTTTCCTGACCATTGGGCTTCGGCTGTAATCGCCTTAACGCGGCGGAACAGGCGAAACCGGGCTCGGATGACTTTGGCCAATCCATGCAAAATTTCTGCCAAGTTGCCGCCAGATTGCTGTTGAATTGTCACGGCCATTGCCAAGAAACGTAGATCTTGCATGTCCAGTCGTTCCGCCATTTGCTGCAATGCCTCGCCCACATCGCGCCCATAAGCAGCCTCATCGGCGATGATGCCAAATTCGGTTGCCAACGGGTCTTGTACCTCGCTGGCTACGATAGAAATTGCAGATGTAAAAGGATGCCCAACACGCAACGAGCGGACCATCAATTCTACAGCATCTGGCAGTTGTTCTTCGATCAGAGAAAGGCGCTTTTTGGCCTTCATATTCAACCAGGTAAAGACACCGCCAATGCCCATAGTTGGCGCCAAAATCAAACGAATGGGCAGGCCCGCGCCGGTCCCCAATGTCAAACCGGCAAAGGCCGCGACCGTAACGGCGATCATCACCATGATCAGCTGAACGGGGGTAAATGCAATCGCCCCTTTTTCTGCACGATCAGCCAGCAGAGAAAAGATGGGAAAGGATCTTGCTTTATGGTGTTGGTCCATTTCCTTGCGGAGTTTGGCCAAGACTTCTTCTCGACGAATGCCTTTATCGAGCATTTCCATGCGACGGCTGACGCGGCTATTCATCGAAATTGATTTGCCAAAGGCCACCAAATAGATGCCTTGGACGATGCCAATGACAGCAATGAATATCACACCATAGATGATCAAACTAAAGCTCATTGCAATTAATCCCCGCGAAAGGGTTCATAAATCGCAGTTGGCACATCAAATCCCCACAGACGGAAGCGTTCCGAAAATGAGGACCGCACACCGGTTGCGGTAAAATGGCCGATAATCTTGTTATCAGGCGTGAGACCGACACGTTGGAAACGAAAGATCTCTTGCATCGAGATCACATCACCTTCCATGCCTGTGATTTCTGTTATGGATATCATGCGCCGCGATCCGTCTTGAAGGCGCGCGGCCTGAACGATTATGTTGACCGCTGAGGATATTTGCGACCGCATGGCTTTAAGAGGCATATCCACACCAGACATCGCGATCATATTTTCAAGACGTGCAACACCATCACGTGCCGAGTTCGCGTGGATCGTTGTCATCGATCCGTCATGCCCGGTATTCATCGCCTGAAGCATGTCGATGACTTCTTCCCCCCGGGTTTCACCAACGATGATACGATCAGGGCGCATCCGAAGGGCGTTTTTCAAACAATCGCGGGGTGTCACGGCCCCTTTGCCTTCGACATTGGGCGGGCGGCTTTCCATGCGGCCCACATGGGTTTGCTGCAGCTGCAATTCTGCCGTGTCCTCGATGGTCAAAATCCGTTCAGAATTGTCGATGAATGAGGAGAGCGCGTTTAACGTTGTCGTTTTGCCCGAACCCGTACCGCCGGACACAATGATGTTCAGGCGTGTGGCAACCGCCGCCTGAAGGTAGATCGCCATTTCCTCTGTAAACGCGCCAAAATTGACCAGGTCGTCAATTGCCAGTTTATCTTTCTTGAATTTACGGATCGAAACCAGGGATCCGTCGATTGCGATCGGGGGGACCATCGCATTAAACCGGGATCCATCCGCCAGACGCGCGTCTACATAAGGGTTCGATTCATCAACGCGACGCCCCACAGCTGAGACGATTTTGTCGATGATGCGCATCAGGTGACGTTCGTCTTTGAACGTGATATCGGATAGCTGAAGTTTGCCGTTCTTTTCGATAAAGATCTGCTGTGGCCCGTTCACCAAAATATCGGACACATTGTCATCTTGCAGCAAGGGTTCCAACGGCCCGAGGCCCTTCACCTCGTCGTATAATTCCGTGTACATCAATTTGCGCTCATCCCGATTTAGGATGATGCCGCGTTCTGACAAATGTTCCGAAGATACCGCCTGAATTTCGTCACGTAGTTCAGTTTCAGATACCTGATCCAGCGCAGCCAAATTCAGGTTGTCTAGGAGAACGCGGTGCAATTCTAGTTTGATATCACCAAGCCGCTCTTTACGTTTTTTGTCCTTATCTACTGGCTTAGGTGTTGCAGGCGTCATGCTGCGTTTTTGTGGCAAAGCAGCTTTGGGCGTTGCAGAATTTTGGGGTGTCGTCGCAACAGGTGGCTGTGCAGCAGGTGTGTGTTGCCTTGGCTTGTTTGGGCTCTGTGCGCCTTTGGCCTTGTTATATCGCGAAAACATCTAGGTTCCCCTTACGCGGCCTGCGCGTCATCCGCACCGACAGCCAACAATTGCGTCGCAAGTTTTTTGAACTCTTTGCGAAGCGGGTTTTTAGCCGCATGGTTTGCCAAAGCAGTGCCATGGTCACAGGATTGCGAAACCTGTCGCCCACCGTCAGGCAGTTGAATTTCAAATGAAAGCCCCAAACCTTCTGCCATGGTTTTGGTTCGGGCGCGTCCTTGGAGATCCGTAAATTTTGGCGCTTTGTTCAGGATAAAACGCAATTTTTCAAAGGGTAGGTCTTCAGATTGCAATGCGCGCTTCAGGCGACGAATATTATGTGCCGAACGCATATCTTGTTCGGTCAGGGCAAAATAAATTTGCGACATGTTCAGAACGGTTTCGGTCCATTGAACAATGCTGCTGGGCATATCCACAATGACAAAGTCAAAATGCTGACGCGCGATGTTTAACAAGATTTCGGTATCCATCGGGGATAGCAGATCGAGTGGAACCAATTCGTTCGGGGCGGTCAGAACCTGCAATCTGTCATTCGATTTCGCCAAGGCCAAAGCAAAGGTTTCGCCATCCAGCTGAGAGACATCCGATAAAGCCTCTAACACTGTATCTTTCTGGTCCAAATCCAGATAGGTCGCCACTGCGCCATATTGTAGGGACAGGTCTATCAAACACACACGTGGTGCATCAGTTTTGTGTGAGACAGACAATTCATGGGCCAGATTGACCGCAAAAGTTGTAGCGCCACAACCGCCGGCCATGCCCTGAACCGCAATCAAAACCCCATCACCATCGCCTTTCAGCTGCTTGACGATTTGATCGGCCGTCTCCGCTACAGGTGGCAACAACTCTTCTTGAAGGGTGAGCGTCTCTGGATTCGGCATATGCGACACGGCGTGCATGCGGGAAATTGCTGCGGCCAATTCACCTTCTGGCAATGGGTAGGGAATGAATTCATCTGCACCTAGGCTAAGCAGGCGATGTAGTGATCCTGGAAGAATATCCTGCGTGACCAAAATGGTTTTAACGCCGTGTGATTTGGCCGTCGTCACAATGTTTGCGATGGGTGCCAA
This sequence comes from uncultured Pelagimonas sp., assembly GCA_947499735.1. Taxonomy (GTDB): domain Bacteria; phylum Pseudomonadota; class Alphaproteobacteria; order Rhodobacterales; family Rhodobacteraceae; genus CANMPP01. The sequence continues at coordinate 351,915 of CANMPP010000001.1, forward strand.
ATCGGATTCGTCTTGTGAATCCATTGCAATAACCACAAACTCCAACGCGTCTCTTTCGGTTTGATTGAGATAGGCGATGGTTTCGTCAAAGCCCAATTCCCCCCATTGCGTGGCAATCAGGTCATCCATATCTTCGATAAGGAGATCAAAAATTTCAATGTCTCTGCTCGCGCAGAGTGCCAGAATTGGAGGCAATTCTGACGAAACATCTGAGTGGTCGTTCATGGGCCTTCACGTTCCTTTGTTCCCGCCTTTGTGGCGGGTTTCGTTTGTAAGGCGCTTTTTAGCTGAAGATGATTCTTCTGGCGGCCTCACTGCGTTGCCCGCAACTGTGCGCTTCAAACGCGGCAACAATCGGGCAAGAACTCTGAAATTATGCGGTTTTTTGGGTGTGTTGTATTTTTTAAACACTTAAAGACGTGCGATTTTGTGTCAACGCATGCCCATGCATTTACGGCGCTGGTACACCGGCCTTTGTGTTAGCCACCTATATCGGTGGATGTTTCCAAGCTAGGCGCTGGCGTCGCGCTGGCGATATAGTCGCGGTAGATGATTTCGGCGTATCGTCCTTCGAGGACCATAGGGGCATTACCGACAAAACCAGAAACTTCGGTGACTGTGCGGCGATTTCGACGTTCTCGTCCCTCTGATACAATGATTGGCTGGGTTTCACCAAAGGAAACCACAGCTTCAAGACGAGATCGGTTGATGCCTTGGGAGGCAAGGAACCTGACGATAGTTTGGGCGCGGCGCAGGCCCAAGGATTTGTTATACGCATCGGCGCCCACTTTGTCGGTATGACCATAGACGCGGAATCTGACTTCCGGGAATTGGCGAATCCAAGATGCCTGTTCACGCAAAATATTGCGTGCCTCAGCATCCAGATCAGCGCTGTTGAATGCAAAATTGACCGTTGTCACGACTTCGGAGGCAAAGCGTTTGGACAGGTCATACACATATGGTTTGTCACCATTATGAACCTGCGTGTTGTTCATCGTCGCATTGCCAAATGTGCCGGTTTCCAAAACCGACCCGGCTTCACTAACAAACGAGCTGTAAATTGGATCACGAGACGCGCAAGCGGACAGCATTGTAAGTCCTAAAAGAGCGAGACATCCCTTTTTAAATGCGCGTGTTCTCATATGATCAATCCAATATATAGCCGTAAGAGCCCGTAAAGTCTTGGTTCGCAACCTCTGCGGCAGCACCTGTTTTAGGACGACGTGTTCCGTCCACAGTACGGCCAAATAGGAACAAATCCCTTTCGGTCGGAGGTCGAACGCGATCCGTTGGCAATGCAAGCGCTTCGCCGCGTGTCGGTGTGACCAAGTGCGGGGTGACAATGATCACCAATTCGGATTGTGATCGACTGTATTCGGCACTGCGGAACAATGCGCCTAAAATTGGAATGTCACCGAGCCATGGAATTTGTCCGTTAAGGTCAGAAAAATCGTCTTGCAAAATCCCTGCAATGGCAAAGCTTTCCCCATCGCGCATTTGGACAGTGGTGTTTGCTTCACGGGTTGTGAAGGCAGAGATGACGATATCACCGGTGTCGATACCATTGGTTGTATCGATAGCGGAAACAGAAGTGGCCAGTTCCAAATTGATGACGTCGTCATCCAGAACTGTGGGAATAAATTCAAGTTCGACACCGAATGGCCTGTATTCTACAGAGATGGTGCCTTCATCGGACGCGGTGGGAACAGGATATTCCCCACCCGCAAGAAAACGCGCTGATTGCCCGGATAATGCGGTCAGATTAGGCTCCGCCAACATTCTTGAAACGCCTTTGGATTCCAACGCTTCCAGCAAAATGCCGACCTGAACACCTCCAACGTCAAATCCGAACAGGGTTGCTCCTGTTGTGCCAGCTTGAACCTCTGCCCCGTTGGTAAGAGAATTGTCGCCAGATAACCAGGTCCCTGTTTCTGTTTGCAAAGTTGTAGACCCGATAGTGCCGCCCAAAGCGACGGATGAACTGAGCGATTTTGCGACGCTGCGCTCCATTTCTGCAAAACGGACCTTCAGCATGACTTGTTGAACACCGCCAACCGTCATCAAATTGGAAACACGGTCAGGCGCATACCGTTGTGCTAATTCAAGGGCGCGCTCCATACGGACCGTGCTGGATACGGTGCCTGACAGAACGATGCCGTCATTTGCTGTCCGAACTTCGATTGTCTCATTGGGCAGGATTTGACGCAGCCGTTCCTTGAATTCGGACACATCAGCTGCAACGCGAACATCGACATTGGTGATCAGTTGACCTTGGCCATCCAAAAGGGTCAGCGTTGTTGTTCCCGGTGATTTTCCAAGAACGTAGATGGTTCGATCCGATAGGGGGTTCACATCTGCGATCGCTGGATTGGCGATGGACAGCTCCCCAAAGGAAACGTCACTTTCCAAAACGACGGCACGGTTCATGGAAACATTGAGCGCTCTTTGAGTGCCCGTGCGCAAGACGCGCAGGGTTTCGGCATGAGTTTCCACAACGGGAATTGATACTGATAACAACAGCCCCGCAACAGCAGCGCCCAAGTAATTACGAATTTTCATGTGACCTGCCCTTTGATCACGCCAACCATAGATGGATCTGATGTCCATTTTCTTACTGGCCAAGATGAGACAGTCTGTCAATTTTTGCAACAATTAAAGATGTTACAGGGCGATATTCATTCTTTCGCTATGCAAGTTGGGACAATTGGCACGATGAGGCAGGTCCATGACCCGACGCCATTGCGCCTAATCCCGGCAGGGAATTTGCAATTTCAGGCGTTCACCGCCGACTGTTTTCCAAATGTAACAGTTAGGATCGACCACCGCCTCTTGTTCCACAGCACCAAGAATTGTCTCTTGGTTGACTTCAATCGCATCATCCGTCAACGCAAAATCGTCTGCACTGCCCAGCAGCGACAGAGACAATAATCCCGTTTTCTGGGCTTGCGCCAAAATGGCAACCTGTTCGCGCGTTGCTGCGACGGTTACTGTTTCAGCTTTGATCGTGTCAGTACTGTCTGTCTGTGATTTTTGGTCAATGGCGATCAGTCGCATTCTAGATTGAATAAGCTTTGTCAGGCTTTCGCGACGCCCGTCTTCGTCACGTGCCTGGCCTGTCCAATACACATCCACCCTGTCACCGGGGCGCAGGAAACCAGACACGCCTGATGCCACATCCGTTCGAATAGCAAATGCGCTTTCACCGGGGTTCAGCAATGCGGTCAGACCAGCCTCTTGGCCGGGTTTTGACACTTCCATGGCTTGTATGGCTTCGTTCTTTTCCAAAGCGCGCAGGGCCACACGAGGCTCTTGGCCTTCGGATTGCAACGGATTTTCGGCATCAAAGAAATCTTCAGGCAGGGTGTCAGATGGCCATGCCGCCAACATCACATCATCCGCCGTAATTGTTTCGCCATAAGAAATCGCACGTTTGGCGATGTAAATTTCTTGCGTGGGGATAACATTACTCAACGCAGATTTTGCGCGTTTTCTCTCGTTGACGAGGGCATTTTCATAGGCGCCAATATAGTTTTGCGCCATCATAACCGCAAACCCGGCCAGAGCGATACCAGCCAATAGAACAAGCCCGAATACTAGTCTCAAATGCGCCTCCGCATGCAGTCCAAACGCCTGAACCTATCAAGGGTACAGGATATGGAAATGTGCGTCACGCGTGGCTTTGATGAGTGGTCGCCCTCACGCGTCACAGTCTGGCTGATTAGACTGTTTGAGCAACTTTGTCTAATAACAGTTACGGACGCTAGCCAGTATGCGTCAATCGTCAGTGTATTTGCCTAGTTCGGTTTCCAGCGCGGTTGCCGTGCTGTCGCGTAAGGATTCTGTGGAATCGTGAATGCCAATATAGGCGATAACTGCCAGTCCAACCACAGAAGCCGTCAGAACAACCCAATCAACTGTGACAGCTGCGTTTTGGTCTTTCAAAAATCTATGCTGTATCTGTGTAACCTTGCGGAGCATTTAAATATGTCTCGATACTAGCCAAAGGATATGGGCGCTGAGAAAACAATTGTAATGCCACACGCAGAAGATGCGCTGCGTGTGGCGTAACAGCATATGAGCTTGAATAAAATTATTCGGTCTCAGGTGTTTCTTCAGTCGTGAATGTGTCCTCATCCGCGATCGCGTCGGAGACACTGGTTGCCAGCAGCTCTGTTTGTGTGCTGATCGCGCCATATGCAGCAATCGCCAGACCAACAACTGCGGCTGTTAGAACAACCCAGTCAACTGTTACGGCGCCGGATTCTTCGTTGCGGAAGGATTTCAGGAAATTCATCATTGTCTCTCTCCAAAGGGTAAGGATTTATTGTCTTATTGACCACTGGCGGGGTAATGACGGCTCTCTCAAACGTCTTTATCCCTTGCGGTATGATCGCGTTTTGCAGGCGCTTTAAGGCAAGAATGGGGCGGAAACGGTTTGATTTTGCGAAATACCTTGTTTTTTGAGTTTTTGATTAAATATTTGATTTAAAATGTAAAATAAATAAAAAGTGGATATGGCTGCAAAAATACGACGAAACTGCCTCATCTTTGTTTTCAATTAAAGGACGATCCTATGTATTTGGCGGCTTTTGTGCCATATTAAGCGAAATAAACCCGAAATGGGTCAGAGCAGGCATGGCAAATTACAAAATCCAACCAATGCGTTTCGGTGCGTTATTTATCATTTTATGGTGTTCAATTGGCATTTCTTTCGCAGCCGCGCAAAGTTTTGTGAGCAGTGATTTTGAAGCTAATTTTAAAAAACCACCTGCGGCAAATGCAAAAAAACGGATCACGATCCAAATTGCACCACGGGCGAATCCGGCGGTTATGCCGCCCCCCAACGAGATGGGTTTGCAGGAAAATGCAGAACAGCCTAACGGCGCGGTGCCGGGATCATCTGAGGCGCGTTCTGATATTGGTCGATATTCTTGGTTTTGGGACGTTATGTCACCTGATCTTGCGGCCAGCGGTCCGGGACGTTTGCAGCCAGCCTTAGTTGCCTTAAGAAACGCACCGGCATCGGCCAGCGTGTCCAGCCCGCGTTTGCAGTCATTGCAAGCAATGGTGGATGCGCATGGCCGGGATCTTTTGCTACACAGTGCTGGAACACAGGTGTCGCCTGCTTTGGCCTTGGCGGTGATGGCAGTTGAATCTGCGGGGAAGGCCGATGCGCAAAGTCACGCTGGCGCGACAGGTTTGATGCAATTGATGCCTGCGACGGCCGAGCGGTTTGGTGTCGTAGATCGTTTGGATCCAACCGAGAATATCAAAGGCGGAATCGCGTTTTTAGATTTCCTGATGACGACCTTTGATGGCGATCCTCTCTTGGTTCTGGCCGGGTATAATGCGGGCGAGAATTCAATTCCCAAACATCAAGGTGTGCCACCATATGCAGAGACGCGGGATTACGTACCCAAAGTCCTTGCGGCGTTTGAAACAGCGCGCGGGTTGTGCCTGACGCCGCCAGAACTTATATCAGATGGCTGCGCATTTGCGTCGTTGTTCTTGCAGGCCAAAAACTAGTTCACGCAAAAACGGCGCCGGGATTCATAATGCCGTTTGGATCCAGCGCATCTTTGATGGCCCGCATGGCTGCCAATTTAGCGGGATCTCCGTAATGTGCGAGATCTTTGGATTTCAATCGGCCAATCCCGTGCTCGGCACTGAAAGAGCCGCCCATATCGTCAATCAAATCGTGAATAGCTGCGGTGATCGCAGATTTTTCACCTTTATAGTTGTCACGGGTTTTGCCCGGCTGTGGGAACACATTGTAATGCAGATTCCCATCCCCCAGATGCCCGAAACAATTGATACGCATATCGGCGATTGCTGCGATTTTACTGGGCGCTGTTTCGATGAATTCAGGGATCAGATCCAATGGCAATGATACATCATGGCTGGCAATTGCGCCTATGGCTCTATTGGCATCCGGGATATGTTCGCGGATCGCCCAAAAGGCCTGCGATTGAGCCACGGATTGGGCAATGACGCCGTCCTTTGTCAAACCTGCCTCAAGTGCTGTTTCGAATAAATCGGCTAGGGCGGTTTCGGCATCCATTCCCGTCGCTAGGCCAAGGTCAACAAGCACACACCATTCGGGGGGCGTCTTCCAAGGTTGGCGGATGTCAGGCAGGGTTTGCGCAAGGAATTCCAAACCGGTTTTGCCAATCAGTTCAAAGCCAGAAACCATATCCCCCAGCTGATCCCGTGCCAGCGCCAATAGGTCTAGGGCTGCAGCAGGTGATTTGACCTGAAAAATCGCAGTCCCCGTTGACGCGGGAATAGGGGCCAATTTTAAGACTGCGGCGGTGATAATGCCTAAAGTGCCTTCAGCACCCATCAACAGATGCTTTAGGTCATAGCCCGTGTTGTCTTTGCGCAGCCGTTTCAGCCCGTTCCAAATAGAGCCGTCCGGCAGGACGGCCTCTAGGCCGAGCACCTGTTCACGCGCATTTCCATAGCGCAAAACATTCACGCCCCCTGCATTTGTGGAAAGCAACCCACCAATTCGAGCGGACCCTTGGGATGCGAGAGACAGTGCAAATAGGCGATCCACGGTCTTTGCTGCGTCTTGAACATCTTGAAGGATGGCGCCGGATTCCGCGATCAGACTGTTTTCATTGGGGCGGACATCGCGAATGCGAGACATGCGTTCCAATGACACAAGCAATGGCGCACCGGTGGGTGCAACTTGTCCACCGACCAACCCTGTCCCGCCGCCATATGGAAGAATGCCAACCCGATGCTTTGCGCAAAGTTTGACGATTTGGGATACGTCGTCGGTCGTGTGGGGTAGGGCCACCCATTGAGATGAGCCCGACCAAGCCCGTCGTGGTTCTTCTAAATGGCGAGGCGAGGGGCGCTGCAAGATGTCTTGTGGCAAGCGATCTTGGCAGATCGCGGCAAAACTATCATCGGCGGGGTTCAACATATCTGTCCTCGATCCTGTGATCAGGCGAATTTGTGTGGCTTACCCTGTCTGAGTTTTGCCACGTCGGTCATTGCGCAGGGCCGCATAAAGGACATGTGTCCGCCAGCGGCCTGCAATTTGCAAATAACTTTGCGCAACGCCTTCATATTTGAAATTGCTTTTTTCCAACAAACTGCGTGATGGTTCATTTTCTGGCAAGCAAGCGGCTTCGAGGCGCGACAAATCCATATGGATAAATGCGTGATGCACCACTGCGCCTATGGCTTCGCGCATATAGCCCTTTCTGGCAAAACGTGCGCCAGTCCAATAGCCAAGCGTGCCAGCTTGTGCAGGGCCGCGTCGAATGTTGTCTAATGTGATCGCGCCAACCAGAACCTGATCTTCGCGCCGTATGATAAACAGGGGCATGGCGGTGTCGTTATTCACGGCCCGCCGCGCCCAGGTGACGCGATTGGTAAATGCCTTGCGCGACAGATGATCCGGTGCCCAGCTTGGTTCCCAAGGTTTGAGAAATTCGGCACTTTCCCGACGCAAGCTGCTCCAAGCTGTGAAATCGGAATGCTGCGGCAGACATAGTGTCAAACGCTCCGTTTCAAGCTGGGGCTTGCGCATGCGGGTTAGCATTAGGCCGCTCGACGCTCCTGCAACTGCGCTAGGGACGCAGCCTGTGATACAGGACCATAAAGCGCCAGTGCCGCTGGTTGCACCGTGGACAATTTTCCGGCGAATGCGCGCACGTCTTGGGCCGTGACCGCGTCAATTTTTGCGACGGTTTCTTCAATCGCGGGCACTTTGCCCCAGATTTGAACCATGCGCGCCATACGTTCCGCGCGCGAGGATGAGCTTTCCAATCCCATCAGCAGACCGGCCTTCATTTGCGTGCGGGCGCGGTTGATTTCGACCTCGGTCATATCATCTGCGGCACGCTTCATTTCGTCAATTGTGATCATTGCCAGCTCATTGACGTCATCGCCGGACGTGCCTGCATAGATCGTTGTCATGCCGGTATCTGCATAAGCCCCGCTTTGTGCGAAGATAGAATAGCACAGGCCGCGCTTTTCACGAATTTCCTGAAACAGGCGGGACGACATACCGCCGCCAAGTGCAATAGAATTGATTTGGGCCGTGTAAAATTCAGGATCACGATATCCGGGGCTTTCAAAAGCCAGCGCGAAATGAACCTGTTCCAGCGATTTATCCTGACGCGCTTCGCCACCTTGGAACTTTGCGCTTTCCGCAACCAAAGCAGGGCGTGCGGGCAAATGCCCAACCAATGCTTCTGCTTGCTTGACGATTTCGTCATGATCCACAGCGCCTGCTGCCGACAGGACCATATTGCCCGGACCATAATGCTGTTTCACAAACCGTTCGAAATCTTCGCGATTGAACTTACGGACGCGTTCCGGAGGGCCAAGGATCGTGCGCCCTAGGGCCTGTTCGGGATAGGCTTTTTCCTGCAACCAGTCAAAAACGACATCATCGGGTGTATCCAAAGACTGGCCGATTTCTTGCAAAATCACACCACGTTCGATTTCGATCTCTTGTGGGTCAAAAATCGGGTTCAATAAGATGTCAGCAATGACATCTAGCGCCAACGCGGTATCGTCCTTCAGAACGCGGGTGTAGTAGGCGGTGACTTCACGGCTGGTATAGGCGTTGATATAGCCGCCCACGTCTTCGATCGCCTCGGCAATTTGCAATGCAGTTCGCGTTGTCGTGCCTTTGAACGCCATATGCTCAAGAAAGTGCGCAATTCCGTTTTGGGCCACTTCTTCATTACGCCCTCCGGCAGAGACCCAGATCCCGAGCGATGCAGATTGCAGCCCGGGCATATGTTCGGTCACGATACGAAAGCCGTTTGAAAGCGTGGTAAATTGGACAGTCACTTGGCAATACGTTCCTTAATAAGAGTCTCAAGCTCGGTGAGATCATTCGCTACACGAGTTACACGTTCTGAACGCTCATACAGGTCAGACATGCGATTTGGAAGGGGGGGGCGCAAATTCGATGCTTTTTCAACAGCATCAGGGAATTTTGCGGGATGTGCAGTTGCCAGCGTGATCATTGGAACAGCGCGATCGCGCAGATCTTCGGCCACTTTGACGCCAATTGCGGAATGCGGACAAAGCAATTCGCCCATATTCGCGTTGGCCTCGCGGATCATGGTCAAGGTTTCGTCTTCTGAGACACGACCGCTGTCGAAGTGGTCGCGCAAGCTTTGCAATGCGCCTTGTGACACGCTGAAACTGCCGGTCTTCAATTCGTCCATTAACTGGCTGACGGCATTGCCGTCACGGTCATAGGCGTCAAACAGCGCGCGTTCAAAGTTGGAGGACACTTGAATATCCATGGACGGGCTGATGGACGGTGTGACATTTCCTTTGGTGTAATCGCCGGTCGAAATACAGCGGTGCAGAATGTCATTTTGATTGGTTGCAACGACCAGACGATCAATCGGCAACCCCATGCGTTTGGCAATATAGCCGGCAAAGATATCGCCAAAGTTGCCGGTTGGCACTGTGAAGCTGACCTTACGGTCCGGTGCGCCCAAAGCAACGGCTGAGCTGAAATAGTACACAACCTGACACAGAACACGGCCCCAGTTGATCGAATTCACGCCTGCCAGTTTGACGGCATCGCGGAATTCGAAATGGTTGAACATGTCTTTCAGACGGGCCTGACATTCATCAAAATCACCGTCCATGGCCAAAGCATGGACATTGGATTCTGATGGGGTTGTCATCTGGCGGCGCTGCACTTCTGACACGCGGCCATGGGGGTACATGATAAACACATCCACCGCATCAAGGCCTTTAAAGGCTTCAATCGCAGCAGATCCAGTATCACCGGATGTGGCACCAACAATCGTGACACGATCACCGCGGCGGGTCAGTTCATATTCAAACAGTTGGCCAATCATCTGCATGGCAAAGTCTTTGAAGGCCAAGGTTGGGCCGTGGAACAGCTCTAACAAGAAATGGTTCGGTGCCAGTTGCACCAGTGGTGCGCGCAGATTGTGGCCGAAACCAGCATAGGCTTTTGTGATCAGATCCTCGAGGACCGCATCGGTGAAGCTGTCATCGATGAAGGGGCGCATCACACGAAAAGCGATTTCCTCATAGGGCAGGCCTTGCATGGCCCGAATGTCGGCTGGGCTGATCTGGGGAACCTCTGCCGGAACGTATAGGCCGCCATCGCGTGCCAGACCTGTCAGCATAGCGTCTGCAAAACTCAGTTCTGGCGCATTGCCACGTGTGGAGACATATTTCATCGATCAAGCATCCTGTGAAGAGCGGTTTAGTCGCGAGATCCAGTATCCCGTCATGGCGATCCAGACAAGCGCAAGAGCGTACCAAGTTATCGCATATTGCAAATGGTCGTTGCGAATACCCTCGGGGCTCAGCGGTTGGGGTTGTATGCCTTGGGCAGGATCTAGGGTACGGGCAACAATCAAAAGAGGTTCCGTTCCCAGGATTTCGGCCATTTGGGAAATGTCGCGGGCAAACCAGATATTATTGGCAATATCATTTTCGGGTGTCGACGCTTTGCGGTCATCTGGCCAGTGCAGATTGCCCGTGATCTTGGCATCATGGGCTGGCCATGTGCGTCCGGCCGAAGTTGCCGGGATAAAACCGCGATCTAATAGTACGATCCGTCCTTCTGTTGTGAAGGTGGATACAATCCGATATCCAGCGCCGCCAAATTGTGTCGAGGCCAGCACACGCAATGATACGCCGCCGATTTCGCCTTGTAGAGCGACGGGTTGATACCTTTGTTCTTCTGGAGAAATCATGCGGGGCAGGGGGGCAGCAGGGCCTTCTAGCCGCGTGCTAAGCTCTGCCAAAATCTCTTGTTTCCATTCCAGCCGCTTCATTTGCCAATTGCCCAAATACAGCAAAATGCCAACACCAATAAGGCCGATCAACAAAGGTGCGATGTAACGCATGCCGAATTGTCCTAGAAGTCGCGTGCAAAGAAAAGGCGCGCCACAATCGTAGGGCGCGCCATTCAATAGCCTGAAAACGAGAGGAGGGCAAAGCCTATCGAGGTTAGCCGCCCCAGATGTAGACCGCTGCGAACAAGAACAGCCAGACCACATCAACAAAGTGCCAGTACCAAGCCGCCGCTTCAAAACCGATATGGTTTTCCGGTGTGAAATGACCCCTCAAAACGCGCATCAGGCAAATGAACAAAAAGATCGTTCCGATGACAACGTGAACGCCGTGGAACCCTGTCGCCATGAAGAAGTTTGCGCCGTAGATGTTGCCGGAAAAGCCAAATGTTGCGTGTGTGTATTCATAGGCTTGGAAGAAGGTGAAGATCACACCCAGAACAACGGAAAAGATCAGGCCCCATTTGACATCTTCACGGTTGTTTTCGTGCACCAGCGCGTGGTGGGCCCATGTGCAGGCACAGCCCGACAACAGCAAAATCAGTGTGTTGATCAGTGGTAGGTGAAACGGGTCGAATGTTTCAATGCCCGCAGGTGGCCAAACGCCGTCAATGGCTGGGCTGTCTGGTCCCATCGGGTACATGGCATGTTTAAAGAACGACCAGAACCAAGCGAAAAAGAACATCGCTTCGGACATGATGAAGAAGATAAAGCCATAGCGTAGGCCGATCATGACAACTGGTGTATGATCACCTTCTTGGTTTTCTGAAACTGTATCAGACCACCAGCCAAACATAACGTAAAGCACACCGACCAAACCGATCAGGAACATCCAAGGCCCGCTGTCTTGCATCCACAAAACAGCGCCAAATAGCATAACGAAAGCTGCGACCGCGCTTAGGAACGGCCAGATCGATGGCGGAAGAATGTGATAATCGTGGTTCTTGGCATGTGCCATGGACTTATCCCTCGTTGGCTTTTGGCTCTGAAACGGGTTTAACCGTTTCCTCGTTTTGGGTCAAAGCTGCTTGATCTTTTTCTTTGATGCCTTCTGGCAGCTCGATTTCATAGAAAGTGTAGCTGAGTGTGATATGTTTTGTATGTTTCGCGTCGGGATCGTTTACGATGTCCGGATCGACATAAAAGCTAACTGGCATTTCAACCCGTTCCCCGGGCATCAAAACCTGTTCTGTAAAGCAGAAACATTCAACCTTGTTGAAGAAATACCCTGTTTCATAGGGAAACACGTTGTAGCTGGCTTGACCGGCAATGGGGCGGTTTGTTGGATTATAGGCCTCGTAAAAGGCCAATCCATCCGCACCGATTTTCAGCTCCATTTCCGTCTGAAGGGGCCGGAATTCCCACGCCATGCCACGTTCTTTTGATGCGTCAAAGCGAATGGTTATGGTTCGATCCAGCACCGTGTCAGATGAAACACTGGCGGTTTGTGTAACACCGCCAAAGCCAGTCACTTTGCAAAACCAAGAATAAAAAGGGACAGACGCCCAAGCCAATGCACCCATTGTCGCAACGACGCCTAGCAATTGCAGCAGGGTTTTTTGCTTGGGGTCAATCGCCATTCTGGACCTCTTGCTCAGGGCCCGGGGGCATTGTGAAATCCATATTTCCGACCTTGACCACAGTCAGTCCAAAAACCAGTGCGATAAATGCAGCTAGCGCCAGACCAACGCTGGTGTTCAGGCCAGCGCGACGTTTGTGAACAGCGGATGGTTTCACAAGGCTCATGCAAATACCCCGAACTTATCAAGGCCTGCTTCGATCAGGATCGCGGTGAAATGCGCGAATAGATAAATCAGGGACAATTTGAAAAACCGTCGCTCTGCCTTGAAGTCATCCGCTTCGCACATTTCTTCATTGCGGCGGACAATATCCCAAGCGCCTTTTAGGAAAAGCGCGTTTAGAACAATAGCAGTTGCCAGATAGATATAGCCACCGATCGAGGTAAAGCCGGTGCCAATCGCCAATGCGGCCAGCAGAATTGTGTAGACAAGGATGTGCTTGCGGGTTGAACGACGGCCATGCGTTACGGTCAGCATCGGCACGTTTGCATCATCGTAATCCGAGCGCATGAAGAGCGCGAGTGCCCAAAAATGTGGTGGTGTCCACATGAAGGTCAGCGAAAACATCAGAATGGATTCGATGGAAAACGTGCCAGTTGCGGCCGCCCATCCGATCATTGGAGGAAACGCACCAGCAGCGCCGCCGATCACAATGTTCTGCGGTGTCGCGCGTTTGAGCCACATTGTGTAAATCACAACATAGAAAAAGATGGTGAACGCCAACAGGCCCGCAGCGATCCAATTCGTTGCCAAGCCAAGGAATATCACGGAAAAACCTGACAGAGCGAGGCCGAGCGCCAGCGCTTCGCTTGCCATGACTTTGCCTGCAGGGATAGGGCGCTTTTTCGTTCGGCGCATAACCGCATCGATGTCCGCATCCCACCACATGTTCAGTGCGCCAGAGGCCCCGCCGCCAATGGCGATAAAGAGGATGGCACAAAAACCAAGAAACGGGTGAATGGGGGATGGTGCTGCCAATAAGCCAACAAAGGCCGTAAAAACCACCAACGACATGACGCGCGGCTTTAGTAGCGCGACATAGTCGCTAAATTGTGCATCGCCTTCAAAGCTGTTTGTTGCGCTTGTGTCTGTCATATCACCAATCAACTAAAGTGTTTTTCAGGTCCGTCTTTATATCACGGAACTTTCTGATAGACTAAATGCGGCTACGGGCCCATGTGGTCCAAAGCCGCATATTGTTTCATATCTAGATTAATTGGTCAGGATCGTACGTAGATCGACATATTCACCCGCGTCCACAGACGCAGCCAGCCATGCGTCGTATTCGTCAGATGTAACAACATGCACTGTAATGGGCATATAGGCGTGCTGAATGCCGCAGAGTTCGGAACATTGGCCGAAATAAGTGCCTTCTTTGCCTTCTTCCACGTTGAACCAAAGTTCTGCCAGACGGCCAGGAACCGCGTCTTGCTTGACGCCAAAGGCAGGGATGGTCCAGGCGTGGATGACATCGCCGCCGGTGACTTGGATGACCACATCTTTGCCTGATGGAACAACGACCGCGGTATCTGTGGCCAGAAGAAATTCGTCTTCGCTATAGCCAGCTTCAACCAGTTGGGTTTCAACCTCGGGTGTCATGCGAAAATCACCGCCCGTTGCGCCAGAACCGATCATGTAGCTGTCATAGGCCAGATCTGTGCCAACGTATTCATAGCCCCAATACCACTGATATCCGGTGGTTTTGATGGTGATATCTGCCTCTGGGATTTCTTGTTGAAAGAATAAAACCTTCAGAGACGGCGCCATAATACCCAGCAAAACCAGAATCGGCAGTAAGGTCCAGGCGACTTCGATCTTAGTATTATGGGTAAAGGTCGCCGGTGTTTTGTTGGCCCCTTGGTTAAATCGCACCGCCGCATAGGCGATAAGCCCCACAACAAAGAGAACGATCACAGCGATCACAACCAATAGGAATGCATCCAGGCTTTGCGTGCGCGCTGCAATTTCTGTGGCAGGGGCCTGAAAGCTCGTTTTTCCTGCCTCTGGGCGGCCGATCAGATCGTATTCCTGGGCCATTGCGGGTGCTGCAAACAGCGCTGCGGTCATTTTCGTAGCTAGTTTGTCCAGTCGCATCTTCATACCTGTTCGGTCTCCCTTGCGGTCTTTGCCTTGCGTCTTCTATCGCATTTTGCCGGGCCATCTCCTGCCTACCGCACCGTATTTAGGTGGATTCGCTTTTTACTCGCCCGTTGCACTTATCGCGTTAAAAAGCATATTCTGCGCTTTATATAAAGTTCAAATCGCGTGTCAGTTGGTTGTGACGTTGCATTTGTGCCTTAAGGTTTTCTTTTGGCAAAGCGTGAATAGCTCTTTGTCGCGAGACGAAAACGAAACATATATCAAATCCTGAAAAGGTTCTCTTAATGTCAAATTCTGCCTTTCGCCCGTTTCAGTCATTGCTGGATCAAGACGTTGCTTTAACGATTTTGCGCGATGCCGTGGCGGGGGCTGATGATGGAGAGTTGTTTCTAGAGCGGTCTCGATCAGAGGCGTTGGTCTTGGATGATGGTCGGGTAAAAACCGCCAGCTATGATGCGTCAGAGGGATTTGGTTTGCGCGCTGTTCGCGGCGAGGTCGCAGGCTATGCGCATTCAACAGAGATTACAGAAAAATCGCTGAAACGCGCGGCGGAAACGGCCTGCTTGGCCGTTGGTGATGGCGGGGGCAGTCTGGCATCCGCACCAAAAGGTACGAACGTTAAGCTATATACAGATGAAGATCCGATCGAAGGCGCATCCTTTCCTGTCAAAGTGGATACGTTGAAAGAGATTGATGCCTTTTGCCGCGATCTGGATCCGCGGGTTGTTCAGGTCACGGCGATGATCTCTGCCAGCTTGCAAGAGGTGACCATCCTGCGTCCCGAAGGAGGGGTTTTCACCGATGTTCGGCCGCTAACCCGTGTGAATGTGTCTGTTATTGTTGAAGAAAATGGACGTCGTGAATCGGGTTCAGCAGGCGGTGGTGGTCGTGTTTCTTTGGATGGATTGCTGGCGCCTCAAGATTGGAAAAGCAAAGCACGCGAGGCCCTTCGCATTGCATTGGTCAATCTTGACGCGGAACCTGCACCAGCTGGTGTCATGGATATTGTTCTTGGCCCGGGTTGGCCTGGCATTTTGCTGCATGAGGCGGTTGGTCACGGTTTGGAAGGTGATTTTAACCGTAAAGGCAGCTCTGCTTTTGCCGGACTGTTGGGCCAGCGCGTCGCGGCCAAAGGCGTCACCGTTCTGGACGACGGGACGATCCCAGATCGCCGTGGATCGATTTCGGTTGATGATGAAGGAACGCCTTCGGCCAAGAATGTTTTGATCGATGACGGTATCTTGGTTGGCTATATGCAAGACCGTCAAAATGCGCGTCTCATGGGGGTAGAACCGACCGGCAATGGACGTCGGGAAAGCTATGCACATGCTCCAATGCCGCGCATGACCAATACCTATATGCTGGGTGGTGATGCCACGCCGGACGATATCGTTGCGGATCTAAAGGATGGCATTTGGGCGGTTGGTTTCGGCGGCGGCCAGGTCGACATTACGAACGGAAAATTTGTGTTTAGCGCCACCGAAGCCTATCGGGTAAAGAATGGTAAAATTGTCGCACCTGTCAAAGGCGCGACATTGATCGGGGACGGCGCCAGCGCACTTAAGGACATTCGTGCCATCGGAAACGACATGTGTTTGGATCCGGGAATGGGCAATTGTGGTAAAGCTGGTCAATGGGTGCCGGTTGGGGTTGGGCAGCCAACAATGTTGATTGGCGGGCTGACAATTGGTGGGGCTGCGACCTAAAAGCTGGTTTTTTGCTTCTAATTTGTTTTGGGAACACATTTTTTGTTCCAAACGCTTTAAAGTTAACTTTGATTCACTTGTAGTTAACCACCTAAGCGTAAGACCAGTTATGCAAGCAGACGGGGTTAGGATGACTGAGCTAAAACTTTCTTCCAATCACCCCCCACTCCCACCCACCTCGGAAGATAATCGGGTGTCTTGGCTTCGTCTCTTGCGCTCTCGCAGGGTTGGGGTTTCCACGTTTTTTAGGTTAATGAACGAGCATGGTTCGGCAGAGGCTGCATTGCGAGCCTTGCCAGATGTTGCTGCCGCTGCGGGTGTTCAGAATTATTCCGTTTTCAGTGAAAAAGACGCGTTGAAAGAAATACATGCAGCGAAACGTATTGGCGCGCGCATGTTATGTATTGGCGACGCTGCATATCCGGCTGATTTGGCCAGTTTGCCAGACGCACCACCGATTCTTTGGGTGCGTGGAGATGTAAGCATCCTGTCACGGCCAATGATCGCATTGATCGGTGCACGCAATGCGTCGTCCCTTGGTTTGCGAATGGCGCGTTTCTTGGCGCGTGATTTGGGCAAAGAGGGCTTGGTCACTGTGTCCGGCCTAGCCCGCGGTGTGGACACTGCGGCACATCAAACCAGTTTGGAAACTGGCACCGTTGCGGTACTTGGCGGGGGCGTTGATGTGGTTTATCCGCCCGAAAATGCCAAACTGATGGATGACATCGTGTCCAAAGGTGGTGCTTTGTTAAGCGAACAGCCCATTGGCACACGCCCTTTGGCGCGGCATTTTCCTGTGCGCAACCGGATTGTATCAGGTTTAAGTAAAGCCGTTGTTGTGATCGAAGCCGCCGCTAAATCGGGATCTTTGATTACATCACAGGCTGCGTTGGACCAAGGACGTGACGTCATGGCCGTGCCCGGACACCCGTTCGATGCCCGTGCCGGCGGTTGCAACATGTTGTTGCGCGATGGTGCACGTTTGGTGCGGTCTGGCCAAGATGTGATTGATGCGCTTGGTCCGTTTGTCCAATGCGAACCTGCGAAATCTGTTGCGGAGATTCCGGAAACACCGGTTCAAGAAGATTTGCACCTTGGCACGACACAGGCTGAACCGTCACAAAGTACATCTGTTAAAGACCCGGATTCAACAATGCGCAATCAACGTGCATTGACGAAGGCCGCAGAGCTGCATCAGCAAATTCTCGACCGTCTGGGGCCATCCCCGGTGCAAGAGGACCAGTTGATACGAGATCTCCAAGCGCCTACCGGAAAGGTCAATCCAATACTGACGGATCTTGAATTGGATGGCAGGATTCGCCGGGCCCCAGGTGGGTATTTATCACTGGTGACAAAATGATTTTTTTGAACTGTATCGATTTTGTATGTCATTTTTATCGCGGTTAAACATGGATAATATTGTTTTTTTTGATGATGGCGGGCAATTGCCTGCCAGTGTGAATTGACATTTTCCGCTTGCAAGGCCTTTCTAGCCCAGCCATAGCAGACGCCCAACACCTCTTTTAATTTCCAAAGGTATTGCCACGCATGCCCGTCGTTGTCGTAGAATCCCCGGCCAAAGCCAAGACTATCAACAAATATCTGGGATCGGATTATACGGTTCTTGCGTCATACGGACATGTTCGGGATTTGCCGCCCAAAGATGGTTCTGTTGATCCAGAGGCAGATTTTGACATGACATGGGAAGTGGCCAATGACAGCCGCAAACATGTTGCTGCCATTGCTGCGGCGTTAAAAACCGATGACGCATTGATCTTGGCGACTGACCCTGATCGCGAAGGGGAAGCGATTTCGTGGCATTTGAAAGAGGCGCTGACAAAACGCCGGTCGATCAAGAAATCGACGCATGTTAGCCGCGTCACATTCAACGCGATTACGAAAAAAGCCGTCACTGAAGCCATGCAAAACCCCCGCGAAATCGACGCGGATCTGGTCGAGGCGTATTTGGCCCGTCGGGCTTTGGATTATCTGGTTGGCTTTAAACTATCCCCAGTCTTGTGGCGCAAATTGCCCGGTGCGCGGTCGGCTGGACGTGTTCAATCCGTATGTTTGCGGTTGATCGTTGAACGCGAAATTGAGATCGAAGCGTTCAAACCACGCGAATACTGGCAGGTGAAGGCACAAATGCTGACGCCGCGCGGTCAGGAATTTGAAGCACGTCTGACGGTTCTGGGTGGTGAAAAGCTGGACCGCTATAGTATTGAAAACGACACGCAGGCCGAATTGGCCGTGCAGGCGATCACATCGCGTGAATTGCAAATCGCCAATGTTGAAGCCAAACCTGCGACACGAAATCCATCCGCACCATTCATGACATCGACCCTGCAGCAGGAAGCGTCGCGTAAATTCGGTATGGGTGCGCGGCAATGTATGAATGCGGCACAGCGTCTCTATGAAGCGGGTCACATCACGTATATGCGTACCGATGGTATCGACATGGCGCCTGAAGCTATTCAGGCCGCGCGTGGTGCGATTGAGAACCGTTATGGCGCAGAGTACGTGCCATCGAGCCCGCGGGTTTACAAAAATAAAGCGAAGAACGCACAAGAAGCGCACGAATGTATTCGCCCAACGGACATGTCTGCGGATGCGGCGTCTTTGGGTTTGACCGATTCCGATCAAAACCGTCTCTATGATTTGATTTGGAAACGGACATTGGCCTGTCAAATGGCCGGTGCGAAACTGGAACGGACAACGGTTGATATCGCGTCACAGGATGGCCAAGTTGCTTTGCGTGCGACAGGTCAGGTCGTTGTGTTTGACGGGTTCCTGAAGGTTTACGAAGAAGGCCGGGATGAGCCTGTTGAAGAGGATGATAAACGTCTTCCACAAATCATGAAGGGCGAGCCTGCGAAACTAGCCTCTGGCAGTTTTGAAGCGGCTTACACCAAGACAAACGAAAAACCAGAAGCGGCGCCTCAGAGCAAAAATGGCATGTCGGCCAATGGCGTTGCAGTTCTGTCTGGTGACGCCGCTGTTCTTGCTGCACAAAGCTTTACCCAGCACCCACCACGCTTTACCGAAGCGACTTTGGTAAAACGTATGGAAGAGCTGGGGATTGGTCGTCCATCGACCTATGCTTCTGTCATCACGACGATTCAGGATCGCGAATATGTGCGCAAGGAACAGAACCGTCTGTTCCCTGAAGACAAAGGTCGTATTGTCACGATCTTTTTGATGAACTTCTTTAAACGCTATGTTGAATACGATTTCACAGCTGGGCTGGAAGAACAGCTGGACCACGTTTCAGCCGGGGACGAAGATTACAAAGAGGTTTTGGCGAACTTCTGGCGCGATTTTTCTGCAGCAATTGCGGAAACATCCGATCTGCGGATTTCAGAAGTTTTGGATGTGCTGGATGAGGCGCTAGCACCTCAACTGTATCCGCCGCGTGAAGATGGCAGTGACCCACGGGTTTGCCCGAAATGTGGTTCCGGCCAGCTGCATTTGAAGACATCTCGTACGGGTGGCTTTGTTGGATGTGGCAATTACCCTGAATGCACCTATACGCGCCCAATTGCGGGCGAAGGTGCTGAAGGGGATGAACGCGTACTTGGTGAAGATCAGGGCGATGAAATCTGGTTGAAAGCCGGTCGTTTCGGTCCGTATGTCCAACGCGGTGAACCAACGCCCGAGAACAAAAAACCACCGCGGGCATCGTTGCCAAAAGGATGGTCCAAGGATGAGATGACCTTGGAAAAGGCGCTAACTTTGCTGTCGCTTCCTCGTGAAGTGGGCATGCACCCAGAAGGCGGGATGATCAGCGCGAATTTCGGTCGCTTTGGTCCGTATCTGATGCACCAGTTGGAATCTGAGGAAAAACCGGTTTACGCAAATCTCAAAGACCCAAATGACGTCTTTGAAATCGGTATGAACCATGCGGTCGAATTACTGACGCATAAACGGAACAATCCGGGCCGTGGGCGCGGTGCAGCGGCGAAAGCGATTAAAGAGCTGGGCGAACATCCAGATGGTGGCGCAGTCAACGTTTATGAGGGGCGTTACGGTCCTTATGTGAAATGGGAAAAGGTCAATGCGACCTTGCCCAAGGATGTGAAACCCGAAGATGTGACGCTTGAAATTGCGCTTCCATTGATTGCTGAAAAAGCGTCGAAGAAGGGTACCAAGAAAAAAGCGCCCGCAAAAAAGGCTGCTGCGAAGAAGACAACAGCCAAGAAAACGACTGCCAAAAAGACCACCACTAAAAAGGCGGCGACAAAGACGGCTGAATCCGAATAGCGATTTCGACTGGCCTTGTCCGAACAACGAAAGAGGGGAACCATTCACCCCTTTCAATTTTGTTTTGCTGCACAGCAGCGAAGCCGTTGACACTGGGGCGGTGCACCGTCACACTTTCGCCTACTCGGCGAGAGGAGGGTGTAAATGAACAAAGTCTACAAAACTGCGGCAGACGCCTTAGAGGGTGTTCTTAAAGACGATATGCTGATCGCAGCAGGCGGGTTTGGCCTATGCGGTATCCCTGAACTATTGATCGCTGCAATCAAGGATTCTGGCGTCAAAGATCTGACATTTGCGTCCAATAATGCAGGCGTGGATGATTTCGGCCTAGGCCTGCTTTTGCAGACGCGCCAAGTGCGTAAAATGATCTCATCCTATGTCGGCGAAAATGCTGAATTTATGCGGCAATACCTGTCCGGTGAGCTAGAATTAGAATTCGCCCCCCAAGGTACATTGGCAGAGCGTATGCGCGCCGCGGGTCACGGCATTCCCGGTTTTTACACGAAAACGGGGGTTGGTACGGTGATCGCCGAAGGGAAAGATCACAAAGATTTCAATGGCGAAACCTATATTCTGGAAGAGGGTATCTTCGCGGATTTGTCGATCGTCAAAGCCTGGAAAGCAGACACATCCGGCAATGCGATTTTTCGCAAAGCAGCGCGAAATTTCAATCCACCAGCTGCGATGTGCGGCAAACTGTGCGTGATGGAGGTGGAAGAAATTGTGGAAGTCGGTGAATTGGATCCTGACAATATCCACCTGCCGGGTATCTACGTGCATCGTTTGATCCAAGGATCGCACGAAAAACGTATCGAACAGCGCACAACGCGCATCCGTGAGGAGGCATAGATATGGCTTGGGATCGCAATCAAATGGCTGCCCGCGCGGCGCAGGAATTGGAAGATGGGACATATGTGAACCTAGGGATCGGCATCCCGACACTGGTTCCAAATTTCATCCCGGACGGTGTGAATGTTGTCCTACAATCCGAAAACGGAATTCTAGGCATGGGTCCTTTTCCCTATGAAGGTGAAGAAGATCCGGATCTGATCAATGCAGGCAAACAGACGATCACAGAATTGCCTGAAACGGCCTATTTCGACAGCGCAACCAGCTTTGGTATGATCCGTGGCGGCAAAATCGCGGCGGCTATTTTGGGCGCGATGGAAGTCGCTGAAAACGGCGATCTGGCGAACTGGATGATCCCGGGCAAGCTGGTGAAAGGCATGGGCGGGGCCATGGATTTGGTCGCTGGTGTTGGACGCGTTGTTGTGGTCATGGATCACACGAATAAGCATGGAGATTCCAAGCTTCTCAAGGCGTGTACCTTGCCGCTAACGGGGCAGGGTGTTGTCGATCGGATCATCACCAATCTGGGCGTGCTGGATGTGGTCGAGGGCGGTTTGAAATTGGTCGAATTGGCCGATGGTGTGACCGAAGACGAATTGCGTGCAGCGACAGAGGCAACGCTTGTCTAATCGTGTTGGAACCGGCGTTTTGAAATGCCGGTTCAACGCGACTAGTGTTGACCAGGCCAACTGTTTTCCCCTTTTGCAATATCAACGGTCTCAAAGGATACGTTATGAAAATACTCGCGTTTGCTGCGACCAATCATCTTCAGTCGGTTAATCACAAACTTGCGCTGCATGCGGCGCAAATCGCGCAGGAAATTGGTGACACTGTCGAGGTTTCAACCTGTGATCTGAACGATTTCGAAATGCCCATCTATAGGCAAGACCGAGAGGCGGCAGGTTACCCAGCTGAGGCACAGGCGTTTTGGATCAACTTAAAGCAGCTGATGCCTTTATCATTTCGTTTGCGGAGCATAATGGAATGTTCACGGCGGCCTTTAAAAACCTGTTTGACTGGGTGTCGCGCATCGACCGGTCTATGTTCGGCAACAAGCCTGTATTGGTGTTGTCGACATCCAATGGCGCGCGTGGTGGTGCCAGCGTACTTGATGTCGCTAAATCCACCTTGCCTTGGTTCGGCGCTGATCTGCGCGGCGCATTAGCGATCCCCAAATTTGGCGACGTTTTTGACATCGAAAATGGCGTGATCACGGAAGCAGATCTTTCTACGCAATTGCGTGAAAACGTGTCTCTGCTGATATCGGCATAAATGGTTTCATAAAATGAAAAAGGGCAGGCCCCAAAATGCATTGGGAACCCGCCCGGCCGATCGCATCTAAATAGGGAGGGGATGCGACGTTCTAACCGCGATTTATTTTGCGGCAGTGGCTTTCTTTGCAGCTGCTGTGACCTCTTCAGTTGCCTTTTTGGCGGCGGCAGTCATTTCTTCGGTCATATCTTTGCCAGCAGACATCATTAATTCAACTGTATCCATTTGCAGCTTTTTCGCGATTTCAGCAAAAGCTGCCATGTTTTCTGCCGCGACCTCTGCCTGAGCAGATGCGAAATCCGTAACCGCTTTTGCATAATCAGCTGGTTCTTCTTTCGCCTTTGACATTTCGGAACATTTGGTCAGCGTATCTTTGGTCCATTTTGCAGATACAGCAGAAGACTTTTCTGCCGCTTCTAGAGCGATGGTGCTTAGCTTTTCGCTAAGACCGGCAGAGGTTTTGAACGCATCTTCGAAGGCTTTCGTATCAACGGGAAACGAGCCCATCATGTCTTTCATCATCGCCGAAAAGTCTGGTGTGGTCGTCATAAACTTGATCCTTATACGCTGTAGCAGGCCTATCCTGCTTTCCTTATAGTTGATTAAGATATTAATGCTGCATTGCAGCAAATCAAGGATAAATTCTGCAATGCAGCATGAATTTTTTATGGTTAATGCTAAGCTATTGATATCGTTCAGCGGCGCGTAGGCGAACATATTCGCCTGGCGCGGCTGATAGGCTGGAAAAGCCTGTTTCGCCTATATTCCGCGCTGGAATCTGTTTGCCGGATCGTTTGCCTAACCAGGTTTCCCAATGGGGCCACCAAGACCCATCATATTGTTTGCTGGCCTTGGACCATTCTTGAAAAGGCAGCGACAGTTTCGCGCCTGTTTTGAAACCGTATTTGTTTTTATGCGGTGGATTCACAATGCCGGCGATATGGCCTGAACCACCTAGAACAAATTGTTTGGACCGGCTGCCCATGTATTGGATGCCGCGAAATGAATCTGCGGCACGCGCAATGTGATCTGTTTCGGTCGCAATGGCGAAGACAGGTAAATCAACATCTTTGATATGCAATTGTTCGCCCAATAAAGGAAAACCGCCTTTGACAAAACCATTCCTCTGGCAGAGGCCCCTTAGATATTCGAGCGCCATTTTCCCGGGCAAATTGGTCCCATCACCATTCCAAAACAGCAGATCAAACGCAGGGGGCGTCTCACCCATCATGTAAGATCGGATTGCAGGCCCATAGACCAGATCATTGGCACGCAAATAGGAAAACGTTCGTGACATCACAAAGGAAGGTAAAAGGCCATTGGCTGTGACCTCTTCCTCAATCCCGTCTACGAAATCATCTTGTAGGAAGGGCGTGAATTCGCCTTGATCTTCAAAATCTGTCAGCGTCGTGAAAAAGGTCGCTGATTTGATGGGTTTCAGGCCTCGCTTTTTAAGCAAAGCCAATGTCAGCGCTAGGGTGGTTCCTGCGATACAATAGCCAATCGCATTGGCCTGTTGCGTGCCGCAGATTTCGTTGACCTTGTCGATGGCTGTTAAATACCCATCCTGAACATAGTCTTCTAAGCCTTTGTTCGAATAGCTTTTATCTGGATTAACCCAGCTAACGACGAATAATGTATACCCCTGATCAACGATCCATCGGATCAGGCTATTAGTGGGTTTGAGGTCAAGGATGTAGTATTTGTTGATCCAGGGTGGGAAGAGGATCAAAGGCGTTTCGTGCACATTTTCTGTGCTTGGACGGAACTGTATCAACTCCATCATCTCGTTGCGATATACCACTTCACCCGGGGCAGTCGCGATATTTTCACCAATTTTGAAAGCGCGGTCATCTGCTAAACGAATCACCAATTCGCCGTGATGGGCCTCCAGATCGCGTACCAAGTTCTCTAATCCACGAACCAGACTTTCGCCTTCTGTTTGAATCGCACGTTCTAAAGCGTCCGGATTTGTTGCCAGAAAGTTGGTGGGGGCTAACATGTCGGCAACCTGATCCGCAAAGAACCGGATGCGACGGTGTTGGACCTCATCCAGCCCCTGCAGGCTATCCACCGCGTCACGCATGGCATCAGAATTGATAAGATATTGTTGTTTGACGAAGCTGAAATATGGATGACTGTCCCAAAGCGGATTGGAAAATCGCCGTTCAGTTCGTGTGCTAGGCTTTGGCGGAGGCGCAGCGAGTTTTCCTGAAGCAAGTGCTTGCTGCGCTTCAACAAAATGCGTTAGCGTTTTGCTCCAATATTGCGTCTGTTGCTCAATGATGCGGGCCGGATTTTGCAGCCATTCGTTCCAATATGCGCCAGCGGCCTTGGTGAATACATCAGGTTCTGGGCCATTTAGCGCCGGGGGGGTCTTTGGTTTGTGTGCCAAAGCTGAAACCAAACGTTGCGATAACTCCTCAATATGAGCAAGATTCTCTTCTAATCGCTCTTTCGGTGTTGCGGCTTGTGACGCAGCGCTCGTTTCAGAACGAGAGACAGGCTTGGTTGCCATTGGTTAACAGTCTCCTAATCTTCGTCTGTTACAACGATAGCGTGTATTGTTAACTTGTCAAAGACGCGGTTTGGCTGCGCTGCAGCATTGTGGCACAATGACGTAATTGGGCCGGGGGGAATCATGCGATTTTGCGTGGTCGTGGGAAAGCCTGCTGAATACAATTTGGTGCCAGAAGGTACCGGATATGAGGGTAATGAGAGCGTATGAAAAAACGCCCGGTGTTAGGAGCACGTATATGTTTTTGATGGCCAGTTATGACTGGATGGAAACAGTCAGAAATACCAACCAATGGCTCGGGTCGAGCGCACGCACCATGGCATCCTATCCAGCTTTCGCAGCAATGCCCAATCCTGCACTGGAATGGATGGCGGCGTGGGGCGAAGTGACGGAACGGTCTTTTCAGCGCATGGTGACAAAGCCGGATTGGGGTATCCATTCCTTCACCTGTTCAGATGGCAAGGACCATCTGGTCGATGTGAAAACCGTGATGGAACGTCCTTTCGGCAATCTGATCCACTTTAATGTTCAGGAACGTGCAGAAAAGGCACGCAAGATTTTGGTCGTTGCACCGATGTCGGGCCATTATGCGACATTGTTGCGCTCAACCGTGAACAGTTTGATCCCAGATGCCGAAGTTTATGTCACGGATTGGATCAACGCGCGGGATATCCCTGTCAGTGAAGGCAAATTCGATATCGAGGATTACACAAAATACCTTGTCGAATTTATGCGCCATCTGGGTCCAGAAACGCACGTCATCGCGATTTGTCAGCCGGTGCCGCTTGCATTGGCCGCCACGGCGTATCTTGCAGGTAAAGATCCCAAGGCGCAGCCGCGCAGTCTGACGCTGATTGGCGGGCCGGTTGATCCAGAAGCTGCACCGACCGAAGTGACCGACTTTGGCCGCAGCGTATCAATGGGACAGTTGGAAGCTGGCATGATCCAGCGCGTAGGCTTTAAATATCAAGGTGTCGGGCGCAAAGTTTATCCGGGCCTTTTGCAGCTGCAATCCTTTATCTCGATGAATATGGATACGCATGCAAAATCATTCCATGACCAAATCATGCGTGTTGCACGGGATGAGGCGGGAGAGCACGACCGTCACAACCGGTTCTATGATGAATATCTGGCTGTGATGGATATGCCGGCCGAGTTCTATCTGTCCACGGTCGAACGTGTCTTTAAATCGCGTGAAATTGCCCGGAATGCGTTTACAATTGACGGTGAAGAGGTCGACATTTCCGCAGTAACAGATGTGGCTGTCAAAATCGTAGAAGGTGCGAATGACGATATTTCTGCACCCGGTCAGTGTCTAGCAGCGCTGGATTTGTTGACGGGCCTGCCGGAAGACATGAAGGCATCTCACCTTGAACCAGGCGCGGGTCATTATGGTATTTTTGCGGGCAAAAGCTGGCGTAACAATATCCGTCCCTTGGTGTTGGACTTTATTGATGCAAATTCCAAACCTCGCAAACGACGCGCGACCAAGTTGAAAGCGGTTTAATCAAAATAGTAAGGGCGGTTCAGAACCGCCCTTTTACATTCAAGGCGTGAATTTCCGGATTACAGGCCTTCAAATTCGCACAAAATGTGTACAGGCATGCCCATCGCATCCAGTTTCTTACGGCCGCCAAGTTCTGGCAGATCGATGATAAAGGCGCATCCGATCACATCGCCGCCGAGCTTTTCAATCAGTTTGACACCAGCCTCTGCCGTGCCTCCAGTAGCAAGTAGATCGTCTACGACCAGAACCTTTTCTCCGGGCTGGATCGCGTCGTCATGCAGTTCAACCACGGCTTCGCCATATTCCAGCTTATAGGCCTGCTCGATCGTTTTACCGGGCAGTTTGCCTTTCTTACGAATTGGCACGAACCCTTTCCCAAGCTGGTGGGCGATTGCACCACCCAGGATGAACCCCCGCGCTTCTAGGCCAACGATTTTGTCAATTTGCACGCCCACATAGGGGGACAACAATTCGTCAATCGCCAAACGCATGCCGCGCGGATCAGAAAACAACGTCGTGACGTCGCGAAAAAGGATGCCTTCATGTGGGAAATCAGGGATGGTGCGGATGTAGTCTTTGACCGTTTTCATCGTAAGTCCTGTTTGTTCTTTAGCGACACGCGCTGTCAAAAGCCGAGATCGGGTTTGTTGATCATCAACCAGAAGATCAGCGTCAAGCCTATAAATGCGGGCCAGCCCAGAAGAAACCATTTCCGATAGGCCAGCTCCGCTTCTTTGGGCAAAATGTCTTGCCCTTGCGTTAATGCTTGTGCAGCGATGTCACGGATGCGGGTCGGTAAACCCGCATTAGATACGTGCAACCCGTGTCATGCGGTCGTGCGGCGCAGGGTGGCGGTTATGACGCCCATGGTGATCAAGGTGGCGCCACCCATGCGGGTTATCCACGTAATGACAGAGGGGCGTTTGATAACGGATCGCAACCGCCCGGCTGCCAGCGCATAGGCAAGCGCGTTTAGGGCTGCAAGTGTGATGAATGTTGCCGTCAAAATCACAAACTGGGTCAAAAGAGGTCTGTTCGCATCGATGAACTGCGGAACGAATGCCACAAAGAAGGCAATGCTTTTGGGGTTCAGTGCTGTGACCAATGCGTTATGCGCAAACACACCTCGGTTTGAGACATCTGTGGATGGCATAGTTAACCCATCGCTTGGTGCCGATCGGATCAATTTGATCCCGAGCCACACCAGATAGATCGCGCCGATCCATTTTAGCACTGTAAACAATGCCGCAGATGTCGCGATCAATGCTCCCAGACCAGCAAGCGATACAGACATGGCAATCAAATCGCCGGTTGCGACACCCAGAGCTGATGCCACAGCAACACTACGGCCTTTGGACAAAGCATAAGATAAGACCAACAGAATTGTCGGTCCGGGAATTAAGAGCAGCGCGATTGAGGCTGCGCAAAAGGATAGCCAAATATCAAAGTTCATGACTTACCCCAACACACGGCCGGCCACGGCATCCAGTTTTGCCACCAGTGCTGGGTCGCGATATTCGGGGCGCGTGACGATGGCATATTCCAATGCGCGGTCGCAGAAATGCGGACAAGGGTCGCGATCTGCGCCCAATAGCGCGGGCAAGCGGCGCACCATGTCGCGCCCCTTTTCGGCGTTACCGGTCAGCGTTTTTACAATTTCCGTAATATCGACGGCACCATGTTCCGGGTGCCAGCTGTCGTAATCCGTGACCATCGCGATGGATGCGTAACACAGCTCGGCTTCACGGGCCAATTTGGCCTCTGGCATATTGGTCATGCCAATGACATCTGCGCCCCAGCTTTCGCGATACATTTTCGATTCTGCAATGCAGGAAAATTGCGGTCCTTCCATGGCCAGATATGTGCCAGCTTTGTGGATCGTGATCCCCGCGTCCTGTGCGGCTGTGAAACAGGCATCAGATAGGCGCGGGCAGGTCGGATGTGCAACGCTGACATGGGCGACGCAACCTGAGCTGAAAAAGCTTTTCTCGCGCGCAAATGTCCGGTCAATGAATTGATCCACGACAACGAAATGGCCGGGGGCATATTCCTCGCGGAAGGATCCGCAGGCGGAAACAGAGATGACATCGGTGACGCCCAAACGTTTCAGCGCGTCAATATTGGCGCGGTAGGGCACATCGGTTGGGCTATGAACGTGACCACGCCCGTGGCGGGGCAAGAACGCCATTGGAACGCCGTCCAAAACGCCTGTTAAAATCTCGTCCGATGCATCGCCCCATGGTGTTGGAACGCTTTTCCATTCAGCATCTTGTAGCCCGTCAATATCGTAGACCCCTGATCCGCCGATCACACCAATCATTGTTTGTGTCATGATTTTCCCCGTCTTTCTTGGCGGTAAGATTGCACTGCGTTGGGGCAAAAGGAAAGGTCTGTCGCATGATGATCACGACATTGAAAAGTGTTGGTCGATCAGGTGTGTGACGATCCGCGCGCGTTTAAGGCGTCTTTCAGTAATTTGCGGAAACGAGGGCATCCCATATGCGACGGTGCTGTGCATTTTGCAATATGTTCCAACAGATGCGCTGTTGCCGCCAATTCCTTTGCCTTACGATGTAATTTGTCAGCTTGATTATGAAGATCATCGCGATCAAGCTGAAAACTTTCGCCATTTGGTTCCATAAATTGCGCGATTTGATCCAGCGAAAAACCCGCCGTTTGACCCAATGCAATCAGGCCCAGACGGGTCAGCACGGAATCATCATATTGCCTCCGCAGCCCATGGCGCCCATCCGACGCAATCAATCCGCGCTTTTCATAATAGCGCAATGTGGATGGGGCATAGCCGCTACGATCAGCGACCTCGGCGATATCTAAGCGATACATGTTTGACCTAAAGCTGACTTCAAGTTGCACAACGATTGCATGATTCCAAATGCAAGGAAAGTGCGATGACAATTTTAGAGCTGATAGCGAATGGCGTTTTGATCGGATTGGGGGCGACGCTGTTCACAGATGTGATCGGGCTTTTCCGGCAAGGGTGGTCCGGTGTGCATGGGTTTTGTTGTTTGGTCGGGCGTTGGGCCTTGTCGGTTCACGACCATGGCTTGTTTCAGGACAATATCCGCAACAGGAAGCCGATTAAATTTGAAAGCCCTCTGGGATGGGCACTGCATATTGCGCTGGGCGCGGTTTTTGGCATCGGTTTTTGGGCCCTCTTTAGTGAAGTGGCACGACCGCACGACCGCATTTGGCAGGGGCTAGTCTTTGGATTGGCGACAACGGTTGTGCCATGGGGGATCTTTCAGCCGATGTTTGGCTGGGGCGTTGCCCTTTCTAAAATGCCAAACCCGGGGCCCTTGCGGATACGTGGCCTGATCACGCATGCGATCTTTGGTTTGGGCCTTGGCCTGTGCGCGATAGCGTATCATGCGGTTATTTAGTCGCGTCCACTAGGGTCTTATGTTTGCATGGGTAGCTTTTTATACAACAGCGCAGTATCAGAGGCGAAATCCCAGACCTTTTTGCGTGCAAGGACCTTTCATGGAACAATCACCCTTGGCTAGATTTGCCAAATCCTTTTCACCCCCCGATCTTAGCATCGCGCCAACGACCGGACTGAATGCGACCCAAGTGCGCACTGATATTTTATCAGGCCTGACCGTTGCATTGGCCCTTGTCCCTGAAGCGGTCGCTTTTGCCTTTGTTGCCGGGCTACACCCTTTGGTGGGCCTATATGCGGCGTTTATGGTCGGTTTGGTCACATCTGTTTTGGGTGGCCGTCCGGGTATGATTTCGGGTGCAACGGGTGCTTTGGCGGTTGTTATGGTGCATCTGGTGCACGAGCACGGGGTTGAATACCTGTTCGCGACGGTGATCCTGATGGGCATTTTGCAGGTTGTTGCGGGTGCTTTACGCTGGGGTAAATTCATTCGCATGGTCCCGCATCCGGTGATGTTGGGCTTTGTGAACGGCTTGGCGATCGTGATTTTCCTGGCGCAATTGACGCAGTTTAAGGACCCCAGCAGCGCGACGGGCGCATATCTAGGCGGTACAACGCTGTGGATGATGCTGGCTCTTGTCGGGCTAACAATGGCGATCATCCATTACCTGCCGAAATTCACCACGCTGATCCCGGCGCCGCTGGCAGGGATCGGCATCACGGCGATTGTTGTGATTGTGTTCGGCATCAATGTACCAACCGTGGGCGATATGGCGTCCATCAAAGGCACGCTGCCACCGTTCCACTGGCCCTTTGGTGAAGGCGAAGGGATCTATGGCACGGCTTTGGCGCCGTTTACGTTGGAAACGTTTTATATCATCTTGCCCTACGCGGTCATTCTGGCAGCCATTGGTTTGATTGAAAGCTTGCTGACACTGAACCTTGTGGGTGAAATGACGGGTCAGCGTGGCGGTGCATCGCAAGAATGTATGGCGCAAGGCGCGGCCAATGTTGTGACTGGCATGTTTGGCGGCATGGGCGGCTGTGCGATGATCGGTCAGTCCATGATCAACGTGAAATCTGGCGGCCGTACGCGCATTGCCGGTGTTGTTGCAGCGTTGTTCTTGCTGAGCTTTATCTTGTTCGCATCGCCTTTGATTGAACGGATCCCACTGGCCGCATTGGTCGGTGTGATGTTCATGGTGGTGATCGGTACATTCGCGTGGAACTCGCTTAAAATCATGCGCAAAGTGCCTTTCACAGACGCGTTCGTGATCGTACTGGTGACGGTTGTCACGGTTATGGAAGATCTGGCGGTCGCTGTGGTTGTCGGTGTGATTGTATCCGCATTGGCCTATGCATGGCAGAATGCGACGCGCATCCATGCCAAGACCGAAGAAACGCCTGAAGGTGCCAAAGTCTACAAGGTCCAAGGGCCGCTTTTCTTTGGATCCGCAGATGGATTCGTCGAAATGTTTGACCCGGAAAATGATCCTGAAAGCGTTATTGTCGACTTTGAAAGCAGCCGTGTTGTGGACCAGTCTGCATTGCAAGCGATCGAAGCGGTTGCAGGCAAATTCGAGGCCGCAGGCAAGACCGTGCAATTGCGTCATCTGAGCAAAGACTGTCACACGCTTTTGACCAAAGCGGGACATTTGATGATCGATAGCGATGATGATCCAGATTACGAGGTCGCAGCGGATTACAAGGTGCGCACTGGGATCTTAGGTGGCCACTAAGCCACGGTACTAGAAAGACAGGAAAGGGGCCAAAATGGCCCCTTTTTTAGTGCGGTGCATGTTTCTCCAAAGCGTCAATATTGCCATGTTCCAAATCATGGGCTGCGGCATTGATGACTTCAATCGGCCAGTCCCACCACGCCAGCGCATTCATGCGCGCGATATCCGTGTCAGAAAATCGCCTTTTGACAATTTGGGCCGGATTTCCGGTGACTATGGAATAATCGGGGATTTTTCCGCGTACGACGCTGCCGGCTCCGACAATAACGCCGTTGCCAATTTCAGCACCGGGGCAGATCATGGCGCCGTAGCCCAGCCAAACATCATGCCCAATCACCGTGTCGCGTTCATCCACACGATAGGTCTTGCGTAGCTGTGCATCAAAGCTTGGGAATGGATAACTGGAGGGGCCGGAAAATCGATGATTGGCTGATGCCGTGATAAAGCGCACGCCATGGGCGATCTGGCAAAATTTGCCCAAGATGATTTTTTCTGTCGATATCGGAAACAAATAGGGGGCTAGCCTTTGTGACCAGCCGTCTTTCGCGGGTGGGTCAAAATCTGATGCGTAGCTGTAATCGCCGATCTGCCAGCAAGGGTGATCGATTACGTTGTTTAAGTAAACGCACCCTTCGTAATCACCCATTTTGGATGAGTTTATAGGAAAGACACAGCGCGCGTCTGGCAATTGATAGGGCATAATTCGTCCTTTAAAATCTGTTTTTCATCAGGGGTTCAAAGGGGGTGAATCATCGGTGCCTCCATCAATTCATGGCGATGGGTTACGCGTTTGGGGTGAAAAAATCAAACCTCGCCGGGGCGTTTCAATGTAAATACATCACGGATCGCAGAATAGTCCTTATATCCCATCCGTGCCAAAGGATGGTATTTGCTTGGGTCTAACACGCCATCAGTCATTGCCATGTCGTCAATATGTATGCCTGTGACCTCGCCAAAGATGGCAAAATTCGCGGCGCCGGGCAGTTTGACAATTTGCGTTAGTTTGCATTCCAATGCGGCCGGGCTGGCAGTGACGCGCGGGCAAGAAATGCTTTCGCATTCGGCCTTTTCGATGTCTGCCACCGTAAATTCGTCTTGGTCTTTATCCAGCGCAGCCGCCGTTGCATTCATTTGATCGCGCTGGTCAAACCGGACAATATTGACGCAAAAAACACCTGTTTCGCGGATTTGCGCAACGCTGTCTTTGGTGTCGCCACGATCCGGCTTTGTGCTGGTGGAGGAAAACATCACCTGGGGTGGTTCATAAGCGACCGCGTTGAAAAAGGAATAGGGGGCCAGATTGTCTGTACCGTCTGTTCCGCGCGTCGATATCCAGCCAATAGGGCGGGGGGCGACGATCGCATTGAATGGATTATGAGGCAGTCCATGACCATTTTCTGGGCGATAAAACATTGTCAGTTCCGCTGTTGTTGCGTGGGTGCAAATCCCGTGATAGGGCCGGGCGCGCCGGATTGCACGCATCATTTCTCGTGTATTTGCGGATTTACGAACTTTGAAGGAGATGGGCGCTGTTCACTTTGCGGCCAGAATTGCGCGAAGATTGGTGGGAGGTCGAAGCCCTCTTTGATACTTCGTTTGCGCCTGGACGTGAGGCGTTGTCGTCCTATCGTTTGCGTGATGGCGTGCCGCCTGTGCAAGAACTGTGTTTCGTGGCGCGTGATGAGACAGGAATTCTAGGCGGTGCCATTCGCTATTGGCCGGTTCATGTCATGGGGCACAAGGCGCTGTTATTGGGGCCAATCGCCGTTCACCATACTGCCCAAGGCGAAGGGCTGGGGGCGGCGCTGATGCGCGAAAGCCTATTTGAAGCGGCGGTTCGTGGATGGTCGCGTGTCGTGCTGGTTGGCGATTATCCCTATTATAAAAGGTTCGGATTCAAACATATGGCGGAAATCGTTATGCCCCCGCCAACCAATCCTGATCGTGTTTTGGGTCTAGAGTTGGAAGACAACGCATGGTCTGGAATTTCAGGCGCAGTGGAAAAGCTGGCTTGAACTCTCGTCCGCTGTGCCCATCTTTGAAAGATAGGAGGCGCGGATGTCACAGGAAATTATCATTTCGCAGCAAGCAGAATTGCATGAATTTGCCAGGCGTCATAACGCGGCGGGATCTGTCGGATTGCAATTGATAAACTTGTTAGGTGGCCAAGCCGAAAACCTGTTAGAGCGCCTGCCTGATCGCGTGAAGGACCAGTTGGAAACGGCGACGCATAGTGCGTTACTTGTCTCGTTGCGAGCGGCTGATGCATCTCGCAATATCGTGAAGGATCAAAAACCTTGGCTGAACACTGCCTTTGCTGCAGCGATGGGTGCTGCAGGCGGGGCAGGGGGATTGCCTACAGCATTGGCTGAATTGCCACTCACCACAACGGTTTTGTTGCGTGCCATCTTGGGTGTGGCCCAAGACTATGGGTTTGACCCTTCTACTTCGGAAACACGTAAAGAAGCGCTGCATGTTTTTACCACTGCAGGGCCTCTTGCTAACGATGACGGGTCAGATCTGGGATTTCTTTCGGCCCGTGTGACGTTAACCGGGGCGTCAATCAACGCAATGGCTGCGCGTATTGCCCCTGGCTTGTCTTTGGTTTTAGGCCAGAAATTGGCAACGCAAGCCGTGCCTGTTATCGGGGCTGCGGCAGGCGCTGTTACGAATTACGCCTATACAAGCTATTACCAAGAAATGGCCCATGTGCACTTTGGTTTATTGGCCATAGCCCGGGCCAATCGGGTGGCTGTCGCAGATCTTGAAAATTCCCTCAAAATTGAAATATTGCGGCAAAAACGCCTTCAAAAGTAAGAAGGCGTTAAGAACGTTTCGCTAGAAACTTTGTCATGAGGTGCAATTACATCTCTGGCTGATCGGACATCCGGTTTTCCGACCTCTTGGTAAACGGCAAGCAGGGTCGGCAGCGAAATTTGCCAGGCAGAACGTTATGGCAAAAAAGTGCGAAGCACGAAATGGGCAGGACCTCCCAGAATGGGATTGGCTTGCAATCATTCGTAATTTGGATCCGGCCGGGTAGAAACGCTCGGTCGGATCATTCGTTTCCAGAAACTGCAATGCGATATGCTAAGATATCACCTTATGTTCGGTAACCCCGATGTTTGAGAAATGCCATCAACGCCGGGCGTACAGACTGACCGCCTGTTTTGCGGACATGTTCAATCACACCATAAATCTCATTCAAATCACATTGCATGATCAGGTTTTTGACCGGACCGATCGACGCAGGGCGCATCGACAGGCTGCGCAAACCAATGGCGGCCAAACACAGGGCTTCGATCGGGCGTCCCGCATCTTCGCCACAAAAACTAAGCCGTGTTTCTGTTTCGTTGCAGCGTTTCACGATCCCTTCGAGGAAGGTTAGAAAACTGACATTGAGCGTGTCATACCGTCTGCGAACACGTTCGTTTTCACGATCTGCCGCAAAGAAAAATTGCTTTAGATCGTTGCCACCGATGGATAGGAAATCAACCTCTTCGAAAAAACGATTGGTGGAAAAGGCCAGGCTGGGTGTCTCCAACATAGCCCCAATTTCCAATGTTGCCGGTACCGCATGACCCAGACGCGATTCCCTTGCCAAGGTTTTATCAACCTCCTCACGTGCCCGTGCGAATTCTTCATATTGCGCAATGAAAGGAAACATAATGGTCAAGGGTCTGCCATTCGCTGCCCGCATCAAAGCTTGCAATTGCATCCGCATCACGCCGGGTTTGTCCAGACCAACCCGAATGGCGCGCCAACCAAGGGCTGGGTTGGGTTCCTCTTGCGGTTTGAGGTAGGGAAGGACCTTGTCCGATCCGATATCCAATGTGCGAAAGACAACGCGTTTTTCGCCAGCCGCATTTAGAACCCGCTCATATGTGGCAGAAAGTTCTGAGCGTTTCGGCATTTGGTTGCGGATCAAAAACTGCAGCTCGGTGCGGAACAGACCAACACCTTCTGCGCCGGAATTTTGCAACGATGGCAAGTCCGCCATCAGACCTGCATTCATATGCAATTCAACACGTTGACCACATTGGGATGCGCAAAGTGTTTCCCGGATTGATGCAAATCGTTCCTGTGCTTCAACACGCATCGCCAATTTATCGCGAAAGGCGCTGCTGACTGTATCATCCGGGCGCAAGTGAACAACACCATCATCGCCATCCACCATGATTGGATCGCCATTTAGGGCTTCGTTTGTGATGCGATCTGCATGAATGACCAAAGGGATCGCCAAAGCGCGCGCAACAATCGCTGCGTGGCTGCCAACTGACCCTTCTTCTAGAACAACAGCGCGCAATTTGCGGCCATATTCTAACAGTTCGCCAGGACCAAGGTTACGTGCCACAAGGATCGGATCATCAGGCATTTCTGACCCGGTTTGGGCACCTTGGCCTGTTAGAATACGCAACAGCTTGTTGGAGAGGTCATCAATATCATGCAATCGGTCGCGCAAATACTGATCCGTGGCCTGTTCCATGCGAGAGCGCGCTAGGGACTGTTCCTTTTCAACGGCAGCTTCTGCAGACAAGCCGCGCGCGATGCCCTCTTCCATGCGACGCAGCCAGCCTTTGGAATGGGCAAACATGCGATAGGCTTCCAACACGCCTTTCTGTTCTTCATCCGAATTTGCGGCTTCAAGCAATTCATCGACGGAAAGGCGTAAGGAATCTACAGCCTCGCGCAGCCGGATCCTTTCGTTTTCTGGATTGTCAGCAACCGGGTTTGTCACGACGACGCGCGGTTCATGTAGCCAAACATGGCCCATCGCCGCGCCTTCCTGACCGGTACGTCCCTTAAAACTGACAGGACGCGTGTGGAGGGCGCTTAATGCGGCGCCCTCGCCGACAAATGCGCCAAGCTCGGCCATTTCGGCCAGAACCATTGCCACAACTTCTAGCGCATAAACTTGGTCGTCAGAAAATTCATGCTGGTCTTTGGACTGTACAATCAACACGCCCAACTGTTCGCCGAGCCGCTGGATCGGAACGCCGAGAAAGCTGGAATACACTTCCTCACCGGTTTCAGGCATATAGCGAAAGCCACGTTCAGAAGGCGCATCTGGGGTGTTGATGACTTTATTGTCACGCGCAACGCGCCCTACCAGGCCTTCGCCCAAACGCATACGTGTTTCATGTACAGCATCTTTATTCAGGCCCTTTGTGGCGCAGAGTTCCAGTGTTTCTGCATCGCGGAAGAGATAAATCGAGCACACATCTGTGCCCATTGTTTCAGCCGTCAGCGCTGTAATCTGATCAAGACGTGTTTGTCCCGCAGATTGATCTGCCATGGTGTCCCGAAGACGCCCAAGCAGCTTTCGGCTGTCACTTTCCAGAAACTCGGCCATTCACGTGCTCCGCCCAATTCTCGCGCCCCTCGTCGCGAGGGTTCAATTCGCATGACCGCAACATTCTGTCTTGGTCCTAACAAGAGGCTCCTCGGGCACATGATGTGACGGAGTTGGCATGGTAATGCAAGCAAGCAAGATGTGCATTTCTGTGGATTGGGCAGTGAATGCTTTAAGTGGTGGCAAAAAAGACATGCCACTATGGGTTGTGCTGGACGGGCCAACATCCTGAGCCCGGGTAAATTTTCAGGTTTGCGAAAGCTGGTTGGGTTTTGGGCTATCGAACTCGGCTTAGGAGGTCTTGTCCGATTTTGATGCTGCCCGATCTGGTCCGATCTCGCCTAAATGTGTGCTGGTAAAGCCGTCGTTGGATTTCAGGCCATATCCCATGGCACGATCAAATCCCGCATGGGCGAACAGCATCGCGCCGATCAATTCGGGATAGGGTTGGCCGAATATGAGGCCATAGGCGTAAAGACACGCACCCACGCCATATGTGTGCACGATATTATAGGCAAATGCCCCGGGTTTGGGACCGGCAGCATAGGCAAAGAAACTAAGATCTGGCGAGAAAAACAAAAGGATCAATACCCAGATTGGCAAAAGGTCAAACTGGGGGGATGCCAAAGCGAGACCTGCAGTCAGAACAAGGCCGCCTTCAAATCGTTGCCAAAGGATTGTGTCGCGCATGGTTCTTTTCCTCGATGAAGGCTGGTCTCAATTTGACACTACCCGCACTTCGTAAAGAAAAAGCGCGCAGCTTTCGATGCGCGCTTTCAACATAAAAAAGAGTGGGGAAATTAGGATGCTTTGTCTAGGTCAAACGCATCATGCAAGGATTGCACGGCCAACTCTAGATATTTGCGCTCCACCAACACAGAGATCTTGATCTCAGAGGTTGTGATCACTTTGATGTTGATGCCCTCATTGGACAATGTTTCGAACATCTTAGCAGCCACGCCAGCATGGGACCGCATACCGATTCCAACGACAGAGATTTTTGCAACGCCTGTATCTGCCACCAATTCAGCAAAGTTCAGTGTTCCATTTTCTTTCAATTCGCCCATCGCAACCTCTGCCCGCGCGACTTGGTCCGTGGGGCAAGAAAAGGTCATGTCTGTGCGACCGTCTTCAGAAATGTTCTGAATGATCATATCGACATTCACGCCTGCTTCAGCCAGTGGGCCAAAAATGGCTGCTGCGATGCCGGGGCGGTCTGCGACGCTGACCAGTGTAACTTTGGCTTCATCACGTGATGCGGCGACGCCGGAGACGACATTGGATTCCATGATATCCTCCTCGGCACAGACCAGTGTGCCAGCATTGTCATTTTGTTCTTCGAAACTGGACAGGACGCGCAGACGCACCCCAAAGCGCATAGCCAATTCGACCGAGCGAGTCTGCAGAACCTTTGCACCCAGCGAGGCAAGTTCCAGCATTTCTTCAAATGCGATCTTATCCAGCTTACGTGCTTTTTCCGTAATGCGCGGATCTGTCGTGTAAACACCGTCAACGTCAGTATAGATGTCACAACGAACCGCATCAAAAGCGGCGGCAAAGGCAACAGCTGTGGTATCGGACCCACCGCGGCCCAGCGTTGTGATGCGGCCTTCTGGGCTAATGCCTTGGAAGCCGGCCACAACGGCCACTTTCATGCCTTCGCCGAATTTTTCGTTGATGTTATGCGTTTCGATCTCTTCGATCCGTGCCTGGGCATGGGCCGAGGTTGTCTTCAGCGGCACCTGCCAGCCTTGCCAACTGCGGGCAGGGACATCCATTTCCTGCAGTGTCAGTGCCATCAGGCCAGCGGTGACGTTTTCGCCTGACGAAACAACGGCGTCATATTCACGCGCATCAAAAAGAGGCGAGGTTTCATTGACCCAGCCAACCAATTCATTTGTCTTACCGGACATAGCGGAAACGATGACGATAACGTCAAACCCTTTTTCCACCTCGGTCTGGACACGCTTG
Organism: uncultured Pelagimonas sp.; assembly: GCA_947499735.1. Lineage (GTDB taxonomy): Bacteria > Pseudomonadota > Alphaproteobacteria > Rhodobacterales > Rhodobacteraceae > CANMPP01. The sequence continues at coordinate 390,996 of CANMPP010000001.1, forward strand.
GCTGCGTTCTGGATCCGTTCCAAATTCGCGACAGATGTGCCGCCAAATTTCATCACAAGTACGGGCATTGCTTCTCCCCAAAGATCGGCGGGGGTTTACGCCTGCTGCCCCTTATGTGCAAGAGGGCGGCCTTGATTATCAGGCGCGTTGGGCCTGAAATTGCAAGGATTGCGGGCTTGCGCGATGGATTGCAGCAAGAAAATCGCTTATTGGGGGCGCAATATCAGGAAAGAGTGAATTTCGACATGCGTGATCTTCCGCCGATGACTGCTTTGATTGCTTTTGATGCGGTGGCGCGGCTTGGCTCGGTTGCCGCTGCGGCACGCGAAATCGAACGCACTCATGGCGCTGTTTCCAAGCAGATCCACAAATTGGCCGATGATTTGGGGCATCCATTGTTTCGAAAACAGGGCGTTGGTCTGGAATTGACTGCGGTGGGGCGTGATCTGGCGCGGGTGGTTCAGGGTGCATTGGGGGACCTTGAACGGGACTGGGGGCGTCTTAAAGCGCGTCCCAGCAATGTGATTGATATCGCGTTGGGTTCAACGCTTGCACTGCGTTGGTTGATGCCGCGCCTGCCTCGCTTCCATGCGGCCCATCCTGCAATTGACGTCAATTTGCGCCTATACGGGCAGGGCGGGCATTGGCAGAATGTCGACACCTGCGATGTGGTCTTAAATATGCGCCGCATGTCTTGGATGGATCGTGAAGATCCAACGTATCATCCTTTGGGGGATACGCGTTGGGGGCTTGTGTGTTCGCCTGCTTTGACCCTGTCTGAAAATGTGACGGCGCTTCATCGACAAGGAGAAGAGCAACGCATCAGGGATTGGGCGAAAGTTACGGCTGTTGAAATCCGCGAAGATGACAGCCATAGCTTTCCCCAAATCGCATTGGTGATCGAAGCGGCTGCAAACGCAATGGGTGTGGCCGTGGTAGAAAAACGGTTGATCGCTGATGAAATGCAGGATGGCCGGCTGATCGCCCCATATGGCTTTGTTCTGGGGGAAGGCGCATTTGGGGCTTATGTGTCACCGGCCAATACCGAGCGCGAAGATGTGCGCGCTCTGTTGGATTGGCTGCAATATGAAGCGCAGCAGGATCAATAGACGCTAGATCGCGTGATTGCGGCCGTCCCATGTGCGAAAGCATCCGGTTGTCTTTAGTGACAATGTGTCGAATTCCCGCATCAAACCGGCCACACTTTCCTCAACCGTAATATCCGCTGAAGAACCGCCCATATCCGTTTGCACCCATCCAGGATGGTAGATGCCAACCGCGATGCCCTCTGGTTTCAACGCTGTGGACAGGTTGAATCCTAGGTTCAAAGCGGCGGCCTTTGACACCCGATAGATCAAAGATGTGCCTTTAGCCTGTGTGCTGGACCCCATTTGCGAACTGATGATGGCAACCTTGCCGCCTGCGGCCTTCAGATTGGGCAGTAGCGTTTGAACCGTTTGGAACACGCCGGTGACATTCACGGCCATCATGCGCGCCCACATGTCTGCGTCATATCCCGTGGCCATATCTTCGTTCTGATCCAAATAGATTCCGGCGTTGCAAACCAGCAAATCCACAGGGGTATCAGACGTCGCAGCGGACAGGGCGCTAAATGCCGATGGTTCGCTGACATCCAGTGGAGCCAGATCACCAGCCCCCTTTGTTGATGTGCCAATGACCGAATGACCGTTTTCTTGATAGCATGACTTTATAGCACCGCCGATCCCACGGGACGCGCCAGTAATAACGATTTTCATATCAAATCTTTCTTTTTAATTGGTTTTTCGTGTGGGGGTAAAGGGAAGGGGGGCGACCGGAATGCCTTCGTCGATAAGAGCTTTCGCGTCTTCTAACTTGGTTTCGCCCCAAATCGCACGTTCGGGAGAATCGCCTGTGTGCATCGCTCGTGCTTCTTTGGCAAAATCTTTGCCGACATAGTAGCTATTAGCCTCAACATGCGCTTTCAGCTTGGCAAGTGCTGCTTCGGCCTCTGAACCTGGCTGCGAAAGCGAAACGGGTTTTGCAGTGTCTTCCGCTGCTGGTTGGGGCGCTGGCACCTCGGCAGCTGGTATGGGTGCTTCTGTCTTTTTGTTTTCCTTGGCGTTCAGGCGTGGTGCCATGATCGCCTTTTCAACATCCGATGTGCCACAGAATGCGCATGCCACATGACCCCCTGCTTTCAACTTGTCGAAAGCAGATGCAGATTGGAACCAACTGTCAAAGCTGTGGCCGTTCGTGCATTTTAATCTGTATTGGATCATCTCGACACTCAGGGGTTCTCGGACTGTAAGGGGTAAGGTGAAGACTTATCACCTTATTCACAGTGGGTGGGTGAGGGCAATAGGTCATTGATGTGCTCTATCAGAGCACCGAAATTAATATCCTGCTGCAACGCCTTGCGTGTTCTGTCTGCGGCATGGGTTTGTTTTTCCTGCGCGCTCAAATCGTTTAAGGCCTGTGCAATGTCTGCTGCGTCCAAACAGGGTAGAACGCCCGCTGCTTTCAAATTATCGGCCGCGGTCTCGAAATTTCGCATATCTGGCCCGTATATAAGCGCGCAGTTGAAGCTGGCTGGCTCATAGGGGGTGTGGCCGCCGCGATCCGTCAACGTGCCGCCAATGAAAACGCGCCCAGCCAGCTGATACCAAAGGGGCATGTCGCCCAAAGTATCGGCCAGATAAACCGGGGCGTCTGGGTCTTCACCTAAACTGCGTCGGGCAAAGTCAAATCCAGCTTGGTCGATGATATCTGCAACCTGATCCCCACGCTTAGGATGGCGTGGTGCTAGAATAAGGCGAAGACTTGGTTCGTGTTCCAACGCAATGCGATGGGCGCGCAATATAGTTTCTTCTTCGCCTTTGTGCGTTGAGGCCGCCAACCAAGTGGAGCCGCGTGTAAAGGCCACACGCAACGCATTGTCAGGCGCTATCGTTGGCGGGGTATAGAGCGACTTTAGATCCATGATCGGTAATATCGCATCTGGCGCGATGCCCAGTGTTTCGTAACGACGAAGTGCCTGTTTTGATTGCGCGCTGATCGCAGCGATCTGCGGAAAGACACGCGGTGCGAGACCCGGGATTTTTGTCCATAGACCGGCGGTTTTTTCGCTCATCGCGCCACCAAGAACTATGGTGGGTCCTTGAACGCCTAAGATACGGTTTGGCCAGATCTCTTTTTCTAAGGTGATATGGGCCCTCACATTCCGTCGGCGGATCATGGATCTGGCAATCCATGCCAAATCCAATGGCGCGAGATCTGCTTGGACGCCCCAGCCTTTAACCAATGCAACCCCGGTTTTTGAATTGCTGGTTACAATCACATCCAGATCGGTACGTTTTTCTTTTAGCGCCATAATGACCGGTTTGGCCGATGTCAGTTCGCCATTTGACGCACCGTGGATCCAAATCGTTGGCCGTTTACTGGTGGTGCCACGGCCCAATCGCGCCCAAAAGGTGCTCCAGTCACGCTGCCATATCGTTTGGCCTAAAACATACAGCGCAAAAAGGCTGATAACGATCCGGTATAAAAACACGCGGCAATGCTCCAACAGATTTAGGTATGGGCCTAGGCGGTGCTGATATGATTTTCAAGCCTGTTTGCTGACATAACCGTAGTGTTGGTTGTTGATGCCCAAATTGCCTGATGACCTATTCCAGGTCGATCCAAACCCCCCGCTTTTCTACTGTGTCACATAGGATGAAACCGCAGATGTAAACTAAAGTTTAAACCGATAAACAAAGGTCCAATGGCCCTGCCTAGCGGTGTTTGCGTAGACAAATCGTGCGCCCATTCACCTGCCAAACGACGCACCGCATACATAAAAATGCTGTCTATTGTGACGTTCTTTGGTGAACAGACTTAAGTCTTTTCAAAGCCATGAGATGTGTTGGGCGCTGCATAGTCAACGTTAAGTAAGCACATGAAGTGGAATAAAAAGTGGCTACGATTATCGCTTATGGTTCTGATATTTTGAACAATGTCAGCATCTCGTCTGATAGCTCTGCCGGCAATAATGGCGCAGGTGAGATCACTTTGATCGCGAACGATGATAGCTATTATGAAGGCTATCAGGTTTTTGATGATGACTACATCGTCGTTTTTGAAATCTCTGATGACTATGTCGACGAGGATGGTGAGCTTACAGGCGAAGGCGGATTTTCTAGTATTACCGTTTATGCCAGCGTGGAAGACTACAATTCCGGTACCGTGCTTTATAGTTATGAGCCGCAGAACGAAGGACAGGTGGCGACGATCCAAAATTCATTGGATGGATTTGGAGATACGTACTTTACACTAAACGCAAGCGTTTTGGTGTCTTCGGACCCAGATGCCCCTAGTTTGACGTCGTTGTTTGTGTCGCCTGGTTCCGATATTGCCAATGCAACGAGCACCGTCACAATAGATCATGAAACGGATTTGGACTATGATGGTGACGGCACAATTGATGCCGTTGGCAATGGTCAGTTTAGCGTTGAAAGTTCAGTTACCCTTTGTTTCGCGGAAGGAACGCGCATTCTGTGCGCCAATGGCGAACGAAACGTAGAAGATTTGCGCAAGGGGGATCTGATAACAACGATTGATCACGGTCTTCAACCGATCCTTTGGATTGGATGCACCCGGTATAATAAATTGAAACTACTGGAAAATGCCAAGCGTTGCCCAATCGAACTGTCTGCAGGTGCAGGTGCAGGTGGGGAGCTGGAAAAAATTAGGGTCACGCGACAACATAGGGTGTTGGATGCCCGCGGGTTTCTGGTGAAAGCAATTGATTTGGTACGCGTGCCGAAATGCAAAGCGCGCATCGCAAAAGGTGTGAAAAAGGTCACCTATTATCACGTGTTACTCCCCAACCATGAGCTTATATTTTCCAACGGAATCGCAACCGAAAGCTTTTACCCAGGTAAAGAGGCCATGAAGTCCATAGGCGAAACAGCCCGCGCTTCAATCGTAAAACTGTTTCCGAAACTTGCGACCGAGCTTGCTGAAACGGCTTATGGCCCAATGGCACGGCCGGTTGCAAAACTACGTGACCTAAACAAAGAATGGCGGCCTGTATTTTTGCAGGATGTAACGCCAAGCAAGATTGACGAAGCTCTTTAGTGCTTCTTCAATACATCCGAACTACTCGGCTTGATGTTCCGTCAGTCGCTATTTGGCAGGGCATATTCCGCGCAAATTTTTGCTAGCGGCCCGCTGATTTGCGATCAAAAGCCGGCATGTTGGTGTTTTCTTTGATTCGATGGTGCACTTGCGGAAGAATTCGTAGAACCCATTGACCCAAATGCCTTGCTTGAAAATCTAGAGGATTGGGAACGTTATTTACAGTCCGATCCTGAAGTTGCCCACAAGTTACGATCTTTGGATCGAGTCACATCTGATGAGGCGCATAACACCACCAAGCGTCCTAAGTTGCGAGGACCGCGCCCATGAGCCGCCTCGCACCGTTTTCATTGCGCCTAACTCCAGAGGAACGATCTCAGCTTGAAGAACAGGCTGGGGCAATGCCGCTATCCTCATATATCAAGTCCGTGGTTTTTGCCGCTGAAGCTCCCAAATATCGGAAGCGGCGGAAACCACCTGTTGCGGAGCAACAGCTATTAGCTGAGGTGCTGGCGCGTCTTGGACAAACGCGGCAAGCAAGCAACCTCAACCAGATTGCCAAGCACCTGAACCAAGGCACATTGATCGTCGATCCAGAATTGGAAGAAGACCTCAAACGGGCTGTGACCGAAGTCGCTTGGATGCGGGCGACATTGATGGAAGTTCTGGGGGTAAAGTCATGATCCTCAAAGGCTCCCAGCGCAGCGGTGCAAAGGCACTGGCTGACCATCTCATGAATGATCGTGACAATGATCACGTCACCTGTTTAGAGTTGCGAGATTTTTCAAGCAATCAACTTCATGGTGCGCTCAATGAGATGCACGCGATTTCCAAGGCAACCCAATGTAAGCAATTCATGTTTTCTCTCAGCTTAAACCCACCACAGGATTATATCGCCACCGAACAGGATTTCCTTGAGGCAGCAGACCGTGCAGAACAACAACTGGGACTGACAGATCAGCCCCGTGCAATTGTTGTTCATGAGAAAGAAGGTCGTCGCCACGCCCATGTGGTGTGGTCGCGCATCAACGCGGATGAAATGAAGGCCATCAACCTTCCGCATTTCAAAAACAAATTGCGGGATTTGTCGCGTGATCTGTTTCTCGATCATGGTTGGGTACTGCCTGATGGATTGGCGACCTATGGCAACAAATCACCACTGAATTTCACACTGGAAGAATGGCAACAGGCCAAGCTGCAAGGGCTTGATCCGCGTGAAATCAAACATGCGTTCCAGCAAGCATGGGAACGCTGCGACAGCCAGATCGGGTTCAAGAATGCTCTTGAAGATCGAGGCTACTTTCTTGCCCGTGGTGATCGCCGTGGATTTGTCGCTTTGGATGTTGATGGCAATGTTCATGCGATTGCCAAATGGACAGGCCTCAAAACCAAAGACGTGAATGCTAAACTTGGTTCGCCCGAAAACCTGCCTTCGGTTGATGCCACCCAATCCAACATTCTATCCAAAGTTTCGGATCAGATGCGCTGCTATATCAGCCAGATTAAAGACCGCCAGAACAGCGATTTTGATCCACTGCGCGACAAGTTACGCGACTTGAACAAAGCCCACCGTGACGAACGCCAGAAACTCAAAAACGGTCAAACCAAACGCTGGGATGAAGAAACCAAGATGCGCTCTGACCGCCTGAATAGGGGCCTGCGTGGCCTGTTTGATCGCCTCACGGGGCAAGCAAAATCCATTCGCCAGCAAAACGAGATGGATGCTCGCAAGGCTGTAAAACGGGATCAGGATCAGCGCGATTTCATGGTCGTCGAACAAATCAAGGAACGTCGAGCCTTGCAACGGGAGTTTCAAAAACTCCGACGCAAACACATCAAAGAACGCAACCTGATGGCCCAGAAAGTCAGACAGGCGCTCAAGGTTAAGCACTCACATTCTCCCCATCGGGAACACTCCCGCACGCGCGGCCCTGACCTGTCGCTATAGCAATAAGGAATATCTTTAATGGATTGGAAAAAGACCCCATACGCACTGCCTGCGTTGGCACTGGGTGGGCTGTTTTTGTGCCTGTTTGTCATCTTCCCGATGGTTGGAATCTCAGTGCTGGACAGTCAAAACCTGTCCCTCGCCCTCACTCTGTCCAAGATCATTATGATTTTGCTGGCTTCCGCGTGTGGGTTTGTTTTGGGGTGGTTTTTCTCACCTAGTGCAAAGGGTGTACGACATATTTTTTGTGGTGCGCGGGGGCCGTTTTATTGGCTGCGGCCCTAATGCTGAATGGCTCACTTGGTTGGAGCGCCACCAGTGTTGTCGCGATTATTGGTTTCTTTGTTGCCCTCGGCCATTGGCTTAAACGCGCGACGCAATCATGGTTCAACCCACCCAACACATTCGGATCAAGTCGCTGGGCAACCATGGATGATCTTGCAAAGCACAAAGTACTCAATCACGACGGTATCCGTTTTGGCCAATGCCTTGGGAAGGAGAATTTTGAGTGGATTTCCTATAAGGGGGATCGTCATCTTCTGACCATTGCGCCGACACGTTCGGGCAAAGGCACCACGCAGATCATTCCCAATCTTCTGACCTATGAGGGGTCAATGCTGGTGATCGATCCCAAAGGCGAAAACGCCATGATAACCGCCAAACAGCGTATGAAAATGGGGCATGAGGTTCATATTGTTGATCCATGGGGCATCGTTGACTTGGACTTGGTGAAAGAAGAAGCAAAAGCGGATGATGTTTTTGTTGTTAGCGCGCAAGGCGATGTACGTTCAACAGATGATGCCTCCGCGTTCACCCCCTTGGATTGGCTGCAAGACGGCGATCCCGACATAACTGAAAACGCGATGATCCTCGCCGATGCGTTGATCTTGCCTAATACAAGCAGTGATGCGTTCTGGGATGAAGAAGCCAAAGCACTCCTGCACGGCATCATTCTGTATGTTGCAACCGACCCTGCCGAAGATGGTCGGCGGCACTTAGGGCGCGTTCGTGAGTTGTTGCTGATGGACGGCAAAACGCTCAGGAAATTCTTCGAACACATGCTGACTTCGAGGCATCACATTGTGCAGAGCACGGGCGCACGTTGTCTACAAAAAGAAGAGAAATTGCTGGCCAACGTTTTTGCCTCGGCTCAAGCCCATACCCACTTTCTGGATAGTGAACGCCTGCGGAGCAGCTTGATATCATCCAGCTTTAAGTTCGAAGACCTCAAAACCAAGCCAATCACGATCTATCTGGTTCTTCCTGCGGACCGCCTCAACACCTTCAGCCGTTGGCTGCGCCTGCTGATCCAGCAGGCCATTACCGTCAATGCCCGCAACATCCAGATCAAACCGAAGAAACCCGTTTTGTTTGTCTTGGATGAGTTTGCAGCACTTGGTCGCCTGACCATGGTAGAGCAAGCCTACGGTCTTATGGCTGGGTTTGGAATGCAGCTTTGGGCAATTGTCCAAGATCTTAGCCAACTTGAACGCGTCTATGATAAGGGCTGGCAATCCTTCATCGCCAACGCTGGCATGGTGAATTATTTTGGTTCGTCAGATCAAAAGACCGCTGAATATTTCTCTGCCCTCTGCGGTGAACAGACCGTTTGGAATTTTGGATCATCTGTGGCGGAGGCGTTTGCAATGGCTACAGATGCCAATGGCAAGCGTTCAAGAACCGAAACAACCACATTTACGTCCAATACAAGCGCCACTCAGCGCAAGCTCGCATTCCCTGATGAGTTGATGCGCCTGCATCCAGATTCCCAGCTTGTGTTCGTCGAAAATATGCACCCGATGAAAGCTTACAAAGAGAACTGGTTTGACGATGATGTGTTGAAGCATCTGGGTGTGAATCTGCATCAAACCGACGAGATTGAAGCAACAGATCAGGATGTCAAAAATGATTGATTATTCCAAAGATGCCAAAGGGCCGTTCACATTTAACGCTCAAGACACTCAGGCCTCGAAGAAGGAGGCAAACCAGAGCCAAGAAGACGACAAAAATAACTTAGATTGGCAACAACACACACCATCAAAAAACAAACCCGCCGCACCTGATCTGGCTCTTGGAGGTGGGAAGAAGAACATTAGCTCTGGTAAAAAGACGCCGACCGAGGAGCTTACCGTCATACTCGATCCAGAAGAGGTGCCAATGGAATGGCCGCGCAAGATAGATAGCAACGAGCCTTCGAAGAATGGTTACTACTTTGAACTAACATTCAAAAACGATGAAGCAGAAATGGTGTTAGATGACAGCGATATTGATCACATCAGGCTACGAAAGGATGGTGTGAAAGTCGCTGAATTTAACAACGGGTGGGAAAAGATTCCCGAAACAATTCAGGATTGGGATGAGCTGGAAAAAATAAAGAAGACTTTCACCGATACTGACCGCAAGTTTTATTCGATTGCATTCGACCCCGATAGAGACCCAGATCGGGATCGATAATTATTGAACTATGTCAGCATTTATGACGCAATTTTCAAATGAAAGACCCCCTAGGCCCTGAACGAGATGGTGACAAATTAATCGGTCGTAAGATACCCAATCAATTCAATATAAGAGAGACCGTGGTTATGCCCAAAGAGGCATGGGATTACTTGGATTGGTTGCACTCTGAAGGCTACGACGTCACCAAATGGGTGCGCAAGATTGACGCCAATCGCGAGCCAGAGAAAACCTATGGAGAGTATCTTCTTGAACGTGTTTGGGTCGAATGGTGTCATCGATACAGGACAGGACAGGACAGAAATGCCCTAACAATTCTGCTCCAAGGGATTACGACGAATACCTTGAGATGTTGGATGAAAGCGGCCTAGACACAACAGAAACCGAGTACGTTGAACCGACGCTGAACTAGGAAAACTGACGGTCGCCTAAGAGGTTTCCAAGTTCCAAACTACCCTAAAGCATTTGAAAATATGCATAAATACAACAAATACACTCAGGTAAGTTTTCCATGAATTCAATAATCACAACCAAAATTCTGTCTCACACACATACATTTGCTGACCGCGAATGGTACTATGACTTTCGAGAACTGTTTGATGGTTTCGACGAGGTCAAAATCAAAAAAAACATAAACGGCCTTTCCCAGCGATACTCAAAAATTACGACAGACTGGAGTTCGGAGCGAAATTCGGAATGGATATGTCGAATTTACCTATCTGCCAAAATGATCCTCAGCGCGACCTTGCAGCTAGAGGCATTGCTCCACGCAAAACAGCAAAACTTACGTGTCGTTGCGCCTTATCTGGAGTACTATACATTTCTGGCTCTTCTTCGAGCCGTCGTCTACACGCTGCCAGAGGTGGAATGGGATGATGGCAAGCTTGTTGCGATTTCACATTCGAAGGCGATAAATATAGCCTTCGATGAGTTGGCAAAATACGATCAAGGAAAATCTCAAAATTTCAAACGGTTAACGCTGGATTTGAAGGCAAATAGAGAGCTGATTTCCTATAGATCACCTTCATCTGGAGATGGTGATCTTGTTGAGCATGATGACATCATACCGACAGCTACGCTGCTTGCAGAACTTGCACAGATGAACTCAGAATTACTGGAGCGTTCGATTCTTAAGAACGCGACGGAAGAGGACTACGTTTTTCTTCCTCAGTATGCGGCGCAATTGTCAGACGTCACTATCGAGGATCGCAACTTCTTTGACCGAGAGGACAGCTACAGGCTGGGCTATTTGCGGCGGAAGTATCCTCTGCCTCCGAATATCATGCATGTAATGACCGAAGGTCACGTTGAAGACTATTTTGGAGCTTGGTGTGCGGATGAAGACAATCCCGATGTCTTTGATCCAGACCATGATTGGCGACTCATTTTTAATGTTCCTTAACTAGGCTAGGATTTCCTGTGAGAACGTGAAACGCTTCAAGATCACTCAATGCCTTGTCCATCACTCTTGAGTTTTTCCTAGGTCGTCCAACGTGAACGCCACGCGCCTTTGCTGCGGCCATGCCAGCCTTGGTACGTTCTGATATCAGGCTGCGTTCATACTCGGCGAAGACCGCCAACTGTCCGTAAAGTACAGGCCAACCGGGGCGCTTCCGCACCAACGTTCAAGATTCCGTCGATCGTCAAATTGCGGAGGCTCTCGGCCTGCAAGACGAAGCCAAACTAGCGTTTGACGGACTCGCTGCCGAAATCCAGCCGAACTACCCGACCGACACCGCGCGCGGATCTCTTATGCGAGCCGCGTTAGCCGATTCCTATGATTCCGCACATCAAGAGGTGCGCGGTCTGTACGAAGCCTTGGCGGCGGAGCAGACCGCAATAGATCCGCGAAATTTGGCGGCTAGATCTGCCGCGGTAGATTCCGGACTAGCTCCGAACGACGCTAAGCGGTTCCGTCCCGCCGAAGCGGACACTTTAGCCGACATGGCGGCATCCGATCACGCCCCCCTCTCGGACGTCTTAGCCACACGCAGCGGTCTGACGGACGATATACGTGCCGCGCGCGCGAGCGGGCAAAACCAAGCCGCGCGTATCGGCGGGCAGTACGTAAATGAAATAGATGAATTCTTGGGCGGGGCGCTTGACCCTCAAACGGCAGCCCGCTTTGACGCAGCGAAAACTGCTCGGCGTGACGTCGGCGAGCGTTTCGAACGCCCCGGAACGGCGCACGCAGATGTGTTGCGCACACGCGAAGGTGGCGCATACGCTCTGGACGACAGTGCGGTCCCGCAAAAATACGCACAGCCAGATTCCGGCAAACTTTCGGATTTGAAAGCTTTGCTACAGGAGACAAACGGCGACCCGCGAGCGCGCGAAAGCCTCGCAGATACAATCTTGGCGGAGGTACAGGCGCGGGGATTGGCGCACAAATCGCAAGCGTTGGCTAAATTCATGAAAGAGCGCGGCACCCTCCTGTCCGAGTTCCCCGGACTAGAGACGAAGCTGCAGGCCGCGCGTGATGCCGCAGGAACCGTCGAGAGTACAATCCGGACCGCCCAGAACACCGAAAGAACGCTTACGACACCGGGTCGATCGCCGGAAGCGTCGTACCTTAAATATAGCGATGACAGGACGTTGGATTCGATCCGGTCTGTTATTTCGGCACCTGACCCAAGAGCAGCTGCCCGAACGCTGATAAAAAGCGCAGGTACGGACACAGCACCGCAAGATTTGCGCGCAGCGTTGTGGGAAGAAGTCAAACGTACCGGCAGAAACTCAGCACCTGACAGTACGGGCACGGAAGTTTGGAACGGACGCAAACTGAAAGACCTATTCGACGATCCCAAGTTTTCAGCCGTTGCGGACGAGTTATGGGCCGACGACCCCGAGGATTTGGCGAGCATACGCGAAGTGTTCAGCGCCTTGGCTGGGTCAGAAGGCAGCATAAAAGCCAAAGCGCCCGGCACGTCTGGAACCGGCCAAGTGTCCGGACGTTACGACCCTGCGCTGACGACGGCCTCGGTCGCATCGCGCGCACGATCTGTAAACCGCGGTCAGCTGTCCCCCACCATCGCGGTCGTCGATGTACTTAGCACCTTCCTGCGTCGTAGATCGTCACAAGTACAGGCGCGCGCTATCGAGCAAGTAACGTCCGAGGTGATTAACAACCCCGGACTCGCGGCGGACCTTCTGGAGAGGTTTAACCCGGCAACCGCCGACGCACACCGACGAATGTTGACGCAGAAATACGGCGTTAGAGCCTCGACGCTAATCAACATGCTCGACGACACGCAATCCGAAGACCCGGTGCTAGAAGCATTACAGGAATAACCTATGATCCCGGACTGGCTATCGTACCAAAACCAAAACGCTGTAAGATCCTTACCGCTATCGGACCAGCTGGTCCAAGCAATGGGTTTCCTGCCTGAAATGGGCTTGCAGATGGAAGTGTTTTCGGGCGGCCAGCCCGTCAAGGGTTCCGGCTTGCCTAGGGTCGGATCAGTGCGCCACGACAACGGCAACGCAGCAGACGTATTTTTTACGCGTGATGGGCAACGTTTGGATTGGGCCAACCCTCAACACGTGCCTGTATTCCAAGATGTCGTCAGGAACGCAAAAGCTGCGGGGGTAACTGGTTTCGGCGCTGGCCCTGGTTACATGCAACAAGGGTCAATGCATATCGGATACGGTACGCCTGCTGTATGGGGTGCGGAAGGTAAAGGAGTGAACGCGCCGGACTGGTTGCGGGAGGCCTACGGCTCCGCACCAAAGCCGTCTCTAACTTACGGGTCTGCAGTTCCTAAAGCGCCGATCGATCTTGCCAGCATATACACCGGCGCACCCGCCCTCTCAGAATTGCATACGGTGCAACCACAGAATCCTGCGTCTGCTTTGTCAGAGATGTTCACGCAGAAACGCAAAGACTGCGAAACCGCCGCGAAACGCCGGAGGGAAGCACTATTTGGCGATCCGCTCTGACACGCCCCAAAAAGTGCCCAAGAAACTGTATGTCAGGCAAAAAGCACTCGCACCATACAGGTGCTAAGCCGTTGTTTTATTTCTTTGATTTGATGGTGCAGTTAGAGAGAGATAGTTTGAACTCTCTCTTTGATACGCTTCTCGAATGGGAAACCCATCTCGCACAACATGATCCAAGTGATCTGAGGTGCGGCGATGAGCACAACAGACAATAAATTCAATGCCATAGCTAGAAATCGGGCAAAGAAGAAACCTGCACCGTTTTCGCTGCGTCTAACTTTTGAGGAGCGCACCCGTCTTGAAGAGCTTGCTGGTGACGAACCTTTAGGCAGTTACATCAAGCGCAAGGTCTTTGATGGTCGAGGTACGTCCAACAAGCGAGCGCGTTCAAAACTCAGACGCCCAATTAAAGATGATGCAAGCCTTGCGAAGCTCTTAGCCCTGCTTGGCGGTTCTCGGATCGCGAACAATCTCAATCAACTGGCTAAGGCTGTAAATATTGGCGCTTTACCTGTTGTCGAGGAAACCGAGAAAGACATTCGTCTTGCATGCGCGGATATTGCCGCAATGCGGGAAACGCTTTTGCGAGCCTTGGGCAATCGTAGCGATTTGGGGCCGTCATGATTCTGAAAGGCTCTCAGCGTGGCGGTGCCAAGCAGCTCGGGCTTCATCTTTTGAAGACCACCGAGAATGAGCATGTCGAAATCCACGATGTCAGGGGTTTCATGACTAATGATGTCGTCGGTGCGCTGCGTGAAGCTGAAGCCGTCTCGAAAGGGACGAAGTGCAGGCAGTTTCTTTTTTCTGTCTCGCTCAATCCACCCGAGACCGAATCCGTGCGGATCGAAACTTTCGAGAAGGCGATTGCAGCTATCGAAGAAAAACACGGTTTGACCGACCAACCACGAGTGATCGTCTTTCATGAAAAGGAAGGGCGGCGGCATTGTCATGCCGTGTGGAGTCGGATCGATGCCGAAACAATGACGGCGAAGCCGCTTCCGTTCTTCAAGAACAAGCTGATGGAAGTCTCTAAACAGCTCTATCTTGAGCATGGCTGGCAGATGCCGCGAGGCTTGGCCAACACGAAAGAGCGCGATCCGCGCAACTTCACCTTGGCCGAATGGCAGCAAGCCAAACGCGTCGGGCGGCATGCAGGAGACCTAAAGGCGGATATTCAGGAAGCCTGGGCGATCTCGGACAGTCGCAACAGCTTTTCGCATGCGCTTGAAGAGCGTGGGTTGTTTCTCGCGCGTGGTGATCGGCGCGGCCATGTCGCGGTGACATACCAGGGCGAAGTGATCTCCGTCTCACGCGCCATCGGCAAGAATTCCAAGGAGGTGACAACGCGCCTAGGCAAGCCGCAGGAGTTGAACAGCGTCGGTGAAACGCGCCAACGCATCGCAAAAGACATTTCCCCGAAGCTTGCATCCTATATTATCAAAGCCCGCGCTGAAGCGAATGCAGAAAAATCCGCCCTTGAGATACGACGTCAAAAGATGCAGGCGCAGCAACAGGTTGAACGCGTCAAGCTTGATGCCAGTCAAAGGGCTCGCGCTGAACAGGAAGCTGCTGCGCGATCCGCACGCTTGCGAAAAGGCCTGCGCGGCTTACTCGACCGCGTTACCGGCAAGCGAGCTGCCTTAGAAAAACAAAATGAAATAGAAGCGATATGGTCGCTTCAGCGTGATCGTGA
The DNA here is from genome assembly GCA_947499735.1 of uncultured Pelagimonas sp. Taxonomy (GTDB): domain Bacteria; phylum Pseudomonadota; class Alphaproteobacteria; order Rhodobacterales; family Rhodobacteraceae; genus CANMPP01. The sequence goes on from CANMPP010000001.1 coordinate 406,130, forward strand.
ACAGCGTCATAGCTTGGTCGAAGCCCAGCTCAAGGATCGGCAGAGCCTTCAGGTTAAGATTGTCGCAGCCCGCAACCGTCACGCTGAGGTGCTACGCGGTCTGCATCATGACCGGACAAATAATCGCCTGATCATGCGTGGCTTGGAACCATACGCGAGAAAGGCCTTCTCGCCATTGAAGCGCGTCATTGATGCAGCGGCCAAGGTCGAACTCTCTTCCAAGCCCGTCACCGATCTCGGCAAAAAGCAAGTGAAGGCGCTTTCTCGCGCCTTCGAGGCTCGGGAGGCGGCGGGAATGAAAGGAGCGGCTAAGCCGATCTCACCAAAGCTTGATGGGGCGCGAAGCAAGGATTCTGCTGAAGCCAAATCCTTAATCCAACGCCATTCCGCCCCCGAACGTGTGAACCTAGAGAAAAAGCCGCATTTTCAAAGCGCCAGGGCCGAAACGCGCTCTGCAAAGCAGGCCTATAACGACAGCCAGAAAAAGATGTCTTCTGAGCGGGTAAAATCCGCTCAGGAACAGCTCGAACAACTGCGAAAAGAACAGCAGCAAAAACCTACCGTCCGCGTTCGTGAGGTAGGGCGAGACGCCGTATCGCCGCAAGATCGTCTTCAACGGCTGCGAGAAGGTCAAACGCGGAAACCCCGCGGACCAGAACTTGACAGATAGAGCGGAAGCTTCCTTCCAGGGATATGAATTATGCAGTTCAGCAGAGATTTGCAGCACAAACCGAGCGCCTTCCTTTCTCTAATTCCTCATAGCCGCGACACGCAGACCAACCAAACCATCAAGGGCCTTGATGGGTGTGGGCCGAAAGGCCCGCCGCGATTTTCTTTTGCTGCTTGGAGCGGCTAAGCCGCCGCTCCTGCTTCTCTTTCTTCGGCCTGAAACCCGTGCAGGAAGTCTGCTGCGCGTTGGGCATGGGCGGCGGCGCTGAAGATCGCGCGCTTGTCGTCCTTCAAGACCTTCAACCAGCTTTGGATATATGCTGCATGATCGGTCCCGGGCTCCGGTGTGAGTGCCAGATCAGCGCAAAGAAATGCTGCGCCAAGTTCCGCAAGCAGTTCCTCGCGGGCATAGCCTTCATCGCCCCATTTCTTGCGTCCAAAGTCGCGATCAAGGCGGCTCTTGTGTTTAGTCCAGTGGGTCAGCTCGTGCGCAAGCGTGGCATAGTAGGCTTCGGGACTGCGGAAGCTCTCAAAATGCGGCATCTGCACATGATCCGTCCCGCCGCTGTAATGGGCTGAACTCCCACCGTGGCGAATGTCTGCGCCTGTGACTGCGAAGAATTGATCCGCATGCTCGATCCGCTGCGCGGGATCAATAATCGGTTCTGGCTTGGCATAGAAATGCTCGGGCAAGCCTTCGATCTGCTCGACGTTGAACACGCTATAGCCTTTCATGAACGGGATTTTACGCTCTTCCTCGCTGCGGTCGTCCTGCTCTTCCGTCTTGGTGATGGTGTTCGCATAGACGACGAGGTTGCCGCGCTCACTTTTTCGAACATGTGCGCCGTATTCCTTGGCTTGGCGATAGGTCATCCAGAATGGCGAGAGATAGCCGCCTTCCATCGCTGCGCCCCACAGCATCAGCACGTTGATTCCGCTGTAGGCCATGCCGTTATGGCGCAGCGGTTTGATGATCCGCCCGTCCATGTTTTCGGCGGACCAAGGCTTGAGCCATGTCAGCTCGCCTTGCTCCAGATCGGCAATAATCTTGTTTGTCACTTTTTGATAAATATCCTGTTTCATTGGCCTTTTCTCCTTTCAAAGCCGGTTGCGCATGCAACCGGACTAGGCCCGCGCCAATGAGCGGGGGGAGACCGTCAGGACCGCAGACAGCGGAGGGGGATCACCCGTCCTGCACAAGAACCGAACAAAGAGAGGGGCGCGGAAGGATGGGGAGACCGCTGGCTACGCCCGCAGCATGTGCGAAGGGCTTGGTCTTGACGGAGGACGGGGCCGCAGGCCCCAAACAGAAAAAGAGAACGTCAGCCCTTTAGGGCTGGCTGATGATGCGTAAGGGATGGAAGTCACATGGTCGAGACGACAGGCTCGGTTCACGACAGCCCGCCCTAAAGGGATGCGCTCAAAAGATACCCTCTTGTATCAGTTTGAAACTCAAGCCACGTTCTACTTTTGTTCAGGGCGGCCACTGCCGACGTCATGCTTCAAGCCCCAATGAATTTCGCTGGGGATGGATGCAAATGGTGTCTTGTGGGTACACCATGGTGGTGTAGAGTGGTGCAAAGAAGGATTTTAGCACCATGCCAACGGTCAATAGAAAAAAGAGTACGCCCAGAGCTTCGCACCGTCTATCGGTCAGCCTAACTGAAGAGCAACACTTGGAATTGCTTGAAATAGCAGAGAAAAACAAGGTTTCCGTCGCCTGGGTTGTGCGAGAATCCATAGAGCGGTTGCTTTGCGATGCGCATCCGTTGTTGCATGTAGGACAAGACCGATGAATCGGCATGTGGCGGGCGTAGCAACGGATAGCGTATCAGAGGGTACCCTTGAGAAAACTAACAGCGGGCGCTTCACTGCGCTTGACGCCGACAAGCTGCGCGGCGGCTACTACACCTCTGATACGCTTGCGCGCTGGCTTTGCTCCTGGGCAATCCGCGATGCCGGCGAGATGGTTCTTGAGCCGAGTTGCGGCGATGGTGCTTTTCTTGAGGCGGCTAGTGCGCGTCTAGAAGCACTAGGCGCAAAGGGCCCCGCGCGCGCAAACCACTTACGTGGAATCGAAATCATCCCGGATGAGGCCGATAAAGCCCGCATGCGCCTCAAGGATGGTTTGGGCCTGCGCGCTGATGATGTTGTCGTAGGTAGTGATTTCTTCGCGTGGTGGAGCCGTCCTGGGCGTTCGGAATTTGATGTCGTGGTCGGCAATCCACCCTTTATCCGCTATCAAAGCTTTCCGGAGCCCCATCGTAGCCGTGCTATGGATATTATGCACGAACAAGGTCTTTCTCCGAACCGCCTGACAAATATCTGGGTGCCGTTTGTTGTCGCGGCGGCAGCGGCACTTAAGGAAGGCGGGCGCATGGCGCTTGTACTTCCCGCAGAGCTTCTACAGGTAAGTTATGCAGCGCAATTGCGCTCATTTTTGACGGACCGTTTCGGCCGTGTCGATCTAATTGCCTGCAATGAGCTGTTCTTTGAAAAGGCAGAGCAAGAAGTGCTGCTCTTGCTCGCTGATGAGGCGCGCCCTGCGGCTTCGGCCAGCAATCCTTGCAAGGTCAATCTAACGGAAAGCGACTCGGTTGACGATATCGTCAAGCGCACGCCGAGCGAGGTATTAAGGGGCGCATCGCCTAAGACGGTCTGCCATGACAGCGAAAAATGGCTCAAGTATTTTCTGAACGCGGAAGAGATTTCCTTCATGCGCGCGTTGCGCGCCAGTACGAGAACGACCGAGCTAGGCAAATATGCGTCGGTCAATGTCGGGGTTGTCACGGGTAAGAACCAGTTTTTTGTGCTGCGCGAAAGCGAGGTCAAAGAGCTTGGCCTGCAAGGCTATACGATGCCGCTGATAGGGCGTTCTGCCCATCTGGAAGGCGCGATGGTCGATAAGGCTGTCTGGCGTACGCTCGCCAGCGAGGATCAGCGGGTGCATCTTTTGCATCTGGCACCGATCAACGGCACGAAACCTAAAGGGGCGCTTGCTAGCTATATTCGGCTCGGCGAGGGCCAAGAAGTTCACAAAGGGTATAAGTGCTCGGTGCGCACTCCTTGGTACGCAGTGCCGTCTGTCTACGTACCAGATGCTTTTGTTTTCCGCCAGATTTACGACTTTCCTCGCATGGTTCTCAATCAGGCCGAAGCGACGGCCACGGACACGATTCACCGATTGCGGAGCTATGGTGCTGATCCGAGCGCTATTGTGTCAAACAGCTACAGCTATTTAACAGCTGCTTCGGCAGAAATCGAAGGACGCAGTTACGGCGGCGGCGTATTGGAGCTGGAACCGACTGAAGCAGAAAAGTTGCTCATGCCTGCAACATTTGGCGATGCTCTGCCGCTCGAAGAATGCGATGCATTGATCCGCGCGGGGCGGCTAGAGACCGTGCTCGAAGAAAATAATCGCCGGATCTTGATGCGGCAAATGGGCCTCTCGAAGGCCGATTGTGCAATGCTGCGCGGCATTTGGGAGAAGATGCGGAACCGGCGGCTTGGACGCCGCCGCGCCGGTAAAAAAGTGCGGAGCAAAGGATGAACGATGATGTTCGAGTTAGAACCATTACTCCCGCAGCTACTGATAGTAATGAAGCGAAAGAGCGTGCGCGCGCCCAGGTGGCGGAGCTTGTCGAACGCTTCCGGCGCAACGAAGCTGACTACCTCCAAGCTGGTTACAACGAGACCCAGGCTCGCACCGAATATATAACCCCGCTGCTCGAAGCGTTCGGTTGGGACGTTCACAATCGGCGCGCCCTGCCCCTGATCTACCGTGAGGTTATCGAAGAGGCGACGGTTGAAGTTGGGGAAGAGCGCTTATCCAAGCGACCAGATTATGAGCTGCGACTTGCGCGGCAACGCAAGATTTTTATTGAGGCTAAGAAGCCAAACGTCCGCATTGATCGTGATCGCGCCCCTGCATTCCAGACGCGGCGCTACGGGTATTCGGCAAGCTTGCCGATCTCGGTCGTTACCAATTTCCATCAGCTCGTCATTTATGACTGCAAGCCAGTGCCGCTTGAGACCGATGAGGCGCATGTCGCGAGACTGCATCTATTCGGCTATGAAGAGTTCGAGGCACGGTTTGAAGAGCTATGGTCTCTGCTTTCGCGAGAAAGCGTGCTCTCCGGCGCATTCGACCGGCGCTTCGCAATCGACACCACGCGCCATGGCGCGCAGCAATTTGATGATTTTTTCCTGAATCAAGTCCGTGATTGGCGCGCCCGTCTCGCCGCAGACATTCACGCAAACACGCCCGGCCTCAGCTCCGAAGAGCTGACCTATGTCGTGCAGCTTTTTCTCTCGCGCATCGTCTTTCTGCGAATTTGCGAAGACCGCGAGATTGAAAAATACGAGACCTTGAAGAATCTTGATGGGAGTGCAACGTTTGATGCCCTCATGGATGTCCTGCGCCGGGCGGACGCGTTCTACAACTCTGGATTGTTCCACCTGATTGATGATGATCCGCTCGATATCCGCATCACTGACGACGTACTGAAAGGTATCATTGCTGAGCTTTATTATCCGCTCAGCCCCTACACCTTCGCTGTTGTCGAAACCGAAGTGCTGGGCGAAATTTATGAGCAATTCCTCGGTGAAGTGATCTTGGTGGAAGATGGTGATGTCACAATCACCAGCAAGCCGGAAATCCGCGAAAGCGGGGGTGTGGTGCCTACACCAAGATTCATCGCGGATGCTATTGTTACCCGCACTCTCGGTCCACTTCTGGCTGGTCGATCCCCGCAAGAGCTTGCGACCTTTACGCTGGCCGATACATGCTGCGGCTCCGGCATCTTTTTGCTATCCGCTTACGATTTCTTTCTTGGGCATTATCTGGATTGGTATGTCGCAGACGGTGCGGAGAAGCATGCAGGCACCGCGCTTTATCAGGCCGGTGAAAACCTCTGGCGGCTGACCTTTGATGAGAAGCGCCGCATCCTGCTAGCCCATCTGCGTGGCGTCGATATCGACCCTAATGCCGTTGAGGTTGCCCAACTCAGCCTACTGCTCAAGCTTATCGAAGATGAAAGCGAGACTGCGCTGAAAGACTATGTGCGCCGCAAGAAGCATGCAGCGCTACCAGCGCTCGAGAGCCAAATGCGCTGCGGCAATTCTCTTGTGAGCACGCAGGAGTGGGAGGCCGCATGCGGGCCGCTGCCAGCGACCTTGCATGACGTGATCAATCCTTTTCGTTGGGAGGATGAGTTTGCGGAAGAGCTAGCCGGGGGCGGTTTCGACGTTGTGGTTGGCAACCCGCCATATATCCGCATTCAAAACATGGTGGCGTACTCGCCGGAAGAGGCCGCATTTTATCACGCTGCGGGCTCGCCCTACAGCACCGCTCGACAGGATAATTTTGACAAGTACGCTCTGTTCATTGAACGCTCGCTCGGGCTGATCAAGGAGGCAGGCCGCATTGGCGTTATCGTCCCCAACAAATTTATGACGATCCGCTCAGGCCGAGCGCTGCGCGAACTGCTGACCCGTGAACCATTGCTAGAAGAGATCGTGAACTTTGGGGTGAAGCCCGTCTTCGGGCGTAGCACATCCAACTACACCTGCATTCTGGTCATGGATCGCGCAGGGTGCGAAACGATTAGGGTGGAGCAAGCCAGTCCATTGGAAGAATGGCGCTACGGGCGGGCGGGTGAGGTCTCATCCGTGCCTAGCGCTGAGCTAAGCGAAGAATCCTGGACGTTCGGACAGGAAGATGTGCGCGCCCTTTTTGCCCGGATCAAGAACGAAGTGCCGGGCAGGCTGGAAGCGCTAGCGAACATCGAGGTTGGCGTTCAGACTAGCAAAGATGAAATTTATCTACTGCACCCTACGCGCACCGATGTTGATCACGTCTGGGTCGAATGGGACAACCGAGAATGGAAGATTGAGCGAGGCATCCTTCGTCCCTGCCTTCACGATGCGCAGCTTGAGACATTTGGCCAGCCCGAGGCCAACGCCTGGATGATCTTTCCGTATGAGCTAGTAAGCACAACAAATGGAAAGCTGCGCGCCCGGCTATTGCAGCCCGATGAAATGGCGGAAAATTACCCACTTTGCTTGGAATATCTGAGCGCGCGGCGCGAAACGCTCGAAGGACGCAATGTTGTCGGCGGCACGGCCGACGAGCGGCAATTCTATCAGTATGGTCGCTCGCAAAGCCTGACGAAGTTCGACAGTCCGAAAATCCTACTACCGGTGCTCTCCCGTGAGCCGCGTTACGCCTATGATGCGACTAACACGATCATCACCGGAGGCGGCAACGGCCCGTATTACATGATCCGTGCCAAGGATGATGCTCCGATCTCGACGCTCTATTTGCTGGCCGTTCTGAATCATCCGCTTTGTGAAGCGATGATCCGAACGAATACCAGTGTATTCCGGGGCGGTTACTATTCCCACGGCAAGCAGTTTATCAAGGACCTACCGATCCCCGTCCCTGACGATGAAGCAGCCAAGGCAGCTATCGAGCAGCAAGCCGAAAGAGTTGTGAATGCGCTCAAGGCGCTAAATGCCACGCGTACTCCCCGTGAGCGGACACGGCGCGAGCGCGCGGCCAAGGATGCGCGGACGCAGCTAGATCGCCAGGTTAGCGCGCTTTTTGGCTTATCAGAAGATGATGCCGAGATTATTGAGACAGTGCCGGTGCCTTCATGAGCGATACGACGCCCGAGCGCACCGATACCGTTCTGAATACCGTCCTTAGCTGGTCAAATGGCCGCCCCCTTTGGCAGCGGGATGCTTTGCGTCGTATTGTCCTTAACGGGTATCCCGATGAAGATGCTCTATGTGAAATACTGGCACTCTGCAAAAAGGAGCATGGTGATCAGTCGGTCACGCTTACGGCGCTGCCACTATCAAAGGATCACCTTCCCGTCGATCCGGGAGCGGGTGAATCTGTCGCCCTGGAAAAGATTGGAAATGTCGCCGGGGTTAATCAACTGGCCAGCGGGCAGACTCTGGAATTCGAGAAAAATGGCCTGACCATAGTGTACGGCCAAAACGGGACAGGAAAATCTGGCTACACGCGCATTCTCAAGAATGCGTGCCGCTCACGCCATGCGGGCGAAATCATGCCCAACGTGTATAGTGCGCCGCCTTCTGGAACAGCCAGCGCTGAACTGAACATATCTCGTGCCGGTGGAACGAGCGAAATCATCTCATGGAAAAGCGGCGATGATCCCGCCGAGGTGCTTTCGGCCATCACGGTCTTTGACCGAGACGCAGCCTCGGTTCACGTTCAAAAGAAGAACGAAGTTTGGTTTCGCCCCTTTGGCCTCGATATTCCCGACGATCTCGCTGGTGTCTGTCAGGAAATTAAGACGCGGCTCACGGCTGAGAAAGATGCGCTGGAACAACAACGAAACGTGGCCTTCACGAACCCGATTTGGTCCAGTCGTTCAGCGCTCGGAAAAGCCCTTTCCGCACTGAGCCATGCAACCGATATCGCGGGTATTGCACCCAAAGCTCCGTTCTCTGACTCAGATGAGGCGCGCCTTGCCAAGCTAAAAGGTGACCTCGCCCAAGACCCGGCAGTAGCGGCACGCTCACAACGCGAATACGCTAACCAACTTGATCAGCTTGAGACCTATTTGAGACGCATCGAGCAAGCATTAGGCGAGGAAGCAGTTCAGGCGCTCATGGCGCTCAAGAAAAGCGCCAATGAGGCCCGCGGCGCAGCAGATACGGCTGCGAGTAATGCCTTCTCTGGCTTGCCGCTTGAAGGTGTTGGCGAAAGCGTCTGGCGGACGCTTTGGGAATCGGCGCGCGCTTATTCGAAACTTGCGCAGGATGATGGTGTCGAATTTCCTCCGGCATCAGGTGATATTTGCGTTCTGTGCCACCAGAACATCGATGGCGCAGCAGCCAAAAGGATGTTCGGATTCGAAGAATTTATAAAAAGGGATACAGAAAACAAAGCCGCTGACGCTGAGCAAGTTTTCAAGAATGCCGATGACAAATTCAGGGCCATCGCCGTGCACGTCAATAAGGTTTCCGCCCAATACCGCAGCTTGAGGACTAATAACGCTGCTCTTGCAAAGCAGGTGCTGCGATTCATCGCCATCGCGCGGTATATGCAGCGTCAAACTATTGCGCGTTTGAACGATGAGGGAGTTCCTGCGGCCCTCGTAATGCCAGCGTCTGTCGCAGATGCGGTGAAGAATGAAGCGGAACAAACGCGAGTTTACGCCGCTTCTTTGGATGATACGTCCGGGGATGCCGCGCGGGAGGCCGTGCTCGATGAGCTGGCTGACCTACAGGATCGCAAGCAAAGCCGAGAATTGTTGGAAGTGGCAACGAAGGAGGTTGAACGGCTCGGAGCACTCAAACGGGTTGAAGACTGTCTTCGTGAAACAGCTACTACAGCGATTACCCGTCTCGGCAACGAAATCGCCGATAATCTCATTACGCCGCGAATGCGTGACCGGTTCCAGCAAGAGATAGTCAAGCTGGCCGGAAGCCGAGTGAGGGTAGAGGTCGTGCGGTCGGGCGGCAAGTTCGGCTCGCCGCAATACGAGGTCAAGCTCTACGCTAACCCGAAGGCCAAGGTACACGACGTGCTCAGCGAGGGAGAACAGACATGTGTCGCACTGGCCTCCTATCTTACTGAGTTAGCGAACGCCGCGCATCATTCGGCGCTCGTGTTCGATGACCCGGTTTCGTCACTCGATCACCGCTGGCGCTCGAAGGTGGCAAAGCGTCTTGCCACCGAAGCGGGAGTGAGGCAGGTCATCGTTTTCACGCATGACATGATCTTCGTGAATGACCTGGCGCAGCTAGCCACAGAGCGGAATACGCCCATTGCGCTCGCCCATCTGACACGAGGACAGGATGTCGTTGGCATCGTGAACAAGGACTTGCCATGGACCGCATCGAGTATTCGCAACCGGATCGACAAGCTAGAAAAGGCAGCGCGCGAAGCAAAGCGCCTATTCGAAGCACATGACGATGAAGGCTACAAGGTGGCGGTCGCCTCGCTCTATAGCCGATTGCGAGCGACGTGGGAGCGGGCGCTCGAAGATATCGTATTCGCCAATGTGATTATGCGTCACCGCGATTACATCAATACGAAGGAACTAAAGCGTGTCACAGCGCTGGAGGACGGTGATGTACAAACCTTTCAGAGTGGCTTCAAAAAGTGCTGTGATTTCGTCGATGCGCACGACCCGTCAAGGGGACACGATCCCGAACCGCCGGAACCGGATGACATCATGCGCGATATTCGAGTTCTGAAGGACTGGTCAGAGGCTTTGCGCGGCAAGATGAATAGGGTATCTTAGTGAATGGGGAAACGCCATGACGATGGCAGCGCCGATGCGCTGGCGGCATCCAATACGCGCAGGGTTGGTTAGGGTTCCAATGGAGCTCCAAGGCTCCGTGGTCGATGGGATGGTTTCAAGGCAAGGGCAGCTATGAAATGCTCCCTTCTTGGTCTCGATGAAGTCGTCTCCATGAAATGGTCATGGGGGGTATCGGTGGGAGCAGGAACGCTCCCCTGATTGGTGGTCAAACGGGCAGCCGTTTGTGCATGGTTCGGCGCAGGTGGAGAGGCGCATCTCCAAGACCTGCGAGTGGTTCCAAGGGGCGCGATAGCCCCATGGTCTTCCTGAAAGGATCGATGGGTGCAGGGAGAGCGAAGTCTCCCGTGAGTGGTTGATCGGCGATACGATCTACTGGCGCTGGAATGGGTTCAATACCCTGGAAAAGCCATGGCCGGAGGGATGCAACGGGAGCGCGCAGCGGGCTCCCTTGCCAAGATGTGGGGTACTACCCCACACATCTTGCGGGCAGTTATTATTGGAATATCGTTTGAGATGGTGCGGCGCAAAACACCTAAACGATCTGAATGGTTCCTCTTGCCTACGAAATCATCTTGCCAACGCCATGGCGCTCCAGAAATTTGAGTTTACTCAAGTCTTTGTGATAAAATTACTGGTGTCTATAGAAGAAACATTAGCAGCTTTATCAAGGCGGATCGCATTCACTTACGAAGTCGGTGATAGGCTCGGCGAAGTCTTGGAGGAATTTCTGAGATCTCCGTATGGACAATCTTTCGAATGGAAGAGTAGCGACCTTACGAACACGTTCGGTCAAGTGCAGGGAAATATACGGACTCGGCCTACCCCAAAGCAGACTGAGAAGTCTTCAGTTTTACTTAACTTGAAACCTTCTGGGGCAGTGACCGTCGCAATGGCAGATTGGAGGCTCAACGATGTTGGTGACTGGGAAGAAGATGCTGAAAGCGTAGAAGTTAAAATTGACACTGAGAAACCAACAGAAGAAGTTACAGCAAAAATTTTGTCAGCAATTATCGCCAGCAGCAGTACTTTTGGATTATCGCTCCGAGCATTCGTCGAAAATACATTGTCAGCTTCACCATACCCAAGTTTTCGTCCGGAACCCAATTAGGTGTGTGAAAAGAATCATTTGAGAATTTTTATTGGCACTTCGCGCTCTGAAAGAATGTTGCTATCCTTAAGTTCTCGATGGTTCATATAGCTCCCAGTCATCTGACAGTGGACCAAAAAGAGCCTTTTGCAGTTTTCGAAATAAAATTTCATTTTATCTGAAATATCAAAAGCCTTTCTTCGTCTGCCATGCGAGTCTACCAAAAGCAAAACCCCTAGATCTGATATGTATTCGCCACGTTCAATCTTCACTTTAAGATTTCTATCGTGAAATATTACTCCGCGTCCATCTTCACTTATTGCTATTTCAAAATCCATTTCCAGATAGCCATCTAAGAAAAAGAAATCGACGATACTTTCCAGCTCTGGCTTTCGATCAGGTTCTTTTATAAACCGTTCTACATAGTCACCAGTTATTTTTAGCGCTACGCAAATTGCATCAACTGTGCTTGCTCTGGGGTTCTTTATCTTTCCATTCTCAAGCTCCGATATCCTTGTTTTCTTGCTGCAGTCACCGAAAGCAAGGTGCGCAAGCTCTTCCTGCGTCAAATTTTCTATGGCGCGTCTGCGCTTGATGAGCTCTCCGAACCTCTCACCAAACGTCGCTTGCGATAGATGCTCTCCATAGGTCGCCATAGTAATCCGTAACTTTCCGTAACGCGAAGCTTCTCATTCCTCCTTATTCATCATGGCTAAGGATTGCCAGATGGCAACTGCCAAAAAGGAGCGTACAAATGCAGCAGTCACCCTTGTTCAGCCGCGATGCTGACCTTGAAACTATCCGACACTTGGACCGCACGGGTCTCATCCTGCTGTCGGCCATGGCCCTTGTCACCGCGATCCTCTCAGGCGTGGGTTTCGTAAGTCAGTTCCCTAATCCCAGCCTCTTAGATTTTTGCATGGCCATCCTGTTCGGCTTCAGTGTTTGGCTTGTCGCTAGAATGTTTTGGGCCGGGGCGTGGATTTTGCCGCAGTTCAATCTTGGTGGCAAAGAGCTGTCGGCATACGTTCTGGTCGCGGTCATCGGGTTCGGCGCTTTCGCGACTATTTCTTACTTTGGTAATCAGCGCGCAATCGCGGGGGGAGTAAGCAAATCTCTGTCGGAAGACGCTCGGACCGACGAGTTAGAAAACTCGGCAGGTGCCGCATTGGCATATGCGGCGGGTTTCAATCAAATCGCATCCAGTATCTCCGCCCAAGCGGCACAATCGCAGGCGGCGGCTGACGCGGAACTGTCAGGAAACGGGCCAACCGGGATTGGTGGCAGTGGCCCAGTCCATCGTTCTTTTCTATTCGCCACTAATCGATATCGTGAAGCAACTGCGCTTGTAAGCAGCAAAATCGCAGAGGCTGACGAGCTTTCGGCATCGATTACAGACGTGCTTGGCGAAATGCGTAGTGCTCGTCAGGACACAGAATTGAATCCGCCACAGTTGACCGCCGAACTGAAGACGCTGAGCGGAAAAGTGATCAGCGCCATCAATCAAGTCCGCTCTCTTGATGTGGCTGGCACAGCGAGGAACGCCGCGCAGATAATCGCACAGGGCGTACCCGATCAGAGCGGCGCGCCTGCATCGGCGCAAGCGCGCATCGCAGAACTTCGTTCTGAAATGGCTTCGTTTGCTCGGTCCCTTGAAGATCAAGCCCAAGGTTTAGCCGGTACTGTACCTGATGCACCTCGCGCTTACAGCTTGAGCCAAGAAGAGCATCTGATTGAGAATTTCTTGCGCATGCCTGGGCTTTCGATGGCCGCTCTGTTCTTCGATTTCTGCGGCTGGGTGGTCATCGGCTTTCGGTTCGTAGCCTATCGAGCGCTTCGCCGTCGCGATGAAGAGGCCCACGCTTGTCAGTATGATGCGTTTCTCACGATTGCTGACCTGAACCGCGTTGCTTTGATGGCTGAGCATGTGAGTGAGACCCGTCGCACTCTCGAAGCTGCGGGGGCGGCGCATCCGGCATTTCCGCAAATTGATAATCCAGAGAACGAGGACCGGTAGAATGCCAAATCCGTTTGCGATTTTTGATCATTGGCCGACGTTCATTGCTGTAGGTCTTTCAACAGTCATCGGCGTCATCACGCTTGAAGAAAAGCTGGGCGTTGAGTTGGAACTCTCCTTTCTTCGGCCTGACGTTGAGGCACCAAATGCCGATGAACCGCTACCGCCAGAACCTTCTGTACCATTGGGACAAAACCCAGGCTGGGACGATAGAACCCCTCTGGAGTACATGTCCCATTACTTCGACATTGACGATCCGTACCTCACGGAAAAACTGTCAGGTTTCGGAACCGTCGATTGGGTTGGCCGGTACTCGGGCACTGGCGCATTGATCGCTCCAGACGTCGTTCTTTCAACGGGCCATGCCTTTGCGAAATCCGGTCAATGGTTGACCATTAGCGGGCATCATACTCCGGCTCATAATCCGTCCGCCGGTTCGATATTCCTCGCCGCATGCGGGCGCAGCTATGAGTTCGTTCATATTGAATTGGGCAGCATGTCGCCCGTCAAAATCTTGGCAAAGATTATGCCATTGCGCGCCTCGCTGAACCGGCTTGTGATGAGGCGAAGCCCTTGCGTGCCGAAGAACTCAGTGACACAGCGATTGAAGCGCACGATCCGACCGAAGAAATCCTGATCAGCCTCGGAAGCTATCCTTTCGCCTCGCTACCGCGCTACGCAAACCACCCATTCTTTACCCAGAACCCGTCCCAACACCGCAACCACCTTTTTGGAACGCGCTGCAAAATGGTTGGGCACCGTAACACCGGCGATGACGCCGGTTTGATACTGACTGATGGATGCTGGGGCAGACCTGGCTCATCAGGAGCTCCGCTCATCGTATCACGCGATGGCGGCGAGACCTACAGGATCATCGGCGTCGCGAACAGCTACAGCAAGACTGACAGCGAATTCAACAATTTCACGCGTGTAACTGGACGGTTTGCATCTCACTTGATGCGCTTCGCCCCAGACATCTTCGATCCATCAGCAACAGGAGAATAAGCCATGTGGCAACGCAAATCGTCAGGACATGGTTCCCAAGGGGGCTCAATGTTGGGAAGCGCAGACGGCTTTTCGAAAGTTGCTGCGGGAATTGTCGCGGTCTTCGCCGTGCCACCGATCTGGGACATGGTTGATGGATACATCGCAGAAAAGCTCTTCGAGCTTTATGACGATGGGCTTGTGCCAATCCTTTATTACGGGCTGATGATCGCAGCTTACCCGCTCGTCTATTTCGCGATCCGGATGAGTCTTGTCAGCATTGCCGTCACTGGTCTGCTTGGCTTTGCCATGCGCTACATTTGAGGTGGGTGGCCATGTTCAGTAATGAGATATTTCGCTTTGGCTCCGCTGACAGCTCTGATGCTCGGGCCATTGAAGACGCCGGGATGTTCGAGCAGACGCCTTCATCCATCTTCCTAGGTTATTTCCAGGGCCGCGCCACATTCTATTCCTCCCCTGCGGGAATGGTTGTAACCGGTGGTGCCAGATCGGGGAAGATGACCACGTTTTTGGCGAGGAATCTGTTGTGTGGGACGTGTCGCCAGACTTTGCTTGTCCTTGATCCGAAAGGCGAGGGTGCGTATCTGAGCCAGGACCAAACGCCAGATCAGAAGTTCTGCGCGTATTGGAACCCGGCGGCACTTCACGGGCTGCCCCAAGACCGCATCAACCCTTTTGGTCACCTACGGATCGATAGTCCAACTCTGGTATCCGATACCAAAGTCTCTTGCGAAAATTTCACGCCAAACACCGGCTCGCCTCAAGGTGCGTACTTCGAGGGACGCGCCCGCGAAGTCGGTGAAGCGTTCTGCTTGTTCCTTGCTGAGATTAACGGTGTTGTAACGCCGCCCGACCTCTACCTGCTCATCAATCTTATCGCGCTCAATAATGATGCGTGGCTCGATTTTGCCTTTGCTATGAGCGAGTCACGGTTTCCACTTGTACGGAGGATCGAAGAAGAGATTGCCGCGAGCCGTGAGAATCCGGGCGCGGGGTGGCAAGGTATTCTAGGTGAACTCTACAAGTCATTCTCCTGCCTATCCGACCCGGTCCTTATGGAGGCAGTGTCTCCGCCCTACACGATGTCGCTTGAACAGCTCTGTGACAGCGATCAGGCGTGGCAGGTTTATTTGATGCCACCTGCCGAGTTCATCTCCGCGTGGTCGCCAATCATTAAATCGCTTTTTGTCTGCGCCATGGCATATAAATCGCGTGCGCCTTCAGCTCCGCGACAAACATGGTTTTTGGATGAATGTGGGCTGTTGGCCAGTGGGGTATCCGGTGGATTTCCGCTTGTACCATTGATGTTCACTTACGGTGCTGGGATCGGGATAACGCCGGTTTGTCTGTTCCAGACAAACGAGCAAATGAATGGTCTGGAGAAAAACGCCTCAGCTCTGATCAGCTCCAGTGCTGGCTGTCGGTTAATGTTTGCAATCCGTGACATGCCAAGCGCGCAGGAAGCGAGCCGTATGCTGGGTAAGCAAACGCTCGTATATGACGATACGCTGAGACAATCTCAAGCCGCTCATGAGCGGCGCAGTGCGCTTATGGGCCTGCTAGCTGGCCGTGACCCTGTGTCTTCAATCCTGTCGATTGCCCAAAAACGTAAGGAAACGGCGCATCAGGCTAAGCAGCAGCGTGATTTGATGACACCAGATGAAGTCATGCGTATGCCTGCCGATAAAGCGCTGTTGTTTGCCGATGGGCTCCGCCACCCGGCTCAGATTGACCGCAGACCTTATTGGACAGAACCAGGGTGTCGCTTCCACCCCAACCCTTACCATCCGCCTTTGGATCGCGTGCAGCTTATGACCGAGCGCGGCCCCGCAATGCGCCGCATCATTCGCGAGCCTGTTCCCAAGCTGTTTGAGCATTACCCACAGTATCGCGACGGATTTTGGTCCCGGGTCGAGGAATAGTAGCTATGGTGAAGTCACCTAAATCAAGATTGTCTTTTGCGCACG
Organism: uncultured Pelagimonas sp.; assembly: GCA_947499735.1. Classification (GTDB taxonomy): domain Bacteria; phylum Pseudomonadota; class Alphaproteobacteria; order Rhodobacterales; family Rhodobacteraceae; genus CANMPP01. The sequence continues at coordinate 422,180 of CANMPP010000001.1, forward strand.
AGAGCGCTGACCTGCGCGCGCAGAACGATTTGTATCGCCAAACTGAACCCGTTACCAGCCTTTCAACGCGGCGAGCGGTGATCGGGAAGCTAGACGCGAAGCGTTCAAAGCAAAACGACGCGGCGAAACCATGGTGGAGCAAGAACGACCATTTCCAGAGCTGAAGCCGTCGTCGGAGCTCGCTGCTGAGATTGATCGCCGCGCCTACCACGTGAAGCTTTCTGCCGAGCATAGGCGTTCCGAGCGTGCAGCCCTGCTTTTCGAAGCGCGGCGTGCAAGAGACGATCTCTTGCGTGATCAGGGCAAGGTCGATTCCCTTCAGGCGGATTTGCGCGCAGCAGGTGCTGATCCGCAGAAAGACATGAAGACTCTGTTCAAGCTCCATCGCCGTCTCAAAGACAACATCCGAGAGTTTGAACCGCATAAGCACAACGCGCGAGCGGTTGGGAGCAAAGCCCAACAAGTCACACAAAACCGATAAACTAAAAGGAGAACAATGGTATGTCTGAACAGTCAAAGGAGCAAAGCCGTCGCCCAATCGACAAGCACCGTGATGGTGCCATCGAGGTCGCAATTTGGAAGCGGGAAACCGAAAAGGGATTTGTCTTCAACACCGAACGAACGCGATCTTACGTCGACCAGGATGGAAACTGGCAAAAGACAAGCGTGATCCCAGAGCGCGACCTGCTGAAAGCGGCGCGTTTAGATGAAAAAGCGTATGAGACCATTCAAATGTTACGTGAGAAGGAGCGCAATGAGGGGCAAACTCGCCTAACAAGCCGCAAACGCCAGCGAGTGCAGAACTATGATCGCTGAGCGCGTTTTTTGCGAAGCACCGGTAATCCATGATATAATTGGAGTAAGGTGCAAACGTAGAAGCCGTGCTCAGCGGTGTTTTCACACTGCAATGCACGAAAGTCGATCCGACATTTTATCGGTCGCGCAACACCCCAGACACGCAAGTGCCTCAACGCGCCTTTTCATTTTGGCCGCGCAAGGTCTCTTCGTGCCAGCACCATAAGGACTGTAATCGTGAAAGATGCTGAAACCAAAAAAATACCAGACTTGGCTGCTGCAATCGATAAGGCGGCAAGCCAATATCCTCGAAGTCACCTTGAGGTCGATCTTGAACATTACCAGGCTTATCTCGACGATCCGTCCCTGACATCTGATCAAAAAGAAGAAATCGTTGGTGCACTGTGGACGATTATCAGTGCTTTCGTTGAACTTGGCTTTGGGGTTCACCCTGCCCAACAAGCTTGTGGAAAACATGGAACAGAGCTTGATCAAATAGGAAATTCGGAGTCCACTGGGATGGAACCGAAAATTAACACTCAACAACAAGAAACAGATGCGCCTGCGATCTAGCGGCAAGTCTGGGAAAGAGAGGATTCATGGGAGTCCCACAGACAAAAACAGACCTTATACCCGCGCTGATTTATTGCAGAGTATCAACGACTAAGCAGAAAACCGAAGGTTCCGGCTTGGAAAGTCAAGAACATCGTTGTCGTCAATACGCTGAAGCGAAGGGCTATGCAGTTGAGATGGTCTTCCCTGATGATGCATCTGGCGGAGGAGACTTCCTGAATCGTCCAGGGATGCGTGCGATGCTTGCCTATATTGAGGCTCAAGAAGGCAAACCCTACGTAATCATTTTTGATGATCTTAAACGTTTTGCGCGTGACACAAAATTCCATTGGATGCTGCGCGAGGAATTCGCCAGGCGCGGCGCACTAGTCGAATGTCTCAACTATAAATTCGAAGATTCTCCCGAAGGGATTTTCGTAGAAACCGTCTTTGCCGCAACAGGTCAGTTGGAGCGACAACAAAACCGCCGCCAAGTCATTCAAAAGATGACCGCGCGCGTAGAGAAAGGCTACTGGGTGTTTCACGCCCCAATAGGTTACAAATTCAAAACGGATCGTATTCATGGAAAGTTGTTGGAGCCGAATGAGCCAGTAGCTAGTTGTTTGCGCGAAGCGCTAGAAGGTTATGCCTCTGGGCGTTTTCGCTCCCAAGCAGAAGTGCAGCGCTTTCTTGAAAGCAAACCAGACTTCCCCAAGGATCAACCAAACGGCAAAATAAGAGCTTGGAAAGTTACCAAGATTTTGAAGAACCCGCTTTATGCCGGATATGTGCAAGCGAAAAAGTGGGGTGTCTCTCTGCGTCGAGGTCATCACGAGCCGCTAGTCAGTTTTGCAGCATATGAGAATATCCAGAAAAACCTTGTAGCTGGAGCGCGTCCAGCGGCGCGGGCCGATTTCAACGAAGACTTCCCGCTTCGCGGCTTCGTCGAGTGTAGTGAATGTGGGAAAGGTATGACTGGCGCATGGTCTAAAGGGTGCCGCAAGCATTACGCGTATTATCGATGTGTCACTCGTGGTTGCTCACAGCGGAGTAAATCAATCCCGCGTGCAAAGTTTGAGGCAGGCTTTGAAGAAGTCATAAAGAGCCTACAACCGAGCCAACAATTGGTCGATCTCGCGATTGAGATGTTCAAAGACGCTTGGAATGGACGTCTTGAGTATATGCAGGCTGAACGGCGCGAATGGCAGAGTCAGGCCGACGCCGCCGATAAGGATATCCTAAAGCTTGTTGACCGCCTCTTGGAAAGCGAGAGCCAGACCGTCGTTAAGGCCATAGAAGCCAAAATCGAGAAGCTAGAACGGGAAAAGATTTCCTTAGCTGAGAAAGCAAGGGAGCCACTCCCAAATGTAGGCAGGTCTGAAGAATGTATTGAACTCGCAATGAAATTTCTCGCAAGGCCTTGGGATATATACAAAAATGGAAACTATGCTGTGCGCCAAACGGTGCTTAGGTTGGCGTTTTCAGAGCCTTTGACATTCACCCCAGAAGGTGTGTATCGAACTATAAAAACCGCCTTACCTTTCAAGGTGTTAGGCGGGCTATCATCAAAAAAGTGTGAAATGGTGCTGCTGGAGAGAATTGAACTCTCGACCTCTCCCTTACCAAGGGAGTGCTCTACCTCTGAGCTACAGCAGCATCTGAAGCCTTGGCAAGATCATAGCCAAGCGTGGGCGGTGATTAGACCCAATTGTGCAGACACGCAACCCCCATCTGGACGGTTTTTTCACAAACGGTTACAGAGGTGTTTATGACGCAGAAACCTGATCCGAACAAATCCAAAACGCAAAAAGGACCCCAAAGCCGAGAAGATCGGCTAAAGGCGGCGTTGAAGGCGAATTTGGGCCGGCGTAAAGCGCAGGCAAAGGCGCGCACGAGCGCCGAAATAGAAAATGACACATTACACGAGGACGCAGCGCCAGACCAAAAGCAACAAGGCGCGGGCAGTGAGGACGATTAAATGGATCGCATAATAGTAAATGGTGGTGGGCCTCTGAATGGTCAGATCCCGATTGCGGGTGCAAAAAATACGGCGTTGAAACTGATGTGCGCGGCTTTGTTGACGGATGAGCCGCTGACATTGACCAACATGCCACGTCTGTCGGATGTGCGCACGCTGACCACGTTGCTGGAATCTTTGGGTGTTGAGGTTGCTTGCTTGCAAGAGGGCAAGTCAATGGTGCTTTCAGCTGCAGAGATCACCAATAAAACCGCGCATTACGATATTGTGCGCAAATTGCGTGCGTCGTTTAATGTCTTTGGTCCAATGATGGGACGCTGCGGTGAAGCGGTTGTTTCGCTACCCGGTGGATGTGCGATTGGCGCGCGTAAGGTGGATCTACACCTGTCGTCGCTTGAGGCCATGGGGGCCAAGATTGATCTGCGTGAAGGCTATGTGCATGCCTCTGCTCAGGGTGGACTAAAAGGCGCGGAAATCGAATTCCCGTTTGTGTCTGTTGGGGCCACGGAAAATGCGCTGTGTGCGGCGGTTCTTGCCAAAGGCACAACGGTTCTGAAAAACGTCGCACGTGAACCTGACACTGTGGATCTGGCGCATTGTTTGATGGAAATGGGCGCTGATATCGAAGGCGCTGGGACCTCAACGATGGTTATTCGCGGCGTGGATAGATTACACGGGGCAACGCATCGCTGCATCACAGACCGGATTGAATTGGGCACATGGATGATTGCGCCGGCCATTACGGGCGGTTCTGTTGAACTGCTTGGCGGTACGCGTGCCATTGTGGCATCACTGGCTGACAAGATGGAAGAAGCGGGCGTAACGATTGCAGAAACTGCGACCGGTCTCGTGGTGACCCGCGATCCGAATACACAGGTAAAAGCGGTTGACGTGACCACGGCCCCATTCCCCGGCTTTCCAACAGATTTGCAGGCGCAGATGATGGCGCTGATGTGCACGGCGACTGGCACTGCGGTGCTGGAGGAAACGATTTTTGAAAACCGTTTCATGCATGCGCCAGAACTGATCCGCATGGGTGCGCAGATTGACACAACAGGGAATACGGCACGTGTGACGGGCGTAGACAAGTTGCGCGGTGCGCCTGTGATGGCAACTGATTTGCGGGCGTCTATTTCGCTGATCTTGGCTGGTTTGGCGGCCGAGGGCGAAACCATAGTGTCACGCGTCTATCATCTGGATCGTGGTTACGAACATGTTGTGCGTAAATTGCGCGGTGTGGGTGCAACCATTGATCGGGTGAAAGAAGAATGACCCAAGACGCACGGTTTGAAGATGGTATTGCGAAACCCCTGAATTTGGGCGCAGAGGATGGGGAGGATTTGAAAGTCCTCTCTGCCTTGGCCCAAGATGCGGTGTTCACAGCGGCTGATATGACCTGGCAGGCCAGCCAGCACCGTTTTGCCCTGTTGATCAACCGTTTACGTCGTGAAGACACGCTGCCCAAAGGTACGGTCGAACGGGCGCGGGCAGTTTTGGTCTTTGACAATGTGCTGGGCGTCGCATCGCAAGGTGTGGATCGGTCTGACAAAGATACGGTGCTGCAAATTCTTGAGATCGCGTTTGAAGAAGGCGAAGACGGGGCAGGGCGTCTGACCCTGACACTGGCGGGTGATGGTGCATTGCGCTTGAACGTCGAGGCGCTGGAGGTCTCTTTGAAAGACGTCACCAAACCGTATCTGGCCCCATCTGGCAAATCGCCGGATCATGGTGTGGATTGACCCAGATGGGTTGGATCCAACACAACCTTTGCGAAAATTCAGAAAAGGTCCTCTTTTAGCCCTGCGGACCAAGAAACACCAAGCGCGGAATCAAGGCCGTAGGCCGCCGCGCATCGTCGGGCCCTCCCCGGGCACGGCGATTTGGTTGGCGCACGCGCGACATTACTGGCTTTTGCGGATTTGGCAAAGATAAACTGCCTGCTGGAGGCGTTGGATCGCCGCACCTGGGCCCGACGATGCACGGCTTGGACAACTGCCGGTGTCTCCTAATCAGAGATTAGTTAGGTTCGACAGCACTACTGTCTTTGCTTTTTGATCAATCATCCATTTTAAGCGCCGAAATGAACGCCTCTTGTGGAATGTCGACCTTGCCGAATTGGCGCATCTTTTTCTTGCCGGCTTTTTGCTTTTCAAGCAGCTTTTTCTTACGCGTCGCGTCGCCGCCGTAGCATTTGGCAGTCACGTCTTTGCGCATGGCCGATAGGGTCTCGCGTGCGATGACCTTGCCGCCGATGGCTGCTTGGATCGGGATTTTGAACATGTGGCGTGGGATAAGCTCTTTCAGCTTTTCACACATCGCACGGCCCCGCATTTCAGCGCGAGCGCGGTGCACCATGGTCGATAGCGCATCCACCGGTTCGTCATTCACAAGGATCGACATTTTGACCAGTTGATCCTCTTGATAGCCGATCATCTGATAATCGAATGACGCATAGCCTTTGGTCACGGATTTCAAACGATCATAGAAGTCGAAGACCACCTCGTTTAGTGGCAGGTCATAGACCGTCATCGCACGGGACCCGGCATAGGTCAGATCCATCTGAACACCGCGACGATCTTGGCAAAGTTTCAAAACGTCGCCCAGATATTCGTCAGGCACCATGATGGTGGCTTTGATGCGCGGTTCTTGCAAATGATCGATTGTTGACGGGTCCGGCATGTCTGCTGGGTTGTGCAACTCGATCATTTCGCCGTCTTTCATATAGACGTGATAGATCACGCTTGGCGCTGTAGTGATCAGATCGATATTGTATTCGCGTTCGATCCGGTCTCGGATCACTTCGAGATGTAGCAAGCCAAGGAAACCGCAGCGGAAGCCGAACCCAAGAGCCGCTGATGTTTCCATTTCAAAGCTGAAAGACGCGTCATTCAGCGCCAGCTTTTCAATTGCTTCGCGCATATCTTCGAATTCGGCTGTGTCCACGGGGAACAAGCCACAGAAAACAACAGGAACCGAGGGTTGAAAACCATCCAGTGCCTGATCCGTTGGTTTCTTTTCATGGGTGATCGTGTCGCCGACCTTGGTGTCGCGCACCTGTTTGATCGATGCCGTCAAGAAACCAATCTCGCCCGGACCAAGCGCCTCAACATTTTCCATCTTTGGACGGAAGACGCCGATCCGGTCGACACCGTATTTTGCACCGGTCTGCATCATCTTGATCTGGTCGCCCTTTTTCAGAACGCCGTCCATGATACGTACCAAAACAACAACGCCCAGATAGGGGTCATACCAACTGTCCACCAGCATCGCTTTAAGCGGCTTGTCTGCGTCGCCTTCCAGCGGGCCGGGTAGGCGGTTGACAATGGCTTCTAGAACATCGGGAATGCCGATGCCGGTTTTGGCTGAAATCAAGCAGGCGTCAGAACTGTCGATGCCGATCACGTCTTCGATTTGTTCGGCAACGCGTTCGGGTTCTGCAGCCGGTAGGTCAACTTTGTTCAGAACCGGTACGATCTCGTGATCTGCTTCAATCGCTGTATATACATTTGCGAGGGTCTGCGCCTCAACCCCTTGGGAGGCGTCTACGACCAGCAAAGATCCTTCAACCGCGCGCATAGAGCGAGAAACCTCATAGGCGAAATCCACGTGGCCGGGCGTGTCGATTAGGTTCAGGACATAGGTTTCCCCATCCTGAGCGGTATAATCGATGCGCACTGTGTTGGCCTTAATTGTGATGCCGCGCTCACGTTCAATGTCCATGCTGTCAAGCAGCTGTGCTTGCATGTCCCGGTCCTGTACGGTGCCGGTCATTTGGATCAGCCGGTCGGCCAGGGTGGATTTCCCGTGGTCAATATGGGCTACGATAGAGAAATTACGGATACGATTAAGCGGTGTCATGCATGCGCGTATGCTTCGGAAATTCCACTTGGTCAAGAGGATCTGCGCAGGATCTGATCAGTTGCCTTAATCCCAAGGCTTGTAACCGTAAGTTTGGAGTGAAATTTGGTTTAAATTTGTCAAAACCTTAATTTTTGCATGTGAACCTAGATTTTCATTCGTGCAGTATTTGCGCAAAGCGAAATCTTCGGGCATATTGATTGGTGAGCAGATGTCCAAAGATCAGAGAAAACTGACAGGACGAACAAAAAAGTGAAAGACTTCATGAAAATTTCAGGTTTGTTTTGTTTGACGTTGGTGGCACTGGCAGGCTGTGCTGAAACCAAAAGAGTTGATCGTTTTGCAGGCGGTGCGCGCATTTCTTTCGCAACTGGCCCTATTTCGAATGCGTGCCGCGCGTCGGGACGGGGGGATGCGAATAGAATGGTTTGCGGATGTATTCAAAGTGTTGCAAACCAAAGCCTGACATCTTCGGATCAACGGTTGGCGGCGAGCTTCTATGACGATCCGCAAAAAGCCCAAGATGTGAAAATGTCAGAGTCATCTTCTCACGATGCGTTTTGGGATAGGTATAAAATTTATGCAGCGCGCTCAGAACAATCCTGTAAAGGTTTTTAGAGAATACCCTTTTTTTAACTTCCGGTATAAAAACAACTTTATTTGGTTCCCAGCTTGTAAAAGTATGGCTGGGACAGGAGACCGCTTATGCTCATGAAAGGCGTAACGCTGAAAGGCTTGGTTGTGTTTGACGCACTGGCTACAACGGGTTCCGTCGCGCAGGCCGCGTCTCGGACAGGTTTAAGCCAACCAGCTGTATCGCAACAAATTCGCAATCTTGAAAAGGCGATGGGACAGGATCTGCTAGATCACTCCCGCCGTCCGATGCAGCTGACCCCGGCTGGCCGGACATTCATAGCGCGTACGCGAACGGTTCTAGCCGAATTACAATTGGCGCAAAACGAACTGACCATGATGGATCTGGGCCATCTGGAGCAGTTGAGTTTGGGTATGATAGACGATTTCGATCACGACCTTGCGCCGCGTTTGGCAACGATGCTGGCGGAAAACATGTCGCGCAGCCGTTTCAAACTGCTGACAGCACCTAGCCACGAAATCGCGAACCTTCTGGAAAGAGGCGAGGTGCATATGGCGATATGTGCCGAACAAGATGGTGATTTCGCCGGCGCCTATATGTATCCTATCGCTCGGGATCCGTTTGTTTTCGTGTGTCGTAAAGGAATGGTAGATGCGATGGGCGGTGTGCAAGCCGTAATGGATGAACACCCTCTGCTGCGCTATCAGCGCGAGCAGATGATTGGTCAACGTATCGAAAAAGAGCTGGAAACACGCGGGCTCAGTTTTTCTGATCGTTTCGAACTAGGCGCACATCAGTCTTTGATGACATTGGCGGCGCGTGGCGTGGGCTGGGCGATTACAACCCCTCTTGGATATATGCGGGTGTCTCGTTTGCATGCCGATTTAGAGGTGTTCCCTCTGCCGTTTGAAGGGTTTTCGAGAAATATTGTGCTTTATGCTGGCGCGGATTGGTCGGATCAGGTGCCAAATGACGTGGCGCGGATTATGCGTCTGCTTATTCAGGATCTGGTGATTTTACCTGCTGTGCAAAGCCAGTCATGGCTAGACGGCGAATTTAAGATCCTACAATCCGAGGAATAATCGGGTAGCGTACATGCATGGCAACGCTTTTTGGCAGCACAGCCATTAGGAATTTAATCTAAAAAAGCACGCAGAGAGGCTTCGAATTCTCTTGGTTTCTCTGCGTGTAACCAGTGCCCTGCTCCTTTGATTTTCGCAAAGCGGGCCTGTGGGAAAAGCCGACGGATTTCGCCACGATGTTCTGGCAAAACATAATCGGATGCGGCTCCAGACAGAAACAAAGTTGGATTTTCAAAGACACCGTCTAATGATGGGAAAGACATGATTTTGGGCATGTCTTTTTCTAAAATATCCAAATTCAGCTTCCAGCGTTTCTCGCTCAATTCCAAGGATTGCGTGAAAAACGATTGCAATGAAACCTCTGGCACAGATTGGGCCAATTGTGCAGTGGCGTCTGAGCGTTTGGCGACCTTGCTAAGGTCTACGCTGCGCATCGCGTGAATGTATTTCAACTGTGAATGCGTGTAGGATACAGGCGCGATATCTGCGATGATCAGGCGTTTGACCAAATCGGGACGTGTCAGAGCCACCGCCATGGACGCTTTGCCCCCCATCGAGTGCCCCAAGAGATCGACAGGTGCGCCGATATGCTCGATCGCTTGCGCCAGATCCGCGGCCATATCTTCATAGCTGTGGCTATCCGCCCAAAAGCTGTCGCCGTGATTGCGCTGATCCACGGCGATGACTTCGCCGCGATCTGACATGCGTTTGGCAATAACCCCCCAATTTCTTGCAGAGCCATAAAGCCCATGCACGATCACGAAAGGGGATTGGTCAGTGGCGGTGCCGTGGCGGATCATGTTCAACATAGGCGCTGCATATCCCTTTCTTTTGGTTCAGACCAGACGGGAGAACCCGTTTTTCCCGCTGCCCATTTTAAAAAAGGGCAAGCCGTTGAAAGATTGATCGCCTTCAAGGATTTCAGCGATTTCTGCAAGAACCATATCTGTCACAAGGGGCAGGGACAGGGCGCGGGCCTTGGGAATTGATAGCCAGCTGAGGTGAGATAATTCCAAATCTGTTTGGTCTAACGCGTCAGGATCGTTCCGCAATGCTTTCGCATCGGCGATAAAGAAACGGGCATCAAAACGTTGTGGCCTTTCCGGGGGCGTCAATGCGCGAAACACAAATCGCATGGCACGCGCATCAGCTTTGATCCGCGTTCCATCCTGTGAGGTATCCATATCGCCAAGCAGTAAGCCGGTTTCTTCATATAATTCCCGCACGGCCGCCGTGACGAGCGTTTTTGGAGGGCAAGATGGGGATTGAAGGGCCAATGACTTATGGCATGCGTCACTGAGCGGTGTGGCTGTTTCAAGCTCATGGTCGATCGCCTCGACACCGCCGCCGGGAAAGACGAACACGTTGGGCATAAAGGCCGCTTTGGCGCCGCGTTGCCCCAGTAAGATCCTCGGCCCATCCACCATATGCCGTATCAAAATAATTGTTGCGGCATCTCGAATATCAGAAGTCATATGGTCATTGCTCAGTCAGTTTGGGTGATCGAGGTTTCATGTTCGTTGTCCAGCATTTGGGGTAACGGCGCTGAATTCCTGGATTCACTCCAATTGTCTTCTTCCGCACCAAAGCCATGCATCTTGCGGGCCCATTGGAAGGCGATGATTGCGCCTTTTAGTCTGGGCAAAAGGTACAGGGACAGCGCAACAGCCCCGATCGAAAAGACTGTAAACAGTGTAAGTGGTTCCAAACGCCAGGTGATAAAAACATGCAAAAACAAGGGCGCAATGATGTGCCCAACGATCAGGATCGTCAGATATGCAGGACCATCATCTGCGCGATGATGGTGAAGGTCTTGTTGGCAGACTTGGCAGGATTTGCGCACTTTTAGGAAAGACTGAAAAACAGATCCAGTGCCGCAACAGGGACATTTGCGACGCCATCCCCGCCAAAGCGCCGTCTTCAAATCACGTTCGCCATTTGAGGCTTCGCTGTGTGGTTGCGATGGTTCTGTTATGGGTAAATCCTCTAGCGTTGGATAGATATTGTTGTGCTGCACATGCGTAGATCTAATGTCTTTCAGGGCTTTTTGTGACGTGTTTAAAGCATAAGCGCGATATGACAGATTGCCGCTCTGATTTTGCTGGCGGGGCCTGTCTTGTCGCGCAAACGTTACCTATTCCAGCGCACAGGCCAACTGCGACTGGCGATAAATTTCCACCAAATGCGACGGAAGTTTTCTGATGGCCCGTAAAACTCAACAGATCCGTCAAGGAAAAACACGCAACGGCCGCTGAGTGGGCCCTGCATTTCGAGGCGGAGCGTTAAGAGTATAAGTTGGGAAGGAGCCCCACAATGAAACAGAATATCTTTACGAGCAGCATTTTGGCAGGTGCATTGGTTGCGGTACTGGGCACAGGCGTTGCCGTTGCCCAAGAAACAGAGGACCGTGCCCCACGTGGCGCAGCGCGCATGTTGGAGCAATTGGACCTAAACAATGACGGGTCTATTTCAGCAGAAGAGCTGGAACAGGTGCAGGCCGATCGTTTCGCGGAAATTGATGTTGATGCAGACGGATTTGTCAGCGCTGAAGAAATTGCGCGCGCTGAAGAATTACGCCGTTCCGAGCGTATGATTTCCCGTCTGGACCAAGATGAAGACGGTAAACTGTCTGCCGAGGAAATGGCGCGCCCTGATCGCACCTCTCGCTTGATGGATGCAGATACAGACGGTGATGGTGCAATCAGCCAGGCCGAGCTGGAAGCGTTCGCCAAAGAACATGGCAAGGACCGCCGCGGCGATGACAAAGGCAAGCGCAAAGGGCCAGATGGTAAGAAACGCGATGGTAAACACGGTGAGCATCGTGGTGAAGGTCGTGACCACAAACACGACAAAAAGCCAGAATGTGGCCCAGAGGAAAACGCAGAAGATAGCTGCGCGAAACCGGCGGCACCTGCAGAGGACTAATCTGTCTTTTACAAAAGACGCGGGGGCCTGTTGGGGCCTCCGCGGTGGATTGAGCGAATTTAGGCGCGGTTCACTTGGCTTGAGATTAGCGGCGCGATGGGGTTATGTGAACCAAACCGCGCCACAATGCGGAACCTGAAACGGATGCCATTTGACACGATGAACAGTTGTGACGATGACGCGCTTTTGGCGCAATATGCTCAGGGGCAACCCGAAGCTGCCCGGGAGTTGAACCGGCGTTTTACCCCTTTGGTTTTTGCACATGCCTGCCGTTTGTTGGGCGGGGATCGCGCAGAAGCAGAAGATATCACGCAAGAGGCGATGCTACGCCTGTGGCGTGCAGCGCCAGGTTGGCGGGCCGGAGAAGCCAAGCCGCGCACCTGGTTATATAAAGTAACGGCCAATTTGTGCATTGATCGATTGCGTAAAAGACGCGGTGGAATGGCCGATATCGATGACATAGCAGAGCCAGCAGATGATGCGCCATCTGTAGAGCGTAAAATGCAGATGTCAGAACGCGCGGCGGCATTGCAAAATGCGTTGCAACAGCTGCCTGACCGGCAAAGGCAAGCCGTGGTTTTGCGCCACATTGAGGGGCACACTAACCCCGAAATTGCCGACATAATGGATATCGGTGTGCGCGCCGTAGAAAGTTTAACAGCACGGGGCAAACGGGCCCTGGAGACGCTTCTGATTGGACAGAAAGATGTATTGGGAATTGATGGCGAAGGGGATCAAAGATGAGTGAGAAGGGAAAAGCTTGCGAACTTGATGCGTTTTTTGATGCGTTTAAAGCAGACGCGCCCCAACCTGATGCGGATTTCTTAGACCGTATGGACATGCTGGCCTTGTCGGAAATGCCAGTGCAATCCGAAGATCTGCCGATCCTGAACACGATTCAGTCTCATTCAGCGGGTAGAACGATCTTGGAGCGCGTTTTAGACATGCTGGGTGGCTGGACTGGAGCTGGCGGTTTGGCATCAGCGTGTGCGCTGGGTGTTGTGATCGGGTTGAATGCTACCTCAGGTGTGGCCGGGATTTCCGACGTAGATACGGCAAATTACAGCACGTATGGAATTGGGCTGCTCGAAGAGTTCGAAACAGCCCTGCTTTTGGAGTGACGCATGTCTGAGCAAAATAAAACCCAAATGTCTTGGCGTCTGCGTACCCTGCTTTATACATCTCTTGCCGTGAACCTTTTGGTGCTCGGTATAGGTGCAGGTATTCTTGCTCAGGGAGGCCCCAAGCCTGAACCCAACAATGGGGCAGAGCGTGGTGGGACCGCATACATACGTGCATTGGATCCTGAACAACGAGATGCGTTGCGCAAGCAATTGCGAAATCGTTTTGATGGCGAACAAGGTATTGGTGGGCGGCAAGATCGTGATCGGGGTCAAATCTATCTGGATATAGTCGCTGCGATGAAAGCTGATCCTTTTGACCGAGAAGCGTTAATCGAAATTTTTGATGATCAAACAGATCACAATGCCGAACGGATACGCAGAGGTCAGAACGAGTTGCGCGATTTCATCCTATCAATGGATGATGATGCTCGCATAGCTTTTGCCGATCGTTTGGCAGCAGATATAGAGGCGAAATCGCAAAGACGTCCTATAGAACCGCCGCGGGATTGATATCTGTTCAGAAAATAAAAAACAGGCCGCTATGGCCTGTTTTTCTCTGTCTTGACCTAACTTAGGGGACATTAGGCGCTGGATGGTAGGTCGCACAGGCTTTTGACGATTGTGGTTGCAGACACTTGTGCTGCCTCTATGTCGCTCTCGTCATCTTTTCCAAGGAGAGCCTGATTTTTCCCGGCGGCTTTGGCCTGATAAAGGGCGGCATCGGCGATATCAATCAACGCTTGAGACGTCTGACCAGCATTCGGTTCACACATGGCAATCCCAACACTTATCGTGACGGGAACCGCGTACCCATTCGGCAAACGGACGCTTAGCTGTTCAACGCATTTCACCAAACGTTCCGCGGTGTTCATGGCCGCATCTGTATCAGAATCGGGCAGTGTGATGACGAACTCTTCACCGCCCAGACGCGCAACCAGATCGGCGGCTCTTAAATTGTTGGACAGGGCCTGTGCCACTTCCACCAGAACTTTATCGCCAAACGGGTGGCCATAGACATCATTGATGTTCTTAAAGTTATCGAGATCCAGCAACAGAACCGCAAAGCTGCGATCTTTGATCTGGCTGGTCTCTAGCGTCCGATTGAGATGCGGCATGGCATAGCGTCGGTTATACAAGCCCGTCAGAGGATCTGTGACAGCAGCGCGCAAACCGTTTTGCATATCGTCGAGCAAACGATCCGCCGTTAACTTGCGTGCAATTTGCTTTTCAAGCCGCAAGGCCAATTCATCAGGATCTGGACCCTGACTTAGCAAATCATTCGCCCCAAGATCCAAGGCCGCTGCAGCGGTTTGTCGTTGATGCGCATGCGCGATGTAAATGACTGCGGAACGCCGTGTCGTACTGTTTGAGCGTAAACGCGACAATAGTTCCAAACCTGCGCCGCCCGGCTCATCTGCGCCCTCGGAAATGACAAAAACATCGGGTGGGTTTGCACCACGTAATGCAGATTCGGGATCCATTTTCACAATTTCATCGGGAACCAACGCACGAACACGAACCAGATCTCTATAGCAGGCCAGATTTTTATCTAAGCTGACATAACCGATACGGACGCTTGGACGAAATGCGGGGGCGTCTTCGGCCATTCCTAGGGCGCGCCGCGTGTCTTCGCGCAAGCGAAGTTCCGATTCGGCATCACTGGCGCGTAAGAGAGAGCGCAATCGGGCAAAAAGTACGAGATCATCAAGCGGTTCAGATAAGACATCATCAGCGCCTGCTTGAAGTGCGCTGACACGATTGTCTTTGTCCGCACCATCATAGAGCAAGATGATTGGTGTATCTTTACTGGTTTCTTCGGACCGCATCGCCGAACAGAATGTTTTGCCATCCATGTCAGGCAGGCTTGCTGCGCAGATAACAAGATCTGGTTTTTGCCAGCGGACGGTATCAAGAGCTGCTTGACCTGCTTCTGCTTGGATGACGTCGTAATAGGCTGAACTTAACTTGACGCGCATCAAGATACGATTGGTCGCGACACCGTCGACAATCAATATTCTTGCTGTCATATCTTTGGCCTCCAGCCCTTTGCAAAATGTGGGCATTACTCGTCACGAGATCGTTTCCAGCAGGGTGGCGACTCTTGGTTAAAGAAACCTTTCTGGAGATCGTTAAAAATGAGTCTTTCTTCATCGTCCGCTGAGGTGATCGCGGTTCAAGCGGTGGCTTGGTTGGCTGGTCATGATGAGCTTTTACAGGTGTTTATGGGTGCAACTGGTGCGGGAGAGGACACGTTTCGACAATCTGTTGAAGATGTGGATTTTCAGGCATCGGTTCTGGATTTTATCTTAATGGACGATGATTGGGTGCGGCAATTTTGTGATGCGACGCGAATCCCTTATGAGATGTTATTCAAAGTGCGACAGGTCTTGTCTGGTGGCGCGGATGTACATTGGACATGAGTATGAAAGCACAAACGAACTTGGATGGCCCGGTTTCGGCGGTGTTTTTCGATAAAGATGGCACGCTGTTTCAATTTGCAGATACATGGGACGTCTGGGCCGCAGAGCAATTGAAACGATTGTCGGCTGGAGATTCCCAACGTCTGAAAGATCTGGCAAAGTCGATTGACTACGATCTGGATAGGCAGCGTTTTTTGCCCACCAGTGTCGCCATTGCGGGAACGAACATGGAAGTGGCTGAATGTTTTGCCCAAGTATTGCACGATCAATCAGCGTCTGACATCGAACGTGAACTTAGCGAACAAGCCCAGTCTGTCATGCCGTCACAAGTTGTGGAACTTGCGCCATTCATTGATGACCTGAGACAGCAGGGTTTTCTAATTGGCCTTATCACAAATGATAGCGAACAGGCTGCGCGTGCGCAGCTGATGACCTGCCACTGCGTGGATAAATTCGATTTTATTGCGGGTTATGATAGCGGGTATGGTGCCAAACCGTCGGCAGAACCGTTATTGCATGCAGCCCGAAAACTGAATGTTGATCCGCAAAAATGCATTATGGTGGGGGATAGTGCCCATGATTTAATCGCAGCAAAGAATGCTGGTATGAAAGCAATTGGTGTATTGACTGGTTTGGCAAAGGAAAAGGAATTGGCTTTAATTGCGGATGCCGTTTTGCCTTCTATTGCTGGACTTTCAGAATGGATAGATAAAAACTCATAAAAACAAACGCTCCAAAATCTTTTTCTCTTAACGCCCTAAATTCCTGTTCAATTCGAAATATTACGGGATTTTAAACTTCGCCATGGGACGGTAGTCAGGTGAGTGGATGGGCGATTTTACGATGCATGGTTTGATTTTACGTACATTGCAGAGATTTCTATGGGATACCTACGGTCCCGAAGTATGGTGCGATATCGCACGTGCTTCTGATCTGCGGTTTTCGGAATTCGAAGCCATGCTAACCTATGATGCCGCTCTTTTCGGGGACGTTTTATGTGCCATGGAAAAAGAGCTTGGGCGCAAGCGTGAAACCATATTGGAAGATGTCGGAACATATCTGGTGTCTCATACCAATAATGAACGACTGCGCCGTCTGCTGCGCTTTGGTGGGAATGATTTTATCGATTTTTTGCACTCTCTCGATGATTTGCCAGGGCGCACAAAGCTGGCGGTCCCAGATTTGATTTTGCCGGAATTAGAGCTGAACGAAAACGGGAAGAATGAATTCACCCTCAGTGTGTGCGGGCCGATTGCAGGCTTTGCTCATGTTCTGGTTGGTGTCTTACGTGCGATGGCCGATGATTATGGTGCTTTGGTTCTTCTTGAATTCGAAGGAACGATTCAAGATTGTGAAACCATTACGATGTCCGTGGTTGAAGCCGATTATGCCGAAGGGCGCGAGTTTCTTTTAGCAGCGCCTATGCAGCGCACTGGTGTGTCATCGTGACGATTGAGCGCGGAATAACGGATTACTTTTCGTCAATGCTGGATACGCTGTGTCCTATGCATGTGCGCTTGGGGAAAGATGGGCAGATTTTACATGCTGGCCCCACTGTGACAAAAATCCTTGGCGTAAAGAACGTTGATGGATTGCTGTTTTTGGACAAATTCGAAATTCTGCGCCCCCGTTCGGTAAAGACCTTCGCCAACCTTCGGGACTATGCTGGGAAAAAACTGCATTTGCAGCTTCTGGATGATGATAAAACGCAATTGAAAGCCGTCGTCGCGAATTTTCCTGATGGTACAGCGATCGTGAACTTGTCGTTCGGCATCCATGTCTTGGATGCCGTGGTGGATTTTTCCCTGACCAGCACAGATTTCGCCCCGACGGATCTGGCGATGGAGATGCTCTATATCGTTGAAGCCAAGTCAGCAGCGATGGAAGAAACCCGTATGCTGAATAATCGTCTGCAAGGCGCTAAAATGGCTGCGGAACGACGTGCAGATACCGATACTTTGACTGGTTTGCGCAATCGACGCGCCTTAAATACCGCTTTGGAGCACGCGATCGCGGCCAAGCACCCTTTTTCGCTGTTACGTGTCGACCTGGACTATTTCAAACAAATCAATGACGGACATGGTCATGCTGTCGGTGATTTCGTCTTACAACAGGCCTCACAGATTATGCAGAGCCTGGCGAGAAAAGAAGATCTTGTTGCGCGCGTCGGTGGCGATGAATTTGTTATCCTGCTGCACGGAGTGAGTCGTAAGTCCAGAATTATCCAAATCTCGCAGGATATTATCTCATATCTTGAAAATGAAATTGTTCATAGAAATGAACGCCTTAAAGTGTCTGCGAGTATTGGCATTTCGTCCGTTTTGAAAGCTGGAAAAACGGCGGATGACCTGTTGGAAGAGGCGGATATCGCTCTTTATGGATCCAAACGGGCCGGGCGTGCACGCTATACTTTTTTCAAGCCGGGAATGTCATTGGGGGAACCTTAGGGTAACCAACAGACCATAGCGTGGTCAGAGGTCCTAAGCCTGAACACGGTGCTGAACCGTAAATTTGATCTAAAAAAGCGTAAAAATAAAAATGCAAAATTTTCTTGTTCAGGGTCTTGAACCCTGCTCAGGGTCCGCGTAAACAGCCCCTCACAGTTGGGATGTAGCCAAGTGGTAAGGCAACTGTTTTTGGTACAGTGTACCGTAGGTTCGAATCCTACCATCCCAGCCATTTCAAATCATACCGTGTTAAAATCGAAAACGGATCGTTATCCTTAAGAGATGCTCAGTTGTATCTTGATCGCTGGGTAATTGGGCGTGCCGATATAGGATATCGCACCATTGAAATGGATCTCATACCTTTTCAGCAAGTAGGTCACTTTGATAAGCAAATAGCATGAAACGAGTCGCAACACGCTATCAGACCTTCTTTTGAATCTGTCTTGTTGGACTCGTGCGATGCGATCAATGGAAAGCTGTCATGTTTCTCGGACTGGATCTTGGCACATCGGGTGTCAAAGCGCTTCTTATAAATGAGGCACAGGTTGTTGTTGCACAAGGGAGCAGTCCATTGTCGCTGCAACGCCCCCGCCCAAATTGGGCAGAGCAGGACCCTCAATCATGGATCAACGCTGCGTCCTTGGCCATCGCTCAGGTGCGTGCATCTGCTCCTAATGAATTTCGCAGCCTACAGGCTATTGGCCTATCGGGGCAAATGCATGGTGCCACGCTGCTTGATGGGTCCGATAAACCGTTAAGACCTGCGATTCTTTGGAATGATGGCCGCGCAGATGCAGAATGTGATATTTTGGAACGTCGTGCAGATTTCCGCGACATTGCAGGCAATGTCGTTATGGCGGGTTTTACCGCGCCAAAGCTCGAATGGGTGCGGCGTAACGAGCCAGAGATTTTCAAAGAAACGCGCAAAGTACTTTTACCGAAGGACTATCTAAACCTCTGGCTGACAGGGCGACATATGTCGGAAATGTCGGATGCGGCGGGCACGCTCTGGCTGGATGTGGCTAAAAGAGGGTGGAGTGATGATTTGCTGGCTGCCACCGGGCTGACTCGCGATCATATGCCCGATCTTGTGGAGGGATCCGAGCAAGCGGGCATGTTGCGGGCCGAATTGGCCGCTGAATGGGGTGTTCAATCCGTCAGCGTTGCGGGTGGCGCTGGCGATAATGCCGCGACGGCCTGTGGGTTGGGTATGACATCACCTGGTGATGCCTTTGTTTCGATTGGGACATCTGGTGTTTTGTTTACGGTCAGCGATCATTTTGCACCAAACACACAAAACGCAGTGCATAGTTTTTGTCACGCGATCCCAGACACATGGCATCAAATGGGGGTTATTCTTTCTGCAGCTGATAGCTTAAATTGGCTTGCGCAGCTGACCGGGAAAACACCGTCTGCTTTGACTGATTTAATTGACGACGTGCCGCACAAGCCATCACCCATAACTTTTTTGCCCTACCTCTCGGGGGAGCGGACACCGCATAACGCACCGAATGCAAGCGGTAGCTTCTTGGGGCTTAAGCGGGATCATGGGGCTATGGAGATGGCGCAGGCGGTTTTAGAGGGCGTCGCATTTGCGCTGAATGACTGTCGCGTAGCGATGGCAAAGGGCAGCGCAGAACTGTCATCGGCATGGGTTGCTGGCGGGGGCAGTAAGTCCAAGGCATGGTTGAATATTATTGCCGCAGCAACCGGTTTAACATTGAAAATTCCAGAAACTGGGGCTCAGGGCGCGGCGCTGGGGGCGGCACGTTTGGCGATGGCATCCGTGGGGCGAACGGATGCGTTTTTGTCGCCGGGAATGTCAGAAGCGATCGCGTCAAATCAAGAATTGGCGGATGCCTATATCGAACGTATCGAATATTTTCGATCTGTATATCCAAAACTCTAATGCGGCAGTGAAGCAAAGGACATTTGTTCGCTGCGCGGGCGCTGTTTGCGCCAATTTGGGCGGCGGGCATTCTGGGCGTGCCAAAAGACGCGGCATAGTTTCCAAATTTAGGTGTCTCGTTTTCAGGCAGCGGTAAAAAATTGGATCGCGTGGCAAACTTGGGGCATGCTCGCGGGATGCAACAGATTGAAAATCCCTATCGCCATATAGGTTTAAACCACCCCAGCTTAGCGAACGTGCCATTGCCAAGTGTCGATTGGAACGCGCCGATGTCTCTTTTGGCCAAATGTCCTGCAGCGAATGTGACGCCGTTGGTGTCTGCACCAAAGCTAGCAGAAATTTTGGGAGTTGCCGAAATCCATATCAAGGATGAGCGCAAACGCATGGGGTTGGGCAGTTTTAAAGCGCTGGGCGCGGCCTATGTGATTGCCTGTGATGCCCAAAAGGGACTGGCAAAGGGGCGCACCTATATCACTGCCAGTGCGGGCAATCATGGCCTGTCCGTGGCGGCCGGGGCTCAGGCCTTTGGAGCAAAGGCGATTATCTTTTTATCCCAAACAGTTCCTGCAACATTTGCGACGCGCCTGACAAATCTGGGTGCCGAAGTTATCCGTTTGGGTGCGGATTATGAGGCCAGCATGAAGGCGGCGGCCGATATGGCGGATCAGGGAGGGGGCATTTTGCTGTCCGACAGTTCTTGGCACGGCTATGTCGAACGCCCTTACCGCCTTATGGAAGGGTATGGGGCGATGATGGGTGAGATCTTTGATCAAATGAGTGACGCCCCAACGCATGTCTTTCTGCAGGCAGGTGTCGGTGGTTTGGCGGGTGCTGCGGCGGCCTGTATCCGGGCCCATTGGTCGGATAGCCCACGTATAACCGTGGTCGAACCTGATGCGGCACCGGCGCTAAAAGCCTCAATTGAGGCCGCTGCGCCTGTCGTGGCCCCTGGTCCTGTCTCTTGTATGGGGCGGCTGGATTGCAAAGAACCCTCTCTGATCGCTCTGAAAGGGTTGGCGCGAGATGCAGATGTCTTTGCTACGATTACAGAGCAAGAAGCGATGCAGGGGGCAGGCATGTTGGTTGCACATAGTTTGCCATCGACACCATCTGGTGCGGCCGGATTGTCTGCGGCGTTATGTCGATGTGACCCAACCATGGATCGAGGATCCAAGGTTTTACTTATCCTCTCAGAAGAAGCCCAGTCATGAGCACCCAAGATGGATTTCTGGCATCTGAATACCGTGCCCGTTTGAAGCGAGCACAGATGCTGATGGCTGACAGCGATTTGGATGCTTTGTTTTTGACGACCGAAGCGGAGATTCGATACTTCACGGGATTTTTGACCCGCTTTTGGGAAAGCCCGACGCGGGTCTGGATGCTGATTGTACCAGCAGTGGGCGACCCCATTGCAATGATCCCGCAAATTGGTGTGCATTTGATGGCACAGTCATGGATCACGGATATCCGATCTTGGAATGCCCCCGATTATTCTGATGATGGGCATGCATTGGCAGCAGATACTTTACGTTCAGTCACCCGGTCAGGTGCAAGAATTGGTGTGCCTTGCGGAATTGAAAGCCATTTGCATTTGCCTCTGGACACCTGGGATGCGTTACGGGCTGCACTGCCAACACACCAGTTTGTTTCAGATGATGGTACGATGGCGAAGCTGAGGGCGGTGAAATCGCCTGCAGAGATCGCTAAAATTCGGCAATCGTGTCAGATCGCAAACCGGGCATTTGACCGCGTGGCAGAAATAGCGGGGGTGGGTGTCCCCCTTTCGTCTGTGTTTCGGGATTTTCAACGCCTGTGTCTAGAAGAAGGGGCTGATTGGGTAAGCTATTTGGCAGGTGGAGCAGGGCAGGGCGGGTATGGCGATGTCATATCACCGGCTGGCCCAACACCTTTGCAAAATGGCGATGTTTTGATGTTGGATACAGGTCTGGTGCGCGATGGGTATTTCTGTGATTTTGATCGAAATTTTGCCATTGGATCGGCGCACGATGATACGCATGCAGCCTATGAACGTCTGCTTCTGGCCTGCGATGCAGGCTTTGCAGCGGCCAAGCCGGGCGCATCTGCTAGCGGTCTATTCGATGTGATGCATGAGGTGCTGTGTACTGGTGGCTGGTCCTCTGCGGGTGGGCGATTGGGGCATGGGTTGGGCATGCAATTGACCGAAGGTCTGTCGCTGATTGCGCAGGACCAAACCGTGCTTTTGCCAGGCATGGTGCTGACTTTGGAGCCAGGGATCGTCACGCCCAGTGGTGCCATTTTGGTTCACGAAGAAAACATTGTGATCACAGAAACGGGCGCGGAATACCTGTCGCAACCAGCTCCGAGACAGCTACCCATCATCACATAAACAAACTGCTTTGAAAATTGTCCAAAGACGGGCACAGTTGGCAGATCAACCGTCCGGATGAGACGGTGGGTTTTGCAGATGCGGGGAGGCATCTGCTGTTTGGGAGGAAAACATGACTATGAAATTAATTGCTGGCGTCGCTATGTCGCTTACGCTTGGATCTGGTGCTTTTGCTGACGGGCATTTGGACAAAACCGACTGGCCCAGTAGCTTTACGGTTGGAACAGCATCGCAAGGTGGCACGTATTTCGCTTATGGCTCTGGTTGGGCCAATTTGGTGGCCGAGGAATTGGGGATTTCTGGTGGTGGCGAAATCACCGGCGGTCCAATGCAAAACATGGCTCTTGTTCATACAGGTGATGCCCAATTTGGCATGACCACAATGGGGCCAGCGGCGGAATCTTTGGCCGGGACCAATCCAATCGCGCCGGGGCTGCAGATGGATCAGGCCTGTGCCATGTTCCCTATGTATCAAACCCCGTTTTCGGTGACCGCGCTTAGCTCTTCGGGTATTTCTAGTATTGCTGATATACCTGCAGGCGCCAAAATCGGTTTCGGACCGGCAGGGTCGACGTCGGATACGTATTTCCCAAGGATTATGGAAGAACTTGGTGTCGAGTTCGAACGCCGGAACGGCGGCTGGTCCGATCTAGGCAGCCAATTGCAGGACGGGTTGCTAGATGTCATCGCATTTGCGGCAGGTGTTCCTGTTCCAGCAGTCAGCCAGTTGGAAGTTCAAACAGCGGTCAACATCATTGAATTCACCGAGGCTGAACAGGCGAGCATTCTGGCCAATTTCCCGGTATCCCCATTCGCAATCGCTGCGGACACTTATACAACACTGAACAGTGATGCCCGTTCCGTATCGATGTGGAATTTCGCGATCGCAAATTGCAGCTTGCCTGCCAGCTTTGTGGAAGCCGTTGTTGAGGTGGTCATGTCTGACAATGCCCGCATGGTGAATATTCACAAAGCCGCACGTTCAACACTGCCAGAAAACTGGGATAAAAACGAAGTTCTGAAATGGCATCCCGGTGCTGCAAAATGGTTTTCTGAAAATGCTGGCGCCACGATTTCACCAGATATGATTTACCAATAAGCGTAAGACAATGAAAAAACGCGCCCTGTGATAGGACGCGTTTTGCGTTTTTGGTAGATAGGAAAGATCTAGGACTTACCTTTCCAAGGCACCAAATAGCTTTCCAATTTGCGCATTAAAACATCGATACCAAACCCAATGACGCCAATAATGATAATGCCCATAATGACAATATCCGTCAGTTGAAATTTGGATGCTGTATTGATCATTGCACCGAGACCTTTTTCGCCCGCGAGCATTTCAGCAGCAACAACAGTACCCCAGCAAACTCCCATAGAAACGCGAGCCCCAGTGAATATTTCCGGGAGTGAATTCGGTACAATAACATACCGCAGGACCTGCGCTTTACTTGCCCCCAATGCATATGCGGCTTGAACCTTTGCGATATTAACGCCCGAAACACCTGCGCGAGCGGCGATGATCATGACCCAAAGCGCAGCCAGAAAAAGCAAAACGATCTTACCACTTTCGCCAATGCCGAACCAGATGATGACCAGCGGGATTAAAGCCAAAGGTGGAACGGGGCGCATGAATTCGACGATAGGGTCGAACCACCCACGTGCCCACCCAGAAAGACCCATTGCGTATCCCAAAGGAATGCCCACTAAAGATCCAAAAATAAAACCTGCAAAGACGCGGTAAAGCGACCAACGTATATGTTCGAGAAGAACAATACCCCGATACCCTTCATGCAAAATTTCCTGAAACCTGTGGGTGACTGCTTCTGGAGAAGGTAGCCAAATAGATTCCATTTGCATGCCTGCATATGGTGAGAAATTCAGCGACCCCTTGGTGGTCATCGTAACTTTTCCGTTAGGGACTTTCACGGTTTCTCCGGGCGAGATATCTTGACCTTCAACTTGCGTTACGACTACACCTTCGCCGTCATTACGCGCCGCCCGGATCAACACGGACCGCCATGCTGCCACAGTTGCGGTATCGCCTTGTGCGAATCCAGTGCTTTCTGTGGCCTCAGGTGCATCCACATCAGCACCAAAGTCATGCACCAAAACATTCACGGTCGCCTGTGATGTTTCGCCGGCAGGGTTTTGGGACACATAAGTGAATTCAGTGTAGCCCTTAAATGGTCCGGGCATATGAATAGGGGCATAGTTGGACCCTGTAAAAGCTCCCCAAACAAGGAAAATAGCCGCAACCGAAATAATAGATGCAGCGCGATCTGCTGTTACAGCGCTTTCATCACCGAATGTCACTGTCTTTAACGACGTAAAATCGGTGGTCTTAGCCATTGAGGAACGAATGGCTTTTACGGCAAGATATGCGCCTATAAACAAGGCGACATAGATGAATAGAACAAGCAATCCTGACATGATTATTTATCTCCGCCCATAATTTCTTCTTCCATTTCCCAGATCATTTCTAGGATCTCTTTTTTCGTGTCGTTGAATGTCGGATCTTCTTTAACGACACGCAGATCTTCACCCACTGCGCGATCTGCAAAGGGAAGGCGGTATTCTTTAAAAATCCGACCTGGGCGTGGGGCCATCACCAATAGGCGTTCGCCAAGAAGCAGCGCTTCATCGACAGAGTGCGTGATCAGGATGATCGTCTTGCCGGTCTTTTTCCAAAGATCCAGAACCAGCCCCTGCATCTTTTCACGGGTCAAAGCGTCTAGCGCGCCCAAGGGTTCGTCCATCAGAATGACGTCAGGATCATTTGCAAGACAACGGGCCAGAGCCACGCGTTGTTGCATCCCGCCGGACAGTTCATAAACCGCTTTTTCTTTAAAATCGCGCAGGCCAACCGTATCCAGCAGGTTTTCGACGATCGTGTTGCGCTCGGTTTCCGGCATACCCTTCATCCGAGGGCCGAATTCCACGTTTTGACGCACGCTCATCCATTCAAACAGGGCGCCTTTCTGAAACACCATACCACGTTCAGCGCTTGGGCCTGTAACGGGTTTGCCGGCCAATTCAATAACGCCCTGCGTTGGCGCCAGAAATCCGGCAACAATGTTCAGCAATGTGGATTTACCACAGCCAGACGGGCCAAGGACCGAAAGCAGTTCGCCCTTTTTAAGATTAAGAGAAACGTTTTGCAGCGCTTGAACATGAGAGCCGTCAGGCAGTTCAAATCGCATAGAAATATCGTTGATATTCAGAGCGCCCATTGGCGGGTCTCCCTGTTACTGTCTGGTTTTTGAGGAGGCTTTGTCATTGGACATGCGGCACATTTGCGCCGCATGTCGTGTGTTTTGGCCGAAAACTAATTTATTTCAAAGTGCTGAGCGGACCCAGAACAATGGAATCTTCGTAAGAATCTAGGGCTGATGGGATCGAACCGGCCTCTACAAAGACGTCTGCGACACCTTTCATAAAGGTTGCCGCGTTACCGCCCAACCATGCTTCTGACATTTGCTCTTCAACAGTTGGGAAGCCGAAGGTCGTGATGGACGCCAGAGTTGCCTCTTCATCCATACCGGATTCTTTCGCAATCTTGGCCAGCATTTCTGGAGATTGCGTTTCTTTCCATTCTGCGTTGGCCTCTGCAGTGACCGCTAGGAACTTTGTCAGGATTTCTTCATTCTCAACGATGAAATCTGTAGGGGCCGTGGTCACGTCGAAGACCAAGATGCCCAGCTCTTCTTTTTCTGCACCGGTCAATAGGATGTTGCCGTGCTCTTTCATACGTGCCAACGCACCGCCCCAGCCACATGCGAAATCAACAGCACCCTGTGCCAGAGCCGCGGCACCATCAGTTGGAACCATGTCAACGATTTCCAAAGATGCTATATCGACACCGAAATGCTCCATCTGCTTCAGGAAACCGTAGTGCGCAGCTGTGCCCAGCGGAACGGCAACCTTTTTGCCAGCCAGCTCGTCAGCGCTATCTTTGTCGATTTCTAGCTCAGTTTTAACAACGCAGTTGTCGTTTTCTGAATAGCTTACCGCAACATCCACGATCTGTAGTGCCTGACCGGAAGAGGCTGCAATCACGTAAGGAGGGATACCTTGGCTAACGGAAATTTGAACGTCGCCTGACGCCATCGCGGCGGACATCGCGGTGCCAGCTTCAAAAGAAACCCAGTTTACTTTCATGCCAAGCGCTTCGTCATATGCGCCATCTGCTTTTGCAGCCAAGAACGGCATTGGCCATTCTAGGAAGTAGCCAACAGTGATTTCATCCATCGCAACAGCGGCTTGTGCGCTGAGAATTGCGGCCGCGCTAACGGTCAGTTTTGAGAAAAGTTTCATCATAGTCTCCCATTTTGTTTTTTGAAATGTCTAGGGTCGTTTTTCTGTTGTTGCCCCAGACGTGATCATCGTTTGTATTTTGACAATCGTTAGTAGCTCAGTGAATTTGCTGGCAAACAAGCGGTGAAGTGCGAATTTTCCCAGTTCTCTGCTTGTTTTGTGGGTTTCGCAAAAAGTTTGTGCACAAGAAACGGCTTATAATTGGCGCATTGCAACCTGCCCTTGAATTAGTTTTGAGTTTCATAATTTTAGTATTTCAAAATGTCGACAGTGAAGTTTTTGCGTATCGAAAACGGGTAAAAATGAATCGGTTTTCATGGCCTTCAAAGCGCATGAAGCAAGGGAGTTTTTACATCTGATCGGCATACAGAGGGCATGTTCATTCTACGTGCCATATGTCTTTTCCTATTTGGGTTTTACACCTCCGCTATAGTTGCGCAAACACTGTCGTCAAATGACGCAGAAAACAGTGTTTTTAAGGCCGCTGACGATGACTTGCGTCTTCAACTAGGTGATCATATTGCCACTTTCTCTTCCCCACAGGGGCTAGTTTGGGGGCGGCCGGATGCGGAAATTCAGATTGTTGGTTTCTTCGATTACACCAGTCTTTTGGATAAAAGGCTGTTTTCCAAATTGCCGAATTTGGTGGAAAAACACCCAGAGCTGCGTATCGAGTTAAGAGAATTACCATCCTCTCATCCAGTCTCAATGCGATTGTCCCGCTTTGCCCTTGCGACGCGGATGGTACATGGTGAGGAAGGGTACAGAGCGATGCATTTGCACATTCTACGCATGCTCGAAATTCCCTCTCGTCGCATTCTCGGTCTCGTTGCGCAGGAGGGGCGTTTTGACATCAATCGGATTGATTTCGCGCTAGATGCCACCGAAATCACCAAGCATTTGCAAGACAATCAACACCTCTATCTCAGCTTGGGTAAACCGGAATTGCCTGCTTTTTTCACGCAAGATCAGGTTTATTCTGCCGTGCCTACGGTTGAAGTTCTGGAATCTTTGATTTTTCAACGCTAGGTAACGCAGGATTTTGGTTGTGGCGTGAAGAGGGAAGCACCAATGAAGCAACCTTTCGGTGTTGTTCTGGCTGGTGGTCTAGGTACGCGTTTTGGTGGCGTTGATAAGGCTTTGCTTTCGCTGGGTGGCGTTTCTCTGATGTCGCATTGCGCGCGCCGTCTCGCGCCGCAGGTTGATCGATGGGCAATCAATTCAAATAGTGTTGCGGGCGATTTGGGCACATTTTCTGTGCCTGTTTTGCCCGATTCTCAGCCTGGCAACCTTGGCCCGTTGGCCGGAATTTTGTCAGGTTTAGAATGGGCAGATAAAAATGGTGCGGATCACATCGTGACGGTTGCCGTTGACACGCCCTTTTTCCCAGATGATTTGGTGCCACAGCTTTTACTGGCCAGCGAAGGGAAATCTGCGGCGATTGCAGTGACGCAGGCAGAGAAAGACGTCAGTATCAAATCTGGCGGGCGTGAGGGGGTGCATCGACACCCTGCATTTGGTCTTTGGTCTGTGTCATTGAAAGAGGATCTTGCGCATTTCCTAAAGACCGGAGATCGTAAAGTGGGACTTTGGGTTGACCGCCATGATGTCGGTGAGGCGTTTTTCCCTGACCCACGCAGTTTCTTCAATGTAAACGCGCAAGAAGACTTGAAGATCGCAGAAAACATGTTGCTTTAAGGCGGGACTTAGCCCTTGCGAATGCAATAAAGCTGGCCTTCCGGTAGGCTTTTGCTGTCGATCAATTCATGCCCGCCTTCATAGCAAAAATGCGGCATGTCGATGGCGGCGGCGGGGTCATCTGCAAGTATCCGTATGACGGACCCAGATGGGAGATCTGAAAGGAATTTCCGCGCTTTTAGCACCGGCAACGGACATAAAAGTCCGCAAGCATCAATATCATACAGCTCACTCATTCCTCTAATGTCCACGACTATTCCAATCGTTTCAACCTTCAAGATAAGCTCTTTGAACTGAAGTGGGCGCAGAGAGGCTGAAATTTGCAGCATTTTGGCCATTTGTGCACGGTTATCATGCTTGAATTTACCTAACGCTTGGCATCTATCTTGCAGATCGGTCCCATAAAGATGCTATTGGGGAAGATCTGAGTGAATATCTGCCTATGAATGGTTGCCTATGGCCTATGCAAATGACTGTGTCGAAACGGTTGAAAATCCATCGAATGCTCAACCGAGCGTGCAGGCACAACGGGCAAAAGGGCACGCACATCTATCTGTCGTTCGCCGCGATACGTTATCGGAAAGTAAGTTAACGTCGAAGCTGCGTGATCTGCGCATGTCGGGCAGCATGAAACTGCTTTTTCCGCGTTCGGATGGAACTTTTGATGCGGTTTTCTTGAATTCAGCTGGTGGTGTGACGGGCGGCGATTCATTTTCGCTATCGGCTGAGGTCGATCAAGGTGCCACTTTGCGTCTGTCTTCGCAAGCGGCGGAACGCATATACAGGGCCATGCCAGGCCAAACCGGGCAAGTCGTAAATACGCTTCGGGCTGAGGCGAGTTCGAACTTATATTGGCTGCCTCAAGAAACGATTTTATTCGATCAAGCTGCTCTAGATCGCACTTTGTCGATCGACATGGCGTCCAGTGCGAAAGTATTGGCCTGTGAAGTGCTGCTTTTTGGTAGAACAGCTATGGGCGAGCGTGTTCGCGATCTTCGCCTGACGGATAAAATAGATGTGCGCGTTGATGGTAAACTGGTTTTTGCAGATCGGCTGCGCATTCATGGCGATGCACAG
The DNA here is from genome assembly GCA_947499735.1 of uncultured Pelagimonas sp. GTDB lineage: Bacteria > Pseudomonadota > Alphaproteobacteria > Rhodobacterales > Rhodobacteraceae > CANMPP01. The sequence goes on from CANMPP010000001.1 coordinate 451,322, forward strand.
GCCCAATTACAGCATATGACCGTTGCTGATGGTGGGTTGGCTGTGGGATCTGTTGTTTTTGCGGCATCAGGTGCTGCCGGGATGCTTGACGCCATACGCGCCCTGCTGCCAATATCATGCGGCGCAAGTGCGTTGAACGAAGATCTTGTTTTCTTGCGACTTTGCGCTTCGGACGGTTTCGAGCTGCGCCAAACTTTAATTCCAGTTCTGCGCCTGATGACAGGCGGGGATCTGCCAAGACCGTGGATGATTTGACATATGCAACTGACACCTCGTGAAAAGGACAAGCTCCTGATTGCTATGGCGGCGGAAGTCGCCCGCAAACGTTTGGCGCGTGGCGTAAAACTAAACCATCCAGAGGCGATTGCACTGATCACGGATGCGGTGGTTGAAGGCGCACGCGATGGAAAATCAGTTGCACAGATGATGCAAGAAGGTGCTCAGGTCGTTTCCGCTGATCAATGCATGGAAGGCATTTCCGAAATGATCCACGAAGTGCAGGTCGAAGCAACCTTTCCCGATGGCACCAAATTGGTCACTGTCCATAATCCGATCCGATGAACCGGGTCATGTCCCAAACGCTACGAAATAAGGAGATTTTGGTATGATCCCCGGTGAAGTTTTCACACCCGACGCAGAGATTGTCCTGAACGAGGGCGCAACTGCCATTACATTGATGGTGGCCAATACCGGCGACCGCCCTGTGCAAATTGGGTCTCACTATCATTTCGCCGAAGCCAACAGTGCGTTGGAGTTTGATCGCGATGCTGCGATGGGCCTTCGTTTGGATATCGCGGCTGGAACAGCGGTGCGATTTGAACCCGGTCAACGGCGTGAGGTCAATTTAATCCCCGTGTCCGGTGATCGCAAAATCTATGGTTTCAACCAAAAAGTCATGGGGGCGCTGTAATGCCAGCTAAAATCAAACGCTCTGACTATGCTGCTATGTTTGGCCCAACGACGGGCGACAAAGTGCGCTTGGCGGATACAGATCTTATCATTGAAGTTGAAAAAGATCTGACCACCTATGGCGAAGAGGTTAAATTCGGCGGGGGAAAAGTGATCCGCGATGGGATGGGGCAGGCCCAGACCACGCGTGCGGATGGCGCTGTTGATACTGTGATTACCAATGCGCTGATCCTTGATCATAGCGGTATTTACAAGGCTGATATCGGTTTGAAAAATGGCCGTATTCACAAAATTGGTAAAGCCGGCAACCCAGATACGCAGCCCGGTGTTGATATCATTGTTGGGCCTGGAACCGAAGCCATTGCGGGTGAAGGTAAGATCCTGACCGCCGGCGGCATGGACAGCCATATCCATTATATTTGTCCTCAACAGATCGAAGATGCGTTGCATTCTGGTCTGACGACCATGTTAGGTGGCGGCACTGGTCCGGCACATGGTACCTTGGCCACGACCTGTACGCCCGGCCCATGGCATATCGGCCGCATGATGCAGGCTGCGGATGCGTTTCCGATGAATTTGGCTTTTGCGGGTAAGGGCAATGCGTCTTTGCCTGCCGCGTTGGAAGAACAGGTCAAAGCGGGCGCATGTTCGCTAAAGCTGCACGAAGATTGGGGCACAACGCCGGGTGCGATTGATTGCTGTCTATCCGTCGCCGATGCGATGGATGTTCAGGTGATGATCCACACAGATACGCTGAATGAAAGTGGTTTTGTGGAAAACACTGTGGCCGCCATGAAAGGCCGCACGATCCACGCGTTCCACACAGAAGGCGCAGGCGGTGGGCATGCACCAGACATCATCAAGATCTGTGGTGATCAGAACGTTCTGCCTTCCTCAACCAACCCAACGCGGCCATACACCGTGAATACGTTGGAAGAGCATTTGGACATGTTGATGGTCTGTCACCATCTGGACAAATCCATCCCCGAGGATGTGGCCTTTGCAGAAAGCCGTATCCGTCGTGAAACGATCGCGGCAGAAGATATCCTGCACGATATGGGTGCATTCAGCATCATCGCCTCTGATAGCCAAGCTATGGGGCGCGTGGGTGAGGTTCTGATCCGTACATGGCAGACCGCGGATAAAATGAAAAAACAGCGGGGTCGTTTGTCTGAAGAAACGGGCGAGAACGACAATTTCCGCGTCAAACGCTATGTCGCAAAATATACAATCAACCCTGCAATCGCCCATGGCGTGTCTCATGAGATTGGTTCGATTGAAGAAGGCAAACGTGCTGATCTGGTGCTTTGGAACACAGCCTTTTTCGGCGTGAAACCGGAAATGGTTCTGATGGGCGGCACAATTGTCTGCGCGCAAATGGGCGATCCAAATGCGTCTATTCCAACGCCGCAACCGGTTTATACTCGCCCGATGTGGGGGGCGTACGGACGCTCTGTTGAAAATTCTGCGGTGATTTTCGTCTCTGAAGCGGCGCAGGCAGAGGGTGTTGCAGGCAAGCTGGGCTTGGCGAAAAAGACAGTCGCGGTTCAAAATACGCGTGGTATTGGGAAATCCGATCTGATCCACAACACGGCCTGTCCTGAGGTTGAGGTGAACCCGGAAACCTATGAAGTACGGGCTGACGGTGAATTGCTGACATGCGAACCGGCCGAGGTTTTGCCCATGGCGCAACGCTACTTTATGTTCTGATACCGGTAGGGGCGCTCTTTGTTTGCGTCCCTAAATTTACCAAACTTTTACGTTGCAATGCACTCCCGGCAAGCCGGGGTTGCAATCTTGGTGTTTGTGCTGCGGCGCAGCAAAGTGTAGATTTGACCTATAGATTGTAGGCTTTCTCTTCGAAAACGGCCGATCAGCAAAAGGACCAATACAATGGCACATGCAACGGCATCGAATACTAAAACAGCTGGAAACATCTTTTCCCGCACGCTTAATGCTTTCGGTAAATTTCTTCTCGCAGCCGCGGAAAGCGATAGTCGCTTGAATAAAATGCGCGCTTTGCAAGATCTTAGCGATGAAGAATTGGCAAAGATGGGCCTGAACCGGGATGACATCCCACGTTATGTTTTCCCAGGCTACCTGTAAGCTAACAGCGCCATAAAATACCCGCTCACGGAACGGGATTGTGATGTGAACCGCTCAACAGACATATGTTGGGCGGTTTTCTTTTGTGGATAGCTGTTGCATGAGATCCCTGCAAAAATAGCGCTTTGTTGGTAATAACTTTGACGAGCTCTTGTCATTTCGACCAAGTTTCGTTTGTTTAACAGCAAATGTCTTGTCCCGTTTGTTCGGGTCGCAGGGCAGTGACGAGAAGGGTCAGATATGGATCAGCTACGGACAGCGCATAGCATCAAACGGGCAGGCAGTTGGGCTGCAGAGGATGCGGTTGAGCAGGTTGTATTGACCTATGATGAGCGGTTTTTGCGCCGGAAAGTGTTGAAAACGCGCTCCGATCAAAAAGTCCTAGTTGATTTGGACAAAACGACATCTCTGGATCACGGTGATGCTTTGGTTTTGGGGGATCAAAATTTTGTGGCCGTGGTCGCAGCCGAAGAACCGCTTTTAGAGGTCACAGGTACGGATCTGGTTCGGATTGCATGGCATATCGGCAATCGTCATACACCGTGCCAAATTGAATCGCAGCGTTTGCTTTTGCAACGTGATCATGTGATGGCGGATATGTTGCAGCGCATTGGTGCGCAGACGCGTGAGGTGGTAGAACCATTTACGCCCGAAGGTGGTGCATATGGTCACGGTCGAACCCATGGTCATGACCATAGCCATTCACACGGGCCCGAAGGCGATCATTCGCACGGACACGCGCATAAACACGGGCACGGGCATGACACAGACCACTCGCACTGACCCGCTGCTCATTCTTCATCAGTTGTTTTCCCCCAGTTTCCCTGTTGGCGCGTTTGCCTATTCGCATGGATTGGAGACGGCTGTGCAAGAAGGGGTTGTTTCCAAGGGGTCCGACCTTTGTGATTGGCTGACAGGTGTTTTGACCTATGGGGCAGGGTGGACGGATGCGGTGCTTTTGGTTCAAACGGCCAAAGGCGGTGACGTGGATAATTTGTCAGAATTGGCTCTTGCACTCTGTCCGGCAGCGGAACGCCGCTTGGAGACCGAAAAACAAGGGCATGCTTTTGTTCAAACCGCAAATGCACTCTTTGGATTGAATTGCCCACTTGGGCCTTACCCCATTGCTGTAGGCACAGTTGTCGGTGCATTGGGATTGCCTTTGAAAGATGCGGTGCGTTTGTATCTCTTTTCAATAGTGTCAAATCTGGCAGCAGCTGGAATGCGTTTGGTGCCACTGGGGCAGACCGAGGGGCAGGGCGTCATCACACAGCTTGGGCCGCTATGTGATGAAATCGCGGCAAAAGCTTTGGACGCGGATATTGATATGTTAGGTGGCTTTGCGCCCAATCTAGACATTGGTGCGATGCGCCATGAAACACTATATTCACGAAACTTTCGATCATAGGCGATCGGCTCGGACAGGGCGTTTGAGGAACGGAAAATGTTCCTAAAACGCCAGAAATGGACATAAATGCACTCACCTAATGGACCTTTGCGTGTCGGAATCGGCGGGCCTGTCGGCGCTGGCAAAACAACCTTAACTGCGCAATTGGCGCGACGTTTAAGTTCGCAGGTCTCGATGGCCGTGATTACGAACGATATTTACACCCGTGAAGACGCTGAAGAGCTGATGCGCCAGCAGGTGCTGCCGTTGGATCGGATCAAAGGTGTCGAAACAGGCGGGTGTCCGCACACAGCAATACGTGAGGACGCATCCATCAATTTGGCCGCTGTGGCCGAGTTGAACGAAGCATTCGAAGATCTGGAACTGATATTAATTGAAAGTGGTGGTGACAATCTATCAGCAACATTTTCGCCGGAATTGGCCGATGTCACGATCTATGTAATTGATGTCGCGGCGGGTGAGGAAATTCCGCGTAAAGGTGGGCCAGCCATTACCAAATCTGATATTTTGGTGATCAATAAAACAGATCTTGCGCCTTATGTTGGTGCGTCTTTGGATGTGATGGAACGTGACGCCATTAAAATGCGGGCCGGACGCCCCTTTGTTTTTGGTCAGATGAAAAATAGTGTTGCGATTGATGAAATCGTGTCGCTCTTGTCGGATATTGGCGGTTTAAGCGTTACATAATATCTTGGGTCTGGTGGTGCGCTTGGTGCACTAAAATAGTGCCAAAACGACCCATCCGACAGTTTCACTGGATAATTGTACCGTGCCAAGAACATCCCCGGTCTGTCCGCCGATCCGTTTCGTTGCCCAAGTTGAAACGCCAAATGACACCAGACCCATTGCTATGAAAACAGCAAGACCTTCCAATCCGCATAGGGCGAGTAAGATAATTACAAGGCCAGTACTTGGAATAAGCATGAAGCCGGTAGCACCGCTGGCCGATTGCCCCAGGCCCTCAGAACGTGCGGGCGGTAGGAAAATTGCGGCTGCTGTCATGAAGAACCTGCTGGCAGTCACTACGAAAATCCACATCGACCAATTTAGGTTTTCGTTCATCGTTGAGACGCTTGCCGTCCATAATCCAGCCGTGCAGATCAAAGCTAGGACACCATAGCTTCCGATCCTGCTATCTCGCATGATTTCTAAGCGGCGGGCTTTGTCCGCACCTCCGCCCAAACCGTCTGCAAAATCGGCCAAGCCGTCAAAATGTAGACCACCGGTCATTAACACGAGACCCGAAAAAGCAATCCAGGCTGCAATGCTTGGGCTTGCGCCGAGCTGCAGCGGTATTGCGTAAATCAGGCAGACTAATCCGCCAACCACCGGCCCCACAAAAGGGTAGGCCCAAATGGCATGATCCAACCCTGGCGCATGAGATTTTAATTGCCCAGCGGGCAATCTGGTTAATAACATTATCGCGATTTGGAATTCGGCTATACGACGACGTATTTCACTCATGAGGCCGCAGAAACCGTATTCGCAACCCCAGCCTGTTCAAAAGTGGACATCCCATTGTGGCAGGCAAGCGCTGCTTTGACGATCCCTAGCGCCAATGCCGCGCCAGAACCTTCACCCAAGGCCATATTGAGGTTCAATATCGGGTTTTTATTTATGCTTTCCAATATTTTAGAATGCCCGGGTTCGCGGCTTAGATGGGCCACTAGGCAATGGTCTAACCAGGCCGAATTATCGCTAAATAACGGGGCGACTGCTGCCGTACAGATATAGCCATCCAAAAGCACAGGAATACGGTTTTGACGTGCTGCTATCACTGCACCACAAATCGCGGCTTGTTCGCGACCGCCAAATGCCTGCAGCAAACCTAAACCGGTTGCACCCTTATGTAGGGCAACCGCATTCTCAACAATTTCAGCTTTCAATGCACGGCCTTGCGCGTCCGATCCGGTTCCGGGGCCAACCCAATCTGTGCCTGTTCCACCGAATGCGCTGCAGGCCAACGCGGCCGAGGTTGTCGAATTACCAATGCCCATTTCGCCCAGAATCAAGATGTCAGCATGGCGGTCAACGGCCGCTGCACCAGTTTTCATTGCGTTTAGGACTTCGGATTCGCTCATTGCTGGACTGATAGAAAAGTCTTTGGTCGGTGTATCGAGATCCAATGCGATCACGTCCAATTTAGCCCCGCCTACTTTGCACAGTTGGTTGATCGCGGCGCCGCCAGCTTGGAAGTTGGCGACCATTTGGGCGGTCACTTCTTGTGGAAATGGGTTCACCCCTTGCGCGCAGATACCGTGATTCCCTGCGAAAACCAGGGCTTGGGCGTGATTGATTTCAGGCATGGGGGAAGATTTCCAGCCGGCCATGAATAAGGCGATTTCTTCCAAATCCCCCAATGCACCAAATGGTTTAGTCAAAATCGATTGCCGGTTTTCTGCTGCGTTCAACGCATCGCCATCCAGCGTTGGTAATGTGTCCGCAAGCGCAGATATCTGAGCGAGAGTGGTGAAATCAGAGATTGATGTCATTTGGTTTTACCTTGATTGGTTGGCCAGATACGCACAAATAAACTGTGTCAGACGCTGCTGCGATCTGCTGGTTGAGCAATCCAGCCGCATCGCGAAAATGTCTCGCCAGTTTATTTTCTGGAACGATACCAGCCCCAACTTCATTGGTGACGAACACAATCGGTGCGTTTTGGATTGAAAGCGTATCAAGCAAAACCTGAGTGGCGGCTTGCCAGTCTCTTTCAGCTAATATGAGGTTGCTGAGCCAAAGGGTTAGGCAATCAACCAGCCTCGGGTGATCCTGATCCGTGTCGATCAATGCCTGCGAGAGGTTAAATGGTGCATGATAATCGTGCCATTCTGGACCTCTTCGGGCCCGATGAACTGCGATACGGGCCTTCATTTCGTCATCCAGCGCTTCTGATGTCGCGATATAAACAGCTTGACCGGTGGCTCGCAGAGCCAATTTTTCGGCCAATTGTGACTTGCCAGATCGAGCGCCGCCAGTGATGAGTATCGACTTTTCCATACCGGCATGAAAAAGCAGGTTCAGAAGGAAATGAAAAGCCGTATCGGATGACAAAATGTCAAAAAAATTGATCTTTATTCGGCATGCGCCAATCGTCGATGCTGCTCGTTTATGCGGTAGAACGGATGTTTCCGCTCGGATTGAAAGCGACCAAATTGGCGCCCTACGTCATGCGCTGCCCCAAAAGATAGGTCTGATCTGCAGCCCAGCAAAACGGTGCGTTCAAACCGCGAAGGCGTTATTTCCTAATATGCCTGAGCTACATACCGACCCTTTGCTTTGGGAGCAGAATTTTGGCGATCATGATGGTCTGCCATATTCTGAAATTCCGGATATCGGTATTTTGCCTCGCGAACAGCTGGTCAATCATCGCCCACCTAATGGGGAAAGTTTTTCTGATGTATGTGCGCGTGTTTGGCCTTTTTTGGACGGTGTCTCGATGGATGAGACGCAAGAAAATCATGTGATTATTGCGCATGCGGGTGTTGTCAGGGCGGCACTGGCCTGGCATCTTGGGCAGCCGTGTTTGGGGATCGGTTTTGAAATCGCCCCCCTTTCCGTTACGCGCCTGCGGGTCGGGTCTGATGGTCCTGTTTCCATTATATCCGTCAACGAACGGCACAACATATGATGGTGACCGGGCATTTTGGTGAATGGTTTCAAGGGCGATTTGGGCAACATGGTCCCATCGTTTTGTCCACGATGACCTGTTGCAAAATGTGCATCGGAATATCGCCGAACATTGGGGCTGAAAATCTTGTTTGGGAGCGTCGGCAAGCCAGTGAATTCCTGAAAACGCTTGGTATTCACAGCATCCCTAACGCGTCTCTTCATAGCAATATACCACCCGGAGGAGGGGCGGGCGCATCGACGGTGCACCTGATTGCGTTGGCCAATCTGGCTGGCTACCAGGGGGCAGATCAAGAGCTTGCCAATGCATGTATTTCGTTCGAAGGGGCAAGCGACCCTTTGATGTTTCCTTCCCCCAGCAGTTTGCTTTGGGCATCACGGTCAGGACTGATTGTCCAGCGCATAAATCCACCACCGCCTTGTGAAATTTTAGGCGGATTTTGGGGGGAGGGTCAGAAAACCGATCCGGATGATGATCTGTTTCCAGATGTTTCTGATTTGGTTGAGAATTGGCAAAAGGCAAATTGCCTATCTGAGATTGCGGCCATCGCAAGTGAATCTACGATGCGGTGCAACCTTCTGAAAAGGCAGAAAGATCCCACTGTCGACCTCGCAAATGAACTCGGGGCATTGGGGATTTGCCGAGCACACACAGGATCCGCACGTGGACTTATGTTTGAAAGAGGACAAGTCCCTGAAAATGGCAAGGATGCATTGATTGAAGCAGGCTTGAGCAGTGTTATTCAGTTTCAAACTGGAGGGGTAATGTGAATTTTGCTCTGATGATGTTGCTCGCTTTGTGCATAGATTTAGTGCTGGGATGGCCGAATGCGCTATTTGTCAAAATCGGGCATCCGGTGACTTGGATCGGTGCATTGATTGCTATTTGTGAGAGACGTTTAAATAGCGGTTCTCGGCGTGCACGTATTTGTAAGGGCGGGGCCGCGGTTGTCATCGTCCTGCTGACGGCTGGTGGTTTGGCGTTGCTGTTCCAAAAACTATTGCCGCAAAATCTGATCGGTATTGCTATTGGGGGCATTATTGCTTGGCCCTTCAGCGCGGCACGGTCTTTGCATGAACATGTGGCAAAAGTGGCGGAGCCGTTAAAAGCCAATGATCTGAATGGGGCCCGCAAAGCTGTTTCAATGATTGTTGGGCGCGATCCCACGCAGTTGGATCAGGCGGCGATTGCGCGGGCCGCGACCGAGTCTCTTGCTGAAAATAGCTCTGATGGCGTGATAGCGCCGCTTTTTTGGGGCTGCCTTTTGGGGTTGCCGGGATTGGTCCTATACAAAGCGATCAACACGTTAGACTCTATGATCGGCCACAGGTCAGACCGATATGAAGCATTTGGCAAAGTGGCCGCGCGTCTAGACGATATTGTCAATTGGATGCCGGCACGATTGACAGGTTTGGGGTTTTGTTGTGTCCTGCCTGTGCGAACGATTGATGCCTTCAAAACGATGATGCGTGATGCACGCAAACATCGTTCACCCAATGCTGGATGGCCTGAAACCGCTCTTGCAGCGGCCATAAATAGGCGTTTGTCGGGCCCACGTGTTTATGAAACCAGAGTTTCGAACGAGCCTTGGTTGAATGCAGGTGCACCCGATCCAGATGGTTCGGATTTAGACAAAGCTTTGGCCTTGTACCGGAGATTGATTGCGCTTACGGCGCTTATTTTGGTGCTGATAGCCCTAATTTAGGGATGCGGGGAAGAGACTATGCGAGATCATGGTGGCAATCTGGATGCAGCTATTGCAACGTTTGGAGCTGGGGAATGGTTGGATTTGTCCACTGGAATCAACCCGATGGCCTATCCGTTGCCAGTAATTACAGACAAGGCGTGGCAAATTTTGCCGACACGGGCCGGTCAGGGGCTATTTGTAAAGAATGTTGCGCAATATCTGCAAACGGAGGCGGAAATCGTATCCTTTTCTGGCGCGCAGGGTGCCATTCAAGCGATGCCTTTTTTGATAGATAAGGGGCAAGCACGTATTCTAGGTCCAACCTATAACGAACATTTGGCGGCCTTTTTAGCAGCAGGTTGGTCAGCTGTCGAAGTATCTGATTTTGAAATGCTTTCTGGGGCGGATCTGGCGGTTGTCGTTAATCCGAACAACCCCACGGGTTCTTTGATTTGCCCAGACACACTGCTGGCCTTGTCGGAAAAGGTTGGAACTTTGGTGGTCGACGAAAGCTTTATCGATACATGCCCAGAGATGTCGCTATGCCGTTCTGATCTCCCTCGTAACGTGGTTGTTTTGCGAAGTTTCGGCAAATTTTTTGGCCTTGCTGGCGTGCGATTGGGCTGGGCGGTTGCCCGCGGCACATTGGCACAGAAATTGAAGGATCGTGCGGGGCCTTGGCCAGTTTCAGGACCCGCGATTGAAATTGCGACTGCGGCATTGCAGGATCAAGAATGGCATCGAAAAACGCGTGCTCGCTTGGCCTGTCATGCCGGGCGTATGGATAAACTGGCGAAATCAGCAGGTTGGGAGTTGGTTGGGGGAACGGATCTATTTCGAACCTATGAGACCCCTAATTCCACATTGGCACAAGAACACTTGGCCAATGATCACATTTGGACCCGCATTTTTCCTTATTCGTCACGTTGGATACGCCTAGGGCTGCCGGAAACGTCTCGTTTTGGGCGGCTGGAGGATAGTTTTCGTGCACTATCTGCCCAAATTTAGCAATCCGTCGATATCGAGATGCGTTTCCAAATGCTCAGCCAATTGATCGAGTGTGCGATCCACATTGGTTTCATAATTTAGATCGGATGGTGCCGCGCCAAGAGAGGTTAGAAACGCCTTGCGGAATGCATCTTTTGAAAACATTCCGTGCAGATAGGTCCCTTCCACGCGACCATTTTTCGATCTGGCACCTTCAGTTCGAGAGTCAATTCTCGCAAATGGGCGATCTGTGTCTGCTCCGTTGGTTTCACCAACATGAATTTCGTATCCTTGGATTGGCTGTCTGCTTTGCATGTGTACGGCGTTAGTCAGTGATACAGTCTTGTCCCCGCCCATAACGGTTTCAATATCTAAAAAACCCAAACCTGCGCTATCACCCGGAGGGCCTTCGATCCCATCAGGATCGCTAACGCGGTTTCCCAGCATTTGGTAACCGCCACAAATGCCCAAAATTCTACCACCGCGCCGATGATGGGCCTTTAGATCGATATCCCAGCCTTGTTCGCGCAGAAATGTCAGATCACCGCGGGTCGATTTGCTGCCAGGTAGGATGACCAAATCGGCATCACCGGGAATGGCCTGTCCAGCCTCTAACATCGTGACCCGGACGTTCGGTTCTTGTGCCAAAGGATCCAGATCGTCGAAATTCGCGATGCGGGACAGGCGCAAGCAAACGATGTGGAAACCACGGAACTGCTGGTTTGACCGAATATCTTGTGCATCTTCCGCAGGCAATCGCCACGCATCCGCAAACCAAGGTGCAACGCCAAATCCGTGCCAGCCCGTTTGTTCTTCAATATAGCGGTAGCCGTCTGTGAAAAGGCTGGGATCGCCGCGAAATTTATTGATGAGAAACCCCGAGATCAGTGCGCGATCTGCATCATCTAAAACAGCCTGCGTTCCGATGATCTGTGCAATCACACCGCCACGATCAATGTCGCCGCATAGCACAACAGGAACATCAGCAGCCTGCGCAAACCCCATATTCGCAATGTCGCCCTTGCGTAGGTTGACCTCTGCAGGGCTGCCGGCACCCTCTACAATGACCAAGTCATTTTCGGCCTTTAACCTGTGAAAACTGTCCAAAACCGATGCCAAAAGCTGGGGCTTCAACGCTGAATAATCGCGGGCACGTGCTGTTGTTAGGCGTTTTCCCTGTACAACAACCTGCGCGCCAATGTCGCTTTCTGGTTTTAGCAAGACCGGGTTCATATCCGTATGAGGGGCCAGTTTGCAGGCGAGTGCCTGTAGGGCCTGCGCACGTCCGATTTCGCCGCCATTCTTCGTGACGGCAGCGTTATTGGACATGTTCTGGGGTTTGAACGGAGCAACCTTTATCCCACGGCGATGGGCGGCCCGGCACAGCCCTGCAACCAGCATGGATTTCCCTACATTTGATCCAGTGCCTTGTATCATCAACGCCTTATTCATGCGGGCGGGATCCTAAAACTCGACGCCTTTTTGCGCCTTCACTCCGTCGCGGAACGGGTGTTTGATCAGGCTCATTTCGGTCACTAGGTCCGCGGCCTCTATCAGCTCTTCCTTGGCATTGCGCCCTGTTAGGCATACATGCGTCATGTCGGGTTTTTGGGTTAGAAGAAAGCCGACGACTTCATCAATATCTAGGTAGTCGTTGCGGAGCGCGATATTGATTTCGTCCAACAAAACAAATTGCACATCTGGATCAAGGATCAGTTCCTTGGCGCGCTCCCAACCTTTGCGCGCGGCTGCGATGTCTTTTTCCCGATCCTGCACATCCCAGGTGAACCCTTCGCCGGAAATGACAAACCTGCATTCATCTGCGAATTTATTCTGCAATAACTCGGCCTCACCGGTAAGCCATGTGCCTTTGATGAACTGTACAACGGCGCAGGGCATGCCATGGGCGATGCAACGCATGATCATGCCGAACCCAGAGGATGATTTGCCTTTGCCTTTGCCCGTATGAACAATAATCAGACCTTTTTCTTCGGTCTTGCTTTCCATCATGCGATCGCGAGCGGCTTTAATTTTGCGCATCTTTTCTGCGTGACGCGCATTTATCTCATCTTCATTATGCATCTTTCGATCCGTTCCATCGCTTGACAAGACAGGGGTGTCAGGCAAAAGCTGACAATGTTGGTGCCCCTTATGTCGCAAAAGGTCATTGGGGGTGAAAAGGGAATGTGCAGTTTGAAGCGGTGCCGTCAAGGGCGCGCATTAAAATGAACACAGCCGCCCCCGCGACCGTGACCGGTAAGGGGCCTTCACCACTGGCAGTATGCTGGGAAGGGAAGGTTCCGTGGATTTTTGGACAAGAGCCAGAAACCCAAAACCGCAAGCCGGGAGACCTGCCAACATCGAAACAACGAACTGGGCGGGGTGTCCTAGTGTCGGCGCGTCTCACTTATGCAGATTTGTATAAGTGGTTCCCGGCATATCCCCAGCAAAGAGAAAGCGAATGATATGGCAGAGCTGTTGGTCTGTATCAAATGTCGATCTGGGCAAGAGATCCCAGAAGGGGATATGCGTCCCGGTCAGGCGCTATACGAGGCTGTCATCGCACATGACGTGCCCGATAGTGTAAAAGTGACGCCGACGGAGTGCCTGCAAAACTGCGATAGCGGATGTTCTGTGGTGTTGCGCGATGGTGCGCAGCAATGGACCTATGTGTATGGAAACCTACAGTCTGGCGATGCTGAAATGCTGCTGGATGGTGCGGTTCAATATAGCGAAACCGCAGACGGGGTGATCCCTTGGCGTCAGCGGCCCGAACATTTCAAACGCAATTGCGTGGCGCGCATCCCGCCATTAACACCTGCTGCAAAGGACTAAAACACATGAGCGATCTTGCAAAACTGCCCGTCACTGTTGTGACCGGTTTTCTGGGTGCCGGAAAAACGACCTTGATCCGTCATTTGATGCAAAATCCCGGCGGCAAACGTTTGGCGGTTGTGGTGAATGAATTTGGGGATGTCGGGGTCGATGGTGACATATTGAAATCCTGCGCTATCCCGGATTGTCCCGCCGAAAATATCGTAGAATTGGCCAATGGGTGCATTTGCTGCACAGTTGCGGATGACTTCATTCCAACGATTGAGGCGCTGATGGCGTTAGAGCCGCGCCCTGAACATATCTTGATCGAGACGTCCGGTTTGGCATTGCCAAAGCCGTTGCTAAAAGCATTTGATTGGCCTGATATCCGATCACGCATTACCGTGGATGGCGTTATCGCACTATCCGATGCTGAAGCCGTTGCATCAGGGCGATTTGCTGCAAATGTCGCGGCTGTTGATGCACAACGCGAGGCAGATGACAGTTTGGATCATGAAACGCCTCTGTCAGAAGTGTTCGAAGATCAGCTTGCATGCGCCGACATCGTTTTGTTGACCAAGCCAGACCTTGCAGGCCCCGATGGTGTTGCAAAGGCAAAAGAGGTTATCGCGGCCCACACGCCGCGGGTATTGCCTGTGGTTGAAGTGGCCGAAGGCATCATCGACCCGCGCGTGATCCTTGGGCTTGAGGCCGCAGCTGAGGATGATTTGGACGCACGCCCGTCCCATCACGATGCTCCGCATGATCACGATCATGATGATTTTGAAAGCATCGTGGTTGATATCCCGGCTCTGACCTCGCCTGAAACTTTGGTTGCCGCGATCGAGGTCTTGGCGAAAGATCACAACATTTTGCGGGTCAAAGGCTATGCCGAGGTTGCGGGAAAACCGATGCGCCTTTTGGTCCAGGCCGTGGGTGCGCGCGTGCGTCACCAATATGATCGCATGTGGAAACCGGGCGAACCTCGTCAGGGACGTTTGGTTGTCATTGCAGAACATGACGACATTCGCCGTGACGTGATTGAAACGGCGCTGGGCTGTCACAAGCCTGAACCGGCCTAAACTGCAATGCATGTCGTCTTTCGCGAAAATGCCGGTCTGGATGAGACCGATGCGCCACAGGATCTGCAGCAAAGCCCTGCCGATATTGTGGTGCTGTCACTGTCTGACAGTGACCTGAATGTTTTTGCGAAAGCGTGGCATGCCTCAGGTGGCGTTGACGGCAAATTGCCCAGCCTGCGTTTGGCCAATTTGGCGGCGTTAAAGCATCCATTATCGGTCGACACATATATCGAGCAAACCTTGATTGGGGCGAAAGGGATTTTGATCCGTCTGATCGGGGGGCAGGCATACTGGTCTTATGGTTTGCAATCTGTTCGAGATCTCGCACAACGCAAGAGGATCGCGTTGGCGGTGTTGCCTGCGGATGGTCGGGCTGACCCGCAATTAGAGCAAATCTCAACCGTGCCACAGGCGACCCTGCGCCGATTGACCCATCTTTGCGATACCGGTGGCGTTGCGGCGGCACAGGCTGCTTTGGCGCAGATGGCACTGGCATCGGGGCTTTATGCAAAACCCAGCCAGCATGTGACCAGCCTGCCAAATATGGGCGCGTGGTGTCCAGATATGGGTGTCATCGATCCAGATGATTATACCCCATCAAAACGCCCACTTGTGCTGATTACCTTTTATAGATCTTACGTGGTGTCGGCGGATTTAGGGGCTATTCGTGCATTGTTTCGGGCGTTTGAAGAGCAAGGGTATGCCTGTATCGGGCTGTTTGCACCTTCGCTGAAAGCACCGAAAGCGGCCAGTTGGCTGCGGGCGCAGATTACCACACTAAAACCCTCTGCGATCGTCAATGCGACGGCATTTTCTGGCAAAGGAAAAGATGGTTCATCACCCTTAGATATAGGTGATGTGCCGGTTTTTCAGGTCGCATTAGCGACGTCAAACCGCGCGGCATGGGACGAGGCGGACAGGGGGTTGTCGCCGACAGATTTGGCAATGCATGTTGTCTTGCCAGAGGTGGATGGCCGGATATTTTTGGGACCTATTTCGTTCAAAGAAAAAGATGTTTTCGATCCGCATCTCCAATTCGCATGTCATGCGCATATGCCCGAACCAACGCGCATTAAGGCTGCAGTTGCGCGTGTGCATGGTTGGTTGACCTTGGCCGCGCGACCCGTTCAAGATCGTCGCGTTGCCCTGATCCTGTCGACATATCCGGGAAAGGATTGGCAGGATGGGCATGCGGTTGGCTTGGATGCCATCGCCTCTGCACATGCGATCGCACAGGATATGGCCGAAGCGGGCTATACAATTGGCGCGCTGGATCATTGCGAGCTACGGCAGAGCGATCTCGTCTTTGCGCTAGAAGATTATGTAAAGGCGTTGGAACGGCTACCTGAAACCATTCGCACAACCCTATTTGATACTTGGGGGGCAGTGGAAAATGATCCGTGTTTTGACGGCACGGGTTTGCGCATTCCTGCACAACAAGTTGGGAAATGCTATTTTGCGCTTCAACCCGAGCGTGGCGATGTCAATAATCGCGGCTATGATTATCATGATCTCGAACGGGTGCCGCGCCATAGCTACGTCGCCTTTTATCTGTGGTTGCAAGAACGGGCCGACGCTATCGTGCATATCGGTGCGCATGGTACATTGGAATGGTTGCCGGGCAAATCGGTTGCGCTGTCTGATACATGCTGGCCGGATATTTTGGTTGGACATACGCCTGTCATCTATCCCTTCATTGTCAACGATCCGGGGGAGGCCGCACAGGCGAAACGACGGATCGGGGCCGTCACACTGGGCCATATCCCCCCCCCGATGAAAGCGTCCGAGACGCCCCAAAACCTGACACGACTTGAGGCGCTGTTAGACGAGTTTTCCAATGCAGATGGTTTGGATCCTCGGCGACGTGACAGGTTACAATCAGACATTCGCGAAGAGGCGGCTGCGAAAGGCGTGTCGGGAGATCTAGGGATAGAACCAGAGATGTGCAGCGCTGAAGCGATTGCACGCATTGATCGCTTTGTGTGTGATATCAAAGAAAGCCAGTTTGGCGATGGTCTGCATATTTGGGGCAGGGCGGATGATCAGTCTACTTTCGACGCCAATCATACCGGAATTGCCGAAAAACATGCTTTGTTAGACGCTTTGGCGGGAAAACGTATCGAGGCAGGTCCATCAGGTTCCCCTTATCGTGGTCGGCTGGATGTGTTGCCAACAGGGCGAAACATGTTCACGACAGACCCACGGTCTGTGCCGACCCGTGCTGCATTTGCCCAAGGCCAAAAAATGGCCCAAGAACTGATACGACGCCATATGCAGGACCACGGCGATGTGCCCAAAGGTTTGGTTGTCGACATGTGGGGGTCGGCAACGATGCGTACAGCGGGCGAAGAATTCGCGCTTGCCCTTGCGCTGCTCGGTGCGCGACCTGTTTGGGATGACGGATCCGAACGGGTCAGTGGCGTCGAAATTGTCCCGATCGCAGAACTGGAATATCCTCGTATCGATGTGACTTTGCGCATTTCTGGCCTGTTCCGCGATGTTTTCCCCAGCCTATCGTCCCTCTTTAATCTTGCGCTACGCAAGCTGGCACAACGTGATGAAAGCCTAGACTGGAACCCGTTCGTTCAACGCCAGAATGTGTCGGGTGTTTATGGTCCAGCGCCGGGGGAATATGGCCTGTCCATGGGGCAAGCATTGGAAGATTACGGGGATGACGCACGACAAAAGGCCGGAAATATGTGGTTGCAGGCCAGTTCCTGGGCATTTGATGGTGATAATGCAGAAAAAGATCTTGCTGGGATTATGTCCCGGGTAGAGCGCGCAGATGCGTTTTTACATGTCCAAGATATGCCTGAAACTGATCTTTTATTGGCATCGGATTATGCTGCTCACGAGGCTGGGTTTATCGCGGCCAAGGCTATCAGTGGCGGCAGGGTCACGCCTTATCACATGGATGCCACGCAACCCAATGTTCCAAAAGCGCGCTTGCTATCAGAAGAAGTTTCGCGTGTTGTTCAGGCGCGGGCGGCGAACCCAAACTGGATTGCCGGCATGCAACGCCATGGGGCACGTGGTGCTGCTGAAATCGCGGCAACACTTGATCACATGGCGGCTTTTGCGCATTTGGCCGATGCGGTGGGGCCGCATTTGTTTGACCAATATTTTGAAGCGACCATGGGCAAAGAACCAGTGCGTGCATTTTTGCAAGACGCCAACCCGATGGCGTTTCAGGCGATGCTAGAGCGGTTTAGATCTCTGCGCGATGCTGGTCTGTGGAAATCGCGGCGCAATGCAATCATTGCAGATCTGGAGATGCTGTCATGAGCATACCAGAGGTCAAAGGTTGGTGCCCGGGCGCGTATCGCCCGATGATGTCCGGCGATGGATTGGTGTTTCGTGTCCGCCCACTGCAAGGGGAATTGAGCCGAAATCAAGGGTTGGGTCTGGCTGATATTGCAATGCGCTATGGAAGCGGTGTGATCGACCTGACCAATCGGGCCAATCTACAAATCAGAGGCGTGTCCGAACAAAACTCTGATACGGTTCTGGATCGGCTAAATGACTTGAGACTGTTGGATGCAGACCCGGCGCTTGAAATGCGTCGAAACATTATCACCACGCCATTTTGGCAAGCCGATGATGAAAATGACGTTTTGGCAAAAATCATTAGGTCGCTTTTGCCAAATTTACCCGAGCTGCCAGCCAAGGTCGGATACGCCGTTGATGTCGGACCGACCGCTGTCCTGCGCGATGCGCCCGCAGATTTCCGGTTCGAACGCGGACAGGAAGGGCTGATTTTACGCGCTGATGGCTGTGCGACAGGCACTGTTGTTACACTGGATAGTGCCAAGGAAACCTTGCGGGACATGGTGCATTGGTTTGATCGAAATAGAAAACAGCATAGGCGCATGGCGCGCCTGGTGGATGCCACACCTTTTCCTGATGTTTGGCAGGGGCGTGCGCCAAAATCGGGCACGTGGTCTGCCCGGCCGGGTCGTTATGAAGCTCAGGATTTTGTCCTTGTTGGTGCCGCGTTCGGGCAGATTACAGCGCAGGCCTTAGTACAGATGCTAGACATATGCCCCATCGATGCGTTCCGGGTGACACCATGGCGTATGATCGCGCTGCCCTTGCCGGATGTTCCAGATTTGCAGGGATTTGTGACTGACCGGCAAGATGGCAGATTGACTGTGAATGCCTGCTATGGTGCACCGCTATGTCCACAATCCAGCGTCGAAACACGGTCTGTGCTAACCAATATTGATCTCACTGGCGCATCAGGACTACATGTGTCTGGTTGTGTAAAGGGCTGTGCGCATCCGCGACCTGCCAAGGCCACTTTGGTTGGGCGAAATGGCGCTTTTGACCTTGTGTGCAACGGAACAGCATGGGACAGGCCTGTGAAAAGAGGGCTTAGTTTGCAAGACGCCTTGAAGGAAAGCGGTATCGACTGATGTATGACTATGAAAAGGACGGGGCCGAAATCTACCGGCAGTCTTTTGCCACAATTAGATCTGAAGCGCAGTTGGATCTTTTTGCGCCTGCAGATGAACAAGTTGCCGTTCGCATGATTCACGCGTCTGGCATGGTCGAACTGGCACCTTTTTTGAAATTTAGTCCGGGATTTTCAGATGTAGCGCGCGCTGCGCTGGCCAATGGCGCACCAATCCTATGCGACGCTCATATGGTCAGCGAAGGTGTGACACGCAAACGTCTGCCTGCGGAAAATGACGTGATTTGCACATTACGTGCACCCGAGGTTCCCGGCATGGCGGCCGATATGGGCAATACCCGTTCAGCGGCTGCATTGGAATTATGGCGACCGCGTTTAGCGGGGGCTTTGGTCGCGATTGGCAACGCGCCAACCGCGTTGTTTCATTTGTTGAATATGTTGCAAGACCCAGATTGCCCAAGACCCGCGGCCATCATTGGATGCCCCGTCGGATTTATCGGTGCAGCTGAAAGCAAAGCTGCTTTATTCGAAGCGCAACCCGTGCCTTGTTGTATCGTTGAAGGACGTCTTGGGGGCAGTGCCATAACGGTTGCCGCTATTAATGCGTTGGCGAGTCGCGTAGAATGACGGTTGGAAAAATATACGGGCTTGGCCTCGGCCCCGGTGCTGCCGATTTGATGACTGTACGTGCCGACAGGTTGCTGCGGCAGGCCAAGCATGTTGCCTATTTTCGAAAAAAAGGGCGACCCGGGCAAGCGCGAAAAATTGTTGACGGTATGCTGGATCCTTCTGCCGTGGAATACCCCATGGAATATCCGGTAACCACGGAACTTCCATTTGAATCTCAAGAGTACAATCATTGCCTGGCCCGCTTTTATGAAGCAAGCTGTGAAAAACTGAAAGCATTGACTGATCAAGGGTTGGATGTCGTGGTTCTATGTGAAGGAGATCCATTTTTTTATGGATCTTTCATGCACTTACATTCACGACTTCATGCGGATCGAGACGTCGAAATTGTTCCAGCGATCACAGGTATGTCGGCGGCTTGGACAGCGACAGGTATGCCGATTACTTGGGGTGATGATGTTTTGACTGTCCTTATGGGGACTTTGCCCGAAGATCACTTAAGGGACAAAGCGGCGGGATCGGATGCGTTGGTTTTCATGAAAGTGGGGCGGAATCTGGCCAAAGTGCGGTCTGTTTTGGCCGCAGCGGGACGCGCGCAAGATGCATGGATCGTCGAATACGCGGCGATGGAAGGTCAGACAGTTCAAAAATTGGATGATTATCAAGCTGACACAGCCCCCTATTTTTCTATTCTAATCGTTCATGGACAAGGACGACGACCATGACTGGGGATGAGCAGGGGAGTCTAAAAATTGTCGGTCTCGGGCCGGGGAATGCACATCTGATCACGCCTGAAGCGCAGGCGGCTGTAGATCAAGCGACTGATATTGTTGGGTATATTCCTTATGTTAAACGCATTGAGCCTCGGCCAAATCTGCGCTTGCATGCCAGTGACAACCGGGTCGAATTAGAACGCGCGCAAGCTGCGCTGGAAATGGCCGCAGACGGGAAGAAGGTTGTTGTCGTGTCGTCTGGCGACCCAGGCGTGTTTGCGATGGCCGCAGCTGTATTTGAAGCAATGGAAACCGGTCCTGAGCAGTGGCGTGCCTTGGATATTGAGGTTTGTCCGGGGATCACTGCTATGTTGGCCGCAGCCGCACGTATTGGGGCACCTTTGGGTCACGATTTTTGTGCGATTAATCTAAGCGACAACTTGAAACCAATGGAATTGATCGAGAAAAGGGTTCGTTTGGCAGTCGAGGGCGATTTCGCGATGGCGTTTTACAATCCGCGATCAAAATTTCGCCCAGAAGGCTTTTCGCGTATATTAAATGTGCTTAAAACGACATGTACGCCAGATCGCGTCCTGATGTTTGCAAAATCTGTCTCGACTTTAGATGAAGATATTCGGGTTGTACCTTTGTCTGATTGTCGACCCGAGATGGCCGATATGCGGACCATTGTGATCGTTGGATCCTCCACAACCAGAATTGTTCCTAAGACAGGCGGGCAAAACGGCGTGTTTGTATACACACCGCGATCCGTAGAAGCATAGGGTCAGGCATGTCCAAGCCAGGTGATCACATCGTCAATTTGAAAAAACTGCTCGAAATAGTGGTCGCCACTCGGCGGCTTTGGGCGGTCGATCATAATAACTGGCAATCCAAGTATTCGCGCGGCATCAATTTTAGATCGTGTCAGGCTGCCACCAGAATTTTTGGACACGACCACCTCAATTCGGTGTGCAGAGAGCAAATCGATGTCATCTTGCAGGGTAAAAGGGCCTTTCGCACGCAGCAATTTGATAGACGGGATGGCGGGCATCTGTTCCGGCGCATCTATCACACGGCACAGGTAATCATGTTGTGGGTGCGCAGAAAACAAAGGCAGGTTTTGCCGCCCAATACCAAGAAAAACACGCATAGACGGGCCATCCAATGCGTCCATCACGCTTGCCATAGTCGGTACAGATATCCAATTATCTCCCTCGTTAGGCGTCCATGGTTCGCGTGTCAAAACGCACAAGGGCACACCCAAATGGCTACAGGCAATATGAGCATTTTCCGTCATTTGCGCTGCGAAAGGATGTGTGGCGTCGATAACATGAGTAAACCCGTTTTGCTTCAACGTGTTTTGCAGACCCTCCGATCCACCAAAGCCGCCGACCCGAACCGGCAGGGCCAAATCAGCCGGTCGATCCACGCGTCCTGCCAACGACGCATGCCCGTCTATGCCCAATTCGGCCAAACGTTTGCACAGTTTGCGCGCTTCAGCGGTTCCTGCCAGCACCAAGACTTTAGGCGCGGGCGCATTGTTAGATTGGGGGGACAGCATGTCTGATGGTCCTTGGTTGACGATAATTGGTGTGGGCGAAGATGGTCTGGATGGGCTAACTGGTGCAAGTCGAAAAGCGTTGCAATCGGCCGAGGTGGTCATGGGGCCATCTCGTCATTTAGCCCTGCTGCCCGAACTGACTGTTCCTTCCGTAAAATGGCCGGTTCCGTTTGCGGATGGAATTTCTAAGTTGCTGGAAATGCGAGGGAAAAACGTTGTTGTTTTTGCCTCTGGTGATCCCTTTTGGTTCGGTGCTGGTTCGGTTTTTTCAAGGCATCTGGCCCCAGATGAATGGCAGGCCTTCCCTGGAATTTCCTGTTTTGCCCTTATGGCAAATCGGTTGGGTTGGTCGTTGGAAAACACCAAATGTCTAGGTTTGCACGCTGCACCAATGTCTAGGCTTCGCCCAATTTTGAGCAATGAAGAAAGAGTCATCGTGACATTGCGGGATGGTGAAGCTGTGAAACAGCTATGTAAATACCTCAATGACGTGGGTTTCGGTCAGTCAGAAGTCTATGTAGGGCAGGCCTTGGGTGGTCCCGCGGAACGTGTTTCCCAATTTCGCGCTCATGCCTGCGACGGGCATTTTGCGCATCCTTTGTGTGCAGCAATTGCCCTGAAGGGTGACGGGGCCCTGCCATTATGTACCGGAAAACCTGACACATGGTTCGCCAATGACGGTCAAATAACCAAACGTCCTGTACGTGCATTGGCCTTGTCCGCGCTCGCACCGCAGAAAGGTGAGGTCCTGTGGGACATTGGCGGAGGCTCAGGATCGATCGCGATTGAATGGTTGTTGCATGATGCTTCGCTTCGCGCTGTGTCTGTCGAGAAAAACTCTGAACGTGCAGCTGTGATATCGCAAAATGCACTGGACTTGGGTGTCGATCGATTGACGGTGATGACAGGGAGCGCCCCTGAGGCGCTTGATGGATTACCCACACCTGACGCTATATTTATCGGCGGTGGGCTAAGTCGGGAATTGATCGCGCATTTGCAGAAAATTACTCCCGTTGGAACGCGCATCGTCGCCCATGCCGTTACCTTGGAAAGCGAAGCTATTTTGGCCGAAACGCATGCGCGTTTGGGTGGAGAATTGATGAGGATTGAATTGTCACATGCAAAGCCATTGGGGCGCATGCGCGGGTGGTCCGCATCCTATCCGATTGTTCAGTGGGGTGTGACGTTATGATCGTTGCAGGGTTCGGATTCCGCAATGGAACTACGATTGAGAGCTTATTAGAAGCTTTGAACATCACGCAATATCAGGCGCAGGTCCAAGCAATTGCAGCGCCAGAAGATAAGGTGGAATTGCAGGTTTTTCAAGATCTTGCTCTTCATTTGGACCTACCTATCCGGCCTTGTTCCGAGGTGGAAATACAATCTCAAACGGTATCAACCTACTCTTTTGCATCTGAAAAATATCGAAATTCAGGATCTGTTTCTGAGGCTGTGGCTCTGGCGGCAGCGGGACAATATGCTCATTTGTTAAAGCCTAGAAACGTTTCGTCAGATCGCATGGCGACTTGTGCAATCGCAAAAGGAGACTGGGTATGACTGTGCATTTTGTCGGCGCCGGACCGGGCGCAGCTGATTTGTTGACCTTACGTGGACGGGATCTGATAGCTGCTTGTCCGGTCTGCCTCTATGCAGGATCATTGGTGCCCAAAGAGATTTTGAAACACTGTCCAGATGATGTGCGTTTGATCAATACGGCACCTTTGGATTTGGATCAGATCATTGCAGAAATTCGGCAGGCTCATCAGGAGGGGAAGGATGTTGTGCGTCTACATTCCGGGGATTTGTCGGTTTGGTCGGCGATGGGTGAACAGGTCAGACGTTTGAAGGAAGAAGATATTCCCTTCACGGTTACACCAGGGGTGCCATCTTTTGCAGCTGCGGCAGCGGTGTTGGGGACAGAACTGACACTGCCAGGCGTTGCGCAGTCTTTGGTGCTGACCCGTACACAGGGACGGGCAAGTTCAATGCCTGATGGTGAGAGCCTTGCGAATTTTGCCAAAACAGGTGCGACTTTAGCTTTGCATCTTTCCATCCAGAATCTGGAACACGCCGTGACGGACCTTATCCCTTATTATGGGATCGAGTGTCCTGTCGCCGTCGTTTATCGTGCGAGTTGGCCGGATCAGCGCGTCATGCGAGGAAATTTGGGCGATATCTGCATGAAAATGATGCCAGAAGTGACGCGAACTGCGCTGATCCTTGTTGGGCCTGTCTTGAACGCGTCAGATTTCGAAGAAAGTTGTCTTTACGCAACCGATTATGACCGTCGTTACCGACCTCAAAGCGCGGATAGCGATTGGATTACGTGGAAAGAAGGAGACGACTGATGCGTGGCATTTTGATTTCTGCCCCTGCATCAGGCACGGGCAAAACCACAGTGATGCTTGGTCTGTTGCGTGCGCTTGCCGATGATGGGTTACGTGTTCAGCCTTTTAAATCCGGGCCCGATTACATCGACCCTGCATTTCATCGGGCCGCATCTGGGCGTGCATCCTATAATTTAGACAGTTGGGCCATGCCTGATGCGCTGCTGCGCTCAATCCATGGATTGTCTGACGGCGTAGATATTTGCGTTGCAGAAGGTTCGATGGGACTATTCGACGGGGTTGCGACCAAGGGGCAGTCTGGGTTTGGTTCTAGTGCAGAAACTGCCCTGCGCTTTGGATGGCCAGTTGTTTTGGTCGTTGATGTTGGTGGGCAGGCGCAATCAGCTGCGGCCACCGCGCTTGGTTTCAAAATGTACAATCCGGACGTGCCTTTTGCCGGTGTCATCCTAAATCGCGTTGCATCACCCCGTCACGAGCGTCTTGCGCGTAGGGGTATGGAACATGCAGGCATCGACGTTCTTGGTGTTTTGCCGCGAAATCGAGATTTGACCTTGCCTGAAAGGCATTTGGGCCTAGTGCAAGCAGCCGAGCATCCCGATTTGGAAACTGCAATTTCAGGTTATGCGAGCTTTTTAAGAGAGCATGTAGATCTAGATCACATTCGAAACGCAGCAAAGGGTATTGGACCTGCGGCAGAATGCAAACTACCCAAACCGCCTGCACAAAGAATTGCATTGGCGCAAGATGATGCATTTTCGTTTGTCTATCCGCATTTGATACAGGGATGGCGCGCAGCGGGCGCGGAAATTATGCCCTTTTCGCCCTTAGCGGATGAGATTCCGGATCCATCGGCTGATCTGGTCTGGCTACCGGGGGGCTATCCCGAATTGCATGCGGGTCGGCTGGCGGCAGCGTCGGCATGCCGTAACGCGCTTCAAACCCATGCGCGCACCAAACCAATACATGGCGAATGTGGCGGGTACATGGCGTTGGGTGCCGGATTGATCGACAAACAAGGTGCCCGGCATGAAATGTTCGGGCTTTTGGGGTTGGTGACCAGTTACGAAAAACGCAAATTCCACCTGGGCTATCGACGTGCGGTTTTAGATGCAGATATTGCCGGCTTTGCGGCAGGGTCCTGTCTGCGTGGACATGAATTCCATTATTCAACAATTCTGGAACAACCGGATGCCCCGCTTGCACAGGTTTTTGATGCAGATGGAAAATCTGTCGTGGAAACAGGATCAAAGCGCGGCACGGTAAGCGGTACGTTTTTCCATTTGATTGCCCATGAGGAACAAGAATGAGCGGGTTTGTCAGCTTTGTTAGTTCGGGTCCGGGTGATCCGGAATTGTTGACTGTTAAAGCGGTAAAACGGCTGCAACAGGCTGATGTCGTGCTTTACGATGATTTGTCTGAAACGCCCATTTTGGCTCATGCACAACCAGAAACTTTGCTTGTGTCTGTAGGAAAAAGGGCAGGGCGGCCTTCACCGAAACAGGGACATGTTAGCCAGTTGCTGGTCGATTATGCCCAAACGCATAACCGTGTCGTACGCTTGAAATCTGGCGATAGCGGCATTTTTGGCCGTTTAGAGGAAGAGCTGACAGCGTTGCGAGATGCCGGAATTGATCACGAAATTATTCCCGGCGTACCGTCTGCCTGCGCGGCGGCTGCGGCTGCGGGAATTCCGTTGACCCGCCGCCATTCGGCGCGTCGTGTGCAATTTCTAACCGGGCATGATGTGACTGGTGCCTTGCCCGAAGATGTCAATATGGATGCGATTGCTGATCCGATGGCAACCACTGTTATTTTCATGGGAAAGCGCACGTTTGGCAAATTGTATAAACGTTTGACGGATAGTGGTCTTTCACCAGAAACGCCTGCTTTGTTGGCCGAAGCCGTCTCACTGAATGCAGAAACACTTTGGCGCGGAACGCTGCGTCAATTGGCTGAAAAACTAGATCAGCATATTGGGGATACGCCTGCGCTCATTCTATTTGGTCCATTGGCGGATTAGTCGTCTGTTTTTGCTTGCCAGAATGATCAAATCGCAGCTAGCTTGAAATAACGGTGCCGCCTCTGACGGCTGAAAATGGGAACAGGGTGAAAATCCAAGACTGCCCCCGCAACTGTAAGCGAAGAGCGTTTGCCAAAGCCACTGATCCGCACCGGGTTGGGAAGGCGGCAAATGTGATGACACGCAAGTCAGGAGACCTGCCGTAAATGAAGCGCCCGTTCGGGCAAATACAACGCCGCCGGGTGGGGCGGTTTGAAAGGATAAAATATGCATATCGAACCCGGCATCGTTCACGGCGCCAAAATGGCTTTTGCGGTCGCAACCTCTGCTGGTTGTGGTGCCTATGCGGCAAAATTGGCTTGGCAGGACCTTAAGACAAGTCATATCGCGTCGTTTGCTGTGCGCGTCCTTCTGGCCGCAATCGGTACATTTGTGTTCTTTGAAGTTTTGCCACATTTCCCAGTGGGTATTTCTGAAGTACATTTCATTTTGGGGACGACATTGTTCCTGTTATTAGGCGCCGCGCCTGCCGCTTTTGGTTTGGCTTTGGGACTAGCAGTTCAGGGGGCGTTCTTTGCACCCAGCGACATGCCCATGTATTTCGTTAATGTGACAACGCTGTTGGTTCCACTTTTTGCTGTTTCTGAACTGGCCAAACGTGTGCTTCCCCAAGATCGGGCCTATGTCGATTGGTCGTATAGCGATGTTCTGAAATTGTCGGTTGTCTACCAAGGCGGCGTTGTTGCCTGGGTCGCGTTTTGGGCGTTCTATGGACAAGGATTTACGGTTGGCACCATGTCGTCTGTGATCAGTTTTGGCGGTGCCTACATGCTGGTCGTTTTGATTGAACCGGTTGCGGATTTGGCTGTTCTGGCCGCTGCAAAGGCGCTGCGACGCCTAGAGAAAACCGGCATTCTTACGGATCGTCTTTATAACGCCGCATGATTGCCAAATACCGTTGTGAAACACAGCCCGGCACCGTAAGACGTGCCGGGTTTCGCATGTCTGAGGCAAAATGATTACAGATCTTTATTTGATTGGGATTGGTGCTGGTAGCCCTGCGCATGTAACGCAAGAGGGCATGCAGGCGTTGCGCGATGCACATGTCATCTTGATGCCGAATAAGGGTGAAGAAAAGTCAGACTTGGTACGAGTTCGGCACGAGATCATTGCCGCATCCGGCAGCCGCGCCCAAATCGTTGTGTTCGACTATCCGGTGCGCGATCCATCCCTACCTTATCAAAAACGTGTCTCACACTGGCATGACGAAATCGCACGATGCTGGCAATCGGCATTGCCCCATGCCGTGACGGGGCCAGTTGCGCTTTTGGTGTGGGGGGATCCTTCACTGTATGACAGCACGTTGCGCATCGCGGATCGGCTGGCACCGAAACCCAACATCCGCGTTGTTCCAGGGATTACGGCTTTGCAGGCATTAACAGCCGCGCATGCAATCCCGTTTAATGCCGTCGGGGGCGCAGTTCAGGTGACAACGGGTCGCAATCTACGTGAACAAGGTTGGCCGGACGGGGTTGATCGTATTGCCGTTATGTTGGACGGACGCGCGGATTTTACCCATCTGCCATCAGATGGGCTTTATGTCTGGTGGGGGGCGTATCTGGGTATGGACCAGCAGATCTTAGTCAGCGGGCACTTGCGCGATGTCGCTGAAAAGATCCGAAGCTTGCGTGCGGATGCCCGAGAAACGCATGGATGGATCATGGATTGCTGTTTGATGCAGCGTAACCTGTGATGTATTTGGGCGTTTCCGGCACGTAAATCGTCCACTTTATGCCCTTGCCTCAAGATTTTAGACTGTTCCCCGCGACCAATAGCGTGCGATTTTGATCTGGTCTTTTGGACGCGCTTGAATGACCTCATGCTGGCGTATCGCATCCGCCTGTCCGGCTTCGCTGGCGAACCAGAACATTGCGTCTGGATTGCGTTGCACCATGTCAGTCGCTGTTTGAGCGAAATCGATTTCGTCCACCGGGGTAACCCAAGTCAAAGTCATGCCTGACGGGCATGTGATATCATAATCCTTCAATCCGCTATGATTGAACAAAACCACTTCACCAATGGCATCTGGAGACGCATCCAGAATGCGACCGATTGCTGGATAGGCTGTTTCATCACCACAAATAACCAGTTTTTTCGTCGCTGGAATGCGCGCGCCACCCGGTCCGGTAATTGCGCTCTGCATGCCCGGCGCCGCGGTTTTGGCCCATGTAATGGCGCGCCCGCCTTCGTGGTCATAAACATCAACGATGGCAGTGCCTGCCTCATAGTCAAAATGGCGTGCTGTGTAGACGGGGCGGTGCAATTCTTTGTCGCCGGTGGGCCAGGTTGTCGATCCTGTTTCGTTTAGAACGGGCCATTCTGGATCCGCGTTTTCGGGGGCAGGCAGCACGAAACGAAAATGCAAAGCACCGCTGACAAATAACTCGGGTTTAGAGAGGCGAACTTCAAGGCGATGAAAGTCTTGGTTCAGGGGGGCGGAGCCCAGGATTTCAACGAATTGAAAATTCTCAGGATGTGCGCCGATCTTCATATTATCAGACCATTTTATGGCACCTGCGAGATCCGGCATAAAATGCAGCAGATGATCGACAACGCTTTCGCGGATCATATGCAATTTGTCTGTTTCTTCTGCGCTGACTTCTAATCGCAGGCCTTCATCCTGGGCTGTGATACCAAAACTACCATATTCCGCGTCGATGCTAAGCCGCCCCGCGCTATGTTCCAGAATGGGCAACTCATGGATGCGTGCTTCATGTAGCATCGCAGCTTCTAGGGCAGGGAAGGCGAGTTGTTTCAAATCAGTGTAGACAGTGTTGTTCGCCATGGGGCCTCACAAATGTATTGAATGCATGTTTGGCTGACATGAGGTGTAAATTCGATGCTGGCGACCTTAGATGCGTTTAACATCCTCGAAATTTAGATGCTTTTTGCACGGAAAACGCTAAGAGCTCAAGGTCACAGGCCAGTCTGATCTATAGCAAAAAGGCCACGGCTTTATGAAAGGTAAGAAATTCCTGACTGTTTTTGTTGTGTTGCTGTAAGGTTGAGATTTAAGAGGCCGCGCACCTCCCAGCAATCGCCAGGTCCTGTGCACCGAAAAATGGGAAAAATAGCAAAAATGCGCCCCCTTTTTCGATAAATCATGGAACCTGAGGGACAAAAAATGAAGCTTTTAAAATGCTCTATTAGCATGGTGGCATTGCTTGCTGGCCAAGCTGCTTATGCGCAAGAGGAAGATACGTCTTATCTTGGCGAACTCGTGTTGAGCGCGAATCGTGGAACGGAAACGCCGATTGATGAAACATCCGTTTCTGTTTCTGTTGTGACGGCAGAAGAGATCGCGAAAAACAGCACGGTCAACACGACCATTGGCGATATTCTAGCGAAAACAGTACCAGGTGTTGCACCATCGACCGAGAACCTGACCAACTATGGCCAAACCATTCGCGGGCGGAACTTTCTAACCCTGATTGACGGTGTGCCACAAACGAACACTTTGAATGTTGATTATCGCGGCCTTAACGGTATCGGCACCTCCGCTATCGGTCAGGTTGAGGTCATTCGCGGGGCCACATCTGCATATGGATTTGGTGGCGCTGGGGGATTGGTCAATATCGTTACCAAACGTCCAGAAGAGGGCGAAGCCGTTAGCTCGCTCGGCTACTCCTTCAAATTCCAACCCGGCCACGTAGAAGACAGCTTTTCACAAAGCATCTTTGCAACCACATCCAAGACAATCGGAAACTTTGACTATTTGGTGTCTTTGGGTGCAGAGAAAACCGGTGCTTCCTTCACACCTGACGGAACGCGTCGTCCTCCAGATAGTTTTGGAAGCCAAGGTGGTCTAGACGATGTTGAAAACTTCAATGGGCTGGTGAAGCTTGGCTATGAGGTTGATCAGCATCGCATTGAAGGGTCCGTCAACGTTTATAACTATGAGCAAGACAGTGACTATGCGGGTGTTGTCGGCGGTGGTAGCTTTGACGATGGTATTTCTGCCAGCCCGTCTGAGGGCGATCTAAACACAGTGTCTCCGGGCACGAAAAACCGCACCTATAACTTGAAATACATCAACTCCGATATCTTTGGAGGAACGATGGATCTGCAAGTTTATCGCAACGAAAAGGTGACCACATTTACGCGGACCTCATATCTTGGATACGAATATCCACAATATGAAACCGAAAGCGAGAAGACTGGCGCACGTTTGACATTCAATACACCGATTTCCGATGTGATCGATCTCACATATGGTCTAGATTACATTACTGATAAAACGGTTGTGAACGATATCGATGCTCCATCAGGTTATCCTGAATTGGACATGCAAGGCTACGCACCATTCCTGCAGGCTTCGATTGATATCGGCGGTCGTGGATCCCTTACATTTGGTGTGCGCCACGAAGTTCTGGACGTTTCCGTAGGTGATTTCACAAATGAAGACGGAACAGATGTCACCGGTGGTGACTTAAATTTCCAAGAGCCCCTTTGGAACATTTCCTCATCCTATGACATTTCGGATAGCGTAACAGTCTTTGGTGGCATTTCCGAGGCCTTCGAACTCGGAAGCTTGGCGCGCGCATTGGCCGACGGGACAATTACGGATGTCGCATCCGGTGTCGAAGGTAAAAAAACAACCAGTTACGAAGTCGGTTTGCGGGGCACGTTCGGGTCATTGGACTATTCTGGTGTGTTCTTCTTTAGCCAATCCGATAACGGCGAGACGTATGACGAAAACCTAGATCTGGTTCTGGCGAAAGAAGAGATCAAAGGGATTGAGCTAACAGCAGATTATTATACACAAATCGGTCTTACGTTTGGCGGTACTGCGACCTTTATGACTGGACGCTATGATACTGACGGTAATGGAACGCTAGATAGTGATCTGGGAACGGATCGTATTTCCCCTGCCAAAATAACGGCTTATGCTGAATATGAATATG
Source organism: uncultured Pelagimonas sp. (assembly GCA_947499735.1). Classification (GTDB taxonomy): domain Bacteria; phylum Pseudomonadota; class Alphaproteobacteria; order Rhodobacterales; family Rhodobacteraceae; genus CANMPP01. The sequence goes on from CANMPP010000001.1 coordinate 482,593, forward strand.
GCATTGGCGCCTACCGTTTGGATGCTTTGCATGTCGGCGGACGTAATCCGGACTCGGATCAGTTTACCGGCCTTCAAACGACGGAAGGTTATACTTTGTTCGATGCCGCGGCTCAGTTCGAAGTTGGGCCCGGCACATTGGGCGTGAAAGTCACTAACCTGTTTGATACTGAATATGTGCCGGCTTTGCAGCAATCCTATTCGGTGGAAGCCTATGGTTATGATGACTACTACTACGTCCAAGGTGCCGGTCGTGCGGTCACTGTATCCTATGTGATGGAGTTCTAAGCTCGATGTATGAGCTGACGAATGTCACTGTAAAACACGGAATGCGCGAGGTTTTGCGCGTTCCTTTTTTGCGGTTTAGGCAAGAGGAATTCACGGTTATTCTGGGCCATAACGGGTCTGGAAAATCCAGTCTTGTGACCTCTCTTATGGGGTTGCAGCGGTGTGAGGGGCAGATTGCTTTGGGCGGTCAGCCGTTGAACCGCTTTTCGGCGCGTAAGTTGGCGCAAGTGATTGCCTATATGCCCCAGGAAATCAGATCTGCTCAGGGCCTGACGGTTCGAGAATTGGTTGAATTGGGCCGGTTCGCTTGGCGTGGAAATCTTGGGCGCTTGAGCGCAGAGGATCATGCGCTGGTTGGGGATGCGATCGCGTGTGTTGATCTGATTGGTTTTGCGGATCACATGGTCGACCAAATGTCGGGCGGTGAACGTCAACGGGCTTGGTTGGCTATGCTTTTGGCGCAACAGGGACAAATGTTGATCCTGGATGAACCGGTTTCAGCGCTGGATGTACATCAACAGCAATCCATGTTGGGGTTGCTGCGCCAGATCAATCATCAAGATGGTCGGGGCGTGGTTACGATCCTGCATGACCTGAATCTGGCCGCTCGCTTTGCGGACCGGATTATCGTGCTGAAATCTGGCAAAATTGCCTTTGACGATGTGCCCGAACACTTGATGGATCCGTCCAAAATCCAAGACCTCTTTAACATTCATGCTTCGGTTATTCCGCATCCGGAAACCGGGCAATTGACCGCAGTTTTTTAATTAGGAGACTTCATATGAAGGTTCTCAACATCTTGTCCTGCCTGACATTTATGGCAACCGCTGCAACGGCGGACCCTATCACGATTAATGACAGCCGAGGTGCGCAGAGCTTTGAAACCGCACCACAACGTGTTGTGGTGGCCAATTGGGGATTGGCGGAAACGCTGCTGACCCTTGATGTCGTGCCTGTTGGAGTTGCAGATATTGACGGTTATCGCGCTTGGGTCGCGGTTCCTGAAATGCCTGAAAGCGTGACAGATATCGGCCAGCGCAGTGAGCCAAATTTTGAAGCGATCCTCGGATTGCAACCTGACCTTTTCATCTTGGCAGATGAAGAAGACGCCATGTTAAAACAGGTCGAACGCGTCGCCCCGGCATTGCATTTTACCGCCTATAGCGAAGATCATGACAATGTTGCACAGGCTCGCGCGACCTATCTGGAATTGGCGAAATTATTCGGCAAGGAAGATCTGGCAGCGCAACGATTGAACGACATGGATGGCAATCTTGCTGAGCTGAAACAGGTCATTTCTGAAAAATATGATGGAACGCCACCCAAGGTGACTGTGATCCGCATGCTCGATCGCAAACGCGGTGTTGTTTATGGTGAAAACAGTCCGGTTCTAGCAGCTTTGGATGCGCTGGGCTTGCAGTATGAAGTCGAGGTAGAAAACAGCCGTTGGGGGCTGGCCTATAAATCCGTTGCAAAACTGGGCGAGGCGCAAGACGGAAAAGTCTTGAATATCTTGCCGTTCGATGAGGCCGATCAATTGTATGGCACAAAACTTTGGCAAGCCATGCCGTTCGTGGCCAATGACAATTACGCAGAACTACCTGCGCTTTGGACCTATGGCGGCCCTTTGTCCGTAGGACTTATCGGACAGGCGATTGCGGATGAATTGCTGAAATGAAGGCCTTAATTGGTGCAATCGCGCTGCTGTTTGGCAGCGCGGTTCTACATTTATGGGCAGGCGGTGCTTTTGAGATCGATGTGATCCAGATGCTACGAACTGGCCCACAAGATTTCGAACAGATCCTGTTTTGGCAAGCACAGGCAAGCCGTTTTGTGATGGCGCTCGCAATCGGCGCGGCCTTAGGGCTTAGCGGCGCTGTGATGCAGGAAGTCACGCAAAATCCGATCGTATCGCCCACAACATTGGGAACCGCTGCTGGGGCTTGGTTGGCCTTGGTGCTGGCCGCCAGTTTTATGCCCTCGCTATTTGGGGTTGCTCCGCACTTGATCGCAATGACCGGTGGATTGTTGACCTCGGCGGCAGTGCTGGCGATTGCTGGACTTAACCGCATGGGAGGCCTGCATATCATCATTGTCGGCATGGCGATGAATGTGTTTCTCGGTGGCATTGCAATGGTTTTGGTTCTTTTGGACACGGAAACTGTGCGTCGATTGTTCATCTGGGGGGCAGGGGATCTGACCCAAGCTGATTGGCGTGACGTGATCTGGGTCGCGCCTAGGTTGGTTTTCATTTTGCCGATCGCTTTGCTTTTAACACGTGGTCTTATGTTATTGCGTCTTGGTGCCGAACAAGCCCGGGCGCGTGGGCTGGCCGTGATGCCATTTCTCGCTCTGTCAATTTCGCTGGCCGTTTGGTCCACATCTGCTGCGATCACAACTGTCGGGTTGATTGGCTTTATCGGGATGATTGCCCCAAATTTGGCGCGCATGCTCGGGGCATCGCGTTCCATAGAGGTTGTGATCTTAAGCACCGTTTTGGGCGCGAGCGCTTTATTGGCAACCGATTCATTGCCGTTGATCCTAGACGATTATGTTAAAGAGCTGGTGCCCAGTGGCTCTGCTGCTGCGTTGATTGGGGCGCCGGTTTTGCTGTTGCTTGTATTTCGATATGGCAAGCAACTGAGCCCCTTTGCAGCCTCAGCCCAACATGACAAACGCGTATTGCCCAGTTGGGCATGGGCCGCATTGGGGCTTACTCTGATCTGTGCCACTATTGGCGCTCTGTTGATTTCTCTAGATGCAGATGGCGTGGTTTGGTGGCCGCGATCTTCTTTGGTGTTTGAATTGCGTTGGCCCCGTGTTTTTGCAGCAATGGGTGCTGGCATGGCGATGGGAATCTGCGGAGTGTTGTTGCAAAGATTATTGCGCAACCCTTTGGCTAGTCCTGATATCGTTGGCCTGACATCCGGCGCGACACTGGGGGTTGTGAGTTTGGCCATCTATGGAGATATGGCACTGAGGCAGGCCGCAATCCCTGGTGCGCTTGCGGGGGCCTTTTTGGCCATGTGTTTGCTGATCACGATCAACCGTTCCGCCAGTCATGCTACCGCAATTATGATCTTAACCGGCATTGCGTTGGCTGCTGGGTTGGATGCGTTGATTCAATTCATACTGTCACACGCAGGGGATTCAGGCTTTTCGCTATTGTCTTGGCTTGCGGGATCGACCGCAGGCATTCAAGCACCGCAGGCTTTGCTGTTGTCGTTCACTGCGCTTGCGTTTCTAGCTATCTGTGTTGCCCGCCATCGTTCGTTGGATTTAATCGAGATTGGGCCAAATACGGCGCGCGCGGCAGGTGTATCCGTTCGCAAAGAACGAGAGGTGCTGCTGGGTATTTCGGCGCTTTTGGCAGGGCTCGCAACAGCGATTGTGGGGCCGTTGTCTTTCGTGGGCCTCATCGCGCCTCATGCGGCAAAAATGCTGGGTGCCAGCCGTGCACGTCCTCAGCTGTTTATGTCGGCGGGACTGGGGGCAGGGCTGATGGTCATCTCAGACCATTTAGGGCGGGTCCTCTTATTTCCCGATCAATTGCCCGCCGGCACATTCGCGTCCCTAATCGGCGGGGGCTATTTGTTCGGATTGATTGTCGTTCTGCGTCGTACTGAATGAGTAACGATCAGTCTGATTGAAATTTGTTGTTCTGTTAAAGATCTAAAAAGCCCCCGTCGATTTCATCAACGGGGGCTCAGTTTTTTCAATGGCTCAGATTAGAACAGGAAATCATCCGCGCTGAGATCCAAAATTCTAACATCTTCCAACGTGATGGACATATCTGGAGTAACCTCAATCACAGTTGTTGCCCTAGTTTGCGGCGTTGTCTGTGAGTCAGAATCTGTATCACCGCTGGAACCAGACAGAACCTTGACCTCTGTTTGTGTCATTGTCAGTGAAGCAAAATCTATAGCCTCTGTAATAGCGCTGAGGTCAATGACATCTCCTGTTTGGAAATCTTCAATCAGGTTCTCACCGTCGCTCGCGAATTTGAAGACATCGTCTCCGTCGCCACCGAACAGCGTGTCATTTCCGTCGCCGCCCAACAGCGTGTCATCTCCTAGGCCGCCGTCTATCGTGTCAGCACCATCATTGCCGATCAAGACACCTGCACCATCACCACCAGACAGGGAATCTACTCCATCGCCACCCATTAGCGTGTCATCGCCCAGGCCACCGATCAGCGTATCCGCGCCATCACTTCCGGTTAGAACGTCGTTGCCATCGCCACCTGTGATTTGATCGCTGCCAGCGCCACCGATCAACGTGTCGGCCCCTAATCCACCATCAAGCAGATCATCGCCGCTGCCGCCATAAATCACGTCATAGCCGTTCTCACCGTATAGGCTGTCATTGCCATCTCCGCCATATAGCGTGTCAAGGCCATCACCACTGGCAATACTGTCATCGCCCTGATCTCCGTACAGAGTATCATTGCCCAGATCACTGGTGATTTGATCATTGCCGTCACCGCCAGAGATGAGATTATCCACCGCTGTACCAGTCAGAATGTCATCGCTTTCGCTGCCATCCGTAACTGTTGCTGCGGAGAATATGAACTGGTTTGCCGTTAGGCCGAGACCCGTTCCACTGATTTCTAGTGCGAAATCAAGGGCTGCAACGGAGATCAAAGTCAGGTCTGTTCCTGCATCTTCAGTGATAACAAGATCCGTGAACGCGATACCAAGGGCACTTAGATCAATCCGGTCTCGGTTCAGATCAAAGTCAGTGATGACGTCTGTCGCAGATGATGTTGAGCTGCCAGATACAAATTCAAAGACATCTGCTCCGCCACCACCGCTGAACACGTCAATCACGTTGGTTGTCGCAGTCAGTACATCATTTTCATCTGTACCTGTCTGTTCCACTCCGTCGGAGAATTCGAAATTGTCCGATGTGATGCTATGGGATGTCCCCGACAGATACAGCTGGAAATCCGTTCCAGGGATGGTCAGGACCGTGCGATCATTGACCATATCCAATGTAACGACCAGATCACCCAAGCTGGTTCCAAACCCATTTAGGATCAAGATGTCAGTTGAGCTATCAAAATCAGTGATGACATCGGTTTCCGTCGTAGTCGTGCTGCCTGTGGTAAAGATATAGGTATCTGCTCCTGCACCACCGGTTAGCGTATCCGCGCCTGCCGAGCCGATAAACATGTCATCATCAGCTGTGCCGATCAACGTGTCATCGCCGACCGTCCCTGTTTGTGGCGTGGTCTCGGTGAACACAACATTGTCAGATGTTAGACTGTGAGTTGTGCCATCCAGATACAACTGGAAGGACGTCGCGGGAATGCTCAGAATTGTGCGGTCATTGGCGACATCCAGAGTTATGACAAGGTCATCGAAACTGGATAGATACCCATTCAGAACCAATACATCTGTTGAGCCATCGAAATCCGTGATCACATCGGTATCTATTGGCGTCGTGCTACCTGCAGAGAAGAAATACGTATCCGATCCAGCACCACCTGTTATCGTATCGGCCCCAGCCGAACCAATGAACACGTCATCACCAGCTGTGCCAGTCAATGTATCCGCGCCAAGGGTGCCGCTTTGTGGAAGCCCATCAGACAGAAGGAAGTTATCCGCGGATAAGCTATCTGTTGTTCCCGATAGATAGAGCTGGAAATCAGTTCCAGGGATGGTCAGGACCGTCCGATCATTTTCCAGATCCACTGTGACGACCAGATCGCTCAGGCTAATTCTAAACCCTTGCAGATCCAAAACATCCGTCGCGCTATCAAAGTCCGTGATTACATCGGTGCTGGTGGTCGTCGAATGACCAACCGTACAGATATAGGTATCAGATCCGTCGCCACCCGTCATTGTATCGGCACCTTCGGAGCTGATAAATGTGTCATCCCCAGCGCTGCCAAGCAACAGGTCATCACCATCGGTTCCCGTTTGAGGGTCTGCGTTGGTGAAGAGAACATTGTCGCTTGTGATGCTATGTGACGTACCTGCAAGATACAGTTCGAAATCGGTACCGTCCAAAGTCAGGATCGTATAGCCGTTCTCAGTATCTTCGGTCACCAACAGATCGTCAAAGCTGGCTCCGAACCCTTGCAGTGTCAGAATATCATACGCACTCTCAAAATCCGTAATGATATCTGTTTCGGTGGCTGTCGATGTCCCGGATGTAAAGACATAAGTGTCAGAACCTGTTCCTCCCGACATCAAGTCAGCGCCTGTTGAACCAATCAAGACATCTGCACCCGAACCACCTGTCAGCGTGTCACTTCCTGCACCACCATCCAGCGTGTCATCTCCAGAGTCACCAGAGATATTATCGTCACCTTCTCCGCCAGATATTGAGTCATTGCCAGAGCCACCGTTGACGATGTCATTGCCTGCGCCAGCTTCGAATGTGTCGTCACCTTCTGCAGCGCTCAGGATATCATCACCGGTTCCGCCAAGGATGTAGTCGTCGCCAGATGTTCCCGTTTTGGTGACAAAATCGGAATAGACAATATTCAGATCACTTACGTCATAGTCTCCAACATAGACATAGATGACGTAATGCGTGTTCTGAATGATGATCACAGAACAACCGCAATATGGATCCGTTGTCTGAACCACATCGCCTTCCGCAACATTCAGATCGGAGAGGTCGAGAATGTCCTCTTCGGCGTCGAAATCTTCAATTTTATCAGCAGCGCCTTCAACCGAGTCGCCATCTGTAAACACATATGTGTCCGCACCGTCACCGCCTGTTAGCGTATCCGAACCAGAACCGCCGCTGAGCGTATCATCGCCATCGCCGCCTGCCAGAACATCATCGCCTTCATCGCCATCCAGGACGTCACTACCGTCGCCAGCGCTGATATTGTCTGAACCGTCACCACCAGATAGCGTATCCGAACCTGTGCCAGCGGTCAGGCTATCATCGCCATCCCCACCAGACAGGGCGTCGTCACCTTCACCACCCGCAAGCGTATCAGACCCGTCTCCACCATCGATGTTGTCATCACCCGTGTCGCCGTTGACCACATCATCACCTGTACCGGCATCAATGTCATCCGCGCCCTCACCACCTGAGAGTGCATCATCACCTTCGCCGCCAGAGATCGTATCGGCCCCTTCACCGCCGTCGATATTGTCGTTCCCAGCATCGCCGCTGACTTGGTCATTGCCATCGCCGCTATTGATCTCGTCGTCGCCATCGCCGCCGTCGATTTCATCGGATCCTTCATCGCCATATAGGGTATCAGAACCAGAGCCTCCTGTAACAGTATCCGAACCGTCACCAAGGTCTGCAAGCGCATCATTGCCCTGATCACTATAAATCAGATCGTCCGCGCTTAGCCCGTGGCCCACACCAATGATGACAATTTCATATTTTGATCCGTTGATCACAATATACGTACAATTGTTTTCGGCGCTTTCCACAATTTCAACATCGCCTGAGGTGATGTCGAAATCGGAAAGATCAATGGTGTCGGTGCTGCTATCAAATCCTTCGATCACATCAGATGCACCACTGGTGGATCCATCATCCGTGAGCACATAAGTGTCGGATCCTTCACCGCCAACTAGGGTGTCATCGCCATCACCGCCGATCAGAGTGTCATCGCCTGCGCCGCCAGAAATGCTATCATCACCGCTGCCGGAGACCAGAATATCGCCGCCATCACCGCCGTCTAGCGTGTCAGATCCGGTTCCGCCGCTGATGATGTCGTCGCCTTCGCCACCAGACAATGAATCACTTCCCGATCCGCCGCTCAATTCGTCAGAACCAGCACCGCCGGACAAGCTGTCGGATCCAGCACCACCGGACAAGCTGTCATTGCCAGACCCGCCATCCAATGTATCCGCGCCAAAGCCACCACTGGCTGCATCGTCTCCATCGCCGGTTTCGATATCGTCTGAACCCAGTCCTCCGACAATCGTGTCGGCAGATGCAGAACCATCGGCGTCGACACCAGCAGTGAACACCATATCAGTAATTCCAAGGTCAAGCCCCGTACCATCGATAGCGACTTCGAAGTCTTCTGATGGAATTGCAATGACCGTGATACCTGTTGTCGCGTCTTCCGTTATTGTAACGTCGTCTAAATCAACTCCAAAGCTGCTGATATCGATCAGATCCGAGCCTTTGGTGAAATCAACAATGATGTCGCGTTCCAAGCTGGTCGAGTCACCTGCGCTAAACACATAGGTGTTGTTGCCAGCGCCACCTTCTAGCGTATCTGCACCGGCTCCGCCGTTCAGCGTATCGTTGCCATCACCGCCATAAAGGGTGTCATCACCATCGCCACCAGAGATGTCATCAGATCCGACATCGCCATATAGCACGTCTGACCCAGTTCCCCCGAATACAGGGGCGGCTGCATCTTCAAGATCGATCAGGCTGCCATTGCCTTGATCCACATAGATAAAGTCATCCGCAGAAAGATTGTGTCCTACGCCCTCAATGACAACTTCGAATGTCGATCCGGTAATGCGAATATACGTGCTGTCATCGGCAAGACTTTCCACAATTTCAACATCACCTGAGGTGATACCGAAATCGGATAGATCAATCGTGTCGCTGCTGCTGTCAAATCCAACGATCACATCAGACGCGCCGCTGGATGATCCACCAACTGTAAACACATATGTGTCGGATCCATCACCCCCAACGAGCGTGTCAGCGCCATCGCCACCAATCAAGGTGTCATTGCCAGCGCCGCCATCCAATATGTCCGAACCTGTGCCGCCACTGATGGTGTCGTTTCCGTCATCACCTGACAGTGAATCGTTACCCGATCCACCAAACAAGTCGTCTGCGCCTGAACCGCCGAATAGGCTGTCTGCACCTGCACCGCCGGACAATGTGTCGCTGCTCGTGTCGCCGAGAATGACGTCTGCGCCAAAACCTCCGCTGATCAAATCACGACCGCCACTTCCGTCGATACTGTCAGACCCCAATCCGCCCACGAGTGTGTCGGTACCTGCTGATCCAACGAGGTCGATTCCATCAGTGAAAATGAAATCGGACATGTCGATATCATGGCCAGTTCCGTCGATGGCCACTTCGAAACCCAGTGAAGGGATTGCGACAATCGTAATGCCGCTCGATGCGTTTTCAGTGATTGTAACTTCATCGAAATCGACTTCAAAATCACTTAGATCAATCAGATCCGAGCCTTTGGTGAAGTCTACAATAATGTCTTGTGCCACACTGGTAGAACTACCTGATGTGAAGACATATGTATTGCTTCCGTCGCCGCCTTCTAGCGTATCTGCGCCGCTTCCACCGCTTAGCGTATCGTTGCCGTCCCCACCAAAGAGGCTGTCATTGCCTTCGCCTCCGTAGATTTCATCATCGCCCGAGCCGCCATAAAGGGTATCTTCTCCGTCGTCACCTGAAAGCGCGTCGTTTCCGTCCCCGCCATCGATTTCGTCGTTACCAGATCCCCCGAAGATGGTGTCGTCATCTTCCTCACCGTACAGTATGTCGCCATCGGCACCGCCTTCGAGGCTGTCATCGCCTGAACCACCATAGACAAGATCGATGCCATCTCCGCCATACAGGTTGTCCTTGCCATCGCCCCCATCCAGGGTGTCCTCGCCTTCGTCACCATACAGGGTATCCCTACCGGAACCGCTTCCGCCCGAGATCAGGTCGTCGTCACCTTCCCCGTAGATTAGGTCAGCGCCAGAACCGCCATCGAGCGTATCATCACCTGTACCACCATATAGCGTGTCCTCATCGTCTTCCCCGTAGAGAGCGTCGTTGCCAAGACCACCGGAGAGTTCATCATCATCGTCGCCGCCATAGGCAAAATCAATGCCAGCGTCACCAGAAATGGTATCGTTGCCTGCGCCGCCAGTAAGCGTGTCGTCGTCATCGCCACCTGACAGGCCATCGGCTCCGTCGCCACCGTCGATCGTGTCCGCGCCGCCGCCGCCATGGATCACGTCATCATTTCCTTCGCCGTAGAGCAAATCACCCCCAGCGCCACCGTCAATGTCATCATTGCCGGAACCGCCATAGGCAACATCATTGCCATTGCCGGCCTCAAGCGTGTCGCCGCCGCTGCCCCCATCTAGGGTGTCATCCCCGTCATCGCCGCTCAGTTCATCAGCGCCACCATCGCCGCTGAGGTTGTCACTACCAGTGCCGCCGATGAGTGTGTCGCCGCCAGATCCACCGGTCAAGAAATCGTCGTCTTCTCCGCCGTCGAGATAATCGTTTCCAGTGCCACCATCGATTGTGTCTTCTTCGCCAAATGCGATGTCATTCCCTTCATCGCCGCTGATCGAATCTCCGCCGACGCCGCCTGACAGATTGTCATCGTCTTCTCCGCCTTCTAGCGTGTCGTCGCCAAGACCACCGAGGAGTGTATCCTCCCCATCGTCACCAAACAGGCCGTCTCCTCCGCTGCCACCGTCGAGTTCATCATCGCCTGAACCACCATAGAGGATATCCCAACCATCTTCCCCATCCAGCGTGTCGTTGCCTGCGCCGCCATACATGCTGTCATCGCTGTCGCTTCCGTCTAGATCATCGGCCCCAGCCGTTCCGACCTGTTCGAAATCTAGCGTGAAGATCACGTTGTCTGTGTTGAAGACAAAACCTGTGCCATTGAGATAAAGTTGGAAATCGGTCCCATCAATCGTGACGACAGTCAGGCTACCATCTTCGGTAAAGGTGATGTCATCTAGGCCAATGTCGAAATTCAGGAAGCATAGCTTGTCCTCGGTATCAACAAAGTCGGTGACTAGATCCGTGTCGGTAAAGGTTGAACTTCCTGGCAAAAAGACGTGGATGTCATCACCGCTGCCGCCGGTGATCGTGTCTTCTCCCACATTGCCAAACAGCGTGTCATCGCCGTCATTTCCCCATATTGAATCATCGCCGGAATACCCATTGATAAAATCATGACCATCGCCACTGTAGATGGTTTCAGAAACGGTGCTGCCGATAATTCTGGTGTCCGCATCAGAACTATTATCGCCATATCCTTCGACATAAAGTCGGCCGTTATATCCCAGCATGTCGTATGTTGAGAAATCGTAATAGCCGCCATCCTGGACATAGAGGGCGTATTGCTTTCCGCTGACATCATCTGCGGTGCCATTGGCGTCAATCGCTTCAAGGTTTGTGAGCACGGCATCTTTGCCGATGATACGATAGCTCGAACTGGTGTAATAGAAACTCAGCGTGTCATAGGCGTCGCCGCCATCGATCGTGTCATCGTGATAGCCAGTTGCGGAAGTGTAGTGGAAAATCACATCATCGCCATCTCCCGCATCAATTATGTCGAGGCCTGTGCCCCCCTTCACGGTATCATCACCGTCCCCAGCATTTAGGGTATTGTTGCCGGTGGTGCCGTCGAGATAGTCATTTCCATCCCCACCATCTAGGACGTCATTGTCGGCACCCGCCATTCAGGTAATCATCCCCGTCCCCGCCAAATAGGCTGTCATTTCCATCATCGCCATAAAGCGTGTCATTGCCGGTATTGCCGTAAAGCGTGTCGTCGCCATCGCGTCCTTGGAGGGAATCGTCTCCACCATAGCCATCGATGATATCGTTGCCATCATTGCCATAGATGGATTCAGATTCGGTGCTTCCGATGATTGTGGTGTCTTCGTCAGTGCTGCGATCTGCATAGATATAGCCGTTATATCCCAGCATGTCGTATGTTGAGAAGTCGTAATAGCCGCCATCTTGGACATAGAGGGCACGTGCCGTTCCGGTAACATCATCTGCGGTGCCATTGGCATCGATGGCCTCGATATTTTCCAGTACCGCATCTTTGCCGATGGTACGATAGCTCGAGCTTGCGTAATAGAAACTCAGCGTGTCATAGCCGTCGCCGCCATCAATGCTGTCATCCAGATAGCCGGTTGCGGATGTGTAGTGGAAAATCACATCATCGCCATCACCCGCATCAATTATGTCGACGGCAGTGGTTCCGTTGAGTGTGTCATTTTCTGCGCTTCCAGCAATGTCGGTCATGGGGAATCTCCAAACAAAATCTTTGTTCATGAGGTCTAACTCAAAAATTAACAAAAGGTTAATTTGAGCGACGTGTCATTAAAATTCCACAATAGGTAGAAATTCAGTTTTTTGTATATTTTATAGGCATTTATGTCGTGCGAAACGATGTGGCGCATACGCCCTGTACAGCACGTGTGATTGCCAAATTATGCCTATGATCCTATTAATTTGTTGGATGTGATGCATTTCCTGTGAGGTGTGTTTGTGAATATTTCCTGCGAGCTTTGGGTGAATGAATTTGCCTAGAACAGTTGTTTTATGGGTGGGGTTTACAGTCAGAAAACCGGTGTTGCTGAAAATGAAGGCGTGCACCGTGATGCATCTTTTGGCGAATTGCACAAGAAACATGGTTAATGTGTATCTTTGCGCTAGTGTGGTTGGAAGGACGTTCGTTAGATTGAAAATGAAGCGAGATCAGAGAAGGTTTGTCCGGACCTTAGTTCTGGACTGAACTGTAAGTTTCCTAAATCTTGCGCGAAGGCCTAACACTGGCTTGCTTTAATAGATGGCAATGTCCTGCGATCATTCCTGAACGGACGTGATATGAATTGCAGTATACTAGGATGCCATTCGCGTCTCGAATGAGTTGCTAGAACGCGGCAAATGATGGGCACGAATCTGCGCAACTTGGGCATGTTTTTAACATAAAACGTCAGAGATTTTTCCTGACGGCCTAAAATTGCAGCGGCGCTAAATTGTTGATTTATGGCGGAAACGAAGGGATTCGAACCCTCGAGACGGTTTCCCGCCTACTCCCTTAGCAGGGGAGCGCCTTCGACCACTCGGCCACGTTTCCACTTGCCTGTCTATTGTTGTAAAACGCTGAGGGCAAGAGGAAAATGTTTAACGAAATGTTACCTTTTGCGGTGCGCGTGGCAGGGGTAATCAAGCCCGTGCGGACATCAAACGGGCCATATCGATCATGCGTGCAGAAAAGCCCCATTCATTGTCATACCAGCCGAAAATACGGGCCTGATTGTTGGTCACGCGCGTTTCTAGTGGGGCAAGAACCAGGCTTTCGTCTCTTGCTCTAAGATCGCTGGATACGCATGGATCCTCGACCAAGCCGATAACGGGCGTTTCCTTGGTTATGTCGCGCAAAGCTGCATTCAAATCGCCGGGCATGTCGCGCAAAGTTACGGTAAGATCGATCGCAGATACCGAGATGGCGGGCACGCGGACGGCTGCACCGCTGACCTTGCCTGCGATTTGGGGCAGGACCTGATCAATCAACTTCATGGCGCTGGTGGTGGTTGGAACCATAGACACGGCGGCTGCCCGGCTGCGAACCAAGTTGTCACCTCTGGGAGCATCCACAACGGGCTGCGAACCAGTGTAAACATGTATCGTTGTCATATGCCCGTTTGTGATCCCAAAACGATCATCTAGGGCGCGCAGCAACGGAGCCAATGCATTTGTCGTGCAAGACGCGTTTGATACGATGCGGGCATCGCCCAATATGGTTTCGTTTGCCCCCAATACGCTGGTTACGTCGGCGTCAGGGAAGGGGCCTGAAACCAAAAGATCCCGCGCGCCAGTTTGAATAAATTGTTCCGCATGGGCGCGGGTTTTCACCAGACCAGTGCATTCCATCACCACATCAACGCCATCCAGTTCTAGATCGGACAGGCGTTGTTTTTGCGTCAACGAGATGTCGTGCCCTGCGACGCTAAGAATGCCGTTTTGATAAGACACCTCGCCGGGAAATGGACCAAAGACACTGTCGTAACGGAGCAGATAGGCGCAGGTTTCCGGTTCAGCAATATCGTTGATCGAAACGATCTCAATGTCACTGTGTTTTGCTTGCGTCAAAATTTGGCGCAACACGGTGCGGCCGATGCGGCCAAAACCATTCAGAGCTATGCGCATGTCCTGTATCCATCTGCTGTGTCGCGATGGTGAAAATGACGAATGCCACGCGTTTCACAAGCGTGGCATTGTATCAATTGTAGTGGCGTTGTGTGGCTTTAGGCAACGTCTTCGAGATGCATATCAGGTTGAACACCCAATGCGTGGCACACATCACGTGTCAGTTCAGGGCGATTCAAGGTGTAGAAATGCAGACTATTTACGCCTTCATCGATTAGGTCAGAACACAGTTCTGTACACATTGCTGTCGCCAGCAAATCCTGACGTCCATCACGTTCCGCCCGTTCAAACGCTTCTTCGACCCAAGCAGGAACGGGTGTGCCACAGTGCTTGGCAAAATTGCGCGTGCCTTTCCAGTTCTCGATTGGCAAAATGCCGGGAATAATGGCATCATCAATTCCAGCTTTTGCGCAGGCATCACGGAAGCGCAGGAATGTATCGACCTCAAAGAAGAACTGCGTCAACGCTTCGCTTGCGCCGGCGTCCAGTTTGCGTTTCAACCACTCGATATCTGCCTGTGCGTTGGCCGCTTCAGGGTGTACATCTGGATAGGCCCCAACACGAATGTTGAAATCGCATTCTTTGCTGAGGGCTTCAATCAATTCAACCGAGCTGGAGAACCCTTTAGGGTGAGGTGTGAAAGATCCGTGTCCTTTGGGCGGATCACCGCGAAGCGCGACGAGGTCTTTGACCCCTGCCTCTGCAAAACCGCGAGCAACCTCTAGCGTTTCTTCCCGCGTTGCATCGACGCAGGTCAGGTGTGCGGCTGTGCGCAAGCCGGAATTCTTTTGCAGTGTTGCCACAACCTCTCGGGTCAAATCCCGGGTCGTGCCACCGGCACCATAAGTCACGGATACAAAACGCGGCGCGAGAGGCGCTAAAACCTGAACCGTATCCCAAAGGCGGAACGTCGCTTCGATGTTGCGAGGCGGAAAGAACTCAAACGAGATCTCGGGCGTCTTGGAAGAGGTCATGTCGGTATACTCAATCTACTTGTCGTTTTTGGCGCATGTCCCTTGTGCCACAAATGTGAATGTGAAACAAACTCATAAATCTCAACAACTATATGAATCTGACATGCATATCGAGTTTCGCCATCTCCGCACGATCAAAGCGATCCATGAAGAAGGGGGGCTTGCCCGTGCCGCGGACCGTTTGCACATCACGCAATCCGCGCTGTCGCATCAGATCAAAGGGCTGGAAGATCAAGCCGGTGTTGAATTGTTTGTCCGTCGCTCTAAACCTATGCGGTTGTCGGCTGCAGGCATGCGTTTGCTGCGTTTGGCGGATCAGGTTTTGCCCCAGGTTGAGGCGTTGCAAGCAGAGTTTGCGGGTTTGCGAGATGGGAAAAGCGGGCGTTTGCATATCGCGATCGAATGCCACGCGTGTTTTGAGTGGCTGTTTCCGGTTTTGGAGAAGTTTCGCAAATCCTGGTCAGATGTCGATGTCGATATCCGACCCGGTCTAGCGTTTGACGCTTTGCCCGCTTTGTTAAAAGAAGACGTAGATGTCGTGATTTCTTCCGACCCAGAAGAATTGCCGGGCGTAACCTTTGTTCCGCTTTTCAGCTACAATCCGGTTTTCGTTGCAGCATCCAATCATGCTTTGGCCGCGAAAGACTGGATCGCAGCGGAAGATTTTCGTGGTGAAACGCTGATTACATATCCCGTGGATCGCGCACGGTTGGATATTTTCAGCCAATTGTTAACACCAGCAAAAGTAGACCCTGCCGCAGTTCGCCAAGTTGAACTGACCGCTGTTATCTTGTTGCTCGTGGCGTCCAATCGTGGGGTTGCTGTGCTGCCAGATTGGGTTGTGCGTGAAGTTAAATATAGCTCTGATTATGTCACGCGACCGCTGACGGAAAATGGCATTGAACGCCAACTCTATGCGGCCGCGCGAACAGAAGATCTCGAAAAACCATTTATGCAGGACTTGATGAAACTTGCCGGGCAAGAAGCGCGAAAATTGCAAAAGCCTTAAATGATTTCAGAAAATGCTACAGTGCTTTCAGGTCGTCCGCCAAAACGCGGCCGTCGCGACCTTCTGTTAGTTCGTATGATACTTTCATATTGTCGGCCAGCCCGGTCATACCAGATCTTTCGACCGCAGAGATGTGAACAAAAACATCCTTGCCTCCCTCGTCAGGTGTAATAAAGCCATAACCTTTTGTCGTGTTAAACCATTTCACGGTTCCAGTTGCCATGGTACCCGCGCTCCTTCTCCAAGTCTAATACCCAAAACGGGTCAATTTAAATCCGCCGGCTTTTGATCAAATTATTTTTTTTAGTATATGCTCTATAGCAGACAACCCAAGCGTGACAGACCCGAGGCAAATTGCAAGTGTCTAGCTTTAGCAGAGCATCATTTTGCTCTATATCTTGCCGAAAATTAGGAGATTGTGATGAGAATCTACGGTTTAAGCAACTGTGATAGCTGTCGTGTTGCACGTAAAGCTCTGCCAGAGGCCGAATTTGTTGACGTAGTTGACCCCGGAGTTTTGGATGCACACATGCAACTTGCAGTTGATTCATGTGGTGACGTGCTGATCAACAAACGCTCAACAACATGGAAGCAAATGTCAGATGAGGAAAAGGCGTTGCCTGCGACTGTCCAGCTAGAGCGTTTTCCCAAAGTCATGAAGCGCCCGCTGATCATTGCTGATGGCAAGGCCTATGTCGGTTGGGGCGCAGACGTAAAAAAAGCCCTTCTGGAATAGAAGGGCTTTTGTCCATCAGTGGTATAGGATGTCGGCAGGCTTACGCCGTTTCGTCATCCTTCCCGAAAAGCGCAGACTTTAGGGCATAGTCGAACGACAGTAGACCGGCGCCTTTGATGACAAGAACCAGCAGGATAAAGACCCAGAACGCGCGTTGATCAAGGATCAAGCCGTCAGAGAAGCGATCAAACCAAGCGCCCAATGTCTTTTCATGTTCAATGCCACCATGACCATAGAGATCCGTCAAGCTTTGCACGACCACAAAGCCAATCATGCCCAAAGCGGCCAAACGCGTCATGAGGCCAATGATGATCAGCGCAGGTAGAATAAATTCTGCCCATGTCCCGGCGACAGTCACCAGCCAATGAAAGGCGCTTAGATTTGCGGGATCGTATTCAGCTGCTTCAACGGCTTTGGGAAAGATTTGCGCATAGGCGCCAAAGCTTGGGTTGAGAAAGCCGAAAAATCCCTCGCCCAGTTTCGTTAGCCCAGAATTCCAGAAATATTGTAGCAAGATCGCTGCAAACAGAAAGCGGGCAAGTAAGGGTAAGACCCAAGACATGTGACGCTCAATCGCGCTGAACAGGTCGTTATGTATGCTAATCAGACGTTCCATCTTCACGTTTCCTCATTCGTGATAAATTGTGTCACCGCGCCAGATGTCAGCAAAAGTGACAGGGCCAGTTCCAATTGCAGTGTTTCTCCTGCTTGTTCGATCGCTTGGCCAAAGGTCATACCTTTGATCAGGCTTTCCACCAAAACCGCCCCTTCATCCGGTAAGGCGTGGGGCTGGGGATCAAATTCTGGACGTGTGATCAGAATATCCTCGGCCCGTCTTTGCGGTTTGGGTTGGTTTGGTAGCATGGTGAAATTATAAAGCGACAAGATCGGCCAAGGCGATTTGATGATATGCACCGATGGCGCAAATACAAACTTAGTTGCTAAAAGCGCGGCTTCACTCATGTGGGATAACGCGGATGGATCGGCAGGCGTGACATCTTCTGCATGATATGCATGGCGCATGGCCTGTTCCAAACGGGCGATATCGGGCAAATAGCCAATATGGGACAATTGCGGTACGTTCTCCAAATATTCAGGAAAACCCGCCCCGTAATACATCATCAATGGCGATGAGGGTGGATTGCTCCGTAAAAAATCTGACGCAACATTGTTGAAATTCGTCTCGCCAATCAGCTTTTTGACCGCAGGAAATGCCTCGCCAAGCGCGTCGCGCAGAGACATGAACACGTTGTTTCGATAAACGGCATAGCGCCGCGGGCTGTGTTCGCCAGCGGCGTTTGTCAGGCCGGGTGGGGCTGGGAAATCCGCATCAAGCAGACCGGCAGAAAAGGTGGATTGGGAAATTTGTGTCATACCCGAACCTTTTGCGCCTTATCTAGGGCTGTTGCGGCACGATCCAGTTCGGCACTCAGGACAGACCATTCAGGTACATCTGTATCCCATTCGATCAGCAGAGGGCGCGGACCCATTTGTTCAAACGTGTAATCCATGAGGGTCCAAACAGGATCTGCCACTTCTCGTCCATGGCTATCGATCAATAGCGGTGCCCCAAATTCATCCTTGTCTTCATCATGTCCACCAAGATGAACCTCGCCCACCAAATCTGTTGGGTAGGCATCGATATAGCTTTGCGGCGAATAATCGAGATTTGTCGCTGAAATGAAAACGTTATTCACATCTAGCAACAGGCCGCATCCCGAACGTTTGGCGACTTCTGCCAGAAAATCGGTTTCTTGCCATGTGCTTTCTTCAAATTTCAAATAGGAAGATGGGTTTTCCAACAGCATAGGGCGTTTGAGAAGATCCTGTACTTGTTGCACATGTTCAACGACCTTCGCCAAGGTGCCATCTGTATAGGGCAGGGGCAGTAGGTCATTGAAAAACGCGCTGTCATGGGTGGACCAGGCCAGATGTTCCGAGAAACTTGCTGGTTCTAACCAATCGACCAGCTTTTTCAGGCGCGATAAATGTTCAGGGTCAAGTCGCCCTTCGCTGCCAATGGATAGCCCGACGCCATGTACAGAAATGGGGAAACGTTCTGACAGGGCGTGCAATTGTGCCAGCGGCCGACCGCCAAGCCCCATATAGTTTTCTGCATGCACTTCCAGCCAGCCAACTTGGCCCGGTGCATCAATAATGTCTGTGAAGTGTTGAGGTTTGTAACCAACGCCCGGCTTGGCAGGTAATCCACGTTCCAAATCAAACATGTCACATCCCCTTTTGCTGTCGCTCGTATGAGCGACAATTAGGTCTTGCTAAATTGGTGGGACCCGATCGGCCCCACCAAGAATTTTTTGCGTTTACGCTTCTGGCAGGTCGCGTGTCAGCTCTTCAAGAGAACCCATGCGCTCTGTGCCGTCTGCCAGTGCTGGCAGGTCGATCGTGTCACATGTGCCTGAGTCAACAAACGTCCATGCGTTGCCTTGGTAATCAACTGTGGACGTACCTGCACATGTTGTGCCTGGGCCCGCGGCACAGTCGTTTTCACCAGCCAAAGAAATACCGTAGCATTTTTCTTTTGCTTGGGCTGTAGCAGTCGTTGCATGTGTTGCAACCGCAGCAGCAACGGCACCAATCAGGGCGACAGTTTTAACAGTGTTAGACATGAGGTTTCCTCCGGGTTTGCCTCTAGTTAAAGTGTTCCGCAGGTTCGATGTTGCCATGAAAGCGTTGAACCTTTCGATGGGAAGAACATGCACCAATTACCATCTCGTTATCCAATCACGGCTCTGTTTATCACGTTTCTGTTAGTTTGTGTGTTCATCCTGTGAGGGAAAGTTCAAGAAAATAACTCTTTTTTCGAGAAAATGGGCGGATGGGCTGAGGAGTAGGGACAGTCTGTAATAACCGACCTCACGCAATGTTACAGAATTCGATGTAAATTGAAAAAAGGCTGTGAGCAGTTCACAGCCTTTTCCCATATTGTAACAATTCTGATGCGCTTGACGCCGTAACTAGCGCAAATCTGGTGGTGTCGCTTCTTTTGTCAAATCGGCTAGCATCTCATCCAAGGCCACGACAGAGGTGCGTTTTTCGCCCAAGCGACGAACCGTGACGGTGCGCTCTTCCACTTCGCGATGACCAACAGCAAGGATGACAGGTACTTTGCTCAGCGAATGTTCCCGGACCTTATAGTTGATCTTTTCGTTGCGGATGTCTGCTTCGGCCTGAATGCCCGCACTGCGCAGAGCTTTTACAACTTCAGCAACATAGTCATCCGCATCCGACGTAATGGATGCAACAACCACCTGACGTGGCGCGAGCCAGAAGGGCAGTTTGCCTTCCCAGTTTTCGATCAGAATGCCGGTGAAGCGCTCAAGCGATCCAAAGAGCGCACGGTGCAACATGACCGGAGCCTGCTTTTCGCCCGATTGCGTGACATAGGTCGACCCAAAGCGTTCTGGCAGGTTGTAATCCACCTGCAGGGTGCCACATTGCCAGTCACGCCCAATCGCGTCGCGCAGAACATATTCCAGCTTCGGCCCGTAGAACGCGCCTTCGCCTTCAAAGATGGTATATTCCATGCCCGCGCGATCCAGCGCGGTCTTCAACGCGCCCTCGGATAGATCCCAGCTTTCGTCACTACCAATCCGGTTTTCCGGACGGGTCGACAGTTTGACATGTACATTGTCAAAGCCGAAATCTTTGTAGATCGACAGAATAAGGTCGTTCACCTTCAAACATTCGTCGGTCAACTGCTCTGGTGTACAGTAGATATGTGCGTCATCCTGCGTGAAACTGCGGACACGCATTAAACCGTGCAATGCGCCGGATGGTTCGTAACGGTGCACTTTACCAAATTCCGCGATCTTCATCGGCAGATCCCGGTAGCTGCGCAGCGCGTGGTTGAACAGCAGCATGTGACCTGGGCAGTTCATCGGCTTCAACGCATAATCGCGATCATCATGGGTTTGGGCCAGGAACATGTTTTCCATGTAGTTGAACCAATGGCCCGAGGTTTCCCAAAGGGCACGATCCATGATGTCAGGGGTGTTGACTTCGTCATAGCCGGCTTCTTCCTGACGGCGACGCATATAGGCGATCAAGTTCTGGAAAATACGCCAGCCACTTGGGTGCCAAACGACAGAGCCCGGTGCGACCTCTTCAAAATGGAATAGATCCATTTCACGACCCAGCTTGCGGTGGTCGCGTTTTGCGGCCTCTTCCAGCATTGTCAGGTGTGCTTTCAGCTTTTCTTTGCCAGTGAAGGCGACGCCATAGATGCGTTGCAGCATCGCACGATCACTGTCGCCACGCCAATAAGCACCGGCCACGGACATCAGTTTAAACGCATCGCCCGGAACTTGACCGGTGTGCTGCAAATGCGGACCGCGGCACAAATCCTGCCAATCGCCATGCCAATACATGCGCAGCGGTTCATCCCCGGGGATGCTTTCGATCAGCTCAACCTTATAAGGTTCGTTATTGTCAGTGTAGAACTGCACTGCACGCGCGCGATCCCAGACCTCGGTGGTGACGGGTTCGCGTTTGTTGATGATCTCTTTCATCTTCTTTTCGATGGTGGCGAGATCTTCAGGTGTAAACGGCTCTTTGCGGTCAAAGTCATAATACCAGCCGTGTTCGATCACTGGGCCGATGGTGACTTTGGTATCGGGCCAAATTTCTTGCACGGCACGCGCCATAATATGGGCAAGGTCGTGGCGGATCAGTTCATTGGCCTGAACCTCATCCTTCATTGTATGAATGGCGATCTTCGCATCTTGGGTGATGGGCCATTGCAGGTCGTAATGCGCGCCATCAATAGATGCGGATATAGCTTTTTTTCCCAAAGATGTGGAAATGCTTGCGGCCACTTCAGCGGCGGTCACGCCTGCATCAAAGGCACGTGCATTGCCATCGGGAAAAATAAGTTCGATTGTGGAAGGGGAAGTCTGGCTCATTGCCGTGTCTCCTCGTCAGTCTGGCGCCCACGATGCGCCCGGTTGCGGGTAAAAAAGTTGCTTGGCCGTCATGACCGGGGATTGGCGGCCTGTCAACCGGGCTTTGGCTAGAACGCCTTGATTACTGACCGCCTGTCGGGGGAAATAACACATGATAGGTTACAAAAATCCTTGCAATAAAGTTCCTCTTTTGTTCTGAATTGCGTGAGGGGATGGTGACATGCGACATATAGAAGAGATCTGGGATATTGCGGCCGAACGTAAAGGAGGGCGCAGCGCGGTTTTGACTGACGCCCCTCGGGTACGAAGCGGTGATGGTTTGGCAAAACTGCCTGATCGCGATTGGTTGGCGCAAATGTCGCGCGGTATTTTTTCGGCAGGGTTGGCTTGGACGGTTGTGGAAAACAAATGGCCGGACATTTTGGATGCGTTCAAATCTTTTGATATAGAGGCATGCGCCCATATGTCTGAGGATTGGTTTTATGAACTGGTCGAGGACATCCGTGTGATCCGCAGTCCGCCGAAGATCCGTTCTGTTCAGCAAAATGCGCAATGGATTTCTGGAATCGCAGCCGCAAATGGCAGCTTTGGAGCTTATATCGCGCAATGGCCAGCTGAGGATTTCGTTGGGCTATTGGCGGTTCTCAAGAAAGATGGCGCGCGGTTGGGCGGCAATACGGGTGCCTATATGTTGCGTAACATGGGCGTGGACAGCTTTATCCTGACTAAGTCCGTTGTGGGACGGCTGGTTGCAGAAGGGGTGGTTGATAAAGCGCCCAGTTCGAAAAAGGCCATGATGTCCGTACAAGACGCATTCAACACTTGGAAATCTCAGAGCGATTTCAACCTAACACAGATTTCCCGTATTTTGGCGCAAAGCGTTGATTGACCTGCTGTGCATGATTTTCGGCCTTTCATGCACAATTTGGCGCTGGGCAGCTTAGAGGCGATGGGGCATAGATTGGGCAACTTTACGACGAAAGGTATCCCATGTCTGACGTGACATTCATCGATGGCCCAAATGCAAAGCTGGCCTATGATTACATCCCGGGATCTGGTCCCTGCATTGTGTTCTTGCATGGTTATAAGTCCGATATGGAAGGATCCAAAGCGGTTCATTTGGCGCAATGGGCGGCGTCGCAGGGGCGGGCCTTTTTGCGTTTGGATTGTTCCGGGCATGGCCAATCCGGCGGTGTGTTTGAAGAGGGCTGTATTGGTGACTGGGCCGAGGATGCATTGACAGTCATCGAGGCGGTAACCGAGGGGCCTTTGGTTCTGGTAGGGTCTTCAATGGGAGGGTGGATTTCATGTGTTTTGACGAAAAAACTGTCCCGCATCGTGGGTTTTGTTGGAATTGCGGCTGCTCCTGATTTTACCGAGGATGGGTTTTGGGCCACGTTTTCGGATGAGCAGAAGGCAGAGGTCATGACAAATGGTCAAACAGCGCTGCCGTCGGACTATGGTGAACCGTATATCGTGACCAAAAAACTGATTGAGGATGGGCGCAATCAATTGGTGCTACGTTCGCCTTTGCCTATGGAATTTCCAGTGCGTTTGCTGCAAGGGACTGAAGATGAAGCCGTGCTAAGAAAGACAGCATTGGCATTGTTGGACCATATAGACAGCCCAGATATCAGTTTGGCCTTGGTGAAGGGGCAAGATCACAGGTTTTCGACACCGGAATGCCTGACGTTGATAGAAAACGCCATTTTGGACATTGTTAAATGACACAGCTTTATTTCACGACGCATGCGGATGTGGTGATTGATCCAGATGTGCCCATTCCTGATTGGGGGCTGACGGAACGTGGATTTGCACGCCATCAGGCTTTTGCTGAACGTGTGTCTGACATCGGGTCAGTTTGGTCCTCAGATGAACAAAAGGCGCGGGATGGTGCGGATGTTGTTGCTAGGCATCACAGGGTGACTCCACAGATCTATGAAACCCTTCACGAAAACGATCGTTCCTCCACAGGGTATTTGCACGGCGACGCGTTTTGGGTCCATGTGGATGCGTTTTTTGCAGAGCCAGAGGTCAGCGTGAAAGGCTGGGAAAGAGCCATTGATGCACAGGCTAGGATTGTGCAGGCTGTGACTGATATCCTGCGCAAAGAGACCGAAATTGGCCTCAAAGGGCATATCGTTATTGTCGCGCATGGCGGTGTCGGGGCCTTGTTTCGATCACATATTTTAGGGCAGCCGATTTCACGCAACCATGATCAACCGCCCGGTAAAGGTGGTTTCTGCATGATTGTTGATTTGGTGGAATTGAAAATGGTTCAGGATTGGACCCTTATCGAAGAAATTTAGGACGCATCATTATGGAACAACGCATCAGCCTGATCACTCTGGGTGTAAAAGATATAACAGCTGCTCGGTCATTTTACGAGGCATTGGGCTGGTCGCCTGTTCCCTCAGAAGATGGGGTTTCAGTGTTCCAGCTGAATGGGAAATGTTTGGGGCTTTACGGTCTAGACGCCTTGGCGGAAGATATCGGTGTTGCTGTTGAAACCCTAGGTGCGGGTGCTGCGACGCTTGGGTACAATACGCGCAGCAAGGAAGAAGTTTCTGAGATTTTACAGACGGCCCAAGCGGCAGGCGCGCAGGTTCTAAAGCCTGCGCAAGATGTGTTTTGGGGCGGGCATCATGGATATTTTTCCGACCCAGAAGGACATATCTGGGAGGTGGCTTTTAATCCGTTTTCACCAGTGCGAAAACGTGATGGTGCCTTTGCTTGGGGCGGGTTCACAGAAGAATAGTGAAAATTTTAGAATAAAACTGCGCCCCCCCTTTGCCCCTGATTAACCTTGTTTTGTGAAATCGCGCCTTAAACAGAAAACATCTTACAAACGGCTTGGCACAGCGTCTGGCCCCCTTTGCTCAGGTGTTTCGCATGTTGCAACAAAAAATAGAAAAACTCACCGCTACCCCAACAGAAAATGTAACTGGGATGGTCGGGTTTGATCCGGAATTTAATACGTATCCTGATTACCTGATGCATGTCGTTCGCGCGATTTGGGAAAATCGTGGTCTGGCGACTGCCGCGCGTGGGTATCTGCATCAACAAATGGTGCGCCGCTCTCCTTTGGGCATCGATTTCGGACCGGAAAGCACCGCGCGTGAAGCGTCGGAAATGTTGGCTATGTTCCCGGATCTGCAAATGCTGACCGAGGATGTGATGTGGACAGGGACCCCTCAGCGCGGATTCCTTGGATCGCAACGGATGCTATGTAAAGGGCGCTACACCCATAGTGGGACATTTGGCCCGGCCCGCGGTACAGATGTAAGCTATCGTGTGATTACGGATAGCTATGCCAAGGCCAACAAGATCAGCGATCAATGGACGGTACAAGATACAGGTGCAATCCTACGTCAGCTGGGATGGGATATCCCAAGTTGGGTGCGCAGTATTCGCCCACATATCAATCCCGATGTGATGCCATTTACGCCAGAAAAAGATGAACTGGGTCCGTATACCAGCACCGGCGAAGCGTCTGAATGGGGGCAGGTTCAAAAAGAAATCATGACCCGCATCATGGACGGTGAAGGTAATGTGATTGCCGAGCAATATGATCCATCATGTCAGGTTCACTATCCAGGTGGTGTGACCGCAACAGGCTGGTCGGCGGCAGAGGCATTTTGGTTTGGCCTGCGCAATGCAATGCCAGATGCGAAATTTGAATTCCACCATGTGATCGGTTCAGAAGACATTCTTATGCCAGCGCGTGCGGCGGTGCGTTGGTCTTTGACCGGCCAGCATGCGGGCTGGGGTGCGTTTGGTGCGCCAAGCGGTGCGCAATTGCATGTCATGGGCATCACGCATGTTGAATTCGGTCCATGGGGCCTACGCCGTGAATGGACATTGTTTGATGAGGCCGCAATCGCGTTGCAAATCGCTTGCGCATCCAACTGATGCCCCCGCGATTTGTTCGCGAAAAACTGTAAGATAGGAAAGCTTTCGCCGCTTTCTGGACAACATGTTGCACCTTAATCTGACAGCGGCTAGATGAATTCTGCCGCTGTTTTTTATTGAGGGTCGATAGGTGCGCGAAACCATTGTTTTTTTACCAGAAATGATGTGCGATGCACGTCTGTTTGGTCCTCAATTGGCCGAGTTTTCGCAAGAATGGGCTGTCATGATTGCGCCAGTGACCCTTGGCGAACGCATCGAAGAAATAGCATCCAACCTGTTGGATCTGATGCCTCAAAGCGTTGCTTTGATCGGGCAGGGGATGGGCGGCGCTGTTGCGCTTGAGATCATGCGCCGTGCATCTAACCGCGTTCAGCGCGCGGCCTTTATCAATACCAATGTGTTCGCCGAAACGCCGCAGCAGGCCGCAGAGCGGGATCCACGTATCGCACGGGTGAAAGCGGGCAAATTTTCTGAGGTCTTAGCAGAAGAATTCCCAGCCTCTCGTTTGGGGCAATCGCCCTACAAGCATGAGATATCTGATTTGCTACTACAGATGGCGCATGATCTTGGGCCGGAAGTGTATTTCAATCAAAGCCGCGCGATGCAGCGTCGGCGCGATCAGCAAGGCACTTTGCGCAAGGCGGCAATGCCGGTTCAGATTCTATGTGGCGCACAAGATGTGGCCATGCCAGTCAAACGACATGAGTTTCTGGCGGAATTGGTCCCGACGGCGGAATTGTCGATCATCGACAATGCGGGGTTTATGCCGAGCTTAGAAGCGCCAGATGCGATGTCTGCGATTCTGCGGACATGGTTGAAGCGATCTTAGATCACCCTTTGTCTTGCGACAGGATGCAATCCCGGTTATGGCGCGGAACACGCGGAGAGCTGGATGGCCGCTGCCTGCATTTATGTAGGGAGAGGAAAGTCCGGACTCACCAAAGCAGCGGTGCCGGGTAACGCCCGGGCAGGGTAACCTGACGGATAGCGCCACAGAAAATAAACCGCCCCGCATGTCGGGGTCAGGGTGAAACGGTGGGGTAAGAGCCCACCGGGGGGCTGGCAACAGGCCCCGCATGGCAAGCCCCACCGGGAGCAATGCCAAATAGGGATCTCGCGCGGGGCTGATCTTTCGGGATATCGCCGCAGGGCAGCTTTGGCCCGAGAGATCCGGGTTGGCAGCTTGAGCCCGTCAGCAATGGCGGGCCTAGATGAATGGTCATCCCTCTTTTTCAAGAGGACAAAATCCGGCTTATAAGCTCTCCGCGTGTTTTATTCTGGTTTCAGACGATCCAATGCAGATTCTTTTGTCTAAATGTCACAAAAGATGCGGCTAGGCGTTGACTCA
Source organism: uncultured Pelagimonas sp. (assembly GCA_947499735.1). GTDB lineage: Bacteria > Pseudomonadota > Alphaproteobacteria > Rhodobacterales > Rhodobacteraceae > CANMPP01. Next base: position 509,662 of record CANMPP010000001.1, read on the forward strand.
CACGCCCAGCCCAGTAAAAGGCAGCTTCAATGGAATTTACGGGCCCAAGCTGGCTCGGCTCAGGAGTTGACAGATGGCTAAGCCAACAACAATCAAGATCCGCCTGAACTCGACCGCAGGCACCGGCCACTTCTACGTGACCAAGAAAAACGCGCGTACGATGACCGAAAAGATGGCAATCAAAAAATACGACCCGGTTGTACGCAAGCATGTCGAATATAAAGAAGGCAAGATCAAGTAATCTGCCTATCTGATCCGCCAGTCCTATGGCGAGTTCGGAACGAGGAAAGGCCGTGCAGAAATGCGCGGCCTTTGTCGTTTGTACTGGTATGAATTTGTGCTTGGCTGACAGCATCAGAACATAAAAAAGCCGACCCAAGGGCCGGCTTTTCAATTGGAAGGGGCTTCCGATTTATTCGTCGGTTGCGCCCATCAGGTGCAGCAACATGGTGAACATGTTGATGAAGTCCAGATAGAGGCTAAGCGCGCCCATGATGGCAGCTTTGCCAAGGAATTCTTCATCGCCGTGAACCGCGTGGGCGATATATGTGTTTTTGATATTTTGCGTGTCATAGGCTGTCAGGCCCGCAAATAGCAGAACACCAATCACAGAGATTGCCATTCCCAATGGGCCGGAACCGATGAAGATGTTCACGATGCTTGCGACCATAATGCCGATCACGCCCATGATCAGGAACGTACCCCAACCGGAAAGATCTTTCTTAGTGGTGTAGCCATACAGGGAAAGAGACAAGAATGTGATCGATGTCACCAAAAAGACCTGTGCAATTGATGCGCCAGTGTACACCAAGAAGATCGAGCTAAGCGACAGGCCCATCAATCCAGAGAACACGTAGAACATCAGTTGCACGCCAGCTGCCGGAAGACGCTGTGCCGCAGCACCGAAGCCTAGAAAGATAAAGGCCAGCGGGGCAAACATGATGACCCATTTCAAAGGCGAGAAGTAGATGGCTTGACCAAGACCGGTCAGTGCACCGGTTGCATCGACAGCGAGATTCGAAATCGCCCAAGCGGCTGCGAATGTGATCAGCATGCCGACAGACATTGTGCCGTACACCTTGGTCATGTGGGCGCGTAGGCCTGCGTCGATTTCTGCCGCGCGTGCGCCAGAAAGACCCTGTACGCCGGCCAAGTTATAATTGGACATCAAATCCTCCAATGATCCATAAAGTCTAGCGCGCGCCAAAGGCGTTCGCATTCCTAATAGATATTGGCAGATCCCCTCCAATTTTCAAGCGGATCCACGTGATTTAGTTACATGGATCGTTGCAAATTTTCTGAATTGTCGCGGGGGTAGGCGTTCGCCCACCCGCAACGCGCGACTATTATACCCAAAATGGGCGGTTTGTTTCCGCAATGACCTGATCACGGGTTAGGCCAACATCTTTTAAACCAGCTTCATCAAGGCGCAAAAGTGCGCGACGCTGCTTTGCGGTTTCGTGCCAAGCCAGGATCGTCTGCAGAATGGAAGCACGGGAATAGGAAACGCGGTGTTGTGCGATTGTCTGGAACATCAACTTAATCCTTCATTAACTTTGATTCAATCGGTACTTTTCATTTTCATTGTTGATGTATCTAGCGATCTCTGATTTGTTTGTGAAATAAATGATTGAGTTGGCTTCCATCAAGGAGTGTGATGAATGCGAAATCTAGACATAACGACTTTGCGCTCTTTTGTTGCGGTTGCCGAAGCTGGCGGCGTGACGCGCGCGGCGGGGTTTTTGCATTTGACGCAATCTGCTGTGTCGATGCAGCTCAAGCGACTTGAAGATCTTTTGGGGCTGGAATTGTTGGATCGGGCCGGGCGTGGGGTTTCTTTGACACCCGCGGGTGTTCAATTGCTGACGTATGCCAAAAAAATGGTGGCCTTGAATGACGACATTTTTGCGCGCCTTACCCAGCAGGAATGGGAAGGTGAAGTGATCCTTGGCGTGCCACATGATATTGTCTATCCGGTGATGCCGATGGTTTTGAAACGGATGGGGGCTGAATTCCCACGGGTCAAAGTTCAATTGATCAGTTCGTATACCAAAGCGCTTAAAGAGAAATTTCACCGTGGCGAGGTGGATGTCATCCTGACCACTGAGGCTGAAATTGGCGAAGGCGGCGAAACCGTCGCGCAAGAGCATATGCGTTGGGTGGGGGCGCCGGGTGGCGATGCCTATCGCCAGCGTCCCTTGCGGTTGGGTTTCGTTCGGGCCTGTGCCTTTCGGGCGGGTGCGATGGAGGCGTTGGATAAGGTGGGAATCCCTTGGGAACTTGCTGTCGATTCCGAAGCTGACCGGACAATCGAAGCCGCTGTAAGTGCTGATTTAGCCGTCACAACTGCGCTCTTTGGGCATGCACCGCCACAATTGTCATATATTCCACCAGATTCTGGTTTGCCTGAATTGGAAATGCAATGCATCAACCTCTATACATCGAATAGTAAAGTGTCTCCGATTGTTGAAAAGCTGGCGGATTTTATTCGATCTGGCTTTGGATCTATGGGAACAAAAATGGTCGCTGAATAATATAGCCCCGAGTGGTTTTTGGTATTAATCACATCTACGGGGCGTGTGTTTTAGATTACCTAAAAAATAGCGAGGTCAATTATGCTTGGTAAATTTGCAAAGCTTAAGGTTGTATTCGGGATAAGGGTTGCCGATCATTGAGTGATCGATAGGTAAATCGTTTATCTATGGGGAAAATTTTTCGTTTTTAAGCAAAAACTACGATATTGATTGCTGCTGTTATAAGGCCTGATCCTGTCGACCAATGGTGGAAATGGCGTATTTTTTTGGGGGAAGAGGTGCCTTTTGATCGAAAAAATGTGATTCCTGACAGGAACGCGATCTTTTTTGATTACAGGGTCAATAAAAAAGTTGTATAAATCTTGAAAAGTTTATCAAGTGAATTCAGGATGTGATTTCTCAGCTATTGAAAATTGCTTCTGAACTAGTGTAAACAACTCAGGATAGAAAGCACAATTTGTGGTTTTCCATATGAATGCAAACTCGATCGTTCATTTGGATGCCCTAGTCCCAAAGACAGGAATTGACCATGACGCACCCAGTAGATGTACACGTTGGTAAACGTATTCGGCACCGTCGTTGGCTTGTTGGAATGACCCAACAGCAGCTTGCCGAAAAAGTTGGAATTAAGTTCCAGCAAATTCAAAAATATGAAACAGGCGCAAACCGCGTCAGTGCTTCACGCCTTTGGGACATCGCTGATGCCCTGGACGTTGCTGTTAGCTTCTTCTTTGAAGGAATCGAAGACAGCTCGGTTGAAACGGCAGAAGTAGCATCTGACAGCAAGATGCCTGCGGATTTGATGGGCGATAAAGAGGCTCTGGATTTGATCCGTTCTTACTACGCGATCCCCGAAAATCAACGCCGTCGCTTGTTTGAACTCGCACGCGTTCTTTCTGACGTAGCATAATTTCCATCGGGATTTTATGTATTTGGCTGGCTTGTATGGTACGGGTCAGCCATTTTTGTATCAAACTGACGCTTCGGGTCTGCGGTAAGTTCCGTTCAGGCCAAAATGCAGTTGCATGCGCCGAAAAACTCGGGTTTTGAATACATATACTGTGTCGTCAAGCACAGATATTTGTAGGAAAGAAACGCTATGCCAACGAATAAGGTTGATCCCGAAATCATCTGGGCAGTTGCCGAGGAAATGGCTGATGCGGCCGGTCGCGCGATCTTACCCTTTTTTCGGGTGTCGCATTTGAAGGCGGATAACAAAGACGAAGCTGGTTTTGATCCCGTTACCCAAGCAGATCGCGCAGCAGAAGAAGCTATGCGTGCTGTGTTGGGCCAAAAACGTCCCGAAGATGCAATTTTTGGCGAAGAATTTGGTCATACATCAGGTGATTCTGGTCTGACCTGGGTTTTGGATCCTATCGATGGAACACGCGGTTTTATTTCGGGCACGCCAACTTGGGGTGTTTTGATTGCTCTTTCCGATGAAACAGGCCCTATTTTGGGCATGATTGACCAACCTTTCACCGGTGAACGGTTCCGTGGTGGATTGGGTAAAAGCGATTGGACAGGTCCCCAAGGTATGTCTGGCCCACTTGGAACGCGGGATTGTACCTCGTTAGAGGAAGCGATTCTTTTCAGCACATTTCCAGAAGTGGGAACGCCGGAGGAACGGGTGGGCTTTGAGGCGGTGCGCGATCGTGTCCGGTTAACGCGGTATGGCATGGATTGTTATGCCTATGCTTTGGTGGCCGCAGGGCAAGTGGATTTGGTGATTGAAGCCGGATTGAACGCCTATGATGTGCAAGGCCCGATCGGTGTGATCGAAGCTGCCGGTGGTGTTGTGACGGACTGGCAAGGTGGGCCTGCCCATGAGGGTGGGCGCATTTTGGCGGCCGGAAATGCGACTTTACATGCGCAGGCTTTGGCGTTGCTAAAGACCGTGCCATGACGGACACCCTGATCAAAAACGCCCAATTCGTTTTGACAATGGACGATCAGGATCGCGAGCTGCAGGATATTGACCTGCGCCTTAAAGATGGCGTGATCATAGAGATCGGGCAAGATCTACAAAGCACCGGCGACGTTGTTTTGGCTGATCGATGCCTTGTCACACCGGGTTTGGTCAATACGCATCATCACCTGTATCAAACGTTGACGCGGGCTGTGCCGGGTGCACAAAACGCACTGCTTTTTGGCTGGTTAAAGACGCTTTATCCAATCTGGCAGGGGTTTGGTCCAGAAGAGATGTTTGTTTCTGCGCAGGTCGGATTGGCCGAGCTGGCCTTATCGGGATGTACGCTGACATCAGATCATTTGTATCTTTACCCGAATGGTGCGCGTTTGGATGATACGATTGCCGCGGCCCACGAAATTGGTATGCGGTTTCACCCAACCCGGGGCGCAATGAGCATTGGGGAAAGCGCAGGTGGATTGCCGCCGGATGATTTGGTGGAAAAGGAAACCGCCATTTTAGCGGATTGCATCCGCGTTGTTGACGCGTTTCACGATCCCAAAGAAGGCGCCATGACACGCGTCGGAATCGCACCATGTTCGCCATTTTCTGTCAGTCGTGATGTGATGCGGGATGCCGCGCTTTTGGCCCGTGATAAAGGTGTGATGTTGCACACGCATCTGGCAGAAAATGACGAAGACATTGCCTATAGTTTGGAAAAATTCGGGTGCCGCCCCGGTCAATATGCAGAGGATTTGGGGTGGACAGGTGATGACGTTTGGCACGCACATTGTGTGAAATTGGATGATAGTGAAATCGGGTTGTTCGCACGGTCTCGTACCGGTGTTGCACATTGCCCGTGCTCGAACTGCCGTCTTGGCAGTGGCATCGCGCCCATTCGCAAAATGCGGGATCAGGGCGTTAAGGTTGGTCTGGGCGTGGATGGATCTGCGTCAAACGACATCGGCAATTTGATGTTGGAGGCGCGCCAAACCATGTTGCTTCAACGTGTGGCAAATGGTGCCGACGCGATGAGCCCACGTGAAGCATTGCGCATCGCCACCCGGGGCGGTGCCGAGGTGCTAGGGCGTACAGATTGCGGTCAGATTGCTGTGGGAAAACGCGCCGATTTGGCGCTATGGCCTCTTGATGAAATCGAAAGCGCCGGTAGCTGGGATCCGGCCGCTATCCTTTTGGCAGGTCCATGTAAGGCGCAGCACGTTTTCGTCGAAGGGCGTCAAATCGTGCGTGATGGCCATGTGATCAGCATCGACTTGGAAACCGCCCTGCGAACGCAACGAAAGCTGGCGGAAAAATTAGCGCAATAGTCTGAAAAATCACACTTTTTGTGCAGTACCTGCCAGCCAAACCTGCGAAATTGCCCTGTCATCTCCCATCATAATAGTTGGGAAAATTTCTTCCCAAATATCTTCGGCACGCGTCGAACGTTGTTCAATGGCTGGGGTGGATGCCAGATCCAATGCAATGAAATCAGCCTCATGGCCAATGGAAAGATTGCCGATCAAAGTATCAGCATGCAGAACTTTGGCTGATCCAACTGTTGATAGCCACAGCAATTCCGCTGGGTGCAATGGCGTCCCTTTAAGTTGGCTTATTTCATAGGCTGTGGCCATGGTTCGCAACATAGAGAAAGATGAACCGCCCCCTGTATCTGTGGCCAGACCGACGCGATGGCCCGTTCCGACCAAGCCTTTCATGTCGAACAGGCCGGACCCGATGAACGTGTTAGAGGTGGGGCAATGGACCAAACCGGCACCTGTTTCCAGAATGCGCGCCTTTTCCCGTTCTTCCAAATGTATGGCGTGACCGTAAAGGGCGCGTGATCCGATAAGGCCGTAGGTTTCGTAGGTGTCTAGATAATCTTTGGCGTTTGGAAAGAGCGATTGCACCCAAGCGATTTCTTCAACCTGTTCCGACAAATGGGTTTGCATCAGGCAATCGGGATGCTCCGCCCAAAGCGCACCCATCGCTTCTAGCTGAGATTCGGTTGAGGTCGGTGAAAATCGCGGCGTAATGACATAGCGATTTCGCCCATTTTCATGCCAATGGCTCAGCAGTTTAGCACTGTCATCATAGGCGGTTTGGGCCGTGTCGATCAGGTTGTCCGGCGCGTTGCGGTCCATCGCTGTTTTGCCAGCCCAGGCCCTCATGTTTCGTTCGCGGGTTGCATGGAAAATCGCGTCGATGGACGCAGGGTGGATCGTGCCGTAACTGCAAAAACTGGTCGTTCCGTTGGCAATGATCAAATTCAGATAGGTTGTTGCCACTGTTTGGGCATATTCTAAATCGGCAAACCGCGCCTCTTCAGGGAAAGTATAGCTGTTCAACCAATCGATCAGGCGTTTGCCCCATGATGCAATGATCCCCGTCTGCGCGTAATGGACATGGGAATCCACGAAGCCCGCCATAAGTAATAAATCGCCATGATCCTGCACTTCGACATTCGGGTGACGGGCCCTCAAAACATCTGCTTCGCCGATATCGGAAATGTGTTGACCAGACACCAGAATAGCGCCGCGCCGCATATACTGGGCTACATCAGGACCATTGTCGAATGGCGAGCCGTCAAATGTGAGAACCCGTCCCAGGTGAAGTGTGTTTGTCATAGAATGCCTCAATTTGCGCTCTACCTATCTTTGGGAGAGTGGAGGTGCAATTCAAGACGAAATTCTATTCGAACATCAAACGGTTTTGACGTCTTTTACGTCGAATGTAGCTATTGCGGTTCCGTCCTTTGGCGACACGGGCTAGGTTGGTCATAAGATCAGGAGGGCAGTTATGAATGAAACGGTGATAAATGAAGACGCCGATCTGTCTGATGCGGATTATATCCTGACGAGACAGCAGGTTGCAGCAATTCTGTTTGCGGTAGATAGCAGTGATCGTGCCCGTTTGCTGGCCTTGATGCAGGATTTGCATGTCGCGGATATTGCGGACCTTCTTGAACAGATTAATACCTATGATCGCCGTCGTTTGATCGAATTATATGGTCCAGAATTCGGCGGCGATATTCTGTCTGAATTGGATGAAACCCTGCGCGAAGAGGTCATTACGATCCTGACTCCGCAGGTTTTGGCCAATGCGGTGCGGGATCTAGATTCAGATGATGTCGTCGATCTGGTTGAAGATCTTGAAGAAGACCAACAGACCGCCATCCTTGAAGCCTTGGATGACAATGACCGGCGCGCGATTGAGGAATCATTGTCGTTCCCCGAAGGCTCGGCCGGACGATTGATGCAACGCGAGGTCGTCCAGGCCCCTGAGTTTTGGACCGTCGGCGATGCCATCGATTTCATGCGGTCCTCCGATGACTTGCCGCAACAATTCTACCATATCGTTTTGGTTAATCCCAAACACAACCCGGTTGCCCTTGTTGGTTTGGGGCGTTTGATGTCCACGCCGCGCGAAGTGCCGTTACTGGATATAGTTGAACCAGACCTACAGGTGATGCCTGCGTTGAAGAGCGAAACCGACGTCGCTTATGCGTTCAATCAATATCACCTCATCTCGGCACCGGTCGTGGATGATCATCAACGCTTGGTTGGGATCATTACAATCGACGATGCCATGGTTGTTCTGGATGAAGAACATGAACAGGATATTCTGCGTCTCGCGGGCGTCAGCGAAGAAAGTAGCCTAAGCGACAGCGTGTTTGAAACGATCCGGCAACGTATTCCTTGGTTGATCGTCAATGTTGGTACGGCTTGTTTGGCGGCTCTGGTCATTTCGAATTTTGAAGAGGCAATTGCCCAAATCGTAGCTCTGGCGGTTTTGATGCCCATTGTGGCCTCAATGGGGGGGAATGCGGGTACGCAGGCCCTGACCGTCGCAGTTCGTGCGATTGCCACCAAGGATTTGACCAGTGCGAACCTACTACGTGTGATCGGCCGCGAGGCCTGCGTCGGTCTGATCAACGGTGTCTTTTTTGCCTGCGTTTTGGCTGTGATCGGCTTTATTTGGTTTGGGTCTGCCAAACTGGCTGGCGTGATTGCGATTGCGATGGTCATCAACCTATTCGTTGCTGGATTGGCAGGGATGTGTGTGCCTGTTGTCTTGGACAAGCTAAAGGTCGATCCAGCTTTGGCATCTGGGGCTTTTGTGACGACAATCACTGACGTTGTTGGTTTCTTCGCATTTTTGGGGGTGGCATCTATATGGCTTCTTTGACAATGACACAGCAGAAAGTTGTGGCACGAAAGGCGGCATTTGCAAGGCGAAAGGCGGCGTTTGATGCACAATTGCCAGGGGCCGCAGGAAAGCTAAGCGAAGTTCTGGCAGGGTATCGTTCTGTCCCACTGGCTGGATATCTGCCAATAAAGACAGAGCTCGACCCACGCCCAGCGATGGCAGAGGCCGCAGCATATGGGGTCGTGTCCGTGCCGATTGTGATCGGCGACGGTCAACCGTTGAAATTTGCGGTTTGGGAACCTGATATGGCGCTGCAAAAGGCCGAATTTGGCGTCGAAATTCCTGCGAAGCTGAATTTCGTCACGCCGGAGGTCATCGTTATACCCTTGGTCGCCTTCACGCCCCAAGGCATGCGGTTGGGATATGGTGGTGGGTTTTATGACCGAACGCTGGCTGCATTACGTCAAGAACGGCCGGTTTTGGCCATTGGGTTTGCATTTGACGAACAAGAAACGGCTGATTTGCCTTTGGAAGACACAGATCAACCGCTTGATATGATCGTGACGCAAAGCCGGGTGTTAAGCTTTTCACGCCTATCGCGTTAGGACCGTTTCAAAGCACGCCAGCCAATATCGCGACGGCAGAAACCCTCGGGCCACTCAACCTGATCCACCAGAGCATATGCGCGTTCAGCGGCTTCGGCCAATGTCACGCCGCGTGCGGTTGCATTCAACACGCGACCGCCGGATGCGACGATGTAAGCACCATTTTGGGACGTTCCTGCATGAAACATCTGATGGAAGCTGTCGGCCGGCAGTGTTGAAAGACCGCCAATACGTGTGCCTTGTTCATAGCTGCCGGGATATCCGTTTGCCGCCAAAACGACGGTCATAGCGTGATCATCGGCCCATGTGACATTGGCATCTGCCAAAGAACCGTTGGCGCAAGATTGCAGAAGATCCAAAACCTGGCCGCCCAGACGCATCATGATCGCCTGACATTCTGGGTCGCCAAAGCGTACGTTGTATTCAACAAGCCGAGGTTGTCCGTCCTTGATCATCAAACCGACATATAGAACACCTTGGTATGGCGTGCCGCGACGCGCCATTTCGGCCATGGTCGGCTTGACGATTTCATCCAACGCTTTGCGTGTGATGTCTTCGTCCATAATCGGAGCAGGGGAATACGCCCCCATTCCGCCGGTGTTCGGGCCGGTATCGCCTTCGCCGACGCGTTTGTGATCTTGTGCAGTGCCAATGGGCAACACCGTTTCCCCATCGACCAAAACAAAGAAAGACGCTTCTTCACCTTCCATGAATTCTTCAATCACAACTTCGGCGCCTGCACTGCCAAATGCGCCGCCGAACATGTCATCAACGGCTGCCAAAGCTTCCTCAATGGTCATCGCAATGATCACGCCTTTGCCGGCAGCTAATCCATCGGCTTTCACCACAAGCGGGGCTGTTTGGGTGTTGATATAGGCCTTTGCGGCATCAAGCTGGTCGAAATGTGCATATCCTGCCGTTGGGGCATCAACAGCTGCACAGATTTCTTTGGTGAAGGCTTTTGATGCTTCCAAACGCGCGGCAGCGGCAGAGGGACCAAATACTGGGATTTGTGCGTCACGCAATGCATCGGCAACGCCAGTGGCGAGGGGTGCTTCTGGTCCAACGATGACCAGATCCAATGAGTTTTCCAAAGCAAAGGACACCGTCGCGGCGCCATCCAAAATGTCAAATGATGCACATTCGGCGATCTGGGCAATTCCGGCATTGCCTGGGGCAACGATCAATCGATCACATTTGGGGTTCTGTTTCACGGCCCAAGCCAATGCATGTTCACGTCCACCGCTACCCAAGATCAGAATATTCACCGCAAGTCCCCTTTGCATTAGATGCGCAGGGGTCTAATCCGGCAAGGTCGGCGTGGCAAGGGTGTCAGCGCTTACAAGGATTGGAAACAGGCCGATGAGAGCGGAAATATGTGATTTCCTCTGCTCTCAAGTGCTTTTATGCTGATCGTGAAAAGGGGCGTGTTGATGGATCTATTGGACGATACGGACGGGGCAGGGGATAATTCACCGGAATTTACCGTCTCTGAGATTTCTGGCGCGGTAAAGCGCGTCATTGAAGGCGAATTCTCTCATGTCCGTATTCGCGGTGAATTGGGCCGCGTGTCACGTCCGCGCTCTGGCCATGTGTATCTGGATCTGAAAGACGATAAATCGGTCATTTCGGGTGTCATGTGGAAAGGGGTTGCATCCAAATTGCAAACCCAACCTGAAGAGGGCATGGAGGTCATAGCCACGGGACGCCTGACGACATTTCCCGGGCAATCCAAATATCAGATCGTTTTAGAGGATCTGCGCCCGGCAGGGGCTGGTGCGCTTATGGCGATGCTTGAGGCGCGCAAGGCTAAATTGGCGGCTGAGGGCCTGTTTGATGCGGCGCGCAAGAAACAGCTGCCCTTTTTGCCGGATGTGATCGGTGTTGTTACATCGCCTTCGGGGGCTGTTATTCGCGATATTTTGCACCGTTTGCGCGATCGATTTCCACGTAAAGTTTTGATCTGGCCTGTTGCTGTGCAGGGGGCCAAATGCGCACCAGAAGTGACACGCGCTATTGAAGGGTTCAACGCTTTGACGCCAGGTGGCGCATTGCCTCGCCCGGATCTTTTGATTGTGGCACGGGGCGGCGGATCCGTGGAAGACCTTTGGGGGTTTAACGAAGAAAATGTTGCCCGTGCCGTGGCCAATTCTGCATTGCCGATTATTTCGGCGGTTGGGCACGAAACGGATACGACATTGGTCGATTTCGTTTCTGACAGACGCGCGCCCACACCAACGGCGGCGGCTGAAATTGCGGTGCCGGTTCGTTTGGAGCTGATCGCAGCGATGGGCGAGGCACAAAGCCGCATGACAAGGTCTATGAGCCAACGTTTGGATTTGCGCAAACAACGCCTGCGCGACGTGGCCCGTGCCTTGCCCCGAGCTGAAAGCCTGCTGGATCCGGTTCGTCAACGCCTGGACATTGCCAGTGACAAACTGCCCGCGGCATTGACACGACGTGTGGATCACGCGCGACTGACCCTTTCTGAACGTACAGGCAGTTTGCGACCAGCCGTATTGTCGCGCATGGCCCAATCCGAGCGGCGGCGTCTGACCGATTGGTCCGCGCGGCTATCACCTAGAACCATCCAACGTGAACTGGTTCTGAAACGTGAAACCCTTGCGCAGACCTCTAACCGTTTGAATGCGGCGCATGACGCGACGCTGTCAGCTCACACGCAAAACCTCGATAGCCTCTCGCGACTTTTGCAAACTTTGGGGTACAAATCCACATTGGCGCGTGGATATGCTGTGGTGCATGCAGGCGATCAGGTTGTGACCTCAAAAGACGCGGCTGCACAGGCAGGTGTGTTGGAAATCGAATTCGCAGATGGCAGATATGAAGTTGGGGCAGGCCCTGCGCCCGCAAAGCCAACTGCCAAACCAGCCGCAGGAAAACCGAAGAAATCACATAAATCCGAGGATGGTCAGGGCAGCCTATTTTAGGGGCGCTGGGAAAGTTATGTCCCGACCTCGGGTCCACGACACATCAGCGCGTCATCTGAATCGCTGACTTCGTATAGGATCGTGCTATCGGGCTCGTTTTCGAATACTGCGCGCAAACCACCGGCTTCTTCAAAAAAGCTCCAGCAATGGATTTCGGGTGATCCTTCATAGACGAAACAGATTTCGCCCTCTGCTTCTTCATACCAGACGCCGTCTTTGCATTCGCCATCCAGGAATGACCAAAGGACGCGACGATCCCCGAGGTATTTTTCGACGCCATAGGGAACGGTGCCTTCCGTTCCGAAATAAAGCGTTTTGCCCTCAACATAGGCTTCAAATTCGGCCGCGGTCATGGGATCGGCGCTAAAGCTGGCCGTCGCCATGAATGTCAGGGCGCCCGTTAGGGCGAACAGAGTGGAGTGTTTTGTCATAGGCCTATCTTGCCAGAAACCAAGCAGCAGTCAAAGTGCCACCCGATCACGGATTTGTTTGTTCAGCAGGAAACTGCGCGGTCTGCGATGATTTGTCTACCGACCATTTTTCGGCCAAAGGATCCATCACCCGTTTCCAAACTGGGGGTATCAGGGCCAAAGTGGCCATAACTGGCAAAGACTGTGGCAGGATCGGCATTTCTTGTTGATCCAAACGCAACCCCGGATAGGCACGCGTTGGATTGCTGTGATGATCGCTATGGCGGGGGGCATTGATCATTAGCGCGGATGAAAAACCTTGGGGTGCGTTCCAACTATGGCGCGCGCTAACAGGTTCAAATTTACCAGAGGGTAGTTTGGTACGCATCAACCCATAATGCTGCACATAATCAGACAAGAGCAATTGTGCCTGCGCGTATAAACCAAGGGCGATAAAGACCAACAGGGTTGGCATCCCGCCAAGCACATAGGCGAATATGCATGACATGGCAGATCCCGCGCCATAAGTCAGATAGGATTTGCGCAGGTTTTTCCGGCGTTTTTCAACCCTGTATCCTTCACGAAATGATCCACGCCACGCCCGAATGAAAAAGCGGTAATAGCTTTCCCCCAGCCTTGCTGTATTTGGGTCATTTGGTGTTGCGACATGTATATGATGCACCAAAGGATGCGCTGATGTGTGATGTCCAAACAGCAGCGTGCAATATACACAAAGGCCAAGTTTGCGTTGCCAACGGGTCGCGCGATGAATCAGCTCATGCGCATTTGAATTGCTGACCTGACCTAGAAACAGGGCGAGGGCAAAAAACAGCGGGATGCTTTTGGCCAATGGGGCATGCGAAATGGCATATGCGCCTGCAAAAAGCAGGGGGATATGTAGGATGCCAAGGGTGATCAATAATCCCTCGCCGGCTGGAAATTCTTGGTCTGGATGATCCGGGGCTGCTAATGCGGTCAAACGATCCAAACCGTAGATGAGGCCGGTCATATAAAACAGGGCGAACCACGACAGGAGTGGCCCAAATAAAATGGTCAATACCAACAAAATGCAGATCGCGCTGGTCGCCAGTGCAAATCGGTTGCTTCCCGAGAGCCAAAATTTTCGCATAAATTCGTTCATGTGATCGCCAAGCGCCCGTATGTTTCTAGGTGTGATCCTGCTGATTGCAAACGACGGTTAGGGGTTTTTGTAGACGGCGCAAATACATCCATTGCTGCGCAGCTTACGGCACAAATCATCTGCTGCATAGCGGGTGTCGCGCCCGATGCGGGCCAGATAATAGCCCCCTTTGGGGCTTGCGCGGCTTTTCTGCCAAATCATTTCAGGGTGTTCGCCTTGGATCGGTTGGCTGCATGTCCGAGTTTTATTTTCAAATTGCAAAAGAGCGCCGGAAACGCTGGTTCCAAAAGCGACTTGAACACCCCATGCTTTGAATTGAGGTCGGAGATTGGGAAACTTACTATATTTACGCTGCAGCGCCATGTCTTCGCAGGCGTCTTGAAATGGCGTGTCGTCTTGTAGTCGGAAATCATGATTTTGTGGCGGATCATCGCGCCAAGTTTCCGGGCTGATCCCTGTAATTATATGGACATATTCCCGGGTTTCGCGGGCCAAACCACCAGTTTTCGCGATCAATCCTTCCGCCCGTCCTTCGCCCCCATTGTAGCCGACTGCCGCTAGGCCGAGATTGCCATATTTTCGGGTCATTTCACCAAGATATTCAGCTGCGTGTTCTATGGCTTCGGCTGGATTGAACGGATCTTTCAATCCTCGCAGTTTCGCCGTGCTTGGAATGAATTGTGCTATGCCATGGGCATTCGCAGGCGAGACGGCATTCGGATCAAACCGACTTTCCTGCCAAAGAAGGCGTGCAAAGAACCCCGTATCCAAGCCGTGTCTTTCTCCAAAATACTCTATGGCCTTACATGTATCGGCAGCGAACTGATCCATGCGAATGCATTGTTTGGGACCAAAAGCACCCGCTGAACAAAACTCAGATCTAGGCGCGCTATCCTGTGCGACACCGACATTTGGCAATTGCAGAACGAAAAACAGACACAAAAGAACACGCATAGGTATTCAGTGCCTCCCATTTTCCGAACCGTCAATGGGGATTAGCCGCAGTTAAGGTCGCCTAGACCTTTTCAATCGCACCTTTGGCGTTTACCTGTGGTCGAACGTGACCACGTCATCAAGGGACCCAAATGTCATTTTTCGGCAAGCTCAAAGATCGTTTGTTTAAATCCTCCTCCAAATTAGATGAGGGGTTGGATGCCATAATTGACGAGGCGGATGACGATATAGCGCCAGAAATTTCTGAGGACACACCAGCAGCGGTTGCGGCTGTTCAAACCATTGAAGACACGATTGATGACGCTGCTGACACCGGGCGCACAGGATTGTTGGGCCGCGTCATGGGCGCGCCATCTGTGCCCAAACGTGTGCTTGATGATGAGATGCTGGAAAGCTTGGAAGAGCTGTTGATCACATCTGATATGGGCGTTGATACGGCGACACGGATCACGGCCAATATTGCAGAAGGGCGTTTTGGTCGTCGTGTTTCAGCGCAAGAGATCAAACAGATCCTATCAGATGAAATTTCGCGCATCATGGAACCTGTCGCGAAACCATTGCCTTTGTATGCGAAAAAACCACAAGTGGTTTTGGTGGTTGGTGTCAACGGATCGGGAAAGACGACGACAATTGGCAAATTGGCCAGTCAGTTTACGCACGCTGGCAAAAAGGTCGTGATTGCAGCAGGGGATACATTCCGCGCTGCGGCCGTGGAACAATTGCAGGTTTGGGGGGAACGCGCAGGTGTTCCTGTGATGACAGCAGCCGAAGGATCTGACCCTGCCAGCCTTGCTTTTGATGCGATTACGCATGCGGAAGAGCAGGGGGCGGATTTGCTTATGATCGATACGGCTGGACGTTTGCAAAATCGTGCGGATCTTATGGAAGAACTGGCCAAGATCGTGCGGGTTATTCGGAAAAAAGACCCTGATGCACCCCATAATACATTGCTGGTTTTGGATGCGACCACGGGCCAGAACGCCGTGAACCAAGTCAAAGAATTTCAAAAATTGGCCGATGTGTCGGGTCTGGTTATGACCAAGCTTGATGGCACAGCTAAAGGAGGCGTTTTGGTGTCCTTGGCCGACAAATTCGCGCTTCCAATTCATGCGATTGGTATTGGCGAGCAAATTGATGATTTGGCCCCATTTGATCCAGAAGAGTTCGCCGCGGCATTGACCGGCATGGATCAATCCTAAATCGTCCTAAAACACGCTCAGGATTGTTATCGCGCTTGATCAGTCCTATCTCATGGCGAAAGGAGCTTTTCCATGTCTGACAAACTGCCGGATACGCCTGAAGGGGCGAAGCCGATTAACGGAACCGTGAAGACCATTTTGGAATGGGGACCACTGATTGCGTTTTTGGTGGCCTATACCAAACTTAAAGATTCCGTTTTCACCATTGGTGCGACTGAATACCAAGGGTTTATCATTGTTACAGCGCTGTTTATCCCTGTCTTGCTGGTCGCAACGGGGCTGCAATGGTGGCTGACCAAACATCTTAGCAAGATGCAAATCGTGACTGTGGTGATGGTTGTTGTGTTTGGTGGCATGTCGGTTTGGTTCAACGATGAGCGGTTCTTTAAAATCAAACCAACGCTTATCTATCTGATTTTGGGGTCTATTCTGGCCTTTGGTTTGACACGTGGTAAATCCTATCTGCAATCTTTGATGGGCGATGTCATGCCTTTGGAACCCGAAGGTTGGATGATCCTAACACGTCGCTTTGTAGCGCTCTTTTTTGGCTTTGCGGTCCTAAACGAAATCTTGTGGCGCGGTTTTTCGACAGATACTTGGGTGTGGTTCAAAACCTTTGGGTTTACCGGTTTGATTGTGGTTTTCATGCTGTCACAGGCCGGTGTTTTGTCGAAATACGGCATCGAGGAAGATGGCGAGGAAAAAGACGGGGCGTAGCGATCAGGCGCGCACCATCTCTCGCCTAAGTCGCGCAAATGTTTTAGCAATTGCTGGACAGCGCGGCGAAGACCGGTCAAGCTTTTCCCAAGACCTGGATTTGGGAGAAGAACATGCAGAAATTCGGCAAAAGCCAATCCAAACGCCGTAGCGAAGATGTCCGTTTTCTGACTGGGCAGGGGCAATACATTGATGATGTTGCCCCAGAGAATGCTCTATATGCTTACTTTCTGCGATCACCCGTTGCACATGCCGAGATTACATCGCTGGATGTGAGCGCCGCACGCGAAAGCGAAGGTGTCCATCTGGTCGTGACGGCTGCGGACCTTGAAGAGGCCGGGTTGGATCTGCGCATGAAAGCGTTCGAGCTGACAAATTCTGATGGAACGCCCGCAACCGCACCATTGCGTCCTATGCTGGCCAAAGATCGCATGCGTTTTGTTGGCGAACCTGTTGTGTTGATTGTGGCGGAAACATTGTCTGGGGCTAAGACGGCTGCGGAAATGATCGAATTGGATTTTGAGGAATTACCAATTTCTCTCGACGTTTATCCAGGCGCTGGGCCAGATATCCATCCAGAAGCCGCCAAGAACAGAGCGTTTGATTGGGATATCGGCGACAAGGCTGGCACGGCCAAAGCGTTGGAGCATTCCGACCAAGTGGTTCGTCTAGAGGTCGGTGATAATCGCATTATCGTCAATTCGATGGAGCCACGTGGCTGTTATGCCGAATGGGGGGATGACCGGTTGCATTTTGCCTATTCCGGTCAAGGCGTCTGGGGCATGAAATCCGAGCTTTCCAGTTTCCTACAGCTTGATGCCGAGGCGATCCGTGTGACCACCCCCGATGTCGGTGGCGGATTTGGCATGAAGGGGGCCACATATCCAGAATATTTTTCGGTTTGTTTTGCCGCAAAAACACTAGGTCTACCTGTCCGTTGGATGGCTGAGCGGGGCGAATCCATGTTGTCAGATAATGGCGGGCGGGATTTGGTGACGATGGCAGAAATGGGCTTTGATGTGGATGGAAAGATCACCGCCTATCGTGTCCATACATTCAGCAATCTTGGGGCCTATAGCGCGACGTTCGGGCAGGGTATTCAAAGCCTGCTGTTTTCAAAAGTTTTGACCGCCACCTATGACATCCCATTTGCCTATATGCGGGCGGAAGGAGTGTATACGAATACAAATCAGGTCGATGCCTATCGCGGTGCAGGGCGACCTGAAGCGATTTATGTGATTGAACGGATGATGGATCGTGCCGCCCGCGATATCGGAATGGATCCATTTGAATTGCGGCGGCGCAATTTCATCACACCCGAACAAATGCCCTATCTGACACCCACTGGTGAAACCTATGATGTTGGCGATTTTGCGACTTTGCTGGGTATCGCGGAACAGGGACGTGCCGGGTTCGATGAACGTCGTGCAGAATCGCAAGCGCGTGGGAAATTGCGCGGTTTAGGATTGTCTTATTACATCGAAAGTATTCTCGGATCTCCCAGTGAAGACGTGAAAATTGAATTTTGCGAAGGCGGAACTGTGAAGATTTATGTCGGGACACAGTCAAATGGTCAGGGCCATGAAACGGTTTACGCGCAATTTTTGGCGGACCACACCGGCATTCCATATGAAAATATTGAAGTCGTACAAGGGGATAGCGATCTGATCGCGACGGGTGGCGGTACGGGTGGTTCGCGCTCGGTTACGGTTCAGGCCAATGTGACATTGGCTTCGATCGATGAAATGCTGACTGGGTTCAAAGCATTTTTGGCCAAGAAGATGGATGTCGAGGCAGATCAAATCCGGTTTGATGATGAACGCTTTCGAGCGGAGGGATCAAACCTAAGCCCAAGCTTGATTGAAGCCGCTGAAATGGCGCGCAGCGAAGCCCACGAAGATTTGCTAAGCTGGACAAAAACGGCAACAATTGATGCGCGATCCTATCCGAATGGCGCACATATCGCCGAGATAGAGATTGATCCAGAGACCGGCACCACATCGCTTGAGGCATATTGGGTTGTGGATGATTTCGGGAACCTGATCAATCCGCTGCTGGTGGAAGGTCAAGTTCACGGAGGGATTGCCCAAGGGGTTGGTCAGGCGTTTTGTGAACATGTTGTCTATGATGATAGCGGCCAATTGCTGACCGCCAGCTTTATGGATTACGCGATGCCGCGCGCATCTGATTTTCCAATGGTCGGATTTCAGACACATGCGGTGCCAAGTACGGGCAACCCGATGGGTATGAAAGGGTGTGGCGAGGCGGGAACCGTCGGCGCCATGGCAGCAGTAATGAATGCGGCGCAGGATGCGCTTTGGTCCTATGGTATCAAGCAGGTTGATATGCCTTTGACGCCAAATAAACTTTGGAAACTTCTCAAGAATGCGAAACAGCACGCGGCATAAACGGTTATGGGTTTGGGCCCGTCGGCGGCTCGGGGTTAAACGCGACCGACTAAAACCTAAACGGGGTGCGGTTGATCATGTGATTTTGTTGGATGGCACCAATTCAACGCTGCGTTTGGGAGAGGAAACAAATATTGGCCTGATCTATCAGATGCTGGCCAGTCACGGGCAGGCATCTATTTACTACGAGGCTGGTTTGCAGTGGGAGGATGTGAATTCAACCCTCGATGTCGCAATAGGCCGGGGGATCAATCGTCAAATAGCGCGTGCTTATGGATATTTGGCGGCGCGGTATAAGCCGGGGGATCGGATCTTCTTGCTGGGTTTCTCACGTGGTGCCTTCGCGGTGCGGTCTTTGGCGGGGTTAATCGATCGCGTTGGCCTGCTTCAATCGCAACATGCGACCGAACGCGAAATCCGCCAAATTTATCGCCTGTACCGCTGTGATCCGGATGGGCAGGCCGCAGACCATTATCGAACGAATAAATGCTACGAAGACGTGCCAATTGAGATGGTTGGCGTCTTTGATACGGTGAAGGCATTGGGCGTGCGTTTGCCCATCCTGTGGCGTTTTTCTCAGCCAGCGCATGAATTTCACGACCTAAAACTAGGACGATCTGTTCGCAATGGGTTTCATGCCTTGGCTATGGATGAGACGCGTTTGGCCTTTAATCCGGTTCTGTGGGACACGCGGAATGTCGAGAACATGAGCGATGAACCGCATATTGAACAAGTTTGGTTTAAAGGATGCCACGGGGATGTTGGCGGACCGCCGCGATCCTTGGAAGAGTCCCGCGGCTTGATAAATATTCCGCTCGTTTGGATGTTGGAAAAGGCAGAAGACTGCGGTCTGAGCCTGCCAAATGGTTGGCGCATGGTGTTCCCATGTGACCCAACAGCTCTGTCGGTGGGGGCATGGCGGGGATGGTCGAAATTGTTCATTTTGCGACGCAAGCGCATAATCGGTTTGGACCCATCCGAAAGCCGTTTTGAAGATGTGCATCGAATTACGGCAAAACCAGCACGAGGTGCTGCGGAATAATCGTTATAATTCATGGAATTACGGCTGGCGCAAATGCGCTGGGTTTTGCGATTTGATTGGCGGTAGATTGCCATTTGATCACGTTTCGGTGTCAAGAATTTTATAATAAAAAATGAACGAGGGGTTAACAATGTGGTATTTATGCCTATATTGAACCTACAGGCGTACGGAAATTGGAACATCCGCAACGCTTTCACTGTCCCTCGTTCCGAACTCGCCCGGGCTTTGGCCTGGGCTTTTTTTTGAATTGAGCACAAAAAAACGCCCTGAAAAGGTCAGGACGTTTTTTTGATTTCATTCACGAAACTTAGACGAGGCGAGAGGCATCTTTTGCGGCACGCACGAAGTCGCGGAACAAGGGATGGGGCGCAAATGGTTTGGATTTCAATTCCGGATGGAACTGAACGCCGATGAACCAAGGGTGATCTGGCCATTCCACAATTTCTGGCAGACGCCCATCTGGCGACATTCCTGAAAATTTCAAACCGGCCGCTTCCAATTGTTCGCGGTATTTGATGTCGACCTCATAACGATGACGGTGACGTTCATCGATTGAGGTTGCATCATAGGCTTGTGCGACTTTGGAACCTTCGGTCAGGATCGCATCGTAAGCGCCAAGGCGCATTGTTCCGCCCTTGTCATCAGAGACTTTGCGCTGAACTTTATGATTGCCCTGCACCCATTCCTTCAGATGGTAGACAACGGGTTCAAACCGCTTTTCGCCTGCTTCATGGTCAAATTCTTCAGAACCCGCCTTGTCCAATCCAGCCACGTTGCGGGCGGCCTCGATCACAGCCATCTGCATGCCCAGACAAATTCCCAGATATGGGATATTGTGTTCGCGAGCGAATTGCGCGGCCTTAATCTTGCCCTCAGTTCCGCGTTCGCCAAAGCCACCAGGGACGAGGATCGCATCATATTCCTCGAGATGTGGTTCGACATCTTCACGTTCGAAAATTTCGCTATCGATCCAGTCGTAGTTCACACGCACACGGTTTGCCATGCCGCCATGGGTCAGGGCTTCGGCAATGGATTTATAGGCATCTTCCAACTGTGTGTATTTGCCGACGATGGCGACGTTCACTTCGCCTTCAGGGTTAAAGACACGGTCCGCCACGTCTTCCCATTTCGACAGGTTGGGCTTGGGCGCTGGGTTGATGCCAAATGCATCCAGAACCGCCTGATCCATACCTTCACGATGATAGGCAAGAGGTGCTTCATAGATCGATTTCAAATCTTGCGCGGCAATTACGCTGTCTGGGCGCACATTGCAGAACAAGGCAAGCTTATCACGCTCTTTCTTTGGAATCGGTCCTTCAGAGCGACACACCAAAATATCTGGTGCCAAACCGATTGAACGCAGTTCTTTCACCGAGTGCTGCGTTGGTTTGGTTTTCAATTCGCCGCTGGCCTTAATGTAGGGCAGCAGGGTTAGGTGCATAAAGATACATTCGCCGCGTGGTTTGTCCCGCGCGAATTGGCGAATGGCTTCAAAAAAGGGCAAGCCTTCGATGTCGCCGACGGTTCCGCCGATCTCACACAGCATGAAATCGACCTCGTCTTCCCCGATGGAAATAAAGTCTTTGATTTCGTTGGTGACATGGGGAATCACCTGAATCGTTTTTCCCAGGTAATCGCCGCGGCGCTCTTTTTCCAAAACGTTGGTATAGATTCGACCAGACGAAATGGAATCTGTCTGACGGGCGGGAACGCCGGTGAAGCGTTCGTAATGGCCTAGGTCCAGATCGGTTTCGGCACCGTCATCTGTTACGAAAACTTCGCCATGTTCAAAAGGGGACATCGTGCCCGGATCGACGTTCAGATAGGGATCCAGTTTCCGCAAACGCACTGAATAGCCACGTGCCTGAAGCAATGACCCAAGTGCGGCTGATGCCAAGCCCTTGCCAAGCGAAGAAACAACACCGCCGGTGATAAAAATAAAACGCGCCATTTTATGAGGGCCCCGTACTGCCTGTATTTTGTTTCGTTAAGTGGCTTTTTCAGCCCTGAAAAAGCAAACCCGCCTGAGCGAAATCAGACAGCATCACGGGGGTTAAGCTTTATCAGATTCGGACATATTTGTCCAGAAGATCGCAACATGCAGTTGCGATCTTGTAGTTAGCACCAACATTTAGAGGTGAGGTCTTTAGTCTCCGATCTGTCTAGGATCGGAGTTGCAAGATGTAGGTTTCAGCCCTTCTAGGCTGACCGAGTATCAGTCGGTGGCAGGCTCTTCTGCCTTTGGTGCCAGCAATTCGGCAGCCGGATCTGGCGATGTCGTTTCATCCACGCTTGGCTGATGAGAAATCGCGGCATCCAGAACAGAGCTGCCCGCAGAATTTTGTGCAGAAAAGATTGTCAGTGCCAGCGAGGTGCAAATGAATGCAATCGCCAAACCCCAAGTGACTTTTCCGAGGGCTGTTTCTGTGGATCTTTGGTTGATGGCACCGCCACCTCCGCCACCCAAACCCAGGCCGCCGCCTTCGGAGCGCTGCAATAGAACAACACCGATCAGGCTAAGTGCCAGAATGAGGTGAACAATAAGAATGACGTTTTCCATGGATAAGCCTGTGTCAGCCGGTTTGGCGGGTATGTAAGGCAAGCGAGCGGGGCGCGCAAGACGGGCAGCCCCAGCTTTTTGTGACTATTCGTCCACATCATCGACATCGAGCTGCCCCGACATGCTGCGTCTTATGTGTGACCAGCTCATGCCAAGGCCCAGAACAAGGGATGTGCCAAGGATCACCAGCCAAGCTGTCAAACGTGGATCTGAAAAATTGACGAGCCCGAAATCTTGCAAAACCCAAAGAATCGCTGCGCCTAGGGCCAGAACCAAAAAGACACCGAATAGGCCGATCGAACGCAACGTTGCGCGCAGATAGATAATATACCCGATCAGCAGAAGCAGTCCGCCCAACACAATGAGCGGCAATTGGGTTTGCTGATGTGCAAAGCCCCAACTGATATAATTCCACGGCGTGGGATTCCAAGTAACAGCAACCAAGAGAAGGGCGAAAATCCAACGCTTTAAAAAGATCATGTGATACTCCGATAGAAGGTTTTGGCTTTTTCCTGTGGGACAACAGGTCTGTCTAGACCTTCTTATGGTAAATCACGGGGAAATTGAGAAACTTGGAATATTCCTGACTTTCAGGTTTCCCTGCTTGATGACTGGCGATATACCCGCATGGGTTTGGCTTCACGCATAAAGGAGAGTGCCGTGGCAAATGTTGTGGTTGTAGGCGCGCAATGGGGTGACGAAGGCAAGGGCAAGATCGTTGATTGGCTCTCCAGTCGCGCCGATGTCATCGCGCGTTTCCAAGGGGGCCACAACGCGGGCCACACCCTTGTGATTGATGGCAAAGTCTACAAATTGCATGCGCTGCCGTCAGGTGTTGTGCGCGCTGGTAAACTGTCAGTGATCGGAAATGGTGTTGTTTTGGATCCTTGGCATTTGGTCAAAGAGATCGAAACGATCCGTGCACAGGGTGTCGAAATCACGCCTGAAACGCTGATGGTTGCGGAAAACACACCGCTGATCTTGCCGATTCATGGCGAATTGGACCGGGCGCGGGAATCGCAGAACTCGGTCGCCAAAATCGGGACAACTGGGCGCGGCATTGGCCCGGCCTATGAAGACAAGGTTGGTCGCCGTGTGATCCGTGTTGCTGACCTTGGCGATGATGCCACGCTGCAATTGCGTGTTGATCGTGCCTTGGTGCACCATAATGCGCTGCGCGCGGGTCTGGGTCTGCCAGAGGTCGATCGCGAGGCGCTGTTGAAAGATCTGCGTGAAGTTGCGGATAAGATCCTGCCATTTGCTGGTCCGGTCTGGAAAGTGATGAACGAGGCACGTCGCGACGGAAAGCGTATCTTGTTTGAAGGCGCGCAGGGTGCTTTGCTGGACATCGATTTCGGCACGTATCCTTTTGTAACCTCATCCAATGTGATCGCAGGGCAGGCGGCAACGGGTACCGGTATGGGACCGGGGTCCATCAACTATGTCCTGGGCATTGTAAAAGCGTATACGACGCGTGTCGGCGAAGGCCCGTTCCCGACGGAGCTGGAAGACGAAGACGGTCAACGCCTTGGTGAGCGCGGTCATGAATTTGGAACCACGACAGGTCGCAAACGCCGTTGTGGTTGGTTCGATGCGGTTCTTGTGCGCCAAACCTGCATGACGTCCGGCGTCAACGGGATCTCATTGACGAAGCTCGACGTGCTGGATGGGTTTGAAAAAATCAAGATTTGCACGGGTTATGAACTGGACGGCGAAGTCCTAGATCACCTTCCAATCGCTGCGGATCAACAGGCACGTTGCACGCCGATTTATGAAGAAATGGACGGGTGGAGCGAATCTACAGAAGGTGCGCGATCCTGGAACGATCTTCCCGGCGCGGCAGTCAAATATGTGCGTCGGATCGAAGAGCTGATTGGCTGCCCGGTTTCGATGGTTTCGACGTCGCCGGAACGTGAAGACACGATTCTTGTCACTGACCCGTTTGCGGATTGATCGATGCCTCTAAGCCATAAAGCAAAAAAGAGATGGGCCTTGGTGATCCTTGTCATAGGATTGCCAGCCTATATCGGTCTTGCTTGGTGGTTGGTTAGCCTGTTTGAGCGACCATCGATATTGGTTGAACTGGGAATTTATACGGCGCTTGGCGTTCTGTGGGTCATACCCTTGAAAGCTGTCTTCAAAGGCGTTGGTCAGGCAGATCCTGACAGTCAAAACGATGCTGAAAAATAGTAGTGTGTTCAATTAGTGAACAAAAAAGCGCGACAGAAATCGCGCTTTTTTATTTCCCCATGATGATTTAGCCAGCTGCGCGCACAGGGCGGAACCGGGTTTTCTGGGTCATCGTGTATTTCCCGTCTTCGGTACGCTCGATTTTGCCTTCGCTGAGCAATCTGCCCAAACTACGCAACCTATCTTCCCGCGTTGATTCGAAGATTTCTGCCTCGCTAAGTTTTTCCATCAGCTGCAGGCGCGTGAAATGCGGAATACCTTGGACCAGCGCTAGATAAGACACAGCGGATTCCAAGATTTCGGATAAATCCTCTGCTCCCACCTGCGAGGTATACGTTGAAAATCCTTCATCTACGCTTTTGGTCTCAGCCTTCACGCGGTGACGTTCGACCCGACGAGGGCGGATGATAGATGTGTTTAAGATCTCGGATCCGTCTGTGACACGCTGCTCTGCCACCAAGGTCAGGGGCGCGGGTCTGGACGTTTTTTCAACAGGGGCAGGGCGTGCTGTTCTTTTTGACGTCGATTGTGGGCGGCGTGGTCGCACGGCGTCTGCCAAATCTTCGCGATATGGATCTTGCTCGTCTTGACGATCTTGGCGGCTTAATTGACGGTCTGCGCGGGTTGCTGCAACGGCGGCGCGCAGATGGGCGATTGCGCTGCGGCGTCTGTTGCCCTCTGGTTCGTCAAACTGGGAATCGGTTTGTTCCATAAGACGCGAGGCATCGCCGTCCTGAACAGATTGCTCTGTCAGTAGGGCACGGGCAGGGCTGGCCAGCTTATCTGCCTTGCGCAAATTGTTCTTAACTTGATCTGCAATTGTAGCTGTTGGGCGAGAAATGTCCGCCGCTTTGGTCTTTTTTGAAGCTGACGTGACGAACTCGGAAACTAGGTCAGATATATCATCTTCAGAAGTCGCATCTAGACGCAGGGTTTCGTCCAAACGAAAGGGATCTTCTACGTCACTAGGATCTGTACTTTGCTCTAGTACCACGCTGGGCGAAACATCATTTTGCTCGGCAGCTGTGGTCAATGTGTCGTCGGAAGTCCCATCCATGGGCTGCGTTTCTAGAACGTCATCATCTGTTTCAACATCATGTGCCGAGGCTAAGGTTTCCCCCAGATTCTCAAGAAAAAAATTGTTGCTTTGCTCGTTTTCTTTTTCTTCATCCGCCGTCGCGTGAAGGATGTTTTCCAATAGAAGTGCGTCTTGATCTGTTTGCGCATCGTCATCAGCAGGTGCGACATCTATCGTGATATCCGTAGGGACCTCGTCGCCCAAAACGGTCTGGGTCGTCGATGTCTCTGCATCAGACTTTGCGGATACGCTATCTGTGGTCTGTGTGCGTGAAACAACTGCCCGAATACGTGCAAGCTTTTCCTCTACGGTTGCAACGCCTACAAATGGCGAAATAGCTGGCGTGTTGTCTTGCGAAGGATGAAATGGCGCAACATATGACGTGTCAGATATGTCCGTGCTTGCATCTGAAATTAGGGGCTCTGATACATCAGATCCATCTATATTGCTTGGTGAAACAGACGTGGGGGATGTAGCAGATTCATTAGCTGGCTCTTCGTCCATCTCAGCTGTATCCGCCACATTCGTTGCAACAGGTGCTGGGGACAGTACGAACCCATTTTCTGTTCGACGCGCTGTGACCTGACGACGGAACAATTCCTCAGCCATTTCAGGATCCAATTGGGGTGGTTCAGCCCCAAAAAAACGATCTTCTTGCAGAACACTTCGAAAGAATTGTGTCGCCTCTTTTAATACCTCCAGGGGGTCGTCAAAACCTTCTGCCGTACAGGAAAACGTTCCGTAGGAAATTGTTAGGATCTTACTCGAACTTACCATTGGCAGCTCACTCCAAACCTGTTGGTAAAATATACGTCAAAATAGCATTATTGCTATTAACTGGACAAAAGAGGATCGAATCTGTGCTCATCAGCGGATTATTTTATGGCGAGATTGTGTCTAATTTCCCCCAAAAAGGCATTAATCACTCATGACTTCGCGTCTTTTTCTCCAAAATTCTACGCTTCATCTGGTTGGTGGCGGGTATGTCGACACCAATCGAATCAAATTTGAGCTGTCCAAGGCGGAAAAAATTGTGGCTGCGGATGGGGGGGCTCGGGCCGTTGTTGAGGCTGGATATCTTCCGGACTTGGTTATCGGAGATCTAGATTCGTTAGATATGGAAACGCGCCGCGTTATTCCGTCCGAGCGGATCCACCACATTGCCGAGCAAGACAGTACGGATTTTGACAAAGCCCTGCGGCATAATCATGCAGACTTTTTTGAAGCGCATGGTTTCATGGGGTTACGTATGGATCATGGTTTGGCAGCGCTGAATGTTTTGGTGCGATATGCACATAAGCGTTGCATCCTTCATGCTGAAAATGACGTAATCATTCTCTGCCCGCCCAAAATCACGTTGGAATTGCCCAAAACGTGTCGTGTTTCGCTGTTTCCGATGGCTAAAACAACTGGAACCAGTACCGGATTGCGCTGGCCAATTGATGATCTGGTCTTTGCGCCATGGGGACAAAGCGGCACGTCGAATGAAGCGTTGGGAACAGTAACACTGAGCATGGATGAACCAGCAATGTTGCTGATCCTGCCACTGGATCAATTGGGCGTACTACGCCGGGCATTAGCAAACGCGCCATCTTGGCCCGACATAAGCTAATCTGGATCAAACCAGGTGTAGCCACACCCAAATCGTCAAAATGGAAACGGTCGTTGCGATCAAAACGGATGTGGCGGCGACACGTTTTGCATGGCCATAGATGTTGGCGAAAATGAAAGCGTTCACGCCGGGTGCCATGGACGCTGTAATCACCGCCGACCGAAAGGCGTCCTCTGGTACGGCCAACATCTTGCCCGTGATCCATGTGATTGCAGGGTGCAAAATCAAAGACACACAACAGATGTATAGGGTTACTCGCATATCACCTTCGGGTCGGTATTGGCTGAGAATCCCACCAATCCCGAACAAAGCAGCCGGTAGTCCAGCCTGTGCAATCATCGAAATGGCGTCGTTTGCCGCCGTTGGCAGGCTGAGATTGAAGATATTGAACAAGGCGCCTGTAAGACAGGCCAAAACCAATGGGTTCGAAAACATCGATTTGAACACTTTGCGGGCCTTTTCAATGCCTGTCGACCCCGTGCTTTTTGTCAACTCCATTGAGGTGATACCGATCGCATAGCAAATGGGTGAATGGATCGAGATAATTGCAAAATTTGCCGATAGGCTGTCTGCGCCAAAAGCGCGTTCGCTGATCGGGACGCCCAGAAGCATTGAATTGGAAAATAGTCCGCAAAACCCAATGGCAACGGAATCTTCAATGCTGCGTTTGAAGATTTTTCGCGTCCCCAGAAATCCGATGATGAAACCGGAAATAGCGCCTGCATAAAAAGAAATAAGTAGGCTGGGCTGAAAATCTTGCCCGAGATCCAGTTTGGAAATGGCCTGAAAGATCAACAAAGGCACCGCAAACCCTGTGGCGAATTGCATCACACCTTCTGATGCTGAGGCCGAGATGACCCCGCGCCAAACGCAAATATAGCCGATCCCAATCACCAAAAAGACCGGGAGGATGACATCAAGCAAAGCCTGCATAAGAAGCGCTTTCTTTTATAGTAAACCGGCGGACGTGCCTGACCGGATATTGGGGCGTCAATCAGGCGAAAAAGCCAAAACCATTCCATCAAAAGCAGGTGTGACATGATCAGGGGCATCGCGTTCAACCGCGTCGTAGTCCATGTCGATATGCAAATTCGTTAAAACCGCTTGTTGGGGCTGTGCCCGTTCAATCCAATCAAGGGCTTGGTCAAAATGCGCATGCGAGGGGTGTGGTGTGCGTCGTAATGCATCCACGATCCATGTGTTTAATCCAGTCAGCCGGGGCCAAATCGTATCGGGAATGTCGGACACATCAGGAATATAGGCCAGATCACCGATCCGAAATCCAAGCGCCATGATCCTGCCGTGCTGGACACGCAAGGGTTCAAGTGTGATATCTCCCCCATCGCCTGAAATGGTGAAGGGGCCGTCAATCGTATTGAGCTCTAGAATAGGAGGGTATGCGCTGCCTTCTTTTTGGACAAAGGCATAGCGAAAGCGGATCAGTAGATCCTCTTGGGTATCCTTATCCGCCCAAGATTGCAGACGTTTGCGCGTGTTCATTGTGATCATCCGCAGGTCGTCCAGACCATGCACATGATCCGCATGGGCATGGGTCCAAATTGCTGCGTCGATTTCGCCGATACCTGCATTGACCAATTGGGTGCGCATGTCAGGTCCTGTATCGATCAAGGCCCGTGTCACACCATTCTCGCCAAAACGTTCAACAAGAATAGAGCAACGGGTGCGGGTGTTCTTCGGATTCGTAGGATCGCAATCGCCCCAATGCCCACCAATCCGCGGAACCCCTCCGGAGGATCCGCAGCCCAAAATGGTGACTTGTCCGACGTCACGTGCCATATCTAAGCGGCCTGTTGCCAAGTGGTGGCTTTGGCAAATAGGCGATCAAAATTCACTTCGGTTTTTGCGGCAAATTCTTCGTATGACAGGCCAAATACATCGGCGGCCACTTTGGCTGTATGAACCGTATAGCCGGGTTCGTTGCGTTTCCCACGAAAGGGCGGTGGGGCAAGATAGGGGCTGTCGGTTTCAACCAAGATACGATCAACAGGGGCAGTCGCAAAAATATCGCGGAGTTCTTTTGATTTCGGAAATGCAGCTATGCCTGACATTGATAGGTAGAACCCGCAGTCCAACGCTGCTTTGGCCAATTCAGCCGAGCTGGAAAAACAATGCATGACACATGAAAATGGGCGCGCCTTATTTGCGTTACGCAAAATCATTGCCATTTCATCATCCGCAGCACGCGCATGGATAATCAACGGCAGGCCGGTTTCCTGTGCAGCCGCGATATGAATGTTCAGAGATTCCTTTTGAACATCAGCGCTGTCAGCTGAATAGTGATAATCTAGGCCAGTTTCCCCGATGCCCACAAATTTAGGATGTTGCGACAGAGAAACCAGTTCGTCCACGGATGTCATCGGTTCTTCAGCTGCGCTCATGGGATGGGTGCCGGCGGCGTAGAATACGGGATCGAATTCTTCGGCAATCGCACGGACGCTTGGTTCGTTGCGCAGCTTGGTGCAAATCGTGACCATGCGGTGCACACCATCCTGAACTGCGCGGTCAATGACCTCGGCCCGCTCAGCGTCGAAATCGGGGAAATCCAAATGGCAATGGCTGTCCGTGATGCGTGGCTGTGTCATGCGTGCTCCTTCGCATTGCGCCTATCCTTCAGCGCATCCAGCGTCAAGATACGGGGCGCAGGTCATGTGTAACCTGCGCCCCAAATTTGATCTTGTGAAGAAAAACCCGGCGCTTATCCTGACAGGATTTAAACCGCTGCCTCAACCTCTGTGACGATGGCATCGACTGACGTATTTAGCAGTGCTTCATCTTCACATTCTGCCATAACGCGGATCAAAGGTTCCGTACCGGATTTGCGGATAAGCAAACGACCTTTTCCAGCCAAATCTTTTTCGACTGTGGAAATGACCTTCTTGACGTTTTCAGCCTCAAGCGGGGCAGTTGCAGCATCATATCGGACATTTTTTAGCAATTGCGGCACAGGTTCGAAACACCGTGCCAGTGAAGATGCTGGTTTTCCAGAGCGCACCATTTCCGCCAAGAATTGAACGCCAGCCATCAACCCGTCACCGGTTGTCGCAAAATCGGTCATGACAATATGCCCGGATTGCTCGCCACCTAGGTTGTACCCGCCCGAACGCATGGCCTCGACCACGTATCGGTCGCCAACTTTAGTGCGTTCTAAACGTAGGTTTTGGCTTTCCAAAAACCGTTCCAGACCCAGATTGGACATGACGGTTGATACTAAAGCGCCGCCTTTCAGGCGGTCTTCTTCTGCCCAACGTGATGCAAACAGGCCCATGATCTGATCGCCATCAGCCACCTGACCTTTTTCATCAATCAGAATGATCCGATCAGCATCGCCATCCAAACAAATTCCCAGATCAGCGCCGTTTTGCAAAACGGCTGCAGCCGCGGTGCGAGGATGGGTGGAACCGCAATCCTGGTTGATATTGGTCCCATCGGGTGAAACGCCCAATGGAATGACCTCAGCGCCCAATTCCCAAAGCACTTCAGGTGCTGTCCGATATGCTGCGCCATTGGCACAATCGACAACCACTTTGATACCGTCCAAACGCATTCCTGCAGGTAAAGAGGATTTCACCCGTTCTTGATACCGGAAACGACCGTCATAAATGTGTTTGGCGCGACCAATATTTGTGGGTTTGGCAGGTTCGACCCCGGCCACAACCATTGCTTCGATTTCTGCCTCGGCCTGATCTGATAATTTAAATCCGTCCGGGCCAAAGAATTTGATCCCATTATCAATGGCTGGGTTGTGGCTTGCGGAAATCATGATGCCCACATCGGCCCGCATGGAGGTTGTCAATAAACCGACGGCGGGTGTGGGAACTGGGCTAAGCAATAGAACGTCCATCCCGGTCGATGTCAGACCCGCGGTGAGCGCGTTTTCGAACATATATCCAGATAGACGGGTATCTTTCCCAATGACAACGCGGTGGGTTCCGCCCTGTTCACGACGGAAATATCGCCCTGCTGCCGCGCCAATAGCCAAAGCTGTTTCAGCGGTCATCGGATGAATGTTTGCGGTGCCGCGGACACCGTCCGTTCCAAAAAGTTTACGCGTCATGAATGTACCCTCGATCAATCGCCAGCCACTTATTTGTTTTGTGTTTTCTGCCTTACAGAGCAATTGTAAGCAAGGGATCTAAAGAAACTTGCACGAAACAAACGATGAGAGGGGTCGGACGCGTGGCAGTGCGTCGGGGCAGGGTGGGGGTGGGAACACATTTATTTGGTTCACCACCCTGCCGAAAAATAGAAAGGACTTAGCCCTTTCTATAAAAGTAATGGACGCCAATCGTCGCAGTTTTCTGAAACTTGCTCGCCCAAGAGGGGCGGACGTGTTTGGTGTGATAGAACATCGCGCCATGCGTCAAATTACGGGGTGCACCGGCCAGCATGGCTTGTGCGACTTTCCCGACTTGTTCCCAAGCGCCTTTTTCAGAAATCTTTTCAGGCAGGCCGTCACATGTGTAGGTGAATTGGCAGGCGTATTTTTTGCCAGTGCCCTGATTGATCACACCACAGACTGTGTTTGGGTATGATGAACTTGCGACACGGTTCAAGATAACCTCGGCGACTGCAAATTGACCACGCAGGGTTTCACCGCGGGCTTCAAAATACAACGCTTCTGCCAAACAGCGCCATTCTGCGCCACCGCTGGCCTTTGGTTGGCTGTTGATCCATTCCGCAGTGTAGGCCAGTTTCTTTGGCGCCACGACGGATGCTGGTGTCAGCAGGCTATTAAGCTTTGCTTCACCGGCTCTTTGTAAGGCTTGTTTCTCAAGCTTAATCAATTGATCGGCAACAGTGCTTTGCGCAGCTGCCGGCACGGCTAGGATAAGAACCAAGCCCAGTGTTAAAAATGATTGCGCCAAATAGCGAGACGCAAAAGAGTATATAGCCCGGGTGGCAGCCCGGGATGGTGCTGTACGTTTCAAATCGTGATCCCCCACAACTTACACGCCAAATTTCGGCGATGACGCTGCCTATAGCAAAGTCGCCCTTAGGTAAACGGGTTATCGAAACGTCAATGAGGACCGTGGTAAATGGGCGGTTTCTTGCGAAAAGAATGCATCAATTGCCCTTAATCGTGCAAAAAAGGCTCCCTAGCCGTCGAGATGTTTCAATTCTGCGATCTGATTACAGGTCGAACGGATACGAGAAAGCAGATTTAGGCGATTGCGTCGTAAGATCTGATTCTCTGAATTTACCTGAACAGCCTTGAAAAACGCATCAATAGGTTCACGTAGCTCAGCCATGGCTTCCATCGCGGTTGGGAAGTCTTCGGATGACATTGCAGGTTGGATTTTTTGATCCGCTTTATCAAGAGCTGCGAAAAGCGCTTTTTCGGTTTCGTCTTCGGCGAATTTTGGATCCGCACCAAAACTGTATTCAACGCCATCTTGTTCTTCCGCTTGGGTCAGAATGTTGTTGGCGCGTTTAAAGCCTTGGACAAGGTTTTCACCATCCTCAGTCGACAAGACGTCATTCAAAGCGCGCGCGCGCGCGACCAGAGATGTTAGATTGTCATTCCCATCCATCGCAATGCAGGCGTCGATCACGTCATGACGGATGCCTTCATCTTTCAGGAACACTTTCAAACGGTCGTGGAAAAATTCACGCAATTCGCCGACATTGGCCAGCGTGGTATCTTTGCCGCGTGGGCCGACAATCTCAGCCGCTTTGCCAAAGGCCGCATTCAGCGGCAGCACAAATTTGTTTTCCAGAATAAGACGTATGACGCCCAAAGCTGCACGGCGTAGTGCGTATGGGTCTTTGGATCCGGTTGGTTTTTCATCAATCGCCCAGAACCCTGCAAGCGTGTCTAACTTATCCGCCAATGCAACAGTTGCAGAAACTGGTGCGGTCGGTACGTCATCAGATGGGCCCAAAGGGGAATAATGTTCTTCGCAGGCATTGGCGACTTCGCCTGGCAGGCCGGCGGCCTCGGCATAGTAGCGACCCATCAACCCCTGAAGTTCAGGGAATTCGTAAACCATTTCAGAGGAAAGGTCGGCTTTTGCAACTTCAGCCGCCTGTTGCGCCAGTTCAGGGACTGCGCCGGTCATGGTTGCAATGTCAGACGCCAGTGCCGAGATGCGTGCAATCCGAGCGGATTGGCTGCCCAATTCGCGATGGAAGGTTACATTGGACAGGCGTGCGGTCCATGCGGACAAACCGTCGGTTTTTGCAACGCGTAAATCGTTTTCCCAAAAGAATTTCGCGTCAGACAGGCGGGCGAACAATACTTTTTGGTTGCCTGCCAAAATTGTCGCGCCTTGGTCTTTGGTTTCGACATTGGCGACGGTGATGAATTTTTCGATACGACCGGTTTTGGGATTGCGCAGGGAAAAGAACTTTTGGTGTTCTTTCATCGACGTCTGCAAGACCTCGGGTGGCAGGCCTAGGAATGTTTCGTCAATGTCGCCCATCAAGACAACAGGCCATTCCACCAAACCTGCGACTTCTTTTAGTAGGCCGGGATCTTCGACAACCTCCAAGCCTGCTGCAAAAGCCATATTTGTCGCGTCATGCCAAATGGTTGCTGCACGTTCATCCGCAGATAGGACGACGTGTCGCGTCTTAAGCTGGCTTTCATAATTTTCAAAAGAGGTGACTGAAAATACACCGGGGCCCATGAAACGATGGCCTTCGGTTTTGTCAGATGCCTGGATGCCCTCTACGTCAACAGGCACAATGCGTGTTTCGGTCTCGTCTGTCAGAATGCAAAGAATGCGGTGCAATGGGCGTACCCAACGTAAAGGGCTGCTGCCCCAACGCATGGATTTCGGCCAAGGGAACGTGCGTATCGTTTTTTCCAAAACCTCTGAAATGATGACATCTGCACTGCGCCCCGGCGTAACGACCGTCGCAAAGTAAAAGCTGCCTTTTTTCTCTTCGCGTTCGACCAGGTCTGCGCGCGCAACGCCAGCGCCGCGCAAGAAACCTTCGATGGCTTTGTCAGGTGCGCCAACTTTCGGCCCACGACGTTCTTCGCTGAGGGTTGGAGATTCCTGCGTTAAACCCGACAAGGTCAGGCAAAGTCGGCGTGGCGTCGAAAAACATGCCGCCGATTCATATGTCAGCCCTGCATCAACTAAACCGCCTGTGACCAGCTTTTTCAAATCGTTTGCAGCTTTTGACTGCATCCGTGCCGGAATTTCCTCGGAAAAGAGTTCAATCAGCAGATCTGGCATGAGGCGTCCTCAAAATTCTAAACGTTCCAAAAGCCAGATCAATGATCAGGCCCTTTGGAATAGGCGGATACAAGGGGAGTAAGGGCAAATGCAATAGGGCAGGGGCGTGATCTGTTATAAATCGCGCAAAAGAAGGGACGTTTCGCAGTCCAAAGCGATATCACCGACGCTCAGGGCAATCCTTGCCCAGTGGCGTGCCGTCATATGCCTTTTTCCCGCAGGAATTTAATTCGTGCCAGATATACCCGTCGCCGGATGTCGTCACAGCGACGACGCGGTCGATCCCAAATTGGATATTGCGTCGCGATAGGAATACTTTTGCGTCACCAGCTTCAATTAAGCTGCCGATTTTTGCCGCATCAAAACAGTCAAACCATCCCGGCGCATTGCGGGGCCCAAATTCGGCTTGTTCTGGGGTATATTCCATAAATTTGTCAGTGAACGCTGCCAAATCAACATCCGTTTCGAAACAGGCGCGATAGCGGATCGGGGATGATTCTGCGTCAATGGCGCGAAAATTTGACACGTTCACCTGCGCGGCTTCCTGCGTGTCCGCATCTGCTAGGATTAATGAGCGCGTTTCTTCGACCGGAAAGGCCGTATAGTAATGATAGATTTGAAAATAATAGACCGCGACGCCAAAGAGGAGTGAAATCGCTACGATGGCGCCTGCTAGGATTTTACCGCTCAAATCACATCTTTCATAAATTTGACGATGCATTGTGCAGATGCTTGTGCGCGCAAACGCCCGTCACGATCTTTGGTTTTTTCCGACGTCAATTCGTCCCAGGATTGCTCGGTGATCATGATCGCCTTCACGTCATCACGATCTGTGCATGCTTTGAAAAACGACGTGCTAACAGGCACGTAGCAATCCATATAGGTCATGCCGTCATCTTCAGGATAATAGACGTTTACCAAAGTTTCGCCAAAATCGCCTGTGATATCTTCCACGATGTTTAGGGATGATTTTAGGCCCGTTGGAGCACCATAATCGTCCATATCCGACGCAAAACTGTCAATCAGATCATCGGCGATTTGGCATGGAAGGCTCAAAACCTGACGGTTTCCAACTTTTCCTTCGAATTCTGACCCAAACTGCCGTGTTCCTTGACCTGTCGCAAAAAACCCAAAACGCATTCTATTCGGCATCTCGATATCCACCTGCACCAGTTAACACAAAAGCATCAGCACATTTCTTCGCCAATGCACGTACACGACCAATATAGGCCTGACGTTCAGTGACTGATATCACACCACGTGCATCTAGAAGGTTAAAGACGTGGCTTGCTTTGATGCATTGGTCATATGCAGGGTGGACCATGATGATCCGTTTGCCGGTTTTAGGGTCTTCAGCAGGATGATCCAGAATGCGTGCGCATTCGGTTTCTGCTTCTTCAAAATGGCGCAGCAACACATCGGTGTCTGCGACATCGAAGTTCCAACGAGAATATTCTTCCTCGGTTTGTTTGAAAACGTCACCATATGTCAGTGGAATCGGCGTTTGCGGATCATTGTAGGGCATGTCCATAACATGATCACAGCCTAGGATATAAATGGCCAAACGTTCTAGGCCGTAGGTCAGTTCACCTGACACTGGTGAACAGTCATGGCCGCCGACCTGTTGGAAATAAGTGAATTGGCTGACTTCCATGCCATCACACCACACTTCCCATCCCAATCCCCATGCACCCAGTGTTGGGCTTTCCCAGTCATCTTCAACAAAGCGGATATCGTGCATATCCATATCAATGCCGATGGCTTTCAAGCTGCCAAGATATAGTTCTTGCAGGTTGGGCGGGCTTGGTTTGATGATGACCTGGTATTGGTAATAGTGCTGCAACCGGTTTGGGTTTTCACCATAGCGCCCATCAGTCGGACGGCGGGAGGGTTGAACATAGGCTGCTGCCCATGCTTGCGAACCGAGTGAACGCAAAGTCGTTGCAGGGTGAAAGGTTCCCGCGCCGACCTCCATGTCATATGGTTGCAAAACTGCACAGCCCTGTTCCGCCCAATAGGTTTGAAGCCTCAGGATGATTTCCTGAAACGAACGGGGCGTGGTTGTTTTGGTATCTGCAGCATCAAGCATGGGTCTGACCTATTATAAATCTTATCGCTTGATTAGGCGTGCGAGCCACGGGGGTCAACCTTGGCAGGACAGTAATTCATATGTCTTTCCGTCCCGGTATTGCGTAAGAGTCCGGGGAAATGGGCATGAATTGACCAATGCACGATCACATTTGGGTTTTTCTCTGCTTTTAAACATTTCGATAGTAGGATTTTCATATCTTGCATTCCAAGAATGCACAGCCGAAATGAACAGTGGCGTTCAAATGTAAATTTGGGGGCTGTTATTGGATAACTCTCGCGCATTGGCCATTATGCGGGTGGGTCGGACAATCGTGAACCCTAGAATAGGCAGGCAAACGAGCAGAATGCAGAAACGATTTTTTGGGTGGGTAGGCGCAATGACCGTTGTTGCCGAACTCGCGGCAGCACAGCAAAGCCAATTTTACATTCAGGTCGAAGCGCGACCAAGTCTCGAGGCGGCCCAAGAGCGCGCGCAAAACTATGCAAGACAGTTTGGCGATGTGAACGGGTTTTTCTTAGGCCAAGGGTGGTACGGAATCGCAGTTGGTCCGTTTTCCAGTTACGAAATTGCACAGGCGGAATTGGGTCGGTTGAATGCGATCTATTCCCTGCCCAGCGATGCTTATGTAGAAAACGGTCAGCTTTATGGTCGCCAGTTCTGGCCGATCGGTGCAAGTCTGGGTGCGCCTTCATCTGTGGCAACTCCT
The DNA here is from genome assembly GCA_947499735.1 of uncultured Pelagimonas sp. GTDB lineage: Bacteria > Pseudomonadota > Alphaproteobacteria > Rhodobacterales > Rhodobacteraceae > CANMPP01. Next base: position 547,124 of record CANMPP010000001.1, read on the forward strand.
GCAGACATTCTAGAAATAGCAGAACCACGGCCTGAAGATAATGGCAGTTTGGATGAAGAAACCTTAGCTGAAGCCAGGCAATCGGAATCCCGTTTGAACCGCGTTCAGCGCGAAGAATTGCAGGTCGCGCTTAATTGGGCTGGCGTTTATTCATCTGGAATTGACGGAGCTTTCGGGCGGGGAACGCGTCGTGCAATGTCTGCCTGGCAAGCGCTTAGCGGTTTCGAACCTACTGGTGTTCTAACTTCTCGTCAACGGGCTGATTTGCTAGCGCAGTATAATGCTGTCTTGGAGGGGTTGGGGTTTGAAACATACCAAGATCTAACCGCAGGTATTTCTATAGATATTCCTTTGGCTGTTGTGAATTTCGACAAGCACGAAGCGCCATTCGCAATTTTTGAGGCCGGCAGTGATATGCCTGAAGCGATGGTGCTGTTGATCAGTCAAAGTGGCGATCGCCAAAACTTGGCAGGGTTATATGAAATCATGCAGACTCTTGAAATCGTGCCAACAACCGGGGCGCGGTCTAGAACTGCGAATGGTTTCCAAATAACCGGAGAAAATAATCGCATCCTGTCTCACACAGAGGTCACATTGAAGGATGGTGAAATCAAAGGGTTCACTTTGGTTTGGCCAACCGGCGATCAGGAACGGCGCAATCGCGTCTTGTCAAAGATGCAAAATAGCTTTTCCCGTCTTGATGGGGTTTTAAGCAGCGATCTGACACCTAGTAGCGTGGATGGCGTTGATCTGATTTCTGGACTTGCCGTACGTCGCCCAATTCGGGATGGTTCGGGTTTTTTTGTTGATGACAAAGGACATGTGGTGACCAGTGCATCGCTTGTTGAAGAATGTGGTCGGATTACGTTGAACCATGAATATGATGCGCGGTTGTTGGCGTCCACAGAGGCTGGCATTGCCATTCTCAAGCCCGTATCTGATCTCGCGCCAAGTGGCACCGTGACTTTTGCGGCGGACCCGGTGGCGCAGAACGCCAAGATCGCCATAGCTGGGTATTCCTATGGTGGCATTTTGCCATCTGCAACGTTGAACTTTGGTTCGGTTGAAGGGGTGCAAGGGTTGGGTGGTGAAACTGGCTTGATACGGCTGGCCGTTGCGACCCAAGATGGTGACCTTGGTGGTCCGGTCTTGAATGACTATGGTCAGGTTGCCGGTATGTTGGTTCCTCAGATGGAAGGCGAAGCGCGGCGCTTGCCTGATTCCGTGACATTCGCGGCAAAAGCGGATGTTTTGCAGGACGCTTTGGAAGCGAACGGTGTCGACGTGCAAGTTTCTGGAGGCCGTAATGTTATGGCTGATGAGGATTTGACGACACTGGCCGCAAATACAATCGTCTTGGTCAACTGTTGGAATTAAGAAATATCGCGGTCTTAAAATGAAAAACGGCGCTTAAAGCGCCGTTTTTTGTGTCTTCTCAAAGCATGCAACGCTTAGTTGCGTGCTTTGTCGACCATTTTGCCTTCAGAAATCCAAGGCATCATTTCGCGCAGCTTTGCACCTGTCGCTTCGATCTGGTGCTCGTCATTTGCACGGCGGGACGCTTTGATTGTTGGTTGGCCAACGGCGTTTTCGAGCATGAAATCACGCACGAACTTACCTTGCTGAATATCTTCCAGAACCGCTTTCATTCGTGCTTTGGTTTCATCGTAGTTCAGGATGCGTGGGCCTGTGACGTATTGACCGTATTCCGCTGTGTTGGAGATTGAGTAGTCCATGTTCGCGATGCCGCCTTCATAGATCAGGTCAACAATCAGCTTCACTTCGTGCAAGCATTCGAAATAGGCCATTTCTGGTGCATAGCCAGCTTCAACCAGTGTTTCGAAACCGCAGCGGATCAGTTCCACAAGGCCGCCACACAAGACTGCCTGTTCGCCGAAGAGGTCAGTTTCGCATTCTTCGCGGAAGTTTGTTTCGATGATGCCTGAGCGACCGCCGCCAATCGCGGAACAGTAGGACAGGCCGATATCCAGCGCTTTGCCAGATGCGTTCTGATGAACGGCAACCAAGCAAGGCACACCGCCACCTTTGGTATATTCGCCGCGAACCGTGTGACCTGGGCCTTTAGGCGCCATCATGATCACGTCAACACCAGGCTTTGGTTCGATCAGGCCGAAATGAACGTTCAGGCCGTGTGCGAATGCAATCGCCGCGCCTTCTTTCAGGTTATCGTGAACGTATTTCTTATACGTGTCCGCCTGCAATTCGTCGGGCATTGTGAACATGATCACGTCGCACCATGCTGCAGCTTCTTCGATGCCCATGACCTGAAGACCTTCGCCTTCTGCCTTTGCGCGGGATGCGGATCCTTCACGCAGGGCAACAACGATGTTCTTTGCGCCAGAGTCACGCAGGTTCAACGCATGCGCGTGACCTTGGGAGCCGTAGCCCAGGATGGCCACTTTCAGGTTTTTGATCAGGTTAACGTCGCAATCACGGTCGTAGTAAACGCGCATAGCAGGTCCTTTCTTATTTTCTGCGGGTAAAATACGCATTTCAACGTGATACAAACTGCGTTATTGTCGAAAAATGACAAATAAACGGAGATTTCATGTGCAAATTTATGATAAATCGAAAAATTCATGCTTGATGATGCGGATCGGCGCATACTTCGCCAATTAATGGCGGAACCCGAGGCGAGCGCGGCGGCCTTGGCAGAGAGATCGGGAGTGACACAGTCAACTTTGACGCGCAGATTAGCCGCTTTGCGCAAGAAAAATATTCTGAAAGGGACACGGTCAGTCATTCATTGGCCTGCTTTGGGTTATGAGGTGGCCGTTTCTTTGAGAGTGACATTGGAAAAATCTGAGCCGCGCGCGTTTGATGAATTTATCGCAGCTGCCCGGGAGGTGCCGGAAGTCTTGGAAATCCAAACCTTCCTGGGGGTCGTTGATGTGAGGCTAGAGGTGATCGCCAAAGATATGGCGCATTATCAGGACATCTATCGAGGTCGGCTTTTGACCTTGCCCCATATATCAGAAATCGATGCTTTGATGCAGGTCAGTCAGGTGATGACACGTGGGGCTGTGCCGCTATGAGTATTGATTTGGACGACACGGACCGCGCGATCATCCGGGCGTTGGCTGAGGATGCAACAACGAATGCGGGTGAATTGGGGCGACGATTAGATTTGTCGCAACCGGCGTGTTGGCGCCGTATTCAAAGGCTGCGCGAAGCGGGCATATTCCGTGGGACACGGGTTGATTTAGATCTTGATGCGCTCGGCTTTGGCGTATCCGTTTTTCTTGGAATCAAATTGGCGACCAAAGGACGGGTTTCATTAGAAGACTTCGAACGCGCAGCTGCGGCGATACCTGAAGTTCAACGCATCGAACATGTATTGGGTCTTTATGATTACCGCCTGCGGGTCGTCGCACGTGACCTCAGCGATTTTGAAAGGGTGTTGCGGCGACGTATTATGACATTGCCGGGTGTCGGTAATGTGGAAGCAAATGTATTGTTAAGCGAAGAACGCCGACCTGGTCCGCTTTAACGCTTACCACCTAGTCCCAAATGCATCAGGCTTTTGCGAATTGGTGTAATGTCATGCAAGGCCTTTAACCCTTCAGAACGCGCAAATTGTAGAAACGGCATTCCGCTTTGAGATGCGCGATTCAGCATTGAAATTCCGGAAATCCGGCGTTTGATGTCAGGTAAACGTGCACGTTCATACTTTTCCAACATCGCTCTGCCGCCCAAATCATCTCGATGGTGTTGGGCTAGATTGGCTAGCAAGCCGATATCGCTGAGGCTCATATTCAAACCTTGTGCGCCAATTGGAGGGACAACATGTGCGGCCTCTGCCACCAGCGCCAATCGTTGGGCGCTTACCTGAACGGCATGCTGTGCGATGATAGGCCAAATAGAACGTCTGGTGGCCAGTGAAAGTGGCCCCAAAATATGTGCGGATCTCTCGGACATGGCAGCTTCGAATTCTGGGATCGGCAGCGTCATCAGGTCTTGTGCTGTAGCGCCATCTTCCATCCAAACAACCGCCGAAGATGGTTTCCCTTCAAAATCCGGTAGAGGAACTAAGGTGAAAGGACCGCCACGAAGATGCACTTCAGTAGATATGTTTTGGTGGGGAATGGGATGCGTAACCGCAAATGCCAGTGCCTTCTGTCCAAAGCGGATGGTTTTCACATCGATGCCAACCATGTCACGTAACGCAGAGTTACGCCCATCTGCGGCGATGACAAGGCGGGCAGTCACGCGCGTGCCATCGCTCAGTTGAATTTTAGCCTCGCTTTGGCGGCTGAGCATATCGGAACAGCCCACGCCGTGCCAAAGTGTGACATTTGGCAAATTTGACAGGTGTTGTGTGAGTTCGCGTTTCAACAACCAGTTCGGAAGGTTCCAACCGAAGGGCAAATCGGACATTTCCGACGCGTCAAATTCGCGCTGCGCCGTTTCGCCACCGTTTAAACCGCTGGCATCCATGATCCGCATTTTTTGCAAAGGCATCGCATAGGGGGCGAGACGAGACCAAAGGCCAGCCTCGTGTAACAACGATTGCGATGGTTGCAAGAACGCGGTGGAGCGCAAATCCGCATCGCTGGCATCACGGTTTGTCACAGGCTTTACCGGATCAACGCATAACACCTTGAAGCCCAGTGCGCCGAACAGCGCGCAGCCGCAAAGACCGGCAATTCCGCCGCCTGAAATCACGATGTCGTAGCGTTCACTCATTGTGCCAGTCCCACCCAAAATGCCGAACCAGTCGGTTATACGCAAAATTGCAGCGCATACGCAAAGCGACAAAGCGTCCCTAGACTAGTCTGCGAATGCGAGCTGCGTCACGAATTCGGTCAAATTGGCCGTATGATGGTGAATATGTTCGGCGTGTTCGGGATCTTGGGCCACATGAATTGTGCGCATTTTCATATCGAAAGGCACTTTCAAATTACGAGGATCATCTTCAAACATGGCCGCCGCATTTGGCACCAAACCATCGATTTCAAACACAGTCTCAAAGGCTTTTGCTTCTGGCTTGGGGATGAAATTTGCATGCTCAACGCCATAAACGTTTTCAAACAGACCCTCCAGCCCACGCGCTTTCAGCACTTTTTTAGCATAGGGCGCACTGCCATTCGTATAAATGATTTTGCGGCCGGGCAGGGCTGCGATGCCTTTTGCCAAAACGGGATCGGGCTGCAAAATGTCAAAAGAAATATCGTGCACTTCTTCAAGATAGCCATGGGGATCTACGTCGTGATGCCGCATCAGCCCGGCCAGAGTCGTTCCATATTTCTTCCAATATGCGTGACGCAAAACCTGCGCTTCGTTTTCAGAGATATGTGTGACGCGTTGAATATAGGCCGTCATTTTGGATTCAATCTGATCGAACAGACGCATCGCAGGTGGATAAAGCGTATGGTCCAAATCAAAGACCCAGTGGCGGACATGAGAAAAATCGGCTGTGTTCATAGGGCAGAGGTAACTTTCTGTAGGGATAATGTCCATTATAAGACGCCGATCAGATGTAAATCATGTGACCCCAGCTGACGCTTGCTTTGCGATGGCAGGGATGATTTATCTTTTGGAACGCTCTGGCGGTCAAAACAACGACTGGAAATGGACAACGATATGCCCGCAGGCAAAGAATCTCCCAAAGATGCTTATAAGCTGATCCTTGATGCCATCGATTCTGGCCTTTATCGGCCTGGGGATCGATTGGTGGAAAGCGAATTGGCTGAACGATTTGGTGTGTCCCGCACGCCGATTCGCGAAGCATTACAGCGGTTGGAAACACAATCCCTTCTGACGCGGGATGGGCGTTCGTTGATCGTATCTTCTTTGGATCACAATCAAATCGCGGAACTCTATTCTGTTCGTTCCGTTTTGGAAGGTTTGGCTGCACGCCTTGCCGCGCGCCATGCAACCGATGAAGAAATCGCTGTTTTGCAGGCCATGTTAAAAGAGGACGAAGCACTGCAGGATAATCCGGTGGAATTGTCCCGCGCCAATCGTCGTTTCCACAAAATGATCCATTTGGCGTCTCACAACCGCTTTTTGGTGCAGCAATTGGATTTGGTGCATCGGTCTATGGCGCTCATGGCGACGACGTCTTTGGCGGTTGAAGGGCGTGGTGAAAAGGCACTTGATGAACATACCCGCCTTGTGAATGCGATTGCGAACCGGGATGAAGATGCTGCCGATCAGGCCTTGCGCGATCATATCTCGGCGGCCTATGTGACCCGGCTGCGTCAGGATGTCGGTTGAGCTTCGTCTGACTGAATGTCGGCGATGTGTTTATCTGGTTCGGAAATGCCGTGTATTGTCTTGTCCCAGTAAAACGGTTTGTGCAGGATTTCGATCAAGGCCTTGTATAGGGCAATGCATCCAAGTGGAAAATATGCAAACAATGTAGGCACATAGGGCAATAACCTGCGATGTGTGCTGCGCGACAATCCTGCGTAAAAGACGATCAGGGATGCGGCTTCAGAACATAGCATCAATCCCATCATCCAAATCATCAGTTGGCCTGGCATAATGGCGGTTACGGGGTGGGGTAGGCCTAAGAGGACGATCCAGAAAGACCAAAGAAATGGTGCAAGAAAAAATTGCATCAACGTTCCCAAAAACAACAGCTGAAAACCCCAAAACTTGCGAGGGCCCAGATCGCGTATCAATTTTGCGGGGCGTCGACTGTGGCACCACCAGGTCAGGGCATAGCCTTTCATCCAGCGTGATCTTTGTTTGATCCATGGCCAGGTCTTATTATTCGCCTCTTCTCGGGTGACGCTGTGCAAGATTTCGGTACGATATCCCTTTCGCGCCAATCGAATGCCCAATTCAGCGTCTTCAGTCACATTATGTGCATCCCAACACCCGACCGCTTGCAGGGCTGAGCGGCGCATAAACACAGTCGTCCCCCCCAAAGGGACAGCCAAACCCAAACGGGCAAGGCCCGGCAGGACGACGCGAAACCAGCTGGCATATTCAATTGTGAAACAGCGGGCCAACCAATTGGATTTTGGGTTGTAGAAATCCAACATCCCCTGCAGGCAGGCGACTTTTGCCGGGCTGGCCGCGAATTGGGCTGCTACCTTTAGCAGCTGGTTTCGCGCAGGCGCGTCCTCTGCATCGTAAATGCCGATGATTTCGCCGCGGGCAAAGCGTAATGCATAGTTCAAGGCACGTGGCTTGGTTTGGATTGTGTATTGCGGAACGCGGATCGGCTTTATCCATTGGGGCAGCGGTGTCTGATCAAGCAGCGTTTGGGTTTGTTCATCATTCTCTTCAAGAACCAACAAAACCTCTAAACGGGATTTTGGATAATCAATTTGCGTCAGACGATGAACCAATGTCTCTGCGATATGTTCTTCACGGAACAGAGCAACCATAATCGTGATATCGGGCAGATCATACGCTGCTGGAATGCGATGTGTTTCCGCTCGTGTGTTCCAGGTCGCGATCCATGCGGCAATCCGTAACGATTGCAGCGCCAACATCGACAAGACGGCCAAAAGACCGCCCAAGGCGAAAAAGAGGTTTGGGATAAAGGCTAGAACGGCGATCGCAGTCAGTGCTGTTGCAGCGGCAAAAATACGGCCGCTTTTTGTGCCACGTCCAATGTCGCGGCAACTGACATCGCTTGGTGCAATGGTTTCGGCCTGCTTTATCATGGAAAAACTATGCTGAGAGGCAATTTCAGCATGGATATCTGCTTCGCTGCAGAGGGCCATTTTGACGTCACCCAATTCCTTGGGCAAATGTGGCACCAATGCATCAAACCGATCGGGACGTGCTGTCGCTATGACCAGTGTTTCACCGTCTCGCTGCCAAGGCAAAATGCTGTGGTTCAAACAAAAATCTAAGGAAAGCAATCGGGTGCATTCATGATCCGATGGCGTATCGTTTCGCCTAAAAAGACGCACACCCAGATGCGTTGATTGGGCCACAAGTATATCGTCCGGATCTGCAAACCCTTCGGCCTGTAAAACTTGGGGCAGTGGCGTTCCCAATCGATCAGATTCCATAAGCGCATCGACGAGACCTTTGGCGTTTATCGCATTTTGATCGAGCAAAATACGCCCAATAGGCTGTCCTGTCGGAAGGTCCAGCAGACATTTGACCTCAAACGGTTCGGTTTGGCCATCTGGTGAAACACTGTTTTTATGAAAACGCGCCATCTTCTACCCGTACTCTCAAAGCTTAAGAGACAATGCGTAAACTTGGTTAAACAGAGGTAAAGATTGAGTGCGGCCCAATAAATCAAGGCCCGCTAACACGGGCCTTGATGTGGATTCGCAGCGATTTGGTTAATTTAGACCCAGCTCTCAGGCCATGGATGCGGCAAAACGCTCAAACAGATAGAAACTATCCTGAGGGCCGGGGCTGGCCTCTGGGTGTTGCTGAACGGAAAAGATCGGCTTGCCCGTCACACGGATACCACAGTTTGACCCGTCAAACAGGCTGACATGCGTTTCTTCCACACCGTCCGGCAGGCTTTGCGCATCGACCGCAAAGCCATGGTTCATCGATGTGATTTCAACCTTACCAGTCTCGTTTTCCTTAACTGGGTGATTGGCCCCATGATGACCGTGATTCATTTTGATCGTGGTGGCCCCCAAGGCCAAAGCCAACATTTGGTGGCCCAAGCAAATGCCAAAGATCGGCAGATCTGTTTCTTTCATCAATTGCTGGATCATAGGCACCGCATATTCGCCGGTCGCCGCGGGGTCGCCGGGGCCGTTTGACAAAAAGACACCATCTGGATTGTGCGACACGACATCTTCAAAAGTGGCCGTTGCAGGCAAAACCATGACGTCACACCCAGCAGAGGCAAGGCAACGTAGAATGTTGCGTTTGGCACCATAGTCAACGGCAACGACTTTATGCTTAGCGGCTGTTTGGCGCGAATAGCCTTCAGGCCAAGCCCACCGCATTTCGTCCCAACGATAGCTTTGAGCACATGTGACATCTTTGGCGAGGTCCAAACCTTCTAGTCCAGAAAAACCGCGTGCCTTTGCGACAAGTGCCTCAATGTCAAATTTGCCCTCTGGGTCATGTGCTAGTGCAACATGTGGTGCACCTTGTTGGCGAATTGCGCGTGTCAAACGACGTGTGTCGATACCGCCAATTGCAATGCGTCCGCGCGCATTCAACCAGTCTGACAATTCCTGCTCGGCACGCCAGTTCGAACTTTGCGTTGGCATCCATTTTACAACCATGCCCGCTGCAACCGGATCGCCGGTTTCGTCGTCTTCTGCTGTGGTGCCAGTGTTGCCGATATGAGGGAAGGTGAAGGTTACAATCTGTCCCGCATAGGACGGATCTGTCATGATTTCCTGATATCCCGACATCGCAGTATTAAAGCAAAGCTCGGCAGTTGTTTCACCAGTTGCGCCAAAACCGTGCCCGTAAAAGATGGTACCATCTGCCAAAGCCAGGCAAGCGGTTGGATGATCAGGCAGTGCGGCGGTAGAAGGCTGAGCAATAGCGGTCTGGGCAGGCATCGTGATCTCCATGGTCATTTACGGCAGGCTGATTGGTAAATCGGCCGATACCTATTGGGATGTGTAAATCACGTCAAGAGGTCATCGTTGACCAAGTTCGCAACATATCAATTCCCCGGGGAAGGGTTCTTGCTTCGCAGTGCTTGCGCGGAAAAACCTGTTTCGATACATTACAAATTTGCGACAAATGCTAGGGATACGCAGCGAATGGAATTGAGAGCCCGGATTAATGCGGCCGTTAAGACCGCGATGAAGGAAAAAGCTCAGACGCGCCTGTCGACTTTGCGCCTGATCAATGCCGCGATCAAAGACCGCGATATTGCCGTGCGTGCAGAAGGCAAGGATGACGGAGTTGATGAAGCCGAAGTGCTTACGATTCTTGGCAAAATGGTCAAGCAGCGCCGTGAAAGCGCGCAGACCTACGAAGAGGGTGGCCGCCTCGATCTGGCAGAACGTGAGATCGCAGAAATTAGCATCGTGGAAGAATTCCTGCCAAAGGCACTCAGCGACGAGGAAGTCGGTGAAGCTATAGATTCGGCTTTGACAGAAGTCGGAGCGGAATCAATCCGTGATATGGGCCGCGTCATGGGCGCGTTGAAATCGAAATATACCGGCCAAATGGATTTTGGATCCGTTGGCGCACAGGTCAAGCAACGGCTTGCGAGCTGAAATTAACCTACAAACTTGAAAAACGGCCCGAGAGTATTGGGCCGTTTTTTGCATTCTAGTGCTTAGGGAAGTGATTTCGGATGGCGTCAAGCAAAGATGCGTCACGTATTTTGAAACGTTGTACGAACCTAGTTTTGAAACCCACGCGACCACGCCTTGCGCCAAAATTTTCTCCATGGTTCAAGATATATAGTACGACCGTTTCACGGAACGAGGCCAAAGACGCCCCGCTCAAACGTGTCAAATAAGGAAACATGCGATGTTCATGTTGCGTCATTTCTTGCATGAAATCTATGCTGGCAGGGTCCTTGGGATCATAGCGTAAGGCACAGCAGGATCCGCACAGTTTCCAAAGCGCTTTTTGGCCAAGCTGGATAATGTTTTGCGGGCGGGCGATAGCGTATTCGCCTAAAGCATGATCCATCACGAAACCGGTCGTCACCAAATAGCCATCCGCCTGACGGTCTAGCATTTCGGCCACTGCACCATCATGAAGCAAATCGTCAGCGTCAAAGCTCATGATATAGCCAGGGCTGTCCACGCTGGTTTTCAGCCAGTCATATAAGGCAGACAATTTACGCCATTTGTCATTTCCGGGTGTCGGATCGTCAAATTTAAGAAAATCTATGCGTGGATCGACCGGTAGTGACGGGATATCTTGGCAGCAAATGATTGCGCGCCAATTTGGGTTTGTTTGTCCCATCAAGCTGTCAAGCGTGCCTTGAAGGCGCAAACAAACTGCATCCCAGTCGTCTACATGGTGCGCTCCGACCAAAGGAATAAGAAAGGTAACTTGTTCCGCAGTGACAGGGCTGCGGCTTTTCCGATAGGCCAATGCCGCCTTTTCGGATTCTGCCAGTGGCATCAATGTGGCCAAACCTAATGGAGCTAGGCAGGAAATCAGCCAGCGGCGCAATTTCGGGGTTGCGGGCATCTGTGCCATGCGGATCGGCCTTCCTTAACGCATTAGCTGCGGTGCCGTGACAGGGCCGCGCGCAGGTCTTTATGCAATTCTATCCGTTCCTCTTGGCTCAGAAACGCGCCAATCTCAACCTCACGAGATTGATTTTTCAACGTAACATAGTCCGGTACGGGGCCTTCAGATTTATAGAGCGATAATTGGGTCCAATATGTTGGGGCCTCCCACAACTGATCCTCTTTACGGGCTTGGTGGCGGCTGAGGCGGGTTCGTTCGGGGCAAATTTCCAAGATCTCAAGAATTTGGCGATCTCGCCCATTGCGTCTGACCGCGACCCAAAAGAGCGCGACGCCACCCATTGAGAATGGCAACAGACCCCAATAGGCTTTGGTGCCTAAAACGGTGATCAACGGCAAAGTCGAGAAAAAGAAGAACACGCAAACCGCTGTCGCAAAACCGCGCATTGTGAGGGTGTTGTGTGGCCAAAGCTTGCAGATGTCGCAGGTGTCGTTCTGGGTCCATTCGTAGGGCATGGTACCAGTTTAACGAAATACCGGGGCGAGTCACGTCAGGTTGCTGCGGTATTTGCGCAAAGGATTTAGACTGAATGCTTTTAACGCTTATGCTTTTCGTGTCAGCATTCGGACCAAATGCACAATCAAGCAGGCCGCAAGATAGGCCATAAAGGTTAGCACGGTCAGCACGCTTGCCACTGCCAAGACCACAGTCAAAGAGGTCGGCGATGTCGATAGATTTTGCGCCGCGCTAGCGCCGGAAAATCCTCCGGGAAACATCAACATGCCAGCCTGCATTGCGACGATGCAATGGCAAATTGTGATGATCGTGATTGGAATGATTGCTTTAAGATGGGCTTCGATTACGTTGATCCACGTGTAGAGCATCCATGCGACAAACATCATAATGCTGATTTGCAACAGATAGGAAAACTGCTCCTGTGCAAGGGCCGCATCCGCAGCCATCCCTGTAAACGTGCCGACCCCAACCACTCCGGCTGTGATTGCCCAAAAGAGGGAAATCATAAGGGGCAGCGCAGACATTAGGCGCTGCTGCAGCAAAACCGCGATAAGTGGCGAAAGGCATCCAAGGGCATATACGTAAATCATACAGCCCTCATAATAAAAAGCCCCACCGAATGGCAGGGCTTTTTTGATAATTTATCGTGCAGCTTAGTGATGCGCTGGGCCCTTGTCCCAATCTTCCTGTTTTGGAAGCTGCTCGAACGTGTGCTCAGGCGGTGGAGAGGGCAGGGTCCATTCCAGCGTATCCGCATATTCGTTCCATGGGTTCGGGGCATCGTTCTTCTCGCCTTTCAGAACGGCAGAGATCACGATGTAGAAGAACAACAGGAATGATGCGAATGAAATCAATGCACCGTAGGACGAGATCGTGTTGTACAGTTCAAACGCTTCTGGATAATCGATGTAGCGACGTGGCATACCCTGACGGCCCAAGAAGTGCTGCGGGAAGAACGTCACGTTCACACCGATGAAGAACATCCAGAAATGCACCTTGCCCAAGAATTCATTGTAATTCTTGCCGGTCATCTTCGAGAAGTAGAAATAAACCCCGGAAAAGATACAGAACGCCGCGCCCATAGACATGGTGTAGTGGAAATGCGCCACAACATAATAGGTGTCATGATATAGGCGATCCACGCCCGCCTGCGATAGGACCACACCTGTTACACCGCCGATGGTGAACAGGATCAGGAAGCCAAGCGCAAAGAGCATGGGCGTTTTGAATTCAATTGATCCGCCCCACATCGTTGCAATCCATGAGAAGATTTTCACACCTGTCGGTACGGCGATCACCATAGTCGCGAGCATGAAATAGCTTTGCTGACGCAAGCTCATACCGACGGTGTACATGTGGTGTGCCCATACGACAAAGCCCAATGCGCCAATCGCAATGATCGCCCAGACCATCGGTAGATAGCCAAAGACGGGTTTGCGCGAGAACGTCGCGATGACATGGCTGATGATGCCAAAGCCGGGAACGATCACGATATACACTTCCGGATGGCCAAAGAACCATAGGATGTGTTGATACAGGATCGGGTCGCCGCCGCCTGCTGGATCAAAGAAGGTCGTGCCAAAATTCCGGTCTGTCAGCAACATGGTGATCGCGCCCGCCAGTACCGGCAGGGACAAAAGAACCAGCCACGCGGTGACAAATACAGACCATGCGAACAAGGGCACTTTGAACAATGTCATGCCGGGTGCGCGCATGTTCAGGAAGGTCGTGATAATGTTGATCGCCCCAAGAATGGAGGATGCACCAGAAACGTGGACGGCGAAGATCGCCAAATCCATGGAATATCCGCCTTCATTTACGGATAGCGGCGGGTATAGGACCCAACCAACGCCCGAACCCAGCTGGTCATTGCCGCCCGGGCTAAAGACGGAACAGATCGCCAGTAACGTTCCGCACAGATACATCCAATAGGACAGATTATTAAGTCGCGGGAATGCCATATCTGGCGCCCCGATTTGCAGAGGCATGAAATAGTTGCCGAACCCGCCGAAAAGCGCAGGAATAACCACGAAGAACATCATCAGGATGCCGTGTCCTGTGATCATCACGTTCCAAAGGTGTCCGTTAGGTGTACAGTTTTCGACGGCTGTCGGGATCAGGCGCCAACCTTCCATACACATGTATTGAACGCCAGGATGCATCAGCTCCAGTCGCATATAGACGGTGAACATCACCGAGATAAGACCGACAAGTGCGCCGGTTATTAGATAAAGAATCCCGATGTCTTTGTGATTGGTGGACATGAACCAACGGGTGAAAAAGTCCCGTTCGTCCTCGTGGCCATGAAGTGCTGCTTCAGCCATTGCCTGCCTCCTCGGTTAGCATTCTGTTCGCAACTCGGAACGTAGAGCTTTTGACGGCTCTCACCCGTTGTATGAAGGTGTTTTTAGAATGAGTTGGGCCTTGCGGCAATGGGCGTGGACGCCACAGAGGCAAAAAACATGGCCTAATATGTCTTTTTTTCAAGGCGCGACACAGAAGTTTGATCGTTTTTCATATCTGATCGTTGCTTTAGCGGCCCTAAAACTTTGTGAATATTTGATCGCAAAAGCCATAAGAAAGCCGCAATCATGACGGATTTTCGCCGATGGGTTAGGTTGAAATATACGAAAGGGGAGGCGGCTATTCGATTTTTCCCCTAATTTCAACGGCTCAGGTCGTGTAAAGATAATTTTAACAAATCGAGCGCCGGTTTCATCTGCCAATGACCGGATCGATCTTAACTGTGATCTAACGATACGCCCATTCGAAGTCAGGAATGCCCGACTTTCTTCGAATGCCACTTTTCACAATATATCGGGCAAGTTTGCGAATTTAATGCTGCTGTCGCGAATTTTGTAAAATAGCTCATTCAGTTCTGCCACTGACTGGGCCAACCTGGGGAAGCACATGTTCAATATTGATGTAAAACCATCACCGCGCCCTTTGCTCGCATTTTTGGGCATCGATCGTTTGTTTGAAACTGAATTTGATCGCCGCCAACGCCAACTGGCCCGCAAAATTGCGCAATACCGTGCGATGGATGACCAAGGTTTGGCGAAATTAGGGATCAAGCGTGACGAAATCGTCATGCATGTGTTTAAGTCCTTCAAGGCTTAAACTCCAAATACGCCTTCAAAGCTGCGTTTTAGGGCGACGTCTAGGTCGCCCATTTCGACAGGCAGGCCAAGATCAACCAAGCTTGTCACGCCAAACTCTGTTATCCCGCACGGCACAATGCCGTCAAAATGGGTTAGGTCTGGCTCGACATTGATCGAAATGCCGTGAAAGCTGACCCATTTTCGCAATCGTATTCCGATCGCCGCGATTTTGTCTTCCGCCATTTGACCTGTGATGGTCAACGGTTTGTCCGGTCTTTCAACCCAAACCCCAACACGGCCGTCACGGATGGCCCCTGTTATGTTGAATTCAGCAAGTGCCGCGATCACCCATTCTTCTAATTGAGCCACGAATTTTCGTACGTCTTTGCCCCGTTTCGTCAGGTCGAGCATAATATAGGCCACTCGCTGGCCTGGTCCATGATAGGTGTATTGCCCACCGCGTCGTGCTTCAAAAACTGGAAAGCGATCAGGGTCTTTGAGGTCAGAAATCTGTGCCGACGTGCCTGCTGTGTACAAAGGGGGATGTTCGATCAGCCAAATGCATTCTGAAGCTTCCCCTTTGGCAATCGCATCAGCGCGCGTTTCCATAAAGGCAAGCGCCTCTTCATAGCCTGTTAAACCCTCAGACGTAATCCATTCCACCATCAGCATGCTCCGGGAAAAATCATCCGGCCTCCTTTGACATGTTGGACATATGCGTGGGGAAACGAAATGTCACGTATATGTGCACAGAAAGCCGCGTTCTGTAGGTCAATGGGTGTGATGCCTGTATCTTGGGTGGGAAAAACAGGCGGCACGCATTTTTTCGGCTTCACAAATCATATCAGGCCCGCTATCAGATCCTGCACCAAGCTAAGGCGTGCGGCCGTGGCGGAATTGGTAGACGCGCAGCGTTGAGGTCGCTGTGGGGTAACACCCGTGGAAGTTCGAGTCTTCTCGGCCGCACCAATGCTGGTTGTATTCATTGGATAAATGTTCCATTTGAATTTATACAGCACACTTTACCCCACATCGTTACTTTGTGTTCCTTCGATGATCTAAGTGACATCCTCACTTTGGGTCGGATAGGTAACGCGTTCTGTCAACAGACGGTTTCAGCTGTGTTGCGATTTTGGCAACGCTTCGCTGCTGGAAGGGTTCTTCCCTGAAAAAATTGCCTCGCTTAGCATCGTCTTAGCATTACACAGAAAGGCTGAGGCATGTCCGATACGAGCAGCATGATCGAAAAGAAATTGATCTCCATGGGGCTTCAATTGCCCGAACCTCCCCGCCCAATCGCAAATTATCTGCCTGCGGTTGAAGTCGGGAACATCCTTTATGTTTCAGGTACGCTCGGCACGATCCGTGATGAAAATGATCAGGACATTATGCCGATCAAAGGTAAGCTTGGCGGTGAGTTGACGATTGAGCAGGGATATGAATCGGCAAAACTAATGGCGTTGAACCATTTGGCTTTGATGAAGAAGGCGATTGGCGATTTGGATCGTATTGAGCGCATCGTGAAGATGGTTGGCTATGTGAATTCTGCGCCTGGCTTTACAGAGGCGCATTTGGTTCTTAACGGTGCGTCTGACCTCTATGAAGCCGTTCTTGGTTCAGAGCGCGGAAAGCATGCGCGCGCGGCTTTGTTCCAAAACGAATTGGGCCTAGATGCGCCGATCGAAGCGGAACTTACCGTTCAGTTGAAGTCATAAATCACCTAATCAGATGTCCAGAATCTGGATCGGGCGGCTCGTAGGGCTGCCCGATCGCGTTCTTCCCATGCGTCAAAATGCTTTTCCGCAAACTCGGCAAATAGCTCTGTGGCAGGTGACAGCGCGCGCTGCCGCCTGCGGGCAATAGACAAACGTCGGTGATCAAATGCGACACATTGCAAGTTTACGGGGACCAACAAACCCTGCGTGAGTTCCGAAAAAACAGCCTGCGCCGGAACAAAAATAACGCAGTTGTTCAACATCGCATATCGATGAAGAAACTGTAATTTATTGCTGACTGTACGTGGTGCGACCTTGGCCTTTTCTTTGCGGGCGACACGTTCAATCAGCTGGCTTATGCCAAAACTACGATCGGGTAGAACATGGTCATAGCCCAATAGGTCTTTTAAATTGATTTCCTGCCCGTTGCTTAAAACGTGATCCGCAGGGACGAAGGCCTTCAATGGTTGATCGTAATGGGCAAATGCCTCAATCGCGTGATGATTGGAAAAATCGTAAACAAACCCAATATCGGCCTGATATCGATCCAATGCGTCTATGGTTTCGTCGCGACTAACGACGACGGTTTCAAATGTGACGTCTGGGTAAAGCGCGTTGAATTCGGTCAAAACGTCGGGAAGAAAATTTTCGGTTATCCCCTCCACGGTCGCAATGCGGATCTGGCCGCGATGCAATGAGCGCAAGTCGTCAATGTCTGACTGCACCAATTGCAATTGTGCCTCGATTTTCAATCCATGCGCCCATAACCGTTCGCCCGCTTCTGTCAATCGCACCCCGTCTGAACGTCGATCTAATAGGGTGCAGTCGAGTTCGTGTTCTAATGCGGAAATCTGTCGACTGACGGCCGAGGCCGCCACATGCAACCTTTCCGATGCTCGTCGGATTGAATTACACTTTGCGACCTCTAGAAAATATTTTAAAGCGTTTAAATTCATCTCACGAGCCCCTAAATCGCGCTTATTTTTAAGGCGATTTGTTGATATTGCTGTTGCCGATTCGGCAACGCGTACATCGCAAGTTAATGCTACCTCGCCCGAAAAATGCAATGTCATAGTGATGGTATCGAAAGGGTAAATGCCAAGATAACCTAAAATCTGGCGCTTGCTCCCATGCGCTTATTCCACCGGATAATGCGCCTCATGAGCCTAAAAAATATAGACCACAAAGTGGCAAATCATCACTCTGTCCAACACGAGGAACGTCAAATGAAACTCTTTACATTCGCTTCAGCTCTCGCTGTCTCGGTCGCTATGTCCGGCGCTGCATTTGCCGACACGATCCAATTGCGCCTAGGCCACACAGGTGCGCCAAACCATCATTATCAAACCATTTCTCAAATGTTTGCCGACACAGTGAAAGAACGCACTGAAGGCGCCGTTGAAATCACTGTCTATCCAGCAGATCAGCTGGGCAAACAGCTGGAAGCCGTCGAAGGCACCATGCTGGGAACGCAGGATATTTTCCTAGTTTCTGATACGGTCTTGTCCAATTGGATCCCAGATATGGGCATCTTGAATCTGCCGTTTCTCTTTTCATCGCTTGATGATGTGCACGAGGTTTTGGAAGGTCCAGTTGGCGATAAATTGGAGGCCAAAATGGAAGGGTCAGGCGCATTGGTCATCGGCTGGTGGATGGGCGGTTTGCGCAACATCACCAATAATGTGAAGCCGATCGAACACCCATCCGACCTAGAAGGCGTGAAAATTCGGGTGCCAGAAGGGGAAGTCTTTGTTGAAACGTTCAAAGCAATGGGCGCGAACCCGGTGGTTATCTCATTCGGTGAACTTTACTCTGCATTGCAGTTGGGCACGGCCGATGCGCAGGAAAACCCACCAGCGCACATCCTGACCAAAAAGTTCTACGAAGTTCAGGCCTATACGACAAAATCTGCGCATATCTATTTGGGCTCGCCCCTGATCATGAATGAAGCCAAGCTTATGTCGATTCCAGAAGAATACCGTCAGGTGTTGCTGGACACGGCGCAGGAAATGGCCGGTGTGCACCTGAAGATGGTCAACGACCTAGAGGATGGTCAGTGGGCTGAATTGGCCAAGCTGGGCAACCAGATCAATGATGTTGACACAACACCGTTCCAAGAGGCGACGGCACCTGTGATCGACATGTTCAAAGACAAGCTCGACGCTGAGATCATCGAAGAAATTCAAACACAACTTTCTGAATGATCTAAACTCAAAAGCAACGCGTGGAACTGCGCGTTGCTTCACTATAGCGAGGGTGTGAAATGGCGATCCTGAACTGGCTGGAAAACCTGATAAAGATGTTGGCAGGCCTCTGCCTTTTTGCCGTCTTTGCCCTTGTCACTGCACAAGTCGCAAGCCGGTTTCTATTCAACTTTTCTCTGGCGGCAGCCAGTGAACTGTCCATCTATGCGATGATCTGGTCGGTCTTTCTAGGCGCTGCAGTTGCGTTTCGACAAAATGGCCATATCGCAATGGATATCGTGAAAGCACGCTTGCCAAAATCTCTGGATAGATTGGCTGACCTTCTGATCTTTGCCGTTCTTGCGGTTTTCTTATGTTTGATCATTGTTCAGGGCTATACGCTGTCGGAACGCGCCATGCTTCAAAAATCCCCGGCAGCCGGCATTCCAGTTGGTTACATCGCCTTTGCTATGCCTGTTGGGTCTATTCTGGCGCTTATCTTTCTGCTCGAAGGGCTGTTTGTTTCGATCCAAGGCGATACGCCATTAGGGGATCAACATGACTGAGATCTTATTCCCCACGCTCTTTGTTTTGCTGTTGCTTGGCGTTCCGGTGGCGTTTTCCCTTGGGATGGCTGCCGTCGTGGCCCTCTATTTTGCCAGCCCGATCCCTTTGTTGATTTTGCCGCAAAAATTATTCAATGGATTGAATGGGTTTCCTTTTCTGGCGATCCCATTGTTCCTTTTGGCCGGTAACATCATGGCTGCGGCACAAATTTCCGAACGCTTGGTGAAATTAGCAGGGCTAGGTCTGGGCCGCTATCCCGGTGGTTTGGCGCAAATGTCGACAGGTGCTTCGGCCTTTTTCGGGGCGATTTCGGGTTCGGCCCCTGCAACGACCTCGGCCATTGGATCGATCCTAATCCCTGCAATGAAGCAGCGTGGGTATCCTGCACCATTTGCCGGGGCTGTTGTGGCGTCATCGGGCGCTTTGGGCCTGATTATCCCACCCAGCCTGACCATGGTCGTCTATGGAACGATTGCAGATGTTTCTATCGGTGATCTGTTTATTGCAGGCATCATACCGGGGGTGGCCATCGCTATGGCGCTGGGTGGTGTGAACTACATTCTTGCAAAGACCTATGACCTGAAAGGTCAAACGCAGGAACCAAGCGTCAATAAACGCAAAATCATCGCTGAAAGTGGTTTGGCGTTGATTATGCCTGTGATCATTCTGGGCGGCATTTATGGCGGTGTTTTCACACCCACAGAATCTGCCGCTGTCGCCTGTCTATATGGTTTGATTGTTGGGCTTTTCGTCTATCGATCCATTTCGTTGACATCGCTGGTTCCGATTTTTGTCGATACAGCGATCAGTTCGGCCATCGTGATGTATCTTATGGGAACCGCAAATGCGTTTTCCTTCATCATAACAGCAGAGCAGGTCCCCCAAGCCGTTGCGCTATCCATTCTTGACGTCAGTCGCGACCCGACCCTGATCATGTTTATGATCCTTGCGCTTTTGTTGGTTGCAGGCACGTTCCTCGACAATGTGGCCGCTTTGGTTCTGCTTGTTCCAACGCTTGGCACATTAATTACGGCGGTTGGTATAGACCCGATCTACTTTGGTGTCTTTACGGTTGTTGCCTTGGCTGTTGGGAACTTTACGCCACCTGTTGGCCTGAACCTGTTTATAGCGGCACGATTGTCGGGCACACGGATCGAGCATATCTCGAAAAGTGCGTTACCCTATATCTTTGCTTATCTTCTGGTTCTTATCGGGATCATTCTGTTTCCCAATATCATCACGCTCTTCGTTTAAGCGACCCTTTCACGACCCCCGGAGTATCACACGTGGACAACGACCAACGCCATGAAAGCGCCAGTGCATTGGCGCAACGCCTTAAATCCGGAGATTTGACATCCGTAGACTTGGTAATGCAATGCTTTGAGCGCATCCGCCGTTGCGGGGATGAGGCCATTTTTATCACGCTGACAGAGGACAGCGCGATGGCAGCCGCGAAAGCCAGCGATCAACGTCGTGCCGAAGACCGCGTGTTGAGCCCGTGGGATGGCATTCCAGTGGCTTGGAAGGATCTGGTTGATATTCCAGGCACACCAACAACCGCGGCCTCTGCGGTCTACGAACATGCCTCTGCACCACAGAGGGCGGCGACGGTCTACCAGAACTGCGAAAATGCAGGCCTGATCTGCATTGGAAAAACGAACCTGTCTGAATTTGCTTATTCAGGTCTTGGGCTGAACCCGCATTTCGGGACGCCTGTAAACCCGTATTCAACGGATGACCCACGTGCACCGGGCGGATCATCTGCCGGGTCTGCGGTTGCAGTTGCGGCGGGTCTTGTGCCTTTGGCCGTTGGAACCGATACGGCGGGTTCTGTCCGGGTTCCTGCGGCGTTTTGTGGTGTGAAGGGCTTTAAATCCAGCCAGATGCATTATGACAAAACTGGCGTGTTTCCCTTATCGACCAGCTTGGATTCCCTTGGAACATTTGCCCATACGGTTGAGGATCTTGTGATCTTTGATCAAATCCTGCGGGGCACAAAAGTTGAGGCAACACCTGCCAGCAACGATCTGCCTAAAATCATCATTCCAGAAACGATCGTCTTTGACGCGCTTGAGGATGATGTTCGAACTTGCTTTGACGCGGCGGTTTCCAAATTGGAAGCAAAGGGTTTCGAAATAGAGCGTCAGGCCTTTCCTATCTTTGATGAAGTGGCAGACCTCTTTGCAAAACATGGGACTTTGACCGTTGCCGAGGCGGCGACGTATCATGAAACTTTGCTAGCAAGTGCGGATGCCGACAAAATGGACCAGCGCGTGCGCGACCGGATGTTAACGGCGTCTCAATTCACCGCGCAGGATTATGTGACGTTGCAATGGGCGCGCGAACGTTTGGAAAAAGCGGTTTGCGAATATCTGGGCGATGCATTGATGTTGTTCCCAACAGTTGCCATCACGGCACCGTCTATTGCTGCGCTGGACGGTGATGACACCTATTTCATCCAAACCAATCTCCTTGCTTTGCGCAATACGATGCTGGGGAATTATCTTGGGATGCCAGGTGTCAGTTTGCCAATTGGCTGCGACGCAAAAGGTTTGCCAATCGGCGCGCTTGTATCTGGTGCTAACCTGACAGATCGAAACGTTTTAGCGCATGCGCGCCGTATTCAAGATCTTTTAGACGGAGTGTCTTAGGTTGGTGTCTTAGAAATAGCCGGTGCTTTTTCAGTGCGCACTTTCGTGGCGCGCACCGGCTATTTCGATATCTATTCGCTTTGCTACTTTTCCAATGGCACAAAGTCGCGGGTAACGATGCTTGCAACATAGACTGATAGAACTTCGGACATGGATTGAAAGCTCAGCGCGCGCATGGGTTCGCGTGCGATAAAGATATGCTGGTTGTTGCGAGGCGCGTGTAAAACTTTGTCCCAACCCGGCACATAGGCATCCCAATATCCACGGATTTCTTCTGGAGGGGCGCGGAAATGTTCGGCATAGGAACTGACAATGAAATCGGCATCGATCAACTGAACCTGTTCAGGACTAAGGTCCAGGCGTTCACCATCGATGCTTTCAATGATGTCTGGTTTTGAAAAACCCAGTTCATCCAGAATATTGCTCATCGCGCCATAGGCTTTGTAAACACGGAACCGGTCGCCCCGAACTTCTGCGATCGCTATGGAGACTTCTGAAGGATCACCGATCATCCTTTCAACCAGTGCACGGGCTTCATTCAGTCGGAAATCATATATGGATTGGAGCTGCTCAAAGCGATCCAAACGGCCCACTGCGTCAGCGATACGACGATACCGTTCACGCGCGGAATTTGACCAGATATTGATGATCACGGTTGGCGCAATTGCTGCCAGTTGCTCATATTGCTCGGCACGGAAATCGGGCAAAAGGATCAGGTCCGGCTTCAACGCCGCAATCGTTTCGAAATCCGGTTGCGTAGATGTGCCCACATGTGTGATTCCGTTTCCGGAAAAGGTCGTGTGAAACAGGTCATATGCCCCGCGGATAACGGGTTCTCCGTCATTGACGCCTTCGATCAGATTGCCGGTAGAGCCGACAATGTTTGCGCCTAGCTCAACCAGTGGCGCGGTGAACTGTTCGCCGCGCAAAGACACGATACGTTCTGCCTGTACAGGGATATCAACCACATGACCTGCGCCATCCGTAAACGGACGCATGTCCTGCGCGATCCCCATTTGCGCACTCAATGAAAGCACGGCTGCGATCAAGAGTTTTTTCATTGGATAATAACCTCTCATAGGTGGTTACAGCTGGCTGGTCTTGGCTCGCTGGATGATTAGATAAACAAAAAGTGGCACGCCCAGAACTGCGGATACCAATCCGGCTGGAAACTGCAATGGTGCGGCAAGGGTGCGGCCGATCAAATCCGCACTGGCCACAAGGACAGCCCCTGTCAATGCGGACAAAACCAACCGCCCACCGGTGCCCGCTGGCGTCAATCGTTGTGCCAATTGCGGCGCCAAAAGTCCGATGAACCCCATCGGCCCGGCGGCGGACACTGCGAAGGCGGCCAGGGCAACAGCCAATGTGATCACCAAAAACCGGTCCCGGCGCAGGCGCAGTCCAAAGGCAATCGAGATCTCTGGACCAAATTGCAGTGCCGACATTGGTCGTATGGACCAAAAGATCGCGGGCAGGGACATAGCAAAACAGACGGCAAGGTTAAAACAAGTGCTCCATGTCACGGTATGGACGCTGCCCGCCAACCAGCCAAGGGCGCTCATGGCTTGGTTGATGTTTCCATAGGTCAACATTGCTGAGGTCACGGCAGAAATCATGGCTGCGACGCCAATCCCGATCAAAATAAACCTCATGGATTCAGAGGATTGCTTGCCCATTGCGAGGGTTTGCACCAGCAACGATGCGATGATCCCCCCTGCAAAAGCTGCCGGAGGTCTGAGGCCAACGGGCACATCCGGCCAGACGATGATTAAGGACACGACCGCTAAACTGGCGCCTTGACTGACACCAACAAGTGACGGGTCCGCAATAGGGTTTCGCGTTACATTTTGCAGAATGGCACCAGACATCGCAAAGAGCGCCCCAACAAAGCATGCCGCTAGAAAACGTGGAATGCGTAGCTGCCAGATGACAACGGATTCTGTTTGCTCATCTGGATGCAATAACACCTTAATGACGTCCATCGGGGCCATATCAAAACTGCCCCAACCAAGGCTCAACGCGCATATTATGCAAAGCATGCACAGTAAGGTGGCCGTGACCCATAAGACTTTGTTCTGCAGCTTGATCGATATGCGCTCTTTTGCCAGCGACAGAACGAAATCCGTCATAATACACGCCTCACCAGCAGCAGGAATAAGGGCGCGCCTAGAAAAGATGTCACAACCCCTGTTGCGATTTCAGCGGGTGCAAAAATAGTGCGGGCAACCAAATCCACGGCTATCAAGAAAATTGCGCCCAGAACGGCAGAGAAGGGGATGATAAAGCGGTAATCCGATCCGACCATCAAACGTGCCGCATGTGGTACAACCAAGCCGACAAATCCTAGTGGCCCGGCAATGCTAACAGCGGCGGCGGTCAAGACCACCACGCTGATAAGTAACTGGAAGCTCAGGCGTTTTGTGTTTACGCCAAGCCCGGTTGCGGCCTCGTGACCCATCGATAGGGCTGTGACCTTGCGTGCAGACAATAACGCGATGGCCAGCCCGACGACAAGCCAAGGCAATGCATAGGGTAGCTTTTGCGCTGCAGTATTTGTAATCGCGCCTGACAACCAAATTCGAAAAATATTGAAGCTTTCTTCGTTCAAAAGGTTTGCCGCTGAAACCAAGGCCCCCAACAACGCCGAAACCGCGGCACCGGCCAACAGCAGAACTGTTGGACCGCCCCCGTTTGGAACAGCCATGGCAATTGCAAACACAAGACAAGCCGCCAACAATGCGCCAATTGCGGCAAACGCAGGTATCCAAACATCGCTGGCCAGATTGAACCACCCCGCACCAACGACGACAGCAAAGGACGCGCCATTCATAAGTGCCAATAATCCAGGATCCGCCAATGGGTTACGTGTGACGCCCTGCATCAGCGCGCCAGCAACAGATAATGCGGCACCAACGGCAATTGCAGCAAACATACGTGGTGCGCGCATTTGCCGTACAATGATATGATCGAAGTTTTCCGGGTCGAATGCCATCAGCGCTGATACAACATCAGACAGTGGAATGTGTTTGCTCCCAATTCCCAGGTGAACGAGAACTGAAAAGCCCAAGATGGCCAGCGCGATGGGTAGGCTAAAGACTGTTTTGCTCATGACATCTACAAATGCGAATGACCAAGGGCTGCTGTTTGTGGAACACAAACGGGCAATCCTGTTTCTGGTGCGGGAACGATATCTGCTTTTAAATCAAAGACATTTTTCAAGTTTTGAGGGGTCAAAACATCTTTAACATGCCCATTCGCAACGATACGGCCGCTTTTCATCATGATCATGCGATCGGCAAAACTGGCGGCGACGTTGAGGTCATGTAGAACAACAAGAACCGTACGTCCTTCATTATGGGCAATATCGCGCAGTAGGGCCATTAGATCGACCTGTACTTTCAGGTCCAGAAAGGTTGTGGGTTCATCCAGCAGTAAAACAGGCGTCTCTTGTGCAAGGATCATGGCAATCCAGCAGCGCTGCCTTTGTCCCCCGGAGAGTTCTGCAATCGGCAGATCGGCAAAGTCTGTTACGTTGGCACGTGCCATCGACCGATCAACGGCTTCTGCGTCTTGCTTGGACCATTGGCGCAACAGGTTTTGGTGTGGAAACCGTCCCTGAGAAACCAATTCGCGTACGGTCAAACCTTCCGGTGCAATCGGACCTTGCGGTAAAAGAGCTAACTGCTTCGCGACTTTTTTGGTAGGCGTTTTATGAACATTTAATTGCCCAAGGCGTACCTGTCCCTGTTGAAGGGGCAAAACCCTTGCTATCGCCTTGAGTAAGGTCGATTTACCACAGCCGTTAGGGCCAACCAGAACGGTGAGGTCACCTTGATCAGCAGTGAACGACGCTTCTGATACGATTTTGGTTGCACCATAGGCAACGCTCACATTGTTTGCTTTTAGATCGGCCAATTCAGCACCAGTTGTGTTGGGATGATAACCAACAAAAATAATCAGACACCAAATATCGCAGATTCTTAAACCGCCTAAAAGAGGCAAATCATAAATTGAAGCGGGTAGTGGGCGAAAGTGACAAGCTGGCTTGAAAGCACAGCAATTGAGATTTGTTTCAATCGACGCGAAGTATCAATGCATCAACAATTTGGAACATTTACCGCTAGCCCGCCAAGCGCGGTTTCTTTGTATTTTTCGCTCATATCACCACCGGTTTGGCGCATGGTTTCGATACAGGCATCTAGGGGAACGAAATGATCTCCGGTGCCACGCAGGGCAAGTGAGGCTGCAGATACTGCTTTGATTGCGCCCAGACCATTGCGTTCGATACAGGGCACCTGAACCAAGCCTTTCACGGGATCGCAGGTCATACCCAAATGATGCTCAAGGGCAATTTCGGCAGCATTTTCGATCTGTTTTGGATTGCCGCCCATAACGGCACAAAGCCCGGCTGCGGCCATGGCAGAGGCGGAACCGACTTCTGCCTGACAACCTGCTTCCGCCCCAGAGATAGATGCGTTGTGCTTAACAAGACCGCCAATGGCCGATGCCGTCAGCAAAAATTCCTCTACTCTTGAAAGGGTTGCGCCGGGAACGTGATCCAACCAGTAGCGAATAACCGCAGGAACCACACCTGCTGCACCATTGGTCGGGGCTGTCACAACCTGCCCGCCACCGGCATTTTCTTCGTTTACCGCCATAGCATAGGTGCTGATCCAGTCATTCACCACATGGGGCGGCGGCATGTTCAAACCGCGTTCGTCCAAAAGCTGGCGATGGATATCAGCCGCGCGCCGTTTCACGTTTAAGCCGCCGGGCAAAATCCCGTCGCGTTCTAGCCCGCGTGAAATACAGCGGTTCATGACGTCCCAAAGGCGTTTTATGCCTTGATCCAATGCATGATGTGACATGCGGGACAATTCATTTTTGCGCTTCATATCAGCGATGCTCATGCCGGTGGCATCTGCCATTTCCAGCATTTCAGCGGCAGATGTGAACGGGTAGGGGACAGGGTTTGCATCAACCGCCTGTGCTTTCCCACCCAATTCGTCCGCCGTAACAACAAAGCCCCCTCCGATAGAGTAAAAGGTTTCGCTGATGATCACGTCCCCTTGTGCATCCAACGCCTCTAAAACCATGCCGTTTGCATGACCCGGCAAGGATGGACCAAAATCGAAAATCAAATCCGCTTTTGGATCAAATACCAGATCAGGTAATCCATTTAGGATGATCGTTTTCGTAGTGTTCAGCTGATCCAACGCGGCTTCGGCTTTGGCGTGATCATAGCTGTCAGGCAAGAAACCCATAAGCCCAAGGATCGTGGCACGGTCTGTTGCATGCCCGACACCTGTGAATGCCAGCGAACCATGAAGGCGTGCGCGTAATCCGTAGGGCTGAAACGGACCTTGGCGCAACATATCCAAAAAACGACCCGCAGCGACCATCGGGCCCATCGTATGCGAAGAAGAGGGGCCAATCCCCACTTTGAATATGTCGAAGACAGAAAGAAACATGCGCTAGGCCTTTGATTTTTCCTCAACATGCATATGACCTAGCATGCTGTGTAGTTCCAAAGCGACATTTCTGGGAAAAAACGTGCAGATCTCGTATTTGGACTGCACCGATAGGGTGAATGCGTGGCTGTATTGAACCTTTTCTGGCCAAGAGGAGGGATCTTTCAAATCGACGCAGCACAAATCCGTGATACTGTGTGGTCAGTCTGCACTGGTCTTCTTTGCCGCAATCTGGAATAGATTTGCCAAACGAATTGGAAGGGCGCGATATGAGCGGATTTGATTTTGATCTCTTTGTTATCGGTGGCGGGTCTGGCGGCGTGCGTGCGGCGCGTGTCGCGGCAGGCGAAACGGGGGCTAAGGTCGGTTTGGCCGAAGAAGATCGCTATGGCGGCACCTGCGTTATTCGCGGTTGTGTGCCTAAAAAGTTGATGGTTTTTGCCTCTAGCTATCCGGGTGCGGTCGAAGAGGCGCAATCCTATGGGTGGTCCGCGTCTATTGGCGAATTCAGCTGGGATGCGTTCCACGGAAAAATGGCGGCAGAATTGGACCGTCTGGAAGGGATTTATCGCAAGCTTTTAGCCGGGTCTGATGTCGAAAGCTTTGACACCCGCGCCAAAGTTGTTGATCCACATACGGTTGAGTTTTCTGATGGTACCCGCAAGACCGCGAAACATATTCTGTTGGCCATGGGCGGACGTCCCGTTGTTCCTGATGTGCCGGGCAAGGAATTGGCGATTACGTCTAATGAAATTTTCCACCTTCCTAAGTTGCCAGAGAAACTGTTGATCATTGGTGGTGGCTACATCGCTTCGGAATTTGCGGGCGTGTTCAATGGATTGGGCACCAAAGTGACGCAAATGTATCGAGGCGATCAGATCCTTCGTGGCTTTGATCAAGAGGCACGCGATCTGATTGCATCCGAAATGGTTCGTAAAGGTGTGGACCTGCGTCTGGGCGTCAATGTTGCCTCAATGGCTAAGGCCGAAGGCGGTGTTGAGGTCACGGATACTGAAGGAAATGTCGAGATCTTTGATCATGTCATGTATGCCACGGGCCGTGCGCCCAATACGGCAAATATGGGTCTGGAAGAGGTCGGCGTTGAATTGGGCCGCAAGGGTGAGGTTATCGTCGATAGCTATAGCCAGACAAAAGTGCCATCGATCTATGCGATTGGTGATGCGACGGATCGTGTCAATCTGACGCCGGTGGCCATTCGCGAAGGTATGGCCTTTGTGTCTACCGTCTTCCGCGGGGAACCGATGGAGGTCGATCACGACCTTATTCCATCGGCTGTCTTCACTCAGCCAGAATTTGGTACGGTTGGCCTGTCCGAAGAAGAGGCACGTGCGCAAGAAGAGATCGAGGTCTACGCCACGTCTTTCCGGCCTATGCAGTCCAGCTTTGCCGGTTTGGACGATAAAGTTTTGATGAAACTGATCGTTTCTAAATCAAACCGCAAGGTTTTGGGCTGTCATATCGTCGCGCCGGGGGCGGGTGAGATGATCCAATTGGCTGGCATCGCCGTAAAGATGGGTGCCACGAAAGAAGACTTTGATCGCACAGTGGCCGTTCACCCGGTTATGGCCGAGGAATTGGTGACCTTGCGCTTCCCGCGCAAAGACGCGTGACCTCTGCAGCGTGACATAGTAAGAGCTAATACAAGAGAACAAATGCAGGACGAGACTTGAAAAATTTGTCTTTGATTACAGTTTAAAGACTAATGACGAGTCGAAATGCAGTGAAGGGAAAACACATGGCAGGAAATGGCGGCCCTTGGGGCGGCGGCGGAAGTTCGGGCGGTTCTGGAGGATCAAACCGTCCTAACGGATCCGGAAATAACGGCGGAGGCCGACGCCCCGATGACAGTCAGATCCCCGAGATCGACGAATTGATGAAAAAGGGTCAAGAGCAATTGCGCGTCCTGATGGGCGGCAAATCTGGCCAAAATGGCAAAGGTGGCAATGGCGGCGGTGGATCGCAGCCAGGGTCAAACATGCCTGTTTTTCTGATAGCGGGTGTCCTAGCCGTTGGTGCGTGGCTGTATAACAGTGTTTATACCAACCAACCCAACGAACGTTCGGTCGAATTGTTTCTGGGTGAACGGTATAGTGTCGGACAGCCAGGTTTGAACTTTGCGTTCTGGCCTTTGGTGACCTATGAAAAAGTTGACGCAACATCTGAACGGACCGAAGATATCGGCGCCAGCCGCAATGCGTCTGATGGTCTGATGCTGACAACGGATGAAAACATCGTCAATATCGGCTTCCAAGTGGTTTGGACCATCAAAGATCCCGAGCAATATGTGTTCAACATTGCCGAGCCTGAAGAAACTGTTCAGGCGGTGTCTGAATCTGTGATGCGCGAAATCATCGCAGCGCGCAATCTGTCCCCAATCCTAAACCGGGATCGTGGCGTCATCGCGGATGAAGCGCTGTTGAGCATTCAGGCGACGCTGGATGAATATCAAAGTGGCGTTCAGGTCGAACGGATCAACTTGGAAAAAGCGGATCCACCTGAAGAGGTGATTAACAGCTTCCGTGAAGTTCAGGCCGCTGAACAAGAACGCGACCGTTTAGAACGGGCAGCTGATGCCTATTCCAATCGTGTCGTCGCCGAGGCCCGTGGTGCTGCCGCGCAAATCCGTGAAAACGCAGAAGCCTACCGTGCAGAAGTTGTGAACCAAGCTATCGGTGAAGCCAGTCGTTTCACGGCTGTTTTGGAAGAATATTCCAAAGCACCAGAGGTGACTCGCCGTCGTCTGTATCTAGAGACGATGGAACAGGTGTTGGGTGATGTGGATAAAACGATCCTTGATCCCAGCCTAACGGGCGAAGGAGGATCGAATGTCGTGCCGTATCTTCCTTTGGACCAATTGAACCGTTCTCGTACGGATGGAGGCAACTGATATGACACGTATCAATATAATCTTGGCAGGCGTTGCTCTGCTGGTTTTCCTTCTTCTGTCTTCGATTTTCGTTGTGAACGAAAAAGAAAAGGCATTGGTTCTGCAATTTGGTCAGATTAAGCGCCCTGCGAATGATCCTGGCCTGTATTTCAAAGTGCCCTTCATTCAGGAGGTCGCGCGTTACGATGACCGGATCCGTTCTTTGGAAACGCCCGAATTCGAAGTCACGCCGTCGGATGATCGCCGTCTGTTGGTTGACGCCTTCGCGCGCTACCGGATTGCCGATGTAGAATTGTTCCGTGAACGTGTATCAGGTGGTTTGCCGCAGGGGGAAAGCCTGCTGCGCTCGATCATCAACACACAGATCCGTCAGGTTCTGGGTGCTGACCAGGTTACGTCCAACACGATTCTATCTGACGATCGCCGTGAATTGATGGTTCGTATCCGTGATGCATCTCGGATTGAGGCAAGAAACCTTGGTTTGGATGTGGTGGATGTGCGTTTGAAGCAAACAAACCTACCTGATCAAAACCTGGATTCGACATTTGCGCGTATGCGTGCGGAACGGGAACGCGAGGCGGCGGACGAAATCGCACGCGGTAACGAAGCGGCACAACGTGTGAGTGCTCTGGCTGATAGAACGGTTGTTGAAACGCAGTCTGAAGCAGAGAAAGACGCCAATATCATTCGTGGTGAAGCAGATGCTGAGCGCAATGCGATTTTTGCTGAAAGCTATGGCGCAGATCCAGAATTCTTTGCTTTCTATCGTTCGCTTCAAGCTTATGAAACTGCGCTGAAGGACTCTAATATGGTGATTACGCCTGACAGTCAGTTCTTTGAATATTTCGCGTCAGAAAAGCCTCAACAGTGAGTTGGGAAATAATATTGGCAGGATCCGCTATGGTTCTTGTTTTCGAGGGGCTGGCCTATGCGCTGGCCCCTTCACTTTTAGAACGTATCTTAGAAGCGTTGCGGGCCATGCCGCAGGAACATCTGCGCTGGTTCGGGCTATCTGTATGTTTTATCGGTATTGTGCTGCTCTATTGTGTGAGCCTGTATTTCCATTAACGCGTTAGGCCATCTATCATTTGGATGGCGGGGATTGCGTTGGAAGGCTGCGTTTTCGGGAAAAGAAACATCTGATTTGCCAAAACGTGAGAATTTTGAAATGTTTCCATCACTTTTTCACGATTTATCTGTTTTGGTTATTGGGAGTCGCGGCAAATCCCCTATCTTAGATCTACCGGACGCAGATGCAGACAGGCGAAGCAGGGGCCCAAGGGCAGGATCCAACGCTTGTCATGAAACTAAGGAGTATACTGTGATATCCCAAACTCTGGCACTGAAACGTGACATCGCAACGCCGATCCGTTTGTTTTGGCTGACAACTCTATCCGTTTTTTTGATCATGTCGCAATCGCTGCTGGCTCAAACGCGCGGCGCGCCGGATAGCTTTGCTGATTTGGCCGAGGGGATTAGCCCATCTGTTGTGAACATTACGACATCAACAGTTGTCGCTGGGCGTGCAGACGGTCCGCAAGGTATTGTACCAGAAGGGTCCCCGTTTGAAGATTTCTTTCGCGAGTTTCGGGATCGTAATGGCGAAGATGGTCAAACACCACGTCGGTCCTCTGCGCTGGGCTCGGGGTTTGTCATCTCTGAGGATGGGTTCATTGTCACCAACAATCACGTGATTGAAGGGGCGGATGAAATCCTGATCGAATTTTTTTCTGGTGATGAGCTGCCGGCAGAACTGATCGGAACGGATCCGAAAACGGATATCGCTCTGCTAAAGGTTGAAGCAAGCGCACCTTTGCCATTTGTGCCCTTTGGTGACAGTGACACAGCGCGCGTTGGCGATTGGGTTGTCGCGATGGGCAATCCGCTGGGGCAGGGTTTTTCTGTTTCTGCAGGCATTGTGTCTGCGCGCAATCGTGCACTTTCAGGAACCTATGACGACTACATTCAGACGGATGCGGCGATCAACCGAGGGAACTCGGGTGGCCCATTGTTCAATTTGAATGGGGAAGTCATCGGCGTGAATACCGCAATCCTGTCACCGAATGGCGGATCTATCGGTATCGGTTTCTCGATGGCATCAAATGTTGTCACGCGTGTCGTTGGCCAGTTGAAGGAATTCGGGGAAACCCGCCGTGGCTGGTTGGGTGTGTCTATTCAGGATCTCACAGATGAATTGGCTGAAACCCTGGGATTGGAAAGCACAGAAGGCGCACTTGTTTCTAATGTACCTGAGGGGCCTGCCAAAGAAGGTGGTATTCTAGCGGGCGATGTCATTTTGAATTTTGATGGCACTAAAATTGAAGACACCCGCCATTTGGTGAATATCGTAGGCAATTCTGATGTCGGGAAAACCGTGCGCGTGGTTGTCAGCCGCGATGGCCAAACAGAAACGTTGAAAGTCACTTTGGCACGTCGCGAGGATGTTGAACGCAGCGCGGCCGAAGAAACCGTCGAGGACACACCGGAAGCGCCGGTTGCCGAAGAACTCCTTGGTATGACATTGTCCCCTTTGACCAGTGCATTGCGCGAAGAACTGCAATTGGCTGATACGGTCAAAGGTCTGGCTTTAACAGATGTCGATGAAGCGTCCGAAGCTTATGAAAAAGGCATGCGGGCCGGCGATGTAATCGCGGAAGTCGCCCAGACAGAAGTGCTAAGCGTGCAAGATTTTCAGGCACAAATTGACACAGCGAAAGAGGCTGGAAAGGCATCTATCCTGTTGTTGGTCCGTCGTGCGGGGAATCCGCGGTTTATGACCTTGTCGATCGAAGACTAGATTTTGCACAGACTGTAATTTGAAAAGGCGCTCTATAGGGCGCCTTTTTTATTATTTAGATGCTTCGCGATACTGCTCTCAATCTGTGCTCCACCCCATAATTTTCGGGATAAATTTTTCGGAACATATTGGGGGTCATGTGTTGATATGAATATAGATTAGACACAGCTGCCTTTTTTAAATCGTATCTATCAAAACTGCTGAAGCGGTTCTCTGGACACTGCTCGCGAGATATCCTAACCCAAAGTAACACCATTGGTACGCAAGAGGAAAAGGTAGCATGGCCAAGATCACCTATATCGAACATAGCGGGACTGAGCATGTTGTGGATGTCGCTTCAGGTCTTACAGTGATGGAAGGTGCGCGCGACAACAATGTGCCGGGTATCGACGGCGATTGCGGCGGAGCCTGTGCGTGTTCAACATGTCATGTCTATGTGCATCCAGATTGGGTATCTAAGATCCCTGAGATGGATGACATGGAAGAAGACATGCTAGATTTTGCTTTTGAACCTGACATGGCCCGTTCCCGTTTGACCTGTCAGGTCAAAGTGACGGACGACATGGATGGTCTGATCGTCCATATTCCAGAGAAACAGATCTGATGATCAACCGGGGCAAACGGTTCCTGCAGATTGTGGCCGCTATGGCCGCATCTGTGATTGCCCCAACCGCTTCTACTGCAGATGAATGGCGTGTTGATACCGCAGTGTTTGCAGAACCGACAACGCGCTATTCCCACGGCGTATTGGGGGATAATGTTGAATATGGGCAATTACATATTCGGTTAGGCCATCCATCCGGTCTGCAAAAAGACCTGCATGTGACATTACCCCAATCCCGCGTGTTTGAGGATATTGAGCCACGATTGTGGGATGTAACCGGGGACGGTGCACCAGAAGTCGTGGTGGTTGAATCGTCAAATACGGCGGGTGACCAATTGGCGATCTATGACTGGAGTGGCCAAAAGATTGCCGCCACCCCGCATATCGGCACCCCAAATCGATGGTTGGCGCCTGTTGGTGCAGGGGATTTGGATGGGGATGGGCATATTGAAATTGCATATGTTGATCGCCCCCATCTGGCCAAAACACTGCGTATCTGGCGTTTTCAGAATGATCAGTTGACCGAAATTGCCCAAATGTCGGGATTTTCGAACCATCGAATAGGCTGGGATTATATTCTGGGTGGCATTAAGTCCTGTCCTGATCAGCCAATTCAGATGGTTCTGCCGACGGGGGATTGGCGCAGCATTGTTGCACTTCAATTGGATAATGAAGAAATCAAAACCACGGAATTGATCCCGTATTCACGCCAGTCTTTGCAACAAGCGATGTCATGCCCTTCAAAATGAACGACATAAATGCTTTGCATCCCGAGCCAGCCGGGGATAACCAAGCGCCATGAGAATTCTGTTTCTGGGCGATGTGATGGGCCGGGCCGGACGGACAGCCATCACGGAAAATGTAAAACAGCTGCGCGCAGACTGGCGGCTGGATATGATTATCGTGAATGGCGAAAACGCCTCTGGTGGCATGGGCCTAACCGGGGCGCATGCCAAGGTCATGCTTGATGCTGGCGTTGATGTTTTGACCCTTGGCGATCACGCATTTGATCAAAAGGATATGCTGACCTATATCGCCGGCGAAAAGCGGGTGATACGGCCTATTAACTTTGCCAAAACTGCCCCTGGGCGCGGTGCGGCGTTGTTTTCTGATACGCGTGGTCGAAAAGTTTTGGTGGCCCAGGTTCTGGGACAGGTCTTTATGAAGCGGGCCTATGACGATCCGTTTTCTGCTATGGATCAAATCCTGAAGAAACATCCATTGAGTGGTCAGGCACATGCAATCGTCGTTGATGTTCATTGCGAAGCAACATCTGAAAAAATGGGTATGGGCCATTTTTGCGATGGTCGGGCCAGCCTTGTTGTGGGCACGCATACACATGTTCCAACAGGAGATGCGCAGATTTTGCCGGGCGGAACGGCATACCTGAGCGATGCTGGCATGTGTGGTGACTATAATTCTGTCATTGGTATGGAAAAGGCCGAACCTATGCGGCGCTTTGTGACCGGTATGACCAAATCGCGATTTGAACCCGCCAAGGGCGAAGCGACCTTATCAGGTGTTTTTGTCGAAACAGATGATCGTACAGGAAAGGCCGTTCAGGTTAAAATGGTCCGTCAGGGTGGCCGTTTGGAGCAATCCGGGCTTTGACCCTTTAAGGCTGGGCTATGACTTTTGCGGTCGGCACACACCCTTTGCTGAATTGGCGGATCTGACTTTTCAGCGTCTAGAAAAGATCGTTTAAGCCGCGAATTTCAGAGCAATTTTGGAAAAAACCCATCTTCTGAGAGCTTTATCGCTTGTTCTAGGAAGATCTCTACGTCAAATTGATGCGGTTGGCATAGACTGGGCCGGACAATTTGTCCCGATTAAAGGTGCTTATGGGATTTTTTGAGCTCAATCAGGCGATACAGGCCTATCTTGCAATTGCGACTGTCGTCGTGATGTTTGTTTTGTTTCTGCGCGAGGTTTTCCCGACAGAAGTTGTTGCGATTGGCGGGGTTGGCTTTCTGCTGGCCACGGGTGTTCTTCCATATGAAGCAGGTCTTGCGGTTCTGGCAAACCCTGCGCCCTGGACCATTGCGGCGATGTTTTTGGTCATGGGGGCCTTGGTGCGCACCGGGGCATTAGATGCTTTTACCTCTTTTGCACAGGAACAAGTCCTGAAACGCCCTAAAAAGGCAATCGCTGGAATAGCAGTGGTTGTCGTGACCGCCTCGGCATTTATGAATAACACACCGGTTGTTGTTGTCATGATACCTGTCGTGGTTCAGATTTCACGATCTCTTGGGCTGGCACCGTCAAAACTTTTGATCCCTTTGTCCTATGCAGCGGTTCTAGGGGGAACCACCACATTGATTGGGACATCCACCAACTTGCTGGTGGATGGTGTTGCGCGAGGGCAGGGGATGGAACCGTTTTCCATCTTCGAAGTAACGCCCTTGGCCATTATCCTTGTGATCTTTGGTATGAGCTATCTGGTCCTGATTGGCCGTTACCTTTTGCCTGAGCGAACATCGATGGCGGGGCTACTTTCTGATCGTTCCCGAATGAAATTCTTTACGGAAGCGGTCATTCCGCCGGAAAGCAACCTGATTGGTCGTGAAGTCCTGGATGTTAAGCTGTTCCAACGTGAAGGCGTACGTTTGGTCGATGTGATCCGAAATGACGAATCTTTGCGCCGCAACTTGGAAGGTGTGGCATTGCAATTGGGGGATCGCGTGGTTCTGCGGACGCCCATGGCGGAACTGCTTAGCTTGCAGCGCAACAAATCTCTGAAACGCATGGATCAGGTTTCAGCTAAGGAAACCTCGACCGTAGAAGTCCTGATCACGCCAGATTGTAAGATGGTGGGACGCGTCATGGGCGGGATGCGGTTGCGGCGTCGCTATGGCGTATACCCATTGGCTGTTCATCGTCGGAACCAGAATATTGGTCGCCAGATTGATGATCTGGTTGTGCGTGTTGGGGACACTCTTTTGTTGGAAGGCGCACCAGAAGATATCCAACGCTTGGCCGAGGAAATGAACCTGATTGATGTGGCCAAACCTAAAGCCAAGGCATTTCGACGCGGGCATGCACCCGTGGCTTTGGCGTCTTTGGCTGGTGTTGTGATTGCTGCATCCTTCGGTGTTCCAATCCTCGCGGCGGCTGTGGTTGCCGTTGCCGTTGTTCTTTTGTCCGGATGCGTTGATGCGGAAGAGGCATTTTCCTTTATTGAAGGGCGTCTATTGGCGCTGATTTTTGCGATGCTTGCCATTGGTGCGGCGCTGCAGGCATCCGGTGCGGTTGAATTGCTGGTTGCCGCAGTGGCACCCTGGATGACAATGTTGCCGGGTTTCTTGCTCATTTGGGCCGTATATTTACTGACATCCGTTCTGACAGAAATGGTATCCAACAATGCGGTCGCCGTTGTTGTCACGCCGATTGCCATATCATTGGCGCAGGCACTGGGCATTGACCCAAGACCTCTGGTCGTTGCGGTTATGTTGGCCGCGTCTTGTAGTTTTGCAACGCCAATTGGGTATCAGACCAATACAATGGTTTACGGTCCGGGCGGATATAAATTCAGTGATTTCTTAAAAGTGGGCATCCCCCTGAATATCAGCGTTGGATTGCTGGCTTCGCTTTTGATCCCACTTTTTTGGCCATTGTCATAATTTCAATAGGGCGGATGGATCAGAAGAGATATGTCAATCTCAATGCGTTTGATCAGCTGGTCTTGGCAAACAGGGGTAGCCCGGTTTATAGAGACCCCCAGTTAATCGATCAGACAAGATGAGGCTTCCGACATGGCTGGCCATTCCAAATGGGCAAATATTCAGCACCGCAAAGGCCGTCAGGACAAAATCCGCGGCAAGCTGTTTTCCAAACTCTCTAAAGAGATCACCGTTGCTGCCAAAATGGGCGACCCCGATCCAGAGAAGAACCCGCGCCTGCGCTTAGCAGTGAAAGAGGCGCGTTCAAATTCGATGCCGAAAGATAATATCGATCGCGCGATTAAAAAGGCTGCGGGCGGTGAAGGCGATGATTACGTCGAAATTCGCTACGAAGGATATGGTCCGGGTGGTGTTGCGGTGATCGTTGAGGCGATGACCGACAATAAAAACCGTACCGCGTCGACCGTGCGCTCTACCTTTACCAAAAATGGCGGCAGCTTGGGCGAAACCGGA
Source organism: uncultured Pelagimonas sp. (assembly GCA_947499735.1). GTDB lineage: Bacteria > Pseudomonadota > Alphaproteobacteria > Rhodobacterales > Rhodobacteraceae > CANMPP01. The sequence continues at coordinate 584,858 of CANMPP010000001.1, forward strand.
TCTGTTGGATTTATGTTCGACCGTGTTGGTGAAGTTGTTTATGCCGCTTCTGTCGGCGACAATGACACCGTTATGGAAGCTGCGATTGAAGCTGGTGCTGAGGATGTAGAAAGCTCTGAGGACAACCATGTTGTCTATTGTGCTGATACGGATCTAAACGATGTTTCAAGCGCATTGGAAACCGCACTTGGGGAATCTGAAAGCACCAAATTGATCTGGAAACCGACAACGTCCACGGAACTGGATCTTGAAGGTATGCAAAAGCTGATGAAGCTGATCGATGCGTTGGAAGATGACGACGACATTCAACGTGTCACGGCGAATTTTGAAGCTTCCGATGAAGTCATGGAACAACTCTGATAGGCGATACGCTTTTATTTGATAGTTGAACTAAAGGGGCGTGTTATGCGTCCCTTTTTTGCGTTTTGATCCTGTTGGATCTGCTGAAGGAGGATGCCCGTTTGTTGTCATCAATCGTGAATGGATTTGGGTTGGGCCTAGGTTTGATCGTCGCAATTGGCGCGCAAAATGCGTTTGTTCTGCGCACGGGATTGCTCAAAAAACACGTTTTTCTTGTGTGTACGATTTGCGTAATATCCGATGCCACTTTGATCATCGCAGGCGTCGCTGGAATTGGCGGTATTATCGTATCCATACCGGGGTTGGAAACCAGCATGCGTTGGGCCGGTGCCCTGTTCTTAATCTGGCTTGGCGCGAAATCTGCTTATGCCAGCTGGAAGGGAACCGGGGCTTTGTCAGCGGGTGATGCGGCAGGCAGCGCGTGGCAAGCGGCGGTTACAGCGTTTTCTCTGACCTGGCTAAACCCCCATGTATATGTTGACACCGTTTTATTACTTGGGTCGCTTTCGGCACAATTTTCATCCCGTTTTGGATTTGCCTTGGGCGGTGTTTTTGCTTCGACGATGTTTTTCTATGCTTTGGGATATGGTGCAAGATTGCTCGCGCCCATTATGAAACGCCCAAGCAGCTGGCGGGTTCTGGACGGAATGATCGCACTTATTATGTTCAGCATCGCATCTAGTTTGATCTGGCACGCTTAGTTCTTTGTGGTTGAATATGGTACGATTTTTGGCTTGTCCCCGGATTTTAATGCGATACAGGGCACGGTCATGAATAATACGAATGCACAACAGAACCCGGCGCTGGGCATCTTCTTTATGGTCCTAACAGGGCTGTGTTTTGTGGCTATGACAGCGGTCGTGAAAGCACAAGTCAGTCATTTACCTGCCATTCAAACGTCCTTTCTGCGTTTCTTTTTGGGTTTGGTTTTCGTCCTGCCCGCCTGGAAAAGTATCTTTGCCATTCCGCGTTCACCCAAATTGATCAAATTACTGACACTGCGGAGCGTTTTTCACGCCTTTGCCGTTGTGTGCTGGTTCTATTCCATGACGCGCATTCCAATTGCGGAAGTCACGGCGATGAATCATCTCAATCCGGTGTTCATCACACTTTTGGCAGCGTTGTTATTGGGGGAAAAACTGGGAAATGGACGGATCATTGCCGTTTTCGTAGCGTTGATTGGGGCATTTATCGTTTTGCGACCGGGATTTCGTGTCTTGGATCCGGGGCATTTCACCATGTTGCTGACGGCTGCCGGTCTGGCGGGGTCGTATTTGTTGGCCAAGGTTCTGTCATCACAGATTAGGCCAGCTGCGGTCGTTGCTATCATGTCGATAACGGTTGCCATTTTCCTTGCGCCATTCGCCATCCTTGCGTGGGAACCGGTTACTGTACCAGATTTGGTCGCTCTCGGGATGGTCGCAGGCTTAGCAACTTTGGCGCATTATCTGATGACCCGCGCGATGGCTGTAGCCCCGATCAGCACGATTCAGCCTGTCGTGTTTTTGCAATTGGTTTGGTCCGTCATTCTGGGGGCTGCCTTTTTCGGCGAACCGGTTGACCCTTGGGTCATCGCAGGCGGAGGTCTTATCATTGCAGCGGTGGTGTTTAATGCCATCAGAGAGGCCAAAGTCGCGGGGTGAGTCGCGCGCTCAAATGACGTTTCGGCACGAAAACTGTGTGAGATACACAAATTTTGAGCGCGATAACTTGGAAATAAAAAAAGATTTACATGTTTATGTTTGTTTGCTCAAAAATGTGTTGAGTGTAACAATGATTCTTGATGGCCTGACACAAATTGTGTCAATATTTTCATGACAGTAGATTTGCTATTCCTAATACTAGTATTCAACCGTTCTGATACAATTTTGCGATGATTTCTGGGTCTTTCCGACACAAAAACGGTCATTCATCATTGAGAATTATGCTTTTTCCGCGCGTAAATTCTGACTAAAGTTTTCCTTATGGGACGACCACCTTCATATGACCGCGATACCGCGCTGAATTCCGCCATGCTTCTTTTTTGGAGGCACGGCTATCAGGGCACCTCTTTAAAAGATCTAGAAAATGGGCTCAGCATGAGGCCAGGATCGATTTATGCTGCTTTTCATAGCAAAGAAGCGCTTTATCGAGAATGTCTTGCTCGTTATGATCGAATAATCAGGGCCAAATTGGACGAAATCGTATCGGAACAAGATACAGCGTTTTCTAGTATGGTAGAATGTCTGCTATTTTTGGCTGATCTATCTGCCCGAGAACATCAGGCTCCGTGTATGCTGACCAAGACTTTATTGGAAGCGGCAAGGGATGGCCATGGTCCAGAAATGTTTGTCGATGATGCGCGTGAGCTGATGAATGGCGTCGAAGATTTCCTAAGCACGTTGGTTGCGCAGGCGCAGAAAGATCAAGAAATTGAAAATGACGTCTCAGCAAATGTGGTCGCTCGACGTTTGCATAGTGCCGTTATTGGTTTGCAAATCCAACAGCACCTGAATCCAAATGCGAATGATCGTGAACGGTCCTTGCGTGAGGATCTGCTATTTCAAATTGACCCCTATCGCGTAAAACTCGTTGCGTGACATTGGTTGAAATTCACGGCAAATGAAGGGCAGACCCGCGGGTCTGCCTGACGTGTTTTTTAGCCTAAGTGTCGTTTTCACTTTAGTTTGACAGCAGAAGATCAGGCAGACTCGCTCTGTGCGAGACCTTTTACGTTCCTGTTCGAAAACTGGGGCGTTGATCGAAGAAAGTTCAAATTATGTACGACCTGCAGCCCAAAGCCAGTCATTTTGTAGACGGCGCTTATGTCGAAGATACCGCCGGCGCCGCTTTGGATGTCATTTACCCCGCGACAGGGCAGGTGATTGCCAAACTTCACGAAGCGACGGATGCCATCATCGAAAAAGCGATCGAATCCGGCTTGCGTGCACAAAAAGAATGGGCCGCGACCCCAGGCCGCGAACGTGGCCGCGTGTTGACGCGTGCTGCTCAAATTATTCGTGAGCGCAATCGCGAACTTTCTGTTTTGGAAACGCATGACACGGGTAAACCAATGCAGGAAACGCTGTATGTGGATGCGACATCTGCTGCGGATGCGATGGAGTACTTCGGAGGTTTGGCGGCGACGCTGACTGGCGAACATATCCAATTGGGCGAAGACTGGGTGTATACCGTTCGTGAAGCACTGGGGCTGTGCGTTGGCATTGGCGCATGGAATTATCCAACGCAAATCGCGGGTTGGAAAGGCGCGCCAGCGCTGGCCTGCGGGAATGCATTGACGTTCAAACCATCTGAAGAAACACCACTTTGTGCGTTGAAGATTGCCGAAATTTTGCACGAAGCGGGTGCACCGGCTGGCCTTTACAATGTTGTCCAAGGCCGCGGTGCGGTTGGTGCAAAATTGGTGACTGACGCCCGCGTTGCAAAAGTGTCTTTGACGGGATCCGTTCCAACAGGTCGCAAGGTTTATGCGGCGGCTGCCGAAGGCATGAAGCACGTCACGATGGAACTGGGCGGCAAATCTCCCCTGATCATTTTTGATGACGCGGATCTGGAAACAGCCGTCAGTGGTGCCATCTTGGGCAACTTCTATTCTTCTGGTCAGGTCTGTTCCAACGGCACACGTGTCTTTGTGCAAAAGGGTATCAAAGAAGCGTTCTTGAAACGGCTGGCAGAACGCGTTGAAACAGCCAAGATTGGCGACCCGCTAGACGAAGAGGTCTCTTTCGGGCCGATGGTCAGTGAACGTCAGCGTTCGATTGTGTTGTCCTATATCGAAAAGGGGCAAGCAGAAGGCGCGCGTCTGATTACCGGTGGCAACGCGATTGAGGGGGAAGGTTTCTACATCCAACCCACTGTTTTCGCTGATGTGACCGACGATATGACGATTGCGAAGGAAGAAATTTTTGGGCCGGTTATGTCGGTTCTGGATTTCGAAGACGAAGACGATGTGATCGCACGTGCGAACGACACGGAATTCGGTCTGGCTGCGGGCGTGTTCACGACGAACCTAACATGCGCACACCGTGTGATTGGCCAGATCAAAGCGGGCAGTTGCTATATCAATACCTACAATGATGCCCCTGTTGAGGCACCATTTGGTGGCATGAAAGCATCTGGTGTTGGGCGTGAGAATTCAAAGGAAGCGATTTCGCATTTCTCTGAGGTCAAATCGGTCTATGTCCGCATGGGCGATTTGGAAGCTCCTTACTGATCATGAGGGAATGAATGTCTGAACTTTCAGCTGATTATGTGGTCATCGGTGCGGGCTCTGGCGGTTGTGCTATGGCCTATCGGTTGGCTGAAGCCGGGCATTCGGTGATTGTGATCGAACATGGCGGCTCTGATTGGGGGCCGCTTATTAATATGCCGGGCGCGCTGTCCTATCCCATGAATATGGCGCGCTATGATTGGGGGTTCACATCAGAACCTGAACCTCATCTGGGCGGGCGCATTATGGCCTGTCCCCGTGGTAAAGTGGTCGGTGGGTCATCCAGTATAAACGGTATGATCTATGTACGCGGCCATGCGCAGGATTACGAATATTGGCGCGACAGCGGTGCAGAGGGCTGGGGATATGCAGACGTTCTGCCCTATTTCAAGCGAATGGAAGATTGGCATTCTGGTGGCCATGGGGGCGATCCTGACTGGCGCGGGCAGGGCGGTCCCTTACATGTGACCCGCGGAAACCGGGATAATCCATTGGTTCAGGCCTTTGTCGAGGCAGGGCGTCAGGCAGGTTACCCTGTTACGGATGATTACAACGGGCACCAACAAGAGGGATTTGGCCCTTTTGATATGACGGTCTGGAAAGGTGCACGGTGGTCTGCGGCCAAGGCGTATCTGCGCCCAGCCATCGATAAGGGCACCCAACTGGTATCAGGTTTGGCCCGAAAGATCTTGATCAAGGACGGTAAAGCCGTTGGTGTCGAGATTGAGGGTGCTTCTGGTATCGAAAGGGTCAGTTGCAGCAAAGAAGTGATCATCGCAGCCAGCTCGATCAATTCACCTAAACTGTTGATGTTGTCAGGGATTGGCCCGGCAGGGCAGCTGAAAGAGCATGGTATAGATGTAATCGCAGACCGTCCCGGTGTCGGGCAAAACCTGCAAGATCACCTTGAACTGTACATCCAACAACACGCAATCCAGCCCGTGACGCTGTACAAATATTGGAACTTACTGGGTAAAGCCTATGTCGGCGCGCGTTGGCTGTTTGGGCGCAAAGGACCGGGCGCGTCCAATCAATTCGAAAGCGCTGGCTTCATTCGCAGCCGCGCTGGCGTTGATTATCCTGACATCCAGTATCATTTTTTGCCCATTGCGGTGCGCTATGATGGGCAGGCTGCGCCGGGTGGGCATGGATATCAGGCCCATGTTGGGCCGATGCGGTCCCCGTCACGTGGGCAGATCACGCTGCGTAGCGCGAATCCGGCAGACGCGCCAAAGATCGAATTCAATTACATGTCGACGGATCAAGATTGGCAAGATTTCCGTCAATGCATCCGGCTGACGCGCGAAATCTTTGGCCAAGATGCGTTCAAACCGTATCGTGGGAGCGAAATTCAGCCGGGTGCGAATGTGACGTCTGATGCCGGCTTGGACGACTTTATCCGCGACCATGTCGAAAGCGCCTATCACCCCTGCGGAACATGCAAAATGGGCGCGACGTCTGATCCAATGGCGGTTGTCGATCCAGAAGGACAGGTGATTGGGGTTAAGGGGCTGCGTGTTGCGGACAGTTCGATTTTCCCACGCATCACAAATGGCAATCTGAACGCGCCATCCATTATGGTTGGTGAAAAGATCGCTGATCATATTTTGGGAAAAGCGCTGCCTGCAGATAATGCGGTTCCTTGGATCCACCCAGATTGGGAAAACGCGCAGCGCTAAATGCAAAACGGCCGGATCTCTTTTGGATCCGGCCGTTTGTTGTTAGTCTTCCATCGCTTCTAATTCGTCGATGAAGCCTTCAATCATTGATAGGCCCTTGTTCCAAAATGTTGGATCAGACGCATCTAAGCCGAAAGGTTTCAACAGCTCTGAGTGGTGTTGGGATCCACCTGCGCTGAGCATGTCGAAATATTTGTCTTGGAACCCTTCTGGCTGTTCTTGGTACGCGGCATAAAGCGCGTTCACCAATCCATCGCCAAATGCATAAGCATAGACGTAGAAAGGGGAATGCACGAAATGCGGGATATAGGCCCAGTAGGTTTCATAGCCGTCCATGAAATCAAATGCTGGTCCTAGGCTTTCGCCCTGAACACTCATCCAGATCGCCCCAATGTCTTCTGGGGTCAATTCACCAGCAGAACGGGCATCATGCAGTTTGCATTCAAAGTCATAAAACGCAATTTGACGCACGACCGTGTTGATCATGTCCTCGACCTTGCCTGCTAGCAAGATTTTGCGTTCTTCCTTGGTCTCTGCCTTATCCAGCATTGCACGGAAGGTCAGCATTTCGCCAAAGACAGACGCGGTTTCGGCCAATGTCAGCGGGGTGGATGACAGCATTTCACCCTGTTTCGCAGCCAGAACCTGATGGACGCCGTGACCCAATTCGTGGGCCAGTGTCATGACATCGCGTGGCTTTCCAAGATAGTTCAGCATCACATAGGGATGCACATTGGTCACTGTTGGATGTGCGAATGCACCCGGGGCTTTGCCCGGTTTTACGCCCGCATCGATCCAGCCTTTGGTGAAGAACGGTTCAGCGATGTTCCCCATACGAGGATCGAACCCGTTATAGGCGTCCATCACCGTCTTTTCGGCATCTTCCCAACCAACGATATTTTCAGATTCCATCGGCAGTGGCGCATTGCGGTCCCAAACCTGCATCCGGTCCAATCCCAGCCATTTGCGCTTTAACTCGTAATAGCGATGGGACAGGCGGGGATAAGCATCGACCACGGCGTTACGAAGGGCCTCAACAACCTCTGGTTCGACATCGTTTGATAGGTGACGACCAGCCTGTGCCGATGGCATTTGGCGCCAACGATCCATGACCTCTTTTTCTTTGGCCTGCGTGTTGTGAACGCGGGCAAAAACCTTGATGTTTTCGCCAAAGACACGGGCCAGTTCTTTGGCGGCGGCTTCACGTTTGGATCTGTCCTGTTCTGTCAGGTAATTCAGCGTGGCCTCGATGTTCAGCTCTTCGCCTTCCATGGTGAAGGTCAGGCCTGCGATGGTTTCATCAAACAGCTTTTCCCACGCATCGCCGACAACGCCCATATCGTGCAGGAATTTTTCCATTTCATCGGACAGTTGGTGCGGGCGCATGGCACGAATGCGGCGCAAGGGCGATGCATAGCGGGCCAATTCCGCATTTTCCGTCATCATGCCATCCAGTTTGGAATCTTCCAAACGGTTCATTTCCAGCGTGAAAAACACCAGTGGCGTGGTGAAAACGGTGATCTTTTCCTGACAGTCAGAAAAGAATTTGGCGCGTTCAGCGTCCATCGTCATCTGATAATAGCGCAGGCCTGCATAGGACATGACCCGCCCTGCGACATTTTCGATTTTTTCGTGCCGTTGGATGGCGGTTAGGAACCCCGCGGCGTCCAGTTCAGCCAGCTGGCCCTCATAATCGGCGGCGAATTCAGCGCAGGCCGTTTCCAGCCAGTCCAAATCATTTGCCAATTCCGGCGCATCTGGCGCGGTATATAGATCGCTCAAATCCCATTCTGGCAATGGTCCCAGACCATCCGCAGCACCGGCTGCATTGGCATCATATACGGGTTTGATCGTCATATTGGCCTCCTGACTGTTCGACGGTCCGCCTGGGCAAATGCCATTTGCGGATCTTATCACAGGTAAGGCCGGGACGGGGGGAGGTTCAAGAGGGGATTGCGATGATATGCCTGCAAATTTCTGGGCTCTGTTAGCCTTGCAGAAAGAATATTTACGCGCCGTGTGCTGATTTTATCTGAGGTGCAGTATGTTGCCCAAAGAAGTCGATGCAGCCTTGGGTCATACGTGCCCGTATATCGGGGCGTTCCATTAGGATTTCATGACGGGCGCCAGGTTCTTCAATCAAAATTCCGCCGGGCCATTGGGACATGCGGTCGCGAATGCTGTCCACATTCACGATTGTCTCATCCAACCCCAGATAGGTTTGGCATGGAATATCCGGTGATGGCATTTGCGATAAGGTATGGCAGTCACGAAGGGCTTCATTCAACCAGGTCAGGGACGGTCCGCCCAATTGAACGCCCTCAATGGCCAATGTCTGGCGTTTGATATAGTCCCACATGTCGCGGTCGGTGGTCAGTGGATTGTTCTGGAACGGTTCTTTTGCCACAAAGGCCGCAGGTTTGGTGCCTGGTGCCATCGAGTGGCCAAAACCCATGCGTCGTCCACCCCAAGAAATAGCCCAAGCTGCCGGGCGCAGCGCCGGTTGGATCCGGATACCCCACATCGGTGCCGAAAAGGCGCAAGCGGCGACGTCCATTCCTTCCATGAGTGCACGCAGACCAATCGCACCGCCCATGGAATGCGCCAACAAATACCATGGTTTGGGTGCTTCTATTTCTTCGGCAAAGGCGACCATGGCCCGAACATCAAATTGGAAATCTTCGAAATGGTTCACATGACCAATCAACGGATCCGATAGCATCCGGTCCGACAGGCCCTGACCGCGCCAGTCAATGGATAAGACATCCAGTCCAGCAGCCGTGAAATCGACCGCGTTGCGACCATATTTCTCGACATACTCGGTTCGGCCCGGAAAAAGGAAAATGGTGCCCCGCGCCGTTTCGTCAGTTTTATGTTGCGCAGGGAAGTGCGCAACACGCAGACGAAGGTCATCAACCGTATCGATCCAAAATGCGCGAGACCCCTCTGGTCCCTCACATAAATCTTCATAAAACGGCGCGGGCTTATGCTGCATTAGGCCAATACCTGTGCCAATTTCATCGCGACGCCCATGTCGCCTTCGATCTTAAGGCGCCCAGACATGAACGCCGCCGTCGGGTTCAATTCACCAGACAGAATTTCCTGAAATACATCAGGGTCTGCAATCATAGTCACATCTGCTTCGTCGTCAGACATACGCGCACCTTCGCCATCCAGAACAAGGCTACCAAGCCCTTCCAATGTGAATTTCGCGGATCCATCGAAATCCGTTCCTTCTAGTTTGCCGGATAAAGCGTTAAGGGCGGTTGAAAGTGCATCGCTCATTTATCAATCCTTTGTAAGGTTGCGACACTTAGCTTGCGGGAATGCAACTGACGTGCCACGATTGTATGTGAGAGTAGCTATGCGCATGGACCCAATGAAAAGCAATTCTATCGCTGCGGCATTTTTCGCCCTAGTCATGTATTCCATACCGCAGCCGGTTTCCGCCCAGGACGCCGTGCCAGCGGATGGTCCATTACCCGAGCTTTTACAACAGCTTGAAGCTGCGCCTGATTCTTTGTCCGCGCAGCGTTTGGAACGCAGCATATATTCGCAATGGTCAAAATCGGGATCTCCGGCGGCTGATCTGTTACTGAAACGAGGGCAAAGCGCCATCGAAAGCCAGAATTTTGAGGCGGCCATTGATCATTTGCAGGTCGCGACAGAAATCGCGCCTGATTTTTCCCATGCATGGCACATGTTGGGCGTTGCCTATTTCCAAACTGAATTTTTCGGACCCGCAATGGAGGCTTTAGAAAAGGCTTTGGCGTTGAATCCTGATCACTTTGGCGCCTTGCATGGGGTTGCTGTTGTGAACGAACTGGTCGGCAACCGGCAATTGGCGTATCAGGCCTATAAGCAGGCGGATACTTTGCGTCCTTTTGATTCTGAAATCGAAGCGGCGCTTGAACGTCTACAAGCTGTAGCGCAGGGCAAAAAAGTCTAGAGCGCGATAAAAGGTAAGGCGGGCCAATGGCCAGAATGATGCGGATTGCGGCCGTTCTCGGCCCTACCAATACAGGCAAAACCCATTACGCAATTGAACGGATGTTGGCCTATCCCAGCGGGATGATAGGGTTGCCTTTGCGTTTGCTTGCACGCGAGGTCTATGACAAAATCGTTGCGGCGCGCGGCCCATCTGTTGTGGCGCTTGTAACAGGTGAAGAGCGAATCGTTCCTCCGCGGGCCAAATATTGGGTTTGTACGGTTGAAGCGATGCCTGTCAGCATGGGGGTCGATTTCGTTGCGGTAGATGAAATCCAGCTTTGTGCGGACCCAGAACGCGGTCATGTATTCACCGAACGGTTGATGCATTTGCGTGGACATCGCGAAACGCTCTTCCTTGGATCAGATACGATGCGCGGTCCTATCCGTGAATTGGTGCCGAATTGTGAATTCGTCCGGCGGGAACGTATGAGCCAATTGACTTATGCGGGGTCCAAAAAACTGGCCAAGCTGGCGCCGCGATCCGCGATCGTTGGATTTTCTATCGATAATGTCTACGCAATTGCGGAACTTTTGAAGCGCCTTAAAGGGGGCGCGGCGGTTGTCATGGGCGCGCTATCCCCGCGCACGCGCAATGCGCAGGTTGAGCTGTATCAAAACGGTGATGTGGACTATCTGGTGGCCACAGATGCGATTGGCATGGGGCTAAACCTTGATGTGAACCATGTCGCGTTTTCGGGAACGTCTAAATTTGATGGCCGTCGGATGCGCCCGCTGTTCCCTTATGAAATGGGTCAAATCGCTGGGCGGGCTGGGCGGGGCATGTCAGATGGGACCTTTGGCGTGACAGGTGAGGCTGGGCCAATCCCTGAAGATGTGGCGCAGGCCATTACATCCCATCGGTTCGCGCCCTTGAAGAAATTGAACTGGCGCAACAGTGATCTGCAATTTGGCACATTGGATCGCCTGATTTTCAGTTTGGAAGAAAGCCCTAAAATCGAGAATCTGGTCAAAGCGCGCGAGGCTGATGATCTAGTCGCTTTGAAAAACTTGGCCGAGCGGGCAGAAATCCGCGCACGCGCATCAAACCCAGCCTCGGTACGTTTGCTGTGGGATGTATGCCGCATTCCCGACTTTCGGGGCATCAGCACCACCGAACACGCCGCCCTTTTGCAAATGATTTACGATCATGTGCATGAAAGGGGCTGCATCCCTGATGATTTTTTGGCCAGACAAGTGGCGCGTATTGACCGAACCGAAGGCGAGATCGATACTTTGTCAAAACGGTTGGCCTTTATTCGAACTTGGACTTATGTTGCGCAGCGAAAAGACTGGGTGCGTGACGAAGGGCATTGGCGTGACGAAACGCGTGCTGTAGAAGACCGCCTGTCAGATGCGCTCCATGAGCGTTTGACGCAGAGATTTGTGGACCGGCGCACCAGCGTGTTGCTGCGGCGGCTCAAACAGAAGGAGGCCCTTTTGGCCGAAGTGAATGAACAAGGTGAAGTGACGGTCGAAGGAGAATTCGTCGGTCGTCTCGAAGGGTTCCAATTCCGTCAGGATAAGGACGCACAAGGCCAAGAGGCCAAGACGTTGCGGCAGGCAAGCCTGCAGGCATTGGCGCCGCATTTCCACCTGCGGGCGGATAAGTTTTACAACGCGCCTGATACTGAAATCGACTTCACCGAACAGGGTGGGTTGATGTGGGGTGATCAAGCGGTTGGCCGTCTGGCAAAAGGCGATGATCCTTTAAAGCCTCGCATCGTTGCATTTGTCGACGAATCTGCAGGACCGGATGTGATCCAAAAGGTGGAACGCCGTCTGCAACACTTTATGGATCGCAAAATTTCCGCTTTGTTTGAGCCATTGATTAAGATGCGCGATGACGAAACGCTGACGGGCCTTGCGCGTGGTTTTGCGTTCCGCTTGGTCGAAGCGATGGGAATCGTGCAACGATCTGAGGTTGCGGATGAGGTCAAAGCACTAGATCAAGAAGCCCGTGGTTTCTTGCGTAAGCATGGAGTGCGTTTCGGACAATTCACGATCTTTATGCCATTGCTGCTAAAGCCCGCTCCAACGCGGATGCGTTTGGTGCTGTGGAGCCTTGCAAATGACTTGCAAGATTTCCCAGAAGCACCACCTCCCGGTCTAGTGACGGTTCCAAATGTCGAAGCGGTCCCCGCGCAACACTATTTGCTGGGCGGTTATCGCAAAGCCAGTGGTCGTGCGATTCGTATCGATATGTTGGAACGTTTGGCGGATATGCTGCGGGCCGAAGACAGCCGTGCAGGGTTTGAAGCCAAGCCAGATATGTTGTCCATCACGGGTATGACGCTGGAACAATTCGCGGATCTCATGGAGGGGTTGGGCTACAGCTCTGAAAAGGGCGAGCGCGAAAAGGTTAAAGCAGCAGCGCCTGTCGCAGAGGCGAAAACAGATGCTCCAGCGGAAACCGTTGCGGCACCGCAGGAAACACCTGAAACTGCGCAGGAACCTACCGAAACCGCACCTGAAACGCCTGCGTCTGAAGATGCCGTATCTGCGACCGAAGACGTTGCTGAAAAAGAGCCTGAGATGGAGGTGTTCTACACCTTCAAATGGGGCGGCAATCGCAATCGTCAAAACCAGCGTGGCGGACAACGCCAAGCCCGTGGCGGCGAATCTGATGCAGGGCAGGGTGGCAAACCACGCGGTCGCGGCAAACAAGATGGTGACGGACCTCGTGCGAAGGGCAAAGGGCCTGGCAAGGGTAAAGGCAAAGGGAAACAGGGCGGTGGTGCGCGTAAATTTGAATCGCGCCCTCCTAAGAAAGACAAACCCATCGACCCGGATAACCCATTCGCGGCCCTGGCAGCTCTTAAGGGTAAGGTCTGATTGAGCCGGAAAGCGAAAGCTTCAAAAAGCCAAAATCATCAAAATGACTCTGTCCAGTCGGAAAAAATCCGGCTGGACAAATGGTTATGGCATGCCCGTTTTTTCAAAACACGATCCCTTGCAGCCAAAGTGGTGTCAGCCGGCGGATGCCGCGTCGATGGGCAACCCGTTGTCAAAACATCATTCTCTGTCGCATCCGGCGCGGTTGTAACATTTCCACAAAATGATCACGTTCGCGTGATAAAGGTGCTCGCGCCAGGGAATAGGCGCGGACCAGCATCCGAAGCACAGGCCCTTTATGAGGACCTTGATCCTCCCAAACCTAGGGATAAGGAGGAAATCATTCCTCATGTGCCTAAATTTGATGGGAAAGGTCGCCCAAGCAAGCAGGACAGGCGCGCGATGGAGCAAATGCGACGTGATCTGCTTGAATGATTTGTCCAATCGGTCTAAATCCGCTCTGATCTAGCTAGGAAACGGACCGAACTGCATGACATATGTTGTCACGGACAATTGCATCGCTTGCAAATACACCGATTGTGTCGAGGTGTGCCCCGTAGATTGTTTCTATGAGGGCGAGAACACATTGGTCATTCATCCCGATGAATGCATTGATTGCGGCGTATGTGAACCCGAATGCCCAGCCGACGCCATCCGCCCCGATACGGAGCCGGACATGGAGAAGTGGGTAGAATTCAACCGCAAATATGCTGAGCAATGGCCAGTGATTGTGACGAAAAAAGATCCCCTGCCAGAAGCGACAGAACGCGATGGCGAAGAGGATAAGTTGAAGAAATACTTCATCGATGCGCCGGGCGAAGGCGATTAATCGATTCGAAACCACAAAAGTAAGAATTCGACCACTTTTCTCTTAAGTGGTTGAATTATATGTGTTTACACGGATATCTGACTGGGGTGGGTCCCGGGCTGATTTTGTGATATTCTGGTCGGACCGATGAAGAAAGAATTTTCACAAGGCGAAAAGAGGCGCAGAGGCCTCATAGGATGACGACATAGCGCACAACTGGGTTGCCGTGGCACCCTTTGGGCGTTTTTTGTTGCCAATGCGCTATAACTGCAAGGAAGAAGTGCTTAATGAGCAAGTCTAAGAAATCCGAATTCCGTCCAAACGAATACGTTGTTTACCCAGCGCATGGCGTCGGGCAAATTATGTCAATCGAAGAGGAAGAGATTGCCGGAATTTCGCTGGAGCTTTTTGTGATCTCTTTTGAGAAAGACAAAATGACACTTCGGGTCCCGACACATAAAGCCACAGAGGTCGGAATGCGGTCTCTGTCCTCTCCTGATGTTGTGAATCAGGCGATGCGCACCTTGAAAGGCAAGGCCAAGGTGAAACGTGCGATGTGGTCCCGTCGTGCACAAGAATACGAACAGAAAATCAACTCAGGCGATCTGATTGCGATTGCTGAAGTTGTGCGCGATTTGCACCGTGGCAATGACCAGCGTGAACAATCCTATTCTGAACGTCAGTTGTATGAAGCCGCTCTTGAGCGTCTGACACGTGAAGTTGCAGCTGTTGAAGGTGGCGATGAAGTTGCCGCAGCCCGTCAGGTTGACGAGGTTCTGGGCCTGCGCGCCGCGTAAGTCACTAAGCCACAGGTTTTGACGATATGTCTAACGACAAAGGGGCCGGAAGGCCCCTTTTTATGTTTGGCTAGTTATTATTCGGCAGCGGTCTGCGAATTAGAACGTTCTCGTTCTTCCGCGCGGTTCTGGCGATTGGTTTCTAGCGCTGTAAACAACTTGGCCTCTAGTTCTTTTTCCAAGACTTGGGATCGTTCAATATAGGCTGCATTGTCCGCTATTTTTATGGATGGATCCCACAACTCGGCAAGCTCTCTTAGATTTTCGCGATCGCGATGATAAAAGGTCTCTTGCGCCATGGCAGCCTCATATTCGCTGAGGCCAATATTTTCCAAAACATAACGTCCAGCCCGCAATCCGCTGTCAAACATTTCGCGCACGATGTCGTTCGCGCCTGCCTGATATAGAGCATAGACATGCTGGCGGTCGCGTGCGCGGGCAATGATATGTAAATCAGGCCGCATGCGACGGGCATATGTGACAAGACGGGTCACGGCCTTTGGATCATCAAGGGCGGCGACCAGAACATGTGCTTTTTGCAAGCCTGCTGCGTTTAACAATTCAGGGCGGCTAGGATCGCCAAAGAACCCTTTATACCCCAAACGCCGCATCATTTGGATCGTTTCCATGTCATTGTCGACGACGACAGTTTTGTGGCCCGTGAATTGGACAAGACGATAGACCAATTGGCCAAAACGCCCAATCCCGGCGATGATGACAGGTGCCTCTGTATCGATTTTGTCGTCCTTTTGCGTTGTGGCTTCACCACCAGCCCGTTTCGCAAGCCAGTCATGTGCCATGAACAAGAGGGGGGTGATCAACATGGATATCGCGATAATCAATTGAATCTGCTGACCAATGGCGTCGGGGACCACATGCTGTGTCAACGCAACGCTCACAAGAACAAAGCCGAATTCGCCAGCTTGGGCCAGCGAAAGGCCAAATAGCCAAGCATCCCGCCCACGCAGTCTGAACAGTTTTCCCAGCGCCCCTAGGATGATCCCTTTGAGAGCGCAAAGGCCAAGCGACAGAGCCAAAAGCGTCAGCGGCTCTTCCATGAACCGGTTTACATCCATACCTGCGCCAACGGTGATAAAGAAAAGGCCAAGAAGCATTCCCTTAAAGGGTTCAACACTGGCCTCCAGTTCATGCCGGAATTCTGAATTGGCCAAAACAACGCCTGCAAGGAATGTACCTAAGGCAGCGGACAGTCCTAACTGTCCCATAACAAAGGCAATTCCGATGACGATCAACAGGGCCAGCGCCGTGAACATTTCCGGTAGGTTGGCTGCGTGGATATAACGAAACAGGGGGCGCGCGCCGTAGATGCCGCCCAGAATGATTGCGGCAACGACGCCAAATGTCAGCAGGGCCACGCCCCATCCGGGTAATGAATCGGCTAACCTGTATTCGTGATGTTCGTCATGCGCGGCATCGGCGATTTGCGAAATGCCGCGTTGAATCGATCCATCCTCAGAAATCATCAATGTGGGTTCTGCCGCCAAGAGAGGCAAAAGGATCAGCATTGGAATGACAACGATGTCCTGTGTCAGCAAGACAGAAAAGGCTGATCGCCCGCCTTGGGTCGACATCAGGTTCTTTTCATTCAATGTTTGCAAGACGATAGCGGTTGAAGACAGGGCTAGGATCATGCCCGTGCCCAAGGAGGCAGTCCATGTCAGGCCCATATATTGGCAAAACGCAAAAATAGCGCCGGTGGTCAGTGCAACCTGCAACCCGCCAAGCCCGATCAACCGGTGACGCATATCCCATAAGGCCCGCGGTTCAAGTTCCAGACCGATAATGAACAACATAATGACGACACCAAATTCGGCGAAATGCTTGATCGTTTCCGCATCATTGACCAACCCCAAGCCAGGCCCGATCACCAAGCCCGCCAATAAATACCCCAGCACAGAGCCAAGGCCAAATCGGGCAGCAATAGGTACAGCAATAACGGCCGCCGCCAAAAACAGCGTGGCCTGAAACATAAGGGAAGTCATATATCGGGGGTCCTTTCGGGTTGTTCTTAGAATGCCTCAAAAAGCGTTAAAAAACAACCGTGGAGCGCCGGATTATTGTGTGAAAACCTGTGCCCGGCACAACATGTCAGCGCGCTGCAAAAAATCCCGGAACTTGCGCTTTGGGTTGGATTTTACGACCTAGGCGCGTCCATCTTGGTTCTAGTCCAAGGGGCAGGATATCGTTTAGATCCCGCACGCTCAGCTGCCCGTCCAAGAAGTCACGATATAGGCGAAATACACCCTTTCTGCGATAGGGGGACCAATGGCAAATCGTGTGTTCCGGATTGGCAATCTTGTAGCCATGCATTGAGAGGGCCATCAAACCTTCGGGGTGATCCAGCTGCAAACAGGCCAGATTTGGGGCATGCAGTAAACGATGCCCAAGCATTTTGTCGCCTTGGCGGGAACCTGAAATCAGCCTTTCCAACACAAAGTCGAAAATGTCGTTTTCTCGACTGGTCGCGTGCAAAACTTCGCAATGATACCCGCCCGGGCTGCGCAAGGCTTCCAAAGCATCTGTCCGAAATTCTGCCGCCGCCATCAAGATAACCCGATTGATAATGCATGGGGCACTTTCACTCATGGCGCGTAAAGCCACCCTTGCCCCTAAGGAATGGGCGAGAATTCGGATGTTTCGTTTGGGATCAATGGATTTAATGCGATCGACTAGCTGCGCGAGGTCAGATCCCGCAAGCCCCGCCTTGCGATAGGCCTGCCATATTGTCCCACGCGCAGACCATCCAAAGGATATGCCAATCTCGTGCCCATCGTCGCAGGCCAATCCTAAATTGGATGGAAGGCTGAAGTTTTTAGGATGTTTGGGGGCTGGGCTATTCAAGCTATCATGTGGACAGTGAACAGGGTGGCCGGGTTCATAACGATAGCCGTGGATGAGAACGGTAACCGGGCCAGCATGGGCCGTCAAAGTATCGCGTATCGTGTCCCAAAGATCGCTTTGATTGTTCTGCAAATGTAGACCCGTAGGCCCAGTCGTGATCTGAAGCATCGCCATTGCTGCAATCCACATATATCAGTTCGAGCACCCCATAGGGTAGCGGCGCTCAACAATTGTTTCATGACGATGCCATGACAAGATTGTAACACTCTTGATTTGCGCGATATCTCGTTCTAAGACACAGGCGTGGCGCTTTGTTACCGGATTGCGGGCCACGTTAAATATGCCGCTAAAGAGGTCAGACGAAAGCCACTTTCGCTTGACCGCGATTGGGGCTTTTTTTATGCCCTGCGAACTTGGACCCTTTGAACGGGCAGGAGAACAACGATGGTTGAAACATCAAAATTTGGAAAACGCACCAAGCTGGTACATGGCGGCACACGTCGCAGCCAATATAATGAAGTGAGCGAAGCGATTTTCCTAACGCAAGGCTTTGTTTATGACACGGCTGCTCAGGCGGAAAAGCGGTTTCAGGATTTGGGCGAAGATGAATTCATCTATGCCCGTTACGGCAACCCAACAGTCGCTATGTTCGAAGAGCGTATGGCGCTGTTAGAGGGCGCGGAAGATGGCTTTGCCTGTGCGTCTGGTATGGCCGCGGTAAACGGCGCCGTGATGTCGTTTCTAAAATCGGGTGATCATGTCGTATCTGCCCGCGCGTTGTTTGGATCCTGTCTGTATATCCTAGAAGACATCCTGTCGCGTTTCGGCGTCGACGTGACCTTTGTTGATGGCGATGATTTGGACCAATGGCGCGCTGCAATACGTCCAGACACCAAAATGTGCTTCTTCGAATCCATGTCCAACCCAACACTGGAATTGGTCGACATCGCGGGTGTCGCTGAAATTGCCCATTCTGTTGGTGCGGTCGTTGTTGTGGACAATGTGTTCTCTACCCCTGTTTATTCCAAGGCGATCGAACAGGGTGCAGATCTGGTTGTCTATTCCACCACGAAACATGTCGATGGCGGCGGTCGCTGCTTGGGCGGGATCATTTTGGGTACAAAAGATTTGATCCGCGGTACGGTTGAACCTTATCTCAAGCACACAGGCGGCGCGATGAGCCCGTTCAACGCTTGGGTGCAGTTAAAGGGGCTGGAAAGCCTTGATCTGCGCGTGCGTGCACAGACCGAAAGCGCCGGCGTCATTGCCGAAGCTTTGGAAGGGCATGATAAGCTTGAAAAGCTGATTTATCCCGGCGCGAAAAGCCATCCACAATATGAATTGACGCAGCGCCAGATTGGCGCGGGCGGCACAATGGTGTCCTTTGTCCTAAAGGGCGGAAAAGAGGCGGCATTTCGGTTCATGGATGCGCTGGAAATCGCGATTATTTCCAACAATCTGGGCGATGCCAAATCCATTGTAACGCATCCTGCGACGACCACACATTCGCGCCTAAGCGACGAACAACGTGCAAGTCTGGGCATCAGTGACGGCCTGATCCGCTTCAGTGTTGGGCTGGAGGATGCGCAGGATCTTGTGGCCGATCTGCTTAATGGCTTGGCACAGGCCTAGGCTCATTATCAAAATCATTGGCGCGTCTGGTCAAAGTTTCATTGACAGGCGCGCCATGTCATTCCAGTGAAGATCTATGTTTGATATCCGCCCCGTAGCCCATGTCATCGGCATTTTGATCCTATGCCTAGGTGGCGTGATGATTCTGCCTCTTTTGGCGGATTTGGCAGAAGGGGAAGGGCATTGGAAGGTGTTTGCTGTTTCTGCTTGCCTGACTTTGTTTTTCGGCGGCGTGATCACCATCTCTTGCGCTGGATCCGGGGATCAAGGGCTAACACTACAACAGACCTTTTTGCTGACAACATCGGTTTGGGTCGCTCTGCCGTTGTTTGGGGCGTTGCCCTTTATGTTCGGCGCGACGCATGTCGGGTTTGTGGACGCATTTTTTGAAGCGATGTCTGGCCTAACGACCACCGGATCGACCGTATTATCCGGTTTGGATGATCTGCCAAAAGGTATCTTGCTATGGCGGGGGATCTTGCAATGGATTGGCGGGATCGGAATTATTGTGGTTGCCATGGTTTTTCTACCGGAACTGCGCGTCGGTGGTATGCAGATTTTCCGATCAGAAGCCTTTGATACAATGGGGAAAATTCTGCCCAGGGCAACGCAGATTTCGTCATCCATATCATCAATCTATGTTGCTCTGACTTTGGCCTGTACCATGGCGTATCTGGCCTGTGGGATGACGCCGTTTGATGCAACCGTACATGCATTTACCACCGTTTCTACGGGTGGTTTTGCAAACTATGATGCCAGTTTTGGTACGTTTTCCGGGCCTGCGGAATATGTTGCATCAGTGTTTATGATTTTAGCAGCTTTGCCATTCGTGCGTTATGTTCAGCTGGTGAACAACAACCCATATGCCATATTCAACGACAGTCAGGTACGCACGTTTCTGAGCCTTATTGCTGTGCTTGTCTTCATCACCGCGTTTGCTTTGGTGGCGATCTTTCCTCACCACCCTGAACAGGCTTTGCGCGAGGCGTTGTTCAATATTGTTTCAATCATGTCGGGAACGGGCTATGCCAGCGTCGATTATATGGGCTGGGGATCTTTCCTGATCTTTCTGTTCTTTATCATTGGCCTGATTGGTGGATGCGCGGGATCCACAGCCTGTTCAATTAAAATCTTTCGCTACCAGCTTTTGATTGAATCCATCCGCGTGCAATTGCGCAAAATCCGCTCGCCAAACGGCGTGTTTGTTCCCCGCTATGAGGGGCGCAAAGTGAATGAAGAAGTTCTGTCTTCTGTTATCTCATTCTTCGTCTTCTTTATTGTGACCTTTGGCCTGCTATCTGTCGCCTTGGCCCTGACAGGTTTGGATTTCGTAACTTCCGTATCCGGGGCCGCGACGGCTTTGGCCAATATTGGTCCGGGGTTGGGGGATGAAATCGGACCGGCAGGCAATTTTGCGGGTCTCAATGACACGGCCAAATGGCTGCTGATCTGGGGTATGCTGATTGGGCGTTTGGAGATCTTGGCGGTGTTTGCACTATTCACCGTAGATTTCTGGCGCGCATAGAAAAACCGCCCACATGTGAATGCGGGCGGTTTCATCGTTCCGATCAAAAGCACTTAGCCGATTTCTAGGATCCGATCCAAAGCTTCCTTCAGCTTTGTTTCTTCTTCTTCGCGTGCAGCTAGGTTAGCTTTGGTTTCGATAATGACCTCTTCCGGGGCACTTTCGACAAATTTGGGGTTGTTCAAACGCCCGCGCATACCGCCAAGTTCCTTCGCCAATTTGCCAAGGGATTTCTCAAGCCGCGCCTTTTCCTTATCCACATCGATAATGTCTGCCAACGGCATGCCAAAGCTGGCTGCACCTACAGGAACGGTCACACACCCTTTGGGGAAGGTTTCGACCTCTTCTAGGGCTTCAATGCGTGGCAGGCGTTTGATCAACGCTTCATTGTTGGACCAATAGACGCGGGTCGTGTCATCCATGCCGGTCACAACCAAAGGTACATGCAAGGATGCGGGTACGCCCATTTGTGCGCGGGCTGAACGGACACCTTCAATCAGGGAGATCACCCATGAAATCTCGGCGTCTGCTTCTGCATCAAATAGGTCAGCTGCGGTATAGTCCGGCCAATCGGTTAGGGCCAACAGGTCGTCACGTTTGCCAGATAGGGACCACAGTTCCTCGGTGATAAACGGCATGATCGGATGCTGTAGGATCAGACACTGATCCAGCACCCAACGCAGTGTTTGCTGAGTTTCCAGCTTTGCCGCGCCATCTTCACCCTGCAGAATTGGTTTGGAGAATTCCAGATACCAATCGCAAACCTTGCCCCAAACGAATGCATAAAGGGCACTTGCGGTATCATTGAAGCGATATTCGCTCAGCGTTTTATCCACGGTTTCGCGGATCTTTGCCGTTTCGCCGATGATCCATTTGTTGACCGCCAGCTGGGCGTTTGGTGCATCTTTTTGATCGAAATACGGGATCTCATAATGTTCGGCCAAGCTGAAGGCATTCCAGAGCTTGGTGCCAAAATTACGATATCCTGCGATGCGATCTTTGGACAGTTTCAATACACCGCCAATCGCCGCCATGGACGTATTGGTGAACCGCAGCGCATCCGCGCCGTATTCATCAATGATATCCAGTGGGTCGATCACATTGCCGGTCGTCTTGGACATCTTTTTGCCCTTCTCGTCACGAACCAGCTGGTGCAGGTACACCGTGTGGAATGGGTTTTGCCCAACCACAGCACGCTGCATCATGATCATGCGCGCGACCCAGAAGAAGATAATGTCAAAACCGGTGATCAGAACATCGGTCGGGAAGAAACGGTTCAGCTCATCCGTATCCTCAGGCCAGCCCAGCGTGCCAATGGGCCACAAACCGGAAGAGAACCAAGTGTCCAGAACATCGGGGTCACGATAGAGCGGTAGTGTCTCTGTCCCGCTTTTTTCAACCCAAGACGCAATATCAGCAGAGGTCAGCGGGGTGTCGGCCACCTCGATCTGAAAGCCTTTGCTCTCATAGTAACTTTTGGCAGCGTCCAAGGCGTCTTGCTCTGTTGTCGCACAGAATTGCTTGGTTTCCGACCAGTTGACTTCCCAAAGCCCATCGCTTTTGGGCTGTACTTCAGGACCAAACCAAACTGGGATCTGATGCCCCCACCACAGCTGACGCGAAATACACCAAGGTTCGATGTTTTCCAGCCAGTTATAATAGGTCTTTTCACCGCTTTCTGGCAGAATACGGATTTCGCCCGACTTAACCGCATCCAGCGCATCGCCAACGATCTTTTCTGCGGCGACAAACCATTGGTCCGTTAGCATCGGTTCAATCACGACCTTTGAACGATCGCCAAAGGGCTGCATAATTTTTTTCGCTTCGACCAACGGAACTTCGACCACTGGATCGGGTTCTTCGCCTTTTTTCTTCTTTTTCGGCGCGCCAAGGCGTGGATCGTCTGACATGGTCATAACGGCTAGGCCTTCAGCGGTGACTGTCTCAACCACCTTTTTGCGGGCGTCAAACCGGTCTAGACCGCGATATTCCTCTGGCACCAGATTGATGGCATCAATCTCGGCCTCGGTGAATGTTGCCCCGTCCAAATAGGTCTGCGCCTGTGCAGAAGCATCCTGATATGGTGCGCCATCTGCCCGCATCGCGCCGGAAACGTCCATCAAACGGTATTGTGGGATCTTGTTCCGCTTGGCGACCATGTGGTCGTTGAAGTCATGCGCGCCGGTGATCTTAACTGCACCGGACCCGAAATCGGGATCTGGATAATCATCGGTGATGATCGGGATCAGGCGACGCTGTTCTTTTGGACCAACTGGAATTTCGCACAATTTGCCAATGATTGGCGCATAGCGTTCATCGCTTGGATGGACCGCAACGGCACCATCTCCCAACATGGTCTCAGGCCGCGTTGTGGCAATGGAAATGTAATCGCGCTCTTCTTCCAGAACGACATTCCCGTCTTCGTCTTTTTCGATATAGGTATAGGTGGCACCACCCGCGAGCGGGTATTTGAAGTGCCACATATGACCGTCGACTTCGACATTTTCGACCTCAAGGTCGGAAATCGCCGTTTCGAATTTTGGGTCCCAGTTCACCAATCGTTTGCCGCGATAGATCAGGCCCTTGTTGTACATTTCAACAAAGACTTTGATCACTGCATCGTGGAAATTGCCGTCTTCACCCGCCGGTGCGCTGGGGGCGCCGGACATTGTGAATGCATTACGATCCCAATCACAGGAACTGCCCAGACGTTTGAGCTGGTTGATAATCGTGCTGCCGTATTCGCCTTTCCATTCCCAGACCTTTTCCAGGAACTTTTCGCGGCCCAGATCTTTACGACCCGGTTGCTGCGTGGCCGCCAGCATTTTTTCAACCTGCATCTGCGTGGCGATACCGGCATGGTCCTGACCTGGCTGCCAGAGCGTGTCAAATCCACGCATCCGATGCCAGCGCACCAGAATATCCTGCAGCGTGTTGTTAAAGGCGTGGCCGACATGCAAGGCACCCGTGACATTGGGCGGGGGGATCATGACGCAGAAACTGTCGTCACGTTTTTTGTTGGCCCCTGCGCGAAATGCACCGGCCTCTTCCCATTTTGCGTAGATCCGGCCTTCAGCTTCAGCCGGATTGAATGTCTTTTGCATCGCCATAGCGGTTTTGCCCCTAATTTTGCAGAGGATTTCTTGTCAGGGTTACCTACCTAATGGGGCGGCGAAGGGGAAGGGTGGGATTGTGTTTATTCGTTAGAGCGCGACAGAACCAATATGGCGCCCAGGATCAGCAGAGCGATCCCTGTCAGTGTTTTGGCAGAGGCAATGCCGGGACGCTGGGCGATCAGATCAATGGCAAACCCAAATAGCAATTGGGCTGCGACCAATGTCGCTACGGCCCGCGTGGGGCCAAGGGCCTGATACCCGAATATGCTGGAAAAGACGAATAACGTTCCCAGAAGTCCCGGAATTAGGCCCCATCCACCCAATGCTTGTGGAATTTGGGCCAAGCCAGTTGTGCCATGTCGCCAGAAAACCAGACCAAGCAACAGAGTGATCCCAACGGTAGAGTTCACAGCCATGGCGATAAGAGGGCTGGCAAACTGACCGCTGATCTTCACCATGACAAGGTTCTGTAACACCAATGCCAATGCGCCGATGGCCAAAAATGCTGTTGGATAGAGCATTACGCTTCATCCAACATCAGCTGCAAAATCAATAGATCCCGCCATTCGCCAAGTTTGAAACCGGCATGGGGAATGCGTCCGACTTCTGTAAAACCCAGTTTTCTGTGCAAGGCTTTGGAGCCTTCATTTCCTGCATCCATTTCAGACACCATGGAATGTTTTCCTTGGTCCCGTGCCAATTGGATCAATTCGGTTAGCATGATGCGCCCAACACCTTTTCCTTTGGCATCGGGATGGACGTAAATCGAATCCTCAACACAAAAACGATAGCCTTCATTCCCGGAAAGCTGTGCATAGGACGCATACCCCAAGACCTGCCCGTTCTCTTCGGCGATGATGACAGGGTGACCCGCGTCCAGACGGGCCTGCATCCAGGAGGCGCGATCGTCGCTTGAAACAGGTTGTTCTTTCCAAACAGCCATGCTGGTCATTATTGCGTCGTTAAAGATCGCTGCAATGTCTGCAGCATCTTCTAATTTGGCTGAACGTAGAATCATCTTGGCCTCTCTGCGAATCCTTTATATGGATATATTGTCCACTATAGAGGATTTATCAATGGATTTGGCGCATCGTATTCGACAAGAACGGGAAACGCGGGATTGGTCGCTTACGCAATTGGCAGAACAGTCGGGCGTATCACGATCGATGATTCATAAGATCGAAACGGGGGCCTCTAGCCCGACTGCGGAAGTGCTTGTCCGCATCGCTGCTGCCTTTGATATGACAATGTCCGTGCTGATTGCGCGTGCAGAAGGACGTGGCGGCCGTTTGACGCGGGCGGCTTCGCAGCTTCAGTGGCAGGATCCGGCAACCGGATATGTACGTCGACAGCTATCGCCAGCGGATTCGCATCCGTTGGAGTTGACCCATATCGATCTGCCTGCGGGTGCAGAGGTGCCAATGCCTGCTGGATCCTATGCGTTCTTATCTCAGTTGATCTGGGTGATCTCTGGCGAGCTGACCTTTGTCGAAGGGCCCATGACCCATGTTTTGCAAGCTGGGGATTGTTTGCAACTAGGGCCGCCGCAGGATTGCGCCTTTTGCAATCGGGGGGATGACCTGTGCCGCTATATCGTGGCGCTCAGCAAACACTGAGTGCGAAAAAAAACATATGCCGAAAATAAAATGGGCGACAGCACCAGGGAGGAGGAGAGGTGCTGCCGCCGCTATAACGGTCACGCCAGGGAGGAGGAGAGGCGCGCCGAACTGTGGTGAGATGCCTTTACAACAATCTCGGTATGTCTGGCGACAACACCAGGGAGGAGGAGAGGTGCCATCGCCGGGTCTCGAAAACACCAGGGAGGAGGAGAGGTGCTTCCGAATGTCTGCCCCTATTGGAGCGTTATTAGGTGGCAGCAACCCC
Source organism: uncultured Pelagimonas sp. (assembly GCA_947499735.1). Lineage (GTDB taxonomy): Bacteria > Pseudomonadota > Alphaproteobacteria > Rhodobacterales > Rhodobacteraceae > CANMPP01. Next base: position 610,553 of record CANMPP010000001.1, read on the forward strand.
AGGGAGGAGGAGAGGGGCTACTGCCTATATGAAAAGTCCAGGGAGGAGGAGAGGACTATTTCATGTCTGGTGAACCAACGCGATACGCTCGTCCGGTTATTTGTGGCGATGATGCAGGGAGGAGGAGAGCATCATCGCCTTTCGCAAAAGACCTAGGGAGGAGGAGAAGGTCTTCTGTGTGTCGTGGCCAATTAGGCCAGTTGTTCTTTTGCCGCTTCAAGAGAAACGCGCTTTAGGTCGCCGCGGCCAAGACCCATATCGTTCAATTCACGATCGGTCAGCTCGAGCAGCTCATTGAGCGTTTCGTTATAAATCTTACGGCGTGCAATCGCTGTGCGAACTGTCGTCACGAAACCAGAAAAACCTTTGTTTCCCAGTGTTTCAACGCTTGCGCGGTACTCAGTTGCATTTGCCATTTCATCATCCTTTGCACATCTGGTGCGGTCATACATACAATCGAACTTGTTTCTCTCAGTCATCAACGCTGTGTTTGTTAGCGCTATCTTTCCCGTTCGAAACTGTTGTGTCGTTCGATGGCTTCAACATGAACATTTTGCTGCGTCTGCACAACGGACGGTTCTTCATTTCTGCTATGCAGAGAATGCATGGGCCTTGTGATTAAAAAATGTGCGGCAGTTCTGAGGCATGGTTCCTTGCTCTTCCCTGCGACTTTGGTACTGAATTGCGCATCTTTCTGTTCACTGCAGAAGGATACCGGCGTCTCTCTATGTGTGACGCTATATATAAAGGGCACGGGCATGAGCGAACTAAAAGAAAACGTACTGAAACTATTGGAAAAAGTTGATCTGCCAGATGGTGGAAACCTGATTTCCCGTGATTTTGTACGTGCTTTGCAGTGCGACAATGGGCAGGTGCGCTTTGTCATCGAAGCGCCAAGTGCCGAAGTCGCACGCCTTATGGAGCCAATGAAGGCACAGCTCGAATCGAAAATCGCCGACATTTCTGGGGTAACAGTGGTTAACATAGCCCTAACAGCCCATGCACAGCCCGCTGCACCGTCCTTAAAATTCGGCGGACATGCCAAACCACAGTCCGGAAATTTGAAACCTTCGGGCATCAAAACGATTCTTGCGATCGGGTCTGGCAAGGGTGGGGTTGGCAAATCGACCTTAACAGCAAACCTTGCGGTGGCGCTGTCGCGTGCTGGAAAGAAGGTCGGTTTGCTGGATGCTGATATCTACGGCCCATCGCAGCCCCGTATGTTCGCTTTATCCGAAAAGCCAGACAGTCCAGATGGGAAAAATATTCAACCTCTCAAAGCCCATGGCGTTACTGTTATGTCTGTAGGGTCGATGGTGGATGAGGAAAAGGCGATCATCTGGCGCGGCCCAATGCTGATGGGTGCGCTACAGCAAATGATGACGCAGGTTTTATGGGGCGAACTGGACGTTCTGCTGATTGATCTGCCGCCGGGAACCGGTGATGTACAGCTGACATTGGGTCAAAAAGGTGGGTTAAGTGGCGCGATTGTGGTGTCGACACCGCAAGACGTGGCTTTAATCGATGCGCGTAAAGCGCTTGATGCGTTCCAAACGCTTAAAGTGCCTGTTTTGGGCTTGGTCGAGAATATGTCGCAATTCGTTTGCCCCAATTGCGGTGAGGTCTCGGAAATTTTTGGCCGTGGTGGCGTCGAATCCGAGGCCAAAAAACTGGGTTTGCCTCTGCTTGCACAATTGCCAATTGACTTGGAAACCCGTCTGGCAGGCGACGCCGGTGCGCCTGTCGCCTTGGGTGACGGTGTCATGTCGGATGCGTTCGCGCAATTGGCTGACAGGTTGATCCAAGGCGGTATTGTTTAGAACATTATTCAGTAAAGCCAGTCTGCAGGCCTAGAAATAGGTCTGTGATAATCGCAGCAGGATCTACATTGACCGAACGCGCATGTCGTGCGCGATCTGACGTTTTTTGCGCAAGGCTGGCCCATTTTCGTCCAAAATGCGCATTTGGCGCAAGTTTGGCAAAGGTCTGTGCCTCTCCCGGTAGGACTTCTTCATCTAGATCTGTGCCGCAAACGCCTCGTCGGGCCAGTCGCGCACAGATTTGGTCGGTCAGGGTCAAAAGCAGATCCAAACGTTCCTCGTTTCCACGCCCAGCACAGCTGTTGGCCAGCGTCAAAAGTCGCGGATGGTCTAAGTTTGGCAACCCGCTAAGAATGTTCAACACGTCTGCATACAGGCTGGTGCCGTCAAGGGTGTGTAGTCGGATTGCTTCGCCGACAGAGCCGCTGGTCAAACCGTTTAAAGCTAGAATATCTGCGTCAGACATGTCCGCGCCAGATGCGTTTAACGCAACGCGCATATCGTCGATGCCAAGCGGATGTAGGCGCAATGTCCGGCAACGGGACCTGATTGTAGGCAACAGCCGTGAAGGTTGGTGCGCGATTAGCAGGAAATAGGATTGCTCGGGCGGCTCTTCCAGAAGCTTCAAAATCGCATTTGCGGCGTTTGGATTTAGTTCATCGGCACAATCCACGATGACGACGCGGCGTCCGCCATCGCTGGAGGATAGGTTGAAAAAATCTTTCAACCGCCGGACTTCTCCAACACGAATTTCACTGGCCAGCTTATCGCCTTTGTCATTTGGTCCCCGCCGCACCAAGCAAAGCCCGGGTTCTGACAGCGCAGACATGCGCCGCGCCACAGGGTGTTCGGGGGCAATTTCCAAACTCTCTGGGGGAGGGGGGGCACCAAACAGGCCATCATCCTCCACAGGAGGTGTGGCCAACAGAAAACGTGCGATGGACCAGGCCAAAGTGGCCTTTCCGACACCTTTCGGGCCGCTGATCAGCCAAGCATGATGTAATCGGCCAGAATTAAAGGCATCTAGGAACCCATGAACCGCATCGTGATGCCCCAAAATCTGTGTTGTTTCACGCGGGTGGGGTGCACCGGGCACGCGGTCTGGTTCTGGTAATGCGACTGGATCAGCCATCGTGTTTTTTATCCAACAGGGCAGTGCTGACCAATGCCAGAATCTCCGCCTGTACAACGTCGATTGATCGCGCGCCGTTCACGACGGTGATGCGTTCAGGATATTCTTTCGCCAGATCCAAGAAACCGTCGCGCATATGTTCTTGGAGGGACACCCCAAAATCTTCAAAGCGCTCTTCAACGCCGGCACGTCCCTTGGCGCGGGCCAGACCTGCGGCAGGATCCATATCGATCAAGAGCGTCATATCAGGTTCCATCCCGATCATCTCTCGATGCAATAGGTCGACCTTATCTCGTAGGCCCGCACGTTGACCTTGATACATGCGAGACGAATCCGCAAAGCGATCACAGATAACAATCTTGCCGTTTTTCAGTGCGGGTAAAATGGTGCGCTCGACATGATCGCGTCGGGCGGCATTGAATAACAGCAATTCGGTTTCGGCCGACCACCTGTCAGGGTCGCCTTGCAAAACCAAAGCGCGGATTTCTTCTGCACCTTCACTACCGCCGGGTTCGCGCGTCAAAATCACGTCATGACCAGCATCAGCCAATGCATCCTGTAACAGGCGGGCTTGGGTGGATTTGCCGGACCCGTCTATTCCCTCAAAACTAAGGAACAGGCCAGAATAGGGGGGATGATCTACGGACAAAAAAGTCTCCGATCAGTTGCTTGTGGCGGAAGCAGCTTCATCCACTGGGCCGTTCTGAATGCGTTTGATCAACATTTGCGTCACAGCAAACATGCGTTTGGCAAAGCCGCCCAGTGGTACGTCGTCTTGGGCGTATAAAGGAACTTCCGCCGGGGGTAAGCCTTCTGCGTCAACGACCAGCGTGGCCACTTGATCCCCTTTTGCGATCGGGGCGCGAATGGGGCCGTCATACACCAATTCAGCTTTGTAACCTTGGCTGGAAGACGAAGGTAACAACAACTCAACCGGACCATCAGCCACAAGGTTCACTTGCTTACTGTTGCCCATAAAGACGTCAGCTTGACCGATTGTTTCGCCTTCAGCGGCAAGCGTGCGTTGTGTGAACTGTCTGAAGGACCAGTTTACGATCGCTTCGGCCACTTCTGATCGCTGGCTTTCCCTCTGTAGACCGGAAAAGGCGAAAATGACCCGGCGCTCACCTTGTTTGGCGGAACCGACCAAGCCATATCCGGCCTCATTTGTATGGCCTGTCTTCAATCCGTCCGCACCGATGCCCAGTCGAAGAAGTGGGTTGCGGTTGAACCGATTGTCCCGTTCATTTTCATCAAAGAGAAACTCGGCCTCTGAAAACATCGGGTAATATTCTGGGAAATCCTCGATCAAGTGCTGCCCCAGAAGGGTAAGGTCGCGCATTGACATAAAATGCCCTGGCGCCGGCCAGCCGTTCGAGTTTCTGAATTGCGAATGGTCAAGGCCCAATTGCTGTGCGCGCTCGGTCATAAGGCGGGCAAACCCAATTTCAGACCCGTCAGGGCTAAGCGCCTCTGCGATGACGGCACATGCATCATTTCCGGAAAGTACAATAATGCCCCGAAGCAGGTCTTCTACCTTGACGCGTTCACCGGCCCGTAGAAATAGCGTTGATCCACCGTAGTTCATAGCGTGTTGCGAGACGCGCAATTCTTCATCCATGCGCAAACGTCCGTCGCGGATGGCCTCAAATGCCAAATATAGCGTCATCAATTTGGACATTGACGCAGGCGGCAAGGGCAGGTCCGCATCACGGGAGAATAGGACCGTGTCCGTTGTCAGGTCATAGACATGTATGGCGCTGACATCTGCATCAAATGCATGCGCGGTCTTAGGTGTGGGCAATGCAAACGCACTGGCCAGACAGAAAAGGGCAACGCTGTGTTTCAAAGCGGAGCGGTAGGCGTAAGTACAGGCAAGGCGCATAGCAGCCTCCTTGGGTATTATCCTTTGACGGCATAGGCATCGGTAAATCCTTTGCCTTTCGCCGTTTCAATCATTTGTGCCAAGTCGGAGCTGCTTTGCGCAGGTCCAACCAAAACACGCCAAAAAATCTTGCCATTATAGCTTTGTTTCTTCAACTCAGAATGCAATCCCGATTGCGTCATCGCAGTGGCCGTATTCCGCGCGTTTTCCTCGACACTGAAGATGCCGATTTGGACATAAGGCTTGGACAGGCTGGATGCCGCAGGCTGGATCTGAGCAATCGTATCTATATTGGCCGCGGCAATCGTTTGCGGTGCAATATCGGGTGCTGTTGAAACCACGTCCAAGCTGGTGGTCTGAACGTCGTCGGTTAGCAGTGCCGTGGTCTCGATATTTGCCACAGCTGGATCTGGCTGAACGATTTCTTCTTTTCGCAAAGCCACAACATATACATCCGTTGGGGCACCAGCCAGAATGCCCAACGCATCAGCCGCATCCGAGGATATTTGGATCTTTGGTCCCGATGATGCTCTTTCACGGCGGAAGAGGGCGCCCACAACGGTTTCACCGCTTGCTGTGTTGCGGATCAACGCGCGTTCTGGGTCTTGAACATCTGGATGCGCAACCCAAACACCGCCCAAGGATGGTCGCCCGTCCCAGAGGCCTGCCTCGCCTGCTTCAAAAATCTCGGGCGCTTCCACATCGCGTTCACCTGTAGTGATGGTGCTGGTGGCACGCGTAACGGTTTCTTCCGCATTGGATCTGTTTTGAAAAAGGCCTTGCGTCGGAAGGTCTGAGCAACCTGTTAGGCCAACGCCACAAAGCGTCGCTAGGGCAACACCGTTCTTAGCGTTCTGAACCGCCTGTTTGACCACAGGTGATGCTATATGGGCGGCTGTTTCCGCAAAATTTCGCATATTCACTGCCTTCTGCCTGTCCCGGCATACGCTGTCAGATTTTTTCTGCACGCGCGCATAAATGGTGATCTGTGCCTCGATTTGGGCTGTTTTTATTGCGCCCTTTGAAGACAAGATAGCCTGTCCCAAGCGTTTAGAAAAGCCCCTAGAAAACGCCAATGCGCGGAAAAGAGATGATTTTATGCAAACTGGTGCTTTTAGAATCAGTTTTTGCACGATAAACGTCGCCGCCATGGAGGTTTGGCAGAGTGGTCGAATGCACCGGTCTTGAAAACCGGCGGGCGTGAAAGCGTCCCCAGGGTTCGAATCCCTGAGCCTCCGCCAGAAATGGCAGTTCCAAACGATCATTTCTCAGTCGGTCACCAAATAATGTCGTTTTAAATCAATGATTTACGTTTTGGTTCGAAAACGACCTCGATGTGGAGTTTAGCTTTACCCTAGAAATCCCGCAACATTTTTCAGGTTTGATGATGGGCATTACGTGTGATCGCGGTCGCTATTATTGGCTGAAACGGGTTCCGAAACGCTATTTAGGTCTGGTTTTAGGTAAGGATGGATTGCCTGTAAAACAGGTGCGGCAAGCCTTGTTCACGGACTCGCCTTCTGAGGCTAAATTGAAGGCAGAGCAGGTCGAAAAGGCGCGATTGGCCGAGTGGGAAGCGTTAAAGGCTGGTGACGAGGGTGCTGCGCGTGCTCATTATGATGCTGGGGTAATCTTGCCTCGGCTAATGGTTGGAATTACAGCCCCTTCCAGAATTGATTGATGATATTCCTGAAACGATTGTAGAGCGTATTTGGTGTTTGATTGTTCTTTACGTTTTTTTCCAGTATTCTCTCAAGGTGCAATAATAGCGGCAGGTGGATTTCGCCATCGCGCGCGATAATCTTGGGGAGACCTTTAAGAGCGTCTTCAATGTCACGTATTTCGATACTTTTTGGGTCTATGACTATGCTAGGCAGTCCTGTTGCATGCAGGTTTGTTCTGTCCCCTTGGCTAGACCCATTGCAAATTGTTTCCAAAAGCAAGTACTTCCTTTTCTAAGCCAAAGCATGTTACGAGAAACGAGCTTACGTCTTGGATGGTCGAATTCGTGATTGGTGCGTCATTCAGGCTTGTTTTTGTGAAGTCTACACGCTTTTAACTGTGGCAGAAGGGCTTGGGGGCTGTCCCTGATCATGAAAACAATGTAGCCTTTTTGCGTTTAGCCTATACGTCGGTGACGCAGAATTCATCGATCAAAATTAGTCGTATCCAGCTTGAAATTATCAGCAGGCGCCTGCATCTTGGCCATATCGAGTAATAATCCAGAAAGTTTTTTATGCACCACTTAAATACCTGTGAAGGCAAGATCGTAAGCGCCAACATAAAAAATCACGATTCTCGGACATTTCGATACCAGATTGCTCAAACATCGTAATTTGTGTTTCAAGAAGATTAATTGCGTCTTTGTCGCTCATTTGTCACCTTGGATCGCGTATTATACCTTCATCAGACACGTAACCACCAGTTCTTATTTCACCATCCCGTTTTACAACCACTGTGATTTTACCCCTTGTACTTCGCCAACAATCTTAATTCATTTGGATGATGTGCAGGGAGGTCGACCTTTCCTGTCCCTACAACCAATTTGATTGCAGACAGAATACCATCATCAAACCAATTTTAGGAGAATTCTGTTTTCCTAGGAATGCCCGTCCCAAAACGATGCCCGTCGCTTCCCGTGCCGCCGTCAGGAATATGTCGAGCCCGGTGGCTTGGAATTGCAACACCTTCAACGGAATGAGGGTTCTACATTGCAACAATATTCGGCCCGATTTTTTCCGTGATTGGTGTTGAAATGATGGGGGCGATTGGTTCCCCCGTTCCGGGAGGATCCTAGCAGTTGCCCCAAGCGGCATTCACCCTCTGTCAATTCTGGAAAAACTTTGATCCAACCTTTCGAGATCGCCGTCTGCCGAGGTCAGTTGGTTAGCCTCTAACGTGGCCAGGCCTCTGTGGTGAGGTTGTACTGCTACGCCCACTGTCGCACTTGGCAATGTTGGTATGTTTTATAAAGAGACGATTGCTTGTCCAATAATTTCGGCGCGCAGGCCACGTTTTGGCGCATCTTACAGAGCCCTATTTTTGGCAAATACTTTGGCCATTGCATAGGCTCGATGCACCAGGGCACACTTTGATAGTGGTCAAATCCGCACTAATGACATCGGCTGCATCGCGAATGTATCGCTTATGGACGACCCTTGTGAAATCTTGGAGCTTGTTACTAGTCTCTAGGGTTGCGTATACAGCCACCCTAGCATGAGCGTGCGTGAGCAGGCCGTTGCCCAGACGACGGGCTGTGTCGTTCGCATTCGGAATGCCGTCAGCGGTCGGTGCAAATTCTGCGCGTACCGCATCGCTTTAGACACCCAGCGCAATCGGTTCTGCATCGCACTGGCAATTATGTATCTCGCCGGGATGGTGCCATCGGGTGGGGTATCCCAACGAAAACCGCTAATTATATGCCAGATGACTTTCGCGTACCTTAGCAGTATTTTGCGAGGGCCAGTTATATTGTTAAATCCTGCGGTCTTTCTGCCGAGCTGATTGATCAGACCTGCAAAAGCACGCACAATGCGTGCATCTCAAGCGTCCAACGCCTCTTCTTTGAGCCCTTGACATACCTAAATTGTTTTTTGAAATGACTTGCACCGTGTCCGGTGGGGTGAGTGCGCCTAACGGCCTCTGCGTGCTTTCCGCGATTACTTGGTCTAATGGTTCGCTAGAATCTGTCCGCAAAGCGGTATAGTTTAGGAGGGTCGATTTGAGAGAAAATATTATATGGCGGCCAAACACGCAACCGTACCTATGAGACATACCGAACCTGCTTTCGCAAGGCTCCAACACTTCTGTTTCACCTTCCAATCACACCAGACGGATTGCATGATGCGGACAAAGGCGGTTCTTAAATTTGTATTTAGCTCTGCTGTAGCCGTGGCCAGATGTGGCGGTGCGTTCCGACTGCCAATGCGCGCAGCCACCTTTTTGGTGATCACCTATGTGTCGACAAGGATGTGCTATCAATCGCGAAGCGTTTAAGGGCTTGCTCATTGGGTGCGAACCCATGCCCCGGGATATCAGGTGCGTTGATTTGGGATGCGATCGGTTCAGCAATTTCTGGCGATCCAAGGTCCGTCTTGTAAAAGCGCGAACTGGGGAAAATGTCGCTTGGATATTTCACATTCCCAAGTGTTGCGAGCGCCAGCGAACATCCCTGGCCGACAGTGGATTCCAGCATGCCGCCGACCCATATTGGTACGCCATTTTGTGCGCAATAATCATGAATGGAAATTGCGTTGGTCAGCCCTCCAACCCGGCTCGTCTTAATGTTGATCCAACGGCAGGCGCCAATTTCGATTGCTTTGCGGGCTTTTTCTAAGGACGTGATGCTTTCGTCTAGGCAAATCGGAGTTTTGAGCTGCTTTTGCAATGCGGCGTGATCGATCAAATCGTCATAGCCCAACGGTTGTTCGATCATCGTCAGGTCGAGCGTGTCCAGTGCCTTAAACAGGTTGATGTCGTCCAATGTATACCCAGAATTACAGTCGATATGCATTTTAAGGTCGGGAAATTTGGTCCTGACAGTTGCAATCGTTTCATAGCTGCAGAGCCGGTTAAATTTCAGTTTTATTCGTAGAAAACCAGCGTTCACCGCCGTTCCTACACGTTCGATTAGCTGATCTGTCGTGTCAAAAACGGGCAAATCAGCGCCAACAGAAACCGTTGGAGTTTGTCCGCCAATGACACGCCAAAGCGGTTTGTTCTGGGATTTGGCATAAGCATCCCACCAAGCGCAATCGAATGCTGATTTGGCAAATTCGTTCCCTTTGATGGCGCTTAAAGCCGTCTGCAAAGCCTCACCACTTTCAATGTGGGCACCCAAGAGTAATGGCGCGATGGCTTTCTCTGCTACGCCATATGCTCCAGCAGCATATTCGGCATTATACAGCGGCATAATTGCGGGTGTGGATTCACCCCAACCAACGCCGGTATCTGTTTCAAGTCTTACAACCAAGCTTTCTGTTTCGCTTTGCATCCCATACGCGGTGCGCCAAGGTTCGGTCAGGGGAACACGAACGTAATAGAGATCAATGTTGTGAATTTTCATGCAGAGTCTCTTTTAATTTCAAGGCTTTGTAATAGGATTCTTGTATCCTTGCAGCCCATCCTTCGCCTGCTTGCAGGCGCTTTAAGAAGAATGGCGAAACAAACGAAACGAGAGCAGGGTGCGCGCTAATACTCTGACTATCCCGCATTTTTTCCCATAGGCAAGTGACTTGGTTGAATAAAGGCATCTGCCATGTTTTTGAAGCAATTACATGTCACTTTGCTAAGCAAGTTTTTCGCGTGCATGGTATTGGGGCCAATCCGTGCCCAAGTCGCATGCATGTCCCAGTGTCTTATTTAGCAGTGAACGGATCGCGCAAGGGCCTGCAAAAGCGATTTTGAGAATGGCCCGCGTTTCGTCTGCTAGCAGCAGCGCTAGGGCTTGTGTGATGTGCTTTGTATCTCCTGTGTAGCGCGCCGGCGTCGTTTTGCGCTTTTCCACCTAGTGGTTGCCTTGCTTGGGGAGATCTTTGAGCCAAGAAATTTAAAAAATTCCGCGCTCATGTATCATTTTGAGCGCGGAACTGATTTGATATTAGAAGTTTACTTGAAGACCCAGCCCGATTTCACGGGGTTGAACGACCGTTGCTTCATAAGCTGTGATGCTGCGGCTGTAACGCATGCTGGTGACTGCGTCCTCGCCGAAGACATTGTTCACATAGGCATACAACTCTAGCTTCTCTGTTGGGGTATAGCTGGCCCGTAGATCCGTGACGGAATACGCGTCGATTTCAGCGTCGTCGGTATTTTCGTCATCTGAATAGTAGGAACCGCTATAGCGGAAGTTACCGCTGAGTGTGACATTCGGGTGAACGTCCCAATCGGCACTTAGGCTAAAGGTGCTGCTTGGGGCATTGCTAAAGCTGTTGCCACTGTAGTCGCCATAAGAGCTTGTGAATACGTCAGTTTCTGTTTTCAGCAGGCCTAAGCTAGCTTTGAGGTCCAATGTGTCCGTTGCTTGGAAATCAACCCCTAGCTCAAAGCCATATGCATGGGCTTCTTCAGCATTGACCGTTACCGCTTCGTAATATCCATCCACGACCTCGGATGTTACATAACGCTGCATGTCTTCATACACGGTATAAAACAGGTTGGCTGTCAGCCCCAAACGGTTGTTGAACGCCTGAGTTCTTGCGAAGATCTCGTAATTCATCGAGGTCTCTTCGTCGAATTCGATCCATTCTTGCGAAGATAGCCCAAGTACGACCCCACCAGGATTGTATCCTTTAGAAACCATGACACCGATTGTTGTGTCTTCATTCACATCATAGGCAAGCGTGAATTTGGGCAGCACAGCGTTGAACGTTTCATCATAGTCCAGATCCTCTGACGCAAATGAACTCGTGCCGGTACGTTGAACGCGATCGCTTTGGAACCGCAATGATGCGCCCAAATACAGCCTATCGGTTAGACGATAGTCCACACCCGCAAACACGCCAAGACTGTCTTTTTCGTCTTCAAACAGGGATTCACTGATCAGGTACAGGCTTTCATCACTGTCCGTATGCGATGCAAATACGCCAACCACACCGCTGAGCGTGTCGGTTTCATCGCCAAACACAAGACGCAATTCGTTCGAAATATTCTGCTGATCGATTTCGGCACTCCCAAAATAATCTGGAGATGTTGTGCGTTCTGTCAGCATGGATGAGTATTGGATTTGGTTTGTAAGGGTTACACCATTATCAAACTCATAGCTCAGGTCATGAATCGCGGTATCGGTTTCCTGTGTCCAGCTTGGATTGGATGTCGCTTCGCTTTCGTAGTCACCATAATCGCCAGTGGCCGCTTCCCAAGTTGGGCGATTGCTTTTGGAATGGGCATAGGTGAACTGAGAGCTAAACTGAGAAAACTGCGAAGGTTCCCACAACAGCTTAAGACGTGCGGTTGTCGAGCTATGGTCTTGATCAGTATCTCCCAGCGAGAACGCTGAGTTTGTGTAATCAATGTAGTTTTCGCGCTGCGTGTGTTCGAATGTCAGACGCGCTGCGACATCTTTTGCAATTTGGCCAGACGCCACTAGGGCACCAGTACGCTTGCCACCGGACCCAAGTTCGAGCTTGATCGCACCTTCTGGTGTAAAGGTGGGATCAGCCGTATCGATAATCAAAGCACCGGCGATACTGTTGGCACCTTGGCTTACGGTTTGTGGCCCGCGGAACAATTCAATGTTTTCAACATCCCACAAGGAAGATGTCGCGTACACAAGTTCGTTGTAGCTCAGGTAGTGGCCGTCAACATTCACAGCAAGACGCGGTGCGCTGCCACCGAAGAACGCCGTTGCACCAGAATTCGGACCTTCGCCATCCTGCCCCCGGATTGTTGGCGTGCCGTCCTGGCCACCCTCTGCTGGAAGCGTCAAGTTTGCCATGCTGCCGAGGACGTCACTGACGGAATCTGCACCTTTCAGTGCTGCAATTTCTTCGCCATCAACCACCGTTACCGAGGACGCGGTACGTTGCTGGCTTCGTGTCATTGTGTCGCCAGTGATGTATATCGTTCCGAGATAGGTCGAGTCGTCTAGACTGTCTTGTGCCAATACTGAAATGGGTGAGAATGCGCATATCGCAGCAAAACTTACACCACCGAGCAATCGCGCGGTTCGCCGTTGTTCCATTCGTTTTACCTTTGGTTTCTTTGGCTTGCGGAGAATGGCTGGCGATAAGTTGAAGATTATTCGGCGCTTGCGCGCGGAATTATGGCACCTAACTACGCTTCTTTGAGCGAGAGCTAAAACAATAATTGACTAAAAACATCAGGATGTGATCATTTCGCATCACGTCATCAGTCGCCCGTTGTAACGACCTGCAAGTATCCGACTTTTTTACTCAATTAATTCTTGAAGGCCGTTATGCTCTCTGACATACCGTATTCAGGCAGCAGATTCCCATCAGAACGCGTTCTGGTTGTGTGTCGCAAATGCGGCATTTTCGAACCCGCCACCCTCCAGAAAATCCCAGCTGATCGCAAATTCTGCGGACGGTACTTTCGTGAACTGGGCGCGCAGGGGGCAGTCATCTGCGCTTGCGCGCGAGACCAAAGGCGGCCACATGACTTCGCAATTCCTCAATGCGTGTCCACAAAATCAAGCACACGTTATCCCCGAACAGCCATTTTCATTTCGCAATAGTGACGGAATGATTTGTGCCGCAGGCACGGTGCAACCCATTCCCAGAGGGGACGACCAAACCCTAAGTGATCGAACCGCGGCTTTCTTTGAAAATGCGAATGATGATGCACTGCTTGGGGGTGCCCTTCCTTTTCACAAGTCAGAATTTGACTATCTGTGGCAGGTCGATCGGGCAGATGGGCTTTGGCCAGCGAACAGCCCCAGCCCAAATGCGCATGCCGTACCGGATGTGATTTCAAGTCCAGATGCGCAACCACCAGCGCAAACATACATGCAAAGCGTTTCGCGCGCGCTGCACATCATGCAGGCGGAAGAGGCGTTACCGCAAGGATTAAGTAAGGTCGTTTTGGCCCGCACGCTGATGCTTGAGCATGGCAAAGATATCGCGATTCCCGATGTTTTGGCCAAACTGTCCCAAGATCCATCTGTAACGGCGTTTCAGGTTGCTTTGCCTCCTGATGAGAACGATCCGAAACCCCGCCATTTGGTTGGTGCTACGCCCGAACTTCTGATCCAGAAAAAAGGCGCCGATATCTTGTCACATCCCTTAGCTGGATCTGCACGTCGCCAAGCCGATGCAACTGCCGATGCTGCAACTGCCGAGACATTGAAAGCGTCTTCAAAAGACCAGTATGAACACGCATTTGTCGTGGAATATATCCTAGATACACTTGCCCCATATTGCCGCGAACTGGGTGCTCCTGATGGGACAACATTAACCGCGACGCGCTCGATGTGGCATCTTGGGACAATGATCAAAGGCGTCTTGAAAGATCCAGATACACCCGCAGTGCTGTTGACGTCGAAATTGCATCCAACACCAGCAGTTTGCGGCATGCCATGTCAACGCGCGGCCAATCTCATTCGGGAACTCGAACCGGTGCCACGGGATTTTTATGCGGGCGCTGTTGGATGGTGCAATCGTCGCGGTGATGGTGCGTGGTATCTGGCCATTCGATGTGCAGAACTATGTGGCCGCCAAGCCCGCCTATACGCAGGCGCTGGCATTGTTTTGGGGTCAGACCCACGGGCGGAAGCCGTAGAAACCGGTGCAAAATTTGGCGCGCTTTTATCCGCATTGGGGCTGCCAAGTGACGCCGCATTGCAAGATCTGAATCAACTCTAAGGACGACCAAACATATGGCCATTCCCGGAATTCCATCCTATCCGCTACCAGCACAAGACGCGTTGCCAAATTCCCGTGCGCCTTGGGTCTTCGCGCCTGGGCGTGCCGCCCTGTTGATCCATGATATGCAACGCTATTTTTGTGCGCCCTTTGCACAGGATGACGCCCCATTGCCGGATATTATCCGCAATATCGCATCACTCGCTCACGCAGCCCGTATCTGCAATATTCCTGTCTTTTATACTGCACAAGAAGGGGACCAGTTTAGACCAGATCGCGGATTACAGGCTGACCTTTGGGGTCCCGGCATGTCCCGGTGGCCCGAGCATCAGGACATCGTGCCAGAATTGGCACCAACAGAAACAGACATCGTTCTGGTCAAACATCGCTATAGCGCATTTCAACGATCTAATCTTGAAACGCTGATGCGCGCGCGCGGGCGGGATCAATTGCTGATTACTGGTGTCTATGCACATATTGGCTGTCTCGCGACAGCAGTGGAAGCATTCCAACGCGACATCGAACCTTTTACCATCGCAGATGCGCAAGCAGATTTTGACGCTGACCGTCATACAATGGCGATGAACTGGGTTGCTGGATGTTGTGGTGCCGTCATTTCAACGGCTGATGTTTTGTCCGCAATGCCTGAGGATTCCGAATGAAGCTAAGCGGATTTGAAGGGCGCAGTGCCTTTGTCACAGGCGCTGCGGGCGGAATAGGTTTAGAAACAGTCGCGTTACTACACGCTGCCGGCGCAAGTGTTGTGGCCACGGATACAGCGGATGCGTTGAACGCGTTGCCTGTAGATGATCGCCCCAACGCTGCGGCTTGGATCCCATGCGATTTACGCGATGCGACTGCCGTTGCTGCGATGGTCGAACAAGCAGATACTGTTGCTGCACCGATTAGCCTAGCTGTTCATGCGGCGGGGGTTGTATCCGTTGGATCGCTTTTGGAAACTTCATCTGAGGAATGGCACCGCGTTCAAGATATCAATCTGAATGGCAGTTTTCACGTGATGCATTGCTTGGGCAGTCGCTTGATCAAACAGCCCGATGCGGCCCTTGTCGTTATTAGTTCGAACGCCGCGACGATTCCGCGTTTAAATATGGGGCCTTATTGTGCGTCAAAGGCAGCTCTGACGATGCTAACACGGTGTTTCGGGCTGGAATTGGCGCAACATGGGGTGCGGTGCAATGTCATCGCGCCCGGATCCACGCTGACGCCAATGCAAACCGGGATGTGGCAGGATGACCAAGACCCCAAACGCGTGATTGCGGGTAATTTGGAAAGTTACCGGACAGGTATTCCATTGGGCAAACTGGCAACGCCGAAAGATATCGCAGAGGCGGCGCTATTCTTGCTTTCAGATCAGGCAGGTCACATCACTATGGCTGACTTGTATATCGATGGCGGTGCGACATTACGCGGGTAATTTGGTAAAGTGACGGCTGTTAGAACCCCGTCTTTGCACGGGATCAGCAGCGGTGTTATCGCGCGACCTGCGCACCAGTCAGGTGTCAGGTCGCGTGTTAATCTTAGATATGGGGCAGGGTGCGCATCAACGCACAGCTCTGCCGCGTCGAAATCAAAGCGTTTGTCGATCAGTGGGCTAAGCGCTTTAAATAGGCTTTCCTTGGCAGAAAAGATCAAAGCGATCCATAACGGATCCCCCTTGAAATGCGCGCGTTCATAAGGTGTCAAAGCCACGGGCGCGATGTCTTTCGCGACCTCAACGCTTAAATGTTGTTCTATATCAATGCCAAGGCCGCACCAATTCCCAGCATGTCCGGCAATTGCCACAGAACGCCCATTGCAGTGGCTAATCGACCCTCTCAACCCGTTTGGCCAAATTGGCGCACCGTCCATGCCGCGCGCGACATTGCAGGGCTTGCCGGATAGGCGCGCACCCACCTTTGCCGCTGCAATCCGTCCGGCCTTATGCTGTGCGGCCCTGCGTTCCCGCCCGGTTTCAACATCGTTGTTAGATTTCCAACCGGCAGATTGCATGTGGATACAGCAAGTTGGCAGCGAAGTGCGGAGATGGCCAATGGCCATCTTCCAGTCTGCCAGTACATGCGGTGCTTTAACTGGCGGCTTTTGCATCAATCAAAGCGGACCATGCATTCAGTGTTGGATCTTTTGCCAAATCTTCAAAGCTAACGATAATCCCGCGTTCTTTTAGTTCCCCTGCAAATTTCATCACGCGCAAAGAATCTAAGCCATAGAAAATTAAGCTTTCGGCTGGATCGATTGGGCCTTCGTCTTCGATTAATTGCGATACTCGCGTTTCCAACCACTCGAAATCGGTTGCGTCGACAGTCTTCATTTCGGTCACATCAATTTCCTTCGTTATTGAGTTTCTAAGATAGTTTCGCGCAACGCACGTTTGTTGATTTTGCCCACAGCCGTTAGCGGCATGGCTTCGACAAAAACGATACGGTCTGGCAGCTTGTATTCGGCAATGCCCTGATCAATCAGATGGCGACGTAGGGCGACGGGACGTACTGGATTTCGCGCAACCAATACAGCGCAGCCGCGTTCGCCTAGCCGAGCATCCGGTTGCGCGATCAGCGCAGCTTCTAGAACCTCTGGATGGCGCAGCAGCAAGCTTTCGACTTCTTCAGCCGCGATCTTTTCACCACCTCGGTTGATCTGATCCTTCACGCGGCCCACAACGCGCAAATACCCGTCCTGATCACGCTGTACGAGATCGCCACTGTGATAGAACCCATCATTGTCAAAGGCTGCTTGATTATGGGTGGGGCTGCGGAAATAACCGCGGAACGTATAAGGCCCGCGCACCCAAAGCTGCCCTGTTTCGCCGTCGGCGCAATCATGCCCGTCCGCGTCACGCACCCGAACGTCGTCATCTTCGCAGATCGGGCGACCTTGGGTCGTGAAAATACGTTCGCTGTTGTCATCAAGCCGCGTGTAATTCACCAAACCTTCCGCCATGCCAAAGACTTGCTGCAATTTGCATCCCAATACTTCGGGAACCTGCCGAGCAAGGGTTTCAGCAAAGCTGGCACCGCCCACCTGAACCAGTTCCAAACTATCAGGTGGTTGCAAACCTGCACGCACGGCCTCTAGCCACAAACCCACAGCCGAAGGAACCAATGCTGCCATCGTTACCCCGTGCTTTTCAATCAGATCAAAGCACAAATTGGGTTCAGGGCTATCTGCCATGACAACAGTTCCGCCAGCAAAGAAAACACCCAGGGCGCCGGGTGAGCTTAGTACGTAATTATGTGGGGCAGGCAGTGCGCATAGAAATCGCGTTTGGGGGGTTAGTTCGCAAATTTCGGCACTGGCACGCACAGAATAATCGTAATCATTGTGCGTGCGCGGGATCAGTTTTGGCGTGCCGGTACTGCCGCCTGATAATTGATAAAAGGCAACATCATGAGCCGCGATATCTGGCCAATTTCCGGCGGGCGCATCATCAGCCAGCAACCATTGCCGTAAATCTGAGTGAGGATCCGGATCATCAAGGAACAGGCATAGTTCGATCCCTTGCGAAATTTCGCGCAATTCCCCTGTAAAGGTGTCATCCTTGAACAACGGGTGGGCCCGCGATCCAATGAGCAGCTTGGGTTGCAATTGTTGAACATAGGATCGTAGCTCTAATGCGCGGTGGTTGAATAGCGCATTGACGGGGCGGATCCCGGCCTTAAGCAAGGCGAAAAACGTGATGTAGAATTCTGCGCAATTCGGCAGCTGAACCACCGCATGATCCCCCTGTGCAATCCCACTGTCCAAAAGCCGAATCGCCAAGGCTGAGGACGCTTTATCAAGATCTCTATAGCTGATCGCACGTGTTCCGCATTGGATCGCGCAGGAGTCTGGGCGTGCCTCAGCTTGCACACGTAAGCCGTGTGTTATGGGTTTATCGATCCAATATCCCTTTTGTCGATAAAGTTGGATTAAATCGTTTGGCCAAGGGGTGAAATCAGTCATTACATATCCGGTCTTGTTAGTAAAGGTCTGTATGGGCGAGTCTGTTTTTCGCCATCAAAAACCACCCATTCGTCTGAGAATTTTTAAATTACATATATATTTCATATCTTTAATCTCATTTCCGGCGACGGCGGAAGATTCCACAGGTTGACGCTCGTTAATACTTGAGTATTTATGTATGGTATTGTCAACGGGTGATTGCAGATGTATGAAATAACCGCAATGCAGGCTGCCTGCTGGGTCAATGGACACGCTAAAGATGAAGGTTCAGCCGAGCCTTCTGCGCATTTATACGTCGAACTGGATAGTCGTGAAGGTCAGGCACTAATAGACGCAGACAGGCTGGCACGTGCGGTTTTGGCACTGTTGCAGCGTCACAATCACCTGCGGCTGACCTTTGATGATCAAGGGGTCCCTTCGATTGCCGACCTTTCTTCGCAGCACCGTTTGTATTTCAATGATTTGAGGGATCTGGATCCTGCAGGTTGTGAAGAGAAACTGAGACACATTCGCGCGTCCAAAACGCACCAACGTTTAGCCCTTAGGGACGGTGTTGCTTGCGAATTCACGTTAAGCCAGTTGCCTGGCGGAAAGCATCGCCTGCACATAGATTTGGATATGATCGCGTCAGATCCATCATGTTTTCCGTATGTGATGGCTGACTTGGCGGTGCTGTACGAACTAGATGCAAAAGCGCTGGATCGCGCCGCTGGTGACTTTGTGAAGCACCGTCAGGCCTATCGGGCAGACCCTGCGCGATCACATCAGGAAGCTATTGCACGCACATGGTGGAAAGATCAGATTGCTGACCTGCCGCCCGCACCAAACCTGCCTGCACCAGAACATCCCCAAACGCACGACACCGCACAAAGCACGCGTTTTGCTGCAACGCTGACTGATGCGGAAACAGCTGCATTTTTGAAATATGCACGCGCAATTCGTGCGACTCCTTCCAGCCTAGCGTTGTCATTGTTTGCAAAAGAATTAGGACACGCCACTGGCCAATCAGCATTGCGTTTGACGGTTCCGATGTTTGAACCGCAGAACATGTCGGAACAAGGGCCCACAATTGGAGATTTTTCCAATTTCACCTTGATGGGTGTGGACCACATTGATGCAACACTGGATGTGCTGACGGAACATGTGCAGACACGGTTGGTTCAGGCCATTTCGCACAGCGCAAGGCCCGGCCCGCAGCTGATGCGTGATTTGGCGCGCCATTTGGGATCTGTGCCGAGTGCACCGGTGGTCTTTACTGCAGGGTTTGACCACCCGCTGGGTTCGATACTGCCAGATCTTGCGCGCAATCTATTTGGTGATCTCGTTTGGAGCGTGTCACAAGGCCCTGGCGTTGCGCTTGATGCCCAAATTGCAAAGCTTGGTGATCAGATTTTGATCAATTGGGATATCAGGTTGGATCTGGTGGATGAACAATGGATCAAAGCCCTATTTGATCGCTTTGTCACGCGCCTGCGCACGCTGCAACAGGACGTGGATAATATCGATCACAGCAAGCCGCTTTCGCAGTTGCAATGCGCGTATATCCTTGGGCGGAAAACAACGCTTCCGCTAGGTGGTGTGGCAATGCAAGAGGTTCGACTGTTTCGCGGAACCTTTGATTTGGAACGGCTGCAGGATCGTTTGGATGTTCTTTGTACGCAGCACCCGGCACTTCGCACGCGTATCAATGAACGTGATCAACGCATGTATTATGTACCAAAAGATACGGCTCCGCTTGATCTATACGACCTAAGTGACGATCAAAATGCACCAGAACAATTGGCGGCGTTTTGGGACAGTTTCAAAAACGAGCTGTGCGCGCTTGACGGGCCTTTGTGGCAGGTTTGCGCAGTCAAAATGCCAGCAGGTCAAGAAGATGCAGTGGCTGTGCGGTTTGATGCTTTAGCCCTAGATGGGCCAGCAATCGCAAAAATCTGTGCAGATATGTTCGTATCAAAACCAATGATCGAAGAGCCTGCACAAATATCCGAGCCCCCGGTGTCCGCTGCACAGCGCAATGTGGACGCGGCCTATTGGGCGCAAGCGTTACAAGATATCGATGCAGGGCCAAACCTGCCTTGGGTAACACCATTGCACCAGATCAGAACATCACGTTACCGCCGAGAGTCACAACGGATTACCGCACAACAGCGGCGTGAATTGCAGCGTGCAGCGGCAAAAAGTAAGCTGTTCTTAAACAGTCTGCTGAGCTCTGTTGTGCTGGAAATTCTGGCGCGGTTTACCCCAGACATGCGGTTATATGTTGGCTTGCCAACCGCGCCTGCGCTGGACAATGCTGACCTTGGCAACCGGGCATCCTTTATCGTCGTCGACCATGATGCCGGTATAAGCACACCCGCTGAACGCGCAGCTGTTTTACAGTCAAAAACGATGGCGGGCTTGTCCCATATGGAGCATTCTGGTGTGGATCTGGCCCGGCAATTGCTGTCTCAGACCAAGGAAGCGCTGGCTTTGCCTATCGTCTTGACGAACGGGTTAAACTGGGCGCGACCTGATCCCGATGTATCTATGTATGAAGTGGCCGGTCAGACGCAAACGCCACAAGTGGCGCTGGATATTCGTTTGATGAACGGGTCGGATGGCGGGATTGAAATCGCAGCTGACTATGCTGAATCTGCGTTAGAGGCCGACACTGTGCACGCCATGTTGATGGCAATAACCGCTGCGTTGAAAAACATCTATGATCTAGGCTCTTTGGATTTGCCGACGCCTTTGGTGGCATCCGCCAGCCCTGAACAATATCCCAATGTGACAAACCTTGATCCCTATTTGCTAAAAATCGCTGACAACCTTAGGGCAGGGCAGGGGACCGCGCTGATCCAAGGCACGACGCATATCAGCTACGGCGCTTTGCGCGATAAGATCGAAGCAATCCTTGGTTGGTTTGCCCAGAATGGAATTCACAGCGGTGCGGTGCTGGCCATTCATCTGCCGCGCGGAATTGATCATATCGCGCTCCAACTTGCGGCAGCTCTTTCGGGGGTTATCTGGGTGCCTTTGGACGTGTCCGCGCCCGTGGAACGTCGTGACTATCAACTGGCGCGCTGCGCGCCGTCTCTTGTCGTATCACAAGACGATATTGATCTTTGGCGCTGCATCAAACCTGATCTATTGCTGAACGCAGATCGTCAAGATTTACCCGAGGATACAGTCCTTTCTGAACGCAGCCTCAATCGTGATGCGGGATATTATTTGTTCACCTCGGGGACGACCGGTGCGCCAAAATGCGTTGTGCTGAACAATCGGGCGACATCGAATGTGTTAGATCAAACGCTGCACGCATGGAACGTTAGCCCCAAAGATGTTGTGATGTCGGTCACGCCCCTGCATCACGATATGTCTGTGTTTGATATTTTTGGCACTTTGAGTGCAGGTGCGACACTGGTCATGCCCGATCTGGGCCAAGACAAAGATGCGATGGAATGGGCGCAAATTGTGGCGCGTCATAACGTAACCCTCTGGGTATCTGTTCCTGCCATTCTTGAAATGCTTTTGGATAGCGCGCGACCAGAGCAATTAGGATCGCTGCGTCTGATCGCCCAAGGTGGTGATTACATCAAACCCGCTCAAATCGCGCTTCTGCGGGACATATGTGCGCGCGCAAAATTGGTTTCGCTAGGCGGTCCGACCGAGACCACGATTTGGAGCATTTGGCATGACATCGGGTCTGAAACCGGCGCCGTGCCTTATGGGCGTGCGCTAAAGGGTGCTGAATATCTGATCTGTAACCCCGCGGGCGAGCCGTGCCCAACCGGCGTTGTTGGGCGCATACATACTGCGGGTGATTGTTTGTCTCTGGGATATCTGGACGATGGCAACCTGGTCTCGACGGGTTTTGTGTCCTTGCCTGATCACAATGGCAATCCTCGTCGCGCATTCCGCACGGGTGATTTGGGAAAATGGGCCCCAGATGGCACGATAACCTTCGCTGGACGTGTGGGCGGCTATGTCAAAGTGCGCGGGGTGCGCGTGTCGCTAGGGGATATTGAAAGCACCCTTGGTCAACATGAAAGCCTGCGCCAGTCTATGGTTGTTGATCTTGTTTCTGACGACGGGCGTGACACGTCTCTTGCTGCCCTATGCGTCAGTCATGAAAACACCCAGCCTAGCACAGCAGACCTACGTAAATATATGCGTGAGAAGCTGCCTCAATCACATTTACCAGACCGCTTTATATTTGTGCCATCCCTCCCGTTGTCTGCAAATGGAAAACCGGACAAAGCGGCCGCGCGCCGTTTGGCGGAGAAAACATCGACAATGCCGCCAGCACCGAAACCAAACGCGTCAGACCAACAGCTGACGACGCAAGTTTTGAACATCTATCTGGAACATCTGGGCGCGCATGGGGATGCAGATAGCATCTTGCTGGATCTTGGATTGATGCCAAACCATCTGGCGCCCATCGCAACGGCACTAAACTCCCGACTTGGTTGCAAATTAAACCCAATGCAATTGATCCGCGCACGCACCGCACGGCAAGCTGCCGCGATTGTTGCGCAACAGCCTGTACTTTCGGCCACTTGACTCGAAGGAAATTCAATGTCTGCGTTCCAATCTTCGGCTCCATGGCTCGATCTGACACTTGCTCAGTTCGATTTCTGGGAAGAATTCCGTCTGCATCCTGACCGCCCGTTATCGACCATCGCCCATTGCACCGTTATCACCGGTCCTTTGGATGAAGCCGCACTCATCGGAGCGCTGAAACAGGTCGCGCGAGAAACTGACGTGTTTGCCTTGCAGTTTCAGGATGGTCCCGATGGACCACGCCAGAAAATTGACCCTGCGCGGATCCCAACCGTGCAGTATCTTGACCTGTCTTCTGAAACGGACCCGGACAGGGCTGGACGTAAGATGATGGAAGCGGACATCGCAAAACCGATTGATCTGGAACAGGATCAAATTTCTGCGCTTTGGTTGTTGAAAATAGGGCCAGCCCGTTGGTTGTGGTATCTTAGAGGGCATCACATCATGCTAGATGGTTACGGTGTTTCGTTGGTCGAACGTCGCACTGCCGCCCTTTATGCAGAGGCCCTTGGTAAACCCGCAGACTTGGGTGCATTCGAACCCTTTCATCTCTATCTGGATGAAGAAACGGCGTACCGTGAAGGCCCCCACCATGCACGCAACAACCAGCATTGGCAGCAGGTCCTGAAAGACGGCCCGCCGCTGACGATTTTGGAAAAGAATGACGAGGATTATGGCTGCTCTTCGCTCAGTTCGGCACCTGATGTGTCCCCCCAAGTACCAGCTGCGTTACGTGAGGCCGCTGCCACCTATGACATCGGCTGGCCTGATCTGTTAACCCTTCTTACAGCCGCCTGGCTGGCACGGGATTTGAAGACGGGTGATAAAGGCCTGCCAATTTGGCTGCCTTATATGAGCCGATTTGGAAGCGTAAGCGCCCAAATCCCAGCACTTGTGGTCAATATACTCCCGCTCATTGTGACAAAAATTCCAAACGAAACACTGGGCGATTACCTGTCCCGAATGGGCAAAGTCTTGCGTCAATTGCGCCGTCATGGCCGTTACCGTGTTGAACAACTTGCTGCGGATCATGGGCTAAAAGAAGGGCAACGGTTTTTCTTTTCGCCTCTGATAAATGTCTTGCCCTTTGATCCCCCTCAATTTGTCGGATGCAGCGCCAGGCGTGAAGTTCTGGCTGCGGGGCCGGGGGATGGTTTCAACCTGACATGGGGCGCGGCATCTGATGCCAGTGACCTCGCCCTTTGGATTGATGCCGATCCAGCATCACAAGACGAATTTACAGCCGGCAATGCGGATCTTGTTCCCTTTGTGATCCGGGCCTGCGCCGCAGGTGCCATAACCGTGCCACTTGATGACCTGTTACAGGCCAGCACTGCAGCCCAATCGATGACGGTTTGCAATAAACCTACACCAATGAGGCCGATCACTGGCCGCCTAGAGGACACATGAAACGCCGTTCCTTTCTAACCGCCAGCACCTGTGCCGCAGCTACATTTACTTTGGGATCATCCAGCATGGCCGAAACCGGTTGGCCGCGCAGCGTTCCAAATGCAGATGGCCGTGAAACCATTTTGACGGCGCCGCCAAAGCGCATAGTTTCAACATCCGTCACCCTTGCAGGTAGTCTATTGGCAATTGGCGCACCGCTTATTGCCACAGCTACAACTGTACGCGGTGATTTTTTCGGACAATGGGAACATGTTGCGGAAGAACAGGGTGTTGAAAAACTTTGGCGCGCAGGTTCTGTCGATCTAGAAGCGGTCTGGTCGTACGCTCCTGACCTCATCCTCGTTTCAGCAACGGGTGCAGATTCAGTTGTGGCACAACGTGCGGCACTAGAAGAAATCGCGCCAGTTCTGGTGATTGATTATGGCGCGCTTGATTGGACGGGCCTTGCGCAATTACTGGGTCAAGCGATCGGTCACGAAACCCAAGCTCAGGCCATGCTGACAGATTTCGAGACGCAATTGCAAACAATGCGCACCCGGTTGCAGCTGCCCGAAGGTCTGACCAATATCGTCAGTTACAATGGCCCCGGCGCACCCAATCCCGTTGCGCGGGCGAATGGTGTGCATGGTCGGTTACTTTCAGCGCTGGGCTTTTCTTTAGAAGATCCGCCCATAAACTGGCAAAGCGCAAATGTGCCACCGGCGGCGGATTTCATTCGTTCGGCCTATGAACATCTAACAGAGCTGACAGCACAAACGACCTTTGTTTTGTCTGGAACAGATGAAGACGCGCAGCGCCTGTTGGACGACCCAATCCTGAGCAATCTTCCCTCAGTGCAACTGGGTCAGGTTTATGGGTTGGGGGCAAATTCGTTCAGGATCGATTATTACAGCGCCTCAGAAATCGTGTCCAACATTGCGCAACGGTTTGGCCGGAGCTAACGCATGGCACCAAACCTTTCGCCCACACAACGCCTGTTGCTTGGCGGGGCAATTTTATTTGTTGTGGCGACCTCATTCCTGGGCCTGTTTATTGGTCCACGCACGATCCCCATTGAAACCACATTTGCAGCGTTGCGGAATTTTGACGCCAGCGATAGCGCGCATCTTTTGGTGCGCGAGCAACGTTTGCCACGCGTATTTTTGGGTTTGATTGTTGGCGGCGCATTAGGTGCAGCTGGGGGTGTGATGCAAACACTGACGCGCAATCCTTTGGCAGATCCCGGCCTGCTTGGTGTTTCTGCAGGTGCCACCCTTGCAATTGTGTGCCTGATCGCGGCAACGGGCCAGATAAATATCGGCGCGTCGCTTTGGGCTGGTGTGTGTGGCGCGGGTCTTGGCGGCATTGCCGTCTTTTTGCTGGCAGGCATGACGCAGGCCCATGATCCGGTCCGGTTGGTGTTGGCGGGGGCGGCTTTATCAATCGTGTTGATGACCTTAACTCGCGTGATTACCGTCAATGCGGAAGCACAAGTGTTCGACCAGTTCCGCCACTGGGCTGTTGGTTCATTGCAGGGACGTAGCTGGAGCGTGTTGTGGCCCAGCCTATGGTTGACGTTTGTCGGGGGCTTAGCTGCATTCGCATTGTCCCGACCCCTTGATGCTTTGGCATTGGGGCAGGAGTTTGGGCACAGCCTTGGGGCGGATCCACGCAGAGTTTGGTTTGCAGCGGCCATTGTGATTGTGGTGCTGTGTGGGACGGCGACGGCGGCTGCGGGCCCGATCAGTTTTGTCGGTTTGGCCGCACCACATTTAGCGCGCCATATCGCCGGGTCGGCACATCGCGCACTTTTGCCGCTGTCCATGCTGATCGGCGCGGCATTGGTGAGCATCGCAGATCTTTTGGGACGGATCATTGAACCTGCTTCGCCCATCGATGTCGGCATTATGTCTGCGTTGATTGGGGGACCTGTTTTTGTCGTTTTGGCACGCCGTTTGCGGACCAGCGGGTTATGAGCGCGTCGTCACGTTTCGTTCTGCGTTGGGGGCGTTGGTCCCTTGTTTGCGAGCGACGATCGCTTTGGCTAAACGTCACTTTTTTCGCGCTGATCCTGCTGGGATCAACGGTGTCGTTGATGCTGGGGCGGATGCAAATTGGCGCGGATGCAATATGGCAAACCTTGAACGGTCAGGCACCTACGCGTGCTATTGAACATATTCTGATCGACATTCGCTTGCCGCGATTATTGGTTACGATTGGGGCAGGTGCCGCGCTTGGTGCTTCGGGCGCGGTGTTTCAAAGCATCTCGCGCAATCCTCTGGGCTCACCGGATGTGATCGGATTTACCGCAGGCGCTGCCACCGGCGCGCTGATCTGGATCATTGTGTTTGGTGGTTCAGGGGCCAATGTTGTGCTGGCATCTTTGATGGGCGCACTTTTGACCGGAGGTGTCGTTTATTTCTTAGCCCGAAAAGATGGCCATGTCAGTGCATACCGTTTGGTCCTGACGGGGATTGGCATTGGTGCCGTTTTGCATGCAATCAACGCGCTTTTACTTGTTAAAGGACATATCGACCTTGCGATTTCAGCCAACCTTTGGCTTGCAGGATCTGTTGATGGTCGCGATTGGGGCCATGTTTGGCCACTTTGGCTGGGGCTAACTGTGTTGATTGGCCCGATGCTAATTGGCATGCGCCCACTTGGCTGGATGGAAATGGGGGACGATCTTGCCGGCCCCCTTGGTGTTCCTGTTGAACAGGTTCGGCGCTGGATGTTGCTTGCGGCGCTGGTATTGGCCGGGCTGGCCACCAGCGCGACAGGGCCCATTGCATTTGTCGCATTGGCAGCCCCCCAACTTGCGCGCAGATTAACCCGTGCACCGACACAGCCGTTGATTGGGGCGGCTTTATTTGGGGCTTGTTTGTTGCTGGGCGCAGACCTGCTGACACGCATTGCACCTTTTGATTGGACCATGCCAATCGGCCAAGTCACCGGCATCATCGGAGGCCTTTATCTGAGCTGGTTGTTGTTAGGTAACCGGTTGTGAAATTGTGCGTTTTATTTCCGACAAAAATACTTGACATTGCATCGGATGTGACCTTGGTTGCAGGCCTCAGGTCTTCCCTCTTTGGCGAGGGTTCCCAGCTCTCAAAAACGTTCCCAGAACCAGTAGGATCTCGTGATGACCGAGCATAATCCGCATTCCAACAAGCAACTCAGCGCGCGTGCGGCAACCCCGCAAGAAGCCCAGATATGGCTGGAACATCAGCAAAGCGAAACCGGTGTCGCACCGATTGTTGAAATCCTAGAACTGCCCGCTGGAACAGATCCAGGGACTGTTGCGGCCAGCTTTGTTCAAATGGGCAATGACACACCAGAACTGATAAGATGCTATCAGTTTGATGAAACCGGTGAATTGCTGGTTTATCCCGGACAAACATCCGCGCCGTTACATATTCGCTGGGTACAGAATGTATCGGACATCGAAAACATGGCGCTTGATCTGGCGTCGGAACCTTGGGATTTGGCGGAACGTGGCCCAGTAAGATTGGCCATCCTGTTGGGAAGTAGCACATCGCATCTCGCACTAATTCGCCACCCGATTGCGGTAGATCTACCCAATACTGAATCTTTGTTCGCTGCACTTGTGCCTCGTTCTAAAAATCAGGCAACGGAAATAGCGCCAAGCACGGATCCAACAGATCGGACTGCGCAAATTATTCTGGATGAATTCCGCCTTGCCTTAGATGCGCCAGACATGACGGCCGATTGTGATTTCTTTGATTTCGGCGGACATTCTTTGATTGCGACACGCGTGATCGGCCGTCTTGCCGCACGTCATGGCATTTCATTGAAGTTCAACGATTTGTTTTCACATACGACGGCAGCCACACTTGCGCCGCTTGCCGAAACCGAAACGGGCCTCATTGACCAGCAAGCGGGCGATTGGGCTGCCGTGACACCTGGGACATTGCCCGCGCCAGTGGAAACAAGCAGCCGAACACCTTTGTCGCATGCACAGGCCTCTTTGTGGAAAATATACTCTGCTCTCGGATTTGGTCCGACATTCAACATCCCCTTTGCATTGCGGTTTCTCGATCCAGTAGATGAAACCGTTTTTGCTGCGGCCTTTCGTGATATTCTGGAGCGCCATTCTGCCTTGCGCAGCCGTTTCATCAGCCAAGGCAGCGATATCGTTCAAGACTGCATGCCCATGTCAGAGGTCGATCAGCAGCAATGGTTTTGGCATTCAGAAGGAATTCAAGACATAGCGCCGATCCTCGCAGAAGAAGCGGCGTATGATTTTGATCTCGCGCAGGAATTGCCCATTCGGTTGCGCTTTGTGCGCGATTCCCAAGGGCAGGTGCTATCCTTCCTGTTCCACCACATTGTGCTGGATGAATGGTCGGTGAACTTGATGATGGATGATCTTGCATTTGCATACGCCGCTCGTAATAGCGGCAGGGCACCCGTCTGGCCCCAGCCCATCGCACCGTTCCATGATTTTGCCCGCAAGCAGGCCGAGGCAGGGTTTGATCAGAAAGCCCTAGATTATTGGGTCGATGCGCTAAAGGATGCATCCCCACCCAAACCTATTCGTGCGAATGCGGCGGCACCATTGCCATCGGCTACCGATGCACATGTTGCTGATGGCGGTTGGACAGAGATCATGTTGGACCGCGCGGTTTCAGATGCGCTATATGCCTTGTCAAAAGAATGTTCCGCATCTTTGTTCAACACTGTTTACGCAGCGATTTCATGCGCTTTGCAACGTCTTGCAGGTTTGGATGATCTCACAATCGGGACATCTGCATCTGGACGCACGGACCCGGATTATTTTGATACGGTGGGGTATTTCACAACTGTAACCGCCCATTCATTGCGCGCGCCGGGCCACATGACCCCTCGGGGATTGATTGCCACTGTGCGTGACATGATAAACGGGTCATTGCCGCATTGTGAAATTCCAATTGATTTGGTTGAAGATGCCCTTTCGGGTGGCACAGCCCCTTTGGGCGAACATATGTTCGAGGTCTTCATCCAAATCCATGCACAAAACAAATTGAACGGCACATTCGAAGGCCCGCATGGCCCGATCAGGTTCCGACAAGTCGATCCCGAAAAGAGCGAATCCGTGCTTGGTTTGCAATTTGAGGTCGTCGAAGATGTGATCGAGGGGGCAAAACGACTGCGTATGATGATGAGCTATCGGAGTGCACATTATTCCGCAGATGATGTGACAGCGCTTGTTGCGGCTGTCAAAAACACCTGCGCAGCCTTTGCCAGAACCAATGCTGTTGACCGTACTCTTTCAGAGCTATTGCCCTGATCTAACCACATTTTTAGCGCGTCAGAGGCCCATGTGACCACCACTTCTGCCCCAAGCCAGCCATCCGAGACACGATCAACATCACGCCTAAAGGCCCAAGGGCTGTCGCTGAATTATCCTGGTAAGGCCGTCAGTTCTGGTATGTCATTGGAAATCAAAGATGGCACTTTTTCCGTTATTATTGGCCCCAATGGATGTGGGAAATCGACCTTGTTGCGCGGTTTATGCAACCTATTGCCACCCAGTGCGGGTCACGTTCTTTTGGATGGTCGGGACATTGCGCGCCTTCCATCCCGCGAATTGGCCAAGCAAGTTGGGCTGCTACCACAAAGTGCACAAGCCCCCTCTGGGATCACCGTGGCGGATTTGGTGTCGCGTGGGCGTTACCCACATCAAGGACCTTTTCGCCAATATAGTGTCGATGATGAGCGCATCGTTGCACGGTCTATGAAGGCCGCTGGCATTCAAGACTTAGCGCATCAAAGTGTTGAGTCTCTATCGGGGGGGCAACGTCAACGCGTTTGGGTTGCATTGGTCCTTGCACAAGAAACCCCAATTCTGTTGCTGGATGAACCAACAACTTATCTAGATATCGCGCATCAGCTGGAATTGCTGTCCCTTCTGGGCAATCTCAATCGGGAAGGTGGGCGTACAATTGTGGCTGTGTTGCACGATCTTAATCAGGCCTGTCGGTATGCTGATCATTTGATTGTTATGAAGGATGGTGGCGTCGTCACCGAAGGATCGCCTGCTGACCTTATGACATCGGAATTGCTGCAACAGGTCTTTGGACTGGACGCTATTATCATTGACGATCCGATCAGTCACACCCCGTTGATCGTGCCTAAGTGATCATTGCGCCACTGACCACTTTTTCACGGCCCCCTGTGCAGCCCACATGCGGGCATAACGGCCTGTTTCGGCGTGCAGATCGGTGTGTTTTCCTGACTGAACCAGGGACCCGTCCTCAATCACCAGAATCTGATCAGCGCCAACAATTGTGGACAAACGATGCGCTATCACAATGACGGTTTTGCTTGCGATTAAGGCATCAAGTGCACGTTGGACGGCAAGTTCGCTTTCAGTATCAAGCGCCGCGGTGGGTTCATCCAGAATGATGATTGGCGCATCCTTTAGCAAAGCCCGCGCAATCGAAATACGCTGACGTTCCCCACCAGACAAGCGTCCTCCGATTTCCCCCAATGGCGTTTGCCACCCGTCTGGCAAACGTTCGATAAAATCCAAACACTGTGCAGCCCTAGCCGCTGCGCGGACCTCTTCATCGGATGCTTCGGGGCGGCCCATGCGAATATTCGCAAGCACGCTGTCATTCAGCAGATACACGTCCTGAAACACGACAGACAGCAGGCTGTTTAACTGATCTGCTGGGATGTTACGCAAATCCACGCCCCCAATTTTAACGCTACCTTGTTGCGGATCAAAATGTCGCAACAACAATCGGGTCAATGTTGTTTTGCCACAACCCGATGGGCCAACCAGTGCAGTCAGTGAATGTTCCGGCAAATCAGCGTTAAAGTTGGATATCGCTGTTGTATCGGACTGCGCATAGGCAAAATCGACATTGTCGAACTGAATGCTAAATTCAGACGGCATCTGCATCGGATGCGATTGCTGTAGGGGCTTGGTGGCCATCAATGCGCCAATTCGTTCAAGCGCCGCTTCCATAACCTCAAGCATTGCCGTGTATAGGATAAACGTCGACAAAGGTTCAGACAGTCGCACAACGATCACAAAAATCGCGGCAAGGGTGGCTGGGTGTAAGCTGCCTGAAACCACCAGCCAGACGCCGATCCCCAACACGATCACCAAGCCCAGTTCGACGATGCTGGCCACGATAATGTTGGGTTTGGCGCCTTTGCGATGGCCAAAGGCCTGAATCGCTTCAAGTTTGTGAAATGTTTGGGACAACCGTTCCGCTTTTTCGCCCGCCCGGCCAGCGGCCCGTAAAATCGCAAGACCTTGTGTATATTCCAGCACATCTGCGCTGGCATCTTGATGTGCCTGACCCAGAATGCGTTTCCCACGTCCCAGCGCGGGACGTCGCCATCGATATAGCGGAACAATCGTTGGGAAAATCAGCAGCAGTAACAACCCCATACGCCAGTCAAACAAGGCTATACCAAGGGCCGCGCAAAACGGCGTCACGATGGCCGTGAACAGCAGGTTCAAGACCGTCAAGGCGTACAGCAAGTTTTCATCAACATTGCCGAGCACCATCGAATTCAGCTCGCCGGCACGTTTATTCTGCAGCTGTTCCAATGGAATTTCGCGCAACTTTGCGCCCAACTGCCCGCGCAGCCGCCATGTGGCACGCACCATACGGCCATCAAAATCAAATCCTTGGGCAAACCACCGCAAGGCGGATGCGGCGGCCATAAGGGCCGCCATCAAGCCGAACCAATATAGTGCATGGCCTATATCAGGGTTGACGATAGCTGCGGTGAACAGGGGGGCGATCACAGCCAATCCAAAACCTTGCAATGCGGCGGCCAAAATTAATCCCGCCAACGAACGCCGCAACCCTGGGGCCGCTTCCGGCCCCACACTTTGGGCCAGCTGACGGAATGTCGTTAGAAAAGAGGTCGCGCTTTGCTTGCGCGGCGGCGTATTGGTCTCAGTTGTCATTGAGCAGGCTCCTCTTGCGCGATTGTTCTGTCTGCGTCAGTTCCACCCAAGGACCAGTTTTGTGCCTGTTCGTAATTGTTCCACAGGCGTGCATAAATCCCTTGTTTGGCGACTAAATCATCATGATCACCGCGTTCTGAAATCTGTCCCTTGTCAAAAACCAAAATCTGATCCGCGTCTCGGATCGTGGCCAAACGATGTGCCACCATGATGACTGTTCGCCCCTTCATCAACGCAGATAGAGCAGCGATTAATTCAGCTTCATTTTCGGGATCGGAAAAAGCTGTGGCTTCATCGAGGACCAAAATAGGACGGCTTTGCAAAAGCGCGCGGGCAATAGAGATCCGTTGCCGTTGTCCGCCTGATAAAAACACACCGCGTTCCCCAACAGGCGTGTCGTACCCTTGGGGGAGATCGCAAATGAAGTCATGTGCTTGCGCGGCAGTTGCAGCGGCAATGACCGCTTCATCGCTTGCCTCAGGGTTTCCAATGCGAATATTTTCCGCAATTGAATCAGCAAACAAAAAGCTTTCCTGAAAAACAAATGCAACTTGTTCCATCAGCTGGTCAGACGTCATATCGCGAATGTCGTGGCCGCCCAACATAATGCGGCCTGATGTGACGTCCCAAAACCGTGGGATCAAACGCGCAACCGTCGTCTTGCCGGCCCCTGATGGTCCCACGAGCGCGGTCACGCTGCCCTCTGGCACCGAAAAACTGATATCGCGCAAGGCTGGATCTAAATCTGCTCCGTATGAGAAAGTCACATTATCAAACTGCAAAGCGGGTGCTGATGGATCCAAACCTAACCGAGACTGCGGTTCGACTGTGGAGGGGTGCTGCAGTTCAGGGGCGTTCATGATCTCTTCAATGCGGATAACACTCAGCGTGACTTTTTCAATCATGTGACGCAGCATCATCATAGGCATCATGGCTTCTGCCATGCCTGTGCAAATCAAAAGCACACCTAACCAACGCGATACAGACAGATCATCCAAGGATGTCAGCCAGAGCCCCGTTCCCAAGACAAGCGTCAAAGTCGGCATCGGGCTCAGCACGAGCCAGGAAAATCGTGCAGGAAACCCAGCGGCCCGGTACCAGTCTAACATCACGGTCAAATAGCCATCTAGCGCATCCTGATAGCGACCAAAGCTGGTTTTCCCGCTGTCAAAATTGCGCACAACAGGCATAGCTTGAACGTATTCCACCACTGCTGCACTGACTTTTTCCCGTGCCGTATTGTATTTGCGCACCATATCCCGGCGCTGCTTTTGGGCCCTTGTCAAAATGCTATAGCCCAATGCTAAGATCAGCAATGCGACCAGCGCCAACCGCCAATCTAAGATGATCAACAGGCCCAATGTCACAACAGGTGTGACATAGGCCCGCGCGTAAAGTGGCGTGCTGTCCGCCACAAACACATGCAGTGCTTTCACATCGTCATGAATAACCTTGGCCAGCGCGCCAGCACCTTGGGTTTCCACATATCCAAGCGACACTCGCGCCAACCGTTCAGCCAAACCAATGCGCAAAATACGCTCTAGTCGAAATGCGGCATAATGGGCCTGATTAAACGCGCCAAGTCGCGCAACATAGGCCGCTACGGTACAAATCGCGGCCCCAATAAACCACAGCCAAGGAACAGTTTCGGGATGTGCCAGAAGGTGCTGAATAACCATCATAAGCTGCAACATCACGGCCAGGCCAAACAAAGCTGAACCAGCGGAAATCGCCATGGCCAGCTTAATCTGTGTTTGAACTGGCTTCAGAATACGCCAAGGAGACGCGCGTTTTTTGCGGATCGGTGGAGCAGAGTTTTCAGGAGAATCCTCGTTCAGATCAGTATCGACCGCCATTGCCTGCCTCTTGATAGATGATATCTTTTGGCTAGGCTTTCGGCACGGCCGCTGCGTCTTGGCTGATCATTGGCAGAATATCCACTACAGAACATAAGCACAAGCAGGCTAACGAGCTTGCAGTCAATTTGCGTGGAAAAATGCCCCATGCTTGTTTCTGTGAACAGCAGGGGCGTTTGGTGATCGGGAATGTGGTTGTGTATCCGACCCAGAGACCTCGGCCTTTTTCAGATATGTTGATGTCGCCGCCTTAAAATTTCAAATGGCGCGCTCATATAAAATGTATGTGTTTTATTTCTAAGCCCATCAGGCCGTACAGTTTTGTTTTAAGGCGCAAGTGTCCATTCTAGGATTTTGATCAAGCGCTTGCGCGTTAACCTTACAGCGACACTGCATTTCTGATCTGAAGACGAAGCAACGTGAATTCCGGCAATCGTTAGACCGAAAATTTCATCAAATTTCATAACAAGGCTTGAACCATTTCCACCCATGAACGTGTCGATCTTATGGGTGATGAGGCCGTAATCTTCAGTTGTAACCGCTCCATGTGCGGTCCACATGGTGCCTTTGGGCTTATCACTGGAATAACCAGATAGGCTTGCTTGATTTTCTTCCAATTGCTCGTCTGTCGGCACACCCATGGGCAGGCTTGGATTTACGACTGGTTTCTTTAGACGAACAACCGCGAAGTCATTTTCGTAATGCGAAAAACCTTCGATTGCACCGTCATTTTCCAAAGGGCTTGGTAGGTTTAAATCTTTGTAGGCGCGCGGAAAGAAAAATTTTGATGCCGCAACATAGCCATACGGCATCTTGTCGCCATTGCGGGCGGGAATGAAAAAGACTTGGGTCGCTTGGCCACCGATATCTGCGCCATAGACATTATGCGCCGCTGTCAAAACATGGGTTTCATCAATCAAAGTGGCTGTGCTTGTATATGTCTTGCCATTTGGAAATTTAACGACAAGCTGTCCGATCGCATTGAAAGGGTATTGTGTTGTGTCTGTCACCTGGCTGCGCGTGTCAGGGGGAAACACAATATCCATAGTGTCATTCAGAAAATCGCAAATATGTGCCCGAGTTTCGGCGCTGTGTTGTCTTTTTACGTTTGTAAGGTCACACACCACGTCTTCGATCTGTAATTGTCTCAGGTTATTCATCTTCTTTCCCCTTCCCAAACCCATAACGGGTTTGGCAAATCTTGTGTCTCGGTTCCAAAAATGCAGCTTTCGCGCTGGATCTTCTGACCTCGGGATTTTGCGGAGAACGTCGCAAACCAGAGCGAGCATCTTTGATGTCACTATCATGTCGAAGGCCACAGAGATTGTCCTGAAACCTATCCGAAATTTCACAAAGCGTCTTTTTGCAATCCTTCGGTGAAAAGGTTTTTTGGCGTATCGGTTTTGATTGATTTTGGATAAATGTATTTATTTATCATATGGTTATGTGGTTTTCCCACTGCGCCATACACGTGCCTGACAGACTCGATAGCCCTACGATCCTTACGTAAGGGTAAGAATGTCGATTTTTGCAGGGCCTAAAGGTTAACGCGTTAACCATTTTTTATCGAAAACCTTCGGCGAGATTTCGTTTTTTTTTCAGGTCGCGGCGAAAACTTTCTGGCATCCTTGGTTTTAAGAAATACGAAATGGGGAGCCATAGGATTGGCACGGCGGAATAGACAACTGGATCAATCACTGATCTCGGAGCTGAATGGGGCGGGGATGGCGCCCAATTCTGTGTCTGGTCCACGCAGCGCCATACATCGCCGTTTTGGTCAAAGAGAAAAGAGGCATTTGCGACAGGTCCGTGAACCGTTTCGTCCCAATTCTGCTAGGCTTCGGTCTAGGGTTGTATCTGGGGCGCAGGCAAAATGTTCACGTGCTTCCCTATCTCGAGTTCATTTTTTTTGCTATTGCCCAGTTGATGACGTGAGTAGCTCCATTTCTGTAAAAAGACATGGATCATTAAGCCGAATCTTGTACCGACGCTCAGAAATATCTGTTTTTTGTGATCGTAGCGTGTTGGTATCTATTCGGAACTTGCCATCGGCGGGGGAGGCCTACATTTCTGTGTCTAAGCAGAGTGAGCCGGGCGTTGTATCGCTCGGGGATGCATATTTTGACCTTGGCACTAGTCGTCTTTTAACCAAGGATGGCGACGAAATCGTGTTGCGTCTACAATCTGCACGTGTGCTGCAAATGCTTGCGGAAAATTGCGGGCAGTTGGTGGCGCGTGATGATTTGGTTGACCATGTCTGGCCGAATGCATTCGTAACAGACGATAGCTTGACGCAATGTATTGCGGATATACGTAAAGCACTTGGTGATACCAATCGGGCGCTTGTGAAAACTCTGCCAAAGCGGGGGTATCTGTTAGATGGGCAGATGTCTGCTGGCGCTGGCCAACAGGTCACAGAAAAAGGCGATGATGTTCTCGCGGCCAGGTTAGACCCAAGGGATGTTTTGCCAACGATTGCAGTTTTTCCCGTTCAGTCCGTGACTGGTACAGGGGGGGATGCGCTTCGTATGTTCATAGCTGATGAAGTTGTTTCATCGCTTGGCCGATCCAAAGATCTTAATGTCATCTCTCGCATGTCAACGGTTCAATTCGCGAATGCAGAGCAGGATAAACATCTTTTGGGTCGTGATCTGAATGCGGATTTTGTTGTATCTGGGCATGTCCAAACGATTTCAGATAAAGCCCATATTTTCATTGAATTTTTTGACACGCAAAGCAAGCTGGTTCTCTGGTCGGATCGCTTTCAGTTGTCCGTTGAACAGGTTTTGGAAAACGGAGATTGGGCTGAGCATGTCGTGTCCCATATCCGTAACGCCATAATGGCAAATGAAGTTGCGCGCGTGCGCACATTGCCATTGGAAAACCTTAAACTCTACAGCGTTTTGCATGGTGCTGTGGGCTTGATGCACAGGCTTTCACCGAAGGAATTTAACGAAGCAAAGGCGCTGCTTGACTATTTGGTCGAACAGGCACCGCATAATCCTGCACCTTTGGCATGGCTCGCACGTTGGCATGTTTTAAAGGCTGTGCAGGGGTGGGCGGTGGACATTCAAAAAGAAGCTCGATTGGCAGTGGATTGCGCCCGGCGTTCTTTGGACATCGATCCAGATAATTCTTTGGCGCTTGCAAGCCTTGGGTTTGTTATGACCAACTTGGTGCATGACTTTGATGAAGCGTATTTCTACTACGATGCTGCCCTTAGCATTAATCCAAATGATGCGACGGCAAGAGCTTTGCGCGGCATGTTGCAGGCCTTTTGCGATAAAGCTGATGTGGGTTTGCGCGACAACGAGCGCGCACTGCATTTGACGCCACGTGATCCTATTCGCTTTTTGTATCTAAATTTGGCGTCTGGGACCAATTTGTCAGCGGGCAATTTTGAACGTGCGGTCGCTTTGGCGAAAGAGTCGTTGAGGCTCAATCGAACACATGTGTCGACATTGCGCACTTTGGCCGCTGCCCAAGAGGGCGCAGGTCATCACCAAGAGGCGCAACATACGGTGCGTGATCTTATGCATTTACAACCAGGATTGCGCGTGAGCACCTGGCTTGCCAATTCACCCAGCCGTTCTTTTGACAACGGTAAACGATTTGCAGATCTGCTCAAAAACGCCGGTGTTCCCGGGTAAATTTTGAGCAAAATTAGGAGCTATTTGATATGAGTATTTTTCCACAAGGCGCTCACGGCGGCTACGGAGGTTATGGCGGTTACGGTGGCTATGGCGGTTACGGCGGCTATGGTGGTTACGGCGGCTATGGTGGTTACGGCGGCTATGGCGGTTACGGCGCGCCATCTGAAAACCCGGTTTTGGCCGGGGGGCTTATGACGTCACATGATGGCACTACGGGCGCAATTCTGGATCATCCAGCTGAGGTCGTTGCAGGCGTTGCAAATTCAACAGAGAATTTGCCTAGACTGTCCGCCGCGGTTCGTGCTGCTATTTATCAGGCCGAATTGGCACCTACCATTGATATCATCTATGATACAAATACTGTTTTTCCACAGGCGGTTTTGCGACGTCGTGTCAGCGAAAACCCTCTGAAACACACGTTTCAAATGCAAGACATGGTGTCGATGACGGCCCCGACTATGGATCAGTTCCAGGCGCAAATGGAACAGGTTTGGGGATATTCGCGTATTCGAACAGATCGGGCTGCTGAAATCACAACGCAGGTCTCTATACCCGTTCCATATTTTTCAGCGATTGGATTTATGGATGCTGGGCGCACGCCGTACACTTTGGAATTCCTCTTTGCGGCCCTTGCGTTTACGTCTTCTGCTTACCAACGCATGAAATATACCTTGGCCGTTAAACGACCAATTGAATTTTCACCTCAACTTCAGCCCATGATCCCAACGCCTACCCATGGTTCTTTGCCCAGCGGGCACGCGACCGAGGCGTTCTTGATGGCGCGGTTGATCTGGAAATTGCTGCTGCATAGTAAGGCACCGCAATATTGCGACACCGCGCATTGGGGTGAAATGTTGATGCGGCTGGCATCCAGAATTGCGACGAACAGAACTGTTGCTGGTGTCCATTTCCCTGTCGACAGTGTCGCGGGCTGCGTATTGGGTCTGACATTGGCCGAGCACATATATTCATTATGCTGTGGCGGTGCGTGGTGGCAGTCGTCCTTCGTTGGTACGCAATTCGCGCCTGAAGAGGATTTTGATTGGCACAAAATTTACAGGGCCGATGGGGACCAAATGAAGACATCGGCTGAATCTTCTGTCGGTCAATGGCTTGTAGGTGAAGAAATGCCGGGTGATCCCGGTGCAAAACAATCGCTCGTTTTGTCCTGGCTGTGGTCCAAGGCAGTTGCTGAATGGCAAGACATCACGCCTGAATTTTTGTGAGGTTGCGCCATGTTAAAATGGACGACTTATGAAGGTAATAGTGGTGTGGATGTTTTAGACCAAATCAGCGATTATCGCCTTGGTTTAACATCCGAAACCGATGTGTCACTCGACGAGGCAAACGCACGAGACCAGCGATGGTGGTCAGTATTGATTGAATTGGAAAACATTTCGATCAATCAGTTCTGTGCAGAGGTTTCGGCCTACGAAAGTGATCTGCTGATCCCTGTCGCATACGATCAGGCTGATCGTGAAAAGGTTCTTCCACGGCAGCCCGTGGCGATTTACGCACGCAGGCGGCTGATTAAGGTTCTGAACCAAAACGAAAACCAGTATCATGTTGCGTCCCTCCAGTTGGGGGCGCTGACACCAATAGATACGTTGTCGTTTGATCCTAAACCGCCACGGCTGAAACCAATAAACGTGCCCGATGATACGGTTGTGACCGCTGTGGTCGATTTCGGCATCGCAATCGGACATGACTGCTTGCGCAAAGGTCCGACCTCTACGCGTGTCGAATATGCGAGCATCTTGGGGGCTAAATCTGTTTCTGATGGATCAACTTCGGTTGGGCGCGTATTGGAACGTCGAGAAATCGACCGCCAATTGTCCGATTGGCAATTTAGCGATTTGCTAGATGAGGACGGCTTCTATCAATCCGTTGGCATCGTCGATTGGAATTCTGATTATGTGTCGCCAGTCGCCATGAACAGTTCCCATGGCACATCGGTGGTTAGTCTGGCGGCAGGTATACCGATGCGTGATGCTTGCGAAAACAGACCTGTCATCTGCGTTTCACTACCGGCAGAAATCGTTGAAGATACGACAGGCCGTGGTGCATTGCCGACGCTTTATCTGGCGTTCCAAATCCTCTCTCAACAAGCGGCGCGTTTTCGGTGTGAAAACGGCAGCAAACCACCCGTGGTTTTCAATTTCTCGTTTGGCAATTCGGGGGGGCCGCATGATGGAACCGGGCCATTTTCTTCCTTGTTTGAATATGTCTTTGGCCCGCACAGCCAATGGAAAGAAACGGATCAAACTGCGTGGCTGACTTTGCCGGCTGGGAACTTGAATCTCAGCAGATTGCACGCCCAGACGAATGCAAAAGACACCCATCTCGACTTGGTTGTCATGCCTGATGACCAGACCCCGACTTTTGTGGAGATGTGGTTGCCTGTGTCTCCTCCGGGTGCCAATCAACCTTTAACGGAATTTCGCGTTGAAACACCGTCAGGGCAGATGGGTTCTATTCCATCCACTCCTGGCGCGAAATCGTCTCTTGTAGATGATTGTGGACGAGAAATTGCGCGATTGGCATGTCAGCGTGTGGGTGTTTTGACGGATAGGGTTCTGGTGACGCTATCGATCAGCGCCACAGCAACCTTATCTGGACGAACAACAGAAACGGCACCGCAGGGCGTTTGGGCGATTGATATCGAACAGCCCGATTGCGAAGCTAGCGGTCCGATTGAAATCTGGATTTTGCGTGATGAAGCTGTGCCAGGATTGGCTCCAAATGTTCGGCAGTCTTGGTTTGGGAACGAAGACTACAAGCGGTTCGACAAATTTGGCGCGCCTCTGGCTGTGGATCCTCCACACAATCCAAGCCCCGTGCGGCGCTCTGGAACGCTGAGCGGATTTGCATGTGGCCCAACACCTGTTGTTGTTGCGTCCTTTACTGAACGCGACGCGGGTCTGTCTGACTATTCGGCGTCAGGTCCGTTGTCAGCGCGTGCAATCCCACCAGATTTGCCGCGCACCGGCCCGGATCTTGCGGCAAAGGCAGACATCAGCAATGTTGTGCCTGGGGTGTTGGCCGCTGGTTCGCGCAGTGGATCCTGGTCCCGGATTTCCGGCACCAGCGCGGCATCACCCAAAGTGGCACAGTTGGCAACACAGGAAATCGCTGATTGGCAAGGGTCCGCCCGTGACTGGGTCACAGCGGTTGTACAACAGCGCCCCTTCTATCTGCGCGATAAGTCAGATGTATATCGCGCCGGTGCAGGTGGTGTGAGAACCGAATAAACATCAGTTGGGCGGCGGCAATTTTGACTGTCGCCCAATGTCATTTAGACATGGCCTGTCTGTAGTTGGATTGGTCAAAATTGTATTTTGATCGTAAAAATCCTGAAATTTTCCATTCAGGCAACAATTTTGTTGCTCGATTGACAGTATTCTGACTGTTATAATCAGAAAACATTCCTATCACCTTCAATTCGCACCCACAGCGTCATTACAGCGCTCGCAGGCAGCGATACGTCGCAACCCAAAATCACGATGATACACGACACTTGAGAGGGTTTGGGGATGCAGAAGACACTCTATGGCGTGCTGTTGGCGACAACAGCCGGTATTTCACCAATTTGGGCGCAAGAAACGCCATTTGAAGCCAATGCAGTATATCTAGGTACGCTGACGCTTTCCACAACCAACCCAGAAGATGTTGCGATCAGCACTGACGATTTGGAACAAAGCAATCCTGGCGATTTGCAGGACATCTTCAAAGCCGAGCCAACGATTTCCGTTGGCAGTTCCATTCCAGCGTCTCAAAAAATTTACGTGAATGGTGTTGAGGAAGTGAACCTTGCGGTTAGCATCGATGGTGCCCGCCAGAACAACCGCATCTTCCACCACAGTGCGACCACAATTATTGATCCCGACTTGTTGAAAGCGGTACGTGTTGATCCGGGCGTAGCACCTGCGGATGCTGGCCCTGCGGCACTTGCTGGGGCGATCGCATGGGAAACCAAGGACGTTGCCGACCTTCTTGCTGATGGCGACGCATCCGGCGCGAGCGCGAACCTTGAATTTGACAGCAATGGCTCTGTCTGGAACCGCAGTGCATCCGCTTATGGTCGCAGCGGCAATTTCGAAGTGCTCGGCTTTATGAAATGGGCAGATGGTGCAGATAATCGTGTCGATGGCGATGGCGATGATATTCCCGGTTCAGGTACTAACCTAACAAGCGGTTTGGCAAAAATTGCTTGGGAAGGCCAAAGTGGCGATCGCGTTGAATTCTCGTATGAAAAAGTAATCGACGACACATATCGTCCATACCGCGCCAACTTGGCAGACCTAACCGGCAGGGACCAAGGCGAGCGCATCTATGACATTGAAAGACAAAACATTGTCTTGACCTATACGGATGAAACACCTTCGGGATTGTGGGATCCGACAATTCGTGTTGCCTATAATGAAACCGAATTGACCAATGCTGAAGAAGAGCAATTCACATATGGTCGCACAAATAGTTTCAATGCTCTGTTGCAGAACAAATTTTCTTTGGAAAATGGCGATGTAACAGTGGGCTTCGATTATTACCGAAACGAAGCGTCACTTGAATATGTTGACTACTCTGGGACTTGGGACAGTCAAGATTTAAGTGAAACACTGATCAACTATGGTGCATTTGCACAGGCACGTTTGACACCTGTTGACGGGCTTGATGTTTCCCTTGGCATGCGGGCTGATTTGCAGGACTTTTCGGCGCATGATGAACTTGGCGGTTTCGAAGACTACGATGAAACGGTATCCGGTTTCTCTGGCAACATGTCCGCATCTTATGATCTAGGCGATTTCATCACTGTAAGTGCAGGGTATTCCAACGTTTGGGGCGGAATTCAGCTGGCTGAAAACTATATTATGCACTCTGGATGGGCATATTCTAGCGACGGTTTTGATACCGTGCGGGCAAAAAGCAAATTCCTTGCTGCTGAGATTTTTGCAGGTGATTTGGCATTCGACGCAAAGGTCTTTGAGACAACCATTAAAGATGCGCGTCTTGCCTCATATCGCGGCGGTCCGAATGTGACTGCTAACTTGCAAAGCTTGGGTTTCGAAGTGGGTGCGTCTTATAACTGGGGTGCCGGATTTGCACGCCTTGCCTATGCCAACATAGAAACCGAAGTGAATGGTGATGCTGCAGATTCCTATTCTGGCCTGTATCTGACAACACCTTTGGGTGAAGAAATTGTCCTGCAAGCTGCACATAGCTTTGATAATCTTGGTCTACGTGTCGGTGGCGATGTGCAATGGGTTCTCGAAAACGCAGAAGTCATCGATGATGGGCTTGTCCTGCCAGCCTATTCAGTCGCCAATATTTGGGCTGACTATACACCAGCTGCTATGGATAATCTGATCATCCGTGCTGAGATCAATAACCTGTTCGACGAGACCTACGCGGCCCGTGCCACCTATGGTCAAGAGTTTGACAGCGTTGAACCTCTGTACGAACCTGGCCGTTCCTTCAAGATCAGTGCGACTTACAAATTCTAATCCCTCAGGATTTGAAGCACTCGGCGCGCGTTTCTTCGGAAGCGCGCGCTTTTTATTTGCGTATTTTGCGTTCGGCATCAAAGGCCGCCGATATATGTGCGTGCATCAGGTTTGCTGCATCTTGCATTTTTCCAGCCGCAATCCGGTCCAAAATATCGATATGTTCCAGACAAGCGGTTTGGGTCCG
This sequence comes from uncultured Pelagimonas sp., assembly GCA_947499735.1. Taxonomy (GTDB): domain Bacteria; phylum Pseudomonadota; class Alphaproteobacteria; order Rhodobacterales; family Rhodobacteraceae; genus CANMPP01. The sequence goes on from CANMPP010000001.1 coordinate 653,737, forward strand.
TGCGGTTTCTTGATAATGACGATATTCAAACATGCGCCCAACCGGTTCGTAGTAGTTCAACGCATTGATAATAAACCGATTATGGCAGGCCGTGATCAGCGAGCCATGTAATGCATCATTGGCGTCGTAAATTTCGCTGACGTCAAAATTTGTTTCCAACCGGTTCATAAGATCGACCTGTTGGGCGCGCAGCGCGGCAATTTTTTCCGCAGAGATCGAAAAGCCGGGTTGAAGTAACGCAGAGGGTTCCAAAAGCAATCTGAACCGGTACATGTCAGCGTCGTCTTCTGTACGTGTTTTCAAAGAGTTGGAAAATACCCAGCGGTCGTCGCCGGTTTGTTCTATCAATTCTTGCGTCTGCAAGCGCTGAATTGCCAAGTTGAGGGGGCGGTTTTCTACAAGAAAGCGGTCGGCGATTTCAGATGTGTGGAATGCTCCGGCCAGGCTGCCATCAATATGGGCGTTGATCATTGCATTGTAAATTCTGCGCACGGACTGAAACGTGGTTTCCAACCGAATGTCAGGCAGGTCAGTCGCGTCACAAATCAGAAAATATCCCCGACCAGCAATGTGTTCGGTCACGCCAAGGTCGCATAAGTGATCCAATGCGGCCCGAACTGGGCTGCGTGAAACATTGAATTTTCGCGCGATTGAAGATTCCCGCAGGGATGCGCCTGCGGCCATGCGATTTCCGCGAATAATTTCTAAGATCTCGCTGATCAATTCGCGTTGCAGGTCTGAAATCTCGGGAGGGGATTGATTTGCATTGGGCATGGATTTGAGATAGCGGTCTGGCCAGACAGGCTCAAGGGGCTACGCGAATGCGTGATCCATGCTCCTATCCAAGATCCTGATTGATTTTTGCAAGGATTGTGCTCTGTGACTGTTGCATCATCGCTCCCAGACATGCCGTTGACGCCGTTCGATAAAGGCGCGACGCCGCTTTATGCGTTCCAAGGCGATACGCGGCTGAGTTATTGTCTTTATGTTCCCAAAAGCCACACGCGTGACGGCACAAATACATATCCGTTGATTGTTGCTGTGCATGGAACGGAACGTGGCGCGACTGAGTATCGTGATGGTTTTTCGGAATTTGCCGAGACCCATCAAGCCATTGTGTTAGCACCACTTTTCCCAGCAAATTTGTTTTTCATAGGGGATCTTGAAAACTACAAATTGTTACATGCAGGAGGCGTGCGCTTTGATCTGGCTCTCTTGAGCATGATCGATGAAGCCGCCGCACGTTATCGCATGGATGCAGACAAATTCCTGATGTTCGGTTTTTCCGGTGGCGGACATTTTGCGCATAGATTTTTGTACACTCATCCCGACCGCTTAAAAGGCGTCTGCATTGGCGCGCCTGGCGTTGTGACCTTGGCGAACCCCAATTTGAAATATCCTTTAGGCTTGAACGGCATGGCGGATTTTTTAGGCGGACCGATTCAGCCGGAAAACATCCCGGACGTTCCAATACACTGCGTCGTCGGTGCAGAGGACACGTATACCCGGGGCATCACTGTCTTGGAGGGAAGCGAAGTTTTCTGGACGCCGGGGATCAACGACACAGGTTTGACCCGTATCGATCGCCTGAACACTTTGGCCCAATCGTTGCGCGATGCTGGATGTGATGTGACCATGGAAATCGTGCCGGGCTGTGGACATGATCCACGTCCGTTAATCCCGTCTGTCCAAAGCTTTTTTAAAAGGTTTTTTGACTGATCAACGAGCAGAAAACACCGCAAATTTTGCCCATAACTTCTGTGGGCACTTTATGTGCGAAATGCGTGCATAAATGGACGAAATATTTTTGTGCGTTTTCAATCCGATATGCCCCTATCAAATAGGGTGCGATATGTATCTTAGTTTTTTGGTCGGCTTATACTCTGGACACCCCAGAACCAAGCGTCTAAGCCACTGTTAACGCGCAAGCTAACCGACCAGCCAGCGCATGAGGATGAGGTATGCCATGACCCTGAAATATGCGATTGCAACTGCTGCGCTTTTGTCTGCTACGGCGGCGTTTTCCGAAGAAGTGACCGTTGACACCTATGTCGGTGAAGTCAGTGTCGAAACAGGTGCTGAAACGATTTCTGTTCTGGATGTCGCAGCCATCGATACACTGGATGCACTGGGCGTGAAAATTGCTGGCGTACCTGAAAACGTATATGTCAGCTATCTGGATCATGTTGTGGAAAATGCAACGGCTGTTGGTACGTTGTTTGAGCCAGATTTCGAAGCATTGGCCATACTTGGAACAGATCTGATCGTTGCCGGAGGGCGTTCATCCCGTCGCGTCGAAGAACTATCAGAGGTCGCGCCGACCGTTGATATGACCATTTGGGGCGAAGGACATGTTGATCAGGTGCTATCGCGTCTTGATGCCTTGGCGCAAATCACCGGTACAACCGACGCGGCAGAGGGGGTTAAGTCAACATTTCTTGCCAAGTTGGATGAAGCAAAGGCGGCTGTCGCCGGTAAAGGCAATGCATTGGTCGTGCTGACCAACGGTCCTGCGGTTTCTGTATACGGCAAAGGATCGCGATTTGGATGGTTGCATGCTGCACTGGAACTGCCAGAAGCGGTTGCAGACGTTGATGCGCAAACCCATGGGGAAGCCGTGTCCTTTGAATTTATCGCAGAGGCCAACCCGGATTGGATGATCGTGATTGACCGTGCGGCAGCCATTGGCGCGGACAATCAGGCCGCAGCAACGACATTGGATAATGCTTTGGTGGCAGGCACGACGGCTGCGCAAAATGGGCAGATCGTGTATCTAAATCCGTCAGACATCTACATTTCTGGTGGCGGTGTTCAATCTATGGCGCGCACTATGGATGAAATCATTGCTGGCTTTGGCGGATAAATTTTGAATGCGGTTTATGCGTGCGCCTAAACCTGTTTTCGCGATTTTGATCGTGATTATGCTCATCCTTTCGGGGGTGAGCATCTTTATTGGTGCGGGCGATATGTCTTGGGACAATCCCAACGCCTTACAAATTCTGATGATCAGTCGCCTTCCACGTACAGCTGCGATTATTCTGACAGGCGTCAGTACAGCCATCACCGGCGTCATTATGCAGCTTTTGGTCCGGAACAAATTCGTTGAACCGGGCACAACCGGCACGACCGAGGCCGCAATGATCGGTCTTTTGATCGTGGCCGCGTGGATGCCTGGCTGGCCCGTTTTTGCAAAAATGACCTTTGCGGCGCTTTGCGCTCTTATCGGCTTGGGCATTTTTTTCGCGTTGGCGCGTCGATTGCCGGCTGAGCAACCCTTGCTGATACCCTTGGTCGGCCTAATCTATGGCGGAATTTTGGGGGCGGTTGCAACGTTCGTCGCGTATCAGGCCGACCTGATGCAATATCTTGGGATTTGGCTGACCGGCGAATTTTCTGGAATTCTTGCAGGGCGGTATGAGCTGCTTTGGATAGCTGGCGCTTTGGCCTTGGTGACCTATGCGGTGGCAGATCAATTCACCATTGTCGGATTGGGCAAAGAGACCAGCCTGTCTTTGGGCCTGAAATATGGTCAAGTCACAGCGATTGGGGTGGGCGCTGTTGCAATTTCGTCCAGCCTTGTGGTCGTGACCGTCGGCGTGATCCCGTTCATCGGTTTGGTCGTGCCAAATATCGTGTCACGCGCCATGGGGGACAATCTACGGGAAAGCCTGCCTATCGTGGCCTGTCTGGGGGCGGTTGCGTTGCTAAGCGCGGATATCTTAGGTCGCGTTTTGCGCTACCCGTATGAAATTCCAGCAGGAACTGTGTTTGGCGTTATCGGAGCAGTGGTGTTTCTATGGCTTTTATTGGGGCGAAGATCCCATGCCTGATACACGTTTAATCGTTCTCTTTCTTGTACTGATCGGGGCAGGGGTAACCTATTTGACCTGGGGATTGGCCGGGCCAATTGCGTTTATTTTGAAACTGCGCGCGATCAAATTGGGCGGCTTGCTGGTCGTGGGGGCCGCGGTTGGCCTATCGACCATCTTGTTCCAGACCATCAGCCGAAATCGCGTTTTAACCCCGTCGATTATGGGCTTTGATGCGCTCTATGTCTTTGTGCAAACATCGTTGGTGTTTTTCCTAGGGGGGTTGGGGTTTTCCCAACTGCCACGTCAGCATCTATTTGCGGCGAATTCCGGGGCGCTGATCCTTTGCTCACTGGTTCTTTTCACGCTTGCCTTACGTAAAACCCGGCATGATATTCAGCTTATGATCCTTGTCGGGGTGGTCTTTGGACTGCTGTTTCGGTCGCTTAGCGCGCTTATGCAGCGGTTGATGGATCCGAGCGAATTTGCGATCCTTCAGTCCGTTTCGTTTGCGCAATTCAGCGGAATTGACCGCATTGAACTGTTGGCGTCTTTCATTGCATTGGGGGGCGTCGCGGTATGGCTTGTTTGGCGTACATCTGTGCTGGATGTGATGGCGCTAGGTAAACGCGAAGCCCGCAGTCTTGGTGTCGCGTATGATCGCGTGCAATTCGAAATCCTATGCGCCATTTCTTTGCTGGTTTCAGTTTCAACCGCATTGGTCGGCCCTATTGTCTTTCTTGGTCTGCTTGTATCGGCATTGGCGCATAGTTTGATGCAAACCCACCGCCATGCTTTGTTACTGCCTGCCAGCGCAATGATCGCCGCTTTGATCCTTGTGGCCGGGCAAGCGGGATTTGAGCGTATTCTAAACCTCCAGTCTACCTTGACCGTTGTGATCGAATTCACCGGCGGCCTGTTGTTCCTGATCCTTCTGATGCGAGGCAAAATACAATGATCACTGTTCAGGGCCTATACCATCAATTGGGCGGCAACCCTGTTTTGCGCGATGTCTCGATCAGCCTGCCAAGCAACAAGATGACTGCGATCATTGGACCCAATGGGGCAGGGAAATCGACGCTTCTGGACGTGATTGCCCGCCAAAGCAAATTGCAGCAGGGGCAGTTGTATCTGGACGATCAGGACATGACACAAATCAAACCTCAGGATTTGGCATTGCGCATGGCTCTTGTGTCTCAGCAAAACGGGATTGCCAGCCGGATCCGCATTCGTGATCTGGTCGGCTTTGGGCGCTGGCCCCATCATCAAGGCCGCCCGCAGGCGCAAGACCTCGACAAAACCGCTGAAGCCTTGGATCGGTTTGATCTAAACGGGCTTGGCGGGCGGTTTCTGGATGAAGTGTCCGGCGGGCAGCGACAGCGCGCCTTTGTTGCCATGGCGTATTGTCAGGATACCGATTGGCTGTTGCTGGACGAACCGCTGAACAATCTGGATTTGCGATACGCGACGGCACTGATGGTTCAGCTTAGAGCGTTGTCGCAAGTTCAATCCAAAGGAATAGCCATCGTCATTCACGATTTGAATTATGCATTGAACTATGCCGATCATATTGTGGCTTTGAAAGAGGGGCAGCTGGCCTTTGAAGGGGCCGTGTCTGATGTTGCCAATTCCGAAAACCTGACCGGGCTTTATGATACGCCGGTAGAGGTGACAAAAACGGAAAAAGGGCTGTTTGTGCAGCATCATCTGATGGCCGCGTCCTAGTGCAAGAACGGCGTTTCTGACGGGTTTTGTGCCGTTTTATGACGCGTTTTTATGCATTCCTATGCTTTCAAACGGCTCGTTTGCCCCTAAAAACTTGACCTTATGCATCTGTATCAGGCTGAGTGGCCTTGCAGGGTGCTTAGGGTTCCGTTGCTTGGGGTCATAACTCTTGCAAGCAGGTCCGAGAAGCACCACTTCGGCGGCAAATTCCGTTGAAGCACACGGCGGGCCAAAATCCCGGGAGGCTACTGCGCTGGTTGATGGCGCGTTTCTCTTTTGTGGGCCTGCGTCATGCCAGTTTTCAAACGACGTGACGCAAGCGAGGACTTTATGAATATATTTCTAAATTTTAGCTTCAACGCCCCGTGCGCAGGAGCCTAAACACATGCGATTGATCAACCGTGTTCCCGACCGACCTCTTTCCGTTTTTCTATTGGCTTTGCCATTTGTTGCCATCTGTGTGGCTTATGCGATTGGGTCGGATATTCGCCTGACGGCAAACCCATCTGACAAATTACTGCCTGCGCCTGAAACGATTTGGAATACGGCAATGCGCCTGATTTCTGAACCTGACCGTCGCAGCGAAACAATCCTATTTTGGCGTGACACATGGTCTAGCCTGTACCGCCTGCTGTTTGGTGTCGCGATATCTGCGACCATTTCGCTGATCGTTGGGATGGCGATTGGTCTTTTGCCGTTCATGCGATCTTTTATGTCCACTTTCGTTGCGGTCCTATCCATGGTTCCGCCACTTGCCTTGCTGCCGATCCTATTCATCGTGTTTGGCCTTGGAGAAGTGTCCAAGATCGTGCTGATCGTTGTTGGAATTACACCATTTATGACGCGTGACATCGCCCAACGCGTGTTGGATATTCCGACCGAGCAATTGGTCAAAGCACAGACATTGGGGGCATCAACCTGGGTCATCGCATCCCGCGTGGCCCTACCGCAAGTATTGCCGCGTTTGATTTCCAATGTTCGGTTGTCATTGGGGTCTGCCTGGTTGTTCCTGATCGCGGCCGAGGCCGTCGCATCCAATGTTGGCTTGGGCTATCGGATCTTCTTGGTGCGCCGGTACTTAGCTATGGATGTCATCCTGACCTATGTCATCTGGATCACGATCCTTGCCTTTATCTTGGATTGGTTGCTGAAGAACGTTTCCAAATACGCATTCCCTTGGATGGAGGAAGGCCTATGAGCTTTGTAACTGTAAGAGATGTCTGGCAAAGCTATGGTGGTCGCCCGATCCTAGAACGCGTGAATGTCGATATCGAAGAAGGCGAATTTATTTCGATTGTCGGGGCATCTGGATGTGGGAAATCGACCTTTTTGCGCATGCTTTTGGCGCAGGAATTGCCCAGTCGGGGCGCTATCCAAATCGAAGGCGGTGATCCAGCCAAAGAGCCAGGCATCGAACGCGGTGTGGTTTTCCAAAAATATTCTGTCTTTCCCCATCTAACCGTTCGGCAAAATTTGTTGGCGGCAGAAGGGTTCTGCACGCCCTTGGGGTTCTTGCCACGCAAGGCACGGAAATCCGCGAATATGCGATCGCAAAACACTTTGGACCGGATCGGACTGTCACATGTGGCAGATCAGTATCCCGCATCGCTTTCAGGTGGGATGCAGCAAAGACTGGCAATTGGCCAAGCGTTGATGGCAACGCCGCGCGTGTTGCTGTTGGACGAACCTTTTGGGGCTTTGGATCCTGGTACCCGCTTGCAAATGCATGATTTCCTGATGGAGTTGCGCGCGGAAACGGGCATGACGATCTTTATGGTTTCGCATGATCTGGAAGAAGCGTTCAAACTAGGCGACCGCGTTCTTGTATTTGACAAACCGCGTTGGGATCCGCATGATCCAGGCCTTTACGGGGCGACCATCACCTATGATTTCGATGCACGCACAGGCGGTATCCCGTATCAGAACATTCTGAATGATTATCCCGGTTTGATGGCCGCGGAATAATCGGTTCAGAACCAATCCCTGCGCGCGCTTGCCGGGCTCCGCGCGCAGGTTGTCACCAAGGCCCGGAGGCCGCCCAAATACGGGCCAATCCGAACAGGAGAACGTATGTTTTCTTTTGACAAATCCCGCTCGCATCATCCGCGCGATGCTGTGGAACACGCTGCACGCTGGGACAAACGTGCGCACCATCCAGACCTGACCAAATTGGCAGGTTGGAAAGCGATGCAAAAAGAGGGTGATATCCCTGAGGGCCGCGCGGCTGAAGAACGTGCATGGGCCCTGCGCATGGGTCTGACGGGTGCAGACAGCATCGACGATAAATCGATCCCCACGTTTGCCCGCGGTGAGCTGCCCCATTACGCAGGCATCAATACGTTTCTAAAAGCGCCATATACCGAAGATGTTTTGGAGGTTGCCAATTACGATGCGACCGTTCTGGGCATTCCGTTCGATGGTGGCACAACCTATCGTCCGGGCACACGCTTTGGTCCGCAAGGTGTGCGTAAGATTTCTGCGCTTTACACGCCCTATAACTACGAATTGGGCGTCGATCTGCGCGAACAAATGACTCTATGTGATGCAGGCGATGTGTTTACGATCCCTGCAAATATCGAGAAAAGCTTTGACCAGATCAGCCGTGGTGTCAGCCATGTATTCAGCTCTGGCAGCTTGCCGATCATGATTGGTGGCGACCATTCCATTGGTTTCCCTTGTGTGCGTGGTATTGCCGAATGCACGTCCAAGCGGATCGGCATCGTCCATTTTGACCGCCACGCGGATATTCAGGAAAAAGACCTGGATGAACGCATGCATACAACGCCGTGGTTCCATGCGACCAATATGCCAAATGTTCCGGCAACAAACCTTGTTCAGATCGGCATTGGCGGCTGGCAGGTCCCCCGTGAAGCTGTGAAAGTCGCGCGTGAGCGTAACACAAACATCATCACCATGGGCGACGTGGAAAAGATGGGCATCGATAAGACCATCGAAATGGCGTTGGAAATGGCATGGAAAGATGTCGATATGGTCTATATGTCCTTCGACATTGACAGCATCGATTGCGGATTTGTGCCCGGCACAGGCTGGCCAGAACCGGGTGGTTTCCTACCGCGCGAGGCCTTGGCATTGGCATCTGGTATCGCGGCCGAGGGCATTTGCGGCCTAGAACTCGTCGAAGTTTCGCCGCCATATGATACATCTGATATCACGGCCTTGATGGGCACACGGGTGATTGTGGATGTTCTGGGCGGCATGGTGTCCAGTGGCAAACTGGGGGCACATAAGCGTCATATCGACAAACCAGTTGCTCTTCCGCATGGTGAATTTGAAGGCAAACGTTGGTCCAATCCCCATCCTCATAAGGTGGGCGAATAATGCCGCACGATCACCCACATCACCACCACCAGCATCATGAACATGATCACGTTACGCATGGGGCAGGGCACAACCATACCCACGCGGATCACTTGCACAGCCATATGCATCATGAAGATGAAGCCGCCGACCTGCAGGTTCTAGCAACCCAGTTTATCGAAGGGTTTCTGCAGGCTAGCGACAAGACCAGTTATCTGAAACTTGCGGGCGTTCCGTTTGAGCGGCCCGGCAAAGATGGTGAAAAGGCCTTAAAACTGATCGATGTCGAGCTGAAAACAGACTGGCAGGTCGGAACGGCCTCGCCCAGCTTTGGCTCGCGCGAGCTCAGCTATCTGCCCTTTCCGGGGCAAATGGTTCAGGAACGCACAAATATGTCGTTGATCTATGTCTCAATGGATGAAAAATCCACTTTGGACATCCGCGACTTTCTTTATCAACGTAAACAAGAGATCGACCAATGAAGTACATTTCTTTGACCGCAGCAGCCCTATCCCTTGCGACGCCAGCCTTGGCGCATGAAGGTGCGGCACATGTGCATCCACACGGATACGAAACTGCACTGATACTGGCCTTAGTCGCGTTGGGTGTTTACATTATCGCCAAGCGATAAAAACAAACCGGAGGTCGGGCATGACAGAGATATCAACGCAACATTTGCGTGTCTTTGAACCCCAGCCCGGCCTTTTGGCATTTTATGATGGGCGCGTGGACAACACGCGCCTGTTTTCATCCCAGCCAAATTGGTTGGATGATGGCGGTTTTGCACTGGGCATTGCCAGCTATGTGATCTGGGATGGGGATGAGGCGCTGGTCTATGACACGCATTTGTCCATTGAACATGCGGAAACCATTCGTGCCGTTCTGGCCTTGCGCGGGATCACGAAAATTTCTGTCGTCCTCAGTCACCATCATTTGGATCATGTGGCAGGTAACGAAGTCTTTGCCGATTGTGACATCTGGGCTGAAACCCGATGTGCCACGGCTTTAAAGGCCGTTGAAAGAGAATTCGCCAAATCTACCCCGCCAATCAAGCCGTTGGTGCATCCGAATAAAGTGTTTTCCGGTGAAAAGACGCTGCGTGTCGGACGGCGCAAAGTGCAGTTGATGCCGTTTGATATTCACAGCTCAGATGGACTGGTTATTTATATCCCGCACAATCAGATCCTACTGGCCGGGGACACGTTAGAGGATCCGATCACGTATTTCGCGGAAGCCGACAAAATCGATACGCATCTGTCAGAACTGGCCCGCATGGATAAATTGGACATCCGCGCTATTTACCCAAATCACGGCTGCCCAGAGCGGATTTCAGGTGGTGGATATAAGTCCGACCTTATTGCCGCCACGCGGTCTTATTTGCAGAAAATGCAAGCCGTGGCAGCCAATCCAGCGCTTGGGGATGTCCCTTTAAGTGAATTTATCAAGCCTGAATTGACCAGTGGTGCTGTATCTTACTATGCAGAATACGAGGCGGTGCATAACGGGAACCTCAAACAGATATTTGAGACCCCCAAAGTTTAAACATCTTCGCGCTGCTTTGCTTCTTGTCCAAATGAAGACAGGTCATAGCTGTTTTCTGGCAGGATCAATTCCCCTTCTGCCAGGCGTTTCTTGAGATATTCAAAGGTCAACGCGGTCTGGACCAATAGATGTTCACCTGCCTTGATCGGTTCAAATTTCGCAGGCGTCTCTGGCGTTACAAATTGGGGAAGCGGTGCGATTTCGACAGAATAGTCGCAGGAAAAGAATAGGGGGAACGAATATCGTTCTTCTTTGACCTTCCGCACGCGGTGAGAGGTTGCAACAAACAATCCGTTTGTCAGCACCTCTAACATATCTCCGACATTGACGATGATCGCCCCCGGAACAGGCGGGGCGTCGATCCAATCGCCATCGGCATTCATGACTTCCAATCCTGGTGTGCGGGACAACAACAGAGTGAATAGTTCATAGTCAGTATGTGCGCCAATTCCCGGACGATCTTCGGCACCGGCATTAAAGGGGTAATGGATCATCCTGAGTTGCGATGGTGGCGTTGTGACCAAAGGATCAAGGTGATCTGGCGGCAATCCCAAGGCTTCGCAGAACCCCTGTAACAATCGCCGACCCAGCGAAAATGCGTCGTTGAAATAGCCTTCAACCGCTTCGCGAAACCCTAGGTCGGGGCTTGGCCATTGATTAGGGCCTACAAATTTGTCTCCAGCCAAGATTCTGGGATGATCGGCGGGCACTTCTTGGGACAGGTCAAACGCTTCTTTGGCATCTGCTGTGCCGCCGGCAAAACGTTCTTCTCCCTCGGGCACATATCCCCGGTGATATTGGGATTTTCCGATATAGACGGACATTTTGTCTTCGAGGGGGCGCGCAAAAAATGCTTTGGCGGCATCATGCAGGGCGTCTATTTTGGTCTGAGAAATCCCATGGCCGGAAATGTATAGAAATCCAACGTCAGTCGCCGCTAAACGGATGTCTTTGATGACTTGGGCATGCGCATCTGCATCTGTGCCTCCAAGGGCAGAAATGTCGACGACTGGGATTTCGTGAAAGCTGGCCATGGAATGCCTCCTTGGGTAGTTAAAATGTTTCGGTTGCACCAACGCACCAATCGGTGTCTGCAACGGTTTGCGGAGTTATGGACATCACCTCTTCGATTTTAGCGTGCTCACCGATTTGCGTTTCGATGGCGCCAAATCGCGGGCAGACACCTTTTATCTTAGCGTGCTCGCTTGGCTGTCCGGGCTGACCAACTTGTGCAAATTCAAATCCACCAAAGCGTAGGCGTGCGGCGTGTCGACCATCCCTATGGGTCAGCCAAAGTGCAAAATCACCAGGACCAACGGACCCAGCCCGACGCCACAACTCCGTATAGGTTTGGTGCACGCCGAATTCCCATAGATCTTCACCATCCCAGGCCAACTGTCCCGCATCAGGGAATTCAGGTTGATCGAAGCTCATCAGATCCATTTGCCACGTGAAAACGATCTCTTGCTGCAGTAACTGCCCGGAAAACGCAACGCGACTAGTGGGTTCGACACGCAGATCCCCAAAGAGATTCTGACCCTGCAGCCAAAACACTTGGCTTTCCGTATCTTTCAAATCGGGGGTTTGAATAAGATCTCTGCGCCACACGCCCGGCAATTGGGCCAGTGATGCAGGGCTTGTTTTACCTGGTGCGTGTTCCATCATGTTGGCAACTCTGCCCAAGGTTTTGAACGAAGAGAAACCCAATCTCGGATATGATCCGGTTTGGACGTATTTAGTGAAAGGCTGGATGAAATTTGCGGCACAAATTCTGTGCCAAAACATGCCAGTTTCTAGCCAAGCTCTAATGTAGCGGCCGCAAATAGATCCAGCGGTTGATATGAAAAGCTTCCACGATACATGCGTGCCGTTTCAAAACTGGGTTTCATAGCAAAAGCATTGCACAATTCGGTCAACTGGCTGGCAGAGCCAGGAACATCAATGACGATGTCAGGCCCGAAGACATGCGCGACATGTTGCATAAGGGCCTGCGCGTCTTGAGGCGATTTTGCCAGAAGTGGGCCAATTTTTGTGCCGTTTTGGCAAGATCGCGCCGTGCAGAACGCACCGCTATCTTTGCATATGAACGTTTTTCTACTTGGTGTGTTTAACATCCACGCAGTTAAATAGGCTGGTTTATGCACGCCGGAGGCCGCAGCCTCTTTTGTGACCAGTGCAGATACATCTGAGGTTTCTGCCAAGCGGATCGAGGCGGCGTTTTTGGGCGCAATACTACCCTCGAACCGCACCGTCGCCCCCGCGCTTTCAAAGCCTGACGCTGTATAATTCGCCTGTTGTTCCGGAACACCGTCTAACGCGACAATGCGTGGGCCGGCGTGATCTAGCGCAAATTTCCACAGATCATATCCGATCCCTTTTCCGCGAAATGCCGGCAGCACGATATACAGGCCAAGAAAGGCAAAGGTCCGATTGTGATTGACGACAGAAATCGCTGCAATTGGATTGTCTTGTTGTGTCGCTACAAAAAAGCCTTGTGGGTCAGCGTTGTAAAACGCTGCTGCATCTTCAAGGCCTGGGTTCCATCCTTCGGCAGCGGCCCATTCTAGAATTGTGGCGATTTCAGATTTTGTTGCATTTCGAAAATCGATCATTGGGACAGCGCGGCTTTTAAGGACACGTTGGTGTTTTGCGCCTCGCGCAAATCCAGTTGCGAGACAAGATCAAGCAAATGGCCTTTCATCAATTCCTCTGCGCTGTTGCCATCTTTGTTTTCAAACGCATCTAGCAGCGCATGATGCGCATGGCTTTCGCAAAGCGCATTGCGACGCCGCCAGTAGAGCGCAATCACAAGAGATGACCGTGACACGAGTTGGCGGATGAAAGTTTCGATTGTGGCATGGTCCGAAATGCGCGCTATTTCTACGTGGAAATCACCGGATAGCTTTAGTGCGAGCCCGTATTTACCGCTGGCCAAGGCCGCATGTTCATCTTCAATATGTTGGTTCAACATAGTGATGTCTGCGGGCGTCATGCGTTCGGCAGCGGCGCGTGCGGTTTGTGGTTCTAACAAAGCGCGGGCTTCGAAGACCTCGCGGGCTTCTTTGATTGTGGGCTTGGCTACGAATGCACCGCGATTGCGTTCAATCGTCACAAGGCCCTCGTGACCCATGGCACGCAAAGCCTGACGAACAATGGTTCGGCTGACGCCAAAGATTTCGCCAACCTCGTCTTCATTTAGCTTCATGCCTGGCAAAAGGCGGTGCTCGTGAACGGCATCCGTAAGGCGCGCAGCGATATCTTCTGATGTTGCCACGGATTTGGAATTGCTGCTTTGGGAACCACTATCTTTCATGCGCACCTCTTATTGGCCATCACTGTCAGGGCCGGGCTCTGGGTGCAAGGGGATCGTGGCTTGCTTGGTAAATCGTATACAATTTGAGTCTCTATATTGAACATTGTGCGCCTCAGTCGCACGCAATTCGGGCAAGTTGTGTTTCCTGATCGCCAAGTTGAAAAAAAATCTCTGTGTTCCGCAGATGTGTCGTCAATCCTAGCCGTACTAACACACGAGGCGATATGCAAAACGCACCAGATCTAGAATTCGTGGCGCTGACCAAATCATACGGTGATACTATTGCCGTAGATTCAATCGGCTATCACTTTGCAGCTGGCACATATGCCTGCTTGCTTGGCCCGTCGGGATGTGGAAAATCTTCGACATTGCGCATGGTTGCGGGGCATGAAACCGTTTCCAATGGGTCAATCCTGTTAGGGGGACGTGATATTTCGCATCTGCCACCGGCGAAACGGGGCACGGCTATGATGTTTCAAAACTATGCTCTGTTTCCCCATCTTAGCGTCATCGACAATGTCGCCTTTAGTTTGAAAATGAAGGGCGTGGATCGGGCGACCCGGCTTGGACATGCGGCTGAGATGTTGGATCTGGTCGATATGTCGGACTATGCGCAACGCTTGCCATCTATGTTGTCCGGTGGTCAGCAGCAACGGGTTGCTTTGGCCCGTGCGTTGATAACGAAACCGCAGGTACTGTTATTGGATGAACCGCTATCAGCGCTCGATCCATTCCTGCGCATCCGTATGCGGGCTGAATTAAAACGGTTGCAGCGCGAATTGGGCATTACTTTTATCCATGTCACGCATGGGCAGGACGAGGCGCTGGCGTTGGCCGATGAAATCGTGGTGATGAACAATGCCAAGATTGAACAAGCAGGTAAAACGCGTCAGGTTTTTGAAGCGCCCGCCACCGCATTTGTTGCGCGTTTCCTTGGATCTCATAACGTGATTTCTTTGCCGGGCGGGCCCGTGGCAGTACGTTCGGATGCACTGCAATTGGGCGTGCCAGAGGGCGCGCGGATGCAGGGGAAAATCACCAATATTGAATATCAAGGAACACATGTCGCCCTAACGGCTGCGGTCGCCGGGGATCAGGATGTCACGGCATTGTTGCCAGATAAAGTTTTCTTCGATGCACCGAAGGATTTGGGTGAGGCTGTTGGCCTCTATTGGGAGGATCAGGCGGCCCATGCCCTGAGCGCTTGAAAAATATTGAAAAACTGACGGGGAAATTAAAATGACAACTATTCCAAAAATCCGCTATTCGCGGCGATCGATGCTGAAAACAGGGGCTGCGGCTGCGGCGGCTTCAACACTTTCTGCTCCAATGGTTTGGGGCCAAGCGATCAAAGACGTCACGCTGCGCCAATTCGGGACAGGTGTATCCAACCTGAATGAAGTTGCTACAAAGGTAAAAGAGGATCTGGGGTTCACCCTAGAAATGACCGCGCTGGATTCCGACAGCGTGACGCAGCGCGCGGCCACGCAGCCAGACAGTTTTGATATCGCAGATATCGAATACTGGATCTGTAAAAAGGTTTGGCCGACAGGCAACCTGCAGGCGATGGATACGTCCAAAATCACCAATTACGACAAGATCGTTGGCACGTTCCGTTCTGGTAAATTGACGCCGGAAAGCGTTATTGCGCAAGGTACAGCGCCGCACACAGTTGGCTTTACAATAGGCGCTGACGGCAAAGAATTCGTGCAGGAAGAGTCCGGTTGGATGACTCTGATCCCAACGATCTACAATGCTGACACATTGGGTATTCGCCCAGATCTGATCGGTCGTCCGATCAAGAATTGGTCGGAATTGCTGAACCCAGAATTCAAGGGCAAAGCATCCATTTTGGACATTTCTTCCATTGGTATCATGGACATGGCGATGGTCGTGGAATCCATGGGTGAATACAAATACCCAGATAAGGGTAATATGACCAAAGAAGAAATCGACATGACGCTCGGTATCTTCACGGAAGCCAAGAAAGCCGGTCAATTCCGTGCGTTCTGGAAATCCTTTGATGAATCCGTGAACCTGATGGCATCGGGCGAAGTTGTGATACAATCCATGTGGTCCCCTGCGATCACAGCCGTGCGCTCGCAAGGCATTCCATGTGTCTATCAGCCACTGGAAGAGGGTTATCGCTCTTGGGGTGGTGGTCTTGGCCTGTCGGCATCTCTGTCGGGTATCGAACTGGATGCGGCCTATGAATATATCAACTGGTACCTGTCCGGTTGGGTTGGTGGTTTCCTGATGCGTCAGGGTTATTATTCCGCTGTGCCTGAGACATCCAAAGACTTTATGACAGCGGATGAATGGGGCTTTTGGTTCGAAGGTAAAGCGGCTGAAGGCGACATTACGAACCCATTTGGCACTGTTATGGAAAAAGCTGGCGCCGTGCGTGACGGTGGATCCTTTTATGACCGTATGGGCGCTGTCGCGTGCTGGAACGCGGTTATGGACGAAAACCAATATATGGTTCGCAAATGGAACGAATTCATCGCGGCTTAAGCGATGGAAAACCGCATCTCCGGGGAAGCTCGGGGATGCTCTTTTGACAATAAATTCCCGAATTGATCCGAATGACCTCTTTAAAATCACGACTGTCTGGCAACCTAAATCGCCATATCATGGGCTGGCTGATGGCTATGCCAATGGCGTTGGTGCTGTTGGTCTTTCTGATGGCCCCGATTGTCATGATAACGGTCGTTAGTTTTTGGGGTGCCACCGAATGGTCGATCTATCCGGCCTTTCAATTCGACAATTACGAATTCCTTCTCACGTCAGAGGTCACCTATCGCGTGTTTCTCAACACGTTCAAATATGCGTTGATCACGTGGATCTGTACGCTGTTGATCGGGTTTACGGTCGCATATTTTCTGGCATTCCATGTCCGCAGCTTAACCTGGCAAATCGCCTTGTTTCTGCTGTGCACCATTCCATTTTGGACATCCAATATCATCCGCATGATTTCGTGGATTCCATTCTTGGGACGCAATGGTTTGGCAAATTCCGCGTTGATATCTTGGGGTGTTATTGATGAACCGGTTGAGTGGCTTTTGTTCAGCGATTTTAGTGTAATACTGGCGTTTGTTCACCTCTATACGCTGTTTATGGTCGTGCCTATTTTTAACACGATGATGCGGATTGATAAGTCTTTGATCGAGGCGGCCGTGGATGGCGGTGCCAAGGGGTGGCAGGTTCTGTGGTATGTGATCATTCCACTGACCAAACCGGGCATTATGATTGGCACCATATTCGTTGTAACACTGGTGATGGGCGATTTCATCACGGTCCGCTTCATGAGCGGCAGTCAATCCGCCAATGTCGGGCGCATGATTCAAAATGATATCGGCTTGCTGCAATACCCTTCTGCGTCAGCGACAGCGGTGATCCTGCTGATTACAGTGCTGATGGTGATCGGGATCCTGTTGCGTTTTGTTGATATCCGAAAGGAACTATGATGGAGCCGCGCCCCACATCCTTTTACATTCTGTCAGCAATCTTTGTGCTGTTCCTTGTGTTCCTCTATGGTCCAACCTTGACCATCGCCATTTTGTCCTTCCAAGGGCCCGGCGGAGGGCTGACCTTTCCAATGCGCGGAGTGTCCCTGCATTGGTTTAAGGACCTGTTCCAGCAACAAGCCGTTGGGGATATTTGGGGATCTTTTTCGCGCTCGATTGTCCTGGGTCTGATGGTGATGGTGACCACGGTTGTGGTTTCGGTCATGGGTGGTTTGGCATTTCGCAAGCGATTTGCCGGGTCGGGAATTCTATTCTATCTGATCATCACATCGCTTGTGATCCCATCTATCCTTATCTCGCTGGGTGTTGGTCTGATATGGTCCCAGGCAGGTCTGAATGTGCATTGGTCTACAACGGGTTATGGCGCGCAACTAACTTGGACCTTGCCTTTTGGTTTGCTGATTATGTTTGCCGTCTTCAACCGGTTTGATCAAAGCTTTGAAGAAGCTGCGCGCGATCTGGGTGCGAGCCCGTGGCAAACATTACGCCATGTGGTTCTGCCGATCATCGCGCCATCCTTGATCGGTGTTGCGCTGTTTGGCTTTACGCTCAGCTATGATGAATTTGCGCGCACGCTGCTGACATCGGGCAGCTACAACACGTTGCCGCTAGAAATTTTCGGTATGACGACCAATGTGACAACACCGGTGCTGTTTGCTTTGGGCACGCTGACAACGGTATTTTCTCTGCTGATCATTGGGGTTTTCTTGATCCTTGCATGGATCATGAACCGCAAAAGATCCCGTCAGGGATCGGACGCTGGCAAAGGGTTGGTATAGTCCCGAATGGCTGTCATTCTTATCAACCCAAACAGCACTGCCGCTATGACAGATGCAATGGTTCATGCTGCTAGGCTGGCAGCGCCTGACATTGAATTTATTGGATGGACCTCTTTTGAAGGACCCGCGTCCATTCAAGGGGATGCCGATGGTATCGCCGCCGAAGCGCCTTTGCTGGAGCTTGTGGCGCAAGCGGAACGTGATGGGGTGCAGGGTATCATCATCGGCTGCTTTGACGATACGGCATTAAACCAAGCGGCGCGTATGGCATCTTGTCCGGTGATTGGTATCGGGCAAGCGGCCTATATATACGCAGCGTTGCGGCAATTGCGGTTTAGTGTCGTGACCACTTTGGCGGTTTCTGTGCCGATTTTGGAACGCAATATATCGGCATATGGGCTGTCTGGCCTGTTGGGGCAGGTACGTGCCTCCGACGTGGCGGTTCTGGATCTGGAGGCCGATCCTAAAAGCGCTGGTCGCAAGATTTTGACAGAGGCCCGCAATGCCCAAACAGAGGATGGGATTGATGCCGTCATTTTGGGGTGTGGTGGGATGGTACAGGTCTTTGATAGGGTCAAGCAGGATCTGGATGTCGCTGTATTGGATCCTGTGGCCTGTGCTGCACGCAGTTTTCGGTGGCTGATCTAGCATGATTTCTGGTTTGCAGGGGACCTATCGCGGCCCCCTGCACATGTTTGGTTGAACCCTTGCTGATTACAGTGCGCCGTCTGCGGCCATTTGCATGAATTCGGAATTGAAGCGGAACTGGACGTTGTTTGGATCGCCTGTGATTGTTCCGTCTGGATATTCGATCCCTACGAAATCTGCGTCTGGTGCGCCTTCACCCAAGATGCCTTTGTCGAAGAGAAAATTCGCGATGTAGCTCATGGTCGTGGGCAATTCCGGGGATGTAGCCTGTGCAACAGCTGCGGCTGGATCGTAGAACATGTTTGTCGCAGCGAGCTGTGCTTTATACCCTGCAAGATCTGTACCGGATGCGACGGCCATCGCTGTCAGGACGTCTTCATCGCCTGCGGCCATGAGGGATGTCACTTCGTACCATGCGCCTACCAGTGCTTTGCCAAATTCTGGGTATTCTGCCAAAGTTTCTGTGTTCACCACCAAAAGATCCAAAATTTCGCCAGGGATTTTCGAGCTGTCATACAGGATGTTTGCGTTCGGGTCCGTGTCCACGATTTCCTGAACGATAGGGTTCCAGGTCACAACGACCTCAACCTCTGGCGCAGAATAGGCGGCGATCATATCAGCGTCAGATGTGTTGATCACTGTGGCCAATTGGGATTCTTTCAAACCCACACTGTCAAGCGCGCGGGCGAGCAGGTAGTGTGATACGGATAGTTCGACCAAGTTTACGGGCTTGTCGACCAGGTCTTCCAATGTGCCGGGTTGGTTGAAAATGATTGCGTCATTTCCGTTGGAATAATCACCAATCACAAGAGCGGTCGTATCCACGCCGCCAGCAGAAGGGATAGACAATGTATCCATGTTGGTCGCAGAAACACCATCGAATGCGCCGGCGGTGTATTGGTTGATGCTTTCAACATAATCGTTGATCTGGACGGCTTCGATGTCGATGCCATATTTGTCAGCCCATTTGTCCAAAATGCCGCTGTCTTCCATATAACCCCATGGCATCCAACCGACATAGATGGACCAACCGATTGTAAAAGAAGGCTTGTCTTGGGCAAAGGCCGCGGGTGCTGCGACTGTCGTTGATGCCAGAGCGGTTGCTGTAGCCAAGCGTTTGAGAGTTGTCAGTGTCATAGTTACCCCGTTGTCATCCGCCAATTTATGTGTGGACTTACCGTGCAACGCGGATAGAGGAACGCAGGCAAGCCTTGCGCAGTGACCTCCCGGGATTTTGGCCCGCCGTGTACCCCAACGCTATTGCGCTAAGGCGGCACTTCTCGGACCTGACTTTGACGGTGTATCACCTGCCAAACGGAACCCTAAGTGCCCTGCAAGGACATCTTAGGATGCAGAGGCGATAGGACCCAAAGGCAGGATGGCAGATCGTGTCTGATTTTTGGGAGAATGCTGGAAAAATGCTATTTCTGCATAATTTTTGCGCGAAACAGGTACTGTTTCTGTGTTCAAACAGCCCTTTTTGATGGGCGATATGATCCTGATGATCTGCAAAAAGGCACGTCATGTGTCGCGGCTGTGGCTTGGCCTGACTCGTGTTAGGTGTTGCTTATCCAGCTTGGTGGCGTGTTTGGTGCCATGCCGGTTTGTGCGGCAATCGCGCAATAGGATAGGGGGCCAAATCGAACAGAGCGTTCTGAAAGAGCGGGCGCATAATGGGCGTATTTCCCTGAATTGGTCATCAGGGTTTTGGTGTCAGGGGGGAAAACGGGTTCGGAAATTGAACACCAACACAGGTCGGGAATGATCTGAATGCCGGCCTGTTCCAATCGATCCTTTACACCATTGTCCGAAATCGTCTTCAACGTGTCGCGCCCAAGCGTAATGATGGCGGATACCTCGTCAGTCACATGCGTGCCATCCATCAATTTGGCAAAAGCGTGACATTCTGTTGCCGAAAAATGTGGGCTGCCTAATGCGATCAGGTCAATTTTATGATCGGCTTTATTAAAGCCCCGCCACAGGTCGGCAAACTGTTTGGATGTGATGTGTACCTGTGGTGCATCCGCTTCTGCAGGCATATGTGCTTCCGGTGTTATGCCATGGACATGCAGCATTGGCGCAGCCGAGGTCGTTCCAAATGCGGCGCAAAGCGCTTTTAAGTCATCGGTGCTGGGATTGGATGCGTGCAAACCCTGTATCAATGGAATTCTGTCAGGAGCTGCTTTGCCTGCAAGCCAGCCCAACATGGGCCAAAATGCATCATCGGCATCATCTGGTGCATCAACATGCAGAATAATTTGCGGGCGGCGCGCGTCATTTAGGTACACGCCAGATCGGACCGCACGACCGGTTAGGGCTACGCACAGATCCATGAAATCGGCATGTTTGATTGTGCGAGCGCCAAGAACGCTATTGGCATAAATGACGGCGTTGCTTTCTGCCCATGCGATGTTTTCTCCGGTCTCGGGTTGATCGTCCAGAAGGTAGGGGGCGCATGTAAATGAGGGGCGGGCACCCATTTCGACATAAGCATCTGCCAGTCTTTGCGCAGGCTGTCCGAAAGATTCCGCAACACCTTGCATGCGCCAATTTGCATGATCGACCGAAATGGCGTTCATCGTCGTTGGTACGCAAACCCGCCCGCCCAGGTCAGCCATTTTACGGGCGAAGGTTAGGAATGCGGGGCCGGCGTAAATACAGCCGTCAATATGGACCCGGCTGACATCGATTAGCTCGTGCGATTGTGTGGCCTTGGCCATCGCGACAATTATTTCCATTGCGGTTTGGGCCGCAGCCCCGCGCGACCCGGCCAGAATGGCGCTGTCCTGATCACTCAATTGGATAGGTTGCATCGTGTCATTGTTAATCTCTAGCGTCAGGTCATCTGCCAAGATCTCATTTTCGGTAATGCTGGCATATGTCTGCATGGCAAGCGCATCATAATCCGCGTGGCTTAGTCGCAGGATGGCAATGTCGTGATCAAACAATTTGCCTGCAATCAGGGCGCCCAAAGTTAGGATGTCTTCCGTCTCGCGAAAAATGATGGCTTTGGGCGCGTTACCCGCAAAGGCCAAGCCCAATAAGACACCGCTGCCAGTGCAGGATCCTCGGCTGGTGGGCATCATAACAATTTTACCGGCCAAGCTGGCCCTGAATTGGGGATGCATGCGATCCATGATCACGCCGGTTTCAGGATCTACGCCCCCCCAAAAACTGACGCCTTCGTCACAGACCAGAATGGGGCCATCACAAACTGAAGTCACAAGGCGGATCGGCATTTTGAAATCCTATCGATTGCGGGATGGTCACGGTGTTTGCCGTGGGCTGTCTAAATTCAGTATTGGCATAAAGAATATGAATTGGTAATAAAAGAAAAAATTGTACTATTGGGAAAGTGCCTGAATGCTGCCGGATCAAACGGATTGGGACGTGGAAAAGCCAAAGTTGCGACAGGCTTTGGGCATGCGGATGAAGTCCGAGAGAACAGCATGCGGTTTGACATTAGAGGCTGCGGCAGAGCGTTCTGGCCTGGCGGTCTCTACGATCCATAAGATTGAAAACGGGCGCGTGTCCCCCAGTTATGAAAACCTTGTTCGCATCGCGCGGGCCTATGATGTTGGCATTGAAAGGCTGATCTCGGCCGAGGCGCAGACGCCACCTACGACCCGAATGACTGTCACACGGGCCGGGGATGGGCGTCATGTGCGCACGGATAAGTTTGAATACGAAATGCTGTGCAATTCGCTGGCGGAAAAAAAGATCATGCCGCTGGTGACATCGGTTACGCGTCGGGATCCCCTGATGGAGGATGATCTGGAAGGGCATGCGGGCGAGGAAGTGTTGTTTGTCTTGTCAGGATCAATTGAACTGGTGGTGCAGCATTATGCGCCCGTTACATTGGAAACCGGGGACTGCGCTTATTTTGATAGCATGTTGAAACATGGCTTGCGCAACATCGGCGATGGTGATGCGCGCGTTTTTTGGGCGTGCACCTATGTAGATATGAAACCGGAGCATCACTAATGTCTGACATCACGCTAACATATGCGGATCTGCAGGGGCGTGTTGCCCGTATTTTTGAAAATGCTGGTGTGCGCTCTGCCACGGCTGGTGCTGTTGCCCATGTCATTGCGGCGGGTGAACGTGATGGGTGTAAGTCGCATGGGATCTATCGCACCCAGGGGTGCCTTGCGACGCTTTCTGCTGGGAAAGTTCTGCCACAGGTGGTTCCTGAACTGCACGATTCTGGGCAGGCGGTGATCGAAGTGGATGCTGGTGGTGGATTTTCCCCTGCAGCCTTTGACGTAGCCGAGGACATTCTTGTCGAGCGCGCCAAAGAACTTGGGGTTGCCGCGTTGGTGATCCGGGACTGTCTGCATTTTTCTGCGCTTTGGTACGAGGTTGAAAAACTAGCAGAGCGCGGGCTGGCGTCACTGTCAATGTGCCCCAGCTACGCAACTGTCGCGCCGTCGGGTGGTAAGGAGCCATTACTGGGAACCAACCCGTTTGCCTTTGGCTGGCCGCGCGCTGGGGAATTTCCCTATGTGTTTGATTTTGCCACATCTGTAGCCGCGCGAGGTGAGATTGAGTTGCATCGTCGTGCAGGAACTGACCTGCCTGCCGGGTGGGCGGTGGATCGGGATGGAAACCCGACAACGGATCCTCAAACCGCTCTTGATGGGGCGATGCTGCCTTTCGGTGCGCATAAAGGATCGGCAATTTCTACGATGATTGAACTGCTCTCTGGTGCGATGTTGGGTGAATTTATGAGCCAAGAGGCGCTTGAATTTACGGGAACGACGTCCTTGTTGCCGCGTCACGGCGCATTGATCCTTGCGCTATCACCTGCCGTATTTGCCAAAAGATCTGGCAGAGATCCCATTGCCGAAGGCGAACGTTTGATCGATGCGATTGCGGGGCAGGGTGCTAGGCTGCCATCCCAGCGCCGCTTTGCTGCGCGGGCCCAATCCGAGCGGGATGGTATTGTTCTGACGGCTGCTGAATTCGCGTCATTAGAGCAAATGGAAAAGGATCCCTTTGGGGCGATTTCAGATTAAGTGATAAAGGTCACCGCAATTGGCCACGCTGTTGCGGTTTATGGCCGCCGCGTTGATGGCACATAAGCACGATGTGCGGTGCACGCCCCTGTTTATTCGCCGTTCTAGTCTGATATGTCGCTGGGTTGAGCAAGATAATTGATCTGCATAAATTCTTTTAGGCGATCATCGAAAATGCGCGTGTGTTCATGGGCCAGTCGGTCGGCTTCTACTGTGTTTTGGTTCTTGATGGCGGCGATCATCAAATGATGTTCTGGGCTGAACGGAAATGGTCCGCCCTGTTTACGGATATGTTTGAAATGAAAATGCAAAACCCGTCTGCCTTCATCTAGCAGACGTTCGTAAGCTTTGGCGAGATAGGGATTGCCGCCTGCATTCGCGATTGCCATGTGAAACGTTTTGTTGGCCTCAGACATGGTAAGCGCATCACCGGTTTCACAAATCGCATCATAGCTTTCCGCCGCTTGCGTCATCACTGTGATGTCAGCATCGGTTCTGTGCATCGCTGCCAGAACGGTCACTGCGCGCTGAAGGTAATCAATGGCTTCAATAAAACGCGGCAGTAGTTCGATGTTCAGGGGCGCGACGATCGTCGAGCGATTGGATAATGTGCGCACCAAACCATCTGCTGACAAACGCACTAGCGCTTCGCGAATGGGGGACCGTGACATAGAAAACCGCGCGGCCAAAGCGGTTTCATCCAAAGGCGAACTTGGCTCTAGCTTGAGTTCGAGAATCTCATTCTTCAGCTCGGTGTAGATATGGTGCGCGCCACCGCCGCGTTTGGGTGGGGGGGCTTTGGCGCTATCTTTTTCATCTTTGGGCATATGTGATCGTTCGCTATCCGTCATGTTTGCCCAAAAGATAATCTAATCAGACGCGCAATGAAATTTACCTCATGAATAGTATTGATTTGCCGACAATCTGTCGACTAGCGTTGTGGAAAATAATGTCGACAAAGTGTCGGCAAGGAATCACCGCTTACCCGACAGGAGCAACACATGAATAAATTAATGACGACAATAGCCGGGCTGTGCTTGGCGGCCGGCGCGGCATCGGCAGATAGCCGGTTGGACACGGTATTAGAACGCGGCAAACTGCTGTGTAGCGGCCATAACGGCAGCTTTCTTGGCTTTGCTGAAGTCGATGATGAAGGTAACTGGACCGGTTTGGATATCGATCTGTGCCGTGGTCTTGCGGCATCCCTCTTTGGAACATCCGAAGGGAATATGGATATCGTTCCAATTTCATGGGCACAGCGTTGGCCTGCGCTGCAATCTGGCGACATTGATGTGATCATCAAACTGTCCGGCTGGTCCCAAAGCCGCGATACCGAATTGAACCTTGCCTATTCACGCCCATATTTTGTGGCGGGTTTCCACGTTATGGCGCATGCCGAAATCGGCGCTGAAAGCGTTGCTGATTTGGACGGTGGATCGATCTGTGTATCCGCTGGTACCACAACCGAAAAATTCCTAGCCGCTTATATTGAAGAGTTGGGCATTGACGCTGAAATCATCGTTTTTGAATCCGGTGATGAAGTGCGCACCGCCTATTTCAATGGCCGTTGCGATGGTCTGACCCTGCTGGCGCCACCATTGGCGGCGGCCCGTGCGACATCCGAAGATCCTTCCGCACATGTGATCCTGCCAGATGTTTTAGCGCTGGAACCAGAAGGTATCATCGTGCCCGAAGGTGATCCCGATTGGTTGGACGTTATGAACTGGATGCTGTCATCGCTTTGGTTTGCAGAACTGTATGACATCACAAGCGAGAACGTGGATGAATTCAAAGCAAATCCACCATCAGCGCAGATTGGTAAGTTCCTTGGTGTGACTCCTGGCTATGGATCGCGCTTGGGGCTGTCAGATGACTGGGCCTACAATCTGATCAAAGAAGTCGGCAACTACGCTGAAATCTATGAGCGCAACATCGGCGCACCCTATCAACTGCCGCGGGCTATGAACCAGCTCTATAAGGATGGCGGATTGTTCTACCCATTGATGGTCGACTGATCCACCTTGGGGGCCCGAAGTCTCCCCTGGGTCCCCATTCAATTCCCTTCGTTTCGAAACAGCTACGGGTGCGCGCATGCTTGCATTGCTCAAACAGAAATCATACCGGGACCGCACGCTTCAGACCCTCTTTGTGGGCGGTTTGGCTGTGATGCTTGTGATCTTTGTGATGACCGCTCGGACAAATCTCGAAGCGCAAGGGATGACGTCGGGCTTTGATTTCCTGGAACGCGCCACAGGCTGGGGGGTTAGTTTTTCCCTGATCGATTTTTCGACATCAGATTCCTATTTAAAAGTGATTTGGGTGGGGTTGTTGAATTCGCTCTTTCTGGGCGTCATTTCTATGAGTTTCGCAACCATCATCGGGATCGCCATCGGCATCATGCGCGTGTCGGGCAATAAGATGGCTGAATTGATCGGAACCATCTATGTCGAAGTGTTCCGCAACCTTCCGCTCTTGCTGCAAGCCTTCTTTTGGTACGCGATCCTCACCACATTGCCCAAACCGCGTGATGCCTATGATATCGGTGGTATCGCGTTTCTAAGCGGGCGTGGTGTTTACCTGCCCGGATTGAATGTGTCTGGACTGTCCGTATTTTTGTCTGCCATCGGATTGGTTATTGCGTTCGCCGTTTGGCTGAACCTTACAACCAGCCGCCGCTTTGCGAAAATGATGCCAAAGGAAAAAACGGCGCGGGCCCGCAGCATTTGGTTGGCATGGGGTTTTGCGGCATGTGTCGTGATGGCGATGGGTCGTATTCCTGACACGCCATTGTTGAACCTGCCTTATTTGAAGGGTTTGAATTTCCGCGAAGGTATTCGTGTTTCACCCGAACTTTTGACCTGCATTGTCGCAATTTCCATATATGGCGGTGCCTATATCGGTGAAATCGTGCGGGCGGGCTTTAATGCGGTCAGCAATGGGCAAAAAGAGGCGGGCTTTGCGCTGGGCTTGACGCCTTGGCAAATCTTTACTCGTATCCGATTGCCCCTCGCGATCCGCGCTGTAATGCCGATGCTGATCAATCAATATGTCTGGTTGTTCAAAGCCACGACAATCGGCATCGCCGTTGGGTTTGTCGACTTCTTTATGGTGATCTCCACATCGATCAACCAATCCGGCCAAACGCTGGAATTGATTGCGATCCTGATGGGCGGATTTCTATGTATCAACTACACCATGGCTTTTGCGCTGAATCGGGTCAATGACGCGATCAAGCTTAAAGGCACGCAGGCAAGGGGCTGAGGGATGGCACAAACATATTCCGGACCCGGCGTGTTTAAACGCATACGCGACGATTATTTTTCAACCCGATTGAATACAGTGGTCACTTTGGGCTTTGCTGCTTTTGTGATTTGGGTTGTTTGGTCCCTCTTTGGTTGGGGCATTCAACAGGCCATTTGGAGCCCCGCAGACAAAGACCATTGCGGTCATGGCAGTGGCGGTGCCTGCTGGGCCGTGATTGCCGCGCGCTGGCGGTTGATCTTTTTCGGCCTGTTCCCGTTTGAAGAACAATGGCGATCGGGAATTGCATGCGCGGCGATTGTCCTAACGGGTGGTTTATCCTGTGTGCCTTGGTTCTGGTCCGCCCGCCGTTTAAGCGCGCTGTGGATCATAGGCTTTGCCGTGTTCTACTGTCTTATGCGTGGCGGTTTCTTTGGATTGACGCTGGTATCCGAACAGAATTGGGGTGGCCTGTCCCTGACGATTTTCATTTTCGCCAGTGTGACACTGATTGGTATGCCCTTGGCGATTGTCTTTGCCTTGCTGCGACAATCCCGATTGCCTTGGATTGCACGGACCATGGGCGTGGTCATTGATACGATCCGATCCCTGCCATTGCTGTCGATCCTGTTCACATTCGCTATCGTGATCCCCTTTGTCCTGCCGGGTTGGATGATCGGTGACAAATTATACCGGGTGATTGTTGGCTATGCGTTGTTCTTTGCGTGTTATCAGGCAGAAATTATTCGCGGCGGCATTCAGTC
Source organism: uncultured Pelagimonas sp. (assembly GCA_947499735.1). Classification (GTDB taxonomy): domain Bacteria; phylum Pseudomonadota; class Alphaproteobacteria; order Rhodobacterales; family Rhodobacteraceae; genus CANMPP01. The sequence goes on from CANMPP010000001.1 coordinate 681,420, forward strand.
TTTGCCAGCAGGACAAGACGAAGCCGCAATGGCGCTGGGCATGAGCTATTGGAACCGCATCAGCTATATCATTTTACCCCAAGCGTTCCGCAATGCCCTGCCGGCCACAATCAATCAGCTGGTGATCACGTTTAAAGAAACCTCTCTGGTCGTGATTATTGGCTTTTTCGAAATCTTGGCGTCTGGCAATGCCGCTTATGGCAATGCGGAATGGAACTTTGCCCATGTCGAAGTCTACTGCTTTGTCGGACTGATCTATTTCACCTTCGTCTTTGCGCTGTCACGATATGGCGCGTATCTGGAACGCCGCATGGCTGTTGTCGAAAGATAGGACACCCCTATGACCAATTCACAATCCGCTGTTCGTATCTCTGATATGGATAAATATTATGGGACGTTTCACGCGCTAAAGGGCATCAATCTTGATATCGCCAAAGGCGAAAAGATCGTGATCTGCGGACCCTCTGGTTCAGGTAAATCCACACTTATCAGATGTATCAACCGGTTGGAGGAACATCAGGTCGGTTCCATCAATGTGCTGGGGACCGAACTGGATGACAATCTGGACAACATTGATGAAATCCGTCGCGAAACGGGCATGGTGTTTCAGCATTTCAACCTTTTCCCCCATATGACGGTTTTGGAAAATTGTATCCTCGCACCGATGCTTGTGAGGAAACAAGAACGCCATCTTGCAGAACGTGACGCGATGGAGCTTTTGACAAAGGTCAAAATTCCAGAGCAGGCCGAAAAATACCCGGGTCAGTTATCTGGGGGACAACAGCAGCGGGTGGCGATCGCGCGCGCGCTTTGCATGAAACCGGCGATCATGCTGTTTGACGAACCAACATCTGCCTTGGACCCTGAAATGATATCCGAAGTGTTGGATGTCATGGTGGGTCTCGCACATGAAGGTATGACGATGATCTGTGTGACGCACGAAATGGGCTTTGCCCGTCAGGTTGCAGATCGCGTCATTTTTATGGATGGCGGCGAAGTTATCGAACAAGCCCCGCCAGATCAGTTTTTCGACAACCCTCAACACGAACGAACACAAGCCTTTTTGGGTCAAATACTAGGACACTGACATGACAACGGTAAATCTGGATAAAACAACAACACATGACAGCGAACATGATCCACGCAACGACGATATTCTGATCTATGTCAACGGTGAGCTAAAGCACAAAGGCGAGGCGATGGTGTCGGTCTATGATGCAGGCTTTATGCTGGGGGATGGCATGTGGGAAGGCATGCGGCTGTATAACGGGAAATGGGCCTTTTTTGACGAGCATATGGACCGTATGTTCAATTCTCTTAAAGCGGTGTCCATCAATTTGGATATGACGCCGGAGGATGTTCTTGCGATCCTGAATGAAACGGCCGAAGCAAACGGCATGGTGACCGATGCGCATTGCCGCCTGATGATCACGCGCGGCAAAAAGGCCAAGCCGTTCCAGCATCCCGGCCTTAGCAAATGGGGCCCAACAGTTGTTGCGATTTTGGAACATTCCAAACCTGTTGATCGCCTGCAATCCGCGGGAATCCGTCTGGCCACTGTTCCGCAGGTGCGTGGCCTGCCCATGAGCCAAGACGCCAAATTCAATTCTCATTCCAAATTGAACTGCGTCATTGCCTGCATTCAGGCCGAACAAGCGGGCGCAGATGAAGGTTTGATGCTGGATCCGCATGGGTTTGTGAACACAACAAACGCGTGCAACTTTTTCATCGTGCGCCGCGGTGAGGTTTGGACCTCAACGGGCGATTACTGCATGAAAGGTGTGACCCGTCAAAAAGTGATCGACCTATGTCGCGACAATGGCATTCCTGTCTTTGAAAAGAACTATTCTCTCTACGAAGCCTATGGCGCGGATGAAGCATTTTTGACCGGCACATTTGGCGCGCAAACGCCAGTTGGTGAAATTGATGGTAAAACCATTGGAACCGGGGATCGTCCGATTACCAAGAAAATCCAAGCCTTGTACAAACAGGCGATTGCCGATGATATCGCGTAACCAATGATCGACGTCATCAATAAAAATGGGCTCGTCCTTGTGGGCTGTGGCTTTATGGGAAAAGCCCTTTTGCAAGGGTGGTTGGCTGCAGGGGTATCCCCTGCGGCTGTCACCATCATGGATCCTTCACCGTCTGATTGGGTGCTTGCGCAACCCGGTTTGCGCGTGAATGATACCCCGCCTGTGTCGCCGGCCGTTGTTGTGATCGGTGTTAAGCCGCAAACCATGGACAGCGTATTGCCCAGCTTGGCGTCATTTGGTGGGGGTGAAACGATCATTGTCTCAATCGTGACAGGTATCGAGATCAAAGCATATGAAGCAGTTTTCGGCCCGCAAACGCCCGTGATCCGCAGCATGCCGAACTTGCCCGCATCCGTAGGGCAGGGGGTTACTGCGATCTATGGGAATACGGCGGCTGTTGGTGCGCCCATGCAGCTTGCCCAAACCCTGTTTGAGGCCGTTGGCACCTGTGTCACACTGGACGACGAAGAGATGTTGCATCTGGTCACAGGTGTCGCCGGATCCGGTCCAGCCTACGCTTTCGCACTGGCTGAGGCGATGGCCAAGGCAGGCACTGATCTGGGGTTGCCTGAGGATTTGGCACGTACATTGGCCATACAGACCGTGGCAGGCGCTGGGCATATGTTATCTGTGCCGGGTGCAGATCCAACAGCTTTGCGTCAGGCTGTGACTTCCAAAGGGGGCACAACGGCAGAAGCCTTAAAGCAGTTGATGCGCGGGCAAGATGGGATCGCTGATTTGGCGCGCGCTGCAATCGATGCATCCCGCAACCGCAGTATCGAGCTCAGCCAGACTTAGCTCGGTTCGTCTTCATTGGACCGATATGGTGAATGATCACAAAACCATATCGGTCTATCCAGCGTCATTCGCTTCCAATGTTACGTCGACTGATCCCCTAAATGATGGCTGATGAGATGCCATCAAAGACCGCGCCGACTATTTGCGGACGGCAACAACGTTCCATGCGCTTAAATACGCGCTGAATAGAAATGACCTGACGCAAGATCCAGTTCGCACGAGGGTTATAATCAACGTCGGAACGTTGTGAAAATGATAAAACCACAATGAATTTCTTGTCTCATTCTGCAAATTATGCGTGAATGGACGTGTTCGTCATATTTTGAAATTGATGATTTTTTTTAAATTTTTCACCACGCAGCATTTGCTGTTTTCGCCAAATATTTTATGCCGCTACGGGCAAAAGGGGATTTTATGACCTGGAAGCAAATTCGCGACGATCTATCATCATGGCCGCACATCGATTGGTTGAAAATGCGCGGTGTTTCGGATCCGATTGTGACCTTTTTTGTCCGCATCACGGAAACATCTGCTTGGGCGCAATCCTTGGGGCTAAAGCTAGATGCGGCAACAGATTTTGCCGAGAAAAAAGCACTAATTCAACAGGCCTGTGCGATCTTGTTTGATGGCTTGGAAGCTCATAGGTTTTACCTGACGGCTGCGGACAAAAAACTGTTTCGGATTGGGGTGGCATGGTGGTTTTTGGAAGACGGGTATTTACCCCGGCTGATGCTACATGCGGCATTTTCCAGACGGGCAGCACTGGCCGGTGATTTTGAGATCGATTACCTATGTTGCCTCACCCCGGAACACGCGGCGGATTGCTCGGCGGTTTTGCCTTGCGGGTCAACATCAGGCGCTGCGCTAGCTGGGCCGGACGAGGGGCAGTCGGCATCGTTTGGTGTGGTGATCGATGATGGTTTGCCCATTTTGCATCGAAATTTCCTAGGCCAAAGCGGGCAGACACGCTTTGCAGCCGCATGGCTGCAAGATTTGCCATTGGGTGGTGCTGTTTATTCAAAACAGCAAATTGAAACATTGCGACAACAACTGGATGAGGCGGCGGCCTACCGTCAGTTGAACGGTTTCGACGGTGCGGGGCAACCTTATGCGTCTACAAACAGGCCTGTCACACATGGTGCAGCAGTGGCGGATTTGGCGTTTGGAACCGATCCATTGGACATCTCTGAATCGGATGAAATCCAAAAGATACGAGATCTCGCTTTGCTTGCGGTGCAACTGCCTGCATCGGTGATTGCTGACAGCTCCGGGCAGGTGGCACCAGCCTATATTCTGGGAGGGATCACATGGGCGATGTCAACGGCTATGGAAACCGCGGCCCAAGATGGTCATGTGCTGAAGGATCTGTTCCTAAATCTATCGGTGGGCTCTTTGGCTGGACCGGATCAGAAAAGCTATTTTGCGGATTGGTTGGACTATCTGGTTGCGCTGTATAATTCGGGTTTGTCTGCGTGCGGTGACGTGGCGTGTAAGCCCCGACGGCTATTCGTCAGTGCGGCCTATGGCAACGCTTATCGTGACAACCTTGTGGCGCGTGGCAGTATTGCGAAATGCGCGCCGATGGATCTGGGATGGCAGGTTTTGCCAGAGGATTTTTCATCCAGCGTTTTGGAAATCCGCAGTTCTGATTTGGAATCTTTATCGTTGCAGATCACACCTCCCGGAGATGTGCCGCAAACACTGCGATTTGCCGATTTGGGAACATCTTTCGTTCTTGAAACGCCGCAAGGTGTGTGCGCCATGGTGACGTTTTTTGATCAAGGATCAGATCAGGGTATCTCTGTTGTGGTTTCGGGCACGGCTGATTTTGGTGGCACTACGGCGACGGCCGCTGCTGGATGCTGGGGCGTGTCCCTGCACACAGATGGGGCTGCTCCTAGCGATGTGGTTCTGAAGGTGCGCCGCGATGATACGCCTACGGGCCATCGGTTGGTTGGACGTCAATCTTATTTGACGCATAACAGCGCATTGGTTTGGGATGACGTGACAAAAGATTTTTCCAAACCGGGTGCAAATTCCCCGATTTCTCGTTTGGGCACGCATGTGAATTATGCAGGGGCTGAGGCCGAAGGAATTTACTTTGTCGGGGCGCGCCAATCAGATGGGGGTGACGGCGAAATGCGCCCCGCGCCCTATAGTTCTGCGGGAATGAGGGATCCGTCTTTGCCGGGTGCTTTATCAGAACCCAGCTGCAGTGTGATTGTTGATCCATTTCCAAACCGGCGCGGTCTACCATCCGCAGGTGTCTTGTCCCGTGGTCGTGTGCGCCTGTCTGGAACTTCGGCTGCCGCAGCGATTGTGACGCGTCATCTTGTGCTAAATGGTCCGATCGCTGCCGGACAATCCGCGCCCCAAATGGGGCGCGTGGCACTATAGTTCGGTTGGGCGGGGCTTAGCGCCCCGCTTCACGCCATGCACGGCCTGCGGCGGCTTTCAATATCGGGGCGCTGTCGTTCGTGGTTAGGCTGAGACCGTCAAAAACAGCACGAAACATCCCCGAGCTACATTCGGTGCGGAAAATCATGTAATCAAAATTCTGCGGCATATCCGTGCTGGTTTTCCAATCGTTCCCCACAAGAGAAATCGCGCTACTGGATTCCAACTTTTGCCCTTCGCAGCGCGCAGCAAAGGCCAGCGCTTGCAGGATGCCAATCATCGCGCCATGAGCGGAATCAACTGGGTAATGCACCCCGGCAACTGTGCGATTTTCTGCAATTCTTGCCGCAAGACGGAACAGTAAATCAATTTGTGGTGTCGCGCTGCCCTTTAGATAGTCGAGAACAGGTGCAACGCCGCCCATCTTCAAACATGCGATAAGGGTTGCAAATGCATGTGCTTCAATGGCGTGACCTGACGGATATGCAGAATGCGTAGGGGTCGCTATAACAGGCATGACCATCGGGGTTAAATCGATAGGGCGCAACACGTTGCAGCGATATTTCAAAGTCTGCTCACTTGGCAAAAGGGCATTATAAAGCGTATGCAAAAGGTGATAATGCCATGGCATGCGGGCTGCATCCATGCGTTCTTGCATTGCAAAAAAGCTTAGAATATCGCCGCGCTGTTGTAGAATTTCCGCCATGCGATCTGCGCGCAGATCAGACCAACTGCGAAGATGTTTTAACGCTGGTTTGAGATGGGTTTCGGTATCTGGAACCGTTAGGGCCACTTCAAAATCTTCACATTGGATTTTTGGATCCGCGCCAGCCATAACCGTGAACAAGCCACTTGTTTCACTGGCCAAAACGCTGGCCCGAGAAACGGGTTCTAAAGCTTCGAGTTTGGCAATGTCATCCGTGTAAACAGGTGGGGGTAATTGATCTGGCATAGCTGTACCATCCCAGCCCGGCGCCAATGCGTCCCCCGCTGTCATCAAGGCATATGCAGCTGCGCCATCTACGCCAGACCCATGAGCCCCATGTGCACTGTGCGCTCCGTGTGCACCATGTGCCCCGTGCGCGCCATGAGCTCCGTGTGCGCCGTGAGCTCCGTGTGCGCCGTGAGCCCCGTGTGCGCCATGGGCCCCGTGTGCTCCAAATACTGACATTTTGACCTCCTTCAAATATATTGCTTTAAGAATGAAAAATGGAAATTTATGTATTTCGAATTGTGCTGGACTAAATTTTGAACTGCCACGGTTTGAAAGTGATACTAAAAACAAATAATTTGCACGCTCTTTTGTTATTCTCCGATCAGATTACGCATAAATTGCGGACTTGCCTGGGCCTCTGGTGACATCCCTAGACGAATATGTGCTTCGATCACGGCATTGCGTGTATCAATCCCATAGATTCCGTCTTCCTGAATGTAGCTTGTTTCGAGCAGTTCGTTGATTGCGCGCTGCATGTTTTCGATCTCGACCGAGCGTTCCCCGAATTGAATGCTATCGAATATATTGTTTTCTGCCCCACGGATCAGCCCTTCGGACGCCCAGGCCTGGATCAACTGTCGCGAGGCTTCGAAATGTGTGGCTTCAGGTCTGGGAAAGGACAGTCCCCAATACAGGCCGCGGTTCATAAAGACAGGTGCGATTGTCGCCAGATCGTCAAAGTCTTGGCCTGTCAGATCAATTTCTCGTTGGCCCCCAAGTGTCAGATCGATTGCAATGCCCCAGCTGTGGTTTGAAATCACATACTGACTGATCCGCGTTAGACGGCAGGACAGCACCCCGCAATGGCCAAGACGCTGATAAATGCGTGAGTGGTTTTGTCGAAGGTCTGAATCGATATCCTGTAACACTGCACAAAAGGGTTTCAGCCCCCAAGTCGGTTGCCCTGCAAAATGCCCTTTCCAGATCATTGCGATAAAATCGTGGTCTGTGGCATCTTGTGCAGCCTGTGCGAAATCCCCTCTTGGTGATCCGATCATTGCTGTATTATAGGCGCTTTGCGTCGCTGTTAGGTCACCGTTCACGGAGCGACGGTGTTTGATGATATGTGCAGATGATTTGGCGTCGCTCATAATCGCTTTCCACGAGATATTTACACATTGGTTACGCTGCGTTATTTTTGCGTTATTCGGGCGTTATTTGCGGATCTGGCACTGGGCGTGTTTGCGATGCAGCCGGGTTTGCGGAATTTAGTGCAAACTCCTGTTTGGGGTGAAAGCAATTATGAAATTTAAAAGCTTTGGCACCCCCGCCGTCCGGGACCGCCAAGGGAATGATGTTCCATTTAAGTCAGCCAAAGCATTCGCTTTGATTGCTTTGTTGTTGGATGCCGAAGGGCAGCGCCGTTCGCGGCGGTGGTTGGAAGGCATGTTATGGCCCGACAGCCCGCAGGACCGTGCCAGCGGCAGTCTGCGGCAGGTGCTGGCCGCGATCCGTCAACAGTTGGGCAAAGAGCATTTAGAGACTGATCGAACAACCGTGCGCCTTTTGGGTGTTGTTCCTGACGTTGAAGCGAATGAAAAGGCCTGCCAGCTTGGGCAGGATTATCTGGAAGGTCTGGATATTGAAGGATCTGAATTTAACGATTGGTTGTCCGCCAAAAGAGCCAACCAAACAGCACCAGTTCCAGCCCCTGTTGCACCAATTCAACCTGTCAGCGTTCATCAGGGCCGCTTTCCAGTCTTTGTTTACGCAGATACCGCCCTGTCGGATAGCCAATCCAGTTTTATTTGCAACGCATTGACGGATGCGATTGGCGATTTGATGGCTGATTTCGGCGAGGTGGACATCTATCATCGGAAACGGATGCCGGGGGATCGCGAGCAAATGCACGTTGCCGTTCCCGAACGTGGCTTGGATTTAAGCGTAGAAATCTTGGCGGATGCCGATAGCGTCTCTGCGCGTCTTGCGTTGAACGGTCCGATGTCTGGACGGACCTATTGGACCCATCGCGCCCGCAGTAAAACGGCGACAACGATTGATGACACCTGGTTTCGCGAATTGGTGTTTCGCAGTGTCGAAGCATCTTATCGCGTTTCGGCGAAACTGCCTGACAATCCTGCGACGGCCGAAGGCTATGCCGCACGCGGTATGCGCCATTTGTTTCGTTTTGATCCATTAGGTTATGCCGAGGCCGAAAGGTTTTTTGATCTGGCCATTGAATTTGATGACGCGCCTAGTTTTCACAGCTGGAAGGCCATGTTGCATCAAATGCAAGCGGTGGAACGGGTTGATAAAAACTGGTCTGAAAAAGTTGATAAGGCGCAATATCATATGGGGCGGGCCCGTTTGGCGGAGGAACCCAGTTCGATGATCTGTGCGCTGTTGGCGCAATGTTATGTGATGTTGTGCAATGATGTCGAAACAGGTGAGCTATATGCCCGCGATGCGTTGCGGTTAAATCCGAACAATGCGTTTGCTTATTCGGCTGTGTGCTGCACAGAATTGCGCCGCGGGAATTCAAAAGAAGCTTTGGCCGCTGCGCGATATGGGGAACAATTGGCGGCCGCCACAGCATATGCGCCGTGGTGGCATCTTTTGGCCGGATTGGCGGCCATGTCGATGGAGGATTTTGAAGAATCCATCTATCACTACCGTAAGGCGTCGATGCATGCGCCAGAGTTTCGCGCGCCTTTGCGCAATCTGTTTGTTTTGTATAAGGCAACCGGTCAGGAATATGAGGCGGATCGATATTTGAAACGCCTCATAGGGTATGAACCGGATTTTTCATTACATCGTTTAAAGACCGATCCCGACTATCCTGCGGGGACCATTCGGTCATCTTCTTTGATTAAAATGATTTAACGTTGGGTTTTGTCTGGGCGGAATGATCCGCTTGGATCAGAACATTGCGTCTATTTGACAATTTATAAGGGCCGACCATGGACTTACTGACCGCAAATGACCGGAAGGGCGAATATCCGGGCTCTGTTTACGCAGCCCAAGCGGAACATTTGGACCGATTTTCATCCGCGAAAGGCCACATAACATGCGATTTTTGCGTCATCGGTGGGGGTTTTACAGGGCTGTCGACCGCCTGGCATTTGGCGCAAAAAGGCTATGACGTTGTGTTGCTTGAGGCGCAGCGCGTTGGATTTGGTGCATCGGGTCGCAATGGTGGTCAGGTCAGTATGGGCCAGCGGCAAGAACAGGACGTTCTTGAAAAGATGGTCGGGTTACAGCAGGCGCGTGCACTTTGGGATATCGGGTCGCAAGCCGTGGATCTTGTGCGCAACCTTTGCGAGCGACCAGAAGTGCGCACGGCCTTTGCTGATGGGGTGTTACATACGGTCCATAAGTCTAAGTATCAAAAACATAATGTCGCATATGCGGACCACCTGAATACTGTGTACGGGTATGATAAAATCCGTGCCGTCTCGCGCGCGGAATGCCGTGAGCTGGTCGGATCGCCTGCCTATCATGGTGGTGTTCTGGATATGGGCGCCGGGCATGTGAACCCTCTGGAATTGGCGCTAGGTCTAGCGCGTCTGGCCATCGGCAGTGGCGTGCGTATCTATGAGCAATCCAAGGTGACGGATGTCGTCCCCAGTACGTCGCAAGTTTCCATTTCCACGGATAATGCGCAAATTCAGGCTGAATATTTGGTGATGGGGTGCAACGGATATCTGGGAAATTTAAATTCCCATGTGGCCAAGCGGGTTATGCCGATCAACAATTTCATCGTCGCGACAGAGCCATTGGGTCCAGATTGGCAAGAAGAAATCATTCGCAACAATTACGCTGTGGCTGATAGCAAATTTGTCATCAACTATTTTCGTTTTTCGGACGACAATAGGCTCTTATTTGGCGGTGGTGAAAGCTATGGCTATGCATTTCCCGCCGACATTGCGGCCAAGGTGCGGGTGCCAATGGCGGAAATTTTTCCTCAATTGAAAAACGTTCGCTTCGACTATGCTTGGGGTGGGACCCTTGGGATCACGATGAACCGCATGCCTCATTTCGAAAGACTGACGGGTAATATTCTGACGATGTCAGGTTTTTCCGGTGCGGGCGTGGCTATGGGGACATTCGCGGGCCAAATCGCGGCTGAGGCGATTTCGGGGCAGGCGGAAAAATTTGACGTTATGGCGAATGTCCCAACGCAATGCTTCCCCGGAGGTTCCTATTTGCGCTCGCCTTTGCTGGTTGCAGCGATGCTGTGGTACAGTTTGCGGGATCGGCTGTAACGACTGGCTAGGTGACTTTTACCTGCAAGGGCAACAGCCCATCAATTTCGACATCGATCACATCACCTTTGTCTACGGGCCCTACACCGGCTGGTGTACCTGTTAAAATGACATCCCCTGCAGCCAGTTCAAAATAACGCGACAAATAAGCGATCATTTCTGGCGCTTTCCAAATCATTTGGTTCAGGTCGCCACTCTGGCGGGTGTCGCCATTGATCTGCAACGAAATGCGGCCCTGATCCAAATGTCCGACCTCTGCAACGGATTCCAAAGGTCCAGTGGGGGCAGATGCTTCAAAAGCTTTGCCAATTTCCCAAGGACGCCCCATTTTCTTAGCGGTTCCTTGCAGGTCGCGGCGCGTCATATCCAAACAGGGGGCATAGCCCCAAATGTGCTCTAGGGCCTGTTCGACAGGAATATCCCGTCCGCCGGATTTCAAAGCAATCAGCAGCTCAACTTCGTGATGAACGTCACTGGATTGGGATGGATAGGGAAAGGTGCCGTCGCTTGTTAAATTGTCTGGGTTCTTCTGGAAAAAGAAAGGCGGTTCTCGATCGGGATCATGACCCATCTCAACCGCATGCGCGGCATAGTTGCGCCCAATGCAATAGACACGGCGCACTGGAAATGCGCCGCCACTGCGCACAGGGATGCTGGCCTGATCTGGCGTCGGTATGACATAAAAGGACATTTTGGGGTCTTTCTATCTAGGCGGCCTATTCGAAACCGGCATCTTTGGCGATCATGGCAGCTTGAGTGCGGTTTTTGGCATCCAGTTTTTTGCACAATGTTCGAACATGCAGTTTGATCGTGACCTCTTGCAGTTCAAGATCGCGGGCAATTTCCTTGTTTGACTGACCCAGGCAAAGACCTTTGAGCACCTGCTTTTCTCGCATGCTGAGGTTTTGGGAAAAGGCGGTTTCCTCGGGTGTTTCTGTCGGTGCCAATACGCTGGCCGGGACAAAGGTTTCCCCAGCCACCATAAAACGCACAGCATTCACAAGAGATTTCGCACCCATGGTTTTGGGAATGAACCCAATCGCGCCGGTTTCAACGGCTTCTTGGGCCACACTGTTGGGGGCCGTGCCGCTGAGAATGGCAAAGGCTTGGTTGGGATTTGCCTTTAGTGCCGATTTCAACCCGTCCAACCCGTTCATCCCGGGCATGTTGAAATCTAGTAGCACCAAATCAAAGGGTCCCTTTAGTGAAAGTGTCTTCATCGCGCTTTGATAATCCGGTTCCGTCAACACCGTCACGCGCCCCTCGCTTTCGAAATAAGCAGAGATGGTGTCGCGCACCATTTCATGGTCATCAGCAATCAAAATACGCATAAAAACAAACTCTCCCTCCCCAATTGTTCCGGCGGACCGTATCAATCAGCGTTCTCAGAAACTAGCACGAGTATGTGTCAATCTTGAATGAGAATGATACATTTATTTGCCTGCCTTGAAAGGCGGATCTGCTCTGGATGGCTAAAGATATGGAAAAATACAGAAATATTGCTTTTCTGGGCCCGGGTTTTACGGCGTTTTGGTGACGCTTTTTGCAGTGCGCAGGCCTTTCCTACATGTCGTCACATTTGGGATAGCATACCTATACGAAAGGATAGGTCGATAACCCAAAGCGCGCGGGCACGTGCCAGAAAAATCGGTTAAAAACTTATTTATGGTCATTGCCACCACTCACGAAGACATGGCCATAGCCGGTAGCACGGGCAGAAGGGGACACCGAAAGATGCAGTTTTTGTTGAAGAAAGTAAGCGTAATGAGTTTTGTTGCGTTAGCGAGTATCGCATCTGCTGGTGACACCCTTTTGACCGTGTCCGGCGATATCGTCCCCAAGAGCGGGCAGGGATTGGTGGAATTTGATTTGGCCGATCTGCAATCCCTGCCCACTAAAACCATTCTGACCGAAACAATTTGGACAGATGGTCAACAAAGCTTTACGGGTGTGCCATTGGCCGATCTTTTGGACACTGTAGGTGCGCAAGCGGGCACCTTGAGGGCGGTTGCATTGAATGATTATGCCGTTAATATTCCAACATCTGATGCAGTTACAGGTGGTCCGATTGTCGCCTATTTCCGCAATGGAGAAGAAATGTCAGTGCGCGATCGTGGTCCACTTTGGGTGATTTACCCATATGATGAGAACGTCGCGTATAAGACAGAAGAGTACTATTCGCGAAGTATTTGGCAGTTGGATCGCATTGAGGTCCTTGCCGAGGATTAGGGGGTTCACATCAGCCTGAAAGAAACCGCATCGATCTTTCGCAAAAGACTGATGGTCTCCATCGGTCTTTTCTTCGCGGTCGTTACGCTTGTTGTTGTATTGGGGCACGAAGTCGTCCGTGATTTGCGGTCTTTGTCTTCTGCCCAAAACGATGATCGTAGTTGGAATTTTTCACAGCTCGAAGTGGAGCTGCTTCAGGTGCAAACCTCGGCGTTTGCTGTGGTCGCGCGACCTGACGCAGATCTGAAAATGTTTCGCCAACGTTACGACATTTTCTATAGCCGCGTACAATCTCTGTCTCATGATGCCTTGCGCCAGGTCTTTGATCAGGACGCTGATGCTGAACAGTTCTTAAGATCAGCCACCAATTTTTTGGACAAAACCACACCTGTTGTTGACGGAAATGACGCGGATCTACGATCTGCTCTGCCGTCAATTCTGGATGATGTCGAAGGCCTTCACCCCGAAATACGGCAACTGGCTTTAAACAGCCTAACCTATTTTGCAAGCGCACAGGGACAAAGGCGTGACGCGTTATTCAATACATTGATCCATCTGGCGATCGCCAGCGTCCTGTTGGTGCTCGCCCTGTTGGTCGTAGCGGTTTATTTGTTGCGTCTCTATCGCAAAGGCGAACGGATATCGCGTGAAAACCAGACGATGCGGTCGCGTTTGGAGGCTGCCGTGAATTCGTCTTTGGATGCAGTTTTGGTTTTTGATACCGAGGGGCAGCTTATCGAATTCAACGGTTCTGCGGAAGCTATGTTTGGCTATCAGCGGGCCGATGTTCTGGGACGCGATGTTGCCGAACTGATCGTGCCGCAGCATTTGCGCCGGATCTATAACCGTTCAATGCAAAAATTCCTGTGGACGGATGAACCCAAACATTTGGGGGATGGCCGGGTCCGCTTTTCAGCGTTGCGCAAATCTGGTGAAGAATTTCCAGTCGAATTTTCGATTGCCCTTGCAGAAACACAGGGCGCGCGGGTGTTTGTGTCTTTCGTGCGCGACATTACGCAGGAATTGCAGGTTGAAGAGGATCTAAAGGCGGCAAGGGATAAGGCGCAGGAAGGCGAGCAAGCTAAGTCAAAACTTTTGACTGTGATGAGCCACGAGATGCGCACGCCGCTGAACGGCATTCTTGGGTCTTTGGAAATGATTGATCAGTCCAGCATGGATGGCCAACAAAAACGGCATTTGCGTTCAATCGCGGTGTCCGGGGAATTGCTGTTGTCACATGTGAATGACGTTTTGGATCTCTCAAGTTTGGCCGCAGGCAGTAGGTTACGCGAAACAGATCGCTTTATCTTGCAAGATTTGGTCCAAAATGTCGCTGAAAGCCTGTTGGGAAATGCGACGGCAAGAGGGAATTGGTTAGACGTTAATATTCTGTCTGAAAATCTACCTATAGTTGAGGGTGATAAAACTGCATTGCAACAATGCCTGGTCAATTTGGTTGGCAACGCCATCAAGTTCACGCGCGACGGGATTGTCACAATAGAGCTGGAAAAGCTCACGCAAGTTGATGAATACGAAATAAGGGTTTCCGATAATGGCGTTGGAATAGCGCCTGAAAACCTATCTAGGATCTTTGAAGAGTTCGTAACGATTGATACCGCATTTGCGCGTGAAACCAGCGGAACAGGTTTGGGTCTGGCGATTACCAAACGTCTGATTGACGAAATGGGCGGGGAGATAGAAGCAGACAGTGTTTTGGGAGAGGGTAGCCTATTTATCCTTCGTGTGCCTCTACAGACAGTGGAAGAGCCAAAGCATGTCTACCAGGCTAAAGAAGAGGACATTCCTGAATTTCCGGCTGGCCTGCATGCCTTGGTCGTGGATGATAATGAAATCAACCGCATGATCCTGACCGCAATGCTGGAAGGGATGGATTTCAAGGTGACGCAGGCAGAGGATGGCTATCAGGCGATTCAGCAGGTGTCTGATTGTCGATTTGATGTTGTCTTATTGGACATAAGCATGCCCGGTATCGATGGGATCGAGACACTGTCGCGTATTCGTGCATTAGAACGCTCATGGTGTTTTGTTCCTGCCATTGCAGTGACTGCTCATGCATCGCCGAAAGATCATGCGCGGATTTTGCAGGGCTATTTTTCGGCATTGTTGTTGAAACCAATTGAGGTTGCAAAAGTTCGACATGCTTTGGCACATGCGTTTGGTGTGGATCAGGGAAATGCGATTTTGATCGGCCGAAGCGATATGGCGCAGGATTTTATCGAGCGTTTTGGGATGGACAAGTTTCGGCGCTTTCATAGCGAGTTGCGATCAGAGTGTTCTGATTTGATCGGGCAGCTAGAGCAATCGGGTGATCTGACGCCGTCAGTAAGGGCCCATGCCCATAAATTGGCGGGGTCTGCGGCTGTATTAGGCGAGAGTGCTCTTCATGCATTGCTGCAAAAGCTTGAGGAAATACCTAATCCTGATTGGACCGCAGATCGCGTGCGGATCTTAGACGAGTTTCGAAAAATTCTGCGGAAGCTTGTACAAATCCCTTAGAATAATAGGGTAGGCATATTAATTGAGTTCCTCAATGATTAACGTAAGGTAATTGACTTTTTTTTGGGCATTTTTTCGATAGGTCTTTGAAACTTAAGGGGTTAACTATCGGTTAATCAATTCGAGGGGATTTACTGTTTGTTTTTCCCCACACTTTAGTTTCACAATTGTAGGTTGTTTTTATTGTCCTCCCTCCCTCCAATTAATATATTGTTAAGGTGTTGTCGGGAATTGGAAAAATAAAAAAAAGTTCTAATAGGGGTTGATAGCTCGGTTCCTAAAAATATACTTTCAATTTTAAGTGAGACTAAGACTTGACCCTATGCGTTCAAGTCGGTCCATTGACCGGTATTAATGGTTTCGATATTTTTACTAAAATTACTATGTTCAACGTTAAATATTTACAGAATGGATTGAATCCTTGGCAACATTTCTATCCCACGGCTCAGATATTCTAAAAGATGCAAGTATTGGTTCCACAAGCACTGGGGGCAATAACAATGCTGGGCTTATTAAAGTAAATGCAAGCGGTGGTGATTTCACAGGAAGTGAGATTTTCGACGCTGGGTATATTATCGAATACGAAATTCCAGATGCCTTTATTGGTGCGAATGACGAACTTTCCTCTGGTGCCGGCATTTCTTCCATCGTCGTCTATGCTAGCGAAGCGGATTATTCAGCGGGCACACCACTATACACGTATTCGCCGCAGAACGCGGGGCAGGTCGCAACGATCCAGTCGTCATTAGATGGAATGGGGGACACGTATATTCGTTTCAACGGTGGTGTGTTGGTGTCATCTGATCCAGGTGCGCCCACGCTTGGGAACATGTTTGTTGCACCAAATTCCAATATCACGCAGTCGACGGATGCGTTTGTTGTCATTGATCATGAAACTGACGTTGATTTAAACGGTGATGGCAACATCACAGGAAACGAAGTCGGGGACGGTATTTTCAATCTCGGGGTCGGTGTCACCATTTGTTATGCTGAGGGCACTTTGATCTCTTGTGCTGATGGTCTTCGCCGGGTCGAGGATTTGAAAGAAGGCGATCTTGTTCAAACCATGGATAACGGCCTGCAACCCGTTTTGTGGAATGGGCGCACTGTCTATAGTGCTTTGGATCTGTTGGCCAATCAGAAACGCTTGCCTGTGTCGATTTCAGCCAAGCGGACGCAGACGGGCCATGACCTGCGTGTGACGCGCCAGCACCGTATGCTTGATACGCGTGGGTTCTTTGTCAAAGCGACGGATATCGAAAAACTGCCCCGTAGTGCGACCCGGATCGCGCGTGGTGTGAAATCCGTGGCCTATCGCCATGTATTGCTGCCACGTCATGAAGTGATTTTCGCAAATGGTTTGGCAAGCGAGAGCTTTTATCCCGGTCCTGAGGCCGTAAAGGCGCTTGGTGGCGTGGCGCGCAAGATGATCGAGCAGCGTTTGCCAGCATTGGCGTCAAACCCTGTGGAAGAGGCATATGGCCCATTGGCGCGCCCAATGGCAAAAATGCGGGATCTAGAAGGCGAATGGCGGCCCGTTGTCATGATCGATTTGGATGCGATCGAATTGCCTGAGATGCAGGAAGCGGCGGTCGCATAGCGATTTTCACTTAGCAGTTCGATATAAAAATAGGGCGCATTCCCGGATGCGCCTTTTTTAGTGAAATAAAAAAGGGTGGGCTTTGGGCCCACCCATAATTACTCGTCACCATACATTATTTAGTACACATCGCGTTGATAGCGATGTGTTGACGCCAAGTTGTCGAGATAAGCTTGGGCGCCGGATTCATCTGTATTGCCGTGCTCGGTAATGATTTTTAGCAATGTCTTTTCGACATCAGCGGCCATGCGGCTGGCGTCGCCACAGATATAGATGGCCGCACCATCTTCCAGCCATTGGAACAGTTCCGCACCTTGGCGATCCATTAGGGTCTGAACATAAACTTTGTCATCCCCGTCACGCGACCAAGCAAGGCTGCAATTGCTCAAAAGACCACTTTCTTTCCACGCTTCAATCGTGTCCGAGTACAGATAATCGCTAGCTTCGTGCTGATCGCCGAAGAACAGCCAATTGCGCCCGGTTGCGCCAGTCGCTTCGCGATCCTCTAGGAAGGCGCGGAACGGGGCAATGCCGGTGCCCGGGCCGATCATGATCAGCGGCGTTTCACTGTCCGCAGGCAGGTGGAAATGGGCCGATCGTTGAACATACACGCCAACCATGCCGCCCTCGGCCAGACGTTCGCCCAGATAGGTTGATGCCACGCCTTTGCGGGCCGTGCCGTTCAGATCATAGCGCACTTCGCCTACCGTCAAATGCACTTCGCCGGGATGGGCATTCGGGCTGGAGGAAATTGAATATAGGCGCGGTTGCAGTGAGCGCAAACCATCGACCAATGTTTGTGGTTCGAGTGAAACGCTGTCGCGCTGTAGCAGATCGATCACCTGCTCATTGTCTGCTGAGCTGTCTAGCCCCCAAGCCTCAAGCGTCTTTGGGGTCACTGTTGTCAGGTCCAGCTGCGTCAGAAGGGCAGCGCGCAATCCGGTTGGGCCTGCTTTTAGTTCGACAACTTCTTTGCCGGTGAACCCAGTGGCGGCCAAAATGGCTTTTACTTCGGCCGCATCATTCATGGGCCAGACACCCAATGCGTCACCAACTTTATAGTCCAAATCGGCACCGCCGCCTGCAAGGGACAGTTCAATATGATTGACGCATTTCTTGGACGTTTCACCGCTTAGGCGATCTGACGTGATGAGCGAGGCCATGAATGGATGGTTCTTGTCAAAACCGGGCGCATCGCCTGTGGGTTCGGGGGCGGATGCTGCACCGGCGGCAGATTTAAACGCATCTGAGGCAAAAGCAGCATCTTGCCACGCGTTGAAATCATCTTCGAAATCCACGTCACAAGCCACGAAATCCGCCGCGCGCGTCGCGCCCAGCTCTTCAAGGCGGGCATCAATGTCGCGCGCTGCTTTGTTGAATTCCGCGTAAGAGGAATCGCCCAATCCACAAACGCTGTAGTTCAGCGTCGCGGGCAGGGCAGGGGCGTCGCCGGACAAGATGGCATCGTAGAACTTGGCCGCATTGTCGGTTGGTTCGCCTTCGCCAAAGGTGGCTGCGATGATCAACAGGTGATTGACGCTGGCCAAATCCGCGAGCGCGACATCATCCAAGGCGGTGACGTTGGCGTCGAACCCTTGCGTTTTGGCATGTTTGCGCAGCGCTTTGGACAAAGCTTCGCAATTTCCAGATTGGGATCCGTATAGGACCGTCAATGCGGTGCCAGCTTCTTCGGCCCCGCCAGCGGCTGTGGCTGATGATGCGATTGCATGTAGGCCGGTTAGCAAACCGTTCAACCATTGGCGTTGTGCCGGGTCAAAAGGGGCGTCTTCGGAAATGAATTCCGGGCCTTTTTCTGCGGTCTGGGTCTGGCCGATTGCCGTGGCCAATGTATTCAGAATATTTGGATCTTGGGCACCCATATTGGTGACATCCTTATTTTTAACGTCTGTTGTCAGATCAGGCAGCTACAGATGCAGCTTCGGCGGGCAGCAAATCGCGCAATGCGTCGTCGCTAAGGCTGCGTGTGAAGGCAAGAAATGTTTCGCCCGCTTTGCGTTGTTGCAACCAAATGCCGACGGCATGTTCGACGATACTGTTGACGTCTTCTGCCGCCACAGGACCGACCAACGGGCGTGCCAATCCTTGATCTTGGTCAGATCCGCCACCTAACACGATGTTATAGCCTTCGCCGCCGCCAGGCGCTGATGCGCCAACCAAGCCTATATCGCCGATGTAATGTTGTGCACAGGAATTGGCGCATCCGGTGAAGTGGATGTTGATGGGCGTATCCAGATCGAATTTTCTTTCCAGATGGCGCACCAAGGACAATGCGTCCTGTTTTGTATAGGCAGAGGCCAGTTTGCAAGCCCATTTGCCCGTACATGCGACGGCGCCTGCGGCAAAGGCTGTGGCCTTTGTTGTCATGCCGAGCGCTTCAATTTCGGCAATCACTTGGTCGACATCTGCATCTGCAATGCCAACGATCAATGGGTTCTGCCAGACAGTCAGGCGAATATCATTTGTGCCATAGCGCTGCGCAATTTTGCCAATGCCACGCATTTGTTCGGGCGACATGCGACCCAGTTCAAGCGCGACGCCAATATAGTTTAGGCCGTCCTGTTTCTGTGGGTGAACGCCGATATGGCCCTGACGTTTGATGGCGGGGCGTGGGGCGTCGAATTTAGGATCCAGAGGTGTCAATTCGACACCCGTTCCAAACTCGGCCAGCTTTTCGCGTGTGCGCTCGCAGAACCAGTCAAACCCCTGACCATCCAAAAGATATTTCAAACGGGCCTTGCCGCGATTGGTACGATCACCATGTTCGACAAAAACGCGCAACATCGCTTCCGCCACATCTACCGTGTCTTCTGGACGGCAAATCAGGCCGGTGTCGCGCGCGAAATCTTTATGGCCTGTAATGCCTCCCAAATGAATGCGACACCAAATACCTGGTTCAACCCCTTGATCATTTTCCTGAACATCAATCGCCAGAAAGCCGATATCGTTTGTATCGGAGAGGCAAGAAATCTCACCGGCATTGTCAAAGGAGATGTTGAATTTACGCGGAATGCCCTGCAATTCCTTGGTGCGTAGGATGCGCGTGGATAGACGTTTCGTGTATTGCATCAGGTCGATCAATTCGACGGGATCAAATCCAGCGGTTGGGGATGTCGTCAGGTTGCGGGCGCTGTCCGCACCGGTGCCCTGCGCGGTTAGGCCGACTTCGCCCAAGGTTTCAATGATCGGAATGACGCTGCCGGGTTGGATTTCACGTATCTGAAAACTGCCGCGTGTCGTGATATGTGCATAGCCGCCTGCGTATTTCTCGGCGATGTCGCCCAAAACGACCATCTGATCCCCACGCAGGATGCAGGCCGGTGTGCGAAGGCGCATCATATAGCCGGGGCTGGCAGGTTCGACATTGAAGAACCCTAGATGGCGCAACAGGAACTGATCGAGGCCCGCTGCCAAATGCCCGGTTGCCTCCCATTCCTCCAGCTGACGCCACATGTCCACCGGGTGCAAATTGTGCTTTGCGACTTCTTCTTTGCACAGATCTTCCAACGGGGTGCCGTAAACGGTTTGCTCTTCCTGTCCGCCTTCAGCGCCACCGCCTTGGAATGCCCGGTGCAAGTTCAGGCGTGTAAGCACATCCACGAGGTATTGTTGTTGTTCAGCATTAAAGCCTGCGGGGGGATTGGACATCCGCTTTCTCCTTAGTCGCCTTGTCGAATATGCTGAGCTGGACCTAAGGACAGGTCGGTTCCACCAGCACATCAAGCGCGCCACGCGCGCGGGTTCAATTTTCGAAAAAAGGCGTCATTGCCCCAAGTAAGCGCGTCTTTTGGCGATCAACCTCTATAAATCCAGCAGAATACTTTTTCTTTATAGAGGGCGCCTATATATCCGAACGACGTTGCCCGAAAATGCGCTTGGACCGGAACGCTAGGCCCGGTTGCTTGCGCTTTTGTTAATCTGGAAAGCGCTTTAGCGTCAAGATGGGGGAGGGTGCGGCCGGGTGTGAAATTGCTTTTATTTGCTGCTCGGTGAAAATTTAGGCGTGAGATTTCCGAAATGGCGAAATATCCACCAATTTTCGGTTCCTGTGGGCCGCAATCTGGGAGGATGACACTGCCATTGGTAAATATCGCCTAAATTTTAGGTTTTTTGAATTTCCATTTATTTTTGTCTGAAAATAATCTTGACTTAAAATTTCAACCGCGTTGAACTTAGTCATCCTTGGGGCAGAGTCGTCTTAAGGTCGCATCTCTGCATTGCGCTATTCATAGCGTTTGAAACAAGAGATCAGTCAGACAGCAAGGGTGCTGTTTCTACCGTCTTACATGTTATCTGAACCTCGCGTTGCGCGGTTCTTCATCTTGTTTATTAACGATTATCTCGACGACTTATGCCGGAACTTTAGTCTTTGGTGATGCTGCATGCGCGGTCAACGCCATTGCGGCCTGTGCCGGTACCCTCTGTCTGGCAGTTAACATGCACATCGATTTCAGTTGTGTCCAATTTAATGGGCTCTCCAGCCCTGTTCAAATCTCTGCAAAAAGGAAGTCTTAAATGGCTTATGTAACCCCGGCGGAATTCGCCGCCAAAATGGTCGACGCGGGCGAATCTAAAATGTTCATGTCCACCAAAGACACGCTCATCCGGGCCTTCATGGCGGGCGCTATTCTTGCCCTTGCAGCGGCGTTCGCTGTCACAATTGCCGTGAACACAGGCAACTTTCTGGTCGCGTCCCTGCTGTTCCCAGTTGGGTTTTGCATGTTGTATTTGTTGGGCTTTGATCTGCTGACAGGTGTTTTCACTCTGTGCCCATTGGCCGTAATCGCAAAGCGCCCGGGTTGTACGTGGCCTGCGGTATTCCGCAATTGGGGCCTTGTGTTCTGCGGAAATTTTGCTGGTGCGATGACAACGGCGGTCATGATGGCCGTGATCTTTACGATGGGCTTTAGCCAGGAACCAAACGCGGTCGGTCAACGTATCGGTGTGATCGGTGAAGCGCGGACAGTTGGCTACGCAGCCGCTGGCGGTGCAGGTCTGCTGACCGTATTCGTTCGTGCGGTTATGTGTAACTGGATGGTGTCAACTGGTGTTGTTGCTGCGATGATGTCCAGCTCTGTTTCTGGCAAGATCATGGCGATGTGGATGCCGATCCTGGTATTCTTCTACCTTGGCTTTGAGCACTCCATCGTGAATATGTTCCTGTTCCCATCAGGCATCATGCTGGGCGGCGAATTCACATGGTTCGATTATCTGGCCTATAACGAGATCCCCGTTATTCTGGGTAACCTTGTTGGTGGTCTGACCTTTGTTGGCGGTATGATCTACATGACGCATTTCAAAGAAAGCCCAAAGCGTAAAGTCGCGGGTGTAAATGACGACGCTGTAACCCCAGCAGAGTAATTCCCTCAGGCCGGTCCCGCCATCTTGCGGGGCCGGTTTTGTTTTGGGCGGAGGCGGTCGTGGCAAAAGATAAGCTAGATCTAGGCAGTGTTCAGGTGTCGCTGGGCCAGCATTCGTCACAAGGGCGTAAGTCCGAGAACCAGGATTTCTATGGCGCTGTTGTACCAGAGGGCCAAGCAGCCGCACTGAAAGGGATCGCTGTCGCAATCGCGGACGGAATTTCCTCATCAGATAGCAGTCGAGAGGCCGCAGAAGTGGCAGTCGGCTCTTTCCTATCTGATTACTATGCGACCCCCGCTAGCTGGTCAGTCAAAACATCAGCCTCCCGCGTCATTCAGGCCAGCAATGCATGGCTGTTCGGACGCAATGAATCCCTGCATGACATCAATAAAGGGCGCGTTTGCACGCTTTCGACACTGATCTTGAAAGGTGCTCAGGCTCATATTTTTCACGTCGGGGACAGCCAAATTGCCCGCTTTCGCGCCGGTGCTTTTGATGTGTTGACCACATCCCATCAGGTCGCGATGGAAAGCGGGGAAACCTATCTTGGGCGTGCGATGGGTGTCACCGGCCACGTCGAATTAGAGTATCGCACGTTGCCCTTGCGCAAGGGCGATCTGTTTCTGCTCAGCACAGATGGTGTGCATGATGTGTTGCCACCCGATGAGATTGCTGCCTGTTTGTCGGCAGCACAGGGCGATGATTGCGATGTGCAGAAACTGGCGCAGGATCTGGTAGAACGGGCCTATCAGGCAGGCAGTCAGGACAATTTGACGGTTCAAATCCTACATGTAGATCAGGTGCCCGAGGATGCAATCGAAAGCGATGTTCCGATTGTCGATTTGCCGATCCCAGCGCCTGCAAAAGCAGGCGAATACCTTGATGGGTTTGAAATCACCCGTCCTTTGCAAACATCGGCGCGCAGCTATGTCTATCTGGCCAAAACACCGCAAGAGGGCAAAGCGATTATCAAGATCCCGGCCAAAAAAACGGCCACTGATCCGGTTTATATGCAGCGCTTTCAGAGCGAAGAATGGGTGATGAAACGGGTCGATTCAGCCCATGTTGTGAAAGCGGCCGAAAGCGGTGTGGCGCGCACAAAACTGTTTGTCGCATCTGAATATATCGACGGCATCACCCTTCGCCAATGGATGACGGATAAGGGGGATGTTTCGGACCTGGCGCAGTTTCGCAATCTCGCGGATCAGATCATTCGCGGATTACGTGCCATTCACCGGCGCGAGATGGTGCATCAAGATCTGCGCCCTGAAAATATTATGATCGACCGTGATGGCACGGTGAAAATTATCGATCTGGGATCCGCGATGGTGGCTGGTGTAGAAGAGGCCGCGCCGGGATTGCTAGGCCCCATGCCGGGTACCCATCAATATACCGCGCCAGAATATTTTCTGGGGGATCCTGTCAGTTGGCGATCCGATCAATTTTCACTTGGTGTGATCCTGTATGAACTGCTGACGGGGCGATTGCCCTATGGCACGGATGTGGCCAAGATCACATCGCGCCGGGATCAGGCCCGTCTAACCTATCGCCCCGCGCGCGATGATGACGCCGCGTTGCCCGGATGGATCGATGCCGCGCTGAAGCGGGCAACCCATCCCGATCCTTTAAAACGCTATGATGCGCTGTCCGAATTTTTTGCAGATCTCCAAAGCCCCAGCCGCGCGTGGCGATCGCGCCAACATGTCCCGCTGATGGAACGCAACCCTGTGCGTTTCTGGCAATGGACCTCTGCTGTTCTGGCGGCGCTTTGCGTTGCTTTGGCTGTTATCGCGTTCAACCCTCCATCAAACTAAAAGGAAGTTCACATGTTAAAAGAAGACGTCACCGCGTTGATCATAGCAAGCAAGAAAACAAAGGGCCTGTCTTGGGAAGGGATCGCCGAAGCGATTGATATGTCGCCGGTTTGGACGCATTCCGCGTGCATGGGCATGAATGCGATGCCCGCAGAAAAGGCCAGTGCGCTGGTCAAGGTGCTGGACCTACCAGACGAGGCAATAGCGGTTCTTGAAGAAAGCCCTACAAAGGTGTTTGCCCAAACAGTGCCCACAGATCCATGTATCTATCGGTTCTATGAAATCGTTGGCGTGTATGGCCCGACATTAAAGGCCCTGATCCACGAAAAATTCGGTGACGGCATCATGTCTGCGATCGATTTCGATATGACGGTTGAACGTGTTCCACATGAAAAAGGCGATCGGGTGAAGGTTGAAATGTCCGGTAAATATCTGGCCTATAACGCGTGGTAACAGGCTGAAGTGAAGCAGGCGGTTGTGACGGGTAGGGTCGCGATTCTGGGGCGCGAGATCCCAAGCAAAACTATGTTTTTTCTTCCCGTGCCTGCAGGGCCGCTTGCAGAAATTCAATCATACGACGCGCAGCAAAGCTTTGCGGGCGTGTTATGGATTGCGATACGTCAAGTGTCGTTTCGATCCGTGCCTCTGGCGCGAAAGGTCGCACAATCAATGCGCCTTCGGCGATTGCGCGGGCAACTGCCATTTCCGGTAAGATCAACACGGCACGCGCGCGGCGTGCCAATTCGACCTGCACCCCAAGCGAGGGGGATGTGAACATGACTGGATCATCTTCAAATCCGGCCGCGCGGCGTTTGGCATCAAAGGCCAACCGAATATCATAGCTTTCATCTGGCAACGCCAAAGGATGGCCCTGAAGGTCGGTCATGGTGATGCTTTGTTTTTCGGCCAAAGGATGGTCGGGTGACAAAATCGGTTCATGGCGAACAAGGCTGCGATAATAGGTTTGGAGACGTGCATCAGGTTTGGCAAACATGCTGACGGCTATGTCCGCCGTGCCCTGAATCAGCGCTTCAAGAGCTTCCTTTGCGGATGCGAGGTTGACGTTGATTTGAATATTGGGGTGGTTCAAAGTGAAATCCGCCAAAACGGGCGCCAAGAATGCGCTCGCAGCGGCACCGTTGACGCACAGCGTTACGGTCCCATGCCTCAACCCTTTCAGATCCCCAATCATTTCGCGCGTTTGCGAGACACTTTGGACGATTTGGGCTGCTTTTTCTGCCACAATTTCCCCTGCCGAGGTCAGAGTAACGCCGCGCGGTCCGCGAATGACCAATTCGGCATCAAACCCGTGCTCTAGCTTATCGAGTTGGCGGGAAATGGCGGTGGGGGATGTGTTTAAGATGTCCGCCGTTTGGCGGATGGATCCCGTGCGGGTGAGAATTGAAAAAGCTTGAAATGATTTGATGTCCATTATGGCCATAGTGATGGCTCTGAACGTCAAGTGCAACGAAAACCGTTACACTCTGTCATAAATTTAGACTCTAGCGCGTCGCTAAACTGCGCTGTTTACTATGTGCGGCTTCTAATTCTCAATTTTGGACCGTACTTATGAGCAGTATCATTGACCTTCCCTCCCGTCAGATCCTTGAATTTTTTGCGAAAGGTCAGCTGTCTCCGGTCGAATATATGAAAGCGTTGACCTGCCGGATTGAAAAGACCGAGCCAAAAGTTGCAGCGCTTTGGGATTTTCAGCCTGAAAAGTCCATGGCAGAGGCAAAAGCGTCAGAAACACGTTGGCGGCAAAAAGAACCGTTGGGTCCGTTAGACGGGATGCCGGTCACGTTGAAGGAATTGCTGGGAACCAAAGGCGATCCTATTCCTCTGGGGACCGCTGCGGTCGATTTGGTGCCGGAAACAGACGATTCACCCGTGGCTGCGCGTTTGAAAGAAAACGGCGCAATCGTCGTCGCCAAGACCACATGCCCGGATTACGGCATGCTCAGTTCTGGATTGTCCAGTTTCCACAAACTGTCTCGCAATCCTTGGGATCTTGATAAGAACCCGGGCGGATCTTCTGCGGGCGCGGCCTCTGCGGGTGCTGCGGGATATGGCCCGTTTCATATCGGGACAGATATCGGTGGATCTGTGCGTCTGCCAGCAGGTTGGACAGGGTTGTTTGGTTTTAAACCGACATTGGGCCGTGTCCCAATTCGCCCTTATTACACAGGCCGCGTGGCAGGACCGATGACGCCAACCGTGGATGACGCCGCGCTTTTGATGCAAGTGATTTCTTTGCCCGACAGCCGCGATGCCAGTTCGATCAAATACGAGGATCTGGATTACTTCCGTGATGACATTGATGTCGCAGGGTTGACGATCGGGCTGATGTTGGATGCTGGATGCGGTTTTGATGCAGATGCCGAAGTTATAGCGGCGGTTGTCGCGGCGGCAAAAGAGTTTGAAGAGCGCGGCGCGACCATCGTACCGATTGAACCTGTTTTGAAACGGAACATGCTGGATGGGTTGGACGTTGCATGGCGGGCACGGTTCTGGGGTATGATTGAGCCACTATCGGCCGATCGCCAATCAAAAATCCTACCCTATATTTTGGAATGGGCAAAAGACGGCAAGGATGCAAAAGCAACCGATGTTGCGGCTGGAATAGATCAAACATTTGCGATGCGCGGCGCCACTGCCGCTGCGTTTGAAAATGTCGATTTCATTTTGTCACCTGTGAACCCGACGGTCAGCTATCCAGCAGAATGGGCATCGCCCACCAATGATCCACGCCGCCCTTTTGAGCATATTGCCTTCACGATGCCTTGGAATATGGGGGAACAGCCAGCTTGCTCGATCAATTGCGGTTTTTCCTTGAGTGGAATGCCAATTGGTTTGCAAATTGTTGCGAAGAAATTTGAAGATGATCGCGTGTTTGCATTGGCACGGGCCTTTGAAAAGTGGCGTGGCCCGATCACCAATTGGCCGCGTTTCGACCACTAAGACAGATCTTTTAGGAGAACCCCATGACGGATCTATTGGATATTCAGCCTTATGCAGATGGCTTAGAGGCGATTTTTGAGGATCTTCATGCACATCCTGAACTGGGATTGGAAGAAACACGGACATCAAAAATTGTCGCCGAACAACTGCGATCATATGGCGTTGATGAAGTCCATGAAGGTATCGGTGTCACAGGTGTTGTTGGGATCTTGCGTGGAACAGGGCAGGGCAATCGCTGTGTCGGCTTGCGCGCTGATATGGATGCTCTGCCGATCTTAGAAGACAGTGGGTTGAACTATGCGTCGCAAGTCGACGGTAAAATGCACGCATGCGGGCATGACGGACACACAACGGCTTTGTTAGGTGCTGCAAAACACTTGGCTGCGACGCGGGATTTTGATGGAACGGTCGTGTTGATCTTTCAACCCGCAGAAGAGGGCCTTGGTGGCGCGCGCGCGATGTTGGCGGATGGGCTGCTAGAACGGTTTCCGTGCGATGAACTTTACGGTATCCACAACCGCCCGAATTTGGATGCATGTCAAATGCGGATTAGAAAAGGCACGGCAATGGCCGGTTCTGAATTCTTTGATATCACAATCAAAGGCGTTGGCAGCCACGCGGCACGCCCCGATCAATCGAAAGATACGATCATTATCGCCTCGACTTTGGTTGCGCAGGCGCAGACCATTGTGTCGCGCAACGTAGATCCGAATGCCCCGTGTGTTTTGTCCATCACCCAGCTGCATGCAGGAACCGCCTATAACATCTTGCCGCAAGAAGCGGTTCTGACCGGCACGATCCGCTATTTTTCCGATGCGGTGCGCGATCTAACTGTGTCGCGTCTAAAGGCGCTATGTGCGGGTATTGCGCTGTCTTACGACGTCGAAATTACGGTTGAGACACGCAATGTGTTTAATACGCTGGAAAATGACCCCGATCTGTCTGACGCGTTTCTGACTGCTGGCGCCGCGCTTTTCGGCGCAGAAAATGTCGCTGAATATGATGCGCCTGCCACGGGGTCGGAAGATTTTGCCGATATGTTGCGTGTTGTACCTGGGGCCTATTGCAATTTGGGCCATAGCGGGTCCGGTCAATTGCACCATCCTGCGTTCAAATTGGGCAAGGACTACATCACGCATGGTGCGGCGCTATTGGCAAAGATCGTAGAAAACCGTTTGGCGGCTTCAGAAAGCAATGTTGGTTAGTCGCCCTTGGGGCGGCTTTGAGGCAAGCCAAATCGCGACGTCATAATTCCGACCAGGCGTTTCTGCCATCTCTCTTCTGGGCTGAAACAGCAGCATCGTTTTGAAAATGATTGCGTGAAACGTAAGCCAGCATAGCTAAAAACAGCTTTTTGAAAAAAAATGCCATGCGTACTGTACATATTTGCGCTGTTAACACTTCTTAAAATCGTAGGCGTTAACCATATGCATCAGGGGTTCGTTTCGGACTTGTTCGCAGCATTAATAAGTTTGTTCCTTATTTGTTCCAGTTTTGGTCTCATCTAAGGAAAATCAGGAGAACAGACAGATGCAAAAGACGATTATGTGGAAAACACATCTGGCAGAATGTGAAGTTCAAGTCGACGGCGAACAAAGCCGATTTATTGGTCGTGTTTCGGTGGATGGAACCGAAATGTTTGAGATCAGCGGTCGAACCCTTCCGCAGTTGCGTCGCGACTTCGAATTAAGTTGCCACCTTCTTTGCGTGAATGCCTAGTGGTTTCTTATGCCCGTATGACGCTTGCTTTTGCGCCAACGATCTCGTTTGCATGAGATCGTTGCGCAGCTCTAGCTTTGATACCCCGTATTTTGACCTCTGACACATGTAGGGGTGGATCAAATTTGAGGTATCGTTCATTTGAAGTGTTTCCGTCATTTGGCGTAAACTAAGAATGTATCAATTTGTGGCGAAAAAACCTCTTTCGAACACTTTGAAATATTCAGCAACTTCTTTTGTTCATTTGAAAAATTTGATTTTGTTTTGACCTTAGAAATCGTGGATTTTTGAAAAACTGTATGCAGATGCATGAATTTTTTAGCGATACTTAAGTTTGTTGCCCAGTTTTGTCACAAAGTGTTGGCTTGACCATAGGTGACCCGGCTATACATCCGGCAGGGGATACTTAAATAAGCTTTCAAAATGGACGCACTGGAATGACACTACTCTACCCCAAACTTCTATGGCTGAATGGGGAGCTCCATCGCAATAAATCTGTGGTTCTGGAAAATGGCCAAATTTGCGCCATTCAACAGGCAGATCGAACCGAAACGCCTGATTCTAGGCCATATTTGTTGATGCCAGCCTGCACTGATCTGCAGGTGAACGGGGCGGGGGGGGCGATGTTGAATTCGCGTCCAGACGCCGAAGGTGTCAAAACAATTGTCACTGCTTTGCAGGCCCTTGGAACAGGCTGGGTCATGCCAACTTTGATTTCCACGAATTTGCAAAAGATGCAAAAAACCGCTGATGCTATTTTGGATGTCTGGGGAATGCCTGGCCTTTTGGGGGTGCATTTCGAAGGGCCCTACACAAATGTGGTCCGCAAAGGGGCGCATAAAGCTGAAGAGCTTCGTCCATTTGATCCCGAATCTATGGAGATTTTTCACAAACTCCGGCGTCATGATGTGCCGGTCATGCTGACATTGGCGCCTGAATGTGTTCCAGCAGATATTATAGCCGCTTTGACGCAAATCGGGGTCGTTGTTTCTGCCGGGCATACGGACGCGACTTTAGAGCAAACGCAATCGGCGCTGGCAAGCGGTCTGAATTGTTTCACCCATTTGTTCAACGCAATGCCCCAGATGACGTCACGCGCGCCGGGCATCATTGCTGCTGCGATCAATTCGTCAGCCTATTGCGGTGTGATTATGGACGGTATCCATGTGGATTGGTCTATGTTGCAACTTGCCACCGCTGCGCGTCCTGAAAAGGGGCGGATGTTTATCGTTTCGGATTGTATGGCGACAGTGGGTGGGCCCGATTTCTTTGAATTGGATGGGCAGACAATATCCGTTTCAGAGAACAAGTTGGTCAATGCAGCCGGATCCTTGGCAGGGGCGCATATAGACATGGTGGCGTCTATGCGAAATGCTGTAGAATATGTCGGCCTGCCGCTGGCCGAGGCCGTGGCGATGTGTACAGATATTCCGCATCACGTGATGGGATTAGCGCCGCCGCAAATCCAAGTCGGGCGTAAACTGCACGAAATTCTAGCTTTGGATGACGACCTTAAGCGTTTGGATCTGTCGTTTTTGCCTGATTAGATCCATAATCAGTGGGCAATAAAGGTCGTTGGAGCAGCGTTTGATTTATGAAATCAGATGCAATTTCGCTCCCGAGGCCTGCATGTCTGCGATTTTCGAGTCGCCTTTATGCAAATCCGTGACAATCAGATCTGCGTCATCGATGTCGCAGATATGGTGCAGGCTGGGTCTGTCGAATTTAGAGCTATCTGCCAGAACAATGACGCGTTTCGCGGCACGCATCAAAACGCGTGTGGTCTGTGCCTCATCCTCTAAAACCGTTGAAATGCCGTGTTCGTGGGAAATGCTACCCGCACCCATTATAAAGGTGTCAAATCGCATGCCACGCACGGCTTCTTCAACCAAACGTCCTGTCATGCAAAGCGATGCGCTGCGTAACGTGCCGCCTGTGACAATGACATTATGCTTTTCGTGACGCATGGCAGCCTGTGCGACGGCCAAGCCGGATGTCATAATGGTCATTGCTGGCACGTGACCCAGCTCTAACGCGAAACGTTCAGCGGTTGATCCATTGTCCAAAAGGATGGCGCTATCGTTTTCGATGAGATCTAAGGTGGCGCGCGCGATTTTTAATTTATTGCTGATATTCGTCGATTGGCGATCCAGAAACTGTGGCTCGACAGCTGCGTTTTGCTGCTTTTGTGCCGACAGGGATAGCGCCAATTCAATTCGAAATTCGGACAGTCCAGTTTTCTCAAAACTTTTGCAAAATCTAATGAGTGTCGGTTCACTGGTTTCCAATTGCAAACACAGATCTTTGCTGGTGCAGCGAATGAACTCATGCGGATTTTCCAATGCAAAGCGCGCAATGCGCTGCATTTTAGTGCTCAGCCCGGGTAAGCGATCACGCAAATCGTCAAAGAGATTTCGATTGGCTGCTAGCCGGTCCATTTTTTTATCCATAGTGGTTTGACGCTAATTAATGCTTTAAAGTTGTGAGTTCAATATGCCAAAAAACCGCTAACAATAGATGGCATTGTTGCGTGAAAATAAGGTGTTAGCGGTGATGGTTTCTTCAGCGATGTTTCTGTTTTGGGTGAAGTAAGGCGCTGTCGATAATAAATGGATTCTGTAAATCATACATGGGTCTTTCGAGTGTTTCGAAGTCATGTAACCTATATGTATTTACAGGATATTTCCTGATGATCTCGATTTTTAAACGAAAAATGTAAGCGCAGCTTATTGTAAAACTGTGCGTAAATTAAATACGCACAGTTGATTGTTTGCTTGGCTCAAATTTGTAATTATTTGCGATAGGAAACTGAAAACAATTCTTTTCAATTTCCTGATTTTTGTGTTTATGGAGCAATGCCCATGCACAGGTATTTAAGTTCCATAAAGTCATCCAAACCGTATCGACTGCCTTCGCGGCCAAGACCTGATTGTTTCACGCCGCCAAAGGGTGCAACTTCTGTAGAAATAATACCAGTATTAATGCCAACTATTCCCGTTTCAATAGCTTCGGAAACGCGCCAAACACGGCTTAGGTCGTTTGCGTAAAAATATCCTGCAAGGCCAAATTGTGTGTCATTTGCCAAGGCAATAACTTCTTCCTCGGTTTCGAATTTGATAACGGGTGCGAGCGGGCCAAACGTTTCCTCGTGGCTGACCTTAGCGGATGTTGGAACATCCGTCAGAAGGGTGGGTTCAAAAAACGTACCACCCAAGCTGTTGCCGCCGGTCACGACGGTTGCGCCTTTATCCAGCGCATCAGTGATATGTTCCTGAACTTTGTCCAATGCAGCCGCGTTGATCAATGGGCCGCAGGTGACATCAGCGTCCATGCCATTGCCGGTTTTTAGCGCTGCGACGGCCTTTGCAAACTTGGCCGCAAACGCATCATATACGCCTGACTGGACGTAAATTCGGTTCGCGCATACGCAGGTTTGGCCGTTGTTGCGGAATTTGCAGATCATGGCGCCTTCAACTGCAGCGTCCAAATCTGCATCGTCAAATACGATGAAAGGCGCGTTGCCGCCCAGTTCTAGCCCCAGTTTTTTGACCGTTTCGGCACCTTGACGCATCAGGATTTTGCCAACGCGGGTCGATCCTGTGAAGGTGATCTTGGCCACTTTTGTGTTGGCGCACATTTCTTCGCCGGTTTCAGCGGCCAAAGTATTGGGGACGACCGAAAACACCCCGGCTGGGACACCGGCACGTTCGGCGAGAACTGCCAGAGCCAAGGCCGACAGGGGGGTGAGTTCGGCAGGACGCAAGACCATCGTACAACCGGCGGCTAGGGCAGGGGCCGCCTTACGGGTGATCATCGCATTTGGGAAATTCCAAGGCGTGATGGCGCCCACAACGCCGATGGGTTGCTTTAAAACCATAATCCGTTTGTCGGGGGCATGGCCGGGGATCGTATCGCCATAGGCGCGCTTTGCTTCTTCGGCGAACCATTCGAAAAATGATGCGCCATAAGCAATTTCACCGCGGGCCTCGGTCAGTGGTTTGCCCATTTCTGCGGTTAGAATTTTGGCCAGATCTTCTTGTGAGGCCATGATTAGATCGAACCAACGGCGTAAAATGGTGGCGCGATCTTTTGCTGTCCGGGCAGCCCATGCTTTCTGTGCGTCTTTCGCCTGATCGATGGCTTGGGTTACCCATGAAATCGGGGTTTCAGAAACTTGGGCAATAACCTCATCCGTCGCAGGGTTCGTGACGTCAAAGCTGGTTGGTGCTTGTTGCCATGTGCCGCCGATGAAACTGCGGGTTTCCAAAAGGGTTGGATCAGACAGAAGAGCTTTAAGCTGCGGTGTTGCTTCGGCCATGGCGGGTGTCCTTGGATGGGCCGCCAAACCAGGTTCGGTTCAGCGTGCGTTTAACAGTTTGGCTTGTTCCTGACACGCGGCCTGTAGCTCTTCAAGGTTTTCAAACCCTTTTGCATGCAAGTAAGGCAACATCGTCTCAAAAATCACCGTGCTGCGGCGGGCTTTTGCAAGGGCTAATTTGCGCCCTGCCGCGGCAGTGTCGATTCCAAGGCGCCTGCAAATGGAATCCGTGTCATGTGGTGCGTCCGGTCCAAATAAGATTGAAGATAGCAAAATAAGATCCAAAACAGGACGATCCCATTTCACGCCGATCTCATCAGATTTAAAGCGCAGGAATGCCATTTTCAGGGCCGCGTTATGGCCCACCACAACGGTGCCTTCTGAAAATGCATGAAACGCACGCCCGGCTGTGACCAAGGCATCTTCGGCGCGTTCGTCGAAATCTGTGCCATGCATGATTTCGCCGGCTCGGATTTTCTTTGCGCCAATGCGCAAAAGGTCGTCTTTATGGGGTAAAATGCCGGACGTTTCGACGTCAAACACAGCATAATCCAAAGAAAACAACTCACTATCTGGTGGGCAATCGATCAATTCTGGTAGGTCGAAAACTTCATAAGGTGCAGGTTTATGCCCCTTTAGAACGGACCATGTGCCCAGACCAAAAGCCGCGACCGCAAAGCCCAATGCGCCGCCTGTCCAACCCAGTAATTCCGTAGCCAATGCAAATCCGGCAGAACCCAATGCCAGATAGTCAATGCTATTTAGATGTTTCACCAACGCCATGTCGTGCCTCTTCCCTAAAGCACTGCTACCAAAGAGTAAGGGGCCTGCGAACCTGCGCAGCCTTCCTCTTTTTGCGTCAAACGTGCTTCAACGCGCATGTGTTTCTCCTCCGGTCTTCATTCGAACCACTGTAAACCGAAAGAATAGGGATATCCACCAGATCTGTAACGCGGACCTGCATGACCTGCGCGAAAATCTAAATTTGATGATCCTGCATGTTGCGGTTTTTATCGTGTCTTTGTCGCCAAACATCTTGAAATAAGGCGCAAATCTTTGGATGGAAAGGGTGAAGAAACCCTTGCTTGTCGAAAAATAGCGCGTACTGAATTTCCCGACTTTCGGAAATATCGAAATGTGATATCTAAAGGTATGGATACTCTCGCGCTACAACAGTTGTCTGCTCTCGCTCACCCACAACGTTTGTCTGTGTTTCGTTTGTTGATGCGTCGGCATCCACAGGCGGTGCCCGCAGGCGATATCGCTTTGGCGCTGGATGTTCCGCGATCCACCCTATCCCCATATTTATCTGCGCTAAATCGCGCGGATTTGATCTCTCAGCAGAGGGAGGGAACGTCACTGTTGTACCGGGCCAATATGGAAGGTGCAGGCATTTTGATCGACTATTTGTTATGCGACTGCGCGCGTGGTCGGCCGGGCCTGTCATCTTTGTTTGATGGCTTGGGCGATGCGCCTTTGATGTCCGAGGAAAAAGCGCAATTGCGGGTTCTATTCCTGTGCACCGGCAATTCAGCGCGCTCTATTTTGGCAGAGGTTTTGCTGCGTGATCTGGGAGAGGGACGTTTTGCTAGTTTTTCCGCAGGCACTGTACCTAACGGAACCGTGCACCCGATGGCGCTGAGAATTCTGCAGGCAAAGGGGCATGCGGTGGATGGGTTGTCTTCAAAAACACCTGAAGCGGTTTTGCAGGGCATCGATCCAATGGATCTGGTTCTGACCGTCTGTGACAGCGCGGCAAGTGAAGAATGCCCGATCCTACCCGGCTATCCGCTGGCGTGCCATTGGGGGTTGCCAGATCCGTCTCAAGTCACAGAAAGCGAAGCCGCCCAATGGCGTGCTTTTGAAGAAACCTATTCTGCCATTGCGCAGCAGGTCACGCAATTGGTGGCTCTGCCGTTGGAAACGCTGAACCGCGCCCATCTGCAAGAACAAATCGATCAGATCGCCAGCGCTTCTGCGTGCTGTTGATTGACCTTCGCGATTGTTCAGGTATAGGTAACCAAGAATTCTGTTGGGGTGCCTGATTTCAGGCTGAGATGCGCAAGCGAACCCATTGAACCTGAACCGGTTAGCACCGGCGGAGGAAACAGACCGCTACCTGCCTGACGCAAGATTTGCATCCAGGACCACGCGCGCCGATTTTCCGCCTCTTGCTGATCAAGGAAAACATGAGGCGTGTGACGATGGTTGCAAATGTGTTGACGATTGCCGGATCTGACAGCGGCGGTGGCGCGGGTATTCAAGCGGATTTAAAAAGCTTTTCAGCACAAGGGGCCTATGGGGCAACGGTGATCACCGCGATCACGGCACAAAACACCCAATCTGTGACAGCTGTTCAGGCCATTCCTGTCGATGTGGTTCGCGCCCAGATCGATGCAGTCCTGTCTGACATTCAGATAGGGGCGATTAAAATTGGCATGTTGGGCATGCCGGATATGATCGAAACTGTGGCTGATGCCTTGTCAGAGTTTGATGGGCCGATTGTGTTGGATCCGGTGATGGTCTCAAAATCGGGGGCTTCGCTTTTGCCTGATGAGGCGGTGGATGTCTTACGGAGCGTTTTGTTGCCCCGTGCTGCCGTTATAACGCCGAACATACCCGAAGCGGCGGTTCTGTTGAAAAGCAAACCTGCGGAAACCCTAGATGACGTCAAAGCGCAAGGGATTGATCTGAAAGCGATGTTTGGCTGCGCGGTCTTGATGAAAGGCGGCCATTCCAAAGGGGATATCTGTACAGATCTTTTACTGTCTGATGCCGGCGTTTGTCAATTTTTTGCCCCACGCGTGGATACCAAGAACACCCATGGCACAGGTTGTAGCTATTCAGCGGCAATTGCGGCTCTGATGGCGGGGGGATTGGATGTGCGGGCGGCTGTGAAAAAAGCCCATCATTGGCTGCAAGGCGCGATCTTGAATGCCGATACATTGTCGGTTGGGCAGGGCTATGGTCCGGTTCATCATTTCTATCAGGCCTGGAAATGACACGAGACGTTACAATTCTTGGGGCCGGTGTAGTCGGCCTTTGTGTCGCGACCGAGTTAATGGCGCGCGGCGTGTCTGTTCAGATCATCGATCCCAAAGGGGGACCGGGCGCACAAAGCTGTTCTTGGTGGGCGGGCGGTATGCTGGCACCAGAATGTGAAGGGTTCACAGCCGAACCCGAGGTTGTCACGCAAGGGCGGCATGCGGCTGATTGGTGGGACCAACACACGGATGTGCA
The DNA here is from genome assembly GCA_947499735.1 of uncultured Pelagimonas sp. Classification (GTDB taxonomy): domain Bacteria; phylum Pseudomonadota; class Alphaproteobacteria; order Rhodobacterales; family Rhodobacteraceae; genus CANMPP01. The sequence goes on from CANMPP010000001.1 coordinate 717,627, forward strand.
GCGCAAGGGCACTTTGGTTGTGTCGCTTGGACGTGATCGGTCGGATCTGGCGGTATTTGCGCGCCGTGTTGCTGCGGCTGCGCCCGTTAAACCAACCGAACTTGAACGCGATCTCACGCAGTTTTCTGAAGGTGTGGTCGTCGCTGACGAGGCGCATTTGTCCCCAAGGCAGGCCTTGTTGGATCTGCAAAAGTCGCTGTCGCAAAAAGGTGTGGAGGTCGTCACGACCGGCGCGGTGGAGGGGCAATTGATTGATTGTCGCGGTTTGGTCGCGCAGGATGTTTTGCCTGATCTGCGCGGGGTGCGCGGCGAAATGGTTGTTATTTCCTGCACCGATATCGCGCTGGAACGTCCCGTTCGCCTGTTACACCCACGTTTCCCGCTTTACATCGTGCCCCGGGGGGATGGTGTTTTCATGCTCGGGGCGACCCAAATTGAAAGCGCATCGCGTGGGTCGGTCACTCTGCGTTCGACCGTTGAATTGCTCAACGCAGCTTACGCTTTGCATCCCGCCTTTGCGGAGGCGGAGGTGTTGGAACTGGGGGCGGATGCCCGGCCAGCTTTTGCCGACAACATGCCCCGTATCCGAAAACTTACTGACAGAATTTGTGTAAATGGCCTGTTTCGCCATGGCTTTTTGTTGTCGCCTGCCTTGGCGACAAAATTGGCTGACTTGATCACAAAAAGAACCGAACCGGAGGTCTGGTATGAAGATTTCAGTTAATGGCGAACAGATTGATACGCAGGCTGAAACACTGGCTGATTTGTTGCACGAACAAGGACTGTCTGACGCGAAATTGGCAACGGCGGTAAACGAGGATTTCGTGCCTGCAGCATTGCGCGCGGCGACAGGGCTGACCGCAGGCGACCGGGTTGAAATCGTCGCACCACAACAGGGGGGATAAGGATATGCCCGTTTTCTATGGAACAGATACCGCATCGCGTCTGATGTTGGGCACCGCGCAATATCCATCCCCCACGATTTTGGCAGACGCATTTCGTCGTTCCAAAGCAGGCATCGCAACAGTGTCGCTGCGCCGCGAGGCGGCAGGTGGTCAGGCGGGGCAAGAATTTTGGTCGTTGATCAAAGATTTGGGCGTGGCTTTGCTGCCCAATACTGCGGGCTGTTATTCTGTCCGCGAGGCCGTGACCACCGCACATATGGCGCGCGAATTGTTTGATACGAAATGGATCAAGCTGGAAGTCATCGGTCATGGTGACAGTTTGCAACCTGATCCATTTGCCTTGGTGGAAGCTGCGAAAATTCTGACAGATGACGGGTTTGAGGTTTTTCCATATTGCACCGAGGATTTGATCCTGTGCGAAAAACTGGTTGAGGTGGGGTGTCAGGTTTTGATGCCTTGGGGTGCGCCTATTGGCACGGGGCTGGGATTGAACAATATCTATGGCTTGCGCAGCCTGCGTGCGCATTTCCGGGACATGCCTTTGGTGATCGACGCCGGGTTGGGTCTGCCCAGTCAGGCGGCCCATGCAATGGAATTGGGATATGACGCTGTGTTGCTGAACACGGCCGTTGCAAAAGCAGGCGATCCCGCTGCCATGGCCGAAGGGTTCGCGCATGCATTGACGGCTGGACGGTTGGCCTATGATGCCGACCCGATGGAGCCACGTGACATGGCGGCCCCCTCTACACCGGTATTGGGAAAGGCATTGCTATGACACCTCCATTGCCACGATTTTACCCCATCTTTGATAATGTCAGCTGGTTGGAACGTCTGTTGCCGCTGGGTATCCAACTGGTTCAGTTGCGTATCAAGGACAAGTCAGACGCGCATATTCGTGACCAGATCTCTCAGGCGCAGACCCTGTGTCGTGACCATGGGACGATCCTTGTCGTCAATGATTACTGGCAGATCGCCATCGAACTGGGCTGTGATTGGATCCATCTGGGACAAGAAGACCTTGATGACGCCGATCTGGCCGCCATTCGATCGGCAGGGATCAAACTGGGCCTGTCCACCCATGACACTGAAGAACTGGATCGTGCGCTATTAGTCAATCCTGACTATCTGGCGCTTGGCCCTGTCTATCCCACCATTCTGAAAAAAATGAAATGGCACCAGCAGGGCGTGGAAAAGCTAGGCGAATGGAAGGCCAAGATTGGCGATGTTCCTTTGGTTGCGATTGGCGGCATGTCTGTTGAACGCGCACCGGGTGCATTTCAACACGGTGCGGATATTGTCAGCGCGGTGACGGATATTACGCTGAATGCTGATCCAGAAGCTCGCGTGCGCGTGTGGTTAGAGGTCTGCGGATGAGCCGCTATGCCCGTCAAATTGCGCTGCCAAACTTCGGTCTGAAAGGGCAGGCGGCCGTAGAACAGGCGCATGTGCTGGTTATTGGCGCGGGCGGTTTGGGCGCGCCGGTCTTGCAATATCTCGTTGGGGCAGGTGTAGGGCATATCACTCTGGTTGATGCCGATCATGTGGATGAAAGCAATCTACACCGCCAGACCCTGTTTCGTATCTCCGATATCGGCCTGTCCAAGGCCGAGCAGGCGGCAAAGCACATGGCAGCGCTTAACCCGGAAACCGTGATTACCCCCCATGTCGCGCGCTTTGATCCCGCCAACGCGGCGGATTTGATGGACGGCATAGATTTGGTTTTGGATTGCGCAGATAGTTTTGCGGCTTCCTACATTGCCTCTGACATTTGTGTGGCCCAAAATGTTCCGTTGATCCATGCCAGTGTGACGGGAATGTCGGGTTATTGCGGTGCCTTTTGTGCAGGTGCGCCCAGTTTGCGCGCGCTGTTTCCTGATTTGCCGTCGCGCATGGGATCCTGTGCGTTGGATGGTGTTTTGGGGCCGTGTGTCGGTGTCATTGGCAGTCTGCAGGCTCAGATGGCGATTTCGGTGCTAATCGGTTCTGATCCAAGCCCTTTAGGGCAACTGGTGACCTATGATGGATCTGCCATGCGCTTTGGCGGCTTTCGATTTGATCGCGCGCCAGAGCCGGAAAAATGCCCGGTATTTATCGGCGAAACAGAGGTTTGCGCGACGGATTTCGTGATTGACCTACGCGCCGTGGATGAGGCCGGGCCGCAGATCACAGCGATCCGCAGCAATGTGGATCAGATCACAAATACGGTCACAAATATGACGAATACTGTGCCGGACATGCCCAATCGGCTTGTTCTGGCCTGTCGCTCTGGTTTGCGCGCGTGGAACGCGGCGGATCGGATCGAAGACATCTGGAAGGGCGAGATCGCATTGATCGCGCTGGGAGAGTAAAGGAGACCCTTCATGAAAAAAATTCTGCTATCGACAGCTTTTGCAGCTGGTTTTGCGGCCCCTACTTGGGCGGCGGACGACATGACATTGCTTTTGGATTGGTTCGTCAATCCCGATCATGGGCCGATTATCATCGCACAACAAAAAGGGTTCTTCGCGGATCAGGATCTTGACGTCGACATCGTCGCACCGGCTGATCCGTCCGACCCGCCAAAATTGGTTGCGGCAGGGCAGGCCGAACTGGCCGTATCTTACCAGCCAAGTACCCATTTGCAGGTGGCCGAGGGGCTGCCCTTGATCCGCGTTGGCACGTTGGTCGCCACACCGCTAAACTGCTTGTTGGTGCTAGAGGATGGTCCGATCAAAGAGATTTCGGATCTGGAAGGGGCCAAGATCGGCTACTCTGTGGCCGGTGTTGAACAGGCCTTGTTGGGTGCGATCTTTGAAAAGCATGATGTTGATTATGACAGTGTAGAACTGATCAATGTGAACTGGTCTTTGTCCCCATCTCTGATGTCGAAACAAGTGGATGCCGTGATTGGTGCCTATCGCAATTTCGAACTGAACCAGATGGAAATCGAAGGTGTAGCGGGCAAGTGTTTCTATATCGAGGAAGAGGGCGTTCCGACCTATGACGAATTGGTCTATGTCGCCAATTCTGAAAGCATGGATAAGGATAAAATCCGTCGCTTCCTACGTGCCACGGAACTGGCCACGCAGTATATCGTGAACCATCCCGAAGAAAGCTGGGACATTTTCAAATCCTATTCGGCAGAATTGGATGATGAATTGAACGCGAAAGCCTGGGTTGACACGATCACCCGTTTTGCCCTGCGCCCAGAAGCGCTGGATGAAGGCCGTTACACACGGTTTGAGGCGTTTTTGGAATCCTCTGGTCTGGTTAAAGGCACACGCCCCGTGTCCGAACTGGCCATCGATTTGGGTGCAGAATGACCTACGGAGCGGTCTTTGATGCATGGCGTGCTGCGGCGATTGAACCGTGGACGGGATATACCCAACACGCTTTTGTACAAGGTTTGGGTGATGGCAGTTTGCCACACCCGGCCTTTCTGCATTACCTAAAGCAAGACTATGTTTTTCTAATCCATTTTTCGCGCGCTTGGGCCTTGGCCGTGACCAAAGCGGAACAGGTTGATGAAATGCGTCTGGCGGCTGGCACCGTGAACGGGTTGATCAATGATGAAATGGCCCTGCATGTGCAAATCTGCGCCGAGGCCGGCATTTCTGAGGATGAGCTATTTGCGACCGCAGAGCGCGCCGAAAACCTGTCCTATACACGCTATGTGCTGGATGCGGGCCATTCTGGTGATCTGCTGGATCTATTGGCCACGCTTGCCCCATGTGTCATGGGGTATGGTGAGATTGGAACGCGGTTGAAATCTGTCGCGACATCCGATGTTTATAAGCCATGGATCGACACATATGCAGGTGAAGACTATCAACAGGTCTGCACCAATGTTGGGGCTTTGATCGATAAGGTCGCGGCGCGCCGTTTGGGCGACACACCGCAGGACAATCCGCGCTGGGCAGGGTTATGTGCACGTTTTGCCAAGGCGACAGAGCTAGAAATCGGGTTCTGGGATATGGGCCTAGATCCATGAAAATCGCACCGGGCCTGAATTTTCGCGGCAGCATTGGTTGGAAGGATCGTGTGTTACTGCGCGATCTGGACTTTGCCGCCCGGCCCGGTGAATGGACATGCCTTTTGGGGGCAAGCGGTGTGGGGAAATCCACCCTGCTGCGCCTGTTTGCCGGGCTGGACGATGGGATCCAATTCGACGGGACGCTGTCAGATGTGTCTGGGCAGGTGGCGATGATGGCGCAAAGCGATGCTTTGCTGCCCTGGTTGACTGTTCTGGACAATGTGCTGATCGGCGCGCGTTTGCGCGGGGAAACAGCGGACCGCAGTCGAGGTCAGGATCTGTTAATCGATGTCGGTTTGGGTGATCACAGCCATAAGCGACCGCATGAACTATCAGGTGGGCAGCGCCAACGTGTTGCATTGGCCCGTGTGCTGATGGAGGACCGGCCCATCGTGTTGCTGGACGAACCCTTTTCGGCCCTTGACGCTTTGACACGTAGCCAGATGCAGGATCTGGCGGCAGGCGTTTTGCGTGGCAAAACCGTTCTGATGGTCACCCATGATCCAAATGAAGCGGTGCGGCTAGGCCATCGAATTATCATCCTGACCCAGCAGAGTTTGGAAGCCATCGAACCGCCTACCGGTGACATTCCACGCGGAATTGAGGCCGAAGATGTTTTGCGCATTCAGGCCGGATTGCTTCAAAAATTAAGGACACAGATATGAGTGCGACAGAGTTTCTAAAATCCCAAGTTGCCGAAGACTGGCAGGCCGCCACGACGCATGCGTTCACCAATGCACTGGCAGATGGCAGCTTGGATCGCGACAAGATGGCTGGGTATTTGCAGCAGGATTATCTGTTCGTCGAAGGCTTTGTGCGCCTTTTGGCATCGGCTGTGGCCCATGCGCCGACCTTGGCCGATGGTGTGCCGGCGGCACAGTTTCTGGGACTGATTTGCGGGCCAGAAAATACATATTTTCTGCGCTCACTAGAGGCGTTGAATGTACCACAGGTCGAGCAGGCCGCCCCTGAAACGCGGGCATTTCAAAACCTGATGGACGAGGCACGTCTTTCTGGGAAATACCAAAATATGCTGGCTGTTCTGGTGGTTGCGGAATGGATCTATCTCGATTGGGCCAGCCCATTTGAAGACCGCGTGCCGGATCTGCCATTCTGGTTGGGTGAATGGATTACATTGCATGCAGGCGAAGGGTTCGCAGGCGTTGTTGCATATCTGCGTGGCCAATTGGACAAAGTTTGGGACGGTCTAAACGACGCTGATCGGGCCGAAGTAACCGCATTATTCACCCGTGCTGTTGCACTTGAACGTGCCTTTTTTGATGCTTCTTGGGCCGGGTTTGACGTTACCAGATGAAACAACTCGCGGTGACATGTGCCTCGATTTTTCTCGGGCTGGCGTTATGGCAGGGCGTGATCTGGGCGACAGATTTACCGCGCTTTATTTTGCCTGCTCCTGCGTTGGTGGCCCAAACGATTTGGGAAAGCCGCGCGCTTTTGGCTGAAAACGCGCTTGTCACGATATCCGAAGTGGTTTTGGGCCTGATCCTAGGGGCCGCTTTGGGGTTTGGATCTGGGATTGTGCTGGCCACATCACCGCGTGTTAGGGCGCTGGTCCAACCTCTATTGGTGTTTTCACAGGCCGTGCCTGTCTTTGCGTTGGCGCCGATTTTGACGCTGTGGTTCGGCTATGGGCTGGGATCAAAGATCGCAATGGCGCTGTTGATCATCTATTTTCCTGTTACGTCGTCTTTCTTTGATGCATTGATGCGCGTGCCCAAAAACTGGTTGGATATGGGTCATGTGATGTCCGCAAACCGCGCGCGTTTGTTATGGCATATCCGTGTGCCTGCCGCGCTGCCGGGCTTTGCCTCGGGCCTGCGCCTGGCTGCGGTTTATGCGCCGATTGGGGCCATTATCGGTGAATGGGTCGGGGCGTCAAAGGGGCTGGGCTATCTAATGTTGCTGGCCAATGGGCGGGCCAAAACAGATCTGATGTTTGCGGCCCTGATTGTATTGGCGGTGTTCACGTTGATCCTGCACGCTGGCGTCAGCGCGTTTGTGAAACATTGGATCGAACGCCGCTTTGCACCCGATCAGCATTAGAATTCTGAGCGTGCTTAATCATCCGAAAATCCAGCAAGCGTGAGTTTGCCTTTGGTTTGACCACTTTCCAGTTGCTGATGTGCCTTGCGCAAATTTTCAGCTGTGATTGGACCCAAATGTTCGGCTGACGTCGTGCGGATTTTATTGTGATCTACCAATTGGGCAATTTCGTTCAGGATATCGCGTTGTCGCGCGATGTCTTTGGTTTGAAACAGAGATCTCGTATACATCAATTCCCAATGGATTGAGATGCTCTTGGCTTTAAAGGGCATGATGTTGAACTCAGCGGGATCATCAATCAGCCCATAGCGCCCTTGCGGCGCTATTAGAGAGATGACTTCGTCGATATAGGTTTCCGAATGCGTGGTTGAAAATACGAAAGACGGGGATTCAAGGCCAAGATCCTCGATCTGTTTGGCCAAGGGTTTGGAATGATCGATGACGTGATGCGCCCCCAAGTCTGTCACCCAAGATTTCGTTTCGTCCCGCGATGCTGTGGCAATGACCATCAGACCCGTCAGAGAGCGAAGCAGTTGGATCGCGATAGACCCGACACCGCCTGCGCCGCCGATGATTAAGATGGCATTGGCGCCGCCCGGTACTTTTCTGTCAACTGACAGGCGATCAAACAGCATTTCGTAGGCAGTCAGTGACGTCAGAGGCAGGGCTGCAGCAGCAGGGAAATCAAGCGATTCTGGCATCCGTCCAACGATGCGTTCGTCCACCAGATGGAATTCACTATTGGTGCCGGGGCGCGAAATATCGCCAGCATACCAAACCCGATCACCGGGACAAAAATTTGTGACATCTGGGCCGATCTCGGCAACGATGCCCGCCGAATCCCATCCTAGTATGACAGGTGTGTCCGTTTGTGGGGGGCGGTTTAACGAATTGTCGCGACGGGTTGGTTCGGTCACGCAGCGCAGCCTGACCAAACAATTGCGAGAGCTAGAAGCAGATGGAATCGTGTCGCGCAAACAGGTGGATAAGGCATCCATGTTTGAAAGGGGATGTGTATCTCAGCCCTTGATCCGTTTTAACAAGCCGTCCATGCCATCTGTATATCGTTCAAACACGTCCCCCTCGCGCAGGCTGGTGCGCATTTGTTCGTTCAATCCCCCAGGCGTGGAAAATTCGACGGCCAAATCTGCGTAACTTGTATCAGCATGCGTCTGTGCCGAAGCGGATAGGCCTGCAAGAACCTGTTCGATATAGGTGCGGGCCTGATCTGGGGAAATCCCGTCTTGTGCCAACCATGCCATTACGGACGCATATGTTTCGAAATAGGATCCCATGATGGAACTGGCCGCCAAAATACGGTCGAGATGGGGTTCTTCATGCACCGCGATGGCCGACCCCATTTTGTCAAACAACGCCAACACTTCGGGATGGGCCGGATAAACCGGGGTTCCGCCGATCCGTTGTTCGACAAAGGGCAGGGGCACAGCGCGCACCAATTCTGGCCCGTCGCCGATTTGCGTGCGCAGCTGAGGAACCGAAACTGTTGCGACTAAGCTGAGGATGATCTGGTCGGAACGAAAGGTCAGGGTAGAAAGAACATCGCTTAGGATTTGCGGACGCACTGCCAGAACCACAATATCGCTGTGATCAATCACGGCTTGATTGCTGGGCGCGATCTGTGTTGCCTCTGCTTCTGTCGCCAAGGCCTGTGCCGTTTCTGCCGAGCGCGGGGATAAGATAACCGGGGTTTGCGTATCAGTGGCCCGCAATCCTCTGATCATAGCCGCTGAAATTGTGCCGGTTCCGATAAAGCCGATGCGCATATGTTGCTCCCCAATCCGAGATGTCTTTTCCCGCGTAGTAGAGAGCATTCCACCACAGTGTCAACGCGCGGATATTTCAGCGCAAGCTGTGCTTTACAATTGCTGCGCTGAAGTACCAGCGCAGCAAAAATAGGTTAGGATAGATGGGATTAGGTGACCCAGCTATATTCGTCCATGTCGACATTTATGACTGCGAAAGCTTCATCATAAACGGCGATGACTTCGTCTTCATCGGCGGAATTGGCATAGAGTGTAATCTGACCATTTCCATCTTCGTCAATGGTCATATCAGCCATGGCTGATGCACCCAGATGACGGCCAGCATACCCATAGGCCACCAGATTGTCGGCGCTATAGCTCCAGCCATCGATCTCAACATAATCTTCTACGCCGAAATCATTGATTGTAACCACACCATCCGAAGCGGTTGGTGTTAGAACAAATGTGTCAACGTCTTCTGTCGCCGTATATGTGACATCATCCGTTGTGGTCAGGACCGCAAACAATTCGTCATATGATGCGATGTCGCCCTCTTCGGCCGAGTTGGTGTAGATCAGTATTTCCTCATCACCATCGTCATTCGTTGTGAGTTTTAGATCATAGTCAGAACCAAGTTGCCGTTCCGCATAGGCATAGGAATATATGTATTCATAATCATACTCGGTATCATAAAGGACAACGGAATCCTCCGCGCCAAAACCGTCAACGGCGATTGTGCCATCGGCGGAAATTTCTAGGTAAAAAGTTTCAATATCTGACGTACCAGTATAGGTGATTGTATAGTCGAGATCGTCCATTTTCGTCTCCTAGCGTTCCAGGTGAGCACACTGACAGGATAACGCGGCGATGCGTCCGTGAGTGGGGCCGTGAGATCACCTTCTCCCATTTTTCAGCGATAGTTTCGCTGTGCCTAAGGGAGTAGCCGAGGCCACGTCGCGATCAAGAGGTCTGCCGCAAGCGGCGATTTTGAGCAAAAAGTGACGCAGGACAATTGGCCAATACGCGCTTATTTTTAGTTGGCGAAAGCTGTGCTTTGGCAAAATGTGTCTGCGTTATGATGCCTATGACCGTGCCAAATCCGTGATTTGCCAATCGTTTAAACGGCGCTTCAGATCCCGTTCAGTTTTTCAAGAAAATAACGTATTCTGAACCTAATATTGAACAGGAAGGTACCATATAAAGGGTCTGCTTTTGTGGTGAAGGGCAGTGTACTCTACCTGTGCGACGTCGTATTAGGCACGAATCGAACGTACTGCCTTGCCTTTTGATGCCGGGCAGGATGCGCCCTTGGGGGATGGAGTTAAGGTTGTGACAGGCAATATCGCAAAATCAGCGCGTCTTAGCGTTGCGCCGATGATGGATAGGAAAGGGTATGATAATAAGTATTATAAAAACAATGTCTTATCCTGCTGTTTTCTAACGAGTTGTTCCAATTTTGTCCTACTTGTCGGCAGGCAGTTCGATAAAGATCTGTCAAGCCAGAATTGCCTTTATTTTGGCGGAGCGAGGGGCAAAGCTCAAAGAGAAACTTTTTGGGCTCCCGGGAGGCGCACACTTGAGCAATGATCCCCAGCAATCAAGCGCTTCGAAGGACGACGTATCCTCAGAGAAGCCGCTAGAAGGCCTTAAGTTGTACCTAATTCTTATGGAGGAGCTAAAGGTACGCTTTAGGATTATCAACGAAACCTTTGAAAACAAAACCAACCTCCCACCAGCGTTGGTCAGGGAAATCTGCTTTCTTCAGTTCCGGTTTTCATGCGAAATTATTGCGCTCTCCTGCCTCGCCGCACATGGGGATATTCCCAGATCGAAAGCGATGATTTCTTCATACGAGCCGCGAAAAATCTTCAAGGAATTGTCCGATCTTAAGCCTAACTTTTACCCTCAACCCATGGAGCTCGTTGACGCTAACGGTGCGAAAGTGTTGCAAGGTCTGCCGGACAAAGAGCACTTGAAGAAAGACGAACTTCTGAAGCTTTGGGGCATTTCAGGGAACTTTCTTCATCGGACACCCATGGCCAAGCTGTATTCGAAGCAGCCCAAGAAACCCGACGACTTTTCCGATATATTCTGCTGGTCTCGGAAGTTGACGGGTCTCTTGAATAGTCATTGGATTACAACGAAAGAAAATCGACAAGGGCTTTATGTCACGCTGCGAAGCACAGATAGCGAAACGGCGAAAGCCAGCATCCTTGATTTCGATGTTAATTCTGGCGAAGTCTCAGTTACCGGGCTTAAGCTGGACATGTAGACTTGAACAACCGTGTCGAAAGCGAATCTTTGTAGCGGGTGCGATGTCGCAGTCCATCCCGTTAAGGTGGGACGGACAAAGCAGAACAACAAACTACATTTAGGAACAACTTTTGTTGCTCCAACTTCATATTGTGGCTCAATTCTGTTCGTTTTGTGTGCTAGAAGGTGCAGTGCCGAAATTTTGGATCTGCTAAGTGTCTGTAGAAGATAAACAAAAAATAGAGCGTAGCGCGCGTTTCAGCGTAGCGCCGATGATGGAATGGACGGATCGTCATTGCCGGTATTTTCACAGGCTGATGTCTAGCCAAACTTTGCTTTATACTGAAATGGTGACAGCACCCGCTTTGGTCCGTGGTGGGGCGACGCACCTTTTGGATTTTTCGCCAGAAGAGCAGCCCGTGGCGTTGCAATTGGGCGGTTCCAATCCGGCTGAATTGGCGACCGCCGCCAAGATGGGTGCGGATCATGGCTATGACGAGATCAATTTGAATTGTGGCTGCCCGTCGGACCGGGTGCAATCGGGCGCGTTTGGCGCGGTTTTGATGAAAACGCCAGATCTGGTTGCGGATTGCGTGGCCCAGATGCAGGCCGCAGTTGGATCACAGGCCGAGGTCACCGTGAAATGTCGGATCGGTGTCGATGATCAGGAACCGCATGAGGTTTTGCCAGAATTTTTGGCGCGCGTCTCCGCAACCGGCGTGCACCGGTTCACAATTCACGCGCGTAAGGCCTGGCTAAAGGGGCTTAGCCCGAAAGAAAACCGGGATGTGCCGCCGCTGGACTATGAATTGGTCAAAGAAATGAAGGGGCTGTTCCCGCATTTGCATTTGTCGATCAATGGTGGCGTAACGTCGCTGGACATGGCGGAAGATCTTTTGGAGGCCGGTTTGGATGGTGTCATGATCGGCCGTTCTGCCTATCATCAGCCGTGGGACATTTTGGCAGAGGCCGATGCGCGCATCTATGGCATGGACCGTGATGCGATTGCGCCACGCCAGATTGTGGAACAGATGGTTCCCTATATCGAGGCCCATATTGCCGATGGCGGTCGCCTACATCAGGTGGCGCGTCATATGCTGGGTCTGTTTGCGGGACGTCCAGGCGCGCGGTATTGGCGTCGTCGCCTGTCGTCTGAAGGCACGGCGAAAGATGCGTCAGCCAGCCTGCTTTTGGACATCCTAAATGACATGAATGTTGACGCGACTGTTTAAGCAGACGGACCTAAAATGGGTGTCGCGATAGGTGGTATTAACATCAAAGATCTTGGTCTTTAAGCCGCGCCTTGCGACCGCCCCGCCGCTGTTTTAGCAGATCTGCACGCTCGGGCAGGTTAGACATGATATCGCGACGCAATTCTGGTGTCAGAGAAGACCATGATCCGATTTCATCGAGGGTGCGATAGCACCCGGTGCAGATCTTGGCCTTTGGATGGATGACGCACAGTTTCACGCAGGGGCTTTCAATCTCGGCGCGTTTCCAGATTTTATCTGTATGTTCTGGGCTGCTCATTCGGCATCCCCCAAGAACCGCAGTCGATCCAACGCGCCTTGCAGGATGTAGCCCGCAGCCACGTGATCGATAACCTCGGCACGGCGTCGGCGGCTTGTATCGGCCTCAAGCAGCGCTTTTTCTGCGGCCACGGTGGACAGGCGTTCGTCCCAAAAGCTGATGGGGCCATCCCATAGCTGCGAAAAATTCCGTGCAAAGGCACGGGTTGACTGACAGCGCGCGCCTTCGGACCCGTCCATATTCCGGGGCAGGCCCAGAACGATGCCTCCAATTTCGCGATCCTTCAGGATCACAATCAGCTTTTCAGCGTCCAGTCCGAATTTCTTACGTTTGATGGTTTCCAGTGGCGTAGACACGGCACGCAAACGGTCGGATACGGACACACCAATTGTTTTGGTTCCCAAATCCAAACCAGCCAAGGCCGCCCCAAAAGGCAAAGCCTCTGCAAATTCTGCAATATCTTCATATATCATAAAGCGACCTGTCCCTTGGCATCAATGACATCTGGCATTCCAAAGCCAAAGGTTCAAGCCTAGACCGCAATTTGCCAAGGCTTGGCTTAGAAACGCAATCCAGCCTGTGATGCGGATTGCTTCAATATATCCAGCGCGCTTGGGTCCTGTGCAAAGGCACCTTTGGCCTCGTCCAGAATGCCCTGAGCTTCGTCTGTTCGCCCCAGAACACTCAATGATGTGATCAAACGGGCCCATTTTTCCACCGTGCCACCATCGGCAGCCAATTCAGCGGCCAAACCTTCGACCATGCCGTTGATCATAGCTGCGCGATCTTCCGCACTAAGGTCTGAGGCCGCTTCGATGTCGTCTGCGCTTGGACCGGCAAAGCCGCTTGCGGGTGTTGGGGTGGTATAATTGGGCTGACCGGCCTGCCATGCCAATGCGTCTACACGTGCCCGAATGGATTGGATCCATGGGGCGCTTTCAGGCCCTTCGCGCAGCAAAGCATCCCAATAGGTCAATGCGACATCCGGGCGTCCAATTTGGATCATCATCAGACCTGTGTAATAGCGCGATATTGCATTGCTGCCATCTAGCGCCAAGGCACGACCCAATGCAGCCTGTGCGTGGGGCGAGACATATCCACCGGCGGCCTGCACCAACATATCTGCCAGAACTGCGTGATCTTGTGCCGTGGCGGATCCGGTTTGACGGGTGATGAATTCGTCCTGCGCGCGCCATGCGGCTGCGAAGTTGCCAACCCGTGCTTCGCTGCGTGCCAAAAGGGACCAACCGTCAATGCGCTCTGGGTGATCCACCATGGCCTGCCGCAATTGGGCCAGTAAATCAGACATTTCCGTATCTAATTCCGGGGCAGGGGCCTGATAAAGCGCTTCGGCATCTGTTTGCGACATACGGGTGCTCAGCGCGGTTTGCGCAGCCTGCAAACGGGCGTTTAGGGGCAGATCTTGATACCCATACGCCCCCATTTGCCAATAAAGCGCCCCGCCAAGCGTCACAACGGCAGCCATGCTGATTGCCGTAATCGGCCAGCCCGGACCGGATGTCGTGGTGTCGCTTTGCGCACGTGCATCCAATGCCAGAATGCGTCGGGCGATTTCGGTGCGCAGCCGGGTTGCTTCGTCTGGCTCTAATGTGCCGTTTTTTGCATCCTGCTCGACATCTCGCAATTGCCGTTTGTAAATGTCCAATGCGTCACTGGATGCAGGTGCCGCGTCATCTGAAAGCGTGGTCGCGTGTTTGGATGCCAGAACAATTGCGCCACCGATGATTGCGGATAACATCAGGGCCGGTATCCAAAACATTGCAAGCGACACTAAGAAACCTCCGGTCATTGGCTGTGCTACGGCTGGCCCAAATCTATGCGGTTTGGGGCAAAATCAAAAGGCAGGTTTTTGCAACTTGTCGTTAACAGGTCAATCTGTCGCAAATGGATGCGCGAGAGACGCTTGTGATCCGCCGTCAATTCGTGATCCCATTACTTCCTAGAGAACAGGCCTGATTTGGATTCGCCCAAGGTGGCCAAATCGACCAGTGAGCAAGACCAGTGATGTGGAGCGCAGCACAATGAAAAGATATTCGGCCTTTGCCATCGCGCGGGAAGCGCTGCGCGATCACACCGGATGGAAACGCGCCTGGGCCAAAGCCCAACCAAAGGCCAAATATGACGTCATTATTGTTGGCGCAGGCGGTCATGGCTTGGCGACAGCCTATTATCTGGGCAAGAATTTTGGGATCACCAATGTTGCAGTGATCGAAAAGGGATGGTTGGGTGGCGGCAATACGGGCCGCAACACCACGATTATCCGGTCGAACTATCTGCAAGATGCTTCGGCTGCGATTTATGAAAAGGCGCGTGGCCTTTATGAAACCATGTCGCAGGATCTGAATTACAACGTCATGTTTAGCCCTCGTGGCGTGTTGATGTTGGCCCAGACTGAGCACGAGAAAAAGGGCTATTTGCGCACGGCCCATGCCAATGCGTTGCAAGGGATCGAAACCCGCTGGATTAGTCCGGCCGAGGTCAAAAAGATCTGCCCGATTATGAATATCGACGGCCCACGTTACCCTGTTCTGGGTGGCCTTTGGCAGGAACGCGGAGGCACGGCACGCCATGATGCGGTGGCGTGGGGCTATGCGCGGGCCTGTTCGGCGATGGGCATGGATATCATCCAGAATTGCGAAGTTACCTCTGTCCTGAAAGAGGGCGGCAAAGTCACAGGCGTAGATACGACCAAAGGTCAGATCAACTGTGACAAGCTGGGTATCGTGGTTGCAGGGCATTCCGGCGTGTTGGCTGAAATGGCGGGGTTCCGTCTGCCGGTGGAAAGCGTTGCACTACAGGCGCTGGTGTCAGAACCGATCAAACCCTGCATGGATATCGTTGTTATGGCCAATACGGTGCATGGCTATATGTCCCAATCTGACAAGGGTGAAATGGTCATTGGCGGCGGTGCAGATGGGTTTAACAACTACACGCAGCGTGGGTCGTTCCAGCATGTGGAAGAAACCGTGCGTGCCTTGGTCGAAACATTCCCAATGATTTCACGCCTCAAAATGCTGCGCCAATGGGGCGGCATTGTGGACATGACGGGTGACCGTTCGCCGATCCTATCCAAAACGCCGCTGGACAATTGTTTTATCAATTGCGGCTGGGGCACAGGCGGGTTCAAGGCGATCCCGGGATCCGGTTGGGGTTTTGCAGAACTGATGGCAACAGGCCATTCGCCCCTAACAGATGAATTCGGGCTAAACCGCTTTTCTGAGGGGCGCTTTATCGACGAAAGCGTAGCAGCAGGGGTGGCGCATTGATGTTAACACAACCCAGAGCCACTAGAATTGTTATGACCTTCTGCAATGCTGCGCGCGATCGCGCCTTGGTCGTAGCCGACCGGCATGCCATGCGCGCGATGCGCCTGTTCGCGGGCTTCGCGACGTTTTCTAAATACGCTTTTTACCGCGTAGCGAATAGCAGCTGCCACGCAGGTTATGAAGGCGATCCAAGTTATCAATGGTCCAATACTCATACCTGTTCAGATAGTAACACTCAGGAGGCGTTTCAATGCTAACCCTCAAATGCCCCTATTGCGGCGTGCAATGTGATGAAACGGAACTGACACCGGGTGGCGAGGCGCATCTAAAGCGTTATGGTCCGGGATCGACGGATGCCGAGCTGGAATCCTATCTGTTCCACCGTGAAAACCCCAAAGGCATTCATTTCGAACGTTGGCGCCATACCTATGGCTGTGGCAAATGGTTCCTTGTTGCCCGTTCAACCGTCACATTAGAGGTGTTCGGCACCTATAAGGCGCAAACCTTGATCCCACCGGCGGATATTCTGGCTGACATTCGCGCGAAATATCCTGATTTTACATGGCGGGATCTGACATGACTATGTGCTGTTCACCCTCTATCCAAAAATACTCAAATATAGCGAGGCTGACATGAGCCATCGTCTCTCATCCGGCGGACGTTTTATCGACCGCAACGCTCCGGTGACGTTCACATTCAACGGCACGTCTTTTTCCGGGTTTAAAGGCGACACGCTGGCCTCTGCCCTGTTGGGGACGGGGCAGGTCCTAATGGGCCGCAGTTTCAAATATCACCGCCCGCGTGGCGTCGTGGCATCTGGTGCGGAAGAACCCAACGCCTTGGTTGGTCTTGGCACGGGCGATGCGTTTGAACCCAATGCGCGCGCTACAACGACCGAGCTGTTTGACGGCCTGACCGCTGAACCGCAAAATTGCTGGCCGTCGCTAGAGCGGGATGTGGGCAGTGTGAATTCCTACCTGTCCAGTTTCCTGACAGCGGGCTTCTATTACAAGATGTTCATCCATCCCCGCCCGTTCTGGAAACATATCTACGAACCCTTCATTCGCAAATCTGCTGGTTTGGGTAAGTCGCCCGATTTCGAGGCGCGCGATCCAGACCGGTATGAATATTTCTACGCCCATGTGGATTTGTTGATCATTGGCGGCGGGGTTGCTGGTTTGATGGCGGCCAAGACCGCGGCGACATCTGGCAAAAAGGTTTTGCTGATCGAACAGACCGCATTTTGGGGTGGTCGCGCACCGGTTGATGGCGGCGAAATTGACGGCATGCCCGCGCAGGACTGGATTTACCAAACGGTTGCAGATCTGTCCGCGATGGAAAATGTCGAACTGCGCACACGCATGATGGGCGCGGGCGTCTATGATCACGGCTATGCCACCGGGTATGAGCGTCTGACCGACCATGCACCAGACATCGCGGGGCCGCGTCATCGTTTGTGGCGTATCCGTGCGGGACATATCATCACTGCGACCGGCGCGATTGAACGCCCGCTTAGCTTTGCGGGCAATGACGTGCCGGGTGTTATGCTGGCCTCAGCGGTACGCGATTACATCACCAATTGGGGTGTGGCACCGGGCAAGTCGATTGTCGTGGTTGCGAATAATGACGATGGTTATCTGACCGCTTTAAGCGCGAAAAATGCAGGCCTTGATACGGTTGTTGTTGATGCGCGCGCTGATGGCGGCGGTGCTTTGATGCAAGAGGCTGTTGCGCTAGGAATTCGTGTGATCCCTGATTGCGGCATTTCGAAAGTCAAAGGCAAAAAGACTGTCACCGGCGTTGCGATTTGTCGTCAATCTGGTAGCGGTGCGGTTGTTGAAGAAATCAAATGCGATTGTGTTGCTATGGCAGGCGGTTGGTCCCCTGTTGTGCATCTGTGGTCGCATTGCGGTGGCAAACTGACATGGGACGAGGCGCAATCAGCGTTCCGTCCAGATCCAACCCGTGCACCAACGGGCGCTGATGGGCAGAGCTTTGTTACGGTTGCTGGCACTGCGAATGGTGAAATGGCCTTGGGTGATGTCCTGGCGGATGGCGCAAAAGCCGGGCAATTGGCCTTGGGCGTTGATGTTGTGATTGATGTGCCACAAGCGGTTTCGCCAGCCTATGCGCCGATGAAACCTGTTTGGTTGATGCCAGAAAATGCGACCTATGAATTGCGCTCAAAAGCGTGGTTGGATTATCAAAACGACGTCAAAGTGTCGGATGTTCAGCTGGCGGCGTGTGAAGGTTATGAAAGCGTCGAACATACCAAGCGTTATACGACGTTGGGTATGGCAACGGATCAAGGTAAGTTGAGCAATATCAATGGTCTTGCGCTGCTTTCTGATGCGTTGGATCAAGAAATTCCAGCGACAGGCACAACAACATTCCGCCCGCCCTATACGCCGATTTCGATGGGCGCGATTGCAGGCGAAGCCCGTGGTGAGATATTCCAGCCGATCCGTCAAACGCCAATGCATGATTGGCATGTGGCACAGGATGCGTTCTTTGAACCCGTAGGTCAGTGGCGCCGCCCGTTCTGCTATCCGAAAGCGGGCGAAAGCCATTTGGATGCGATCAATCGCGAGATCCTGAATGCGCGCGAAAATGTGTCGCTTTTGGATGCGTCGACCTTGGGTAAGATCATCGTCAAAGGCCCTGATGCGGGCAAACTGCTTGATATGATCTACACCAATAAAATGTCCACGCTGAAGCCGGGCAAATGCCGCTATGGTCTGGTCTGCAATGAAAACGGCTTTCTCAGCGATGATGGTGTGGTTGCCTGTCTGGATGAGGACACGTTCCTGTGCCATACCACATCGGGTGGTGCGGATGCGGTCCACGCCTCGATGGAGGATTGGTTGCAATGCGAATGGTGGGATTGGCAGGCCTATACGGCCAATGTGACCGAGCAATATGCGCAAATCGCTGTGGTTGGCCCAAAGGCGCGGGATCTGCTGAACCGTCTGGGCGGTATGGACCTGTCCAAAGAGGCGCTGCCGTTTATGGGGTGGGCCGAGGGCGAATTGGCTGGGTTCCCTGTACGGATCTATCGGATCTCGTTCTCTGGTGAGCTGAGTTATGAAATCTCTGTTCCAGCCAATCAGGGCCGTGCACTTTGGGATCTGTTGCTGGAGACCGGGGCTGACATGGGCATTGCGCCCTATGGAACCGAGGCGATGCATGTGCTGCGGGCTGAAAAGGGCTTTATCATCGTTGGTGACGAAAGCGATGGCACTGTGACACCGCATGATCTAGGAATGTCTTGGGCTGTGTCCAAGAAAAAGGACGACTTCCTGGGCAAACGCGCGTTGGAGCGTAGCTTTTTGACGGCTGAGGATCGCTGGCAGTTGGTCGGTCTAGAGGCGCTGAACAAATCGGTTTTGCCCGATGGGATTTATGCAGTTGAGGCAGGGCGCAATGCAAATGGCCAACGCAAAACCCAAGGGCGCGTGACATCCAGCTATTATTCACCAACATTGAACCAAGGCATTGCTTTGGGATTGGTGAAAAATGGCCCAGAACGGATGGGCGAGGTTTTGGAATTTGTGAAAGACGACGGTCAGACCACAATACATGCCCGTATTGTGTCGCCGGTCTTTTATGATCCTGAAGGGGAGAAGCAAAATGTCTAACGCAGTTTCTGCGCTGAAGGGCGCGGCATTTTCCGGACAGGTGACCGTCACTGACGCAGGTGCGGTCGGCATGATCACGTTGCGCGGGGATCTGGCATCGCCGGAATTTGGTACCGTTTTGACCAAGGTGACCGGGTGTTCCGTGCCTGAGACACGTCAAATGGTCACAAATGGCGCTGTTTCTGTTCTATGGATGTCCCCTGATGAACTGATGGTGCTGTGTCCCTATGATGCTGCCGCAAGCATGACCTCGGAACTGAGCACAGGGTTTGGATCTACGCATGCTTTGGCGGTCAATGTCTCGGATGCGCGGGCGATGTTCACATTGCACGGTTCAACCCTACGCGATGTGCTGGCCAAACTGACACCGGCCAACCTATCGGCGACTGCTCTGCCCGTGGGCGAAGTACGTCGTACCAAAGTTGCGCAGGTGGCGGCTGGGTTTTGGTTGACTGGTGAAGACACAGCACAGCTGATTTGTTTCCGGTCGTTTGCCCCATATATGTTCAACTTGCTCAGCACAGCCGCGTCAGAGGACGCGACTGTTGGATTCTATTCCTGACCTATTGCTGGATCAATCGGCCGCAAAACAGTAGAAATACCCGTTCCCGCCTGTGGATTGCAGATTTTCCTGACTGCAACCGCGGGAGGGATGCGCGGTGTTCCACGAAACGGTTCCGCCCCCATTTCGGTCGTGATGTCCAACCATCGCAGATCCCACACCATCAGCGCTGGATGTCCAGTTTGAACAGGTGCGATCTTCGGTGACGCGGGGTGGGAAGGATGTGCCATCCTCTTGGGATCCGGTCAGAATATCATGATAGACAGGCGGCGCACCGCGTGGATTCACGATATCCCCGTTTTCTGTCAGAGCGGTGCTGGTGAAAATGTTGGGCTGCACATGCAGCAGGTCAATATTCTGGGCGATCAATTCGCCTTTCGCATTGTACCACGGACCCGCACCGATCCGATCACGTGCTGATATACCGCGACCACCGGGCACCTGCGTGGACAGATAGGCGCGCCATGTTTTCCCTGTAGCACCTGCGGCTTCAGCCAGAGATTGGCAATGTGCATCGGCCCCGTCCAGACCCCCTAGATCAGCGCCGTTTCCTAGACCTTGTGATGTGATGAAAAAGCTCATTTCGGCATCTTGTGCTGTTAGGGGCTGCGTGGTTGCTGCCAAGGCGATTAGGCAAAAATGTGTTAGTCGCAAAAGAGGGCTCCGTCTTGGTATGTGATTGAATATTTCAAACTGTGACCGCGACAGTAAAATTTTACCAATCAAGCCCATTTCACTTTGGCGTGTGGAATAGCTTGGCGATTTTGCTCCGCCGGGTGCGTGACCATGCGCTTCAGAGCGCGAAAAACGCTGCCAAGGCTTGACCTTCGCGACCAAGCGAGACAGGTATAGGCGCAACTGAAACACAAAAGAACTCAAAGGGGTGGACCTATGGCTTTCGAACTTCCCGATCTTCCTTACGCGCATGATGCGCTTGCTTCCAAAGGTATGAGCCAGGAGACAATGGAATATCACCACGATATTCACCACAAAGCTTATGTGGACAATGGCAACAAGCTGATCGCCGGCACCGAATGGGACGGCAAGACGATGGAAGAAATCATCGTTGGCACATATGATGCATCTGCGGTTGCGCAAAACGGCATCTTCAACAACATCTCTCAGCTGTGGAACCACAACCAGTTCTGGGAAATGATGGGCCCAGGCACATCCGCAATGCCGGGTGAACTGGAAAAAGCGATCACTGAAAGCTTTGGTTCCGTTGACGCGTTCAAATCTGAATTCTCTGCAGCTGGCGCAGGCCAGTTCGGTTCCGGCTGGGCATGGTTGGTAAAAGACACTGACGGTGGTCTGAAAGTCACGAAAACAGAAAACGGTGTGAACCCAGTATGTTTCGGTCAAACAGCGCTGCTGGGCTGTGACGTTTGGGAACATTCCTACTACATCGATTTCCGCAACAAGCGTCCTGCTTACCTGTCCAACTTCCTGGACAACCTGGTAAACTGGGAAAATGTTGCATCCCGCCTGTAATAACGGTGTGATGGCGTGAGGGCGGAAAGCCCCATATCATAGGATCGCATGAGATCAAAAAACAATAAGGATGTGCCAGTAGACGGGCGCATCCTTTTTTATTGGCGTTTATCTGCCTGTATTAATAATTGGTTAACAAATTGTTGACCAGCCACTCTGGTCATGCTCTCCTGATCATCGAGGAGACTGTTATTTGCAGCATCATCAATTTTAATCGACCTTTTTCATTTTCCCAGTGGGTGAACAGTTATGACTTCAGCATCCGTATTTTCAGCGGACGATACGTCCTATTATGCTTTGAGCGATGTTTTTCAAACGACGGCCCTTGCGGGCACCACTTCCATCACGCCAACCGCAACGGATGATATCTTATTTGGGGATTTTGTTGGGGGCGATCAGGTCTATTCGGCAGGGGCCGGGGCTGATTACGTCACGCTAGACATTGTGCCGCTGGCTGACAGCTATTTCGCGGTTTTGTGGCGCGATTACAAAATATCTATTTATGATTCAACCGGCAGTCGCATCGGTGCGGTTATCGAGATTGACACCGACTATAGTCTTAGCAATCCAACTGCTCTTGGTTTGTCAGATGGCGGATTTGTCGCGATGTGGACGGATCTTGTCTCTTCGAACGGGGGCAGCCAAAGACAGCTTGTTGCGCAAATCTACGACGCCGATGGTAACCCAGTGGGCTCCGAATTTGTCGTAAATGAAACTGATACCGCGTCCGCAGGTGCGCCGTCAGACATCCTTGAACTGGCCAATGGGAACTTTGTGACGGTTTGGCAAAGTTTCGCATATAATTTTGATACGGCGCAGTTTGAACGGTCTGTTTTTGCACGCGTATTTGACGCAACGGGTCACGCGGTGTCGTCTGAGTTTTTGGTCAATGCCGCTGACGATCAGAGCGCATGGTATCTTGAAGCAACGGCGTTGGATGATGGTGGGTTTGCTATCACGTGGAATTCGGAAAATACCGGTTCGACATCCAGCGAAAACAGCATCGTTCAACAGATCTATTCATCAGATGGCCAAGAGGTTTCGTCCGAAACAATCGTGAATAAAAATGATTTTTCGACCAGACCAAGCCTGCATGCACTATCGACAGGTGGCTTTGTTCTGATCGGCCGTGACTATAGCGACAACAGTTCGACCATCAGTGCAACGGTTTATAACGCGGACTGGTCGGTCCGGGTGTCAGAATTTATTCTTAAACAAGAGGATACCGAAGCCTATTCATTTTCGGCGGCCGATGTTGCCGAGCTTCCGGATGGTCGGTTTTTCTTTATTTGGACATATAGCGAAGACATCGATGATATTTTGACCGTCTACACGGTTTCGGGGCAGGTGTTTGACGCGGATGGTACGCCAATCGGGGACGAAATTCCTATTCTGTCGGACTATGCCTATTCCCCCCCAAGCGCGAGTATCACGAGCCTGGAAAATGGCAGCGTTGTCGTGGAATATACGCAAATCGTTGGCGATGATAAATTTGCCTCTGGCTCCGCATCGTTCAAGGTTTGGAAATTTGAGGCAACGGATGAAAACACGTCATTGGTGTTTGAAGCCAGTGATCTATTGTCCAATGACGTCGATCTGAATGGTGATGAGCTTGTCATTTCAGCCATCGATACAAGCCAAACCTTAGGCACGGTAACGGACAACGGCAATGGCACGTTCACATATGACCCAAATGGCCAATTTGCCTATCTTGGGGTTGGCGAAACTGCGACTGATACGTTTGAATACACCGTTTCGGATGGAAATGGCGGCGAAGATACCGCGACGGTTACGGTCACGATTTCGGGTGTGAACGATGCGCCTGTTGCCAGTGATTTGGCGCTTGCCTTGGATGAAAACAGCACGATCACAGGCTATGTTCTGGCCTCGGACGTGGATGGAACGGATCTGACCTATAGTTTGATTGCTGATGCGGCCAATGGAACGGTTCGTATTGGCGATGATGGGGCGCTGGAATATACGCCGGATACAGATTTCTTTGGTGCTGACAGTTTCGTTTTTGCGGCCACGGACGCGTATGGTGCAACGGACACCGCGACCGTTTCGCTGACCGTCAATCTTGTGCGTGACTCGGTCAGTTATCCGCGTTTGCCAGATACCAGTTTGGATTTAGATCTTCTGGACGGTCTCGAATTTACGGATTTCGTCCATGGCAGCCGTATTGCGATCGGGGACATAGGACGGGACGTTACGCGTGATGATTTCACGGTGACGCCTGACGGTACCGTAAGCATTGAGGGTGTCACATTCAGTGTGGATGCGGATCTTGAAAATGCGGATTTTCTTGTTGTGAACGACGATGACGGTGCAAACCTTGTTTTACTGAACGAACTAACCGGGGTTGGTGTAGATCTGCGAGAAGGGGTTTCCTTGGGCACAGATGAGATTCACGGCATCATGCCCGGAGTATTTTTCGAAGGTGATGGCGAGAAAGATTTTTCGATCACGTTTGACGGATCTGTCGCAGGATATCAAAATGTGCTTGGCGCATATGAGATCAGTTCAACAGGTGAAATTACAAATGTTGTGATCCTGTTTGACAATGCGTCGCAAACACCAACGGGACAAACGGCCCTGATAGAAGATGTCGCAGATGGTAGCACGCTTGCGTTTTTCCTGATCCAGGATGGGGCGGATCGTGTCACAGGTTTTTCGGATGAATTGGTCTTTGATACGTCCGGAACACTGCCCGCATTACGCCATGACGGGACGATCGTGACAGATCTTGAGATTTTTCACTCTTACGATACCGCAATGAATGCGGATGGGGCAGAACACTTCACCTCGGGTATCGTACCCCAAGAACAAGCGCTAAGAATTGGTGTGGAAGATTTAACAGGTGGGGGCGATCAGGATTTCCAGGATCTTGTATTCACCGTGGAAATTGTTTGAATTCGATCCCAATTAAACCAATTTCGTGTTTAATCTGGGTGGTGGAGTGCTTGTATTTTTGAAATGCGCCCATTTTTTTGACGTTTTATATTCGTCGATCACCCAAATAGGATGGAACTTGGATATTGTATTTGATTGATTAGTCTATAAATAATCGGATTGGGTGACGAAAAATTCCTAATTCCAACATCCTAATCATCGGCGAAGCTGTAATTTCAAGCTGATAATAAAGTTGCCTCGATACGTTGTTTGTGGTTCAAATCGACGATTTTTGTCGACATTTTTATCCCATTGTTTTTGTTAGCAATCACTAACAAACCGCATGTATGCAAGTTTTTTCGACCTTAGGCAAAAAACTCTGGCCGAATTGTTACAAAGACGTTAATTTGGGGTCGGCAGGTTTCCTCACTTGCCGAATGTTTTCAAGTTGATTTCTTGGGGGTCCCCCAATGCAATATCGAATTCACCTGACGGGCGCGGCTTGCTCAGGCGTGACTACTCTTGGCAAAGCGATTGCGACCAAATTGGATTTGCCTTTTGTTGATGCGGATGACCATTATTGGGCACCCGTGGATCCGCCTTATTCGCTGAAACGTGAACCAACGGCGCGATTGGCATCGCTGCAATCTGCTTTGGGAAATGCCAATTGGGTGCTTTCTGGATCATGTGGTGCGTGGGGCAGTCCGATTACTGAAACAGCAAACCTGATCGTATTTATATATACCCCGTCACCTATTCGAATGGAGCGTTTGAAAAAACGTGAAAGCGCCCGTTTTGGCGCGCGAATAGAAGAGGGCGGAGATATGTATAAGATCCATAAGTCCTTTGTCGAATGGGCTAATTCTTATGACGATCCTTGCTTTGGTGGCCGGTCTTTGGCCGGTCATGAATATTGGATGAGCCAACAAAAAGCGCCGATTTTGCGCTTGGACGGAACATTGCCCGTCAGTCGTCTGCTTCGCGAGGTTTTGGGCCAGCTTCAGCTTTTGGTGCAGGCGGCGTAAACCCGTTTTCTGGATCACGGCGAACCCAAATAGCACATGGAATAACAAGCCTGTGAGTTTGCTCATTTTCTTGACCTGAATGGTCGGATTTCTGCGTATGCTGTCTATGCAATGCGGCGCTGTCTGCATGTGACACAATGACAGGGGATCCCAATGAAACGTATGACTGCGGACGATTTTGATCAGGAACTGCTTGATCTATATGATTTTTACGCCCACGGTAAAATTACAAAGCGCGAATTTTTGGATCGTGCAGGAAAGTTTGCTGTTGGTGGTATAACGGCGATGTCGCTGCTGAATATGCTTAGCCCGAATTATGCGATGGCTGAGCAGGTTTCGTTCAATGACGAAACGATCAAACCAGAATACACGACCTATGATAGTCCCAATGGCAACGGTGAAATCACCGGGTATTTGGTGAAACCACGCGAGGCCGCTGAAAAGCTGCCGGCGGTTTTGGTTATTCACGAGAACCGAGGTTTGAACCCATATATCAAGGACGTTACGCGCCGTGTGGCCAAGGCGGGCTTTATGGCGTTTGCGCCTGATGGATTGTCCTCTGTTGGTGGCTATCCTGGTAATGATGAGGACGGTCGTGAACTGCAGCGCACTGTTGATCGTGTCAAATTGATGAACGATTTCTTTGCCGGTTTTGAATATTTGTTGGGCCGCGAAGATTGTACCGGCAAGGTTGGTGCCGTTGGGTTTTGTTATGGCGGCGGCGTGTGCAACGCCCTAGCTGTGGCCTATCCAGAAATGGCTGCATCTGTCCCTTATTACGGTCGCCAAGCTGCTGTCGAAGATGTGCCAAAGATCCAAGCGCCGTTGCTGTTGCAATATGGCGAATTGGACCAACGCATCAACGAAGGCTGGCCTGCATATGAAGCTGCGCTGAAAGAGCATGGCAAAACATATGAAGCCCATATCTACGCAGGGGCAAACCATGGTTTCCACAATGACAGCACCCCACGCTATGATGAAGCTATGGCCGACCTGTCTTGGGATCGCACAATTGCTTGGTTCAACACACACCTGACCTGATCGTCAGTATCTGGCAGGGGTGTAGGCCCCTGCCATTGATCTAGGCAAATTCACGGTGCAAAATATCCAAAACGCCCTGTGCGGTCGGGGCGCTTTGAACAAAATCCATTAGCGACGCATCGGCAAATTCCTGATCGATGATATGCGTCAGCAAGGATTTCAATGGGGCCCAGTAGCCGTTAACGTCCAACAGAATAATCGGTTTGTCGTGTAACCCCAATTGCCGCCATGTCAAAACTTCGAAAAATTCATCCAAAGATCCCGGACCACCCGGCATCACAACGATTGCATCGGCGTTCATGACCATGACCTTTTTACGTTCATGCATGGTTTCGGTGATGATGAACTGCGTTAGATCAGTTTTGCCGACTTCTTGTTGCAACAGATGTACGGGAATTGCGCCGAATGTCCGGCCTTCAGCCTTTTGCGCGGCCCGTGCCACGATGCCCATCAGGCCGACATCACCAGCCCCATAAACAAGACGAAAACCATTCTGCGCAAGGCCAATGCCCAACCTTTCGGCTTCGTCTGCGTAATCGGGGGTCTTGCCGTTTCGAGATCCGCAATAGACGCAGACGGATTTTGTGATTTTGGACGATGTTTCTGACACCGAGTATTGAGGATTGGTCACACTGCGCTCCTGATCTGTAAGGACTTTTTGACCGAAGCTGGCGGTTTTGTTATGAGATTGCAATGCACAAGAACACGATATGTGTCTCCAGCACGAGGTAGGGCTGGCCATATATGTCGGTCAGATGGTTGTCACGCGACCAATTAGGGGAAGTCATGGAAACGACTAGGGTGGGTCGCGCAGGCTGGTTGGCGCTTGCGGCGATTGTGATGGTGGGTGGCGTTGGTTTTGTTATGTCACGCGGCCTATTCGATTCTGTGTCGTCGAATGATGCAAAGACGCCCCTAGAAGAAACATCCGAAATCGTTGAGGAAGCAATTCAAACCACGTCCACTGACGTTGAGGGTGCCGTAAACCAGTCCTCGCTGGAGGTTGCGGTTCCGGTGCCTCAATCAGATGTTGCCGAGTTAACACCACCGCGATTTGATTTGGTGCGGGCTGAGGTTGATGGACTAACGCTTGTGTCAGGCACGACTGCTGGACGCGGGGACATTGCGGTCATTTCCTCTGTCGGGGGTGAAACGGGGTCTGTTCTTGCTGAGGACGAAATCGGCGCAGATGGTCGATTTGCTTTGTTCTTGGATCTTCCATTGAAACCCGGGGACGATCCGATTGTTTTGGTGCTACGCCACCGATTTGAAGGGCAAGAGATTTTCTCCGAGGATGAAGTTATCATTTCTCCGCCAGTCGCGGAGATAGTCGATCAGCAATCCACGGATCACGAAATTACTGATGCAAGTGGGAATGCACTTGAAACGCCGGGTGTTGTGCGCGAAATGCCCGGAACCTTGCAGCAAGGGGCGGAATTACAACAGGAAACACCCGAAACTGTGCAGGATTTGACGATTGCTTCCAGTGGGTCCGCTCCGGTTGTGCAGGAAATACCCGGAACTGAACCGAAAACACCGGGAATCGTTCAGGATGTGCCGCAAATCGCGCAGGAGCTGCCCCAAGGTGAGTTGGCTGAAGGTGGCGATCTGCCGAATGTGCAGGAAGAAACGCTTTCCGTGCAGGAGTTGCCGGAAAGAGTGCCTGAAACGGCCGGAACTGTACCTAAAACGCCCACGGTTTTGTTGAACACGGCAGAGGGTGTGGGGGTATTGCAAGCTGCGCCTTTGCCGCCTTCTATGATCGCTTTGGATGCCATTGGTTATACAGGCGAAGGTGATGTGCAAATTTCGGGCCGTGGAAATGACGATGCTTTTGTTCGTGTTTATCTAAACAATGCCCCAATGACATCCGTAGAAGTGCAATCCGACGGTCGTTGGATTGTGGATTTGCCTGATGTGGATACCGGAACATATACACTGCGTATCGACCAAGTATCCTCAACAGGACAGGTGATTTCTAGGGTCGAAAGCCCGTTCAAACGTGAAGATCCAGAAATTCTGGAACAGGCCCGGATTGCTGCGCAGGATGTAGCTATTACAGCTATTACAGTCCAGCCGGGCAATACGCTTTGGGCTATCGCGCGGGACCGCTATGGGGATGGTTTGGCTTATGTGTCTGTGTTCGAGGCCAATGCGGGGCTGATCAAAGATCCGGATCTCATCTATCCGGGGCAGATTTTTACATTGCCTGACGCCTCGGCAGAAGGTTTACCGCAAGACTGATCACGGTGGCTTTATATCTGGCAATTTCGATGTCTAGGATCTAAGACGGAGCAGCCCGTTGGAGACATTCTATGCCAGCCAGAAATCGTACTGCATCCGACCAATTTGATGCAGAAAATAGCCCAAACCTGCCGCAAAACGCCAAGGGGCAGGTTTGGACAGTTCTAAGTCGGATTGCACCTTACCTTTGGCCCAAAGATAATGCTTGGGCCAAAAAGCGTGTTGTGATTGCGCTGGCCTGTTTGTTTTTGGCAAAACTGGCAACCGTATACAGTCCTATCCTGAACAAATATGCCGTCGATACATTGTCGGGGCAAGGCACCGATTTGTTCCTTGGCGCTTTCGGTTTGGTCATCGCGTATGGATTGGCGCGATTATCTTCCAATGGGTTCCAGCAATTGCGCGATGCTGTTTTCGCACGCGTTGGTGCGCAGGCTATGACGTCATTGGCGATGGAAACATTTCGCCATATCCACAATCTGTCTCTTCGCTATCATATCAGTCGAAAAACCGGAGGGCTAAGCCGTATCATTGAACGGGGCATTCAGGGGCTTGCTTACATCCTGCGCTATCTGATTTTTTCGATTGTCCCACTTGGGTTCGAATTGGCGCTGGTCCTGATCATGTTGTGGCGGTTTTTTGACTGGCGCTATGTCTTGGTTATCTTTTGTGTCATTGGAGTTTATAGCTATTTCACATTTGCGGTCACTCAATGGCGCGTGAAGCTGCGCCGTGAAATGAACCGGCGCGACACCGATGCCAATCAGAAATCCATTGATAGTCTGCTGAATTTCGAAACCGTAAAGTATTTCGGTGCAGAAAAACGCGAAGCGGAACGGTTTGGGATCTCCCGACTGGGCTATGAAGATGCTTCTGTCAAATCAACGACGTCTCTGGCTTTGTTGAATTTCGGTCAATCTGCGATCATCACGGGTGGTCTGGTCGCTGTGATGAGCATGGCAGCAAAAGGGGTTCAGGCCGGTACGTTGACCGTGGGTGATTTTGTGATGGTTAATGCGTTTATGATTCAGATCACATTGCCGCTGAACTTTTTGGGGTCGGTCTATCGCGATATTCGGCAAGGCGTTGAGGATATGGGGGAAATGTTCCACCTGTTGGATCAGCCACAAGAAGTGCAAGATAAGGCGGATGCCCTTGATCTGAATGTGTCAGGCGGTGCAATCACGCTAGAGAATGTCGCATTCGGATATGACCAAGACCGTCAAATCCTGAAAGGTGTGTCGCTGACAATTGGGGCGGGCGAAAAGGTCGCACTTGTTGGTGCGACGGGGTCGGGCAAGTCGACCATCGGTCGATTGCTGTTTCGGTTTTACGACGTGTGGAGTGGCTCGATCCGGATTGATAGTCAGGATCTACGCGATGTAACGCAAGATAGCTTGCACGCTGCCATTGGTGTGGTTCCTCAGGACACGGTCCTGTTTAATGACACCATTCGCTACAATATTGCCTATGGGCGCGAAGGGGCGACTGATGCGGATGTTGTGGCGGCGGCAGAGGCAGCACAAATTCACGATTTCATTACCTCGCTTCCCGAAGGGTATGAGACGCAGGTCGGCGAACGTGGCTTGAAACTGTCTGGCGGGGAAAAGCAAAGGGTTGGGATTGCGCGAACTTTGCTGAAAGATCCACCAATCCTGTTGTTGGACGAAGCAACATCTGCCTTGGATACGCGCACGGAAGTTTCCATTCAGGATGCTTTGGCACGGGCAGGGCAGGGGCGTACCGTTGTCACGATTGCCCACCGCCTATCGACGATTTCTGATAGCGACAAGATTGTTGTGTTAGAGGCCGGCGAGGTTTTGGAGCAAGGCACGCATACGGAATTACTGAAGGCCGGTGGCCGCTATGCTGACCTGTGGTCGCGCCAGCAGCAAGACGGTTAGGAAGTGGCCCTTTGAAACGACTATCGTTCCAGGATCATTTCGCCATTCGAAATTTGGATTGAATCAAAGCGGCGAAGGTAATTCATGCCCAACAGGGATGTGCGCATTTTGCCACCATTTACTGACGCTGAAATGTTTTGATCTAAGAACGGACCAAAGCGGATTTCTTCCAATCTCACAACAGCGGAGTGCACGGTGCCATTTGCTGTTGAGGCTTTGCGATTAAAGTTGAGCTGCGTTGCGTCCAAACCTATGCGTGCGGCATCTTCTTTTGACAAAACCAGATCCGTCGCACCGGTATCAACAAGGAAATGGATGTCATTGCCGTTGATATTCAGATCCGCGTAAAAATGCCCGTCACGCTTTTGCGTCAATGTTATCGTACCATTTTGGACAGTTTGTGCTGCGCCGAGATCCTGCATCGCGGCGATAGATCCGCCACGTTCTTGCCAAATGCCGAACCCGGCCGTCACCGTCAGGATAATCACGCCCCAGATCGCCAAATAGCGTAGCATCATGCCGCGTAAAATGCGAAATCCCGTTCTTCCAAACATCGTCAGAACAAGGATGCCAAAAAGGGCGGCAAGGATTTGGTCGGTCGTAATATCTGTCACGTGGTGCTACGTCTTTCTCTATCAATGCGTGTAGCCTATTGTCTTCTATGAAAAATGTAGGTCTTACGTATCGTAATGCAACACTTTTTATCAGATTTGGCGACCTCTTGCTGGTTGTATATGTCTGAATGGATGTTCTTTGGTGTTTTGTTCCAGCTGATCAATTCGATCCATGACTTTGGACCCTTTAATAATGACACAACAACATATCGCTTTCCTGCTTCGGATTTTGTCGGTGGCCATGATGGTGGCGATGTCGGCCTGTGTACATGTAGCGGCAAAGGATTTGCCGCTGGGCCAAGTTATGTTCTGGCGCTCTGGCATCGCATTGATCGCAATTCTCCTCTACATGGCGTGGTGTCGAGATTTGCCGCATGCATTGTTCACGAAACGCCCCTTTGGTCACGTGACCCGGGGAGTATTTGGCGCGTTTTCGATGCTATGCTCATTCGCCTCGCTTGCCTATCTGCCAGTCGCAACAGCGCAGGCATTGGCCTATCTTGCGCCGATCCTGACCTTGCCCTTGGCTGCCTGGTCATTGGGGGAAAAGATATCGGGGCGGGCTGTTTTTGCCGTTGCTTTGGGTATGGCCGGGGTGCTGACCATTTTATGGAATGCGCTGCATCTGCCCGGTGAAGGCGCGATCATCGGGGTGGTGGCCGGTTTGGCCTATGCGGTGACGATGGCCTTTGTACGTGTGCATATCAAAGCGTTGACCGCGACCGAACGTTCCGCAACGATCAGTTTCTATTTTGCTGTTGTCTGCACCGTAATTGGGCTGGCCAGCTGGCCGCTGGGCTGGTCCTCTATCAATGCAACGCTCATCTGGCCACTTTTGGGCGCAGGCGTGTTGGGGGGCTTAGGGCATATCGTCTCTGCCGAGGCGGTCGCGCGCAGTTCCGTTGGCAACTTAGCTGTCTATGATTACACAGGAATAGTCTGGGCGCTTTTGTTTGACGTTGTCCTGTTCAGCGCATTGCCGAACATATGGGGCATAACAGGCATGGCGCTGATTGTCGGTGCTGCGCTGTTGCCTGTGATCCCTAGACGTTCCCCAAAATCCGCTTAGGATTCTGCCTTTTCAAGCTTGGCTGCGGCCTGTTCCCAAAGGGATTCAGCACGGGACAGGCCATCCATGACTTCGGCATATTTCTTGTTCCAGACCTCTAATTCGCCCTCTTTTGTCTCTTCATAAAGGGCAGGGTCGGCCAGCTTTTTCGCCAGTTTCTCGCGCATGGTTTCAATCTTTTCGACACGTTCTTCACATTTGCGAAGGTCGGCCTTTAGCGCAAGAATTTCGTCTCTTGATGCACGCTTTTTGGCCTTTTGTGCAGGCTTTTGCGATTTCGCGGGCTTTTCTGATGTCAAAAGGAATGCGCGATAAGCATCCAAATCATCCTCATATGGTTTGACAGTACCATCTGATACCAACCATAGGCGATCAGCTACCGCGGATAGCAAATGCATATCGTGGCTGACCAAGATGACCGCACCAGAATAGGCCGTTAACGCCTCCATCAAGGCTTCACGGCTTTCGATGTCGAGGTGGTTGGTCGGTTCGTCCAAAATAAGCAGATGCGGGGCATCCAATGTGGCAAGCAGCAGGGATAAACGTGCTTTTTGTCCCCCTGAAAGGCGGCCGACTTCTGTTTCGGCTTGATCCACGCCCAAACCAAACCCTGCCAGCATTGCACGCAAGCGTGGCGGTGCCATCTCTGGGCGTTCGCGCTGAAGGTGTTGCAACGGCGTTTCATCGATGAATAACTCATCCACCTGGTGTTGCGCGAAATAGCCGATCCGCAATTTGGAAGAACGGTTCATGCTGCCGCTAAACAAAGTGATCCGGTCCGCCAATAGTTTAGATAGCGTCGACTTACCCTGACCATTGCGGCCCAGCAAAGCGATGCGGTCATCCTGATCGATGCGCAGGTTCAGCTTTTTAAGGATTGTTGTTTCACCATATCCCGTGCTGGCACCTTCCATAGCGATGATCGGTGGGGACAATTCGTCAGGCTGTGGGAAGGTGAAAACGTGCTTTGCCGCTTCTTCCGGCGGCGTGATCATTACCATCCGCTCGATCATTTTCAAGCGCGATTGGGCCTGTTTCGCCTTGGAAGCCTTTGCACGGAAACGATCTACAAAGCTTTGCAAATGTTCGCGCCGGGCTGCTTGTTTTTGTGCCATGGCAGCGGCTTGCGCGCGCTTTTCGGCCCGCTCTTTGACGAACGTGTCATAGGGACCTTGGTAGAAGGTCAGTTTTCGTCCCTCAAGATGAAGGATGCCGCCGACGGCACGGTTGAGCAATCCGCGGTCGTGGGAAATCACGATGACGGTGTGCGGGTACCGCGTCAGATAAGTTTCCAGCCATAACGCGCCTTCTAGGTCGAGATAGTTGGTCGGTTCGTCCAACAGCAGCAAGTCAGGTTGCGCAAACAAAACGCCGGCCAACGCGACACGCATACGCCAACCGCCTGAAAAAGCAGAACATGGCATTTTTTGCTGCGTGTCATCAAAACCAAGGCCCTTTAGGATAGATGCGGCGCGTGCCTCTGCGCTCCAAGCATCGATATCGGCGAGGCGAGTTTGAATTTCTGCGATGCGATCAGGGTCCGTCGCAGTTTCTGCTTCAACCATCAAGGCGGCGCGTTCTTTATCTTCGCCCAGAACCGTGTCGATCAGTGATGTTTCGGAAGACGGCACTTCCTGTGCGACACCGCCAACGCGCGCCTTGGATGGCAGATCGATATCGCCACCGTCCAGCGTGAGTTCACCCCGGATCAAACGAAACAGCGTAGTTTTGCCCGCACCATTTGGACCGACAAGGCCGACCTTGTGGCCTGTCGGGATTGTTGCAGTGGCCTCATCAAAAAGAGGGCGGCCGTCGACGGAGTAATTGATATCTTTGATCTGAAGCATATGCGGCCCCTATCATGACACGAAAAGAGGTTACATCCCTTTTCGCGCGTGTTTGATAAATGCACGAATGCCATGCCCACAATCTGCCCGTGTAAAAGGCCGTTTGCTAGACGAAACCGACAATCGGGTACGCGGCTTTTACAGTCTTTCCGTTGGTTCATGTATTTTCATTCGGTCAGATAGAGCGATTCAACGGCTTTGCCACGAGAATGGCAACTGGCCCCTTTCCAAACCCGACGCCCCATGCTAACGCCGCGTCGAGACACATGCTAGGTTGACCCCCTAGCCAATTTATGGAGCATATCATGGCTGTTGAACGCACATTGTCCATCATCAAACCAGATGCCACACGTCGTAACCTGACTGGCAAGATCAACGCAAAATTCGAAGATGCTGGTCTTCGCATCGTTGCTCAAAAGCGCATCCAGTTGACACCTGCACAGGCGGGTGAATTCTACGCTGTTCACAAAGAGCGTCCGTTCTTTGGTGAATTGACAGAATTCATGGCGTCCGCTCCTGTTGTTGTTCAGGTTCTGGAAGGCGAAGGCGCAATTGCCAAGAACCGCGAAGTTATGGGTGCAACAAACCCTGCGGATGCCGCACCGGGTACGATCCGTGCTGAATTTGCCGAATCTGTTGGTGAAAACTCGGTTCACGGTTCTGACGCGCCAGAGACAGCTGCAGAAGAAATCGCGTTCTACTTTTCCGGTCTTGAACTGGTCGGTTAATGCGAACCAGGGATAACTTTGGTTAGCCCGCGAGACTAAAAGCGCTTCACTTAGGTGGAGCGCTTTTTTTGTTTATGCAGCCTTTGGTGCGTCTTTCTTCTTGTTGGGACCTGTCGCGGCATCAGGCAGTTCAAAATCCGATACGAGATGTTCTAGATTTTGGGACATTGATGCCAAATCCGAACTGACGGTTCTATTCTCAGACACCATCTGCGAATTCGCGTTGGACAGGTCGCGCAAAACGTTCATCGCCTCATTCACGCCATTCAATTCATCGGCCTGACGTTTGCTGGAATTTTGCACATCGCTGAGTGTCGCATCCATGGTTTCGATGCTTGAAAACATTGCTTGCAGCGCGTCGCCGGCCGAATTGACCAAGTTGACGCCTTCTTCTACCTCGACGCCGCTATTGGTGACCAATTGCTTGATGTCCATCGCGGCCTGTGAGGATCGTTTTGCCAATTCGCGCACTTCTGAGGCCACAACTGCAAACCCTTTGCCGCTTTCACCAGCGCGGGCTGCTTCGACACGGGCGTTCAGGGCAAGAAGGCTGGTTTGGAACGACAGTTCTTCAATAACGTTTACAGTCGTGCCGATCTGGGAAGACCCCTCTGAGATTTTTTGCATTGCGTCCACGGCGGCTTTTACGGTTTGTTCCGAATGAACGGCAGTGTCGCGTGCCTGACTCGCCGTTGTTTTGGCATCGTCAATGCGTTGCCGATCGCCGATTATTGTTTGGGACAAGGATGAAACGCTATCGGCTGTAGATTGAATCGCTTCTTTCTCGCGATGGGTTCGCGCCGAAAGATCATCGGCGGCGGATTTCATGATTTCCGCGCGTCCCGAAATAGAAACCACGGTTTCTGACAGGGATGCAAGCACGTCCGATAGACGCTGGACGGCGCTGTTATAATCGCTGCGGATCGCATCATAATCTTCATGCAAAGGATCGTTAAAGCGCAACGACAAATTCGCATCCGCCAGCGCCTTTAGGCCATCGGTCATCAGCTCAACTGCTTTTCCATGACGGGCGTTGAGCTCTGCTTTTTCAGCATCCTTAATGCGCGCATTTTCGTCCTGCATTTGGAGCGTTTTTTCCTTAAACGCATCAATGGCCTGCGCCATTGCGTTGATTTCGGATCGACCTTTTTGGAATGGCGTGTCCCGTTCGAAATCGCCGTCTTTGTAATCAATCATGATTGAAATCAATCGACGTATACGACGCACCATACGTTCAAACGTGAAAATCGAAACGATGATCGCAAACCCAATCACGATGGTCAGGATTGTGTATTCGCGTTTTGCAAGCTGTTGTGCGTGTTCGATCTCTTGCTTGGCCAGTGGCTGCGCTTCGTCAGATAAGCGCATTTCGATGCTGCGGAGTGCATCTATCCATTCGGTGGATGCGGCAAACCATTGCGGTGCGCTGAAATCAATTTTGGGTCCACCATGAACCGAAGCGCGCATGACATCGCGCATGGAATTCAGGGTTTTGTATGTGTCGGAGGTTTGTAATTCTTCAACCGATGGGTCCCAGGGAATTTCCTGTTCGACAGCTTTGAGATAGGTGTTTTGGTCTGCGGCAAGGCCAACAAAACGGGAATAGATCCCTTCGTTGAACGTACCCGCCCCAATGCCAGTTGCGCCCATGGCGCGTTCCAGACCAGCAGATTCTTTGGCGAGACCTAGATACACGATTGCTTCGATCACAGCTTGAGACCGTGATTTTTCGGCCATATGTGAAATGCGCTGAGTCTGGGTCAGAAGCTGGTTGATGAGACTAGAATACCATCGTGCCAAATCCGGGACCGATTTGTTTACCTGTAAAATGTCTGCACGCCAAATGTCGATGTCATCTAACTGTGCCAGAACGGAATCGACAAATTCCCGTGGGAAAAAATCAGAAATGTCCAATTCGTGCCGAAGCTGATCAATGACCTTGTCTGTAGCGACATGTTGTTTGGGCAGGTCTGACGCAAAGTTCTTGCCCTTTGATGATGTGTAACCTGCTGAAAATCCGCGCTCTTTTTGAAGTTCATGAACGGCTGCATTCAGG
Source organism: uncultured Pelagimonas sp. (assembly GCA_947499735.1). GTDB lineage: Bacteria > Pseudomonadota > Alphaproteobacteria > Rhodobacterales > Rhodobacteraceae > CANMPP01. The sequence goes on from CANMPP010000001.1 coordinate 754,552, forward strand.
TAATCCAGCTCTTTTATCATTTCAGCTTCGCCAGAAAACGTGCGCAGCCTTTCCGTGTTGCGGTTCCATTCGCTATAACAAAAAAATCCCAATACCCCTAATAAGGGGAGCAGGATCATAATCATATTCTTTCGCAAACTCATCACATTCTCCACAACCAAGATGGCGGAGATAGTTTTTGAAAAACCTTAAGTTGCCGTTATGTTATCTGGCTTTGTTATGCGGTGATTAGAATTGTCTTTAAAAATAGAACCGAAATTATGGTTTGTAATAGAGTGAAGGGCGTTACCTAATAGAATAGGCAGTGTCCTAACTATAAAAGCCCCATGTCATTCAAGAATTTTCTCAGGTTTGCATTTGGTCCCTGATTGTCATTAAGAAGCCCGTCGAATTTTTGTCGCAGCGCTGCTTTTTCATCACCTTTGCAATCGTTCCAAGGTCGGCCTTGTAGACCCATATGCAGCACATAATAAGAAATGAAATGGGGTTTTGTTCCAGAATTCAACATGCGTCGATACGCTTCATGTGCGCCCAAAGAATGCAGGGTTTCTTTGTCTTCGATACCGGCCTTTATAAGGCGTTCTGCCATGGCAGGGCCGATATTTCTGATCGTTTCTAAATCTGAATGCATCTATCCCCATTCCATCCAATTCGGGAAATTAATTTGAACTATTCACTCAATAATTCGTCTATTATGTCCCCTGAAATTGAATTTGAAAGATCGCTAAATTCACCCTGTTCAAACATTGCTTTTGCCGCATCATAAATAACACGATGTGTGCTGCGTGCCAAAGAGGACCCAAGAGAAAGGCGCGCGACGCCTGTTTCTGCAAATTGAGCGCGCGTAAAGCTGGTATACTCTCCGGCGATTAGCGCGTTCACTGGAATGCTGACGGACTGACATATTGTTTTCAAATTTTCAAATGCAGGTGGGAGGGGGATGTAAACGCAATCGGCCCCAGCTGTTTCAAAATCTTGAATGCGTTTGATTGCGGCATCCAGCGCGTAGCACCCGTTCATGACACCGTCTGCGCGGGCCACGAGCACAAAGTCTTGCGATAGGCCACGCGCAGCCGATGCCGCGGCACGGATGCGTTCTACGGCATGATCGTGATCATATGCGCGGACATCTGGCAGCGCCATATCTTCGATCGAGATACCGGCAAGCCCGACCTCTGCGGCCAAACGAACGGTTTCAGCGCAGGTGTCGGGATCATGCCCAAAACCGTTCTCAAAGTCACCGGAAACCGGAACATTTACCGCAGCGATCAATTCCTGCGAATGCGCCAGTGTTTCATCGCGGTTCATGTGTCCCATGTCCGCCCGCCCTTGCGTGAAGGCAAAGGCAGCGGAACTGGTCGCAATCGCAGGCGCGCCAAGCGCTGCGAGCATTTTCGCAGATCCTATGTCCCAGGCATTGGCCAAAATGAAAGGGTTACCTGCTACGTGTAGATCGCGAAAAGACGTCATGATTTTCTTCCTATGGCTTAACTTTGCGCCAAAGCATTACCGAGGTGACAAATGTTTTGCAGCGCTTTTTCGAGCAGGGAATCTTCGATCGTCAATGCGATCCGCAAATGCCCTGCACCTGATGCGCCAAAGCTTTCACCGGGCATGGCGGCGATATGATGTTTCTCCAGCAGTTTATATGCGAATTCTGTTCCAGACAGTCCTGTTGCCCGTACATCTAGGAAAACATACATCGCCCCGCCTGATGGCACGGCCTGGATGACATTTTGACCTTCTAGAACACGCAACGCGATGTCACGGCGCCGTTTGAAAGGTTCTGCAATTTCGTCTTCCTTTGCAGGGTCCTCTTGCAGTGCATAGGTTGCCGCATCCTGAATGTATCCCGGCGCGCCAAAGGTTGTGACCATGTTAAGCGCGTTGGTCGCTTCAATGACGTTTGGCGGTGCAATCAACCAGCCCAAACGAGACCCGGTCATGGCGTGGGATTTGGACATCGAGCCGATAGAAACGGTGCGTTCAGCCATGCCCTCTAGCCCGCGGGGGGACATGTGCGGTTGATCCCAGACCATACTGTCATAGACCTCATCTGAGATCAGCCAGAGGTCCTTTTCGATACATAGATCTGCAATCATTTGCAGTGTCTCTAAAGGATAGACGACTCCTGTTGGATTGTTTGGCGAATTGATCAAAAGAGACTTTGCCCCTGTTTCATCAATAGCACGACGCAGATCGTTTTCTTGCGGCACAAAACCATGCTCAGCATGGGTCAGAACAGGGACGGCATGCGCGCCAGTTGCCCTGATGGTGCCCCGATATGTCGGATAATAGGGGACGGTGTACAGGGCGGTATCGCCCGGTGACAGGCATGCTTTATGGGCTGCATATAGCGCGCCTTGTCCACCTATCGTCACCATGACGTCATCTGCTGATGTTGGGACGTTTGTTTTTTGGATCGTTCTTTGTGCAATCGCACCGCGCAAGGCCAATGTTCCTGGCCCAACTGCATAGCCGGTATGCCCGCCTTTGGCAGAGTCTGTCATCGCATCCAAAACAGAGGGCCGTGTTTTTACATCGTGTTCACCTATCGTGAGATCGGCGATTTCGATGCCTTGATCCTTCATTTCAAGAGCCTTGTAGAAAATGCCCCATCCATCATCTGATGTGTCATTAATACTTGATAATAAAGAAGAAATTCTCGGCATCGTGGTACTCTATTTGTGGTTAATTGCAGTTTGAGAAACATCTGAGGAACGTTCGCTGTCAGCGCGCGGTTCGCTCAGTTTTTTCAACGGTTTCCGCGGCATTCTTGGATCAGGCGCAAAGTAAAGGCAACGGTATAAATACAGGCAGTCCGGGTCTTTCTGCGCGTCGTGGTCTGATGGGGGAAATGCTGTTCACAAAGGGACCAAAAAGATCCCGTGAACGACACCACAGGCAAGAAAGGTATCGAGCAGATGACATTGGTTACAACAAAAACAGACACCGAAAGGTTGGAAAAGAAGCGCAAGGAATTCGAAGAAATTCTGGAGGGCATGGTCGATGACCTGTCCGCGCTGAGTGACAGGTTGAAAACTGGAAATCTGGAGGTGGACAAGGATGCCAGACAGCTAAAGCAGGATATCCGCTTTTGGTTGCGACTGGCCGCAGAAACGGAGGCGGAGCTACATGCCCTCAAACGACAAGATGCAAACATCAGCGGAAGCTATGCAATCGACATGGACGCCGCCCGAGTTGAAATCGGGTGCCGCCTGGATAGCCTCCGCGCCTGTTGCGGTGCAGGAGAAATTTCTGAGTGAACTAAGTGAGGGAGCGCTGATGGCGCTTCCTTACCTATTTGAATTTTGGGCCCATGAGCATCAATTGCCACCGGAGGGGGATTGGCGGACTTGGGTCATTCTTGGTGGCCGGGGTGCGGGTAAGACGCGTGCCGGGTCTGAATGGGTGCGTTCCATGGTTGAGGGCGCACTGCCGCTTCAGTCAGGGCGCGCCAAACGTGTTGCATTGGTGGGTGAAACCCAGGACCAAGTGCGCGAGGTGATGATACACGGTGATAGTGGCATTATGGCGTGTTGCCCGCCGGATCGGCGTCCGGTCTGGCAAGCGTCACGCCGTTGTTTGGTGTGGCCAAATGGTGCGGAAGCCATGGCATTCACCGCGTCAGATCCAGAAGGTTTGCGCGGGCCGCAATTTGATGCGGCTTGGGTCGATGAATTGGCCAAATGGCGCAATGCGCAAGATACGTGGGACATGCTGCAATTCGCGCTGCGCTTGGGGGATCACCCCAGAGTGTGTGCAACCACCACACCGCGCAATGTTGATGTTCTTAAGGATCTGTTGAGCCGCGACAGTACCGTTGCCACGCATGCCTCGACCGAAGCCAACCGTGCGCATTTGGCTGCATCCTTCTTGGACGAAGTGCGTAAGCGCTATGCTGGGACCAAATTGGGGATGCAGGAATTAGATGGTGTCTTGATGGAAGACATCGATGGCGCGCTTTGGACGCAGGATCAGCTTGACGGGTTACGTGTCGGCCAAATGCCAGATTTTGACCGCATCGTTGTTGCGGTGGATCCCCCTGCAGGCATTGGGTCAGATGCTTGTGGGATTATCGTTGCGGGTGTTTTTGGTGATCAATCCATTGTTTTAGAAGATGCCAGTGTGCATGGCGCGACACCTTTGGGATGGGCCAAAACGGCAGCAGAGGCATTTCAACGCTGGTATGCGGATCGTGTGGTCGCTGAGGCCAATCAGGGGGGCGAAATGGTTCGAACGGTTTTGAATCAGGTCGATCCGGGTTTGCCGATTAAGATGGTGCATGCGACGCGTGGCAAATCAGTGCGCGCAGAACCTGTGGCGGCGCTATATGAACAAGGGCGCATTCATCATGTGCCGGGTTTGACCGCGTTGGAAGCTCAAATGTGTTTGATGTCGCGCACAAAGTTTGAAGGGCAGGGCAGCCCTGATCGTGTCGATGCATTGGTCTGGGCGATCACCGAGTTGATGATCGAAAAAGGCCCCGCCAAGGTGTTGCCGATGGTGCGTACGCTGGTCTGACCAATTGTTAGATCCTTTAAGGCAAATTCTTCTCAATCGCGGTTCACTGAATATCTTTTCAAAAAAGATCAGCGAACAGCGAATGACACGAAAAGGAGCGTAAAGCGATGGTTCTGGACTTTTTGCGGCGGGGAAATGAAGCAGCTGTACCTGAGGTGAAGGCCTCAGCTGCCGGGCCTGTGATCGCCCATATGAGTGCGGGCCGCGTCGCATGGACACCGCGCGACACCGCGTCGTTGACGAAGCAGGGGTTTATCAGCAACCCAGTCGGGTTTCGCGCTGTTAAGCTGATTGCGGAAAGCGTTGCATCGCTGCCATTGGTTCTACAGGATGCGCAAACGCGTTTTGACGAACATCCGGTGCTGAATGTACTGGCGGCGCCAAATCCAAGCCAAGGCCGCGCAGAATTGATTGAAGCGCTGGTTGGGCAGTTGCTGTTGTCTGGCGATGGTTATTTGGAATGTGTGTGCAGTGAAAGCGGTTTGCCCGCTGAACTGCATGTCTTGCGCTCTGACCGTATTCGTTTGGTGCCGGGCCCTGATGGTTGGCCTGTCGCATATGAATATAGCGTGGGGTCCAAGAAGCACATGTTTGATGTGACCGGCGAGGTATCCCCGATCTGTCACATCAAATCCTTTCATCCCCAAGATGATCATTATGGTTTGGGTCCGCTTCAATCGGCTGCGCAAGCCTTTGATGTGCACAATTCGGCCTCGCGTTGGTCCAAAGGATTGCTGGACAATGCTGCCCGTCCGTCCGGCGCGATTGTGTGGAATGCCTCTGAGGGGCAAGGCAATCTGACGGCGGAACAATACAATCGTCTCGTGTCGGAAATGGAAAGCAATTATCAAGGTGCGCGCAATGCTGGCCGCCCGATGTTGCTGGAAGGTGGGCTGGATTGGAAACCGATGGGGTTCTCGCCCTCGGATATGGAATTCCAGAAAACCAAGGAAGCCGCTGCGCGCGAAATCGCAATCGCCTTTGGTGTTCCGCCGATGTTGTTGGGCATTCCCGGTGAAGCGACCTATGCCAATTATGCGGAAGCGCATCGGGCGTTCTATCGTTTGACGGTTTTGCCTTTGGCGATCAAAACAGCGGCGGCGATTGGGCGTTGGTTGGGCGATTGGTTTGGCGACCCTGTGCAATTGAAGCCTGATCTTGATCAAGTTCCAGCCTTGGCTGCGGAACGGGACGCACAATGGAATCGTGTGGCGAATGCGGAGTTCCTAACGGTTGCAGAAAAGCGCCAAATGCTTGGCCTGCCGCCGATTGTTCCCGATGAGAACGACGATGTCTGAGTTGCCCAGACAGGAACGTTTTACCTGCGCACCGGCCTTGAAATTGGAGGCACATGAGCGGATCGCAAAGCTGCAAAATGATGCTTTGCGGGATCGTTTGTTGCGGTTGGAAGCCGTGATTGAACGGTTGGAAAAACGGTTGTGGCTGACAGTTTACGGCGTTGCCGGTGTGATTTTGGCTGAGGCTTTTCAAAGCTTTATGCAGGTCGGGCCATGATTTTTGTGGCGGATCAATCTGTTTGTGGATCGCAAAACCGAAAGGAATTTTGATGGAGTTAGAAACAAAGTTTACCCGGTTTGATGGCACGGGAGCCACGGTAAATGGCGCGCAAATAGAAGGGTATGCCAGCCTATTTGATGCAACGGATCAGGGTGGCGATGTCGTGAAACGCGGTGCGTTTGCCCGGTCTTTGGAGGAAATCCAGAGCGGAAAACGCGCCTTGAAAATGCTGTGGCAACATGACCCAACCCAACCCATCGGCGTTTGGGACGAGGTTCGTGTTGATGAGCGCGGCTTGTATGTCAAAGGACGTTTCCTTGACGGTGTGGCCAAAGGGCGTGAAGCGCGGGAATTGGTGACTGCGGGTGCAATTGACGGGCTGTCAATTGGATACAAAACGATCAAAGCCACAAAAGCGCGTGGCGAAAATAACAAAAGCCAACGGCTTTTGACGGATCTGGATCTTTGGGAGGTGTCACTTGTGACGTTCCCAATGTTGTCCAGTGCACGTGTCGCATCAAAGGCCGTTGCGCCGGAAGATGAGACATTGTGTGAACTGGCGCGGGCTCTTGAAGATGCGCGCCTTCAACTGGCGGGCGGCTGACGCGCGCCACTTACGATACGGGAAAATTTGATGACTTTAGCCGAGACAAAATCTCGGACCGGGGAAGATGTGTCTCCGGCCGCCCGAGTGAGTGCCGCGATGGCGGGATTAATCGGGGATTTCAAGGCCATGCAGGCCAACATTGAAGAGAAGCTTACCAAACAAGAAGAGCGAGTGACTATGCTTGATCGAAAATCTCTAACAGCCGGTCGTCCGGCATTGTCCAACACGGCAGAAGTCGACATGACGCATGTCAAAGCATTTGATGCTTACATCCGCGGTGGCGATGACGATGCGTTGCGTGGTTTGGAACTGGATGGAAAATCGATGTCCAGTTCTGTGAATGCGGATGGTGGTTATCTCGTCGATCCAAAGACGTCAGATTTGATTAAATCCACTTTGATCAGCTCTACTTCAATTCGCGGTATCGCGAATGTCGTGACAGTTGATGCTTCTTCCTATGATGTTCTCATTGATCGGAATGATCTTGGCGCTGGTTGGGCGGATGAAACAACCACAACTGCGGAAACCGGTACGCCTACAATCGATCGCATTGCGATCCCTCTTTATGAGCTGACGGCTTTGCCCAAGATTTCGCAGCGATTGCTAGATGATACTGCGTTTGACATCGAAGCTTGGTTGGCTGGTCGTGTTGCGGATAAGTTCGCTCGTGCAGAAGCTGCGGCTTTCGTCACGGGTGACGGTGCTGATAAACCGACCGGTTTCTTGACCAAAACGATCGTCGAAAACGATTCTTGGAGCTGGGGTGAAATCGGCTATGTCGCCTCTGGTTCTGCGGCTGGCCTGGATGACGCAGATAAGCTGATTGATTTGGTCTATGCCGTTGGCGCTGAATATCGGCAGAATGCTGCGTTTGTGATGAATTCTAAAACCGCCGGTATCGTACGCAGTCTGAAAGATCAGGATGGGCGTCATCTATGGGCAGATGGATTGAACCAAGGACAGCCATCGCGACTTTTGGGGTATCCTGTGGTGATTTCTGAGGACATGCCAGATGTCGCAGCCGATGCAACACCTATTGCATTTGGTGACTTCAATGCGGGTTACACAATCGCCGAACGTCCAGATTTGCGTATTCTGCGCGATCCTTTCTCAGCCAAGCCTCATGTTCTGTTCTACGCGACAAAGCGCGTGGGCGGCGATGTGACGGATTACGCAGCGTTCAAGCTGCTCAAGTGCGAAGCAAACTAAGGCCATAAGGCTTTCTCAATAAACGAGCGTTTGAGGCGGGTTTCGTCTCAAACGCGGCCAATGCGGTGAAACCAGCGGAGAGAGAAGATGAACTTGACCGAAACCACGCAGGTGCTGGACACGGCCATTCCAGTTGATGGGCTGCGCATGCATTTGAGTTTGGGCAGCGGGTTTGCAGAAGACGATTTGCAAGACGACCTTCTCTCGTCCTTTTTGCGAGCCGCCTTGTCAGCCATTGAGGCGCAATGCGACAAGATTCTGATCGAGCGTGAGTTCCAATTGATAGCAACCAATTGGCGCGACGTGTGTTCGCTTCCAATTGCTCCAGTCAGCGCGATTTCACGTCTGGGCATTTTGACACCATTGTCGGCTGGTGAAACTGCCGAAGCAGAGGATGAGGTATTTGATTTAGGTGTATTGAGTGAACTGGATCTGGCTGATTACCAGCTGGTCAAGGATAGCCAAACGCCAAAACTGCGTGCTCTGAACGCCTACCTTCCGACCTTGCCGACCAATGGGGGTGTCTATGTGGCGTTGACGGCGGGTATGGCATCCAGCCTGGATGATTTGCCAGCAGATCTAAAGCAAGCGGTGCTTTTATTGGCTGCGCATTATTACGAAAATCGCACAGATGTGGGCCTGTCCGCTGGATGCATGCCGTTTGGTGTTACCAGCCTGATTGCGCGCTATCGCAATGTTCGATTGGGGCTGGGATTATGACGGCCCATAAGTTGAACCGAAAACTGATTTTGGAAACGGTGACGCGTAGCGATGACGGCGCGGGTGGATTTATCGAAACCTGGACCGTGTTGGGCACGTTATGGGGCGCAGTATCGCCTCGCAAAGGACGCTATGTCACGGGCTATGGTGGTGCGGTGTCACAAACCGGGTTTGAGATCGTTGTTCGTGCGGCGCCAGTCGGGCATAGCAATCGTCCGTTGCCGGGACAAAAGTTGCGCATGGGCACCCGAGTGTTTCTGGTGCAAGCGGTGACCGAAGACGAGCCATCCCCGATGTATTTGACCTGTCAGGTCGAAGAGGAGGTCGCGGTATGAGCTATGTCTTATCTGGCGCATTGCAGGCGGCGGTTTTTCAGGAGCTGTTTGCCGATCCGGCCGTTTCAGAATTGGTCGGTGATGCCATCTATGATGTTCCGCCCACAGGTGTTTTGCCTGACCTTTATCTATTGATTGGGCAAGAGCGCGTGCTGGATGCATCGGATTGTACCGGGTCTGGTGCCTGGCATGATCTGACCCTCACGGCGGTCAGCACAAGTTCAGGTTTTCTGGCTGCGAAACAGGTTTCTGAGGCCGTCAGTGACGCATTGAACAACGCTGAACTGGCGTTAAGCCGCGGAAGGTTGGTCGGAATTCGGTTTCGAAAAGCCACCGCATCGCGGGCCAAGGACGGACATAGGCGTGTCGACATGACGTTTCGCGCCCGTGTCGAAGATAGTTGAAATTTCTGTTGAAGGAGACGGAGCATGGCTGCTCAGAATGGAAAAGATCTACTGATCAAGATCGACGTTGATGGAACGGGCACGTTTGAAACAATGGCCGGATTACGTGCGACACGGATCAGTTTTAACGCAGAACAGGTCGATGTCAGTTCACTAGAAAGCGAAGGTGGTTGGCGTGAATTGCTGGGTGGTGCAGGCATGAAATCTGCAAGCCTGAGCGGGTCGGGGGTCTTTAAAGATGACGCTACAAGTACCCGCGCACGCGAGGTGTTTTTCAATGCTGAAATCCCGGATTTTCAAGTGATCATTCCAGGTTTCGGCACGGTCGAGGGGAAGTTCCAGTTGAATTCGATTGAATATGCTGGCGCGCATAATGGCGAGGCGACGTATGAATTAAGCCTCGCGAGCGCCGGTGCCGTCAGCTTTACAGCTCTTGCTGCGTGAGGCGGTGATGACCAATCCGTGGCGCGGTGATATCGAGATCGTTATGAATGGCCAGCCGCGCCGGATGCGTCTGACATTAGGTGCTTTGGCCGAATTGGAGGCAAGCCTGAAAGCGGATTGCTTAATGGATATAGTGACGCGCTTTGAAAGTGGTCGTTTCTCTACACGCGACATTTCCAGCGTTCTTATGGCTGGGTTGCGAGGTGGTGGGTGGACTGGACATAGCGCCGAGCTGTCCCATGCAGAAATATCCGGTGGTCCTATGGTTGCAGCTAAGGCGGCAGCCCAGCTGTTGGCGCGATCCTTTGGTCTGCCCAATGAGGCGGATCATGCGGCTTGATTGGTCAGGGTTGTTAAAAGTCGGATTGCTCCATCTGAGGCTTAAACCTGATGAATTTTGGGCCCTTACACCGATCGAACTACGACTGATGATTGGGGATGACCCAGATCTGGCCCCATTGGGGCGTTCCCAACTGGATGCGTTGATGGCGGCCTATCCTGACATGTCGAAATCATAATTGGAGGCTACATGGCCGATTTTGAGACGATTGAAACCTTAGATACGCAAATCGATGCGCTTGAGACATCCCTGTCTGGTGCTGCGGGAATGGCGGCAAGCTTTTCTTCCGAACTTGCGTCTGTTGGCACTGCGCTAGCTCAGGCTGGAGGGGATGCATCCAAATTGGAAACATCCCTGAGCAACGGTGTGTCCAAAGCCTTTGATCAGGTTATTACCGAGGGCGCTAGCCTGTCGGACGCGTTTCGTACCATTGCAACGTCCCTGTCAAATACCGCGTTGTCGTCGGCTGTTGATCCGATCTCGGATCAGGTTGGCGGGTTTGTGCAACAAGCGGTGACAGGTTGGTTTGGCGGTGCATTTGCCAATGGTGGTGCTTTTAATCAGGGGCGCGTCATGCCTTTCGCCAAGGGAGGGGTTGTGTCCTCGCCCACTGCGTTTCCGATGAAAGGCGCAACCGGCCTGATGGGGGAAGCGGGCCCAGAGGCCATCATGCCGTTAACGCGGGATGCAGGCGGACGCCTGGGCGTGAAGGCGCAGGGCGGCAGCGCGCCAACCCAGGTTGTGATGAACATACAGACGACGGATGCGCCGAGCTTTGAGCGCAGCCAAGCCCAAATCGCTGCACGTATGAGCCGCGCACTGAGTGCCGGCCAGCGAAACCGTTAAAGGAGGCTTTTATGTCTTTTCACGAGATCAGATTTCCAAGCGACTTAAGCTTTGGTGCTTTGGGCGGACCAGAACGGCGCACGCATATTGTGTCCTTGGTCAGCGGTCATGAAGAACGTAATTCACCGTGGGCGCATTCGCGCCGTCGCTATGATGCCGGGTTGGGATTGCGGTCACTTGACGACATTGATGTCCTTCTCGCATTTTTTGAAGCGCGTCATGGTCGACTACATGGGTTTCGTTGGAAAGATTGGGCGGATTACAAATCTTGTGCGGCCTCTGCCGTTGTTTCTGCAAGCGATCAACAAATCGGTCTTGGCGATGGTGCAACGACTGATTTTCAATTGATCAAGACCTATGTCTCTGGGGATAGCACATATCAACGCGATATATCCAAACCTGTCCTAGGCAGTGTTTTGGTATCTGTTGACAATGTGCCTGTTGTAGAGGGAGCAGATTACGCCATTGATAATTCGACTGGTGTTGTCAGCTTTGGCAATGCTCCTGCATCTGGCGCTGTTATCGCTGCTGGATTTGAATTTGATGTGCCTGTGCGTTTTGACAATGACGCGATCTTAGTCTCGATGGAAACGTTTCAGGCCGGTCAGGTTCCTGATGTTCCGGTTGTGGAGCTGCGGGTCTGATGGGGGCTTTGGAACTGCACACACATTTGAAAACGACGGTAACAACCGTGGCGCGCACTTGGTTGGTGGAGCGGCGTGATGGAACCGTTTTTGGCTTTACGGATCACGATCAGGATCTGAGCTTTGATGGCTACTCCTTTCGGGCCGATACCGGTCTGTCTGCTGCGGTGTTGAGCCAGAGCACTGGGTTGTCTGTCGACAACACCGAAGCCTTGGGCGCATTGAGCGATGATAGCCTAAGCGAAAAAGATATTTTGAATGGCAAATTTGACGGTGCAGGGGTTCAAGCTTGGCTCGTCAATTGGCAGGATGTGTCTGAACGCAAACTGGTGTTTCGTGGATCTATTGGTGAAATTCGTCGCGCTGATGGCGCATTTAGCGCCGAGCTGCGAGGTCTGAGCGACTATTTGAACCAACCGAAAGGGCGACGTTATCAAAAGCCTTGCGCGGCCCTTTTAGGCGATGGCGACTGTGGCGTGGATTTAAGCGATCCGGCGTATCGTGTCGAAACAAGTTTGATTGCTGCAGAGGGTGGTGCGCGGTTGACCGTTGCAGCATTGGAAAGCTACGCGCAAAATTGGTTTGTTCGCGGCACGGTCGAAATCCTAAGCGGCGATGCTGCTGGCGCAATTGCGACGATACAATATGATGGATCTAGCGACGGTCAGCGTGTTCTTACCCTTTGGGAACCGATCCGTGGCAGCTTAGCAGTCGGTGACACGATCCGTTTGACGACGGGTTGTGACAAGCGATTTGCGACGTGCCAAGAGAAGTTTGCGAACGTCAGTCGGTTTCGTGGATTTCCGGACCTGCCAAGTGAAAGTTGGCTCGCGGCCTATCCTAACGGAAATGAACCGCGTGAAGGGGGCAGTCGGAGATGACCCCCATTCCTGGTGAAACAATTGTCGCGTTGGCACGTGGTTGGATTGGTACGCCTTATCGGCATCAAGCATCGGTTAAAGGGGCCGGGGCTGATTGCCTTGGCTTGGTACGGGGTGTTTGGCGCGACTTGATTGGTCCGGAACCCGAATGCACACCGCGATATTCCAAAGATTGGAACGAGCCGCAATCGCGTGAAGTGCTTTGGGATATGGTCAAGCGGCATTTCGTGCCGATTTCCGATCACGCAGCGTCTGGCCACGTATTGCTGTTTCGCATGCGTTCTGGGGCCATAGCCAAGCATATGGGCATCCTCGTCGCTGTAGACGGGGAACGTCGCTTTATCCACGCCTATAGCGGGCATGGCGTGATTGAAAGTGCGCTGACCCGTCCTTGGGAGCGTCGGATCGTGGCATGTTTTGCCTTTCCTCAAACCTTAGATGCAAGACAAGGGGCAACCTTATGACAACGATGGTTTTGTCTACAGCCGGGGCTGCGATCGGCGGATCTATCGGTGGATCCGTTTTAGGGATGTCTGCTGCCAGTTTAGGTAAATTGGCTGGCGCTAGTCTGGGCTATGCGCTGGATCAACGTTTGTTGGGTGCCGGCAGTGATCCTGTTCAGGTCGGACAAATGGATCGGATGAGCCTGTCATCCTCGGGTGAAGGCACGGCAGTCGCGCGTTTGCATGGTCGGATGAAATTGGGTGGGCATGTCATATGGGCCACGCAGTTTGACGAAAGTGTTTCAAGCGAAAGCACGTCTGGAAAAGCGGCATCTAGCACATCTACTGTAGAAACCTATTCTTACTCTGTCAGTCTGGCACTGGCTTTGTGCGATGGGCAAATCAGTGGCGTGCATCGCGTATGGGCAGACGGGCTGGAAATTCAGTTGGATGACCTATCCATGGACATCTACTACGGGACAGAAGATCAATCACCAGACCCTAAAATGGAAGCGGTGGAAGGGGCAGGAGCCGTTCCTGCTTATTTGGGTACGGCCTATGTTGTTATCTCGGATCTAGATCTTACCCCGTATGGTAATCGTGTCCCGCAATTCAGCTTTGAAGTGACCCGCCCCGCCCCGGAAGAAATTGGCGTATTGCCTTGGGCGATTCAGGGCGTGGCTGTGATCCCGGGAACTGGTGAATATTCTCTGGCGACGGATAAGGTTTACACACGCAGCTATGTCCAGACGGGGGAAGGGGATACAGCCAGCCTGCTTTTCAATGAAAAGGCTCCGAAATATCTAAAGAACAGCAATTCTTCGTCTGGTGAAACGGACTTTGTCACGTCACTGGGTCAACTAGATGCCGATCTGCCCAATTGCGGGGCGGCTTCCTTGGTCGTGAGTTGGTTCGGGGATGACCTGCGCTGTGGGCATTGCCAGATCCGACCAAAGGTTGAAGTCAAAGACTATGAAAGTGAAGAGATGCCGTGGCGTGTCTGCGGTGTTGATCGGGATAGCGCCGAGCTGATCCCGCAGATTGAGGATCGACCGGTCTATGGGGGTACGCCAACGGACCAGTCCGTCATTCAGGCGATTGCGCATATGCACGGGCAAGGTCTGGATGTGCTCTATTACCCGTTCATCCTGATGGATCAATTAACGGGTAACGGATTAACGGATCCCTGGGGTGGTGCTGAACAGGCACAACTGCCATGGCGCGGGCGCATCACAACCAGCCTTGCACCAGATCAAACGGGTACCGTGGATGGAACCGCAGCTGCAGATGCCGAGGTCGATGCATTTTTTGGCACAGCGCAAGCGTCAGATTTTTCCGTCTCAAATGGCCAAGTGTCCTATACGGGCCCTGATGAATGGGGCATGCGTCGGTTCATTTTGCATCAAGCTGCCCTATGTCAGGCTGCTGGTGGGGTGCATGCATTTTGCATTGGTTCCGAAATGCGCAGTGTCACGCAGATCCGTGGGGCGAATGGCTTTCCAGCGGTGGATCATCTGATTGGTCTGGCTGCCGAGTGCCGGACGATTTTGGGTGCAGATACCAAGATCGGCTATGCTGCAGATTGGTCAGAATATTTTGGGTATCAACCAACAGATGGATCCGGGGATGTCTATTTCCATCTCGATCTTCTGTGGGCGGACGACAATATCGATTTTGTCGGGATCGACAATTACATGCCTCTATCGGATTGGCGGGATGGCAATACGCATCTAGATGCTGATTGGGGCAGCATTTATGCGCTGGACTATCTGACATCCAATGTCGCCGGTGGGGAAGGGTATGATTGGTATTACGCCAGTGACGAAGATCGGTCGAACCAGATCCGCAGTTTGATCACGGATGGCGCGTATAACGAGCCTTGGATATATCGATATAAGGATATCGCGAATTGGTGGGGTAATGACCACTATGAACGCGTCGGCGGTGTCCGGCAGGCGACACCAACGGATTGGCAGCCGCAATCAAAACCGATTTGGTTTACGGAAATCGGGTGTGCCGCTGTCGATAAGGGTACGAACCAACCAAACAAATTCGTGGATCCCAAAAGTTCAGAAAGCAGTCTTCCGTATTTCTCCAACGGTGCACGGGACGAGTTGATGCAGCAGGCCTATTTGCGTGCGATGTATAGTTATTGGGGGGATGAAACCAACAATCCGATCTCTGACATTTATGCGGGTGCCATGGTTGACATGACCCAAGCTTATGTCTGGGCATGGGATGCGCGACCTTACCCTTGGTTCCCGGGATTGATCGACTTGTGGTCGGACGGGGATAACTATGCGCTGGGCCACTGGTTGAATGGGCGGGCATCTGGTGTTGCCCTATCAGAAGTGGTTTCTGAGATCTGTATCAATGCAGGTGTCACTGATTACGATGTGTCACAACTCCATGGTTTTGTGCGCGGCTATTCTGTTGCGCAGGTGACTGACGCCCGTAGTGCGTTGCAACCCCTGATGTTAGCGCATGGGTTCGATGCGATCGAGCGCGAAGGTGTTTTGGTGTTTCGCACCCGTGGTATCACTGCTGCGACCGATGTCGCGGAAACAGATTTTGCTATTTCACCTGACATTGATGGTGATTGGGAAGAAACCAGATCTAGCGATGCGGAGACAGTGGGCCGTGTGCGGGTTGGCTTTATCGAGGCGGATGCTGATTACGTGGCTGCGACGGAAGAAAGCATTTTGCCAGGCGATGACAGTCCTTCCGTGGCTGAAACGGAGCTGAACATGGTGCTAACCCGTGGCGAGGCTGTGACGTTGGCTGAGCGTTGGTTGGCAGAATCCCGCGTTGCAAAAGACACGGTGCGTTTGGCGCTGCCGCCATCCTTGTCCGAATTGGGGGCAGGGGATGTTTTGAACCTGCAAACGGAAACCGCATCCTACCATGTGCGTATCGACAGCGTTGAGACCGGCGAGGCGCAATTGATCGATGCTGTACGCGTCGAATCTACGATTTACGACAGCGTTTCCTACGAATTGGGTGACACGCATGTAACCCCTGTTGTTCAACCTCAATCGGTTGTCCCTGTTTTCATGGATTTGCCTCTTATCCCTGGAGCGCTGAGCGATATTGCCCCGCATTTGGCACTGACGGCTTCGCCATGGCCGGGACAGGTCGCAGCCTATAGCGCGCCGGAAGACACGGGATATGCATTGAACTCGGTACACACTGCGCGATCTGTCATTGGCATGACGCAAAATGCGCTGGGCGTTGGGTGCGCCGGTCGGTTTGATTATGGTCCGTATCTGGAAGTGACTTTGTTAAGCGGGGCGTTGGAAAGCGTTAGTGAAACGGCCCTGTTTGCAGGGGCCAATCTGATGGCTATCGGCGATGGTAGTGCGGACAATTGGGAGATTTTTCAATTCCAAGATGCCACTTTGCTAGAGAATGGAAATTGGGCCTTGTCGACGCGTTTGCGTGGGCAAATGGGCACGGATGCAGTTCAATCCGCAGAGTGGCCAGCAGGATCTATGGTGGTGCTTTTGGACGGAAGTGCGGATCAAATCGATCTCAACAGCGCATATCGTGCCTTAGAACAGCATTACCGCGTTGGACCGGCCAGTAAACCATATGATGATGCGCTGTATGTTTATGAAAGCCACGCGTTTTCAGGAAACGGATTGCGTCCTTACCGGCCCTGCCACTTGGCAGCGGCTGAGCAAGACGGTGATATTTCATTCAGTTGGGTGCGCCGAACCCGATTGAATGGCGATGATTGGGAAACCTACGAAGTTCCATTGGGGGAAGACCGCGAAGCCTATTTGGTGCGCATCCTGAAAGATGATGCCACATTGCGGGAGGTCGAGGTAACTGAAGCCAATTGGACCTACAGCGCGGTGGATCAAGCCGAAGATGGGGCTGATGTCACGTTCGCGGTTGCCCAAATATCAGATCGGTTCGGTCCCGGACCTTTTGCAGAACTTGCCCTATAGGAGTATCCCATGAGACCTCTATGTTGGTCGGATCTGACAATTGCCGCACGGGCCCTAAAATGCGCGCCTTTAGGGGGGCGTTGGGTCAAGGCACGTAAACTGGTCCAACAAGCGGATGCGGCAGATCGATATCGAAAAAAGTTCCAAAAGAACCATCCCGCATGGGGGAATGGAACATTGATGTCGGCGGCGCATGCACAATCGCTTGTGGACGAGCCCCGTTTGAACGATCCTGACTTTCAGGACTGCCTCTTTATGGTTGTTTCAGCCGTTCAAAGGCGTGTCCCAGGGCGTGGTGTCGCATCGTTCTAGGGGGAATACATGTCCGACACTGACAGAGCGGAATAACAACACAATGCGTGATTGATATGCTCACAAATTTGCGTTTTTCCATTCGCCTCCTTATCTGTAGTATAGACCTATCGCCTTCGGGCGTCAGATAAGAAACTCCTAAGGAGCGCGTCATGTCTTTGGAATATGCGCATGTGACTGCACTGGATCCGGTTTGGGCCCGCATCGTTGATGAGGCCAAACAAGCTGTCAAGGATGAGCCTCTTTTGGGCGGAATGATGCACGGTTCGATCCTGCATTATCCGACGATTGAACAGGCTTTGGCCTATCGGATTGCGTCGAAACTGGCCAATCGGGATATGTCCGAACAGATCCTGCGTGAAATCTGCGACGCGGCGTATCAGGCCGCGCCGGAATTGGCCGTTGCGGCACGTGCGGATATCACGGCGATCTATGATCGAGATGCGGCGTGCCACCGCTATTTGCAACCTTTGCTCTTTTTCAAAGGGTTCCAAGGCACGCAATGTCATAGGATCGCCAATCATCTATGGCATGAGGGGCGCAAAGATCTGGCCTATTTCTTGCAAACACGTTGCTCAGAAGTGTTTGGCATGGATATTCACCCGGCCGCGACGATCGGTAAGGGGCTCATGATTGACCATGCCCATTCGATCGTCATTGGTGAAACGGCCGTCGTGGGCGACAATGTATCGATGCTGCATTCCGTAACACTGGGCGGAACGGGTAAAGAAGATGAGGATCGTCACCCGAAAATCGGAGATGGTGTTCTGATCGGTGCGGGGGCTAAGGTTCTGGGCAATATCCATATCGGCCATTGCTCTCGTGTGGCGGCGGGCTCTGTCGTGCTGAAAGAAGTTCCACCTTGCACCACCGTTGCGGGCGTCCCGGCGAAGGTTGTGGGTGAGGCCGGGTGTGATCAACCCTCTGTGTCGATGGACCAAATCACCGGTTGCGGCAAGTAACGCGGCATATGTTCTGACAGGATCTAAGATCATGCGCATTCCCAATAGGGATGCGCATGATCTTAGTTCACGACAACTTCATCTGCGCGCACGAGGCCAAGAATGTCGCGGGCTTGTTGGTCCAAAAGGTCCAGATCAATAAAATCATCTGACATGCGGTGGGTCAAATTTTCCATGCGCGCCACTTTTTGGCGCAGGGCGTCGCGTTCTTTGGTCAGTGTGTCAGCTTCAACCATAATCTCAGCGCGTCGAAACAGGCCAAAATCCCCTTGAACAGCTGCAAAGGTAAAATAGGCTGCCAAAGCGAAAGCAATGGTGAAATAAATCAACGACCCAAAGCCGTATTTGGAAGATGTATTCATACTACCGATGCGCCTGCTACACGGCCTGATTGTTCAGGCAAATTTACGAACTGCTCACAAGTGTCTCTTTGCGGACACTGATAGCTGTATTTCATGCTGTTATGGTTAAGAAAAGGTGTTTCGAATCACCTATCCGAGTTTGATTCGTTTTGTGATATTTTGGCACGGCATAAAAGGTTTTTTAACGATGATTTCAGGAAATCAACATGTCTTAATGGCCACAGCGGCCCTGTTAACAAGTTGACAGGGCTTGGCGCAGTAGAAACCACAAGCTAGGTCTGAAAAGGCAAGGCGGAACTGCGCTTGCGTTATGGCACAGAACCGTTTTGCCGCTGTTTGCGTGAAAGGTGGTGTGTGGTGTCAGATAGGTTGGGGCAAATTGGTGGCTTGGAACAGGATGGTGACGCTTTGCTGAAAACATCATTACTGTTGTCCAAAATTACAAAAATTCCTTTTTTTAGTATCGCCCAGATCCAATTTTGGTTTTTGGCAATGGGTGTTGGCGCGGCGGCGGGGTTTGCCGCTATTTTATTTCGCGCCGCGATCATGTGGTTGCAGGGATGGCTTTATGGAACAGAGCACACACATCTTTTGCACAGCCATGCGCGGGACTTGCATTGGCTGATTATCTTACTGATCCCCACTTTGGGCGGTGCGGTCGTTGGCGTCATCATACAGCGATATATTCCTAATTTACGTGTGGCATCCGTTTCGGATGTGATTGAAGGTGCCGCGCTGAATGACGGGCGGGTGAAAAGCAAAGGGGGCTGGGCGTCGACGCTATGTTCCTGGATCACTTTGTCCACTGGCGGATCATCAGGTCGTGAAGGGCCGGTTGTGCATTTGGCCGGTATGATTTCCAGCTTTGTTGCGGATAAATTGAAGGTCGATGGTATAACGGGCCGCGATTTGTTGGGCTGTGCGGTGGCGGCAGCAGTATCTGCCAGCTTTAATGCGCCTATTGCGGGTGCGCTTTTTGCGCTGGAAGTCGTGTTGCGTCATTTCGCAATTCACGCTTTTGCGCCGATCGTAATCGCGGCAGCAGCTGGCACTGTGATCAACCGGCTGGTGTTTGGTGATGTCACTGAATTCAGTCTACCAGGCACAACCGTGGTTGAATTCTACCTTGAACTGCCTGCCTTCCTGATCCTTGGACTGGTTTGTGGTACTGTGGCCTTTGTTTTGATGCGCTCGGTGTTCCTTGTGGATGATGTGCAGACTAAATTGGCGGCGCGTTACAATATTCCGCTGTGGATGCGTCCGTGTTTTGCGGGGTTCTTGTTGGGTTTGATTGCCACGCAATTTCCCCACATCATCGGGGTTGGCTATGAAACGATTGCGCGGTCACTGACCGGCTCTGTGGGCCTGTTCGAAGCCATTTTGTTTGCAATGATCAAAGTGTTGGCAGTGTCTTTGACCCTAGGCGGTCGTTTGGGCGGCGGCATCTTTTCGCCCTCGCTGATGGTTGGGGGATTGACCGGGATGGCCTTTGGTTTGATTGCCACCGGCCTGTTTCCTGAAGTGTCCGGGGCATCAACGCTTTACGCTTTGGCGGGCATGGGCGCGGTTTCAGCGGCCGTTTTGGGTGCGCCAATTTCGACAACCTTGATTGTGTTCGAACTGACCGGTGACTGGCAGACGGGGCTTGCGGTGATGATCACTGTGTCCACGTCCACGGCTTTGGCATCCCGTCTGGTTGATCGCAGCTTCTTCCTAACGCAATTGGAGCGCCGGAACGTGCACCTGGCGGATGGGCCACAGGCCTATTTGCTAACGATGTTTGGCGTGACAGGTGTGATGCGCAAACCGGGAGAAGAGGGTTTCGATGAAGCCGCATGTTTGGGCATGGTCGAGCAAGGGATCTTCCTTAGCGCACAATCCACGCTGGAAGTGGCGATGCCGCTGTTTGAAAAATCTCGGGCTTCGTTTGTGCCGGTCGTCGAAATGGATGACAAAGGACGGCCTGTTCTACAGGGGGCACTGTTCCACTTGGACGCGCTGAAAGCGTATAATCGCGCGCTTGAGGCGACGGCTGCGGAAGAGCACCGTTAAGGCGTTTTACGCTGAACAATACCTGTTTCTTCAGGCACAACTTGGCTGGAGACTTCGGTCTGAATCCAATCTCGAAACGCCGCTGCCGGGGCTGTAAATCCCCCCGGTGGCGGTGTAATCCAATAAGAGGCAGGCGCCGGTATAGAATAGGCAAAAGGGCGTACCAAACGACCCGCGCGTAGGGCGCCTTCTGCACTGACGGCATCGCCTAGACAAAGGCCTAGACCGGCTTCAGCGGCGGCATACATGGCCAAAAGCTCTGTGAATAGAATGCCTTGATTGTCCAACGTGATGTGGACCCCTTGATCGCCCAACCAACCCTTCCAATCCGTTTGGTCGTTGAGATGCAATAGCTTATCTGGCGTGATGTGATCCAAAGTGGTCATACCCAAACGGTGTAAGAAATCCGGGCTGCACAGCGGAAAAAAGCGCACATCAAAAAAGGGCAAGGACCCCGGTTGGGGCATATCCGTATACATGATACCGATATCGAAATGCTCGATGACCTCACCCGCGGTTGCGCTGCGCAGTTTTAGGGAGATGGCAGGGTAGCGGTTTAGGAAATCTGACAGGCGTGGTGCCAACCAGGTTGCCGCAAACCCGGATGTGACGACAATCTCCAATGGGCCTTTCGCGTGATCCATGTCGGTATGCGCTTCACGAAGTGACGCCAATCCAGGGCGTATCGCGGCCACATAGCGGCGGGCTTCTCCGGTTAGGGTTATGCCACGCCCTTTGGGTTCTACTATTCGAAAGCCCAACAGGTTTTCCAACGCCCGTAATTTATGGCTGACCGCGCTTTGCGACAGGTTCACCTCGGATGCAGTCGCGCGCACAGAACCGGTGCGAGCCAATGTGTCTAGAACGATGAGGGTCGATAAGGAGGGCATATTCATGCATGTATTTCAGCATTGATGCGAAAAAACATCAATAGACCTGTGGAAAATGAAAGGGTAGCGGTGGTTCTGTCCAGCGTATTTGCCAGAGGAACCAATGATGGATGAAAGTTTTTCGCGCCGCAAACTCCTAGATCCTTCGGAATTAAAGGCGTTGAACGCCCGGTCCGATTTGCGAGGATGGTTGCAGATGGCCAGCCATTTAGGGGCCATTCTTTTATGCGTTGTTTTGCATGCGTTTGCTATGGGAACGGCATGGGTCTGGCTGACCGGTTTTTGTCTTGGGGTGTTGTTGAATTTTCTCTACGCCGCACAGCATGAACTGTCCCATGGAACTGTCTTTGCCACAAAACGCACGAACGAGGTCTTTGGGCGTTTGATTGGGTTCACTATGATCTTTCCCCGCGACTTTGACCAAGTCATGCATTTTGCCCATCACAAATGGACGCAAGATTGGGAACGGGACGGCGAATTGGTGCGTGAACCCTATACGCTAACGACATATCTTTTATGGCTAAGTGGTATAACCTATTGGCGTAATAGATTTTTTGGTGTGTTTCGCCGCGCGCGCGGCATCATTGTGGAACCCTATATTCGCGCTGATGAAGAGGCCAAAGTGATCCTGGAAAGCCGCATCCATATGGGCCTGTATCTTGCGATCCTAGTCCTGTCGCTTGCGGCCAATAGCTGGGTCTGGCTGACCTTTTGGATCCTACCCATGATCCTGACCAAGCCCGTGCATCAATTGCAAAACACGATTGAACATCTGGGCCTTAGCCATGAGGACAACATTTTAGAAAACACCCGCAGCACCCGCACCAATGCGCTGATACGGTGGCTGTGTTGGCAAATGCCCTATCACACGGCGCATCACACCTTTCCCTCTGTCCCGTTTTGGAAGCTCAAACAGCTAAACGACAAGATCGAAACCAAAATCGGAGGTGAGGTCTGGCGGATGGGCTGGATTGAATTCCAAATTGAAGTGATCAAAAAACTGTCTCAAAAAGACGAGGGTCAATATCCGATGAACGAGGTCTGGGTGGTCCCGGTCAATGGTCGTCAAATCCGGGTCGAGGCAGAATGACACAGAAACTGGATATCTACACGTCCCTTTGGGCGATGCAGCCCCATGATCAATCGGGCGTGAAACTGCCCTATGAGCAAGTGGCCGAAATGGTCGCGGATGCCGGTTACGCTGGTATGGCGCTGGATTTCGGGGCGACTTCGGTGGCGGATGTTCAGCGTATCCAGCCCATGATGGCGCGGGCCGGGCTAACGCCATTTCTTGTCGATTTCCCCAAAACGATAGAGGGTTTGCGCCCCACGCTGCAGATGGCCAAGGATTTTGGTGCGCCGTTTGTGGTTGTCATCGGTCAGGTCATGCCGCTGTCAGTCGAGGGTATGATCCCTGTGATCCGAAAATGGATCGAGATGAGCGAAGAAGAAGGCATGCCTATCCTGTTTGAAACCCATCGCGATTGCATCACGAATGATTTGTTTTCGACGCTGTGCCTGTTGGATGCTGTTCCCGAAATGCGCCTATGTGCAGATCTATCCCATTATGTGGTTGGGCGCGAAATGGCCTGTCCTTTACGCCCGCGTGATCGTGATCATATGAACCGTATTTTGGCGCGATCTGACAGCTTTCAGGGCAGGGTTGCCAGCAGATCGCAGGTTCAGCTGCCCCTTGATTTTCCGCAGAACCAGAAATGGGTCGATATGTTTAAAACATGGTGGCGGCAAGGGTTCGAAGGGTGGCGTGCCCGCAATAGCGATGGCACATGCATTTTTCTATGCGAATTGGGCCCGCCGGATTACGCCATGACCGGTCCAGATGGGCAGGAAATGTCGAACCGTTGGGACGAAGCCCTGCAGATCAAGTCTTGGGTCGAAGATATCTGGGCCGATCTTTCCTAAGACACCGATGTCAGTCCTGCGCTTCGGTGTGATGCGGGATTGGTCATTTGCATTTTTACTGTTGGGCAATACCCGCCTTTCCCTTCCGGCGCGTCAGCGGATGCTGTTAGGGTTTCCCTGATGTCTGTCACTCAGACAAACGGAATAAAGTCACGGGTATCCTATGGCGCATTATCGCGGTTCTCTTCACGGAGAGACTTATCACTTTGATACATTGGCTGCTTTGATGGCGGCCGCAACGCCGGCGCGATCAGGGGATGCCTTGGCCGGAATTGCGGCCCGCACCGATGTTGAACGGGTGGCGGCGCAACATATTTTGGCGGATCTGCCGCTTAAAGTGTTTCTTCAGGACCTGTTGGTTCCTTACGAGACGGATGATGTCACGCGATTGATCATCGATAGCCACGATACGACGGCCTTTGCACCTGTGTCCCATATGACGGTTGGTCAATTCCGGGAATGGCTGCTGTCCACTGCGACCACTGCGGAGTTGGCGGCGCTGGCGCCCGGTTTGACACCCGAAATGGCCGCAGCCGTCAGCAAATTGATGCGCAATCGCGACCTGATCACCGTGACGCGGAAAATTCGTGTGACCACGGCCTTTCGCACGACACTTGGATTGCCGGGGCGGTTGGGGTCGCGTTTGCAACCCAATCATCCGGCCGATGATCTGGCAGGGATTGCGGCGTCAACCTTGGATGGGTTGACCTATGGCGTTGGGGATGCGGTGATCGGGATCAATCCCGCAACAGATAATATTCCAACGGCCTCTGCATTGTTGGAAATGCTCGAAGAGCTACGGGTCAAATACGACATTCCCACACAGACCTGCGTTCTAACCCATGTGACCAATTCGATAGAGATGATCGAACAGGGCGCGCCTGTTGATCTGGTGTTTCAATCGGTCGCTGGCACGCAGGCAGCCAATGAAGGGTTTGGCGTGACGCTGGACATGCTGAATGAGGCACGCAGTGCCGCGCTGTCACTTGGGCGGGGCAGTAAGGGCAATAATGTCATGTATCTGGAAACGGGGCAGGGATCGGCCCTGTCATCAGATGCGCATCACGGGGTGGATCAACAAACGCTAGAGGCCCGGGCCTATGCGGTGTGCCGCGCGGTTGATCCGCTGATTGTAAACACCGTCGTTGGCTTTATCGGGCCGGAATATTTGTATGATGGCAAAGAAATCATCCGTGCAGGATTAGAGGATCATTTCTGCGGAAAACTGCTTGGCCTGCCGATGGGCTGTGATGTGTGTTACACCAATCACGCAGAGGCGGATCAGAATGACATGGATGTGCTGATGACGCTGCTGGCGGATGCAGGCACACATTTCCTAATCGCAGTACCCGGTGCAGATGATATTATGCTGAATTATCAAAGCCTATCCTTCCATGACATCGCCTATTTGCGCAATTCCTTTGGATATAAAGCAGCACCCGAATTTGAAACCTGGCTGGAGAAAATGGGTATCGTGTCACAGACAGGCGCTTTGATTGACGGGGCAGATGCATCGATGAAATTGTTGGAGGCTGCCCATGTCTGATGTGACGCGGGACGCCAAGTCTGATCCATGGGCGCGTCTGCGCGCCGCAACACCTGCGCGGGTTGGTTTGGGGCGGGCGGGTGCTGCATTGCCGACCTCTGCTGGTTTGGAATTTCAGTTCGCCCATGCAAGGGCGCGGGATGCGGTGCATAGCTCTGTCGATTGGGCTGGGGTTGCTGCTGGGCTGGCTCCGCTGGATTTGATCCACGTTCATAGCGCAGCGCCGGATCGCCCAACCTATTTGCGCCGCCCGGATTTGGGTCGCCAATTGGCTGATAGGGATTGGCCTGAACTGGTGCTTGATGATGCGCCAGATGTTGTTTTTGTCATTGGCGATGGCTTGTCCGCGGATGCTGTGACACATCATGCTGCATCGGTTGTGCAGGCCTGCCTGCCGTTGTTGGCATCTTTGAAAATCGGACCGGTTGTATTGGCTGCGCAGGCGCGTGTGGCCATCGGGGACGACATTGCATCCCGTCTGGGCGCGCGTCTGGTTGTGACCCTTATCGGGGAACGTCCCGGCCTGACCGTGGCGGACAGTTTGGGTGCCTATCTGACCTTTGCGCCCAAGCCGGGGATCAAAGACAGCGCACGGAACTGCATTTCCAACATTCACGGTCAAGGCGGCCTCAGCTACGAACATGCTGCGGCCAAAATCAGCTGGTTGGTAAAAGAGGCTCTGGTTTTGGGCCTGACGGGCACTGGCCTGAAGGAAAATGCGGATCTGAAAAGCATCGGATCCTCATAAGCTGAAGTGTCTGATTATACAGGCCATTGCAGTAAGGAGCGGAGTGTCACCGCTCCTTATGGATGTTTAGGGCAGGGGTATGGTGATGCTGGACCTGACAGTGTTGCTATGTCGATGCCCCGGTTTTACGACATGGCTGTGCCAGCCGGATTTGCCGTGACGATGCAATTGCACCTGCGATGTCCGTTTTGGGCTGCGCGACCGCTGTCTAACTGGTTGATCAGATAAATAGTATCCGTGCACCCATCCAGATGTGCCATTTTGCAACCTGATCTTACGCCATTCTCCTGCTCGGGCGGTCACAGTTAGTGTGTCGCCATGATCCAAGGTTGAGCGGATGACGTAATCTGTTCCGGGCCCTTTTCTAAGGTTTAGATAACCCTGAGGTGCTGCCACCCAAGCCGTGCGGGGGCTGATTGAAACGGCTTTGATCTTTGGCTGCTTTGGGGCGGGTTGGGTTTGTTTCCCACCCAGCGTTTGGCGCACGGTCGTTGGGCGTGTCTGGGAAAAATAGGCGCTATGGGCCCAACCCATACTGCCGCTGTCATTGTGAATCACACGGCCCCAATCTCCTCTTTGGGACAGTAGCGTTACTTGTGTTCCGGTTCGCATCTGGCGCAACACTTTATAATCAGTGCTGGGGCCAGCGCGCAGGTTCAGATAGCCATCCGAGGTGGCTTTGACCCAAAGCCGTGCCTCTTCTTGACTGGAACTATGCGTGGTCTGCTTGGCCAAAGCTGGGGTGTTGGTAAGGGGCAGAACAGCGATTAGCGCGATAAGAAATGTGGTCGGTTTCATTTTTATGTCCTCCAAAATGCCAGTTGATCACTGGCAGATGTGTCATGGGGTGACGGATGAAACCTATATGGGTGAGGCGCGCGATTTTGCTCAATAACAGCGGGCTGTCATTGGATATCCGGATTAATTATGGATTTAATTTCAGTCGCTTGCGTTCAGATGAGCGTGCAGCGTTTGATCCAGCCAGAAATCTGGTAACACGGCCAATGCGCCGCTGCCGGTGGATAGAGAGACGACGCCAACGACACGGCCATCTTGCAAAATGGGGCCCCCGGATTGCCCATGGGTTACTTTGCAATTCACAGCGATCATATTGCGTGACAGGCCTGCATCGCATCCGTCTTCGACCCAAAGACGATGCGGGCGGGTGTTGCGATAGCCTTTGATCGAGACAGGATCTGTGGAAACAAAAGTGCCAATAGGGGTAGGTGGGATCGTCAAAGGCGTGTCCAAAACGATCAATGCCAGATCATATCTGGGCTGCAATTTGCCCGCCAAAAACGCAAACGGATGATGCATGACCTTGCTGGCGCGCGCGGCACCTGCATGGCCGGCACCGTTCCAGCCCGCAACGAAAATGATGTCGGTCCAAATATCATCATCGCCGCTTGCGAAATCTGCGCAATGGGCTGCTGTCAGGACCAAATCCGGCGCGATCAATGTGCCGCTGCACATTTCCTGCGCATTAAACCCGGCCCGGTTGACACGGCCGATTGCACTGTCTTTTGTGATGTCTGACAGGGTTGGTTTTGGCGATAGGGCAAGTTTGCTATCAGACGTGCCCTCAGCCCACACGGCTTGGGTGCTAAGGCCGATAGAAACGCCCGTCGTGAATAGAGCTGCTTTAAAGAACCGCTTTATGCCCAATTGTCTTACACTTGTTCGACTGCAACGCCATCTTGAACCTTAAAGGCCAGATACCCTTTTAGGGCGCTCAGGTTTGGTTCTGGCGCGTCATAGGACCAAGCCGCGTTTTCATAGGTCTTTGATTTGGACATGATCGAGAAAAATTGCACATCGCCCGTTGCGGCATCCTTTGTGCCCGTCTCGGTGGGTTCCAGAAATGCCATTCCGATGTCATCGCGAGGAAAACAGATCAAAGCGGTGTCGTCTGCTTGTGTCAACGACAAGGCCCGCGTGGTTTCGCCTAAAACGGCGCCGCCCACACGCACAACCCAGGTCCCCTGTACAGGTGTCAGTGCCAATGTATCGCTCATCTTGTTCCCCTCTGGAAAAGCCTCATATGCGCATGGTGAGAGACAATGGATTTGTAACAAACACATGTCAAATGCGATATTTACATCGGTCATGTGTTTATTTGTGCAAAAATTCAAATATAAGCGCGCTGTTAAATTGGCGCGCAGGCCCGTTCCAGCCAAGCCTTTTCTTCCGCCGGAAGCAAAGGCGACAGCAGCTCTAGGCATTTGGCATGATATGCATTCAACCAATCCACATCTGCCCGCGTCAAAAGGTTGGGCGCAATCAGTCGCGTGTCGATCGGCACCCAAGTGAGGGTTTCAAATTGCAGCATAGCGTCTTGTGTCTGGCCGGGCAACTGGGGCGCGTCCTCAACAACGATCAGATTTTCGATGCGAATGCCGTAATGACCTTCCTTGTAGAAACCCGGTTCATTGGACAGCATCATACCGGGCAGCAGTGGAATATGGTTGTTCCGCGCGATCCTCTGTGGTCCTTCATGGACGCACAGATAGGACCCAACCCCATGGCCTGTGCCATGGCCATAGTCCAAACCGGCCTCCCACAGCGCGGCACGCGCAAAGGGATCCACATCACGCCCGGCATATCCTTTTGGGAAACGCAGGCGAGAAACCGAAATCATGCCCTTCAACACGCGCGTGAAGGCGTCCTTTTCCTCATTGCCGACACTGCCAATCGCGATGGTCCGCGTAATGTCTGTTGTCCCGTTTTGATATTGTCCGCCACTGTCGACCAGATACATTGTCCCGTCTTCGATGCGCTGGTTTGAATTGCTGGAGACACGATAATGGGGCAGGGCGGCATTTGGGCCCGCACCGCTGATTGTGTCAAAGGAAATATCCCGCAACTGATTTGTCCCACGCCGGAGGTTTTCCAATTGGGCGGCTGCATCGATCTCGGTTAGGCTGCCAGCAGGTTGGGCATCCAGCCAACACAGGAACCGGACCATGGCGCAGGCATCTGTGATATGCGCTTCACGTGCGCCCTGTAGCTCTGCGGTGTTTTTGATGGCTTTCGCTAGAAAAACAGGGTCAGGGGCTTCTGTGACAGTCGCATTTTCCAGCGCGTTCAATACGGCGACGGGGCAGCTTTCAGGATCGATTTGAACTGTGCCGGTCAGAGCATTCAGGCTGGTGATGAAATCTTCCGGCGGCTTTACAGTCGCTTTTTCAGAAAATGTAACTGCGTTCTTTTCCAGTTTTTGTGGGGCGACAAAAACGTCCACCACGCCGGATTTGTACAAAATGACAAAGCCATGCGGGATAGGGTTGCGCGGTATGTCGCTGCCGCGGATGTTCATCAACCATGCCAGACAATCGGGCAATGTGATGATCAAAGCATCTGCCGCCAACCCTTGTGCAATTCGTGCAATCTTATCATCACTGCTGGTTCCCGCGAAGGCAATGGGCTGTGCTTCGATATCACCCAAGGGAGGGGCGGGTTGGTCATCCCAAATTTGATCGATCAAGTTATCCACTTGCGCCAATTTGCAATCCTGCAACCCGCTTTCCAAAGTGCGGAATTGGGACACTGTAAAGAGCCAAGGATCGATGCCGATCGCACCACCGGATGGCGCTGCTGCATTGATCCATGTGGCCAATCCAGTTGCAGGCCAGTCAATTTTTTCAAACACATCAGCGGTTTGCGCCGCAACCTGTACGGTGTATCGGCTATCTGTGAAAACGGCTGCCCGGTCTTGCAAGGCCACGGCAAAGCCCGCAGATCCTGTGAAACCGGTCAGCCAAGACAGGCGTTCATCGCAGCGCGGTACATATTCGCCTTGGTGTTTGTCCGCCCGGGGCACCGCAAACCCAGCCAACCCCATATCACGCATGACTGCGCGCAAAGCCTCCAATCGAGGTGGTCCTTGCTCTGACGAGCTGCTTTCAACAAAACTTTGGAAAACGGGTTCTGGAATGTCCGAACGGATCGATGCCATGTTGCGGCCTCACTGTCTGAATTGGTCAGACATTAGTGACCGCACATCCTTGATTTGGCAAGGCAGCTGTGAGGCGCATCGTGAATTCGCCTCTAAGGCGATGATTTCGGTCGCAACACTGGTGTGGATTAAGCCAGACGGTCTTGGTCCAAGCGTTGGACAAAATTCGGATCAGACAGATCGCTAAGGTAGCGACGACGCTGATGTGGGGCCATCATGCGGCGCAAAGTTGAACGGGTTTCCGCCAAGTCTAACCAATGTGTCGAGCCGTTTTTATAAAAAATGGCCATCTGACGTTCATTGCCTGACAAATGCGTTGCGATCACATTGTCCTGATGGGGCAACCATCCAAGCAGCGCGCGACCCAAGACTTGTGTGTTTTTCAAACACGCGGAATCCATGGGAGGAGCGTTTGGATCTTCAAAAAACGTTTTCAATCGGGACAGCATCGGCTCACTACGCGGCTAACTTAACTAATGTGTAAACGAATGATGAATATTGCCTCCACAAGCAAGAGCGCCCGAAAAATCCGGGTTCAAATCTGCAAGATGTTGCTAATTGGCCAAAGTGCTTCGGCGCCTAAGCGCCGTCGCTATGGGCGTTTGATGAAAACGCAATCACCCTGCTTTGCGAATGCCTGAAAAGCGGGCGCGTGCCCTTGGGTCAGTGTCAAAAAGCGATGCCAGCTGTTCTGTCATGGCGCCAGCCAATTGTTCCACATCGGTGATCGTCACGGCGCGATCATAATAGCGCGTCACGTCGTGGCCGATACCAATCGCCAGCAATTCAACCGCTTTGCGCTTTTCTACCATCTCGATCACGTCACGCAGGTGCTTTTCCAGATAATTGGCGGGATTGACCGACAGCGTGCTGTCATCCACGGGCGCGCCATCTGAAATCACCATCAGGATTTTACGCGCTTCAGGGCGCGATGTGATCCGGCGATGGGCCCATTCCAGTGCCTCGCCATCGATGTTTTCTTTCAGCAGGCCTTCTTTCATCATAAGGCCCAGATTGTCACGTGACCGCCGCCAAGGGGCGTCTGCGCTTTTGTAGATGATGTGGCGTAGATCATTAAGGCGGCCCGGGCGTTGTTCACGCCCATCATTCAACCACGTCTCGCGCGATTGGCCACCTTTCCAAGCTTTGGTTGTAAAGCCCAGAATTTCCACCTTGACCGAGCAACGTTCCAGCGTGCGTGCCAAAACATCTGCGCAAATGGCGGCGATGGAAATTGGACGGCCCCGCATTGATCCTGAATTGTCCAACAACAGTGTCACAACGGTGTCGCGGAATTCGGTGTCTTTTTCCATCTTGAAGGAAAGAGGGGTGGTCGGGTTGGCGACAACCCGGGCCAAACGACCCGCATCCAAAATGCCTTCTTCCAGATCGAACAACCACGACCGGTTCTGCTGCGCCTGCAAACGGCGTTGCAATTTATTCGCCAGACGGGACACAGCCCCCTTCAAAGGTTCCAATTGCTGGTCCAGATAGGCCCGCAACCGTTCCAGTTCCATCGCTTCTGCCAGATCTTCGGCGCGAATTTCTTCATCATATTCGGTCGTATAGACCTCATAGGAAGGATCAGCTTCCGAAACCGGTTGAGGTTCGGGCGGCTCCATTGGCGCGTCGCCCTCTGGCATTTCAGCCTCTTCGCCCAAATCTTCGTCACCAGCATCCTGTTCACTGACCTGTGCCTGTGCGGGATCTTGCGTGTCTTCTTGGCTGCTTTCTGCGCTGGCTTCGCTATCGTCTTCTTCAGAATCTTCATCACCGTCGGATTCGGGGGATTCTTCCTCTTCCTCTGACGTTTCCTCGGCCTCGTCCATGGCGTCATCTTCCATGTCGTCAGGATCGTCACCCAACTGATCGCCGTAGCCGAGGTCAGAAATCATCTGACGGGCCAATTTGGCAAAGGCTGACTGATCTGACAGAACGTCATCTAGATTGACCAGCGTGTCGGCCGCCTTTTCCTCAAAATGCTCTTTCCAGAGCTGCATAATATTATCCGCCCCGTCAGGCAGATCACGGCCTGTGGCCAAATGGCGCAACCAATACCCTGCCGCTGCTGCCATCGGCGCGTCTGCGGTTTTGGTGATATGCGCATAGCCTTTTCGTGCCGCTTCATGCGAAATTTTGGCGTCGATATTACCCGCGGTCCCAGGCATATCTCGCGCACCCATGGCTTCACAGCGGGCGGTTTCCATGGCTTCATAAATGTCGCGCGCCATTTGTCCGGGAGGGCAATAGCGCATATGCGTCGAGTCATCATGATAGCGTCGTTGCAAAGCCAACGCATCAGCGGTGCCGCGCGCCAACAACACCTCATCACGGCCCATACGGCGTGTGATTTGTGGCAGTCGCATAACATCGCCAGAAACCCCCGACGGATCGACGGAATAATTGACCGAAAGTTCAGGGTCATCAGCCATGACTTTCGTTGCCTCAGAAAGGGCTTTCTTGAACGCGTCTGCGGGGTTGTCTGTCTTCTGTGCCATGGCGGCAAAGTCGCGCTTTGTGGCGCGATGCGCAAGGGGCAAATCTGTAGTTTTTGCGCAGAAATTACGAGATCAAATCATCGCAATGGCCCAGCTGGACCATAGCATCCGCTTGGGCCTTGGTGGAGAGGCGTGGATCATCATTAAATTGGGCCAATGTTAGCAACCGGGATAACGCCATTTTCGCCTTTATTCGTTGGGCCAGAAGCTGGCGTGACATGCCTTCATTTTGATCTGGTGCGATGGCTTCTAGCAAGTCACGAAACACGTCCCAACGCGCCTGTGCTTCCGAATAGGGTTGGCCTACCAAATGGGCATATTCCAGCGCCGCAGAGGCACGCCCTAAACAGATGGAAAAATCCACCGCAATTTGGGGCACTTCAGTCTTTGGTAAAGGCGCATCTTCTGATGAAACACTCGTTGATGCCGCTTGGGCGGCAGGGGCGTAAAGGGCCAGTAGGGCCAGGCTTATGTAGACACGCAGCTTCTCCATAGGGAAAAGGCTGCGCCTCAAGTCTTTATAAGAGATTTACAGATCGAGCGGTCGATAAAATGCAACCTATTTCACGGTTGCATTTTTTAATTTAGCTCATGCTCAAACTTGCCGCGCTTTCGGGCAGTTCTTCGTCAAAGCAACGCTGATAGAATTCTGCCACGGTTTGGCGCTCTAGCTCGTCACATTTGTTGAGGAAACTTAAACGGAAAGCATAGCCAACGTTTTGGAAAATCTCGGCATTTTGCGCCCAGTTGATCACGGTCCGTGGGCTCATCACAGTGGACAATTCGCCGCTCATAAAGGCGCGGCGGGTAAAGTCGGCAACTGTCACCATGCGCTTGATCGTCTTGCGGCCAGCCTCGTTATTATAGAGAGGCGCTTTAGATAAAATGATCATGGTTTCTGCGTCGATCGACAGGTAATTCAGTGTCGCAACCAAAGACCAACGGTCCATTTGGGCCTGGTTGATCTGCTGTGTACCGTGATACAGGCCTGTCGTGTCACCCAAGCCAACGGTGTTTGCCGTCGCGAACAGACGGAAATACGGATTCGGCGTGATAACCTCGTTCTGATCCATCAGCGTCAGTTTACCGTCAGTTTCCAGAACACGTTGGATCACAAACATCACATCCGCACGACCCGCATCATATTCGTCAAACACAATCGCTGTCGGGTTGCGCAGGGCCCAAGGCAAGATTCCTTCTTGGAATTCGGTTACCTGAACACCATCGCGCAATTTGATCGCGTCTTTACCGATCAAATCAATCCGGCTGATATGGCTGTCCAAGTTCACGCGCACACAAGGCCAGTTCAAACGCGATGCCACCTGTTCAATATGGGTGGATTTACCGGTGCCGTGATAGCCCTGAACCATAACACGACGGTTGCTTTTAAAACCGGCAAGGATGGCCAATGTTGTATCAGGATCGAATTTATATGTGCTGTCCGCTTCTGGAACACGGCCTGTGCGTTCGGCAAAGGCCGGAACTGTCATATCCGTGTCGATGCCAAAAACTTCGCGGACCGAAAGTTCTTCGCTTGGCTTTGCATTGATATCAAGCTGTCCGTCCGCCATGATCCTGTCCTCAGTCATTCAAAAAATCAGTCCGAGCTTTCGTGCCTCAAATTATCGGGAGGGGCAAGGGGAAGTCGGGCGATTCTGGGCCATCCTGCACAAAGGATTTGTGCCGATACAATTTGTTGGGCGCATTTGTGGGCGTGTCCCTATATTGGGACGTCTCAGCAAGCCCAGTTTTAACGCGCGATAAAAATTCGACCAGCCGATTGCGCCGGTCGAATATATTTAGAATGCGTTAACTACTTAAAATTGCGGCTGTCTTTTAGTTGGTCCCAGGCCCACATGACCTCTTGCAACTGATCTTCTTGACTGCGATCCCCTCCATTCATGTCTGGGTGCAATACTTTGATCAACGCTTTATACGCCTTGCGCACTTCGGCCTTTGTCGCAGATTCCGATGCTTCCAGAATTTCGATTGCACGACGTTCCGTCGGGGGCAATTTGCGGCCACCACCGCCGCCCTTATTTTTACCCGGATTGCGGGTCGCATTGGCACCCAAAACCTGATGGGGGTCTTCGATACCCAAACGGGCCCATGCCTTGGCTTCGGGGTCGCGCCAATCCTTGGTCTCGCGTTCCCAAACCTTGTCCGCGCTGTTTTGCGCGTTCATTTCGGCCTCTGTTTTGCCATCAAAAAAATTCCATTTCAGGTTGTATTCCCGAACATGGTCTTTGCAAAACCACAAAAAGTCATCCAGAACATCAGGCGCTTTAGGGGCACGGAATTTGCCCGGCTCTTTGCACCCGGGATGGTCACATTCACGAACGGAATGTTCCTGTTCCCCGGACATGCTCCTGCGTCCGCGCGGATTCTTTTTCTTGGCGGATTTGATCGACATGTCAAAGCCAAATGGATCATTCTTATCCATGATTAAAAATCCTCGGTTCTTCCTTCTCGACTCGGAGGAAAGAGTTTAGACCACTGAGCGTTGATGAACAGGGGGCAGTGTAAAAAAATGACGAAGATTTCACAGATAGAAGCAAGAATACGCGCAACTTTATCACCAGAGATCTTGGAACTGCGTGATGAAAGTGCAGATCACATTGGACATGCTGGATATCAGGACGGTGGAGAAAGTCATTTCGCCCTGCGCATTGCGGCACCAGCGCTAAAGGGCAAGCCGCGTGTGGCGGCCCATCGCGCAATTTATGCGGCAATTGGCCCGGATCTGATGGCGCAAATTCACGCCCTTAGCATCGATATCGTGACCTAGCTTAGCTGGGCGCAATGAACGGGGCGCTATTCGGTGTCGCGCAGATGTGCGCCGCGATCTTTCAAAATACCCGGCAATTCTGCGTCGTCAGCACCATCCCGTGTCGCCGTCAGTTTTGGGGCGTTGGACGGTTCCGGTGTTGTGGATACACTGAATCTTGGCGCCGGGCTGGGGGCGTCGTCTGATACCGCTTCAGGTGCCGCGGCGACCTGTGGGACAGTATTCTGCACATGTTCGGGATGAGGGCGGCGAAACACCAGTAGGTTATGGTGTTGTTTTTCGGTTTTGGTCAGGCCGACCCGCTCTAGCGAGGGCAGGCTTTCCGCGCGCTGAAATTCCCAACCATCACCAGCCATGTCGTTCATCAGAACAGTCAAAGCATGAGAAAACCGCGCCTCGGCCCCCTTGGCCCCTTTGGCCCGTGCACCTTTGGTGGGGGCAGGGATGACTTTATACTCATAACGACCGGTCATAGGGGCACCTTTGTGTTTGATGGAAGGATCCACGATCCGCTTGGTATCGCGTCTTGTGTCAGGCGATTTGCCCTTTGTCTAGTTGGGAATACCTGCCCAAAAACGGGGAATATGTAGGGTTGCAGCTCTGGTGGTTCCGGATATGGTTTATACGGATATGAGAGGGATTGCTAAGATTGGTCGACGTTAGAGAGATTGCAGATGAGGCAAGTTTCAAAAAGTGGATGCTTGCCAGAAAGGGCAATACCCAACAGCGAGATTTCTACGCCATTCTAGGCCGTTGCGTTTTGCGTAAATTTCCCAATTGGTGTGAATTTTTGTCGGCGACGAAGAAGCAGAAATTCGCTAGCGTCGTAACGTTCGCTAGGGCAGCGGTTTGTGTCCAAGGCGTCAATAAGTTTCCCCACGATATGATGCACGCTGTGTTTTATGCTGGAAATGCGTCCAGTAATTTGTACCGGGCCGAGGAAGAATTATATAGCGAAAAGGAAGCGTGGTCATTATCCGCCAGTGCTGGCGACGGGTCAGGGTATACCGAAGGAAAGCAAGTAAAGCTTTTTCAGTTTGGTCAGAATATTGCAAGCTTCGTGCACCGGGTAGGAGATGAGCTTTCTCGCGCAGGGCGGTCTATTAGCAACATGGATTTTAGAAATCTGGATTGGCCTTCAGTACAGGCCGACTGTCGTGCGCTTCAAGCTGGGTATGATATTCAGCAGATGCCGCTGTGGGAAAATGGCAAAACACCGGAAAATATATTGGCTTCATGGGAAGTAAGCTGCGCATGGATGAAGGATAAACCTGGTTATGGTTTTTGGATCCGTTGGTTTGAGGCGGCATTGGAAGGGCGTCCGATAACCGGTGACTGGGACAGTCATTGGCAATTTTTACATGATATACTAACGGGCATTCGGTCTTTTGAGTGGAGTAAACGCGCCGAACATGTTGCTGGATTGATTTCGGAAATTGAAGTCAAATATTTTCAAAAGCGGTTACCTCTTGCAGAAGAGCTGACACAGAATCCTGAAACCGGAAAGTATCGTGTTCATTCCATACCTGTTGCGGATATCCCTTTGTTGGATACGCTACTGGCCCGTTTAGAGGATTTGTTGGAAGACTGTCATCTGTCCCATAACGGGATAGGTGATAGTGATCGAGAAACGCGTGTTATTCGTCGTGTTCTAGAAAAATACCGCGACAATCCGCAGCGCATTGAAATGGACTTCACCGATCTTGCATCGCGTTTGCGCATGAAATTGAGGCTTGGCGAATATGCGGAGAGCGATGAGAACTCGGGATTACTGTCTGGGGTAGAGGATTGCATTCGATTGGTGCGCGACCGACATCCGGATGTCGTGGCAAACAGAAGCGTATTGGCGCATCAGAAAATGAAGGATATGTCAAAGGACGAAAGTGCGTCTCTTGATATCTATAAGGGTCCTTTGTCAGATGCGTCTGAGGGCGTTTTGGCTGATGACTTTTTGACAGACATACCAGAGATTGTCATGCCGCCGCTGCCGGGCGTGACCCGTGATGCACCAGTCGGGCCAATGCCGCCATTGCCCGGTGCGATACGTACCTTTGGTCGTGCCGCCAAAATGTTAGAGATCGAGACGAAGGCAGATCCGAATTGGTATGAAAAAATCTCTGAATGGATAAGACAGGTGGATAACAGTGCCGCCTATAAAGGCGCGAGGATTATCGCGACCGGTGGCAGTCTGGTCGGAATCTTATACGCGATTGTTCAACTGGGCATTAGGTTGTTTGGGGTGATCTGACTGGTTTGTGTTCGCCTTTTTCGCGACAGTCATGCCCGGCTTGCCGGGCAGCGCCCGAACCGCCCCCTACGGGGCGGGCGCTTTTTGCAACGGTTTGAAGATCTGGAAAGGTCGTGTGCAATAGCGGGCCGAGTGCCTGATTGACAGGCGCCTCGGCGGTTCGGGCGATGCCCTTACCCTTTCAACTTTGCGGCAACCAGTTGGTTCACCACTTTCGGGTTCGCTTTGCCGCCTGTGGCCTTCATGACCTGACCCACAAACCAGCCCGCAAGTTTCGGGTTTTCTTTGGCCTTTTCGACCTGTGCGGGGTTGGCAGCGATGATATCGTCCAGTGCGGTTTCAATCGCGCCTGTATCCGTCACCTGTTTCATCCCGCGCTCTTCCACGAGCTTTTCAGGATCGCCGCCTTCGCTATAGACGATTTCAAACAGGTCCTTGCCGATCTTGCCGGAAATCGCGTCTGATTTGATCAGCTTGATCACACCAGCCAGTTGCACAGGCGTGACAGGGCTGTCTTCAATGCCCTTATCGTCCTTTTTCAGACGACCAAATAATTCGTTGATCACCCAGTTCGCCGCCAGTTTTCCGTCACCAGCATCCGCAGCCACCGCTTCGAAATAATCCGCGTTCACAACATCCGCGGTCAAAACCCCGGCGTCATATTCGGACAGACCGAAGTCACTGACAAAACGCGCTTTTTTGGCGTCTGGCAGTTCGGGCAATGAGGATGCGATATCGTCGACCCAATCCTGTTCGATTTCTAAAGGCAGAAGGTCAGGGCAGGGGAAGTAGCGGTAATCATGCGCTTCTTCCTTGGAACGCATGGACCGCGTTTCGCCTTTATTTGGATCATAAAGACGCGTTTCCTGATCGACTTCACCACCCGCTTCGACGATTTTGATCTGGCGCTCGGCCTCGACCATAATCGCCTGCTGGATAAAGCGCATGGAGTTCATGTTCTTGATCTCACAGCGCGTGCCCAGATGCGAGAAATCGCCGGTTTCCATGAATTTTTCATACTGACCCGGCAAACAAATGGACACGTTCACATCCGCGCGCAGGTTGCCGTTTTGCATATTGCCATCACAGGTGCCCAAATAGCGCAGGATCTGGCGCAGCTTGCCGACATAGGCGGCGGCTTCTTCTGGTCCGCGAATGTCTGGGCGCGACACGATTTCCATCAACGCAACGCCGGTGCGGTTTAGGTCGACAAAAGACATGGCTGGATCCATGTCATGGATCGATTTGCCGGCATCTTGTTCAATATGGATG
The DNA here is from genome assembly GCA_947499735.1 of uncultured Pelagimonas sp. Classification (GTDB taxonomy): domain Bacteria; phylum Pseudomonadota; class Alphaproteobacteria; order Rhodobacterales; family Rhodobacteraceae; genus CANMPP01. The sequence goes on from CANMPP010000001.1 coordinate 792,976, forward strand.
CGTTCAACGCGGACTTTGCGGGCCACGCCGGGTTCCATATCCACGATCACTTCACCTTCGCCCACAATCGGGTGGTACAGCTGAGAGATCTGATACCCCTGCGGCAGGTCAGGGTAGAAATAATTCTTACGGTCAAAGGCCGATTTCAGGTTGATATCCGCTTTCAGGCCAAGACCTGTGCGTACGGCCTGTTCGACGCAAAATTCGTTGATCACGGGCAACATGCCGGGCATTGCGGCGTCAACAAACGCCACGTTTGAATTGGGTTCGGACCCAAATTCTGTGGACGCGCCGGAAAACAACTTGGCCTTTGTTGCAATCTGAGCGTGCACTTCCATCCCGATGACCAGTTCCCAGTCATGTTTCGCGCCTGCGACAGTTTTCGGTTTGGGGCTCTCAAAGCTCAGATCCAGCATGCTTTCCTCGTCATAGCGGTGATGATCCGGCAATACTGGATGGCGCGGGCGGGGGCAAGGGGCAGGATCATCTCGGACAGTCAAAACTGTCCGGTTAAAGCTCGCGCCGGATAATCAACCCATCAGGACGAAACAGAATGCGCTTTCCTGCACCAATATCATTGGCGAAATGTTCGGCAATACAGGTCAGCGCCTGCTTTTTTCCCTTTTCGGGCGTGACATGATGCTGATCGTAAAGCGTCTTGGTTTTCGCCCATATGATGGGATGGATTTCATGCAACTGGGTTTCTAGGATCGATCCCAAACAGGCCGCAATCAACCCTGCCTTACGCGATGCGTTATCGGAATTGGCAAGATCAGAAATATGATGGCACAGTGCGGCCAACCGGTTGATGTGATGCTGCGAGACGTGGCGATCCAAAATATCCTGTAGGCCTGACGTAAATAACACAGAATCAATATGATCGATCACATCAGGTGATTCAAATATGACGTCCAAATAAATCCAAACATAGGCACCACGACCCCAGACATCGCAAAGGCGGCGTGCTGTTTTTCGCGCCTCATCTGCCAATAGGGCAGCCGATCCAAATCGTGCAGGGCCCAGATCCGATCCCATCGCTGAGAGGGCTGAAATGCAGGTCGGATCCAGATCTAACAGATCCTCATACTCGGCGACCAGTCTATTGATCAGCACCTTGGATGAAGCCCCGCGATAAGGCGAAAGCCGACAGCGCAAAGCCGCCTGTGCGGGGCTATCATGAACTATGGGATCCAGCCCGTCGCTTAACGTGATGGCGGATTTTAGCAGCTGCGCGCGTTCTTGTTCCAGGCCTTGGGCCAAATCTGGTGTTACATGCGTGTCGAGATGCTTGGATATTTTTTCTGCCATGCCCAAATTCGCATATGCGAGCAACAGGCGCAGGGCAGGGTCCTCTTGCCGGTCTTCAAGCCCGTGTTTTAAAGTTTTTATGGTTGAAACCGCATTGGGTTCGTTATTTTGGGCCAGGTTTTCGGCAATCATCAAAAATAAATCGCTTAAAGCACCATCGATCAAAAAATCGACGTCGGCATCTCCGCCCGGCGTTTTTTTACGTTGTTGGTCTGCGTTGCGTATTTCACCTGCTAACAGGTCCCAGCGATCTTGCCGGGCGCAATTGCGTCCAACGGCGTGAAGGGCGTCTTGCGCAGTTTGGACAGGGGTTTCAGCAATAACCGGTATATCGATGCGGGGTCGCAACATTGGCAAACCATCCGGACCCGTTGCAGGGGGCGGGGTTTGCATTATGTCCGACAAAGCGCGGGCCTTTTCTTTGGTCAGCGCACGCAATCGCGCCTTTCTCCATTTGATGGTCGCCTGCCTCTGCTGCATGTCCTGATGTGTCGCGGTTTGTAGGCTGCGAAACGAAACACGTGTTGCAAAAGCGGATGTGTTTTTACGCAAAGCGCGCAGAATGCTTGATTGGCCAAAGGAAGGGCGGCGGATAAAACGAAGCCGTGTTTCTAGGCCGGTATCGATAATGTCTTTATGGGTCATGATCCGCTATGTGTTGAGCAATTAAGGCCATATCACGGCGAGAGCGTGATCAGATTGTTCAACACAGTGGCGACGTAACGTAAACATAAGGTCATCCATTCCAGAGATATCTAGAATTAGAAACAAATACTTATGCTTATTGGGTCTTGGTGCTGCCGGTTGGGCGCAAGATCGCGCAATCCTGCCTTTCACATATGTGCGTGACTTGATTTTTCGGTCGTCTTTGGGGCAATGTCGCCCTCATGTTTTTTCTTCGTTCACGTATAGCCCGCGCGGTCGCATTGGTGACCTTTGGTCTGGGTAGCCCCACGTCTCCTTTGTTGTCGGCAACTGCCGAAAGCGCAGCACCCGTTTCTGATTTGGCCGTCACGTCATCGTTGCGACCTGCAAAACGCAGAGAGCTTTTTGTTCCCGATGCACGGTGGAGCAATGCGGGGGAAAAGCGAGCGTGGACATTGGCCTTGGTCAAATCGCTGCGTTCACATGGTTCTGTTTTGCCGCAAATCGTGCCGCGCGATATTTCCGAATGGTGCCCGGCCTATCCATCCTCTGATGTGACCCAAAGAGAGGCCTTTTGGGTTGGATTGGTGTCATCTCTGGCTTGGCATGAAAGCACGCACCGCCCCGCAGCCGTAGGTGGTGGCGGGCAATGGTATGGTCTGGTGCAGATCTATCCTGATACAGCGCGGCGCTATAACTGTCATGCGCGAACGGGGCAGTCATTGAAAAACCCGGTTGATAACCTGTCCTGCGGCATTCGCATCATGGCGGTTACAGTCAAACGTGACCAGGTGGTCAGCCGCGGAATGCGCGGTGTTGCTGCTGATTGGGGGCCGTTTCATTCGCGCAAAAAACGCACAGATATGATGGAATGGACGCGCAAGCAGGATTATTGCCGTGGCCTAGGCCAATCTTTGCACCCCGTATCACGTCCCGCTAGCACCGCGCCACTGCCTGAGATAGTCGAGCTAGACGCAATTCCACAACAGAAGGCCGAAGACTGGGTCGAGGTCATATCCGTGCTGGATGAGTAAAGGATGCGCCCTTTGGGAAAAGGGCGCCAAATTTTACGAATTCAACCAATAGGGTTTGCGCGACGCTTTCACCAAAGAGACGGTGTTAGAACCGCTTTCACCCAAACCTAAAGTCGCTTTTCGTAGCATCGCGATGCCTTCGTCAGACTTGATTGGTAAGGCGGACGGTGAAATCGGTTCCCCGATTGTGATGCGGAAAGGTTGATGCGCCTTGTTCAGCAATTCATGGAACAATGTGATGTCGCGTAATGTTGGATGGATCAAATCAAACAGATAGAACAACACGGAATTGCGCGCCTGAATATGAATCGGAATGACAGGCACATCGAATTTGCGGGCCATCATAGCCGCCGATGCCATCCAAGGACGTTCATGCAGGCGCAACCAACGACGTTTCGCCAAACGACCTGATGGAAAAATCACGCCGACCCGACCTTCGCCAATGGCATTGCGGGCAAAAGACATGGTTTCGCGCGTTTTAGCGTGGCTGCGTTTTTCCAAACGCCATTCAACGGGGGCAATCATCGCCTCCAATTGAGGAACAACCCGCAACACGTCTTTATTGGTAAAGTAAAACGCATCTTCGCGGATTTCACGCAATTGGTGCTGCAGGATCACCGCATCCGCAATGCCGGTTGGATGATTGGCCACGATCAGCGCAGGGCCGTTTCGCGGAATGTTTTCCAAACCTGTGATCTGTACATCTTTCGAGATCAAGTCGCCGACATGCGACATCAGATCCTGCCAGTTCATATGTTCGACATGCTCGCCGATCTGAACTGTTCTGCGGTATTCCAATAGCCACATGAGCACTGATCGAAGTTTTCGAATCCCCAGCTTGTCGGAAAACAGCCAAGGTGCACGTTCTTCGATAAGCGGTTCTATACGTTGCTCTATTCCCATTTCAGCACTCAAACCACAGTTTCTTAACGGTTTCATGACCTTGTTTAGGGTCTATTATAGTTTTGCACAATGGCGCATTCTTGTCATTGATGCGCATGTTATCGGAAAATTTTAGGCGGAAAAATGTTGTGTCTGCGGGTTAGGCCTTTGAAGTCATGTCCAATTTTCGACGTCTTATTGCAGGTTGAATGCGGTTTTCACATCGTCCAGAGAATCGCGTTGAAAATCATTCAGACCCGTATGCCCTGCCTTGGCGATACTTTGAAACATGTCGATCAGTTGCGGAAAACGGTCTGCTCCAGACATTGCCTTTAGCCGCTTGGCCAGACGTTCCATATTATGACGAGGGCCACCTGCCTCGGTCACGATCCAACGGGCTAAAACGGTCATATCTTCCGCGTCATTCAGGGACATATGCCCAACGCGGGACAAGCCGGAAATCATTGCGTCGCGTTGTTCCCGAGTGGGCAGACTGCCCAATTCTAAAAAACCCGCCCCTAGCGCGGCCAATGCCAGTTCCGGTGTTTCAATCGAATCTATCGGGTTCTGGTTCTTGCGGGGTGTGTAGCGATACCGTTTGGCGGCGGCGATCACATCTGACGCAGCATTAAACAGAAATTGAGAGGCCTGCGCAGCCGCACGCATGCGCATAATCCAGACAGCTGCCGTTCCAACGATGCCCAATATCGCCAAAATGATATGCAAACTTAGCGTCCTCCGCTGACATCCATAATGGCCCCGGTGCAATAGCTGGCCTTGTCCGATGACAACCACAGAATGGATTCCGCCAATTCATCTGCGCGGCCAGGCCGCCCCATGGGAATAATATGCGACAAACGTTGCGCACGGTCTGGTTGGCCGCCTTTGGCATGGATGTCGGTTTCGCAAATTCCCGGGCTGACAGCGTTCACGCGAATACCTTCCGCGGCCAATTCCTTGGCAAGACCTTTTGTCATCGTGTCGACCGCGCCCTTGGTCGCGGCGTAATCCACATATTCATTTGGAGAACCAAGACGCGCAGCGATAGAGGAGATATTAACAATCGTCCCGCCCAATCCCCAGTCACGCATAAGCAAAACACTTTGACGCGCGACTTCAAAGGCAGACAGGACATTCACGTCGAAAATATGTTTCACACGTTCTGGTGTTAGATCAGCAAGGGATGCCTGTTCCCCCACAATTCCGGCATTGTTGATCAGGCCAAAATGGCTTGGGGAGCAGGCCCGTATCGTGTCAAAAATATCAGAAATCGTGCCTGTATCGGACAGATCCGCCTGCACAATTTGGGCACTGATGCCTTGCGCGCGCACATCGTTTGCGACCTGCTCAGCCCCAGATTTGTTTTTGCCATAATGCACAATGACATGGGTCCAGCCATGTGCGGCGGCCTGACGGGCACAGGCCGCGCCCAGTCCAGAGCTGGCGCCCGTGATCAGCAAAGTTTTCGTCATGTTTTCGATCCGTCCGGTGGGATCAGCCTAAGATACGGCTGACCATTTCATTCGTGTCGCGTGACAGGTTCGGCTTGGCCAAAATGCGTTCTAGCGCGCTTTTAGCATGTGCCTGCTGTGCGCTGCCATAGCTTTTCCATGTTTGAAACGCCGCGGACATACGTGCGGTGGTTTGCGGGTTTTTGTCATCCAGCTTGATCAACCAATCGGCCAGCAAATGATAAGCCCGGCCATCCGCATTGTGGAACCCGGCATGGTGGCCGTTCAGGGCGCCAAATACAGCGCGGAACCTGTTTGGGTTGGTCCAGTCGAAATCGTCGCGCTTGGTAAGTTCGATCGCAATGTCCACAACATGCTCTGGACGGGCCGCCGCAATTTGGATGCCATACCAAGTGTTCATAACCAACCGATCATGTCGCCATTCTTGTTCAAATGACGCAACAGCGGATTCAGCCTTTCCTGCGCGGATCAAGTTGCGCAAAGCGCCTAATCTCAGGGTCATATTGTCGGCGTGATCGAAATACACTTGTGCCGCGGCGCCGCCATCTAAGATCGTTTGCAGTGTCAAAACTGCGTTGCCCAATGCCCGTTTCCCCGCTTGTGCGGCATCAGGTTTATAGGCTTCTGTCACGTCGGCTTCTTCGGCGAGTTCAGGCAGGAAGTAGTACCAGTATTGCGCGCGAAACAATTGGACCGTTTCAAACGCGTCCCAGACTTTTTGCGGATCAGCGACGTAACCACGTTGTTGCAGGATGGCGGTTATTTCTGCCTGCGTGGGCAGGTCTAACATCAATGCGCGATAAGCCGGATCCAGCGATGTATCGCGCAGCACAGCGGCGAGACCATCTAGCCACGCTTTTGCCGGGGTTGCATCATGAACGACGCTAGCGACGAGGCTTTCAATCGCCAAATCGCGGTTTGCTTCCCATCGGTTGAACGAGTCCGTGTCATGCGCCAGCAAAAAGGCAATCCGTGCGGCGTCCAGTTCCTGATCAATCAGAACAGGGGCGGAGTAGTCTCGCAAAACCGAAGGAACTGGGCGTGCTTTCAGGTTTGGAAACGAAAAACTTTGCGAAGTTTGGGTCAATTCCAAAACGGTGTCCGGCAGAACTTCGGTCCCGCTTGGATCAATGAGGCCAATGACGACAGGGATGTGCAACGGTGCCTTGTCAGATTGATCTGGCGTGGGGGGGGTGTATTGCGACAGGTGGAGCGTGAATGTGCCTGACGTTTCATCCCAATCCTCAGTGATTTTGACCTGAGGTGTGCCGGGCTGTGAATACCACAATTTGAACTGTGTTAAGTCACGTCCTGACGCGTCTTCAAAAACCTTCAGCCAATCTTCAATCGTGCAGGCCTGTCCGTCATGGCGGTCGAAATAAAGATCCAGAGCTTTGTAATATGTTTCTGATCCAACCAACCTGCGTAGCATGCCGATCAGTTCAGCGCCTTTCACATAGATCGTCGCGGTGTAAAAATTGTTGATTTCTTGATAAGATTCCGGGCGTACCGGATGTGACAGTGGTCCTTGATCCTCAGGGAATTGACGTGCGCGCAGCATAACAACGTCATCAATCCGCTTCACAGCGGCAGACCGCAAGTCGGACGTAAATTGCTGGTCGCGATAGACGGTCAAACCTTCTTTCAAACACAGCTGGAACCAATCACGACAAGTGATGCGATTGCCGGTCCAATTGTGGAAATATTCGTGTCCGATGATGCTTTCAATACGTTCGAATGCAGCGTCTGTCGTGGTCTCTGGCGATGCCAAAACAACGGAAGAGTTGAAGATATTCAATCCTTTGTTTTCCATTGCGCCCATGTTGAAATCGTCCACGGCGACGATGTTGAAAATGTCTAGGTCATAGGCGCGCCCATAGACGTCTTCATCCCACTTCATGGATGCGATCAGGCTTTCCATGCCCCATTCACATTTGCCTTCATCCCCAGGGCGGACATAGAGATTCAGTTCGACCTCTTTACCTTCAGTCGTTGTGAAAGATCCGGGATGGGCAATAAGATCACCGGCGACCAGCGCAAAAAGATAGGCGGGTTTGGGCCAGGGATCATGCCATTCAGCCCAACCTTCACCGGAACCAACCGGGTTGCCGTTGGACAGAAGCACAGGTAGTTCGCCCTCGATGCGCACGGTGAATGTGCTCATAACGTCGGGGCGATCTGGATAATATGTGATTTTTCGGAAACCTTCAGCCTCACATTGGGTGCAATACATGCCGTTTGACATGTAAAGCCCCTCTAAAGCTGTATTCGTATCGGGAGATATCTCGACCTCAGCTTCCCACAAAAACGGGCCTTCAGGCACAGGGCAGGTGATGCCACCTGGAACGGATTCTGGTATCACGTCTTGCCCGTCAATCTTGCAGGAAATTGATGTCAGGTCTTCGCCGTGAAGAAAGAAATCCTGTTTGGGTGCGTCCTTGTTCGGAGTAAATTTAATTTTGGAAACCACACGGGTTTCTGTTGGGGCAAGCTTGAAGGTCAGGTCAACCTGTTCAACGATCCAACCAAAGGCCTGATAGTCCTTTAGGTAAATCGTTTGTTCCGCAACATCTTTCATCATGGACTCCGTTCTAGCACGCCTGCACAATTGTTAGGGCGCGTCGCGTAACTGTGCAAGCTGTTGTCGGCAATATGAAAGAAGGAAATGTATAGATATGGCAGACAATGTGCATTTAATTTATCTAATTAATATAAGTGTTTAAGCTGCGGAGTTTAAAGTGTCATCAGGTTTTTGTACTGCGAAACTGGTCAATTTCTGTACGGTCAATTCTGCATCCTGTGCCAAAGCCGTTGCTTCGCATTTGCTGCTTTGAATGATGAGATCGGTTTGATCTGAAGAGTTTTTCAGCTCTTCGATTGCCGCAACGACATCTTGCAACCGATCCAATTGTATCGCACCGGCATCGGCCACTTGTTGTGACAATTCGCTGCTGTCTTTGATGGATTGATACACGCCTGTGAGGCTCGATTGTAGTTCTAGAACCAATTTGCGGCTATTGAATGTCGTGTCAGAGACAAGGTTCGATTTTGCGCGCACTTTCTCAAGTGTCTCATGAGTGTTGTCGGCTAGTGTACGTACTTCTTCGGCGACGATTTTAAAGCCTTTGGAGGCGTTGTTGCCGCCGCCCAACGTACCAACCCGCGCCGCTTCTACGCCGGCATTGACCGCCAGCAAATTAATCTGACGGGCAATATCTTCGATTTGGTCCACGGCCAGGTTAATTTCCGCCACTGCCTGATCCAGTGAATCCACACCGGACAAGGTTTTGCGGGCAATCGTTAATCCTGTTTCGGCCTGTGACAGCGCGTTTGCACAGATATCTGCGGATTGTCTGGCGCGATCCGTATCTTCATTTGATGCGGTTTGAACGTCCGCCAGAATTGGGGTGGTATGGGCGAGTTTAGCCTGTTGCGCTTTGCTAACTTCGGTGAGCTGATTGTTTGCATGGACAATGCGTTGGCCGCCTTCGTTCGCGCGATCTGCAGATGTCGCAATGGTGGTCAATGTGGAACTTAAGCGCCCGGTTGCTGCCATCAATGTGCCGCGCAAATCGCCGAACTGTCCCTGTAGGGTGGTGGAAATGTCCGATGCCAGATCACCACCAGCCATGCGATCCAGACGATCTTGGATCGTTAGCAGACCATTTTCGCAGCTTTCATTGATTTTGTTCATCCCTTCGCATAGGCGACGCGGGGTTCCTGAAAACTGTTCCAAATCGATACGATGGGCAAAATCACCATGGGATGCGGCCTGAACACTTTGCTCCATTTCCGTCAAAGCGCCGTGTAGTTCGCCCATAATCTTGTTGATCAATTCCGCCATTTCATAGGCTTCATCACCTCTTTCGATGTCGATGCGCTGGAAATCCTTGTCGCTGCTCATTGCGATGTCATGCAGGGCGGATTGCAAAATACCTGTCCCAAGTGGGGCATTGTGTTCTGACACATTGAGGCCGATCAATTCATGGTCTGCAGGGACACGCAGCCAGCTGCGGCCGCCACCAGGTCTAAATATCAGCGAGATAGTTCCAAGAACGGCAAAAGCTACTCCGAAACTCCATACGAATACAGCGACCACGCCGATCAATTGCACCCAAATTTGCGCGCTGCGTGTGTCCACTAATAGGCTATCTACAGGCGCGAATACCGCAAGCATGACAGTGCCAAACGCGCCGCAAACACCATGCACAGACACAGCGCCAAGCGGGTCATCCAACCCAATTTTTTCAAACACGGTCTCAGACGCGATGACCAGTATGCCAGCCATGATGCCCAACCACATTGAACTGGTTCCGTCCAAGACGTCACATCCGGGGGTGATCGCAACCAGTCCCGCCAATACACCATTGATGGAGCTGGATGGGGTCATGTGACCACATAGGGCCCAGCCAACAAACAAAGCGGTTGCACCGCCTAAGCCGCCACAGATCATGGTGTTTTGAACGATCTTTGCGAAGTCGCCAGTTCCGGCTGTTGTCGATCCGCCATTAAAGCCTATCCAGCCGACCCAAATGATGATTGCACCGACCGTCGCTAGAATGGGGGAATGCCCGTGCAATGTAATGGGTGTGCCATCTTCATCAAATCGGCCACGGCGTGCGCCGATCAAGATGATGATTGCCAGTCCCACCCAGGCCCCCACGGAATGGACAACCGTACCACCGGCAAAATCCATGAAACCCATATCCTGCAACCAAGGCCCATCTTGACCGTTTAGCAATCCACCCCATGCCCAATGACCCACAACGGGATAGATCAGCAGGGCAATCAAAATGGTACACAGGATATAGCCGGGCATCGCCATGCGTTCCGCAACTGCGCCAGACACGATCGTGGCCGCTGTTCCGCAAAACACCAGTTGGAACACAAAGAAAGTCATGGACCAGTCTTCGGATGTGCTGAAAAAAGCGATGTCGCTGCTCCAGCCAAACCAGCCGCTTTGGGTGGTTCCGAACATGACAGCAAACCCGATCGCACCAAAACAGACGGTGGATAGCAAAAAGTCGATCAGGTTCTTCTGGGCCACATTGACGGAATTCTTGGCCCGGACAGTGCCTGCTTCAAGCAGCATAAAACCTGCTTGCATAAAGAAAACCAAACCCGCTGCGGTCATGGTCCAAACATGGTCTACATCGGATTGTAGCGCGAATTTTTCAGAGGCATGTGCAATTTCGGGCAGAAATATGCACAAAGCTGGTAACAGTAAAACATAAGCGAATTTCATGATGCTGGTTCTCTTTCGCGTGCGGTGTTTCGCGAAAGTTCTAAATTTCAGCCTTTAAAATAAGATTACTTGCTGTTTTTTCGCAATTTTTGGCCACAATTTTTCGCTCGTGCCCTTTGGGTATTCTTGGAGTGTTCCCCTGAACATGTCAGCAATCAGCGCCCATCCAATGAGATAGAATATGGTGTGTAACCACGGGGCTGTTTACATGTTTTGCAGCTGCCTGTGATGGGTGTAAACCATCGGGGAGTGCTTGTTTTTGTTGGGGTTTTGACAAGGATCGCAGATGGTTTTCCCAGTCGGGACTGATATTCACAAAGCTGAAATAAGGGTCTGTTTTGGCCAAGTTCTGATAGATCTTTAGGTAATGGGGGTAGCGGAACCGCAATGCGCCACGCAGGCCGTTGCCGTGATACATGCCCAAGAAGACGATCCGCGCATCGGGAGCAAAGTCTTTCAGGTCCGCAATCATATCTTGGGTCAATGCGGCACTTTGTGATGGGCTAAGCAAACGGCGAAAATCGGCGTCATTGGCCGTGAACTCAAACATGATCACATCTGGTTTCACAGCGTCTGCGTGTGCGATATATCGCTTAAGCGCGTCTTTTCCCCAACGCGATGTCGCGCCGTTGCGTGTGACACGTTTTAGATCAACGGGCCGATTAAGACAGGTGCTGACACGCAAAGCAGTGTCTTCGGGCCAGTCGTAATCGGTGCTCAGGCTCGTGCCGACAAACAGCAGGTTGATTTGATCAGGTGCAGGGCCTGAAAACGGTGTTGCTGAAATCGGCGATGTGAGGTCCTGTTTCATCCATACCAGCAGTATCAGATAGGCCGCGGCGAGGGCGGTCGTTAGGGCGCATACCCAAATCAGCGCCCGCATGTGTTAAACGTCCTGTTCCGTTTTCAGCGATTTTTCCCATTCAGGGTCAATGCGCCCATAGGTGAGCAATTTGACATTTTCGCGAATAACTTTGGCTGGGTTGCCTGCAACGATTGTATTGCTGGGCACAGATTTGGTCACGATAGAGCCTGCGCCAATAATGCATTGATCGCCGATTGTGATGCCGGGCAAAATCAAAGACTGGCCGCCAATAAAACAGTTTTCACCGATGCGGGTGTGTACTTTTATATTCCGCGTCATGTCATGCGCCAGAATACGGGCATCAAAGGCAACATAGCTGTAGGCCCCGACATGGATCCCTTTGGGATGTGTCCGGTCAAATTTTGCAGATAGGGACATTTCGGTCGTCGGGTGGATATCCATCCCCCAAACTTTGCGCAAAATATGCCGTTTGATTCCAACAAGGAAGACGCGAATGCGGCGGAGCTTGTTTAAGCTTTTGATCATAGTGGTTGGAATTCCATGTAAAATCGTTGGTGTGTCTGCCGTACCGAATGCGTGTCGTTATCAATGAGTTCGACGCACCACAACAGTCGGCTTTTGCACACAGTTTCAAAATATCTGTGCCGTTTCAAGGTCCGGTCTGTCTGGCTGGCCTCTAAATCCGGGGGCGTCGTCGTTACAACACAAAAAATGACGTTTCTTTCCTGCTTGCCGGTCATAAAATCGGGCTAAAGGCGATCCCTTACTGTTCAACGACCACCTGCGCCCCTGCAAAAGGCGCTGAAATGTGGCTTCCATCAGCGATGTTTTGCCTTTTATACGGCGTGTTCACTGTATCTTGGGGCTCACGCCGTTTTGTGAATTGCATTCATGTGATAGCATATTCATAACGCTTACGGGGACAGAATATTTCATAGAACATCGTCTCGACGGTTCCGTTTGTTGATCTAACGGTGATTTATGAGGTGTCGTAAAGTTTAGAGCGCAGCTTTTCGCGCTGACAGGGAAGTATAGACCGTGCCGAATATATTGCACATGAATGTAGCAAAATCTGATGAATGCGCTGACGTGAAACGCGGCAATGCGTATTTTGGCCGATTATCGGGCCTGTTGGGATTGGTTGGCACATCTGCGGCGCTATCAGCAGGTTCTGCATATGCAGATCAGATTGATGATCTGATCGGCGCGCTACGATTAAGCGATATGGTTCAAATTATGCGAGACGAAGGTCTGGGCTATGCTGACGAACTGGCTGCAGAAATGTTCATGGATGGCACGCATTCCGCGTGGCACGCACAAGTCGATGCGATTTATGATGCCGACGAAATGTTTGATCAGGTGACGCAAGAGCTGCGCGAAGGTCTGGACGGGCAGGGGGATCTTGGGCCTCTTATCGAATTTTATCGCAGCGATCTGGGGCGCGATATCGTCGCGTTAGAACTGGATGCACGCGCGGCTATTTCAGACGAAGATGTCGAAGCCGCAGCGTTAGATTTCTTTTCTAAAATCGACGGCAGTGAAGATGAAACCTATGTCGCTGTTCAAGGCTATGTTCAGGCCAACGATCTGATCGATCAAAACGTATCAGGTACACTGAATTCAATGTATCACTTCTATTCCGGTCTTGCGGATGGTGGGGCGATCGCTGCCACTGAAAACGAATTGCTGGATCAGATCTGGGTGCAGCAGGATCAAATCCTGTCTGAAACAGAAGAATGGCTTTATGCGTATCTTCTCATGGCGTTTGGTCCGTTGAATCCAGATCAAATCCAATCCTACACTGACCTGTCATTATCGCCTGCTGGACAACGCATGAATGCGGCGCTTTTTGCTGGCTTCAACCTTATGTATGATGAAGTGTCCTACGCGCTTGGCCGTGCTGCTGCAGGTCAAATGGGGTTGCAGGAATTGTAAGCTGGCAGGCGCCTATATTGTATGGCTCATCAATATAGGTTTTGCTGTTTCGCGTGATCACGCGTTTTCCGGCCTGTTTCTGCCTTTTTTTCTTGACTTATGATCGTGGCTCGGACATATCCCGCGCATCAGTAGGACGGGGCCTTTGGGCTCCGCCTTTTGTTTTGTTAGATGACAGTCCTAAAAGGACGCGCTGTTTCAGGCCGGGTTAGAGGTGACACACCTTTGAAAGATGCCCGCAAAACGCCGGATATCCGGGGCCAAAAGACGCGGTAGAAAAGGAAAAGACCCATGTTCGCGGTACTTAAAACCGGCGGCAAACAGTATAAAGTCAAGTCCGGCGACATCCTTCGGGTGGAAAAGCTGGCGGCAGATGCTGGTGAAACCGTACAATTCAACGACATTCTAATGGTTGGTGGTGATGCCACAACTGTTGGTGCGCCTTTCGTAGATGGCGCAGGCGTTCAAGCGGAAGTGATCGATCAGATCAAAGGTGACAAGGTCATCAAATTCGTAAAGCGTCGTCGTAAGCACAGCTCTAAGCGTACTGTTGGCCACCGTCAGCAATTGACGCTGATCCGTGTGACAGACATTCTGGCCTCTGGCGCATCCGCTTCTGGCGTGAAAGCAGCCATCGGCGCGGCATCTGTGTCCGCAGCAGCAAAAGCAGCGGCAGCGGCCCCAGCGGCAAAACCTGCAAAAGCCAAAAAAGCAGCAGCCCCAGCGGCTGACGCGGGCGATGCAAGCAAGCCAGCAAACCTGCTGACAGAAGCACGTGGCGGTACAGCTGACGATCTGAAAAAGATCTCCGGCGTTGGCCCGAAATTGGAAGGCCTGCTGCACGAAAACGGCGTTTTCCACTTTGACCAAATCGCAGCTTGGACCGCGTCCGAAGTGGCTTATATGGATGACAAATTGTCCTTCAAAGGCCGCATCGAGCGTGACAGCTGGATCGATCAGGCGACACAATTCGCCGCAGAACAGGAGTAAGACCTCATGGCACATAAAAAAGCAGGTGGTTCATCCCGTAACGGTCGCGACTCCGCTGGACGCCGTCTTGGCGTAAAGCTGTACGGTGGCGAACTCGCGATTCCGGGCAACATCATTGCACGTCAGCGTGGCACAAAGTTTTGGCCAGGCGCGGGCGTCGGCATGGGTAAAGATCACACGATCTTTGCAACTGTCGAAGGCAACGTAAAGTTCCACAAAGGTCTAAAAGGCCGCACATTTATTTCGGTCCTGCCACAAGCTGAGGCCGCTGAGTAAGCCGATCTAAAGTTTTGACAGACTATAAGGGGATCGGCGCATAGGCCGGTCCCCTTACTTATTTCACGAGGGGGCGGTATTTGCGCCAACCACAGCAGAACGCTGTTCCCACATAAATTAAGTCAGTCAGCCAAATGCACGAGAGGAGTTGTGCAGATGAGCATTGAGACTATGACATTCCAGCCGGTTATTGAAACCGCGCGTTTTGATCTTCGCCCCATCCGTCAATCGGATATGGGCCTTTGGTCGCTTTATATTGGCGACGAACGTGTTGCGCGCATGGTGCCCCATATCGCGCATCCGCTGCCCCCTGGTGCAGGCGAGGCATTCGTAGCCCGCGCAACCAATCCCGATCGCGACAAAGAATTTTGGGTGATGGATGCCACCAAAGTCGGCGGTGCCGAATTGATGGGCGTGATTTCACTAGATCGCGTCGATGAAGCCCAGGCTGAAATCGGGTTCTGGGTCGGCCCCCCCCATTGGAAAACGGGCGTCGCGTCCGAGGCTGTGGCTGCGTTGATCGCGGCTAACCCATTGGGCAATCGCACGATGTTTGCCAGCGTGTTTCAGGACAACAAAGTGTCCTCGCGCGTATTGCTGAACAACGGGTTTGAATATGTCGGCGATGCTGAGGCATATTCAGTGGCGAGACAAGCCAATGTGCCCACATGGACCTATGTCAAAACGCTGGTATAAAAGATAAATGGCGGGCCTGTGGCCTGCCATAACCTATTTTCGCGTGCTGCCTCTTGGCGCTGATAAGGAGCGATCAGTGTCCCGCATCAAAAGTAAGTTTCGCCGTTTTGGCAGATTTGAGGTCGCAGAATTCGACTGCCCAGATCATGTCTTCTCGAAACATTCTCACGATGAATTTGTGATTGGCGCGAATATAACCGGTCGTGAAACCGTGACCCTAGACAGGCGCAGTTTTGAGGCAGGGGATAACCAGCTTACGCTGTATAATCCGGCACAGGTTCAAAGCAGTCACGCAAATTCCACCGTATGGAGTTTTGTTTCGATCTATATGCGTCCTAGGGATTTTGCGGCGCTGACTGGGATCGACGAAAATGCTGTCTTTGAAGATCCAACTCCAACCTCTGTCAGTCTGTCAAAGTCGCTCATCACCTTTGTGCGCGAGGCTTTGGATGCGTCTGCCGACGAAGACATGCTGAACCTGCGATTGGGTGATCTGTTGCTGGATCTGTTGGACGTTTCAGGCGCTGCGCAGTTAGGTGCGGAACGCCCGTCAGACATGCAAATGCAAATGGTGGCGGAGCAGCTGATGGATCATATAGCTGAACCACCCCGCCTAGCTGATATGGCCCAGCACCTTGGCCTAAGCCCAGTTGCTTTGGTCCGGGCCTTTAAAAAGGCCTATGGGTTGCCACCATTTGAATGGTTGAATGTCCAACGCATCAATACCGCACGACAGCAATTGCGACGTGGTCACCCGCTGACAGAGATCGCGTATGATCTTGGCTATGCGGACCAACCGCATTTCAATAGACGGTTCAAGGCTGCGACAGGTCTGACGCCGTCGCGCTTTCAACAGGTGAAATAGCGTTCAAGACCAGCGCCTTGATCGCGGCTACATTCCCCCAAAAGGAATGTATCATGACCCATCTCTTCGTTTCAGCCTTCTTGCTAGGCTTGCTCTTTAACGCCGCGCCGGGCGCGATTTTCACTGAAAGCCTTAGGCGGGGGATCAAAGGGGGATATTCGCCAGCATTGGCGGTGCAGATTGGGTCGTTGATTGGCGATTTTGTTTGGGCCGTTCTTGGGCTTATTGGCGCGGCCGCGCTTTTTTCGCTGCCCTATGTCGAACTACCGCTTGCCCTCACTGGGGCGGTTTTATTGTTCTGGTTGGCATGGCAAAGCCTGCGTGATGCTTTTGCCCCTGTTCCAGAATTTGACCCATCGGCGGGTAAAGCGGGATCTGCCTTTACCGTTGGTGCGGCGCTTTCCCTGTCAAACCCGCTCAACATCACCTATTGGACCGCGCTTGGCGGGACGATCACAGCGCTTGGGGTTGCTGAACCGGGAAGAACCGCGTTCTTTGTGTTCCTGTTGGGATTCATGCTGTCATCTGTGCTGTGGTGTTTTTTCTGTGCCGGCCTGATTGCTATCAGCCGACGTTATCTTGGGCCTGTATTGTGGGTAGCGATTAATGCAAGCTGCGCGGTGGGATTGGCGATTTTCGGATATATGGTTGCAATGAATGTACTGACAGGGGCCTAATGGCGTTAAGGTCAGTTCGCTTTATCAAGGGCACGCACGATGTTAGTGTTGGGCTGATGATCGATTGGGGGATCTACGTTTGCGTGACAGATACTCATACGCTCTTGTTATTCTGCAGTTCTTCCCCCTAGAGTCTAGACATCATAATTTGTCTTGAATGGCGGTTTTCCAGAAATCCGGGTCTGCGTATTGCGTTGGATCAGGGACGCCGGCGATGTCAAAGGCTTCGCGCCGCTCAACGCATGTTCCGCAGCGGCCGCAATGGATATCGCCACCTTTGTAGCAGGACCATGTGTCCTTAAAGGGCGTGCCCTGTGCCGCGCCGACCGACACGATGTCTGATTTCGGACGATGCACGAATGGCGTGTAAAGGGACACATCCGCATAGCCATCCAGCGCATGTTTCTGCATGATCTCAAAACTGTTGGTAAAGCTGGGACGACAATCGGGATAGATGAAATGATCCCCACCATGCACCGCCGTCGCCACGGCCTGATCACCGCGCGCAGCCGCAATGCCAAAGGCAATGGTCAGCATGATGGCATTGCGATTGGGCACAATGGTGATCTTCATGCTGTCCTCTTCGTAATGCCCATCTGGCACATCAATATCATCGGTTAAGGCCGACCCCGTCAGAGCAGCACCGATGGATTGCAGGTCGATGATATGATGGGGGACGTTTAGGCGCGTTGCGCATTGCGCAGCGAAATCCAGTTCCTTTTTATGGCGTTGGCCATAGTCAAAGGACACGAGACGTGTCAATTCATGTTCGTTGGCGACGTGATGGGCTAGCGACACAGAGTCGAGCCCGCCAGAACAGACGACTAGGGTTTTCATGTTGAGATCCTTGTTTTGTAACCCGGGTAGGCTGCGACCGGGTGGGGTTACCTAACGCGCGTCTTATTCTGGGACAAGCGCAATAGTGGCGCTGAATACGAACCTTAAAACTGCATATAGACCTGAAAGGATCTAGGCCATGATGACGACCGATCGTTTGACACTTCGCACCGCAACTCTTGCGGATGCATCGTTCATCGCGCGTGAGATCGCCAATCCGCAGGTGCAGCAATGGTTGACCACGCCGCCGCATCCTTATCAATTGGAACATGCGCAAGAATTTATTGCCGATCTCGCGCAGCAAGATGGTTATTTCTTGATTGAAGATTGTGATGGACCCGTTGGGTTTGTGGCGATCCGCGATCCCAAACGCTGGCAGGACAGTGCCGATGAACTGGGCTATTGGTTGGCGGTTGGCGCACATGGCAAAGGCTATATGACCGAGGCAACGATAGCCGTTTTGGATTGGTATTTCGATCTAGGTGCAGAATTTTCAGAAAGCGGATGGTTAGAGGGCAATGGCCCATCTGAGAATGTTTTGACGAAACTTGGTTTTGTGAAAACCGGCGTAATTGAAAACACATATGCGCATTTTCATGGAAAGAAGATGCGCACTATTCGGGTGCGTTTAACGCGTGATGCGTGGATGAGTAGAAAGGATGAGTAGAAAGAATGCCAATAAAGATTGATGAGCGAATATATAAATAAGAGTGCGAATCTCCTTTAGGTTGTGTTATGTCTTTGGATGTTACCTCAGGAGGAGGTGATTTAAAGATTTAGTGTGTTTAGGAGGAAAACGTGAAAGGTAAATTGTTTAGCAGCGTTGCTGCAATCGCATTTATGGGCCTGTCTACGCCGGCTCACAGCTCAACCATGTATATTAGTGATTCATTCGGTCAACTTGGTACGGTCGACACAACGAGCGGCCTTGTTTCAGTCATTGGCAGTTTCGGTCAAATTCTGACGGATATCGCTTTTGATCCGAATGGGAATTTATTCGGTATTTCATTTTCTAATCTCTTTAGCATTGATGTAGAAACGGGCTCTACGACCCTAATTGGCGCACATGGTGTTGCTGGCGGTAATGGTCTGGTCTTTGGGAGCGACGGCACGCTTTATGCTGCGGGATATTCGACGTCGAACCTGTATTCGTTGGATGTTGATACCGGTACCGGAACATCTCTTGGAGATATGGGGTTCTCTTCGTCCGGGGATCTCGCGTTTTTAGATGGTGATATGTATCTGTCGGGAAGCCGTGGAAATTTAGTGTCGATTGATTTGTCTGACCTCGCCGCGTCATCGGTTGTTGGTACTTTTGGTGTTTCGAGTGTCTACGGCATCGCAACGGATGATGCGTCTTCGATGTACGCGGTCGCTGGGACCTCTGTGTACAGCGTTGATACTGTAACCGGTGCTGCAAGTGATGGTGTCAGTTATGCCGGGCAGGGCCTAGGTACTGCTTATGGGCAAAGCTTCTTTGCAGAAGCTGGGGCGAATCCAATCGATGATCCTAGCATCGCGCCTGTCCCATTGCCGGCAGGTTTGCCGCTGTTGCTTACCGCGCTTTTGGGAACTCGCTTTGTGGTGCGACGCAAGAAATGTAGCGCAGCATAACGTCGGTTTGAGCCTATAGGTTCATCACGGTCACGACGTAGCCCCGGTCTGAAAAGATCGGGGCTTTGTTTTGTTTCCCATAGGCAGTATGTCCTTTGGATATCCTATTTGGACCAAGTTATTCATACAATAAGGCAAATTATGCTGACTACGGATAGATTAGTTCTGCGAGACCTTCGCGACGACGATGCGGATTTTATTGCGCGCGAAATCGCACATCCAGAGGTTCATCGTTGGCTGCCCCATGTGCCGTTCCCCTACGGATTGGATAAAGCACAGGGGTTCATCAACCTGTTCAAAAATGGCGCGGGCAATCGTTTGATCGAGGCGGATGGCCAGCCAATCGGTGTGGTCACAGTCTCGGAACCGAGCGAAGACATCCCACTACCTGCGCTAGGTTATTGGTTGGCGGTCGGTGCGCATGGAAAAGGCTATATGACTGAGGCCGCGCGCGCGATGGTAGATTGGCATTTTACCCATAGCGATTTGGATCTGGGGTCTGGTTGGGTGACTGGAAATGATGGATCTGAAAAGGTTCTGATGAAACTAGGGTTTCGTCGCAATGGTATCGTCAAAGACACCCATGTCGCTGCTTTGGGGCAAACATTACCGGTGATCAAATGTCAGTTGAGCAAGCAAGATTGGACAGCGCAGGGTCAGACATGACCGTTTGGATTGCACTGCTGCGTGGCATCAACGTGGGTGGAAAAAATGTGGTCAAAATGGCAGAGCTGCGCAGCAGCCTGACCGCATTGGGGTTTGACAATGTCCAAACCTATATTCAAAGCGGGAATGTTGTTTTTGTATCGGATCACAATGCCAGGACATTGGCGGATCAAATCAGCCAAGTGATGTTGAAGACCTTCAATGTGCAGGCAAATGTGATGGTTTTGTCTTTGAATGATCTGCGTGTGATCATAAACGAAACACCCATAGATATCACCGATATCGATCCTAAGACGTTTCACTTTTGGATATTTGGGGCAAGAATAGGAGCGGATGCACAGGCCCAGGCCTTGGCAGCGATGCAGTCGCATTTGGCCGATAGCGAAATGGTGTTTGTATCAGATAAGGCCGCGTATGTTTCGGCCCCAGATGGAATTGGCCGGTCGAAATTGGTGGCGAAAATGGAGACGTGTTTGGAGCAACCAGCCACGGCGCGAAACCTGCGAACCATGCAAAAAGTTCTGGAAATAGCTGCCGCGACATAAAATAATCGCTCAATAGGGCGTATCCAAACCGACCAAAAGGAGAAGAGAACATGTACAATACCCTTCGGTACTTTGCGATCTTTCTTCTTATTCTGTTTGGGGCGTTGATCGCATTTTTCGCATTTGCCCCGCGTATGGTGCAAGAGGCCCGCAATCCTGTGGCAGGGCATGACAGCTATGATGTGTCAGAGGCGGCTTATGCATTACATCAGGATTTGGTCATCGGGGACTGGCACGCAGATCCATTGCTATGGCGTCGTGATCTGACCATGCGATCAGATGTGGGACAGGTGGATATTCCGCGTCTGATTGAGGGCAATGTCGCTTTGCAGGTGTTTACGGCGGTGACGAAAAGTCCCGCAGGACAAAATATCAACAGCAATGCAACGGATACGCGGGACAATATTACCCTGTTGGCTATGGGCCAAAGGTGGCCGTTTCCAACTTGGTCTAGCCTGACCGAACGTGCGCTGTATCAGGCTCGTAAGTTGCAGCGCTTTGAGGATAAGTCAAACGGGGATCTTAAAATCATTCGCACTCGGGCGGATTTGGAGGCTTTGTTAGAGGCACGCTCGGCAGGTGCGCAGACCGTTGGTGCGATCCTTGGCATTGAAGGGGCCCATGCGCTTGAAGGGGATTTGGCCAATCTGGATCGATTAGAGACAGAAGGCATTCGCCTGATCGGATTTCACCATTTCTTTGACAATGAGCTCGGGGGATCCCTGCACGGGACCAGCAATCAGGGTCTGTCCGATTTGGGGCGCGCTTTGGTCGCCGAGGTCGATGCGCGTGGCATGATTTTGGATGTGGCACATTCCTCGGTACGGGCGGTTGAGGATATTTTATCGCTCACCAATGGTCCTGTGGTGCTCAGCCATGGGGGGATCAAATCCTATTGCGACACGGCCCGTAACCTGCCGGATGATGTGATGCGCCGCATCGCGGAGGGCGGTGGTGTTTTGGGTTTCGGATTTTGGGTCTCGGCCAGTTGCGATATTTCGCCAGCGGGTTTGGCCGCAGGGATCAAGGTTGCAATCGATGTGATGGGCGAAGACCACGTGTCTTTAGGCTCTGATTTCGACGGATCGGTTATGACCGCCTTTGACGTGGCCGAACTGCCCGCCCTGACACAGGCTTTGCTGGATGTCGGCCTAAGCGAAGCACAAATCCGCAAAGTTATGGGGCAAAACATGCTGCGTGTGTTGCGGGCAAGGTTGAATTAAACCTTGTTTGCGCGGCGCAATCCCGTTACACCGCCGCATTCCCAACCAGTTAGGCCCTGTGACCCATGAAGTTTCTTGATCTGTGCAAAGTCTATATCCGCTCGGGCAGCGGGGGGAACGGCTGTATCAGCTTCCGCCGTGAAAAATTCATCGAATATGGTGGTCCAGACGGAGGGGATGGTGGCCGTGGCGGAGACGTGATTGCCGTGGCGGTTGATGGCCTGAACACGCTGATCGATTTTCGCTATCAGCAGCACTGGTTTGCGCAGAACGGTAAATCCGGCATGGGCAATGGGCGCACAGGGGCGTCAGGTGATCCCATCATTTTGAAAGTGCCGGTTGGAACCGAAATCATCGATGAAGATGAAGAAACAGTGATCGCGGACCTGACGGAGTTGGGCCAAGAAGTCATGTTGGCCAAAGGTGGCAATGGTGGCTGGGGCAACCTGCATTTTAAAACTTCAACCAACCAAGCACCGCGCCGGGCCAATCCGGGCCAAGAATCCATCGACCGCACGCTTTGGCTGCGCCTTAAACTGATTGCGGATGTGGGTCTTGTTGGGTTGCCAAATGCGGGCAAATCTACCTTCCTTGCGGCGACGTCGAATGCACGTCCCAAAATTGCCGATTATCCGTTTACGACATTGCATCCTAACCTCGGTGTGGTCGGCGTTGATAATGCGGAAATGGTTGTTGCTGATATTCCGGGCCTGATTGAAGGCGCGCATGAGGGCAGGGGCCTTGGCGATCTGTTCTTGGGCCACATCGAACGTTGCGCTGTGTTGTTGCATTTGATTGATGGCACGTCGGGCACGTTGCTGGAAGATTACAAAACAATTCTGGACGAGCTGGACGCATATGGCGAAGGTCTGGCAGATAAACCGCGTATTACGGTGCTCAACAAGATTGACGCATTGGATGCGGAAGAACGCGAATTCCTAAAAGACGAACTGGAAGCGGTTGGTGCGACAGGCATTATGTTGATGTCTGGTGCGTCCAAAGAAGGCGTCACAGACGTCTTGCGCGCTTTGCGTCCGCATGTTGAAGAACGCCGCGCGGCTGAGCGTGCCCCAACGGCGGAGGACGAAGAGGAGCCTACGCCGTGGCGTCCGTAACGTCTAATGCATTGACCCGTGCCAAACGCGTCGTCGTCAAAATCGGATCTGCGCTTTTGGTGGATCGCGACACGGGGCTGTTACGTCAGGATTGGTTGACATCTCTGGTGGCTGATGTGGTCGCGCTGAAATCACGCGGTGCAGAAGTCGTTTTGGTATCATCAGGGTCGATCGCATTGGGACGTGGCGTGTTGGGCCTGCCCATGACATCCTTACCGTTAGAGCAGGCGCAGGCAGCAGCGGCGGCAGGCCAAATCCGTTTGGCGGGTGCCTACCAGGCGGCATTGGAACCCCATGGCATTTCCGCAGCGCAGGTTCTTGTGACGTTAGAAGATAGTGCTGATAGGCGACGTTTTTTGAATTCTCGCGCGACCTTAGCGACACTTCTTAATCTAGGTGCCGTGCCGATTGTGAATGAAAATGACACGATCGCCACCGATGAAATTCGCTATGGCGACAATGACCGGTTGGCGGCACAGGTCGCTGTGACCGTTGGTGCGGATCTGTGCATTTTGCTCTCAGACGTAGATGGTCTTTATACAGCCAACCCCAACGATGATCCGGATGCGCAGCATCTGCCGGTGATCGAAGCGATCACGGCTGACATCGAAGATATGGCGGGGGATGCTGGATCGGGTCTTTCTAAAGGTGGGATGAAAACCAAGGTTATGGCGGCGCGTACGGCCACCGCTGCAGGCTGTGGTATGATCATTGCCAAGGGCGAGGTGTTGCACCCATTGGCGGCCCTAGAAGACGGTGCGCGCCACACTGTATTTACGGCGCAGACAGAACCTCATCTGGCGCGCAAAGCATGGATCGCAGCCATGAAACCGCAAGGGGCGTTGACTGTGGATGCGGGCGCCGCGAATGCGCTGGCGAAAGGAAAATCACTGCTGCCTGCTGGCGTGACGTCGGTTTCGGGGGATTTTGGGCGGGGCGAACCGGTGGAAATCTGCGGTTCTGATGGGCATGTTTTGGCCCATGGTCTGTGTCGTTATACGTCAGAGGAAGCACAGAAAATTGCCGGACATCATTCGGACGAGATTGCAAATCTCTTGGGATATGAAGGCCGTGCCGTGATTGTCCACCGCGACGATATGGCGTTTTAAAAAGGCGGCTTTGGGCAAAGCCGCCTTAGGCCAGTATCAGTGGTTGGCGCTGACAGACAGGTTTAGCAAAACAGGCAGGTTCGTGGGTGTTGCCGTGCCGACATTGAACAGCTCCATAAACGGAATGGCACTGTCAGGTGCAGCGGTGACAGTTATGTTCCCGGGATTGGCAAAGTAAGATGTCAAAGACCCCGTGATTTGCGTCGTCAAAGCCTCTGGCAATTCCAAACTGTTCAGACCCATCCCTATCAGGAATGGAAGCATAGAGGCCAGTTGATCGCCGTCGGATCCTTGTTTTTTGCCCGCATAGTCCAATGCCCGTTTGGTCAGGCCGGAATCAGTAAAAGAAATTTCTGCACCGGACAAAGACAGGCCCTGTAGCAGCGTCATAAAGACCTGCAATTGTTCGGCTTCGCTCATTTTTCCGGCCGCAGACATGTCTTCAATTGTCTTTGTATAGGCGGTTGCCGTGTCCATCGTGTAGCCGCCGATAGTCAGCTCCAAACCCAACGATCCGGCGTTTTCAAGAAAGATGTCATAATCCTGAATGCTGAGATCACCGGTTTCGGTGTTCCAGACCAGATTTGCCCGAGCATCCATTTTGATGGATTGCAATTCGAGCGCCTGTAAGACCTCTGCAGCCTCTGGTGGCAATGGATCGGGCGGAGTGATCTGGATATTTGTTAGGCTTGTTTCGCTTGTGAAAAGGGGAAGCGCGCTTTGATCCATCGTGGCTGTGAAACTACCAATTGATGCAATTTCGGCGCCATTGGCGACAATGGTCGAACTTTGCCCAGACAGCGCGTCATACTGCACGAAAGGCAGTGTTTCGCCCGAATATTTGTCAGCGGGGATGTACAAATTCACAATCTCTGCTGCGCCAATTGCCACCTGCACGCTGTCAGCATCAAACAAAAAACCGTCCATTCTTGCAAAAGCCACTGAAATATCACCATCATCGGCAAGTGTGACATCTTCAAAATGCATATTACCTGCAGGAACAGAGGTGGTTGTGCCATCTTCAATTGGAATGGTCAGTGTGATGTCTTCCAGAAATACGTCATCGCCTTCCATGCGCGACGATCCTGCGGTGATCGTGCCCGCTGGCATTGAAAACCCATGCTCCAATGCAGCAATGAATTCACTCGACGTCAGGGCGAAGGCCGAAGGCGCGCTCAGTGACAGGGCAATAACGGACACGAGCGGCAAGGGGGCGTAAACTTTGGTCATAGTTACTTTCTTATATGGGGTCGCTGGAATGGATGCATGAATCAAAGATAAATCTGCACACCGCGGATACAAGGGCAAGTCAGGAATTCCCACCTAGGCTAACAGGTTGTTTACAATGTGCTCAGAAACTGAGGGGCAATCGGGTAAAAAGAAAGCGGCGTTTGGGGGAAACGCCGCTCATAGTGGTTTTAAAAGCACTCGTTACTGGGGATTATCAACCGATTGCGACGCCATCTTCGCGCCAGATCGCAACAATCGCCGAGCGCGGTTTGCCTGCACCATCTGGCCATGACCCGCCTGGGTGTTGGATGCCAGCAAAGGCAACCTTTTTGTCAGCAGACCAGCATAGACCTGTCACTTCTGCGCCGTTTGGCACGGTCATAAAGCGTGCGATTGCACCAGTTTCAGTGTTGCCAACCAGCATTTGGTTGTTGCCCTGACCTTCAAAATCGCCCTCGTTGTCGTCATCACCATCCGTTTGGATCCAAAGATAGCCGGTGCTGTCAAAGGCCATGCCATCAGGTGAATTGAACATGTTACCTTCGTTGACGTTGTCTGAACCGCCATATTGGTTGTCATAGACCGTTGGGTTGCCAGCCATGACATACAGGTCCCAGGCAAAATCGTCTGCCGCGTGGTTTTCGCCTGCTGGGGTCCAGCGCACGATCTGACCATAGTGGTTCGTTTCGCGCGGGTTTGGTCCGTTGACGGAGGTGTCATCGCCACCTGCATTCGGCTTGACGCCGCGATTGCGGTTGTTTGTCAGCGCGCAGTAGGCTTCGACCTTGATCGGGTTCGCGGCCACCCATTCTGGACGATCCATGGTGGTGCCGCCCGCAGCTGATGCGGCCATGCGTGTGAAACACAGGATTTCTGCGACATCCATGCCGGTTGTTTCAGGCGTCAGTGGCAGCCATTCACCGGTTTGGTCATCGTTAAACTTGGCGACATAAAGCGTGCCGTCGTTCAATAGATCACCGCCATAGGTGCCTTCAGTGTAAACGCCTGCCGAAACAAAACGGTACAGGTATTCACCACGTTCATCATCGCCCAGATAGACGACAATGCGACCGTCAGACGCGTGTACCATTTCCGCGTTCTCATGCTTGAAACGGCCCAAAGCGGTGCGTTTGATCGGCGTGGATGCCGGATCTGCCGGATCGATTTCTGTGATGAACCCGTGGCGATGCGGTTCATTTGATTCCTTGGACAGGTCGTAACGCGCGTCAAACAGTTCATAGCCATAACGGCTTTTGCCGCCGATGCCGTAGCGCGTGTAACCTTCGCCAACGGGCTCTTCGCCGGTTGTGCCGAAATAGCCGTTAAAGTTCTCTTCGCAGGTCAGATAGGTGTTCCACAGCGTTTTTCCCGAACCACAGTTGTTCATGGTCCCTTTCGCGGTCATGCCGCTAGGGTCTGCATTGGTTTTCACCAGATCATGACCGGCCAAGGGGCCGGCCAATGTCATCTCTGTCTCATGCGTGATGCGGCGGTTGAAGGGGCTGTCAAGGACGACGCCGTAGCCATTGCCGGTATCCGCAATCTCAAAAACGGTCACACCTTGGATATTTTTCAACAAAGCCGCTTCGTCTGCTGAGGCTGAAATACCTTCAGACGACGCGGGCAGGTTGATCTTTGGGTTGCAGTATTCTGAATTCACGGCGATCAGCTGTTTGCCGTCTACCTCGAACAGCTCCATACCATCTGTGTTTTCGCCAAACACTTTGTCAGACATATCCAATGAAATCAGGCCGTCTGCAGGATAGGCATCTTGTGCTTCTGAAAACAGGGCGTCGCCGTAACGGACCAGAACCTGTGTCTTGTAGCCCTCGGGTACATGAACTTCGTGATCTGTGGCGGTTTGGATCGGTTTGAATGGAAATTCGTGACCGTCTGCTTTTGCAGGCGTTGCGAAACCGGACAAGGACGCGCCAAACACAATGGCGCCTGATCCAAATGCAACGACGCCGCCCATAAAGCCACGACGTGAAATGGCGTTTTCAACAACAGTGTCAAAGCCGTTTTCGTCTGGGCGTGGGTTGCGATGTTCGTCAAAATCATCCCATGACAGATCGACGGTGTTATGTTCATCCATGATGATGGTCCCTGGCTATTCTTGCTGGAGGTCGGCGCAGGTTGCTTTATCTGTGCCGGAATGCGGATCAGGTATCACCGTTTCGGTGACGTCTTTTTGTAGGTTCAATGACATTTCGGTGACGGGCTATCTGCTTTGGGATGGGGGTCGTAAATAAACGCTATTGGTTCGCAATGATTAATACTATATGACCTCTACCGCGCTCAAAGGGGCGCGTGACGATATGTTTTAACACCGACGGAAAGGTCAGAGCGATGAAAGATCACACCGATATTCACGCCCAAATGCGCGATCTGGGCGCGCGCGCCAAAGCTGCTGCAGCAGAGCTGGCCTTTGTCCCGCCGGCAGCAAAAACAAAAGCTTTGGACGCCGCCGCTGATGCTGTTTGGGCCCGTCGCGCTGACATTTTGGCAGCGAATGAAAAAGACATGGCGTTTGGCCGCGACAAAGGATTGTCCGCGGCCATGCTGGATCGTCTTTTACTGGACGAGGACCGCATTCAAAACATCGTGGATGGGCTGCGCGCGATTGCAGCGCAGGATGACCCTGTTGGCCAGATCATCACCGAATGGGATCGCCCAACGGGTTTGCAAATCAAACGTGTGCGCACGCCTTTGGGTGTGATCGGCGTGATCTATGAAAGCCGCCCAAATGTGACGGCTGATGCTGGTGCTCTTTGCCTGAAGGCGGGCAATGCGGTGATCTTGCGTGGTGGGTCTGAAAGCTTTCATTCCTCTGGCGCGATTCATGCCTGCCTTGTTGCGGGTCTAAAGGCTGCGGGCCTGCCCGAGGATGGGATCCTGCGCGTGCCAACCCGCGACCGAGAAGCCGTGGCTGAAATGCTGACTATGACAGATACGATCGATGTGATTGTGCCACGTGGTGGCAAAGGTCTGGTTGGACTGGTGCAACGCGAGGCCCGCGTCCCGGTCTTTGCCCATCTTGAAGGGATCGTGCATGTTTATGCCGACGCTTCGGCTGATCCGGTAAAGGCGCTAAAGGTGGCCCTGAACGCCAAAACCCGGCGCACTGGCATTTGTGGCGCGGCAGAATGCTTGCTGATCCATCGCGATGTTTTGGATACAATCGGCCAGGGGCTGATCAAAGCGTTGATGGATGCCGGTGTTGAAGTGCGCGGTGACGAAACCTTGCAAAAAATCGATGGCGTTGTGGCTGCCAGCGCGGATGATTGGGGATGCGAGCATCTGGACATGATCATCTCGGCCAAAGTGGTCGGTGATGTGGATGGCGCAATTGCGCATATCCGGGAATTTGGGTCCAATCACACTGATTGCATCATTGCCGAAGACGAACAAACCGTTGGACGGTTTTTTGCACGTCTCGACAGTGCCATCCTGATGCATAATGCGTCGACCCAATTTGCGGATGGCAGTGAATTTGGCATGGGTGCCGAAATCGGGATCGCCACCGGTAAAATGCACGCGCGCGGGCCAGTCGGTGCCGAGCAACTGACCAGTTTTAAGTATCTGGTCACCGGTGACGGTACAGTGCGAACTTAAGCGATCTTGGGGGTGGTCAATTGGTTTTGACCATCCCTCACGCGTTCTTTTGGGACATTTAAAATACCCGTTTGCGAAAATATCTCAATTGAAGCTGCGCAGAGACACCTTTGCGAAAGCTAGGAAATTTGTGGCTTTCTAGTCAACTAAGCGAAAGAATTCAGTACAATACGTCACTTGCATCATTGAACCTCTGCGGTTTAAGCCTTTCTGGAAAAAGCATCTATCCGCAAAGATCACTCGCAATGTTAGATATTGAACAGGTCCGTCAGGACACGCCCGGAATCGCGCATACGACCCATTTTTTGGCCAGCGGATCCGCGTTGATGCCGCAATGCGTTGTGGATGCCGTGACGGCCCATACGCAGCTTGAGGCCGAAATTGGTGGCTATGAAGCGCATGCAAAACAGGCGGATGCGCTGACACATGTCTATACGTCGGTTGCGTGCCATATCGGCGCAAAACCTCGTGAGATCGCGTTGATGGAAAATGCAACGGTTGCGTGGTGTCACGCGTTTTATGCGCTGCCGATCAAACGTGGATCGCGGATTTTGACCTGCGAAGCGGAATACGCGGCAAATTATGTCGCCTTTCTACAAAGGGCAAAACGGGATGGTTTGACGATTGATGTCATTCCATCCGATGCAAAAGGGGCCTTGGATCTTGAGGCACTGGAAGACATGATTGACGAAGATGTCGGTTTGATTGCCATCACGTGGATTCCGACCAATGGTGGCTTGGTCAATCCAGCCGCACAGGTGGGCCGTGTGGCTAAGAAACATGGCATTCCCTATCTTTTAGATGCGTGCCAAGCCGCGGGACAGATGCGGATCAATGTGGCTGAGCTGGGATGCGATTTCCTGTCTGCGACGGGGCGCAAATATCTGCGCGGACCGCGAGGCACTGGGTTTCTATATGTCAAAGAAGCATGGTTAGAGACACTGGAACCGGCCATGATCGACCATTTCGGGGCGCCTTGGGTGGAACGGGATCGGTACGAGTTGCGCGATGATGCGCGCCGCTTTGAAACCTGGGAAAACTCCTATGCTCTGCGGGCAGGGCTCGGGGTGGCTGTCGAATATGCAGATCGGATCGGCATTGATTTGATCCAGCAACGTGTCTGGGCTCTGGCGCAAACAGCAAGAACGCTTTTAGGTCAGATTGATCAGGTTCAGTTGCGCGATATAGGGCATGAGCACTGTGGGATTGTCAGCTGTTCCATCGACAAATCCGATCCGCGCGAGATTGTGGCGCAGATGGCTCAGGCCGGATTTGCTATTGGCGCGTCATCCCCGTCCAGCACACGTCTTGACGCAGAGCGCCGCGACCTTCCCACGTTGCTGCGAATAGCGCCACATTACTATAATACCGAAGACGAAATTGAACGGGCCGTGGCGCATTTGAAGACGCTTCTTTGACCTGGTTAGAGACCATCTAAGATACAGTCATAAAGCGCGGCCGTCAGGCCATCTTGCGCATATCGCGAACGAAAATTCCGGTTCCAAACACGGTAACCCCAAGCCCAATCGTGGCTAAGATGGCCCATCCAAACCCTGCTATGATCGCGCCAGCGGAAAACGCGCACAGTGTAGATACCAAGGCAATCAATGTGTCATTCGCGCCTTGCACTAGCGCCTTTTCGCCATCTGAAACAGCCTGCGTAAGCAATGTTGTCGCGGCAACAAACCCAAAATTCCAACCGATCCCCAACAAGACAAGTGAAGCGTAGAAATGGGCAGCAGATAATCCGCTTAGCGCCATAATCAGCGAGACGGAAAGACCCAATAATCCACAGATGGCGATAGGATATGCCCCAAATTTTTTGATCAAAAAACCTGTGAAAAAGCTGGGCGCAAACATCGCGACAACATGCCAACGGATGACATCGCCCGCTAGGTTTTCGCCAAAGCCGCATCCGATCATGGCCAAAGGTGTTGGAACCATCATAAAAACCATGATGCCTTGCGATACCGCGCCAAGCCCAATGGCGATGCGCACAGATCTTTGTTTTAGCGCAGATAGGGCAATCAAACGATGTCTCAGGCTTTGTAACGGGGCATTGGAGGCTTGGGGCAGTTTTGTGAACGCCAAAGGCACCAATCCGATGAGAGATAAGATTGCGATTGCCAGATATGCGCCTGCCAATGGTGTCGGTGCAAGGCTATCCTTGGTCAGAATGAAGGTTTGGGGGCCGACAAAGGCGGCGATCAACCCTGATGTCAGCATCATTGAAATCGCGACGGGTTGCCATGTCTCACTGACGGTTTCTGCTGCGGCAAACCGAAAGAATTGAAAGCTTGCCAATGCCCCGCCTAGCGCAAGATGTGAAACGCATAAGTAAATGAAACTGCCTTTGAGCAGCCCTAAAACGCCAAGAGATGCACCAAAAACCGCGCAGGTAATTCCGATCAAAAAACCGGCTTTTCGACCATATCTACCCATGGCCAAAGAAAATGGTGCCGCCGCCAACAATCCTGCTAACGTTTGCAAAGACGCAGGCAGTGTTGCCCAACCCGTCGACGGGGCCAACATTAACCCAGCCAATCCACCCAAGATAATCAGCATCGGCATAGCTGTTCCAAGGATTGTGTTTGCGAGAAGCAAACATAGATAGCTACCATTTTGCGAAAGGGATGCAGCGCGCATTGAGATGTCCAAATGAAGTTGAATTTTGACCTTGGTAGGACAAATGATTTATGTCTAAAATGTCAAAATGATATCAAATATAGACACATCCCGCCAAGCCCGGTCGATCGATGTTTTGATCTTCGACGGTGTCAATCTATTGGATGTTTCAGGTCCCGTTCAGGCGTTTCGGGCAACTGTGATGCACGGTCGTCCAAAATACGATATTCGGTATGTGACATTAGATGGATCTCCTGTTCAGGCCATTTGTGGTTTACGTATGGTCCCTGATGGCGATCTGCTTTCAAGTCGTGACCGGGATGACCTTTTGATACCCGGTGGCGAGGGCGTGAACGCCCTGTTGCAAAATCAAATACTGTGTGAACGGATCGCAGACCATTTGGACACCCGACCAACCGGGCGCATCATTTCTATTTGTTCCGGGGCTCTTGTTCTTGCGGCTGCAGGTGTTCTGGACGGGTTAGAGGCCACGACCCATTGGTCGCGTCAGGCGGATACAAGAAACTATGCAAACGTGTCTTGGGATCTGGATCGGATTTTTGTTTCAAACGAGCAAATTTTTACATCCGCGGGGGTGACGACCGGCATCGATCTTGCGCTGTCAATTATACGTGCCGATTGTGGTTCGGCTGTGGCGCTGGCGGTGGCGCGTGAATTGGTTGTGCAGTTGCGGCGCACCGGTGGGCAAAGCCAATATGCGCGGCATCTGGCGGCACAGTTCACGCAGGATGATGCGCTTACACAATTGATCGAGCGGGTCGTGGCCGAACCACATCACAATTGGACATTAGATGTTTTGGCAGACACGGTCGGGATGAACCCAAGGACGCTAACGCGTCGCTTTAAACGCGATCTAGAGGAAAGCCCGGCACAATTTGTCGAACGGGTTCGGGTTGATCATGCAAGAGATCTTTTGACGGATAAATTACCGTTAAAACAAGTCGCTCATCTTAGTGGATTTGGGGATCTGCAACGGATGCGCAGAGCATTTAAACGCAGATTTGGAATCCATATGAGCGATTATATCAACGTGTTTGGCCACTAGGTTTATCTTGTAGTTCGTTGGTGAATTGAAAGCGAATTCAAATATTTATTCGCGATATCTAATGTATTTTCTAATCCGATTGAGATCTGAAACTACATTGATTTTTGAATTGACCTTTGACAACGTATCTTTCTCAGTCCTACAAATAGCCACGTCGTATTAAGTCAATATTTTTCAAGCTTTGTCTGCGGCTTGGCGAATTTTCCATTGCGTCAAGACATGATGTATGGCCCGCCAAATACGCGCAAAGCGGTAAAAATCTATCTAGTGTTGGACGGTCAGTATTTTGACATGTCTTATGGTTTGCCCGCTCGGTTTTGGATTGTTTTTCCTTTGAAAAACCACCGATCGAAACAGCGAAATGAAAGAGGAGACATTGGTGGCTTCATGATCCGCATCTTGCCCCGCACGAGATATTCTGGGGGGATGAGGCGACGTTTTCATGGGATCACCGGATTATGTATGGGTCAGCAGCATGTTAGGGGTGTTTGCGCTCTGCATGTATCAAAGCCCCCCATTTTTTCTGACAACCACTGACGAGGAGGCAGTGTGTCGTATCACATGCGACGACTGAAGTGGTTTTGTCGGAACACCCTGATGGGGCGTGAAGCGAGAGATTGAACATCTATTTAAGAGACGTTTCAAAGGGAGGAAACTATGAAACGAAACACGAAAATGATTGCGCGAACCAGCGTGGCAATGCTGTTGTCGCTTGGTGCGACGCATGCGTTTGCAGAAGAATTGCGCTTTTGGACGACAGAAGAACAACCTGAACGTTTGGCGCGCCAAGAAGCAATGGCGGCTGATTTTTCCGCCAAAACGGGCCATTCCGTAGCGGTTATACCGGTGTCGGAATCTGATTTGGGCACGCGCGCCACGGCGGCCTTTGCTGCCAATGATCTGCCCGATGTTATCTATCATACGTTGCAATACGCCGCACCCTGGGTCGAGGCCGGCATACTTGATATCGATGCCGCAACGGATGTCGTCGAAGCCTTAGGCGAGCAAACATTTGCACCGGGCGCTTTGGCGATGGCTGACATGGGGGATGGATACGCATCTGTGCCAGCAGATGGCTGGACGCAAATGTTGGTTTATCGTGCGGATCTGTTTGCGGAAAAAGGGTTGGCGCCCCCTAATTCATTTGCAAATGTTCTGGCGGCCTTAGACGCATTGCACAATCCACCAGAAATGTATGGATTTGTTGCTGCCACGAAAATCGATGAGAACTTTATGAGCCAAGTTCTAGAACATGTGTTCTTGGCCAATGGTGTTTCACCGGTGGGGCCGGATGGATTTCAAAACCTTGATGAAGCGGCAACAATAGAAGTGTTGGACTTTTACAAGGCTATTGCAAAGGCGTCTCCTCCGGGGGATTTGTATTGGGACCAATCACGTACGCTATATTTCAGTGGAAATGCGGCCATGATTATCTGGTCACCCTTCATCTTGGATGAATTGGCTGGCCTGCGAGACAGCGCACCGCCCACCATCAATGATGATCCAACATCACCCGCTTTGGCGAAAGCAACCGGGATTGTTACAAACTTTTCAGGCCCGTCCAATCCTGGTGGTGCGGCCTGGGGGGATGTCAGTTATTTCGGGATCACTGCAGACGCTGCAACGGATGCCGCGATGGAGTTCGTGGAATATTCTATGAGCGAAGGCTATAGCGCCACGTTGGCAATTGCACCCGAGGGTAAGTTCCCAGTGCGCCGTGGTAGCGCCGATAATCCAACGGAATTTTCCGATTTATGGGCAACTTTGGATGTCGGAGTGGATCGAAAAGCCCCTTTGGGTGATTTGTATGATGCTGCGATGATTGATGAAATTGTTTCGGGTCTGGATGTCGCGCAACGATGGGGGGTGGCCGAGGGGCAGTTGTCTGCAGCATCTGCCATCATCAACAGTCAGGTCATCAATCGCTTGGTGCGTGAATATATTGATGATGAACGCGACGCCGCTTCAACGGTGGCGGAATTGAACAAAGCGATCGCCGCGGTTCAATAAGTCAACCGGATCAGGGGCTGCGTTTGATGTATTCCTGATCCAAATTAGGCCTTTCATTACAGGAGGGACCCCAATGCATCAGCTTGGGCCACCCATCGGTACCGGTCCTTTGGCCAAGCGCGAAGCGCGACTGGCCTGGGGGCTGTTGTTTCCAACCATTTTTGCGGTTTCGACGGTCGTGCTATTGCCTTTGCTGGCGATATTTTGGATCTCGTTCAAACCGGTTGAATTGGCCGATCTGCGCGCGCCAGAGGTTGTGCTGCGTGAAGATATACGCGGTGATGCGGACCATGTCGGGGCGACACCTTTGATCCGCTATCGTTTGCGCAATTCCTCACAAGAACAACCTATCCACGACGTTACATTTTCCGATAGAATTCCTGAAGGCCTGTCTGTCTTGGAATTGGATCCAAGATGCCGTGTATCGGATCGCGACTTGACCTGTGATCTTGGGGATTGGGATGCAGGAGCGCGCGAAACGCTAACCATTCCGGTTGAGGTCCAACAAACCTATCTGACAAATGGTCTACGCCCGCAGGACAGCCCCGCCGTCACAACCGGTGTCTCTTCGAATGTTTTGACCAATGCGACGTTTACCTTTGAAAATTTCACACGTGTTTTCAACGGTGGTGAATTCCTAGAGGTCCTTTGGGTCACATTGTTTTACACAGTTTTTGGAACGGTTGGCACCTTGGTTGTTGGGCTTTTTGCCGCCTTGTTGCTCAATAAATCTTTCAAGGGACAAGGGATCTTACGTGGGCTCTACCTGTTCCCGTATGTCGCGCCGGTGATTGCCGTCGCCTTTGCCTGGTTGATCCTGTTTGATCCATTTTCCGGGTCGGCCAATGCGCTGTTGATGCAAATGGGGGTGACGCAGCAATCTATCAATTTCTTTGGTGAACGTCCTTTGGCCCTAATCATGGTGACCGTGTTTGAAATCTGGCGCTATTTTCCACTGTCATTTCTGTTCATCCTTGCGCGAATGCAAAGCATCGATACGGACATGTATGAAGCCGCAGATATGGATGGCGCATCACCGTTTCAGCAATTCTGGTATCTCAGCGTGCCCCAACTATTGGGCATTCTAAGCGTCCTATTTCTGTTGCGCTTCATTTGGACGTTCAACAAATTTGACGACATTTTCCTGCTGACGGGCGGCAATGCAGGCACGCGCACGTTGACTGTGGATGTCTATGAACAGGCGTTTGCGATTTCAAACCTTGGGGCAGGTGCGGCGGTGGCTGTTGTCATCTTTGGATGTTTGCTGACCTTTTCGATCTTTTTCCTCAAATACGTAAGCCGGGAGGAAGGCCTATGATGCGGCGTGGTTTTGTTATTGGGCCGGTTCTCAGTGCTGTCTGGATGGTTGTTCTATCCGTGACCGTTGCGGTTTGCATGTCATTCGCCACGGGCGAACCTTTTCGGCCGGGGATTATATTGTCACTCTTATGGGGCGCTGTCGCGGGTCTGATATCTGTCTACTTTGGTTGGTCCAAGGTGCTATATTTTGGTATCGCAGCGGGTCTTTGCATTTTGGGCTTTATAGGTTTGGGGCCGGTCTTGGTCGGTCCAGAAACCGGCCTTATATCACGCGCGGTCGGGGCGGTTGCATTGGCCGCCGCATTTTCAGCGTCAATAAGGCCGATCTTATGCGATCTGGTGCTGGGACGACTGACACGCCATGAATTTGAAACGGCCGTAATTCGGTGTTTGACCGGGATTGGCTATATCTTTTTTTCGGCGATTGTCTTGATCCCGTTTTACGTGATGGTGATGACCAGCCTCAAGAACCAATCCGAATTGATGCAGAACCCTTTGGATTTTTCGATCGATATTTCACAGGGGGCCGAATTGTTCCGATCCTATGAAGAGTTGTTCAGCCAATTCAATTTTGGAACCTATTTGTTCAATTCATTCACCATTTCCGTCTTTACGGTATTCATCACCTTAGCCTTTGCCATCCCGGGGGCATATGCGGTTGCAAGGCTTAGATTTCGGGGGCGGGCGGCGTTTTCCAGATCTATTTTGCTGATTTATATGGTTCCGATGATCGTTCTGGCGCTGCCGATTTACATCGCCTTTTCCATGACGGGGTTGCGCAATTCGTTCTGGGGGATTGTTATGATCTACCCCGTCACAACAATTCCGGTCGCCCTGTATATGTTACAGGGCTATTTCAGAGGCCTTCCGGCAGAGGTCGAAGAGGCGGGCCTTATGGATGGGTTGTCGCGCTTGGCGGTGATTTGGAAGATCACGTTGCCGCTGTCCTTGCCGGCGCTGGCATCGGTGTCGCTATATGTGTTCATGATTGCATGGAACGAATTCTTACTTGCCTTCATGCTTTTGGACGATCCGACAAAATTCACTCTGACCCGGGGGATTGCATCGCTCAATTCCTCTGAAATTCCTCGGCAGCATCTGATGGCAGGATCCGTTGTGGCAACTGTCCCGATCATGGCGCTTTTCCTTGGTCTTGAGAGGTTTATGACCAACGGACTGACGGCTGGGTCAGTGAAAGGCTAGGCATGGAATTCGCAATGATACGGACGGCCTGGCTGGCCAACGCAAATCAAAGACTAACACATAGCGAGGGCAACTGACGATGACGTCTATTACGTTGAAATCCGTCGAAAAATGGTTTGGGGCGGCGCAAGTTATCAAAGGTGTCGATCTTGAAATCCAAGAGGGCGAATTTGTGATATTCGTCGGACCTTCGGGTTGCGGTAAATCAACTTTGTTGCGCATGATCGCTGGATTGGAAGAAACATCTCGCGGACAGATTTTGATCGGTGATCGGGACGCTACGGCGGAACCCCCAAACAAGCGGGGGCTGGCGATGGTGTTTCAGTCCTACGCGCTCTATCCGCATATGAGCGTGCGTGACAATGTCGGGTTTCCGCTGAAATCGGCGGGCTTGTCCAAGGCCGATATTGCAGCCAAGGTCGATGAAGCCGCCCGCGTTCTAAAGCTGGACGCTTATTTGGATCGCCGCCCCAAGGACCTATCGGGCGGTCAAAGACAACGAGTGGCCATTGGGCGTTCTATCGTACGTGATCCCACAGCATTTTTGTTTGATGAACCGCTGTCCAACCTTGATGCGGCGTTGCGCGTTGAGATGCGCTATGAAATCGCGAAACTGCATCAAACGCTGAAATCTACAATGATCTATGTGACCCATGATCAGGTTGAGGCAATGACCTTGGCGGATCGGATTGTAGTGCTGGAATTTGGCAAGATTGCGCAGGTTGGCAAGCCAAGAGAGCTTTATGAAAACCCGGCCAATTTGTTTGTGGCCCAATTCATAGGATCGCCGCGGATGAATGTTGCACCTGCTCATTCCGCGGCGAAATTGTCGTTACCTCAAACGGCCACGTCCTTTGGGATCCGTCCTGAACATATCACACTTGTTGAGGCAGGCACCGGCACAATTGATGGCACTGTTGATGTGCTGGAATATCTGGGTGCCGATACTTTTGTGATTTTATCGTGTGGGGCGGCTGGGCAAATGACCGTGCGTGTGAATGGGAATTCCACATTGCAACCGGGTGATGTCGTGGGGTTGCTCTTTAGCGAACCAGACATTCACGCATTTGATGCCGATGGCCTGTCATGTTGATTTTATAGTTGCCCGGAATGCGCAGCCCCTTATGCGTTATCGGGACGCGTACGGCGCCGTTCTGCAATCGTTTGGATGATCATTTTCGCCTCAATAGGCGGTTTTTGTTCGATCCTGCGATAGTCGCTGCCGTCTTTCTGTCGCGTCAGAAGGCCGTTGCAAATCATGGTTCGGCGCAATGTTGCGGGGTCTTTAAAGTGATGTTCTGAAATAAGCAGCGCATTCACATGCTGTTCGCTTAGCGATGTGTTGGCTGGCAGGGCTGACCAAATCGCCCAAAGCGCTAGATCCTGCACCGCGCGTTTTGATGGCCATCTCAATAAGAGACCATATTGGTCAAATTGATGCAGGCCACGTTCGACCTTGCGCGCATCAGCTAGGTCTTCTTGAACCGGCTTGGCCAAACGTTTCGCGGCGGCAGTGGCCGCGCGCATATGTTGAATGTTTTGAAACCCTGCTGCACGGGCAACCATGTTCATCATGGTCAAATGTGAGGGGCTGGTCATGCCAAGTTGTTTTGTCAACGCACGCGTGAAACCCGTCATGTCATTTACGTGCAGCGGTATTGGTGTCTTTGTCATCATACATCCATTTCGGGCGGTATGCTGGTTCGTTGGTCGCTGGCTTGACGAAACGATGCCCTAAGTGATGCAATGTCGTTCGCGAAGTTATGGCAGGTTTAGCGCTCTTATAAAAGAGCAGCGACGCCTCGGTTCTGCCGACCGTGATGACGTCATACACACAGTATGACGTCATGGCAATGACACGTTAGATTGATCCGCGACCCGGATCCTGTAAGGGCCTTGGCAGATGCGTTTTAGCCGAGTGAAATGACAATCCGGTCATCAAGAATTGCG
Source organism: uncultured Pelagimonas sp. (assembly GCA_947499735.1). GTDB lineage: Bacteria > Pseudomonadota > Alphaproteobacteria > Rhodobacterales > Rhodobacteraceae > CANMPP01. Next base: position 831,955 of record CANMPP010000001.1, read on the forward strand.
GCCTGCAAGGGGATGTTGGCCTGTTGGGCCATGATAGATAGGAACGCGAATTGCACATTGGATGGGGCAACATCCTCTGGCATCATGCGTTCTACCAGCGCAGACCAATCTTCTTGTTTCGGGTTAACCCGTGGTCCTGTCGCGGTGATGCGCCAGATGTTTTTGCTTTCGGTGATATGAACGTCGCCACCCATGGGTAGCGCGGATTCACAGCATAGGAAGCAAAGGAAAATCAACTGGGCCACTTCGCGGCTGACATCGTCGCCGGGTTCCCATTCGGTTTTGATCCGGCCGCCACCATTCAGTTCCTTTAGAAGGGCGCGTACTTCTCTTGCGCTCATATTCTGGCCAGGACCTGCCTGTCCAAACGCGACGCGGAAAAACCGAATACGCGCTGAGGCCGATGAACAGCTTTCCTCGATAAGGGACATTTCCGCCGAGGATCCGCCTTCATTTGTGAGGCTTAGCAATTCAAGACCATTGTGTATCGCGCCGATCGGGCTGATAAGGTCATGGCATAACCGGGATCCAACCATTGCAGCGAGTTTCGTGTGTGCTTCAGACATGTCAGCCTCCGGTTTTGGGAGTAATATTGTGAACGGACTTTACCAAATACTTGTGCCAGGCTCTTTGGTCAAACTACCTTCTCAACCTGACTGGGGCACAGGGCAAGTGCAATCAGTTGCCGGGCAAAAGGTTACCATAAACTTTCCAAATGCTGGAAAAGTCGTAATTGATTCAAATAAAGTTAATATTTTACCGGTTTTCGAAAGCTAATGCTTAACGAATGACAGGTTCGCCAGCACATCTGGTGACAATGAACGCCCCTGTCATTTGCCAGACCGGGTCATTTTTTGATAAAGCGTCGCTCTATGACAGCTTTGACAGATAGTTTTCAAACCCGACTCGCCCAAGGCGACGAAGACCTGCACCGAATCCAGAGGTTGCGATATGATGTCTTCGTGTCCGAACTTGGGGCGGATGGGGCCATGGTTGATCACGACCAGCGGATCGAAGCGGATCGGTTTGATCCCTATTTCGATCACCTGATGGTGGAAGATGAAACATCCGGGCAGGTCGTTGGTGTCTATCGATTGATGCAACGGGATAAGGCCGCGCAGATCGGCGGGTTCTACACCGAAACCGAATTTGAACTGACACCGCTGCTGCGTAGTGGGCGCAATTTGTTGGAACTGGGGCGATCCTGTCTCCACCGTGATTATCGCGGCGGGGCGGCGATGTATCATCTTTGGCGGGGGCTGGCGGCCTATGTTTTGGAGCATGACATTGAGATCATGTTCGGTACGGCGTCGTTCCATGGTACTGATATTGCTACACTGGCCGAACCTTTGTCTTTGCTACATCATCGTCACCTCGCGCCCGAAAACCTAAGGGTGCGTTCGACAAATTTTGAGCCGATGGATGTGATTGCTGAGGACGCAATCGACCGTAGACGCGGCATGTTGGCGGTGCCGCCTTTGATCAAATCGTATCTCCGTCTTGGTGGTTTCGTGGGTGACGGGGCGTATGTGGATCACGCATTCAACACGGTGGATGTGTGTTTGGTGATGGATACGCATAAAATGAACGCCGCGCAGGCAGGGCATTATACCAAGGGCCTAACCCCAGGCGGATCGAGCTGAGCATGATCACATGGGGTGTAGGAGGGGAACCGGATCCGTTTGTTCCGCGCGGCACTGATTGGCTGCGTATTCTGGGCCGTGCCGTGCCGATGCTGATCGTCACATTTGGTGGTTTAACCGTCCTGCTGATTTGCCGTTTGATCGAACGCCCGTTTTTCGGGGCGCGCCGACCTGTGACGCCATGGATTACCCGTATCGTGTGTCGGTTTGATTGTTGGATGCTTGGATTAAAGGTTAATATTTCGGGCGAACCTGTGTCAGGGCAGGCCGTGATCGTAGCCAATCACACATCGTGGCTGGATATTTTGGTGCTGAACAGTTTTCAAAATATCTATTTCGTTTCCAAGGCCGAGGTCGCGTCGTGGCCCGGGATTGGCTCGTTGGCGCGTGCCACAGGCACCGTGTTTTTAGAGCGGAAACGAAGCAAGGCAGCCGAGCACCGCGCGATGTTTGAAACGCGTCTGGGGCATGATCATCGCTTGCTGTTCTTTCCTGAAGGAACGTCAACCGACGGATTACGTGTTTTGCCCTTCAAAACCACGTTGTTTGAGGCGTTTTTTGTCGATGAGCTGCGCGAGGTGCTGCAAGTTCAAGCGCTCTCTGTTTGTTATCATGCTCCAATGGGCGAGCCGCGTCAGTTTTACGGCTGGTATGGAGATATGGAGTTCGGTTCCAGCCTGTTGCAGGTTCTTGCGGTCAAGTCTCAAGGTCATGTAGAGATCACCCGCCACGCGCCCGTTGCGGTACGCGACTTTACCAACCGCAAGGCACTGGCTGCACATCTTGAAGCGCAGTGTCGGGATGGTGTTGAATCATTCAACCTGTGACGGCAGTTGCGACACAATCAATTCCCGCAGTTCATCTGCGTTTGAGATGTTTTCGAAATACAGGTCGGTTTTTAGAGCTGGCAAACCACCATTGAAACTTGGCCTGAGAGGGACAAGTTTTCCATCCTGTACCGTATTGAATTTAATTCCAATGTGAAGCCGATGCATGGTTCCCATTTCTGAAACAGCATATGGGAAATCTGTCAACAGCTTGCAGGATGTCATCTTTATATTAGACCTGCACAGACCAGTTGTCGAACTTTCCCAAATGATAGCTTTCTGGTTGGTGACTGCGTAAATCGTTTGTTGAAAGCGACGCGCTCGACTTCTCGCATTAAGCAGAAAGCCAAACCCGAGAAAGAAACTAAGGCCGGAATAGGTTTTGATTGCAATGCCTATGTCGCTTGCTTCATCGTTCAGTAAAGTAGGGATCGTCATCCACATCAATATAACGCAGGCCAATGAAAACCGAGCAACCCGCTTTTCGTTCGGGGTAGGTTGAAACAACCTCTTGCCATATTCAGGCCCGCCTATCCAAAGAATTTGCTCGTCTTGCATAAGCAAGTCAGCCAGATCTGCGCTTTCTGGGTTTTCAATGCGTACAGCGTCCATAGACGTTACATGTGGTGAAAATAAGTGGAAATTCAATCCTTGTTGAAAACAAGGGGCTCTTTCCTTATCCCATCGCACCTTGCAACTCTTTCAGAGCCGCCAATGGATCCTCAGCCCCCCAGATCTCTTCGCCGATGCCAAAGAAGTCGGTTACAGGGGACAGGGTGCGTATCGTGGCTTCGGTTAAGCTACCTTCAGCCACAACCGGTAATTCGATCATTTCAGACCACCACTGGAACAGATCCCGTTCTGCAAGGCTGCCATCACCTAGATTTGCGCCTGTGACAGGGCCGAAAGCGATGTAATCGGCCCCGGATTCACCAGCCGTCATACCATCATGGCTAGAGGCGTCGCAAAACGCGCCGACAATGGCATCTGGGCCCAAATCCTTGCGCGCCGCACGTACGCCGCGCGATCCTGTTAGGTGCACGCCATCCAGACCCAGACGTTCGGCCAAAACCACATGGGTATCAATCACCATGGCCACATCATAGCGATGGGCCACATCACGCAGCGCATCCGCCGCACGCATCAACCGATCCTCTTCCCGCGTGGCCAAAGACAGGCGCAGACAGGCGATTTCGGATCCGTCCAGCACGCGTGCCAATTGATCCGGAAATGTCACAAGATCCGGGTCGGGTGGTGTGATCAGATAGATCTGTGGCTGCTCTGACTGTGCTGTTTCGGCCATTCGCGGGCGCTCCTTGGTCTTTGATCGCGACTTTTAGCGTGCGGCGTCGCGTTTTACCATGCAAATTCTGCGTTAAATCTGGGCCAAACGCCTGAGGACTTGCGCAAACTAGGCAACAAGGGTAGGCGGCTGGGACGCAATCAGGAGAATGTCATGGCCACCGGTACAGCCCAACCCGCCTTTATTCTGGTACGTCCTCAGATGGGGGAAAACATCGGCGCGGCGGCGCGGGCGATGTGGAATTTCAGTTTGGACCGGATGCGGGTTGTTGCACCGCGTGATGGCTGGCCCTCTGAAAAAGCGGTCGCGATGAGCTCTGGCGCAGGGCGTTTGCTGGATGAGGCGGTGCTGTGCGATACGCTGGCCGATGCGGTTGAGGATTGCCACTACGTCTTTGCCACCACGGCGCGTCCACGTGGCCTGACCAAACCTGTCTATACGCCGGAACGTGCCATGCAGATGGCGGCGGAAAAGATTGCAGCGGGGCAACGCGTGGGTGTGATGTTTGGGCCTGAACGTGCGGGTCTGGAGAATGAAGATATCGCGCTGGCCAATGCGATTATTTCCGTTCCTGTGAACCCGGCCTATGCGTCGCTGAACCTAGCCCAATGTGCCTTGCTGACGGCCTATGAATGGCAACGGGCGACCGTGGAGAGTGAACATGAACAGGACGGTCTGGCGGGGGGCGATTGGGCCGAGGGCGCAGAGGTCGAACATCTGGCCCGCCATTACGAGGATCGACTGGACGAGGCTGGGTTTTTCTTTCCCGAGGCGAAAGCAGCGGGGATGAAAACCAACTTACGCAACATGTGGTCCCGCATGCCCCTAACCCGCGCCGATGTGCAAATGCTGCACGGCATGCTGCGCCAAATGGTGCGCTGGAAGGAACGGGGGGAGTAGGGGCGAGGACATCCTATTAGATGCCCTCCCTCCTTTACACAGCCCTTGCAGAGGATGGATAAACCAGTGGTTCTGCGTCAGGGCGGGTTTGTAACTTGTTCTGAAGAATATCGCCGTCGCTCAACCCGTCCTCAAGCTGGGTGGACCAGACCCTGAAATAGTCCAGATCGTAGCCTCCAAAGGATGTGATCATGGCTACATCCGCCGCATCAGCGCCCCGCACCATCAGAATCCGGCCGGCCCGGGGTTTGTTGTAACGGGCATCAAACGTATGCCATTGGCCGCCCAAATACACTTCGAACCATGCGCAGAAATCACCCGGACCCGAATATGGCGTGCCAATGTCGCCAAGATATCCGCTGGCATAGCGCGCAGGAATGTTCATTGCGCGGCACAATGCGATCGAAAGATGTGCGAAATCTCGGCAGACACCGGTTTTTTCGCGAAACACGTCAGATGCGGTTTTGTTCGCGCGACCGAATTGATAGCCAAAGGTCACATGGGTGTGGACGAATTGCGTAATGGCCTGAACGCGCTGCCATCCTTCTGGGCTTTGATTGAACAGCGCCCATGCTTCCGCCACCAGATTATCGCTGTCGCAATAACGGCTGGCCATCAGATAGGTCAGAACATCATTGGGCAATTCAGTGATGGCCTGCTGGGGCGCGGCGGTCGCTTGAAGATCGGTGGCGCCATCAAACTCAATAACGCAATCAGACCACAGTTTTGTCGCCCCCGCAGGCGCAAGAATACGGGTGATCTGGTTGTCGAACCGGTCGATATAGGTACTGGGATAACTGGTTTCGGGCGTTCGGACGACATCGGTTCCGATAAGACGCCCCTGTAGTCCTGTATGAACCGACAGGGCCAGTAGCATGGGCACAGGTGCCGGGCACTGGATGTCGATCTCGAATCCGAACCGGATCAGCATGAGGTTTTCCTTGTTTTTTGGATCAGGGGTGGCAACAGGCAAAATTCGGTGATCATACGCTACAGGTAGGAAACACTACGGGTCCTGAATGGGTCACGTGTTATGTCGTTTGGTCGACCCTATACGGAACGGGCTGCAGATACGAGCGTTGTCTCTGATCGCGCGATGATTGCTCTGGATGCGTCAATCCGGCCACGCCCTCTTTGCCATGCGCCGTCTTGTCCGCTTGCGACTGCCTGCCTGCGCCACTAATGTCGCGCGCGAAGCAGTATCGAGGTGATCATGGCCCAGAAGCGCAAATTGTTTGAAGAAGTTGGCGAGGGCGCGACCCAAACGGCTGAGGTGAAGACCGGCGCAATTGATGCCGGAAAACGCGGTGCGCGTGGGGCAATCCGGGCGTGGTTGATGATGCTTTTCGCACTTGTGGCTGTGATGATCGTTGTTGGCGGCTTGACCCGTATGACCGATAGCGGCCTATCCATTACCGAATGGAAGCCGATCTCTGGCGCGCTGCCCCCGATGAGTGCGGATGCGTGGGGCGCTGAATTCGAGCTTTACAAACAAATTCCAGAATATCAGTTACAAAACAAAGGCATGTCTTTGGCTGATTTCAAAGCCATCTATTGGTGGGAATGGGGACATCGTCAGTTGGGCCGTGTGATCGGACTGGTCTGGGCCATCGGTTTTTTCGGATTTTTGGCGGCGCGACAAATCCCGGTGGGCTGGACGAAACGGTTGTTGTTCGTGGGCGTTCTGGGTGGTTTGCAAGGGGCTGTCGGCTGGTGGATGGTGTCGTCTGGTTTGGGGGCTGAGATGCTGGATGTGGCATCGGAACGTCTGGCGATCCATCTGGCGATTGCCTTTGTCATTCTGGCCTATCTGACATGGTTCATCATGCTGTTGTCCCGCGAAGAGCGTGACCTGATGCAGGCGCGTCGCCTGCGTGATGGCAAGCTGTTTACCAAAGGCACAGGCCTGATGCATTTTGCGGCCCTACAGATCATTCTGGGTGCGTTGGCAGCCGGGACCGATGCGGGGACGGTTGGCAATGATTGGCCATTGATGGGGGGCGCGTTTTTCCCCGAAGGTGGCTGGGATCTACGGCCGGGCTGGCGCAACTTTGTGGCCAATCCTGAACTGATCCAGTTTGTGCATCGCATGGTGGCCTATATCCTGTTGGCCTATGGAACGCTGGTCTGGATGAAGGCGCGTAAATCGTCAAACACCGACACGCGCTTTCGCTTTAACGTTGTTTTTGCCCTGCTGATTATGCAGGCGGTTCTTGGTATTTTAACGGTGCTTTACATCGCGCCCTTGCATTTGGCACTGGCGCATCAGATTGGTGGGATACTACTATGGGTGGTTATCCTGAGGGCCCGCTTTGGTGCGGCCTATCCAAAAGAACAATCGATTAGAGGCTAAAATATATGAGCGCTTATAACGACTTGATGAGCTTCGCGCGGGAAACGCGGGCACTGGAATTGATTGCCGGGCGTTTGGGCTGGGATGCCGAAACGATGATGGCACCAGGGTCTTCCAAAGTGCGTGCCGAAGAAATGGCCGCAATGCAGGGGGTTCTGCATGCGCGTCGTACGTCTTCGCAAATGAGCGAATTGCTGGGCGCGGTTGATGTGGCGTCTTTGGATGCTGTCGGGGCAGCGCAGTTGCGTCATATCCAAAAATCCTATGATCGTGCGGCCAAGGTTCCTGCTGAACTGGCGGCTGAACTGGCGCGGAAAACCTCTCTGGCGCATCGCATCTGGGCGGATGCGCGGGCGAACAATGATGTGGCCGCGTTCCTGCCGATTTTGAAAGAGGTCGTCGCCCTTAAACGCCAAGAGGCGCAGGCGCTGGCGGCTGGTGGTGATTTGTATGATGCGATGATCGATGATTACGAACCGGGCATGAAAGCGACCGAATTGGCGGCGATGTTTGACGCGCTGCGTCCCGGGCTGGTTGCCCTGCGTCAGGCCGCGCTAGAGGCCGAACAACCCGCGCCTTTGGATTTTGAATTCTCGGAAGAAGGGCAGTTGAAACTGTCCAACATCGTTGCGGATGCCTTTGGCTATGATTTCAATCGCGGCCGGATCGACAAGGCGGTGCATCCGTTCAGCTCTGGATCAGGAAATGACGTTCGCATCACGACGCGCACTTCACCCAAGGATCCGTTCAACTGCCTGTATTCCACCATCCACGAGGTGGGGCATGCCTGCTATGAACAAAACATCGATCAGGCCTATCTGCTGACCCCACTGGGAGATGGCGTGTCGATGGGCGTCCATGAAAGCCAGAGCCGGATTTACGAAAACCAGCTGGGCCGGTCCCGTGCCTTTACAGGTTGGCTGTTTGGTCAGATGCGCGATGTCTTTGGTGATTTCGGTGTCGCGGATGAGGACACATTCTATAAGCTGGTCAATCAGGTCAAACGCGGGTTCATCCGGACCGAAGCAGATGAGGTGCAGTATAACTTGCATGTGTTACTGCGCTTTGATCTTGAACGTCAGCTGATCCTTGGGGACCTTGAAGTTGATGATTTGGAAGCGGTCTGGAATACCCGCTTTGAGGCGGATTTCGGTTATCCGGTCAACAAAGCATCCAACGGTGTCCTGCAGGATGTTCATTGGTCCGAAGGCCTATACGGTTATTTCCCAACCTATTCTTTGGGCAATGTCTATGCGGGCTGCCTGTACCAAGCACTGCGTGGCGCGGTGCCGGGGCTGGATGACCAGCTGGCCGCGGGCGACGCAAGCGCTGCAACCGGATGGTTGCGCGACAATCTACAGACCCATGGCGGGCTTTATAAACCGGCTGATGTGATCGAAAAAGCATGCGGGTTCGCACCCAGCGAAGCGCCACTGCTGTCCTATATCGAGGACAAGTTCAAAGGCGTTTATGGGCTGTGATGTGTAACCGGCGGAGGTTTTCGGCGTAACGCCGAAGCCTCCAGTGCACATGTATTCATTTTTGAAATAGACCTGCTCAGTCCGGTGTTGAAGCGGCGTGTTATTCCGCTGAAAGTGATCATTCGTAGGGGGAAAGATCGCGGCTTTTATGATGCAGCTGCAGAATCCTATCCAGTGTGAATATTGCGGCTAGTGCAGTTCTTCTCGATCAAACCAAGAGCCACGCAATAGGTCTTTGAAATAAGATATATTCGTTGTGCCGCACAAATAGTTTTGGCATATATTACAAGAAACCTTGTGTTCGGCTAATTAATTACAACCATGATTAATCAAAAATGACAAATTTCCTTTCCCGTGAAGCAGCCCAAGATTACTTTCTGCTGACAATACGATCTCATGAATATGGTATTATAGACGTGTCGATAGTCTTAGAAAGATTGGCGGCTCTTTCATCCTTAGGTAATTCGGCCCATGGAGCCACGGTCTTTGCAAATGAAATCCTACACGACCATGATTGGACAAAAGGTGATAACGACTGGTTTGACGATCGATCAGGGCGGGAAACATCAGAATTAAGTGAAAATCATCACGGGCGATCGGCGGACCGACAATTGGATGACGAGTCCGACGATCGAATACATTTGGCAATCGCCGTAGGCGGGATTAATTGGATATTTCACCCCTTCGATGACGATTGGTTTCCGTCTGTTCCTCATGGCCACAAGCGCTCCGGTAGACCGACTGACAAGCTCGATCCATACCTTGGCTGGGTTTACGATAAGTCCAAGCAAACGGGCAGATTGAAGCGAAAAGACATCATTACACTCTGGAATAATGAGGGGTTTCGCGTGACGGCAAGTCGCTCAATTGACTACTATCTTGAAAACCACCCCCATGTCAGTCGCTGGCGTGTTCGCAACCCGCGGAAGCTCCCGCTGCGAAGATAAGGGATTATGTGATGGGTAATTCGGTCTTGGGAAAGGTCCGGGTTCGCTTCTGGTCAACGGTGTTGTTGCGTCGGTGAACTCATCAAAATGCGGCTATAGTATCCAATCCGCCAGTCATTGCAATCTTTGGCAAGGTTTGCTTTCCAAAGGTAGTCCACCTTTTCGCCGCTATGCAATTTGAAGGCATCTAAACACAACACAAAGCCCCGGTAGATCGCTCTACCAGGGCTTTGTGTTGTCTGTCATGTCGGGGACTTATTCCTCTGCGCCAGCTTCAGCAGCTTCGCCGTCTTCATCACCCTGATCTGCGATCCAGGCCACAGACACGACGGTTTCGCCTTTGCCCGTGTTGAACACTTTCACGCCACCCGCGCTGCGGGAGCGGAAGGAAATGCCGTCGACGGGCACGCGGATGGATTGACCGGTAGAGGTCGCCAGCATGATCTGGTCATCCATGTCGACCGGGAAACAGGCCACGATATCGCCGCCGCGCATGTTCTTTTCAAACGCGGTTACCCCAAGGCCGCCACGTCCGCGCACCGGATAGTCATGGCTGGAGGACAGTTTGCCCTGACCCAAGGCTGTGATCGTCAGGATCAGGTTCTCCGCCGCAGACATTTCCGCATAACGTTCCTGTGGCAGCGGCATATCTGCATTGCCACCATCTTCATCTGCGGTTTCACCTTCATCTGCCAAACCGGCCATCGCGCGGCGCATTTTCAGATAGGCGGCACGTTCGTCGGATGTGGCGTCAAACTGACGGATGATGGACATAGAGACCACTTTGTCATCGCCATTCAGCTTGATGCCCCGCACACCGACAGAGGCGCGCGAGTTAAACACGCGGACATCGGTGGCTGGGAAGCGGATCGCGCGGCCAGAATTGGTGACCAGCATGACGTGATCCTCGTTCGATGCGATACGTGCGTTGATCAGCGTTGTTTCGGCATGCTCGTCCTCAAACTTCATCGCGATCTTACCATTGCGCATGACATTGGTGAAATCTGACAGTTTGTTGCGGCGCACCGTGCCCGCAGATGTGGCAAAGACCACCTGCAGATCGTCCCATTCCTTTTCATCCCGATCAACGGGCATGATGGCGGCGATAGAGACGCCTTGCGGAATGGGCAGAATGTTGACGATGGCCTTGCCTTTGGACGTGCGGGACCCTTGCGGCAGGCGCCAGCATTTCAGCTTGTACACCATCCCGTCAGTGGTGAAGAACAACAGCTGGGTATGCGTGTTGGCCACGAATAGGTTGGTGACGACGTCATCATCCTTCATCGCGCCACCAGAGACACCTTTGCCACCGCGTTTCTGCGCGCGGAAATCAATCAAAGGTGTCCGTTTGATATAGCCTTCGGCGGTGACCGTAACGACCATATCTTCGCGCTCAATCAGATCTTCGTCATCCATATCGCCGGACCATTCGACAATTTCCGTACGGCGCGGCACGGCAAATTGATCGCGAATGTCGGTCAGTTCGTTTGTGATGATTTCCATGATCCGTTCGCGAGATGCGAGGATCGCCAGATATTCTTTGATCTTTTTCGCCAGTTCTTCCAGCTCGTCCGTGACCTCTTTCACACCGATCTGGGTCAGGCGTTGCAGGCGCAATTCCAGAATGGCACGGGCCTGTGTTTCAGACAGGTTGTAGGTGCCGTCGTCATTCGCCTTATGGGTCGGATCATCGATCAGCGCGATATAGGGCAGAATGTCACCGGCAGGCCAGCGGCGTTCCATCAGCTTTTGACGGGCTTCTGCGGCATCCGCGGACGAACGGATCGTGGCGACCACTTCATCCACATTGGTAACGGCCACAGCCAAACCACATAGAATATGCGACCGTTCGCGTGCTTTACGCAGCAAATAGGCCGTGCGGCGCGCAACAACGTCTTCTCGGAAATCCAAGAAAGATGTCAGGAAGGTGCGCAGGGTTAGTTGCTCGGGTCGGCCATTGTTCAGCGCCAGCATGTTCGCGGCAAAGCTCATTTGCAGAGGCGTAAAGCGGAACAGCTGGTTTAGCACAACCTCAGCTGTCGCATCGCGTTTCAGTTCGACCACGACGCGCACACCATGGCGGTCGGATTCATCCTGAACATGGGCGATGCCTTCGATCTTTTTATCGCGCGCAGCTTCGGCGATTTTTTCGATCATGGTGGATTTGTTCACCTGATAGGGAATTTCATCCACGATGATGGCATAGCGATCTTTGCGGATCTCTTCCACGCGGGTTTTGGCGCGGATGATGACCGAACCGCGACCTTCAAGATACGCTTTACGTGCGCCAGACCGGCCCAAAATGATCCCGCCTGTCGGGAAATCTGGGGCAGGGATGTATTCCATCAGATCTTCTGAGCTGAGATCAGGGTTTTCCACCAGTGCCAGCGTGGCATCGATCACTTCGCCCAAGTTATGGGGCGGAATGCGGGTTGCCATACCAACCGCGATACCTTCGGCCCCATTGACCAACATGTTTGGATAGCGCGCTGGCAGAACCGTGGGTTCGCGTTCTTTGCCATCATAGTTGTCTTGGAAATCAACTGTGTCTTTGTCGATATCGACCAACAGGCTTTGCGTCACCTTTTCCAGACGGCTTTCCGTATAGCGCATTGCAGCAGGCGCATCACCATCCATCGAGCCAAAGTTACCCTGACCTTCGATCAAAGGCAGCGACATTGAGAAATCCTGCGCCATACGCACCAGCGCGTCATAAATCGCGCCATCCCCGTGAGGGTGATAGTTCGCCATGACCTCGCCAACCGGTTTGGCCGATTTGCGATAGGATTTGTCATGCGTATAGCCGCTGTCGTTCATATGGAACAAAATGCGGCGATGAACAGGTTTCAAACCGTCGCGCAAATCCGGGATGGCGCGGCTGACAATGACGCTCATCGCATAGTCGAGATAGCTCGACTTCATCTCATCAATAATGGAAATCGCCGGTCCCGTTGGGGTGGCTGGACCATTTTCAGGATTTTCCGGTGTGTTTTCAGGTGTTTCTGGCGTGTCGGTCACGTATGCGCTCGTTTTTGTTATATACCGTATATTGTTGAAACAGTCTTAGCAGAAACGAGCGCTTGTGTGCAAGCTTGGGGCGCGGGTCACATGGATGTTGTGCGTTCCAGCAACCAAAACACGCCGAGGGCAGAAATCATCAGCGATGCAGGAATTGCAATCACCTTGCGATACCACTGCTTTGCGCCAAACCACAGGCCCACGGCAGCAAAGGCCAAACCGATCACGGTCAATTGGCCAAGTTCAACGCCCAGATTGAAGGCGAACAGCGAGATAAAGAAATTGCCTTGGCCCATGCCAAGATCCGAAAGAACCGACGCAAAGCCAAGACCATGAACCAGACCAAACAGTCCAACGACCCAAGCACGCCACGGGCTGTTTTCATTGGCAAAGATGTTTTCAATACCGATAAACACAATCGATGCGGCGATGAGCGGTTCGACCAGATTTCCCGGAACAGACACAAGCCCCAAAATCCCCGCAGCCAAACTGATGGAGTGACCAATTGTAAACCCCGTGACTTGCCAAAGCAGGGGGCGCAAAGACATCGAGAAAAAGAAAAGCCCAAGAACAAAGACGATGTGATCCATCCCCTTTGGAATAATATGTTCAAAACCAAGCCACGTGTAATTTGTAAACGTCGTTAGCCATGAGTGAGATGTGCTGCCTAGCGAAATGACGTCTGACAATGCGCCGTTTTGACTGACGCCATTATAGGGCGCGTCACTGTCGGTTTGCGTTATCAGCAGCGTACCCAATTGGCTGGGCCATCCGATTTGGATCGTGTCTGCGTTTTGGGGAATATCTGCGTTAACGACAATCAAGCCAAACCGCGCATCCATATTAGGATCGCTTGGGGGAACGTATAAACTGGCCAGTTCCGGCGTCAGTGGTTCCCCCGCAGCCAAAATAGTGATGTCACTTTGTAGACGAGGCCAAAGGTCGCGAACTTGCTGTAGTAATTCAGCTGTTTCAATGGGTTGGGCGTCTTCAGAGCGCAGCAGGCTGTCCGTTTGATCATCATTTGGAACAAAAGACTGCTCTGGATAGGCGGCGACAAGGTGTTCTAGGTCGGTTGAAATGCGCAAGGTGAGAGTTTGATCTTGCACCGAAAAATGTGCCATCGACGTGTCGTTTTCATGGGCGGATGCTTTGGAGGTGAAAAACGCGCCAAAGGTCAAGAACATGCAGATCGCAATAAACGCGACCTTCCCAAAGCCCCCGCAAGATAATGTGTGTGTGGTCGATATGCATCGGGGATCGTTAGATGTGACGGGCATGAAAAATCCAAGCAGTAATGAGTTGTGTAGGGTGCCAAAAAGTTAAACGTAGCTTTTGGTTCTTTCCGTCGTTAAAATTTGTAGAAATTTTTGACAGGTTATTTAGGTCTCGACAGAGTCTCGGTTTTCCCTTAGACACCGCGCCTTGATCTGATCTTCACCCCCGTTGCGGGAGCTTTATGCATGTCCTTTACACTCGCCATTGTTGGGCGGCCCAATGTGGGCAAGTCCACGCTGTTTAACCGTCTGGTTGGCAAACGCCTTGCTTTGGTCGATGACCAACCCGGTGTAACCCGCGATTTGCGCGAAGGCGAGGCGCGTCTAGGGGATTTGCGCTTTACTGTCGTGGATACGGCGGGTTTGGAAAATGCCACTGACGATAGCCTGCCTGCGCGGATGCGCCGTTTGACAGAACGGGCCGTTGATATGGCCGATGTTTGTCTGTTCATGGTTGATGCACGCGCTGGAATTTTACCGGACGACATGATTTTCGCTGAAATCCTGCGTAAGCGCGCGGATAAAGTGATTTTGGCTGCGAACAAGGCCGAAGGCAATGCGCAAGATGGTGGCGTGATCGAGGCCTATTCATTGGGTCTGGGCGAACCTGTGCGCCTATCTGCTGAACATGGCGAGGGTCTGAATGACCTGTATTCGCAACTTTTGCCCATTCACGACATGTTTGAAGAAGCCGCTGAAGCGGCCATGCCGGATGTCGAAGAAGATCTTGACGAGGATGAAGCGGAAGAAGGCGAAACCGTTGTTCGCGCCATTACCGCGGACAAACCGTTGCAAATTGCTGTTGTCGGGCGTCCGAACGCGGGTAAATCGACGCTGGTGAACCAAATCCTAGGTGAGGATCGTCTGCTGACCGGTCCTGAGGCCGGGATCACACGAGATGCGATTTCCCTGAAGATGGAATGGAACGACACGCCCATTCGTATTTTTGACACTGCCGGCATGCGCAAACGGGCCAAGGTGCAGGAAAAGCTGGAAAAGCTATCCGTGTCGGACGGTATCCGCGCCATTAAATTCGCCGAAGTGGTCATTGTGCTACTGGATGCGGATATTCCTTTTGAAAACCAAGACTTGAAAATCGCAGATCTTGCAGAACGTGAAGGTCGTGCTGTCGTCGTTGCGGTCAATAAGTGGGATATCGAAGACAATAAGCAGGAAAAACTGCGCGACTTGAAAGAGGCGTTTGATCGTCTGTTGCCACAGCTGCGCGGCGCGCCTTTGGTGACCGTTTCTGCCCGGACAGGTCGCGGCATGGACCGGCTGCATGCCGCCGTGATCAAGGCGCATGAAATCTGGAACCGACGCGTGCCAACAGGTCAGCTGAACCGCTGGCTGGATGGCATGATCACCCGCCACCCGCCACCCGCACCGCAAGGGCGTCGTATCAAGTTGCGCTATATGACACAGGCCAAAACCCGTCCGCCGGGCTTTGTTGTGATGTGTTCACTGCCTGATAAATTGCCTGCCAGCTATTCGCGATATCTGGTCAATGGATTGCGGGAAAGTTTCGACATGCCCGGTACGCCAATCCGGTTGATGATGCGCGGGCAGGGGGATGCGAACCCGTTTAAGGGCCGCAAGAAAAAGAACGCTGGCGCATTGAAGAAACACTTGGGCGGGTTGCAGAAAAAACGCGAAGAACGCTAGGCTGACTATACGCGCCGCGAATAAGTATATGAAAAACTTATCATGGTTAACGCTTTATTAGTCTGGGTTGATTAGTTCTGAATGTATCAGAGCTGATCTTTCTCTGTGGCGGTTCAACTGATTTTTGGTGGCGTTTCTCGTTGTTGCTTATGCAGCAGCGGTCCTAAGTACTTACCTGTTTATCTTTCGACACACGTTGCCAGATTTAGGTGATTGTCTGTTGTATCCCTCAGGGCTGTGGCATCGATTTTCCCTGGTGTCACAGCCCGTTCTCATTCTCCCAAACGGGTTAGAAATCTCTTTTCTCGCTAATATCATGTCGCACCGCAACTCGCCGCGATATTCGCGTCTTGTCGTGATGTGAGGGGAAATATCGGCATTGACAGGCATACGTTTCGCGCGCCCAAAGCGTGCGTTTTGGTGTAACGGCCTGCGAAACGGGGCGGGACAAGCCCGCCCTGTCACTGTTAGGCCAGCTGGCCGTCAGGTGTGATATGTGTTTTGCCGCCCAGATAGGGCTGCAGCGCTGCGGGTAGATCGACGCCACCATCAGAACGCTGACCGTTTTCCAAAACTGCGATTAGGCAGCGGCCAACGGCCAAGCCTGACCCGTTCAAGGTGTGCAGGAATTCTGGCTTGCCGCCTTCAGATGGCTTGAAGCGGGCATTCATGCGGCGTGCTTGGAAATCACCTGTTGTGGACACAGAGGAAATCTCGCGATATTTGCCCTGACCTGGCAACCATGCCTCGATGTCATAGGTGCGACGCGCGCCAAAACCCATATCGCCCGTGCACAAAACGACAGTGCGATAGGGAATGTTCAACGCTTCCAAAATGCCCTCGGCACAACCCAACATGCGCTTTTGTTCATCATCGGATTGGTCAGGATGCGTGATCGACACCATTTCGACCTTCTCGAACTGGTGCTGACGCAGCATGCCAGATGTATCCTTACCCGCGCTGCCCGCCTCGGAGCGGAAGCACAGAGAATGTGCCGTCAAACGGATGGGCAGAGCGCTTTCATCCACCACATCATTGGCCACCGTATAGGTCAGTGGAATTTCTGATGTCGAAATCAACCACCAGCCATTGGTGGTTTGATAGCTGTCTTCGGCAAATTTAGGCAGCTTATCGGTGCCATACATGGCCTCGTCGCGCACGAGAACCGGCGTGTTGACTTCGGTCAACCCGTTCTCATCCACATGTTTGTCGATCATAAACTGCGCTAAAGCACGGTGCAGACGCGCAGCCACACCTTTCAGCATGACAAAGCGGGCCCCGGATGTTTTCGCAGCAGTTTCAAAATCCAGATGCGCCGCAACGGATGGGATTTCGAAATGCTCAACCGGATCAAAGTCAAAATTGGGCAGATTCCCCCAACGTTTGATTTCGACATTGTCGTCCTCATCCGCGCCGGTTGGAACATCTTCATAAGGTGCGTTTGGAATGACGGCCAGCGCGGCGGTCAGCTCTTCGTCCAGCTTGGACGCTTTTTCATTCATTGCCGCCACTTCGGCCTTTTTCTCGGCCACCAGCGCACGCAGGCGTTCGAATTCGGCCTCGTCACCACTGGCTTTGGCGGCACCGACAGATTTGGATGCTTTGTTTTGGTCCGCTTTTGCGGTTTCCGCAGCAAGAATCGCAGCACGGCGTGCTTCGTCTATGGATAAGATCGATGACGAAAGACCCTCCGCTCCACGGCGCGCCAGCGCCGCGTCGAAGGCAGCAGGGTTTTCGCGAATGGACCGGATGTCGTGCATCTTTTGTCTCCTGAATCGTCATGTGTTTCGGGCCTGATTGCCCATGCCCGCGCTTATGCACCAACTGCCCAATGGGGGCAATCAGTCAGATGCGGTTCCTTCTAAAGGGCACAATTTTAGAAAGACTGAAGATAAATGGCGAAAAACGCGCCTTTGCGCCCCTTGCGTGACCTTGCATCTGCGCTGGGGCGCGCATAGGTTCCGATCGATTCAAAGGGCAGACCCCTTTGCAGCCAATTGGGAGTCGGCACATGACAGAACAAATGTCTTCAATCCTTATGATGGCGGTGCTTTTTGCGATCATGTATTTCCTCATGATCCGTCCGCAGCAAAAGAAGATGAAAGAACACAAAGCTATGGTTTCCAACCTGCGCCGCGGGGACCAAGTGGTCACGCAGGGCGGTTTGATCGGCAAGGTCATTAAAGTAAAAGATGACAACCGCGTTGAAATCGAATTGAGCGAAGGCGTGCGTGTGCATGCGGTTCAGAACACGATTGCTTCTGTCATCTCTAAAACAGAACCTGCTGAAAGCTAATTACATATGCTGCAGATCGAGCTTTGGAAGCGCGTCCTGATCTGGGGCCTTGTGGCCTTGGGCCTTGTTTTGGCTTTGCCAAACGGGTTCTACAACCGGGTTGAGATGCATAATGATGCGGTGACGGCGATCGACGCCGGTGCCGATACAACGGCCAATCGGGATCAAGAGGCGCTGTGGCCGTCTTTCTTGCCATCTGGTTTGGTCAATCTGGGGCTTGATTTGCGCGGCGGTGCACATCTGTTGGCCGAAGTTCGGGTCGAAGAGGTGTATGAAAGCCGCATGAAGGCGCTTTGGCCGGAAGTGCGTGACATGTTCCGCGGGCAGATCCGGCGTGTGGATAGCCCAACGGATCAATTGCGCATCCGTTTGCGGGATGTCGATACATCCGAGGCTTTGACCCAGTTGCGGACTTTGGCGCAACCAGTGGTGTCGCTGACGGCGGCCGGTCAATTGGATCTGGATATTTCTGAGGATGACGGAATCTTTATCCTGCAATTGTCCGATGCGGAAAAACAGGCCACGGACGAACGCACGATCCTACAGTCCCTTGAAATTATTCGCCGCCGGATTGACGAAGTTGGCACGCGCGAACCGACGATCCAGCGCCAAGGCACGGATCGTATCCTGATTCAGGTGCCTGGTTTGGGATCTGCGCAAGAGTTGAAAGATATCATCGGCACAACGGCGCAACTGACATTCCAACCGGTTGTTGGAATTGCGGCATCTTTGGATGACAATCCGGGCATCGGAAACGAGATCCTGCCTGGCGTCGATGGGGATTCCGCATTCTATATCTTGGAAGAAAACGCTGTTGTGACGGGTGAAGAGCTGGTGGATAGCCAACCGGGCTTTGACCAAAATGGCGCGCCTGCTGTAACATTCCGGTTTAACACGTCTGGCGCTCGCAAGTTCGGCGATTATACGGCGGAAAATATCGGTCAGCTGTTTGCGATTGTTCTGGATGAAGAGGTCATATCGGCCCCACGGATCCAATCCCATATCGCAGGGGGATCAGGTCAGATCACCGGTAACTTTTCTGTAGAAGAGGCAACCAATCTGTCGATCCTGTTGCGCGCCGGGGCCCTGCCAGCTGGTCTGGATTTCCTAGAGGAACGCACAATCGGTCCAGAGCTGGGTGCAGATAGTATCGAGGCAGGTAAGATCGCAACAATCGTGGCCTTTGTCGCGGTATTGGTCTTTATGTTCCTCAGCTATGGCCTGTTTGGTGTCTTTGCCAATATCGCATTGATCATCAATATTGGGCTGCTGTTTGGAATTCTGTCCATGTTTGGCGCAACGCTGACCTTGCCCGGTATTGCGGGTATCGTTCTGACGGTGGGTATGGCGGTGGACGCCAATGTTCTGATCTTTGAACGCATCCGAGAAGAACTAAAGGGCGGTAAGAAACCAGCCCGCGCGATTGAGCTGGGTTATGAAAAAGCACTGTCAGCGATTGTGGATGCCAATATCACCACATTGATCACGGCTGTGATCCTATTCCTGATGGGATCTGGTCCGGTCAAAGGGTTCGCGATTACGCTGGGTGCTGGAATCGTGACCTCGGTCTTTACCGCGATCTTTGTCACACGTTTGCTTGTGGTGATGTGGTTTGAACGCCGTCGCCCCAAAACATTGGAGGTGTAAGATGCGCCTAAGATTAGTTCCACAAGAGACGAACTGGAATTTCTTTTCCAATCCGATCCTCTGGCTCGGCCTGTCAGGGGCCATGATTGTTGGTGCATTGGTTGCGTTTTTTGTGATCGGTTTGAATTTCGGGATCGATTTTAAAGGCGGCACCACCATTCGTACCGAAAGCGCGCAATCTGTCGATGTCGGTGAGTATCGCGATGCGCTATCCAGCCTGAACCTGGGCGATGTGTCTATTTCCCAGGTTTTTGATCCCAGTTTTGGCGATGACAAAAATGTGGCTCAGATCAAGATACAGGCGCAGGACGGTCAGGAAGCCGTGACATCCGACGTATTGGACGCTGCACAAACGGCATTACAGGCTGTGGTGTCGGATATCAAATTCGTCGCAGTCGAAAGCGTTGGACCAAAAGTGTCTGGCGAATTGATCTGGACGGCTGTTTATGCGGTTCTGGCGGCGATTGGCGCGGTTCTGTTCTATATCTGGCTGCGCTTTGAATGGCAGTTCTCTTTAGGTGCTGTGGCGGCCTTGGTGCATGACGTCTTGCTGACCATCGGTGTGTTCGCGCTCTGCCAGATCAAATTCGACCTGACGATCATTGCGGCACTGCTGACGATTGTTGGCTATTCCTTGAACGACACTGTCGTTGTCTTCGACCGGGTTCGGGAAAATCTGATCAAGTACAAATCCAAAGATCTGCGCGACGTGCTGAACCTGTCCATCAACGAAACACTAAGCCGTACGGTCATGACGTCTGTGACAACATTGCTGGCTTTGATTGCGATGTTTGTTCTGGGCGGGGATGTGATCCGTGGCTTTGTCTTTGCGATGATCTGGGGTGTTGTGGTTGGAACGTATAGTTCGATCTTCGTGGCCTCGACGATCCTTTTGCGCCTGGGGGTCAAACGTGACTGGTCCAAACCCACAGACGGTCCTTCGGGGACACAGTTTGGCGAAATAGACGCCTAGATCGCAGCTCAAATCAGGTTGCATTTTAGAACCTCGAACAGTGTTCGGGGTTCTTTTTCTTTTAGAGCGATTCGCAAAATTGGGAACGTTTGTGAACGTACAAGCAGCGACTGTACCGCAACTGCCCAATCGACCTCGTGTAACAGGTTTGTGTACTTCACCCTATGCGCGTAGGTGGTTTTGCGAATGATCAGTAAGGCATTGTAAAAAACATGTAAATTAGTGTTCTGTTAACGAATTCAAATAAAACGACACAACTATAGGGTGATCTCGCTTGGTGATGTGTTTGTTTTACCATATGGTTACGGCGGGCGGAGGAAAATTTGGCGTTATTGCCGAAGATTGAGTAAAAAAGTGGCGCTGGCGAAAAGTCGCATATGTGTCGCATGCCAATCTGCGGACATTCGCCATACGTCGGAAGGCAGGACGCACAATGCGGTTGAATGAAATTAATTTTGACGACTCGGTTCCGGTCGACGGTTATGGCCCTGGTTTTTTTCGTGTAGGTGGCTCTGTTAGGTCTGGTGCTTTGATCGTTTCGCCGACTGGGATCAATGGATGGTCTGGTTTGGAGGATACCAAACCTCTCTTGGATTTGGCTGAAAATATCGATGTGCTCTTTGTGGGCACAGGGGAAGAAACGGCGCATTTGCCGGGTCAGTTTCGGGCAGAGTTAGAGGCCGCAGGTATCGGTGTTGAGGCGATGAGTTCGCCATCAGCGTGCCGAACCTACAACGTTTTGTTGAGTGAAGGGCGCCGTGTCGCCTTGGCGGTGTTGCCGGTCTGATCCAAATCGGATCTCTAAACGCGCGGTAAGGCCGAGATGCCTTTCCCACCCCTAGTAGAGAATGTAAGCCTGTTATTATGACAGTGATTGCAACAGATCTCGTGGTGGCCCGTGCTGGGCGCGTTTTGCTGGAACATATCAGCTTTTCGCTGCATCCCGGCAACGCATTGGTTCTGAAAGGGGCCAATGGAATTGGAAAAACCACACTCTTGCGGGGCATTGCAGGCTTGCAACCGCTAATGGCGGGAAAGCTGTCGGTGACAGATGACAGCCATGTCTATGCTGGTCATCAAGATGGCCATAAAGCCATGTTGAGCGTCGCAGAAAATCTGACATTTTGGTCACGCGTTTTTAAGGGCCCGCCAATTGAACGGGCGCTTGAACAGTTCGACCTTGTTGCATTGCGTAACCGATTGGCAGGAACATTATCCGCCGGACAAAAACGCCGTTTGGCGCTGGCCCGATTATGTGTCACAGGGCGCAAAGTGTGGATCTTGGATGAGCCTACGGTGTCATTAGATGATGCGGGGGTTGACCTGTTTTCCAAAACAATTGACGCACATTTGGCGCAGGGCGGATCTGCCTTGATAAGCACCCATATTGATTTGGGGCTGAAAGCCCCCTTTGACATATTGGATCTGTCACCATTTCGCGCGACACCTCGGGCCCTGGCGATGGATGAGGCGTTTCTGTGATCGCGCTGCTGGTCAGAGATATCCAACTGGCGCTGCGGGCAGGGGGCGGTTTGGGGCTGGGGCTGGCCTTTTTTCTTATCCTTACCACATTGGTGCCCTTTGGTGTTGGCGCGGATCGCCAATTGCTGGGCGCGATTGCGCCGGGAATTTTGTGGCTTGGTGCGCTGTTGTCATGCCTTCTGTCTTTGGACCGTCTCTTTGCCCTCGATTTTGAAGATGGTTCCTTGGATCTCATCGCAACGTCACCGATCCCGTTGGAAGGCGTCGTGTTGGTCAAAGCTCTGTCTCACTGGCTGACGACGGGTTTGCCTTTGGTCCTTGGATCGGCACCTTTGGGCCTGATGCTACATTTGCCGGCCCATGGTTTCGGTTGGATGATCTTGTCTTTGTTGATCGGGACGCCAGCGCTTTCAATGATTGGTTGCTTTGGCGCGGCGCTTTGCGTTGGTGTGAAACGTGGTGGACTGCTGCTGTCGCTGCTGGTTTTACCGCTTTACATACCTACATTGATTTTCGGAGCCGACGTTGCGCGCCGTGGGGCAACTGGCATGTCCGTTGAAACTCCTCTGCTTTTGCTAGGAGGGATCAGCTTGGCGGCAATTGCCCTAATACCTTTGGCGGCGGCGGCCTGTCTGCGTGTTAATTTGCGCTAAGGACGCCCCTTGCACAGGGGGCTAAAGTGCGATGTAAGTTCAGCCGAGAGGGAGCAACTATATGGCAGCGTCAATCTGGCAATGGGCCAATCCGGTCAAATTTATACGTTTGTCGGATCGATTGATCCCCCCTTTGTCTATTCTGACGGCCATTTGTCTTTGCACCGGCCTGATATGGGGCTTTTTTCTAACACCCGATGACGCGCGGCAGGGGGCATCGGTGAAAATCCTGTTCGTGCATGTGCCATCGGCCCTAATGGCGATCAATGCTTGGCTGATGATGTTGTTTACCTCGCTGATTTGGATCATTCGGCGCCACCATGTCAGTGCGTTTGCGGCTAAGGCTGCAGCCCCCATTGGCGTAACCATGACGGTGATCGCGCTGGTCACAGGTGCCATTTGGGGCAAACCGATTTGGGGAACCTATTGGGTCTGGGATCCGCGCCTGACCTCATTTTTGATCTTATTTCTATTCTATCTCGGATATCTTGCGCTATGGGCTGCGATTGAAGATGACGATACGGCCGCTGATTTGACATCGATCCTCTGCCTTGTCGGATCGGTTTTTGCGCTGCTGTCGCGCTATGCCGTTCTGTTTTGGTCGCAAGGCCTGCATCAACCTGCAACGTTTTCCGCGGATAAAGAAACAAACATTTCCAATGTGTTCTGGTATCCTGCGGTGCTGTGCATGGCTGGGTTTGTGTTGCTCTTTGTCACATTGGTACTGGTCGGGTGCCAAACAGAAATTCGCGCACGGCGCGGCCGCGCGCTTTTGATGCGGGAGGGCCGTTTGACATGATGCCGGATCTTGGAAAATACACATTTGAAGTGCTGGCCTGCTACGGGATTACGCTTGTTTCAATCTTCGTTCTCACAGGTATTACAGTGCTGCGCGCGCGGCGCGCGAAACAGGTTCTGAGCGATATCGAAACCCGCGTGAAAGAGGTCCGCCATGCCGATTAAACCCTTAGCGGTGATACCGCCGCTTGCCTTGGCAGGTTTTTCTGCATTGGCCTTTTTTGGCATGCGTTTCGGGGATGATTCTGCCTCGTTGGCCCGTTCAGGCAAGCCTGCTGCAGCATTGCCCGAAACTGCACTGCAGGGGTATCCAGCCCTAAATCCAGATCTGATCGGTTCAGGTGAATTGGTTTTGGTAAATTTCTGGGCCAGTTGGTGCCCACCTTGTCGTGCGGAACATCCAAAATTGGAAGAATTGGCCGAGCAAGGTATCAAAATTATTGGCGTAAATTACAAAGATCCAACAGAGGGCGCGCAGCGCATGCTATCCGAAATGGGCAACCCATTTGTCGCTGTGCCAGTGGATGAGCGTGGGCGCGCGGCGATCGAATGGGGCGTCGCGGCCGTGCCTGAAACATTCATTGTCGATGGCAAAGGCGACGTGGTTTTTCGTTTTGCCGGGCCTTTGATTGGGACGGATTATGATGTTCGGTTTCGGCCCGCATTAAACGCGGCGATGGAACAGTAGAATAGCAAAACGGGATCAAAGGTCTGTGGCGACGCTTTGATTTTGGTCTCTTTCGGTCAGATTTAGAGACCCAACAACGGCCAATCCCGCGAGAACAGCGATTTGTAATAATGTGGCGAATTTCATGGGCTCTTTCTCCTCTCCATAAGTTAATTATGGGCAAACGCCACGAAACTGTTATGGGGATAAAATTGTGGAAAACATCAACTGGTTTGAAAATTATTAAAACGCCTTACTCAGGTCCGATTTCGGCCCCTTTAGGCATATGATGGTGGCTGATCTTATGATGCGCGTTGGATCATGCATCGTGACGCAGTTTCAAGTCAGGAATATGATCGCTTTTAGTCAAATCACACGGGTGCATCTCGATTGAGTGATTGGCCTTTTTAAACATTCCAATTTAAGTTCAAACCCGAGTCACAGGAATTGGATTTGATGTTGCGCAGATTGGCCCTTGGAATTTGGTGTGTGTCGGTTTTGCCTGCGGGACAAAGCCTGGCAGAAACGGCGCAACTGCCAACTGTTCCGGTTGTTGTTGAGCTATTCACATCACAAGGGTGTTCTTCCTGTCCGCCAGCGGATGAAATTTTAGCGGGCTATGCCGATGATCCGAATGTGATCGCATTGGCATTGCATGTGGATTATTGGGACTATCTGGGCTGGAAAGACAGTTTTGCCAAATCTGATTTCACAAAACGCCAAAAACGGTATGCGCGCGTTGCGGGTTACAAGACGATCTATACACCCCAAATGGTGGTCGATGGGTCGCGGCACATTATTGGTGCACATGCGGATGAATTGTCAGATGAAATCGCTATTCGGTCACAGACGCCTCATCAAGCGGTCTTCGATTTGACCCGTGATGGTGCTCAGGTTCAAATCACGCTTTCCACGAAAAATGCATCTTTGCCTGACGGCGTGATCCAATTGGTAACGTTTAAGCCCGAAGAAAAAGTCCGGGTCAAACGCGGCGAGAATGCGGGTAAAACGATAACGTATTCTCATATCGTTCAGGATTGGACGTATTTGCAGGATGTATCTGACAGTCCGGAACATGTTACGATCCAGTATGAGGTCGCAGATGATCTACCTTTGGCCGTTCTGTTTCAAGCGCCTGATTTTGGACCCATTTTTGCGGCAGCTTCTTTGCGCTGACGGCGTTCTTGCCGTTTGGGTTTCCAGCGGCGATGCACCCAAAACCATTGGTCTGGATGTTCCTTCACGCGTGTTTCCAAACATTGGGTGATTTCGATCATCATCGTTTCAGACGTGGTATGCGCGATGGGGTCTTCGTAGCAGACATCATAATCCACGCCATTTTGCGCACGCGTTGCGAAACACGGAACTAAGAGCGCGTTCGTTTTCAAAGCAATGTCGGCTGCAGATGTCAGTGTTGGCGCGGGTTTGCCCAAGAAGTTGATCTTGATCCCGGCGCTATCGTAGACATCAAACAAAATGGCTGCGACACCGCCAGAATTGAGATGTCGCACCAATCCCATCGTCCCGCGCCGCCCCTGAGGGAAAGCCGGACCTAGGCCGGTGCCGAAGTGATTCATGTAATGCTTATTGAGATAGGCATTGGACCAGGGGCGATACAACGCGGCGACTTCATATCCCCGGGCCGCAATTGCCGAACGGATGGCCGTGTAATTCCCGAAATGACCCGAGATCAGCAAAACGGCGCGACCTTGCGCCTGTGCCTGATCGATGGCTTCCAACCCCGGTCCATGTATGTGGGCCTTTGACGAACGTTGTTTTTGTTCATTCAGATCAAAATTTTCGATCAGGGCGCGGCCAGAATTTCGCAATACCTGATTGGCAATTTGGCGTTTCTTGGTATCGGTCAATTCGGGCCAAATATACGACAGGTTGGCCTCGGCGCGTTCGCGATATCCGGCCAATGGGCCAATGATCCATCTAATGAACGCGCCCATCATGTGTAAACGTATTGCGTATGGAAACAGCAAAACCAAACGTATGAAACCCCAGCCCAACACGAAGACAAACCAATCACCCCAGCTGCCTGTGGTGTCTTGTGTTTCTTTGGCGGCAGGCACGCTTTTTGAGGCGTGCGTCACATGTTTATTTGAGCGGGCCATGCACTTGTCGTCCTTCGATGACGCGAGGCTGGCTTTTTACCGTGCTTCGCGTCTGAGGAAAAGGCATTGGATTCGGGCAAGAAGATATTCGCCTTGGGACCCTTTAAAAGTAGGAGCGCAGATCATGAATATCCCGGAAAACCGGAACAGAATTATTCATCATCCGGTTCGCGAAGCTCAATTTCGCCAACATTGATCAATTCACGAATAACGGAGACGACATCTGATTTTGCTGCTTCGGCAACTTTTGGCTTCACGTCTAAATAGGCTGCAGATTCTTCACGCAGGTTTTGTGCCATACGTTTTGAGATGTTCTCGAGCAGGAATTCAGTGCTGCGAATATCCTCTTCGCTGGTGGATGTGCCGATAGCAATCGCCAGCTTTTCAGGATCGATGTCACGCGTGATTTTCGGAATGTCTTTTGGATCAATTCGATCTGGGATGTTTCCATATGTAAAGAGCGCCTTGCGGACGGCTTCGGCGAATACTGAATCTTCGGTTTCAATGTCTTGCAAAAGCTCTTCACGTTTGTCACTTGGCGAATAGTTCAAGATCGCGCCAAGACGCTCGTTTGGTTTGTTTTTGAACGCGGGGATCGGCATCTGATCCAACTGAGTGGCCAAACTGATTCCAATACGGTCTACCGAATCCGGACTAATATCGGTGGTCATCGACACAGCCAGGGAAATGCGTCTTGCTTTGTCACCCGGAAGGGCGGCCAGAATTTTGGACGCCTTATCTGTCGTGATTTTTGACAGCATAACCGCTGCGATTTCGGTGCTTTCGGAATCGACAAGTTCGATCAGTTTCTCTTCGGCCACGTCATTGATCCGTTTCCACGGATCGCCTGTTTGACGAACACCGGCTTCGCGACGCAGGCGTGCTGCGGTGCGAGCGGAAATTTTGCCGTCCAATGCGGATAGGGCACTGGCCATATCGCCGGGGAATGACATGCCTACGGCATTAAGTTGTTCCGTAAACTCTTCCACAACCGAATTTAGCGTTTCACGATCCACGTATCGCATATGCGCCAACAAAGTCGTCAGTTGGGCCTGATGTGATTCTGGCAGATCGCTGAGATCAATATCAGTGCCCTCGTTCAGGATAACTTGAACAATAATGGCCGCCTTTGCCTTTTTCGACAATCCCTCGGGATTCATGGATGCGGGCATGGGGAGCCCGGGCACATTGGCTGGCAACATATTGGACATTCTGACACTCCGTTTTCTTGTGAGTATCGCTATAGCTTCGAGGTTTCTTCGTGGTTAAGGAAGACAGAATAATAGGTTAGTTGCGAAGCATTTTAATCAACTAACCAAATTTGAGTGCCTCAGTAAGAATACCCTTCGCCACGATCGATGGCTAATCTGAGCGCGCGTTCGGGCCAGCTGTCCAATCCGCCACGTTTCTGGATTTCCACCAACTGGTCTAAAGCCCGCTCCATATTCCCAGATTCTACGTAGCCTTGGCCGATATAAGACCGTGCCATAAGGTTGTCGGGATTTAATTCTAATGCTTTTTGATACCAAGCTATGCCAGATTCGATGTCACCTGATTTGCGTGCTAAAAAACCGCGATATGTCAAAACGCCATCGGCGGATTGATCATTCATCTCGTCCAACACTTTCGATGCGATGTTTAGTTGACCTGCATAAGCATATTCACGAACGGCTTCCAAACGTTCAGAATCGTCTATGTGACGACTATCAGCATCCAGGCATTGTTCGCTTTCAGTGTCCCAAACCATGCCGTCGGCACATTTGGGATCTTCTGGTGGAATAGGAACTTGTGTGGGCGTTTCAGAAGAGGACGCGTTATCATCTGGCCCAACAGCAAGTGCCGCTTGCGAAACGGCCAAGGCCCCAAACGCGACAGCGATTGCCACATTCCTCATCGTAATTTCCCCTCCAACTCCGGGACGGACTGTATCATGCAAACGGTCTATGGAAAGAAAAAAGCGGCCCGAATTGGGGCCGCTTTCTTATAAAACACTGTTTTATAGTCAACTTTGCGATCAATCTGTGCCAAACACGCGGGCAAAAATCGTATCGACATGTTTGGTGTGGTAGCCAAGGTCGAATTTTTCGTTGATTTCATCTTCAGACAAGGCCGCGCGGACCTCTTCATCACCCAGCAGTTCTTCACGGAAATCTGTGCGGTGATCCCATACTTTCATCGCGTTGCGTTGAACCAAACGATATGCGTCTTCACGGCTAACACCCGCTTGGGTCAGGGCCAGCAAGACACGTTGCGACATGACCAAACCTGGGAATTTATTCATGTTGGCCAGCATGTTTTCTGGATAAACCAACAGTTTGTCGATCACGCCTGTCAGGCGGGACAGGGCAAAGTCCAAGGTGATTGTGGAATCCGGGCCGATATTGCGTTCAACCGAGCTGTGGGAAATATCCCGCTCGTGCCAGAGGGCGACGTTTTCCATTGCAGGCACAACTGCCATACGGACCAGACGCGCCAAACCGGTTAGGTTTTCTGTCAGAACTGGGTTCTTTTTATGGGGCATCGCGGATGATCCCTTTTGACCCATAGAAAAGAATTCAGCGGCTTCCAAAACTTCGGTGCGTTGCATGTGGCGAATTTCGGTCGCGATATTTTCAACCGAGGATGCAATCACGCCCAATGTCGCAAAGAATGCAGCATGACGGTCGCGTGGAATAACCTGTGTGCTGATGGGTTCTGGAACCAGACCCAACTGATCGCAGACATGTTCTTCAACCGCAGGATCGATATTGGCAAATGTACCAACCGCACCCGAAATGGCACCTGTTGCGATTTCTGCGCGTGCGTCGCGCATGCGGGACAGGTTGCGATCCATTTCCGCATAGAAACGCGCAAATGTCAGACCCATTGTGGTTGGTTCTGCATGGATGCCGTGGCTGCGGCCGATGCGGATCGTGTCTTTATGTTCAATGGCCCGACGTTTCAGCGCGGCCAGCAGACCTTCTAGATCGGCGATCAGGATGTCGGACGCACGGACAAGTTGGACATTGAAACATGTGTCCAAAACGTCAGAGGAGGTCATCCCCTGATGCACGAAACGTGCCTCTTCTGATCCGACATGTTCAGCCAGATGTGTCAGGAATGCGATGACGTCATGTTTTGTAACGGCTTCGATTTCGTCAATGCGTGCCACGTCAAATTCGACATCCTTGGCTTTCCACACAGCGTCTGCGTTTTCCTGTGGGATCACACCCAGCTTGGCCATGGCGTCGCAGGCATGTGCCTCGATCTCATACCAAATGCGGAATTTGCTTTCAGGAGACCAGATGGCAACCATATCAGGACGGGAATAGCGAGGGATCATCGAGCGTGGCCTTTGTGATTGTCGGGATTGCGCGCCTGTCATAGAAGGCTGGGGCAAAAGGGGCAAGAGGCTAAGGGCGATGGCACAGGCAGAGATGACGCGCGCAGAACGCAGTTTGGCCGACTTTTTGGGGTCATGGTCCATCTCGCGGCGGATCGCACAGGCCAAGGGACCAGAAGCGACTTTTCGCGGAACGGCTGTTTGGCAAAAAGTCGATGGTGGCGCGCTTTATCATGAAACAGGGCAATTGCAGATCGAAGGGCAGGGCGCGTTGACGGCCGAGCAGCGTTATATCTGGCGCGATGATCTATCTGTCTGGTTTGATGAGGACCGGTTTTTCCACAATGTGCCGCAGTTGGGCGGAGAGGTTGGGCATTATTGTGCCCCTGATCAATATGACGGGTGCTATGATTTTACCGGCTGGCCTGTCTGGTCCGTGACGTGGAATGTGTCAGGGCCGAGAAAATCGTACCGGTCGGTGACGGAATATCGTCGGTCATAGGTGCGTGCTGTGCCTGGGGGCTGATCCTGAAAAACTGACCCCAATCGGATTCTCAATAGACAGATTCTATTTGGATCTGTCGTTTGATGCCAAAGCCAGAAGATCTGTTGATAGATGTTTCAGGATATCGCGGGTCGTTTGCAAATCCTCGGAACGGCCGCTTAACCCATTTTCCACGCATTGAGTGATGTCAGAGGCCTGTTGTTCCATTGCGCGTCCGGCCGATGTCAATGCAATGCGCACCTGACGTTCATCTTTGATATCGCGGGTGCGTTCAATCAAAGCCATTTTTTCCATCCGTTTCAACAGTGGCGTCAGGGTGCTGGATTCAAGCTGCACCTGCGCCCCGATCTCTTTCACGGTTGGGGGTTCAGAACTGTGCCATAGCACAGTCATCACCAGATATTGCGGATATGTTAGACCCATAGGTGCCAGCAGATCGCGATATACTTTCTGCATAGACAGGTTGGCGGAATATAGGGCGTGACACAGCAGATCATGAATGGGCTTGGACATGCGTCGAAAATATATCGCACACGATTAAATAGCAAGCTATTGACGTGGGCGTTGTTGTTTAATAAAGATCGCGCACGATATAATCGAGAGCGAGATAAAATCATGACCATTGACGTAAAATATTCCACAGACGCTTATGCAACGGGTGGGGGCCGAAACGGTCTGGCCGGTCTGACATCTGGTATGCTGACTGTAACACTGACCAGTCCCAAGGACTTGGGGGGATCAGGTGCTGGCCTGAACCCTGAGCAATTGTTTGCAACGGGGTATGCTGCCTGTTTTCTAGGGGCGATGCATTTTGCCGCGAACAGTGAAAAATTGGGAACTGTTCCCGAAGATGCCCGGGTGGATGCAAAAGTTGGTATTGGCCCGCGCAGCGATATTGGCTTTGGCCTGACTGTTGAACTCACGGTCACCTTGCCAGGTGTTGATCGCTGCGTCGGGGAAAAGATCATCGAGCGTGGTCATGTGATTTGCCCCTATTCCCATGCAATCAAAGGGAATGTTGAGGTGAAAACCGTTCTGGTTTGATCGCGGCGTTCCCAACGGTCGTTTGGGATCGCAATCGGCGTGTTGAAAAGTGGATGAGTTCTACGTCGGCCAGCAACCGACGTAGACTTTTTCTTTGTTCAAGCTCAACATAGGTCTGCGTCTTAGAAGAAAATGCGGCAGCTAATATAGAGCTTTATCACTTTAGTGGCAGTGTACGTGCCCGCCATTACTGTTGTCCGCGTGACAGCATTGTCCGGCGGGTGATGATTTTCGACATCCCCCTCCATGAGCGTCCGCGCTCACAACTGAGAAAATTAAGGCTACCGCAAGGGTGGGTATTAGCAAAATAAACTTCATCAACAATCTCCTTCATGAGGTTGTTGTTTAATAACTCATTAACCATTTCGTACAGTAGGGAAATGCTTACCCTGAGCAGGTTTTTTATGGTTATAGAGCCGTTTTTTAAGGGAGGCGTGAAAGGCAAACTCTATGAAAGCCGTTAGTCAATCTCATTGTCAATCAGCAGTGCGTTGGACCGCCCTCGCTTAGGTCTTTATCTCAATCATGGCGGACAATTGACGGATAATTTCGGCTTCTTTCACCGGGTGGCGGTTCATGACGAATGGGCCCCCTCCAAGAGGATTAGAAATAAAGAAACGCCAATTTCCTGTGATGCGATTTCCGTCTGCCGATAAGACACCGGCATAATCGATCGGCAATTCGCCCCCGTTCATGTCGCTTGTATAGACTTTGCGAAACCGAACTTCGCGCGCGCTGCGTGATCCGTTTAGTGCAGATTCTATCATATCGCTGCTGTCAGGAAGGGCGCTTTTTTCCAAACTTGTGCCCCAAATCACGCCAGCGATGTCAGTCAGTGATGCATGAAACGTGACGGGATCAAAATTTGTGGCCTCCGAATAGTCGTAAACGCCGGTCCAGTCTCCGCTGAGCGATATGGATGGCATATTGGGCACTCCACTTTATTCAAAGGCACGTCATACGCGCAAAACACAGGTCCATCTGACCAGTCTGGACAGACCGGTCAAGCCTTTGCGCCAATGCATTGGTCTTCATGGGAAAGACGTTGATTTTTGAGCACAAAAAACGCGCGAAACATCAGATATCCGTTTCGATTTCATAGTCTGTATCTTCAGGTAAAGAAAAACTCACTGGAAAGAATTTTCTGTTAATGTGTCATTAATCATGCGCCCGCAATTATTGGTTGCGAGCAATGCAAATTGTCTCACATTTGTTTTTTCTGAGAAACTTTACGAATTGCGTCGGAGGTAACAGCCTATGCCAACTTCATCGACAGTAGGGAGTGATGAACTGTTCCAAAGCTCGCAAGGTAGCATCGACAGCCTCGGACATTTGAAGCAACGTTGGGATAACCGGCTCGTTCTCGAACAGGCTTCCCTTTGGGAAAGTCATCTCCGCGGAGATTTGGACATCGCCTTGTATGGCGATGCGTTCGCTTTGACCAGCGGCCAACAGTTTCATTGGTTGGTCAGCATTTCCAGTGACGTCCAAAGATCCAATAAAGTTAGTCCCAATTCTGATGTTACGACAGTTGATTTGCGAAATCCCGACAATGGGGATGATCTCGTTATGTTTGTTAATATTGGACAGTCTAGTGATGGCCCAGAGGTAAGGATGTGTATCCCGGCAAGGTTTTATTTCTTCTGCGATGAAGTCCGCAGCGTCCGGGAAGGCCTTTTGTACCGGACGAAAGGATTTGGAGGTTTTAAGGTCTTGCCGTTTTTCCGAGAAAGGAAAGTAGAGTTTGCTACTAGATCCAGCACATCTTTGAGCATGGTTGATCCAAATGTCGAGGGATTCTCGGAGATTGTTGACAGTGTCGCCTATGATTGTGCCAAAGAACTTAGAGACAGATTTTTTGGGGACATAAACGAGTGTTTGACGATCTGGTTCGGACAAGAGGGGGGTGCTTCTTTCAGCGACTACCCCCATGTCGAACAAAGACACGGGAAGGGTTGCTTGATGAGCAATCAGCGTATCGATGTGGCTTTTGGCCCTTTCAACCTTTAGCAGTGGAGAGTCCATAACAGAGCGTTTGGAAATTCGTTTTTGTGATTTTTGTACGTAATGTGTCACTCAAAATACCTTTTTACTTCTACTTGATCAACGTGTGGCTAAGTCAACCGAAATTGTAGTTAACGTTTATATGATTATTCATTCTTTAACCAGCTATTCAAATCGGACCGATGTCTGTTAAATCGGTCTGTCGGAAAAATTTTACTTGTGAGGGTTTGTAACCCTTGTAACTGAACTGAATACCAGCCCAAATTAGACTGATTCGATCCATCTATTGGACGCGTTTCGCAACGAGATTTTGGACCATAAATAAACTCCCGAGACGCCATACTTGGGCGTTTATCGCATGATCGTGGTTGCAGCTTGGCCGTGAATAGGGCACATAGCTGTCC
The DNA here is from genome assembly GCA_947499735.1 of uncultured Pelagimonas sp. GTDB lineage: Bacteria > Pseudomonadota > Alphaproteobacteria > Rhodobacterales > Rhodobacteraceae > CANMPP01. The sequence continues at coordinate 865,284 of CANMPP010000001.1, forward strand.
AATTATCCAGAGGGGAAGGACACAAGAATGAACCTTGTTGCGAATTCAACCGTGCTTGCAGAAGCATTCGGAGCGAATGAAGGAACACAGCGTCGCTTGAAAGAAGTGGCGTTGGTCGTCGTCGGCATCGCATTGCTGGCAGTCTGCGCGAAAATCGCTGTGCCAGTTTGGCCATCACCGGTTCCAGTAACAATGGGCACATTTGCTGTTCTGGGCATAGGTGCCTCTTACGGCCCGCGTCTGGGTCTGGTGACAATCATGGGATACATGATTATCGGCATGCTGGGTTTTGATATTTTCGCCAGCTCTTCAGCGGAAAAGAATGGCCTAGAATATATGATGGGTGGCACAGGTGGCTACCTGGTCGGTTATGTTCTGGCGACTTTGGCATTGGGCGCGTTTGCCCGTGCGGGTTGGGATCGTTCCACATTTAAAATGATTGTTGCGCTGCTGGTTGGCAATGCATTGATTTACGTTCCAGGCCTGCTGTGGCTGGGTACGCTATATGGCTGGGATAAGCCAATTCTGGAATGGGGTCTGACACCATTCCTGATCGGTGATGCGCTGAAACTGGCGATTGTTGCTCTGTTGTTGCCAATCGTTTGGAAGCTGACAGGTCGCGAATAAGCGCCGATTTACTACGAAGATTTCCTAGAAAGGCCGGACATTTGTCCGGCCTTTTTTATGTGCCCGCCAAGGATCTTTTGGTGCCGATCAGTGCCGTTTCAATCAAGGCAGATCCTTCTAATGTGCGGTGTACTGGACATTTATCCGCGATTTCCAACAGCTTGGCGCGTTCCTGTTCCGTTAGATCACCGACCAATGTGATGGTGCGAACAAAACGGTCCACACGTGCATCGCTGTGTGTGTCGGCATCTTGCGCATGAACTTTGTCATGGGTGACGTCGACCGAAATTTTGTCTAATTCCAGCCCCTTGCGATTTGCATACATACGCAAGGTCATGGATGTGCAGGCGCCAAGGCCGGCTGCGATAAAGCCGTAGGGGGACATGCCCTTGTTGTCCCCGCCATATGCGGCAGGTTCATCGGCAACCATGTGGTGCCAGGGACCGTTCTGGATGTCTTGGAGAAACCCATTGGGATCGACCTCTGTGATGCGCACAACACCTTCAGGTGCGCCAATAGGTGGGGCAGGCGGGGTTAAATCCAGATATTTTCCTGCCCATGCCGCGATGACATTGGCGGCATAATTGGCGTCTTTTAGGTCCGAAATCAGATGGTCTGCATCGTCCAAAGTGACAAAGCTTTTGGGGTGTTTGGCCGCGACGAAAATTTGCGTTGCGTTGGATACGTCGACAATTGCGTCGCGGGGCGCGTGTAACACCAGCAAGGCCTTGTTCAGATCTGCAATGTCGTCCTTTAGATTTACGGCTTCGACATCTTGCACAAATTCCTTGCTGATCGTGATGGGGCGTCCGCCCAAATTGACCTCGGCCTGTCCTTTGGTCAGGATTTCATCCAAACCACAGGCGAAATTATGTGTGACATGACCCGGATCATAGGGTGCACCCAATGTGACCACAGCCTTGGCACTGTCGATATGACGCGCTGCACGCAATACCGCAGCGCCGCCCAAAGAATGGCCAATCAACATATTTGGTGCAAGATCGCGGGTTGCCAGAAAATCAGCCGCAAGTTTCAGGTCTTCAACATTGGACTGAAAGGTTGTGTTGGCGAATTCCCCGCCTGAGTGACCAAGACCTGTAAAGTCAAAGCGCAACACAGCGATGCCCATCGACGCCAACCGTGCTGCAATTCTGCGCGCTGCCGCAATATCTTTGCCACATGTAAAGCAATGCGCAAAAAGGGCGGTGGCCAATACGGCTCCATCAGGCATATCTAGACGCGCGTCCAGAAGCGATCCGTCATGTCCGCGAAATCTAATGCGTTCTGTTGGCATCAAAGGTCCGTTTCTAGCGTTGTGTTAATGTTTTGGTCGTCTCATAGGAATGGCGTGACATGCGGTACGAAACAAGCCCTGTAGGCCGGGGCTAACGCAAAGGTGAGGCAGTGACATATAAGACAAGATCCCGATTGGCACTGGTCTTTTTGACCATTTTGGTCGCGGGATATCTGGGGCGATATGTTCCAATTGGTGACACATTGGCCATTTTTCGGGTTCCCGTTTCTCTACTGGCGGTGTTTTTTGTGATCTGTTCTGGCTGGTCGTTCAAAATACAAATACCCGTTGTTCTTATTGCGCTTTTCCCGTTCCTTTCGGTCATGGCGACACGATATGAAGCCCAGCCCACAGGGACATCTGAACAGAGCCTGAGAGTGTATCAAAAGAACATTCTGACCACCAATCGCCGGGGTTTGGATTTGGTGGATGAACTGCATGAGTTACGCCCTGATATCATTCTGATGCAGGAAGCAGACCCGATGCGTAAAATCATCAAGGTCAAGATGAACGATGTCTATCGTTACACATTTTCCTGCTTTTCAGATGAACGCGCGACCGCAGTTTTGTCGAAATGGCCGGTGATTCAGGGCACGCAGACCTGTCTTGGCCGTGACACTTTGGGGGCTGCTGGGTTTCGTGTGAATACGCCTCAGGGCTTGGTTTGGGTCTTTTCAATACATCTGTATTGGCCTTGGCCAGCGCGGCAGCCCGGTCAGTTGGATGAGATCCTACAAGAACTGCAGGGCTTGGAGGGGGATGTGATTATTGGCGGGGATTTCAACATGATGCCTTGGGGCTACAGCGTCAAAGCGATTGAACGTGCGACTGGAACGCGCAAAGTCGGGGCGTTGATGCCGACTCGGTATAAAATGGGCTTGCCTGTTTCTATTGATCATGTTCTGGCCTCGGTACCTGGACGCATAGAAACGCGCCCCTATTTGGGGTCGGACCATTTGGGGGTATTGGCAGAGGTGTTTTTCGAAAATGATTGACGTGCTTGGGCAGTTTCACTGTCTTGATGATGCAGACCGGGAAAACTGGTCACGGATTACGGATTTTGTGGCAGAAAAGGGCCTTGCTGCCTTTTCGCGTGATCCGTTGATTGGTGGGCATGTTACAGGATCGGCCTTTGTGTTGAATGCAGCAGGCACACATGTTTTGCTGACACATCATGCGAAGTTAAAACAGTGGCTGCAGTTGGGCGGGCATTGCGACGGCGTTGCCGATATGCGCTTTACGGCCCTGCGCGAGGCCTATGAGGAATCTGGTCTGGCGCGTGTTTCGTTTATTGCAGAAGAGGTGTTCGCGGTTGGCATTCACGACATCCCTGCAAATGCAAAAGAACCTGCGCATATCCATTACGACATTCGGTTTCTGATGCGCGCACAGGCTGGAGAGATCCAAATTTCTGATGAATCTTTGGACCTGGCGTGGAAACCTCTGGCTGAATTGGAGCAGCATCTGAAAAATCCCGGTGTATTGGGCATGCGGGACCGGCTGTTGACGCCGTATTGGCAGGCCAAATTTGCCGAAGATGTTTCAGGCCTGTGATTTTACAAAAACATATTCCTTATGATCCATTGGTGTCTCGCCCCTTACCGGGTATTTCCCCCTTGGATATAACGGATTGGCTGCTGGTGGATGATGCTTATGCTGCGCAAATGGCGTTGCGCAGGCAGTTGCTGAGCGAATGTCGGAAAGATGTGTTTCACAGCTCGGACGTGGCTGAAGAGGCTATTTTAGAACTGCGTGATTTTGTGCTGGATCATCTGCCAGATGGGTTCGAAAAATCAGGACTGCATGTCAGTTGCCCAGATGGTCATCAGGTCGACCTTGCGGAAGATCCGTTGGCCGGTTTGGGTATGGTTTTACAAGAAGATCTATGCATTTTGCAAAAGCCCGATGGCGTGCCGGAACATGTTTTGACGGCAGCTGTGTTGTGCTTTCCTGCCAGTTGGATGTTGGCGGAAAAGGCAGGTAAGGCATTGATCGGGATCCATACGCCGGTTGACCCTTATGACGACAATGTCGCCAAACGCGTCCAGCGATTGTTTGACGGGATTAGACCGGATCGGCCTTTATGGCGTTACAACGCATTGTTTTATAAAGACCCTAGCTTGTTTCAGCCGCGTTCTGAAACAGCGCCGCGCGACAAAAGCGATCCGGCGGCGGCTGGTTTTCTACGTTCGGAACGTCAATGTTTGGTCCGATTGCCCAAAACCAATGCGGTGGTGTTTTCAATCCATACTTATGTGATGGATCGTGCTCAGTTCGGCGTGTGATATGAAAAGGGCGGCCAATGCCGCCCTGTCCCATAGGGTGTAATAGCAATCAGCCGTCGATTTTTGCGGCGGATAGGGCAATGGCCTGCTGGTAGACCGTTGCTGCGTTCCATTCGTTTAGCACACGGAAATTATGGCTGCCTTCCTGATAGGATTGGCCCGCTTTCCATCCTTTTTGACGCAGGAAATTGGCCGTGGAGGCCAGTGCGTCATATTCATTGTAGAAATCAACCGTGCCATCACCGGTCGCATCAATGCCGTATCGCATAGCGTTGCCCGGCAGGAATTGTGTGTGCCCCAATTCACCATGGAACGCGCCCAATTGGGTTGGGCTGAGCATGCCACGATCGACCATTTGCAACGCGGCCAACGCATGGGGCGTAAAGAATGATGCGCGACGGCAATCATAGGCGACGGTCAGGATGGATGATACGACGGGCACGGACCCCATTGTGCGACCATAGCCGGTTTCCATACCGTGGATGGCCAGCAAAATGCCGGCGGGCACGCCGTAACGTGCCTCTACGCTGGCAAAGAACTGCGCGCGCTGTGCTTTTCGTTTGCGCGCACCGGCTGCGAAACTGTCCAACGATCCAAGGCGAATACGGATAAAATCATTTAGCGCGTATTTGACGCCCTTTTGATTGCGGTCGGCATGAATGGTTTTGGTGGAATAGGTGGCATTGGCCAATGCACTAAGGCCAGCACGCCCGATACCGGCGCGTTGCGCCTCGCCCGCGAATTCCTGTTTCCAAGCGTTGAAACCGGAAGACGTGTTGCCACAAGACGCGGCAAATGCCGAACCTGCCGCCAAAGATGCCACAAATGCGGCGATACAAGTGAATGAACGAACCATGAAATCCTCGTAGGATGTGTAAATCAGATTTGCCGCGACCCTACTGGAGTGGCCGGGAAGCGCAAAGGGGGAATATTCCACCATTGACACAGCCGAATTGCTTTTTTGTTACCCTCGATCGGAGGTCAAAACGTGGTGTCATGGGATGTGACGAAAAGCACTGGGGCGAGACGGTTGATTTGTTTCAGGCATCCAACACCTGAGAGAAACGTCCGACCATAGGCGAATTTTTGGATGATGTCCGGTATGGGCGCAGAGGAGACATTGGGCAGTACCAATTGAATGGCCGTTTCTTCATTTCCGCATAATTTGAGCATCCTCAAAAATGACGCCGAGACCAAGGTAACGTTCTGTCTTTGAATTCGCTTGGAAATTGCTCCCGGGTCTCTTCCAAGAGCGACCAAATGTGATCCGGTACGGAGAACGGAAATTCAAAGGGATTATAAGAATGACCAATCTGCGCGTCAGTCTGAATGAACCCGCGCTTGTATAAGGAAGCAGCATGTCCTCCGTCCATTTCAGCTGTGAAGCTTTTCCGGCGGTGCTTAAGTAGATAGCCGTAAATGGCTAACTCGCTTTCTGTCATATAGGGAATGTGCTCACGGAATTTGCGTTGGTGTTTTGCAATTTCTCGATCCTGATCTCTTGCTTCGCGTTGCTTTTTGAACTCTGCAGTCGCCCATTTTGTGACCTGTTCGATTAACGAGGCGAGGCCTAGTCCGGCGGAAATTAGAATGGCCAAAGGCAGGCCGTAGACAAAAAGGGGAGAGGTTGAGGGAGGAATGAACTCAGTCCACAACAAATACTGAAACACGCCTAAGGCAACACTAATTCCAAGTAGCTGCCAAGCGCTTGCTTTAAGAATTACTAACCAACCTGAATCCAATCCACTTCCTCCTGATACTTAAGCATTTTGACATTGGCTCCGGACTGTTGTCCACCATAAGCGGGAACGTCGGACGAATGCGATTGGCGTGGCCCACAGATTGCTTCTGTTTGTGCAATGCACATCAGTTGGTAGATACGGGAGCAATCCTGCGATTCGTCGTGTTGTAAACCGAATTCCTTTTATGCACGCAGCAGCAAAGTGGTTGTGCTTAAGCAAATATCTTTGCTTCTTCTTAGCCCTACGAGAAAAGGGCGCCCCGTGGGACGCCCTTTCATTATTGATATACAAGAGCTGATTAGCAGCTGTAGTACATTTGGAATTCAACTGGGTGAGGCGTGTGCTCAAACAGTTCGATTTCTTCCATTTTCAGTTCGATATAGCCTTCGATCTGGCTGGCAGTGAACACGTCACCCGCTGTCAGGAAGTCCATGTCTGCTTTCAGCTCGTCAAGCGCTTCACGCAGGGAACCACAAACTGTTGGGATCTCAGCCAGTTCTTCGGCTGGCAGATCGTACAGGTCTTTGTCAGATGCTTCACCTGGGTGAATTTTGTTCTTGATGCCGTCGATACCCGCCATCAACAGTGCCGCGAAGCACAGGTATGGGTTTGCTGCGGGATCTGGGAAACGTGCTTCAACGCGCTTCGCTTTGGGGGATTCCGCCCATGGGATACGTACACAACCGGAACGGTTACGTGCAGAATACGCGCGCAGAACTGGTGCTTCGAAACCCGGGATCAAACGCTTGTAAGAGTTTGTGGATGGGTTTGTGAATGCGTTCAGGGCTTTCGCGTGCTTCAGGATACCACCGATGAAGAACAGAGCTTCTTCAGACAGGTCCGCATACTGGTCGCCAGCAAACAATGGCTTGCCGTCTTTCCAGATGGACATGTTCACGTGCATGCCTGTGCCGTTATCGCCTGCGATTGGCTTTGGCATGAATGTCGCGGATTTGCCGTAAGCAGCCGCCACATTGTGGATCACGTATTTGTATTTCTGCAGCTCGTCCGCTTGCTTGGTCAGGCTGTCAAAGATCAGGCCCAGCTCGTGCTGACAGGACGCCACTTCGTGGTGGTGCTTGTCAACTTTCATGCCGATGCGCTTCATTGTGGACAGCATTTCGCCACGGATTTCCTGGCCATCATCTACTGGTGGTACTGGGAAGTAGCCGCCTTTGATGCCTGGGCGGTGGCCCATGTTGCCAGTTTCGTAATCTGTGTCAGTGTTCCACGCGCCGTCGATTGCGTCGACTTCGTAGGACACTTTGTTCATCGCGTTGGAATACTTGACGTTGTCGAAGAGGAAGAATTCCGCTTCTGGGCCCATGAATGCCGTGTCGCCGATACCTGTGGATTTCAGGTATGCTTCTGCTTTTTCAGCTGTGCCGCGTGGGTCACGATCATAAGCTTCACCTGTATCAGGCTCAACGATGGAGCAGTGCAGGCACAGTGTCTTTTCAGCAAAGAAAGGGTCGATATACGCGCTGTTTGTATCCGGCATCAGTTTCATGTCGGATTCGTCGATGGATTTCCAACCTGCGATGGAGGAACCGTCGAACATGAAACCTTCGTCCAGGAAGTCTGCGTCTACCTGATCCGCCATTACTGTTACGTGCTGGAGTTTGCCGCGCGGGTCTGTGAAGCGAATGTCAACATATGCGACATCTTCTTCTTCCATCAGCTTGAGAACTGCGTCTTTGCTCATTCTCTACTTCCTTTTCTGTCGTTGGACTTTAGTTGAAACTTGTAGCTCCGGGCCTTTCTTCCTGAATGCCCGTCGCGCATTTTACGAAAGTATTAAAGCGCGTCTGATCCTGCTTCGCCAGTACGAATGCGGATCGCTTGCTCTACGGGAGATACGAAGATCTTACCGTCACCGATTTTGTCTGTTTTTGCAGCGGCCACGATGGCTTCCAGTGCGGCGTCAACCTGTTCGTCGTCTAGGACAACTTCGATTTTCACTTTTGGCAGGAAATCAACCACGTATTCTGCACCGCGATACAGTTCGGTGTGGCCCTTTTGGCGACCAAACCCTTTTACTTCGACAACGCTTAGACCTTGAATGCCAGCGTCTTGTAGCGCTTCTTTGACTTCATCAAGTTTGAACGGCTTAATGATTGCCTCGATTTTTTTCATGATCTGCGACCTCCTCGTCAAACCTGGTGCCTGCGAAGGCTGAACATCTCTCAAAGATAAGAACAACCGGACGGCAAGGTGTTTGCCCTATGTTTTAGGGGTAAATTTTGAGATGAGTTTAAAAAATAGTCAATATGATTAAAAAATAAGCTGTTTGTGGATTTTGGTTTTCAGTTTTTGAAGAGTTGGTTTTATTTGTGATGTTCATCATTGGGATGGGGTCGAGAGTCGAATTTGGATAGGTTTGGTGATTGAGTACTATAGAAATTTCGGTTGGTTTTCAGCGTGGTATCCTGCGTGAGGGCGGACCGTTTCCTGGCAAGTAGAGCGTGGTCTGTCCTGTTTTTGTGGAATCTAGGTGGATTGTGGGTCGCAAGCGGGCTGGATTTTGTTGGCAAAAGATGCGACGTCGCATGGCCCCAGCTCCGGGTCCGTTAAGATATTTGGATTTATCTATGTAACGGTCAGATGTTTAAAAAAATAAAGGGAACACCATGACGCCAGCTGCCCGCATTCAAGCTGCAATTGAAATTTTGGATCGGATTGGTGACGGTGTGCCTGCTGAAAAGGCCCTAACCAATTGGACGCGCTCGTCGCGATTTGCCGGATCCAAAGACCGTGCCGCGATTCGAGATCATGTTTTTGATGTTCTGCGTAAATGGCGCAGCACCGCGATACGTGGCGGGGCGGAAACCGGGCGCGGCCGGATGATTGGTTTGTTGCGAGAGCAAGAATTGGACCTTGGTGATTTTTTCTCCGGTCAGGGGCATGCGCCTTTGGCGCTAACACAAGATGAGGAAAACGGTGGGGAGCTGCCGCAGGATTCCGTGGCGTTGGATTTGCCGGATTGGCTGTTGCCATTATGGCGGTCTTCACTGGGGGATGACGCGGAAACGGTTGCACGTGTTATGCGTGGTCGTGCGGATGTGTTTTTGCGCGTCAATCTGTCGAAGACAGACATCACAGCTGCGCAAAATGCGTTGCAAAAAGATGGGATCGAGACCGAGCCGCATTCTTTGTCACCAACTGCTCTGCATGTTGTGTCCAATCCTCGGCGTGTCGCGCAATCTGAGGCTTATAAAAACGGGCTTGTCGAATTGCAGGATACTGCCAGTCAGGCCGTGGTTGACGCTTTGCCTGTGTCAGATGGCGCGAAAGTGTTGGATTTTTGTGCAGGTGGCGGGGGGAAAGCCCTGGCCATGGCTGCACGCGTTCGCAGTGCAAAAATCGATGCGCATGACAAATTTCCACAACGGATGAAGGATTTGCCAGACCGCGCCGGGCGGGCAGGGGCAAATGTCAACATCGTGTCGGATCCCCAGTCTCAGTATGATCTGGTTTTTTGTGATGTGCCTTGTTCTGGTAGCGGTGCATGGCGCCGAACGCCGGAAGGTAAATGGCGTCTGACGCAAGAGGTCTTGGATGATACGTTAAGAACGCAGGCTGAAATTCTGGTTGATTGTGCGGCTTTGGTATCACCCGGTGGGCATTTGGCATATGCGACCTGTTCGTTGTTAAAGTGTGAAAATCAAGATCAGATCGAGAATTTCCTTTTAAACAACAACGGGTTTGTTCGAAAAGTGCAACGCCAATATACGCCGCTGGATGGTGGTGATGGATTTTTCATATCGATTTTGGAAAAAGTCTAGAAAATGCCTCAGGTTATTTCGTTAATCGATTGCATTAACTCATGATTAACGCTCTTACTGTCTACATTCCCAAAACACGTGGGTTGGAAGTGAATGTCGATCACAGATCAGGCTGAAAAAAACACCGCAAATTTTAAATCCTCATCCAGAATGGATGGCACCGGGATGCGGTCTTATACGGGATTTGGCCCCCAGCGCGTCTGGAGGTTCTTTTCCCTTTGGGGTTTGCGCGACATGTTTGAGCGGTCGCCGCTTATGTGTGTGCTGACCAATGATAACTGGGATGTCTTGTGGGGAAATTCCGCAGCCGAAAAGGTTTTTGGGAAGGTCTCAAACTGTGCTGTCGAAGACGTTTTGGCACAGTGTTTCGCTGTACCAGAGGTGCTGCTGAGCCGGGTCATCGAGGGGATTCATAAGGATAGGTTTGCAGTTCTTGACCTAGAAAAGCACGCTGAACGCTATCGGGTCTATGTGCGCTCGTTAAAACCCGGGGTTTGGTTGTGGCGTTTTGAACCTGGTGTTGCAGGCAATTATGATACGTTCGGCGATCCCAGCCTGACATTTTGCGAAGAAACGGGCACCTTTGTGTCGATGAACGCAGCTGCAAGGTCCTTGTTGCCAGAGCAATGCAAAACTATTGATGATCTGTTTGAAGATCTGCCACTCCGAGAAAATGGCATTCACCGATTGCATATCTCCGGTAATGATAAATCTTACCTTGTTCAGAAACAGAGCGATCCAAAGGGCAACTCCAAACTGGTCCTGCACAAGGTTGCGGCGCAAGAAATGCTGGAAACGCAACCCCAGTTGGATACTTTGCCGGTTCCATTGTTGAAATTGTCATCAGATGGGCAAATTTTGCTGGCCAATGCAGAGGCAGCCCGCCTGTTGGATATCCGCAAAGACCGCGCGGGGGCATTGGCGGAATATATGGAAGGTTTGGGTCGGCCCATACTGGACTGGATTGGCAAGGCTGCAGAAGGAAATGGACTGAATAGATCGGAATTTTTGCGTCTGACGCGCAATGATAAAGAGATCTTTGTTCAGGTCACTTTAAGCCGCATGATCGAGGATGGTCAGCCAACCCTCGTCGCTGTTTTGAACGATGCGACCGAGCTGAAAACATTGGAAGCACAATTTGTGCAAAGCCAAAAAATGCAGGCGATCGGACAGTTGGCCGGTGGTGTTGCACATGACTTTAACAATTTGCTGACGGCCATATCTGGGCATTGCGATCTGATGCTTCTGCGCCATGATCAGGGGGACCCCGACTATGGGGATCTTGTTCAGATCAACCAGAACGCCAATCGTGCGGCTGCTTTGGTGGGACAGCTTTTGGCCTTTTCGCGCAAACAGACGATGCGTGCAGAAACTTTGGATATGCGCGACACGTTGGCGGATCTGACGCATCTTTTGAACCGTCTTGTCGGGGAAAAGGTCACGCTTTCTTTGAAACATGCGACTGTTTTACCGAATATTCGTGGTGACCGGCGTCAGTTAGAACAGGTCATGATGAACCTTGTGGTGAACGCACGGGATGCGATGCCTGATGGTGGCGAGATCGAAATCGAAACCCGGCAATTGATTATAAAAGAAGCCATCGAGCGTGACCGCGCGCTGATCGAAACCGGGCTTTATGTTTCTGTTGTCGTACGAGATCAGGGAACCGGTATTCCCAAGGATAAATTGCAAAAGGTTTTTGAGCCGTTCTACACCACTAAAAAGACCGGCGAAGGTACAGGTCTTGGCCTGTCCACGGCCTATGGTATTGTCAAACAATCCGGCGGTTTCATTTTTGCAGATAGCGAAGTTGGAAAAGGGACAGAATTTACGCTGCTCTTTCCGGCGCATGACGCAGTGGAAGAACCTGTTGTCGTTGTGGAAGAGCCTGAGAAAAAGCGCCTACCTGAAAAGGGATCTGGTGTTGTTCTTTTGGTTGAAGATGAAGCGCCTGTACGGGCCTTTGCTGCACGGGCGTTGCGTTTGCGGGGTTACACAGTGATCGAGGCAGACAGCGCAGAAAGCGCGCTTTCCTTGTTGGAAGACAAAGAGCTTAAAATCGATGTCTTTGTGACGGATGTGGTCATGCCGGGGTTGGATGGACCCAGTTGGGTGCGTCAGGCGCGTATGGAGCGTCCCGATGTGCGGGTTGTTTTCGTGTCTGGATATGCGGAAGACGTCTTTAATGAAGGCCAAGAACCGGTTCCGAATTCGACATTCCTGCCCAAACCGTTTTCATTGTCGGAATTGACCAAAACTGTGCATGCACAATTTATGTAAGACCTGTCGCTGTCGGTTTGTGGGAAATTTAGGCGTTTTCTAGGGCTTTGAGCTCTGGGATTTTGCGTGCTCCCATATTTCGAATTCTTCTGGGCGTTTTTCATGAAGCAGCGACAAGGTTTGGTCGGTCAGGGTCAGCTGCATTTTTTCCGAGACATTGTTGTGCGGTAGATTGATTTTCACTGACAGCCGCGCTTCAAGAAAAGAAATGATAGCGGGTTGGTTTTCATAAGCGAAAAGATAGCTCACTTTTGCGCCGTCTGGTTTGGGTTCTACAAACCGGGCCTGACTGCCAACATTTGCAAAAGCTGGTTTTTTGTCCTGACAATAAGCCAGAACAAAATCATCAAAGCTGATGTTTTTGGTTGAGGTGTTTTTGCCATCCAAAAACGGACGTTGGCGGTATCGATACCATGATCCCAACCAGCTAACAGGTTCGCGGATTACGGCCATCAATTCCATATCCTCTGCGCCTCTTTTGTCGAACATTGGGCGGAAGAAGCGATTGTATCGATAGACCGGGGAGTGTTTCAGCTCGGGTGGATTGGATACGACGATCCCAGCATGCGGGGTGAGGGCGGTTTGATAGGCGGATGTGCCCGTTTTGGGGACGGCCAATAAAACCAAACGCGCTTTCCAGAATACCAACATGCCGTGTATCACCTTGCCAAAATAAGCTTTGGCGCATGTGTTACGCGGCCAAATAATTCGTTTCAACCTATGATTAACCATGTTTCTTTACAATTAAGGAAAATATTTAACTTGATATGTTCTCTTTTTGTATTCATAAGGATTTAGAACAAGAGGTGAACGAAAGCAGCATTTGCCGCCCGGGCACGGGTGTGAAATAAGAGGATAAAGTAATATGGCGACGGCGGACTTACTCTCAATGAGCACCAAGAAAAATAACGACAAGCAAAAGGCGCTGGACAGCGCGTTGGCCCAGATCGAACGCCAATTCGGCAAAGGGTCCATTATGAAATTGGGGGGCGAAAATGCCCTGCAGGAAATCGAGGCGACCTCAACAGGGTCTCTGGGCCTGGATATCGCATTGGGTATCGGTGGTCTGCCAAAGGGGCGGATCATTGAAATCTACGGGCCGGAAAGCTCTGGTAAGACCACGCTAACCTTGCATGCGGTTGCGGAAGAACAGAAAAAAGGCGGCGTTTGCGCCTTTGTGGATGCGGAACACGCGTTGGACCCGCAATATGCCAAAAAGCTAGGTGTTGATCTGGATGAGCTGCTGATTTCGCAGCCAGATACCGGTGAACAGGCGTTGGAAATCACTGATACGCTGGTGCGCTCTGGTGCGGTGAATGTTGTTGTCGTTGACTCGGTTGCGGCCTTGACGCCGAAATCCGAACTTGAAGGCGATATGGGTGACAGCAATGTAGGTGTTCAGGCCCGTTTGATGAGCCAAGCCATGCGCAAGCTGACAGGATCCATCAGCCGGTCGAACTGTATGGTGATTTTCATCAACCAGATTCGGATGAAGATCGGCGTTATGTTTGGGTCACCTGAGACAACAACGGGTGGTAACGCTCTGAAATTTTATAGTTCTGTGCGCTTGGATATTCGCCGTATCGGCGCGATCAAAGACCGGGATGAGGTCGTGGGCAACCAGACCCGCGTTAAGGTTGTAAAGAACAAGGTCGCGCCACCGTTCAAGCAAGTAGAATTCGACATCATGTATGGCGAAGGTATTTCCAAAACAGGTGAATTGCTGGACCTAGGTGTGAAGGCTGGCGTCGTAGATAAATCTGGCGCGTGGTATTCCTATGGGGATGAACGCATTGGTCAGGGTCGCGAAAATGCCAAGACCTTCCTGAAGGAAAACAAAGGCATCGCGTATGATATCGAAGATAAAATCCGCGCAGCCCACGGGTTGGATTTCGAAATGGCCAAGGACGATCCTGATTTGGTCGATGACGAATAAGATTTGATTGTAACGAAATAAAAGGCGCGGTTTCGCGCCTTTTTTCTTGTCTGGGAAATGTATCGGATGTAGGTCAGGTAAAAATATCAGATTAAAGTCAGGTAAATTTATGCTGTCAAACGAATCCCGCTTCCGCCGCTTGAATCGCGCGGTCACAACATTGACCGGTGTTATGGATCAATCTTTTCTCGGGCGTGGCCGAACATTGGGCGCGGCCAGGGTGCTGAACGCCATAGGTCAGGGGCGCGAAGATGTTGCCGATATTCGTGCCTATCTTGGGCTGGATTCCGGCCTAATGAGCCGGTTTTTACGCGGTCTTGAAGATGAGGGATTGATTGTCACACAGCCCGGCAAAACAGATGCGCGCCGCAGGGTCGCACAATTGACCGAACAGGGCCGTGACGAAGTGGCAGCCTATGAAGAATTGGCAAACAATGGCGCGCGCGCGGTTTTGAACCAATACAGCCAGCAAGAGGCGTTGCTGCAGGCGATTGATCTGGTGGCCACGGTTTTGGGGCGCGAACAGATTGCGATCAGCGAAGTGGATCCCGAAGATCCACGTGTGAAAAACTGCATGGCGCAATATTACGCGGAAATTGCGGCTATTTTTGAGACCGATTTTGATCCTGCGCAGGCCAGCCCACCCGATGCCAATGATATGCGTCGCCCGAACGGTGTGTTCTTATTGGCGGTGTCAGATGGTTTGCCGGTGGGATGTGTCGCGGTGAAGGGGGAAGGCAATGGATTGGGTGAAATTCGCCGCATGTGGGTGTCACCCGCCGCCAGAGGGCTGGGCTTGGCCAAACAATTGATGGCCGAGATCGAAGATAAAGCCCGCGCATTGGGCATTCATACATTGCGGCTGGACACCAATGGCAAGCTGATCGCGGCGCGGCGGCTTTATGAAAATATGGGCTGGTCGGAAATCGATCGTTACAATGATAATGTTTATGCCGAGCATTTCTTCGAGAAAAAGCTCTGACGCATCTTGTTTTTGCTTGTCATATCTATATTTCTAGAATCATAGAAATGAATTGCTTAAAGGAAAACAAAATGGGACATTCCCACATATTTGAATTGATGCTGCCTCTTATTTTAGAGGCGCGTCTAAAGCGCCATCAGGACCCAGACCTGAATGGTGTTCCAAAGGCCGTCCTTGACGATCTGGGACTAAGCGCAAGCGATATTCGTGCCCTTGCAAAACGCCCCAGAAAGCCCGGAATTTTGGAAAGGGTTATGCAGGTCAAAAACCAGCTGGCGCAATCGTTTGTGCAAGAAGCACAGTGTTGCCCTGCGTGATCACAGTAAAGGGTCTGACATAAATGACTAAGCTGCCGCTTTACGGCGCAAACAAAGGACGATAAACGGGGCTGGCCCTTGCGCGGTGCAGGGCATATTTGCAACCTTAATGAGGCCAGCCATGACCAGCCTGAATGATATCCGTTCGACCTTCCTTGACTATTTCAAGAGCCAGGGTCACGCGGCGGTGGCCTCGTCGCCTCTGGTTCCGCGCAATGATCCAACATTGATGTTCACCAATTCCGGGATGGTACAGTTTAAGAACCTGTTCACCGGCGTTGAAACGCGCGACTATAACCGTGCAACCTCGTCGCAAAAATGTGTGCGCGCGGGCGGCAAGCACAATGATTTGGACAATGTGGGCTATACGGCCCGTCACCATACATTCTTTGAAATGCTGGGGAATTTTTCCTTTGGCGATTATTTCAAAGATGACGCGATCCCGTTTGCGTGGGAACTGGTGACCAAAGAATTCGGTATCGACAAATCCCGTCTCTACACAACAGTTTATCACACGGATGATGAAGCGTTTGAGATCTGGAAGAAGGTCGGTGTGCCAGAGGATCGCATCATCCGCATCGATACGGATGACAATTTCTGGAAAATGGGTCCAACCGGTCCTTGCGGTCCCTGCACGGAAATTTTCTATGATCATGGCGATCATATCTGGGGTGGCCCTCCCGGTTCGCCTGAGGAAGATGGTGATCGTTTCATTGAAATCTGGAACGTCGTTTTTATGCAAAACGAACAGTTCGAAGATGGTTCAATGACGCCGCTGGAAATGCAGTCGATTGATACCGGCATGGGGCTGGAACGCGTGGCTGCGCTGTTGCAAGGGTCTCATGACAATTACCAAACGGATTTGTTTAAGGCGCTGATCGAAGCGTCTGCACATGCGACAAACACCGATCCGTTTGGCGATCAAAACGTGCATCACCGCGTGATTGCGGATCACCTACGTTCGACGTCCTTCCTGATTGCCGAAGGTGTCCTGCCATCCAATGAAGGCCGTGGCTATGTGTTGCGTCGCATCATGCGCCGCGCGATGCGCCACGCGTCTTTGCTAGGGGCCAAAGATCCAGTCATGCACAAATTGGTGCCCGCGCTGGTGCAGCAAATGGGCGTGGCCTATCCTGAGCTGACGCAAGGTCAGAAACTGATCGAGGAAACATTCCAGCAGGAAGAAACACGTTTTCTCAAGACGTTGGATCGTGGTCTTAAGCTTTTGGATGATGCGACTGGTGACATGGGCGAAGGCGATACGCTGCCCGGCGACACGGCGTTTAAACTGTATGACACCTATGGATTCCCATTGGATCTGACGCAGGACGCGTTGCGTGCTAAATCCATCGAAGTCGATACCGACGGTTTTGATGCTGCTATGCAAGAGCAGAAGGAAAAATCCCGTCAGGGTGGCATCGGTCTGGGCAGCGCTGAGGATGTGAAGGTCTATTTCGACATTGTCGACGCAGCGGGCGAAACAGAATTCCTAGGTTACGAAACCGAAACCGCCGAAGGCCAGATCGTGGCCATCGTCAAAGATGGCGTGGTGGTGGAAAGTGCTGTCGCAGGCGATACTGTTCAGCTGATCCTGAACCAAACACCGTTCTACGGCGAAAGCGGTGGTCAGGTTGGCGATACCGGTGTGATCACCGTAGATGGCGCCGCGGCAACCGTTACAGACACGAAAAAAGTGGCCGGGCTCTTTCTGCATATTGCGGACATGACCGAGGGCACAGTGTCCAAAGGACAGGGCGCATCCCTGACTGTGGATCACGCGCGTCGCTCTGCGATCCGTGCGAACCATTCGGCCACACACCTGTTGCATGAAGCCCTGCGTAATGCGCTTGGCGAACATGTTACGCAAAAAGGGTCCTTGAACGCACCAGATCGTTTGCGGTTCGACTTTAGCCACGGCAAGGCGCTCAGCCTTGAGGACCTGTCGCAGGTCGAGGCGGAGGTGAACACCTATATCCGTCAGAACACGAACGTTTCCACCCGGATCATGACACCGGATGATGCGCGTGAGATTGGTGCACAGGCACTGTTCGGCGAGAAATACGGCGAAGAGGTCCGCGTTGTGTCCATGGGGCAGGCTGACACGGGTAAGGGCCTGAATGGCGATACCTATTCGTTAGAGCTATGCGGTGGTACCCATGTCAAGCGCACGGGCGATATCGGTGCGTTTGTCACGCTTGGCGATAGTGCGTCTTCCGCTGGTGTGCGCCGGATTGAGGCGCTGACCGGTCAGGCGGCGATGGATTACCTGCGGGCGCAGGATCAGACATTGGCTGCCGCTGCCTTGGAGCTGAAAGCGCCTAGCGCGGATGTGCCAGATCGTATCAAGGCGCTGATGGATGAACGCAAAGCACTGACAGCAGAGGTTGCGCAATTGCGTCGCGAATTGGCGATGTCTGGTGGTGCTGGAACAGGTCCAGAGGTCAAAGAAATCAATGGCGTAAAATTCATCGCTCAGGTGCTGACCGGCGTGTCTGGCAAAGACCTTCCGCCGTTGATGGATCAGCATAAGGATCAAATCGGGTCCGGCGCGGTTCTGTTGATCGCGGATACGGGCGGCAAGGCGGCCGTGGCTGCAGGCGTGACCGCTGATCTGAAAGATACGCTGTCTGCGGTTGAGCTGGTCAAGGCGGCCGTGGTTGAACTGGGCGGTAAAGGCGGCGGTGGCCGTCCTGACATGGCACAGGGTGGCGCAGCCTCTGCCGAGAATTCCGAAGCTGCGATCGCAGCTGTTGAAACATTAATTGGAGGCTGACATGGCTGCTCTTTGGATTGCTCACGTCACGGTTACAGACCCTGACTCATACGGAAAATACGCCGAACTGGCAGGGCCTGCCATTGCCAAACATGGCGGTAAATTCCTCGCGCGTGGTGGCCGGTTCGTTCAGCTGGAAGGCAAGGAACGTCCCCGCAACGTGGTGGCCCAGTTTGAAAGCTTAGAGGCGGCCGAGGCCTGCTATCATAGCCCAGAATATCAAGAGGCGCTCAGCCATGCGCGTGATGCGTCTGAACGCGAATTGCTGGTTGTCGAAATCGAATAGTTTCCAACTGCCAGATTTGATACGAACAGCCCCTGCATGTTTGCCATGTGGGAGCTTTTTATTCGGTGGAATAGGGGCGATCAGTACCACCTGTCAGGCGTCACATCGTATGTTAGGGGCCTGACTAGATAAATTTTGCGAAAAGTTTCAATCATTTAAAGCGCGTATTCTAAAAACATTCCCGCGAGAAAAGTTCGGGCGCTAACTAGTGTCTCACGAATTTGTCATAGGCATGCTTCCGTCAGTGCAATGTCGCGCTGAAGTCATAAGTGGAGAATGTTCATGATGACTCAAATCACTAGCAGTGTTTCCTTAGTTTATTCGGCAACAACGCAAACGCAGAACGCATTAACGGACGAACAAACGCAAGGTTTGGACGAGCTGATGTCAGAATATGACACAGCAAGTCTAAGTGATGCGGATGCTGAGGCCATCGTATCAGGTATTTCCGAACTAGGTATCACACCGGGCGAAGAGCTTGCGGAAGCTCTTTCTGGTTTTGGTGTAGATGCACGGGAATTGGCTGATCAGGCTGGCGTCGGCCGTCCAGAAGGCCCACCCCCAGGTGGCGGTGGTAAAGGCGGCGGTGGCGGAGAGGGTGAAACCTCTAGCGTCAATGAAGTCGCTTTGTCTGTTCTGGAATCCGTTTTGGAATCCATGGAAGAAGATGACGAAATTACGTCTGAAGAATTCCAGGAACTGCTTGAAACTGAAATGGAAGCTGCTGGTTTGGACGCCTCAGAATCCATTATGGACATCATCCTGTAATTCGCTCCATTACAGGCTGTTTGCCATTACGACAGACCACCCTCGGGCAAGCGATTGCCCAAGGGCTGGGGGTAGGGATGTTACGAATTCGCCTTGGCGAAACGCTTACGCTCATGCGGATCTAGATAGCGTTTGCGCAAACGAATGGCGTTCGGTGTCACCTCGACCAATTCGTCATCGTTGATATAGGCAATCGCTTCTTCCAGGTTCAATGTCATCGGCGTTGTCAAACGTACCGCTTCATCCGAACCAGAGGCACGTACGTTGGTCAGCTTTTTGCCTTTCAACGGGTTCACTTCCAGATCGTTGTCACGGCTATGTTCACCAATGATCATACCCTGATAAACTGGTGCTTGCGCGCCAATCATCATCTTGCCGCGATCTTCCAGGTTCCACAGCGCATAAGCAACGGCTTCGCCATTTTCCATGGAAATCAGAACACCTGCGCGACGGCCTGGGATGGCACCTTTGAATGGGGTCCAGCCGTGGAAGACGCGGTTCAGAACGCCAGTACCGCGCGTGTCTGTTAGGAATTCACCGTGATAACCGATCAGGCCACGGGATGGGACATGTGCGATGATACGGGTTTTGCCAGCATTCTGACGCATCTCGACCAGTTCGCCTTTGCGCGCGCCGGTCAGTTTTTCGATCACCGCGCCAGAATATTCGTCATCCACGTCGATTGTGGCTTCTTCAACGGGTTCTTCACGCTGTCCGTCAACTTCGCGCATGATCACTTGCGGACGAGAGATCGACAATTCGAACCCTTCACGACGCATGTTTTCGATCAAAACACCCATCTGCAATTCGCCACGTCCGGAAACTTCGAACGCTTCGCCACCAGGTGTGTCGGCGATTTTGATTGCAACGTTGGATTCGGCTTCTTTGTACAGACGGTCACGGATCACACGGGACTGAACCTTTTTACCATCACGGCCCGCGAGGGGTGAATCGTTGATGCCAAAGGTTACCGTGATTGTTGGCGGATCGATTGGCTGTGCGTCCAGCGCTTCGGAGATCGATGTGTCACACAGAGTGTCCGCAACGGTTGCTTTGGACATGCCTGCCAATGTTACGATGTCGCCTGCTTCTGCTTCGTCGATATCGGTGTTTTGCAGACCGCGGAAAGCCTGAATTTTTGTCACACGGAACTGTTCAATCTTGTCGCTTTCACGAGACAATGCGTGCAGGGTTTCACCCACTTTGACAGTGCCGGTTTCAACGCGGCCGGTCAGGGTCCGGCCAACAAACGGGTCGCTGCCCAGAGTGGTCGCCAACATGCGGAAAGGTTCGCCTTTGTTGTCCAGCTGCTTGGGGGCAGGGACGTGATCGACGATCATCTTGAACAGCGCGGTCAGATCTTTGCGTGGCCCGTCCAGTTCCATATCGGCCCAGCCATTGCGGCCAGATGCGTACATGGTTGGGAAATCCAATTGTTCGTCATCCGCATCCAGAGATGCAAACAGGTCAAACACTTCGTCCAGCGCGCGATCTGGTTCGCCGTCTGGTTTGTCGACCTTGTTCAGAACAACAATCGGACGCAGACCCAGCGCCAGCGCTTTGGATGTTACGAATTTGGTCTGTGGCATCGGGCCTTCGGCCGCGTCAACCAGCAGAACAACACCGTCTACCATGGATAGGATCCGTTCGACTTCGCCGCCAAAATCCGCGTGGCCGGGTGTGTCCACGATGTTGATCCGCGTGTTTTCCCATTCAACGGATGTGGGTTTGGCGAAAATCGTGATGCCACGTTCGCGTTCCAGATCGTTGCTGTCCATGGCGCGTTCTGCCACAGCTTGGTTTTCACGGAAGGCGCCGGATTGTTTCAGCAGCTCGTCCACCAAAGTGGTTTTGCCGTGGTCAACGTGGGCGATAATAGCGATATTGCGCAGATCCATAGGGGCTTCTTTCGGTAAAGCGTTGCCGGGTTGGGCGGGCCATACTGTGCGCATGCAGAAAAGGCAAGCTGCCTTTGCTACACACGGTCTGATTGGCGTGCGGATGCACCGGTTTTGCGGCGCATCTTTACGTTTTTGGTTAAGCGGAGGCCTTAATCCCCTGAATAGGGTGTTCAAGCGCCATGGTGATGCCACGCAGCTCAGCCAGGCCCTTTAGGCGGCCAATGGACGGATAGCCGGGCTGGGTTTTGCGGCTATGATCATCAAGAATGTCCTGTCCATGATCAGGCCGCATTGGGATAGATGCATCTTCGCGCCCCTCGGCACGGCGCTTTGCCTCTTGGCGCAGAACTGCGGCCAGCAGTGCAACCATATCCGTGGCGCCACCCAGATGCTCGGCCTCATGGAAACTGCAAATTGTGTCGTTGCTTTCGCGCTGTACATTGCGCAGGTGCAAAAAGTGAACGCGATCGCCCAAACGATCCATCATGCCGGGCAGGTCATTGTCGGGCCGTGCGCCGAGAGAGCCAGAACATAGCGTAATGCCATTTTCCATCACATCCACCGCATCGATCACAGCTTTATAATCGGCCTCGGTTGACATGATGCGGGGCAGGCCAAGTAGAGAAAATGGTGGATCATCGGGATGACAGCACATGCGCATTCCCAATTCCTGTGCGGTCGGCATGATTTCAGTCAGGAAGTCGATCAGATTAGCGCGCAGTTGCGTGGCTGAAATATTGTCATATTGGGCCAAATGGCTGCGCACATCATCCAACGAAAAGCTTTCTGTCGCGCCTGGAAGGCCGCAAATGATGTTGTCGCCTAGCGCTGCACGGCCGGAATCATCCAAGTTCTGGAAACGTTTCTTGGCTGCCTCGGACACGTGTTCGGGGAAACTTTCGGCCGCGCCGGGGCGCTGCAAAACGAAAATGTCAAAAGCTGCAAAATCGATTAGATCAAAGCGCATACATGTCGCGCCATTGGGCAAACGATAGGATAGATCCGTGCGCGTCCAGTCAAGAATGGGCATGAAATTGTAGCAAATGGTTTTTATTCCAGCGGCATGCAAATTACGCATAGAGATTTTGTAATCTGTGATATGCTGCTTCCAATCGCCAGATTGTTTCTTGATGTCCTCAGACACTGGAAGGCTTTCAACAACGTCCCATTTTAAACCTGAAGAGGACCCATCTTTCATCACCCCAATCTGCGCTTGACGCTGTGCGATTTCATCTGGGCTCCACACCGCGCCTGTGGGAATGTGATGTAACGCAGAGACAACGCCTTCAACGCCGGCCTGAAGCATATCATCAATTGAAACCAGATCGTTAGGTCCAAACCAACGCCATGTCTGCTTCATTTCTTAGTCCTCTATCCGTAATAATTTTGTCTGATACCAAGCCAATCGGTGGTTGACTAGTATGGAAGTATGGAAATACTATATTTTTGAATTTGATAAAGTAGATTGGTCCTCCCGATTATGGTCGAATTGATGCAGAATCAAAAGACAATTTTAACGACGGAAGCTGTTGGTCCTCAGATTTATAAACAATTGAGAGACCGAATAATCATCGGTGATCTTCTGCCTGGTGTGCGTCTGTCCGAAACCGAGATTGCATCTGTTTATAGCATTTCACGCCAACCTGTGCGAGAGGCGTTTATCAAATTAGCTGAGGAAGAGCTGGTATCAGTGCGCCCTCAACGAGGCACCTATATCACACGTATATCGGTTTCTGCGGTTTTGGCGGCGCGATTTATCCGCGAGGCAGTTGAGGCCGATATCGTCAGAAAAGTCGCCGAAACTGTATCTGCAGCGGGATTAAACCAATTGCTGTGCAATCTTGGGCAGCAAGAGGCAGCCAAAGATCGCGGCGATGCTCGCGCGTTTATGGATCTGGATGACGCATTTCATCGATTGCTAGCCCAGCTGGCGGATGAGCAAAACGCGTGGGATTTTCTGGAGGCGCTGAAAAGCCAGATGAACCGCGTACGACATATCGCGGTTCAGCAATATGTTCCCGAAAAACTGGTCGTTCAGCATACGGATATTCTTGCGGCGATTCAGCGGCGGGATCCTGACGCGGCCGAGGCGGCCATGCGCAAACACTTGCGGCAGGTTTTGATGGACCTGCCAGATATTGCTCAGGCGCAGCCTGGGTTCTTTGATACAGAAGAGATAGATACATGACACACTCGACGACGGCGCCTGTCGCTTCGGTGCCGATGCCTGCCCCCTATGACAGGGGCGCGGCCGTAACGTGGTTTTGGCACAGCTTTCTCCCAGACTGGGTGGCGCGGGCGCATGATGCTGAATTTGGTGGCTTTGCGGATTTTCTGGATGTGAACGGGCAGGTGCCGGAAGGCGCGCCTAAAACAATTTTGGCACAGGCCCGTTTGTTGTTTACATTCGCCCATTTGGCGCTGTCGTCGGACAATCACGCATATCGTGAAGCGGCTCAGATTGCGCATGACAGTCTTGCACAGTTTCGTAAACCATCCGGGCTTTACCGTCGTGCTTTGGGGGCAAAGGGGGAACAGTTGACGGATGCAGGCGATGTTCAGGCCCGCAGTTATGATCAGACCTTCGTCATTTTTGGTCTTTCGACTTGGGCCAAGTTGACCGGATGCGCAAACGCATCAACTGAAATCGAAACTCTTTGGCAGGCGGTTGAGGCCCATTTGATTGATCCGGCAACCAATATGCTGATCGATCATGATGGTGTGACCGATCCAGCCCATGCTGATGCGCCGAACCCAGCCCAAAACCCCCATATGCATATGTATGAAGCCGCCCTTCAGGCCTATGAAATGGGGCAAGGGGATGTGTGGCTAGAACGCGCGAAACGTATGCGTGCTAAGGGGTTAGAGTATTTCTTTGACACTGAAACCGGAACGATTGCGGAATTCATCAAACCAGACCTGTCGCCGTTGGATGGAAAAGACGGCCAGTGGCGCGAGGTCGGTCATCAATGTGAATGGGCATGGTTGCTACAGCGCGAGGTCGATTTGGGCGGGGATCCGGCCATGGCCGAGATTGCTGCACGCCTGATGTCTTTTGCGGACGGGAATGGTTTTTGTGATCAAGGGGTTCTAAAGGGCGCAGCTTTTGATGCGGTGGCTTGTGATACATCTTGGACAGAAAACACGTTCCTGCTTTGGCCGCAAACCGAGGCTATTAAAGCGCAGGCCATGCGCAGCCAATCACCGGATGATCTGTATGCGACCCGCGCAAAAGCGCTGTGTGATGTGATCTTTCAACGTTATTTTGACGGGCGGGCGGCCTATATCAATCAGGTCGATCCTGACGGGAACCCTATTTGGGATGAGGCGCTTAGCCGGTTGCTTTACCATCTCGTCCTTGGCTTTACCGAAGGCGCACGTTTCAATCTATGGCCTGCGCCCTAATGGCATAAAAAGACCCCGCAGGCACATGCTGCGGGGCTAGGTCCGGCGGGCCAGCCAAGGCTGACCCTACTCGGGGGAAAATGGCATACGCCTATGATGGTTTAGGCGCTTTTGATGTCCAATTGCGGCGCGGCGGCGCCATAGGCCAAATTCACACCGCCATAGCGGCGAACACGCAGGTTGCATTGCTCTGCGTGACCGATAAAGCCCTCAAGCACAGAGATCCGGGATCCGTAGGATCCAATCAGGGCGGCGGCTTCGTCCGTGACGATTTTCTGGTAGCTGTGTGTTTTCAGGAATTTGCCAACCCATAGACCACCTGTGTAGCGACCCGCAGTTTTGGTGGGCAATGTGTGGTTGGTGCCAATCACCTTGTCGCCATTGGCCACATTGGTGCGGGGGCCCAAGAACAGCGCGCCGTAGGAATGCATGTTCTCCAGATACCAATCATCACGATCAGTCATGATCTGCACATGTTCGCCCGCATATTTGTTGGCCATTTCCAGCATTTCATCATGCGTGTCGCACAAGATGACTTCGCCATAATCGCGCCAGCTGGCTGTGGCATTCTTGGTGGTCGGAAGGATCGCAAGCAGGCGATCAATTTCCGCCAGAGTGTCTTCGGCCAATTTGCGGGACTTGGTGATGAAGACGCAGGGCGAATTGATGCCATGCTCGGCCTGACCCATCAGGTCGGTTGCACATAATTCTGCATCCACGGTTTCATCAGCCACAACCATCGTTTCCGTCGGTCCGGCAAACAGATCAATGCCAACACGGCCAAACAATTGGCGTTTGGCTTCAGCTACGAATTTGTTGCCCGGTCCGACCAACATATCGACCGCTGGTAAGCTTTCAGTGCCAATCGCCATCGCACCGACCGCCTGAATGCCGCCCAAAGCATAGATTTCATGCGCGCCGCCAATATGCATTGCAGCCACAACAGCAGGATGTGCGCTGCCTTTCCAAGGCGGGGTGCAGGCGACAATGCGCGGGACGCCCGCAACGGATGCGGTTGCCACAGACATCAGCGCAGATGCAACAAGCGGGTAGTTCCCGGCAGGAACGTAACAGCCAACGGTTTGGACGGGGATGTTTTTGTGCCCTAGGATCACGCCGGGCATTGTTTCGACTTCGATGTCTTTCATGCCGTCACGTTGGGCGCGGGCGAAGGACGTGATTTGCTCATGCGCAAACCTGATGTCTTCCAGATCTTTTGGATCAACCTGTGCGATCAGATCCTCGATCTCTTTTTCGCTTAGGCGAAATGAGGCCGGGCTATGATTGTCGAATTTTTTCGACAATTCGCGTACAGCTGCGTCGCCACGTTCTTCGATCTCTTTCAAAGCGGCTTCGACGATCTTGCGTGTTTGGGCTTCGTCTTCTTTAACATCCGCCGCATCGCGGCCAGTTTTCAAAAAGCTGATAGTCACCTTTCATTCCCCTTAAGTTGTTGAAAATAAAAGAAATCATTCCTTTCCGCCTATCAGCCTGACGAAAGCGGTCAGGTCAAGCCCAGTTTGGTGCTTTTGTATTCGTAATTTGAAAGTGCCTATTATTCGCGCAAATGGCGATATTTTCTGTGTAGGAAAGGAAAAGCCGCCCAATATTTTCTTTGGACGGCTTTCTTACATTTCAAAAATATGAATTTAGACTTCGCTATTCTTGATGTAAGCGAGCTTTCTGTTCCGCCGCCAATCCGAATCCGGCCTGGCCGTCACGAAACCGAATCCATATGGCGATGGCAATCGCCAGAACGATCACATCCCCAACCGGCGAGGACAGCCAGATTCCGTCCAAACCGAATGCACCGCCCATTGCGAAGATCAAGATCGGATGCAGCAAAAAGGGTTTGCATAGGGTCAGTACGGCGCTGCGTTCGGGTGCACCTATGGCTTGGAAATAGAACCCAACCAACATAATGGGGCCTGTAACGATCAACAGCAAAACGCTCAGCCGCATCATGCGGGCCAGCTCGGTAATGACGATCATGTCGTCAATGAACAGCCGTCCGACCCAAGTGCCGCCAAACACCATGACAACTTCAATCGCAAAGCAATAGATCGCGCAGATCACCAACGCCAAAATCAGGGCGTGATCAGACCGTTGATACAGGGTTGCTCCAACATTCTGTCCGACGATGCTTTGCATGCCAATGCCCAATCCGATCATGGGCAGAAAGATAAAGCCATAGATCCGGGTCAAAATGCCGTAAGCCGCGATTTGCGTGTCATACCCATCGGGAACCCAAATTCTAAGGGCAATAATGGTACAGATCGAAACGAAGGCGACACCGATATATGTTAAGGACACCGGGGCGCCGGTTAGGGCGATTTTACCCCACAATGCGAACCAATTGTGATTGCGAAACGCGTGCAGGGGCAGGGGCAGATCTGTTCGCATCCGGTGTCGGATAATGACCGCGCTCAGCGCCAGTTGTGATAACGCTGTTCCAATTGCGGACCCTGCGACGCCTAGACCCAAATGTGCGACGAATATGTAGGAAAAGACCATATTCGACAGGGTTGCGCCAATCCCGATGATTGCCATCATCTTGACCTGACCTTCATTGCGCAGCGCGTCGCCTTGGATCGAGATGAAGAACTGAATGGGTAAGGCGAGGAACGTGATCAGACAGTAGCGCCATGCGCCGGCCGCGATAATCTCAGATCCTCCTGCAGCCTTTTCGATCAGTGTTTGGCCAAATAGGACAAGCATGATCAACATACCCAGTGCCACAGCCAAGCTAAGACCATGTGCGCCGACATAAACCTGTTCTGCGCCGCGCTTATCCTTTGCGCCCATACGTCGTGCTAGGATCGATGCCATGCCAGATCCCACCAGTGTGACCGCAGCGATTGACAGCATCACAGCTGGGAACACGACCGAAACGGCCGCCACCGCATCTGGTCCTACAAATTGGCCCAAAATGACCGCATCAACGACCGAAAAGAGGCCGTTCATCGTCATAATCATAATGACGGGAATGCAAACCTGCGCAAACACGCGCGGCAGGGGGGTGTTCAAAAAATCGACAGAGCTCGGCTTTGAAGCTGACATGTCGGTATCCTCCAAATCATGGCCCGAAGGTTCGCTGGGGTCGGGCAAGAGAAAACCGAAATCGTCGGTTTGTTATCTGCAATTGCCAAGGGCAATTGCGGGTCAATGCACATCGCTTTCCGCGAACCGAGGGCAGCCAATGACCGTGGCTGTGCACACTGCCTATCGCGTGAAAATTCACCTGTCAATCTGGGCTTTGTCCTCAATGCGACCTTTATGATCTGGCATCGATATTACGGTTTCTGGGGAGGGGTTTGCATATGGTCGACAAAGCCGTGCGTGATCAAAAGGTGATAGGCATGTGTTACGGTTTCGGGGATGTCTACGTGCGATTGAAAGCCGTGATCTGCGTATATTTGCATCCGCTCCAGATCCCCAACCATTTCACAAATCAATGCATGCATCGTGTGGTGCGGCAATGGTTGTTCTAGAAACGTCGTTGGTGGGGCCGTGACATGTGGCACGATGCCGGGCCATTGCGCCTCGGCGCTGGCTTTGCAGCGTTTTTGGGTTTGGGGTTTTGTGACAAAGATGACGCGTTTCGCATTGGGCAAAAGCCTAGCCGAAAACCGCATGTTGTCGCCGATATTTTGGGCCTGATCTTCTATTGTGATCGCATGTTTGGGCACACCCAAGGTCGTTGCACAGTCACAAAATGCGTCCGCTTCGCTGGTGGGAAAAAGGTCTTTGGTCCAGTTTCCGACTGCGCCTGTGAAAAGAATGTGTTTTGCATAACCTTGATGGAAAAGGTCAGCGCACTGTCGTGCCGCGCGGATATCATAAGATCCCAACCCGATGATCACATCCGACATCGGAAGCACGTCATACACACAATGGAACTGCCAAAGGGTTTCCGCGGCTGTTTGGATATCAGGGGGCAATTGCATAGTGTTTCAATCGTCTTGTTGCGCAAGAAGGATATCGATCCGGTACAGGGCAGCAGCTAAGCTAGGGTCTTGCGAAAAAACACTCTGTCTAGGCCGTTTTCAATTTTACGATGCGTCTCAGCATATCCAAAATGGGGATAGAGTGTCAGGTTGCGGGTCATTTTCGCATGGGTGTACAGCGTAACTGCACTTAGGCCGCGTTCCCTTGCTTGTGTGTCCGCAAAATCCATCATGTCGCGAAACAAACCGCTGCCCTGTGCATCGGGTGCGATGGCGATATTGTCCAGAAGAAGAGCATCGGTTTGCGGGATCAAAACGATCAGACCCACAACCTTGTCTGCGATCGTAGCCACCCAAAGATGGCGCGCATTTAAATGTGCCTCATAGTCATCTTGCATCGGCCCGGGGCGTTGACCGATTTCGTCAATATAGGGCGTATAGCATGTGGTGACGATGGATTGGACGTCTGGCAAATCCATCCGATCTGCCAGACGCAAAGTATGTGATGTCATTCTGCGGCTCTGATCGACGGAGTGCTTTGTCGATCTGCGAGATCGGTTTCGTCTTCGTCCCACAAAATGGTTGGCAATGCTGCACGTTTGGCTGCGCGGTTTAGCGCATAATCCTGCGCCATTGCCGATGCGCGTCCCATCGACATACGCCCCAGCAGACGCGCAAATGCGGTCAGGTACGTCACCGCCCATATGCGTAGGGCCAGCAGTGACGGTGTAATGACCAGTGTCAATACCGTGGCGATGCCCAGACCAAAGACAACTGCGGTGGCCAGACCTTTCCACCAAAGGGCTGTTGGGCTGTCTATCGTGTAGCCGCCATTGATAAAGTCTAGGCTGAGGCCGAACATCATCGGTGCCAGCCCCGCCATCGTCGTGATTGTGGTCAGCAAGACCGGGCGCAGACGATCCTGTGCTGTGCGAATGATGGCTTCGATCCGGGGCATGTAGCGGGAATATTCCTGATAGGTATCGATAAGAACAATGTTGTTGTTCACCACAATCCCTGCCAGCGCCACGATCCCGGTGCCAGTCATGATGATTGAGAATTTTTGCCCCATAATCAACATGCCCCAAAGCACGCCTGTCACAGACAAAACAACAGCCAGCAACACAAGAACCGAATTGTAGAAACTGTTGAACTGGGCCAGCAGGATGATGAACATCAAACCCAAAGCAGCTGAGAAGGCAGACTGCAAAAAGGCAGCACTTTCTGCCTGATCTTCCTGATCGCCCGTCCATTCGTGTTCGATGCCCATGGGCAGGGGATCTGTGTCCAGCCAGGTGTTTAGGGCAGCGATCCGTTCATCAGGCGTCAAGGGAACCGATCGAATGTCACCAGTGTCCAAAGCGTCGGAAAATTGGCTTTGCGAGATACCGCCAGTCAGAGATGTCAGTGCATACTGAGTGTCATTAAAGGCAAAATCGCCTTCATCCCCTTCTGACAACGCAGTGCCATAGGCCCAGATTTCACCATCCTCGCCGTCGCCAGACACAAAGGTCGTGAGGTTGTCGTCAACACCGGCCTTAACATCAAAATAGCGTTTCTGCCCGACACGTGTGATCTCGGCCAGTTTTGGAACAGGGTGACGTGTGATGAAGTTTGACAGTGGGACCAAGCCATCTTCTGTGCGCACTTTCAACGTGTCCAGCGTGGCTAAAACGCGGTATTCTTCAGGCAGGCGCACGCGGATTTCAATCTCTTCATCAGATCCGTCCGGCGTGTAGCTGTCTAGGAAAATACCCCGCGTGACCAATTGAACCATTGCGCCGACTGTGGCGACATCCGCGCCATAACGGCCGGCTTTTTCCACATCGACATCGATTTCCCAATCGATACCGGGCAGGGGCATTGTATCTTCAATCAAGGTCAGGCCGGGTGTTGCTTCGAATTGAGTGCGGGCCGCAGATGCCGCGGACAGCAAGTCATCCCAATTGTCGCCTTTAATGCGCAGATGCACAGGTTTGGCTGATGCAGGGCCCTGGGTCAGATTGATGATTTCCGTTTCGAAACCGGGCAAAACAGACAGTTTTTGTTCCAGCTGGGCAAGGATCACGTCACCATCCAGATCCGCAGGCGTCAAACCGTATTCGATCCCGTAGGCCGCGCGATCCTCCCATGGGATCAATTCGATCTGAACCTGACCGATTGTGTCCTTGGGTGCTTCGCTACCGCCGGTATTGTTGCTTAAGCCACCTTCACCGGCAAAGGCAAAGACGCTGTCTATGCCCATCTGCTGATCAACAACGGCCTCAACACGGCGCACCAAGGCGTCTTTTTCAGACAAAGACAGGTTGCCGCGTGCTTTGACATAGATGATGGATTGTTCCGGTTCGGTTTCGACAAAGAATTCCACGCCGTTTTGATTTTGGCCATAATAGCCAAAGGTCATCACGACAAATGCCAAAACGGATCCGATTGCGACAATCGGCATAACCGGATTGCCAACGATGAATTTCATGAATTGGCCAAACGGTGTCAGACGGCGGCTGGTTTCAACTTGTTTGCGTTCCCACTGAAATTCTGCGGCGCCCATAAAGATGGATGACAAAACGGCGGCTGCCAAAAAGAGGATAATGGCAGGCATACGGGCGGAAAAGTCAGTCCCGGCTTCAGGGTTCATATGGGTGGGGTTGATGACCAAAAGGGCGCTGAAAATTAGCAATAGTAGCCCCAGCGCGGCCAAAGCGGCACGCGCCATCCATGGCAAACGGGCCCGCAACGCATCGGCGGCCACATTGATAACCCGCGAAAACCGACCAGAGACACCGCCCATAACAGGCAGATAGACCAGCGCCACAACCAGAGATGCAGAAAGAACAAAGATCAGCGTGACAGGCAGCATGCCCATGAATTGTCCGGGAACGCCCGGCCAGAATAGCATGGGCAAAAAGGCGCACAGCGTGGTTGCTGTGGATGAAATCACCGGCCAGAACATCCGCTTGGCGGCTTCGACATAGGCGCGCATCGGGCCTTCGCCCTCGGCAATTCGTTTGTCGGCATATTCGACAACCACGATTGCGCCATCCACCAACATTCCGACGGCAAGGATCAGGCCGAACATAACGATGTTGGAAATGGTGATGCCCATCAATGCCAAAAGGACAAAGCACAACAAGAAGGATGTCGGGATCGCAAAGCCGACCAAAAGGGCCGGGCGCAGGCCGAGAGAGGCCAGAACCACAACCATAACCAGCGCAATCGCGGTCAGAACCGATCCTTCCAACTGACCCACCATCGAATTCACCTGACGGGATTGGTCATTTGACGTGCCGACATTGACGGCTGCTTTCAATTCGTCAGGCCAATCGCCGCTGGCTTGGGCCAATGTGGCCTGCACTTCGGCCACCGTGTCAATGATGTTGAACCCTTTGCGTTTCACCACTTGCAGTGCAAAACTGTCATCGCCGTTGAAGCGCGCTGTGCCTTCGCGATCCTCAAAGGTTAGGTTCACATGGGCCAAATCGCCCAATGTGACGACGCGTGTGCCATTGGTTTTGACCGGTAGGGAATACACATCCTGAGATTCAGAAAAACTGGACGGGATTTTGACGGCAAAGGCCCCACCTTCAGATTCAATTTCCCCGGCTGCAATCAGCTGGTTGTTGTTTTGGACAACATTGATCAAATCGCCAGCGGTCACATTGTAGCTTTCAAGGCGCAGCGGATCGATCAGGACCTCTAGCATTTCATCGCGATTGCCCGCGATTCCAGCCTCTAAGACGCTGTCCAAAGCTTCCAGTTTGTCCTGCAGATCTTTTGCCACGGTCGCCATTGTGCGTTCGGGCACCGGGCCTGACAGGTTCACAATGATAATTGGGAACTCGGAAAAGTTGATCTCGTTGACAGAATAGGTTTCTGCGCCTTCCGGGAATTCCCCTTCGGCGTTTTTCATGGCGTCACGCACATCGGCCATGACCTCGGTTTTGTCCCAACCGAATTCGAATTCTAGGGCAACACCGGCATAGCCTTCGGATGCTGTGCTGGACATGGTTTTTAACCCATCCAAATCCGCCAGCTCGGTTTCCATGGGTTTGACCAGCAAAGTTTCCGCATCTGCTGCGGAAATGCCGGGGAAGGGGACAGACACGAAAAGTGCCGGAATTTGAATATCAGGTTCACCTTCTTTGGGCAGCGAGGCATAGCAGATCGCGCCGATCGTCAGCGAAATAGCTATGAAGGCAAGGACCATTCGGGCGCGGGCGGCAGCCCAGTCGACAAGACCGGTCATTGTGTGATTTCCTCATAGCTTGGGGCAACAGGCACACCGCTGGTCACATATTCCTGACCCAATAGAATGACATTGGCCTGCTCGGGCAACCCGTCTAGCCATACGCCGTCCTGCGTGTCGCGCAAAATGGAGACGGATTGCCAAAGGGCGGTGTTGTCATCGGACACCAAACGCACGCCGAGCTCACCTTCATTATTCAAGGTAAGAGCGGACTGGGGCAGCAAATGGGCCTTTTTGCCCTCAGTTGAGATGATGATTTCGGCCGTTTGACCATCGCGAATGCTGAGGTCTTCGTTTTCAACCAACAATTCAACACGGAAAGTGCGGGTTTGTTCATCGGCGCTGCGACCAACAAAGCTGACTTGGCCACTGACCTGGCGACCATCAATCAGGCGCGCGCCGGCCATCGCACCCGGTTCGATGCGCGAGACGTCGATTTCAGGCACATAACCCACGATCTTGATTGGATCGAGCTGGATCACTGTCGCGCAGGCTGTGCCCGGTTGTAGAAAACTACCAAGTTCGGCAGCATCTGTTTCCAAAAGACCGGAAAACGGCGCGGTAATTGCAAGGCGTTCGATGTCTTTTTCGGCCTCAGCCAGCACCGACTGGGCGCTTTCCAAAGCTGCATCCAGCGCATCAATCCCGGCTCGGGCTGATTTTACGCCCGCTTCTGCACTGATTACCTGCGCTTCAGCTGCGGCAACGGATGCGTTTGTGCTGGCGACAGTGACGTTAGATGAAAACCCACGCTCGCTCAGTTTGATGGCGTTGTCTGCGTTGATCTTTGCCTCTTCCAAAGCAGCGCGTGCACCCAGAACTTGCGCTTCGGCTTCTGGGATGCGGGCCTCGGTTTCGGGGCGGCGGGCGATGATTTCGGCCACTTGTGCGCGGGCCACATCCATACCGGCCGATGTCGTGCCGGGATCGATTTGGCACAACAGATCACCCGCAGACACAGTTGCGCCTGAGCGGAGAGGTTCCGAAATAACTGGTCCGGTGGTTTCGGCCATCACGGCCACTTGCCGCAGTGCTTCAGTTTCGCCGCGCACAATAACGGCGCTTTCGACATCGCGTGCTTGGGATGCGCGTGCCATGACGCGTACGGTTCCTGCAGGCAGGTCTTCTTGGACGTCAGATGCGGTTTCCGAAGTGTCCTCGGGGGTGGATACATCCGGCGTGTTCAAACCGACCCATTCAAACAAACGGTCCCGTTCGATAACGAAAAGATAGAGGACAGCTGCAACTACAACAGCGGTGATCAGTGGAAGAAAGCGCATTACGTCGTTCCGTTTCTGTCTTTACAGACAATTGTGCCCCTGGCCCGAGGCGAAAGCTAGATGCATTACCATAAATACGGGGTATCGGTATGGGTGGATCAATTTCCCATTTTGAACTGCTCCGTTCAGAGATAAGTTTTTTCTATATATCTGACAAGGGGCGCAGCGTGACCTTGCGACAATCTTTCGCGTTTTTTGTGGCATTTGATAGTCTGTGTCGAAACTGGGCATAGGCTTTCACGGTGCGAAACGAGGCCAAAGGGCATGCTTGTCGTATGGGGACGTTTGGCGGCGTTATGGGGTGCCTTCAGTAAGTGATGGCTTGGCACGCCCGAATGGTCAGGGTATGAGAGGCAAAATCCGAAAGGCCGGAGACCAGAAATATGAGCCAGACCGATAGTTTCATTGAGGAAGTGACCGAAGAGGTTAAACGCGAAAAGCTGTTTGGTTATTTTCGTCGCTATGGATGGATCGCGATCCTTTTGGTGATTGTGCTCGTTGGTGGTGCTGCGTGGCGGGAATATAGTCTTGCACAATCACGTGCCCAGGCAGAAGAATTCGGGGCGCAACTGGTCACTGCATTGGACGTCGAAGATGCGGCAGAGCGTCAGGCCGCGTTGGCAGCGGTGCCTGCTGGCTCGGTTGGCGCAGAAAGCGTTCGCGATTTTCTGGCGGCTGATCAGGCAATCGCAGCGCAGGATTTTGCAGCGGCACGCGATTTGCTAGACGGTATCGCAAATAACGACGAGCTGCCTGCGATCTATCAACAGATTGCGCGCTTTAAATTTGCGACACAGGCGGCACAGGATACAGATATCGCGACACGTCGCGCTGCATTGCAAGAGCTGAACGTGCCGGGGCAACCGCTCCGGATTATGGCAGCAGAGCAGCTGATGCTGCTTGATCTTGAGGCGGGTGATCAAGATGCTGCGATTTCGGCGGCACGGCTAATTTTGGATGATGCTGAGGTCACACAGGGTGTCTTAACCCGTATCGGTCAGGTTATGGCTGCTTTGGGCGTGTCTGACGAACTGGACGCTGAGGTGTCGGAGTAATCCAAGGATTGCTTGCGACGACTGGACAGGATGGTCGCGCCCAAGGGCAATTGGTTGGCATAAATGCGCTTGCTTGTTGAGCAGGGGCAATTGACGAGGTGGTGTTGGCATGTCACAGGCTGACTTAGGGTTTGAGAAATACGCAAAGGCAGGGGGCAGAACCATGTGCAACCGCGATAGTTTTGTTGAACAGGCACCGCAAGCTGGGCTTTGGTCCAGATCACCAGTTTCTTTGCTGGCGCGCACCGCAAGTTGCCTGGCTTTGGCCCTTGTGGTGGCAGGGTGTGAAACCAAAAATGATGTTTTGACGGGCGAACGCCTTGGCATCCGCGAGGTTTTGGAAACCCGTTATGTTGCCGAGCCAGATCAGATCAACCAGTCTGCGCCGATTTCTTTGCCAGCAGCGCGTTCCAATGCTGCATGGGGGCAAAGCCCGGTATCTGAATTCGCACGAAACACACATGTTCAGCTGGCCAGCGATTTGAAACTGGCGTGGTCCGCACCGATTGGTGAAGGCGATACGCGTCGCAAACGTTTGAACGTAGATCCAGTTTTTGGTGGCGGTTTGGTCTATGTGATGGATGCCAACCACCTTGTCAGCGCATATGCGCCGTCTGGGCAGTTGGTTTGGACCAAAGACATTACGCCTAGTCGGGATGACAATTTTCAGGCCCAAGGTGGTGGGTTTAGCTTTGCGGATGGACGTCTTTATGTCGCGTCTGGTTTTGGCAATGTGATGGCCCTGAATGCACAAGATGGGTCAGAAATCTGGACGCAGAAACTGGGCAATACTGCGACGGGCGCACCGACGGTTTATGGTGGCGTTGTCTATGTGACAGGCGGTGATCAACTAAGCTGGGCGCTGGAGGCGGATAATGGCCGCGTGCGTTGGCAAAATGAAGGTATTGGCGCTGATATTGCGAATGTTGCTGGTGCGCCTGCACCCGCGGTCGATAGCAAATTTGCGATCTTCGCCTATGGCAATGGATCGGTCTATAGCCTGTTCCGTCAAGGCGGGCTGCAAAAATGGAATGCCGATGTTGTTGGCGGACGGTCAGGGTACACGACGGCCACGATCAGCGATATCACCGGCGCGCCGGTTATTTCTGGCAACAAGGTTTATGTCGGGAATTTCTCTGGGCGCACGGTCGCACTGGATTCCTTTAGTGGTGATCGTCTTTGGACAGCACAGGACGGGGCGACAGGGCAGGTTTGGCCAGTTGGGAATTCTGTCTTTTTTGTATCCGACAATTTCCAGTTGTTGCGCCTGAATGCGACGACGGGCGAGCGGATTTGGGCCGTGGATTTGCCCGGTTACGTGCCGCATAAACGCCCACATCGTTCTCGAGATACGGCCTATGTCAATTTCGGACCCATCTTGGCAGGTGGTCGTTTGATTGTGGCCTCATCAGATGGTATCTTGCGCAGCTTTAGCCCAACGGATGGGTCTTTGATCAGCGAAGTGGCCATTCCAGATGGCGCAACAACCCGGCCGATTGTGGCACAGGGAACACTATATGTCGTTAGCAAGTCCGGGGATTTGCTGGCCTATCGCTAGGTCCTATTCAAATCATATGAATCAAAAAAGGCGGTCTCTTTCGAGCCGCCTTTTGCATTTCAATGCCTTGAAATCATTTATGGAATGATGCGCGTGTATTTCACGCCTTCCAGCGTCGCGCCGATCTTGAGGCCTGCTTGGCCAAAGATAACCGCCACGGTTGGCGCAAGGGTTGTTGTGGTTTCTGCGTTTAGCGCTGCGCCATCATTCAAAACGGCAACAGATGCATTTGCGCCCACGGCATAGCCTTCTGAGCGGCGGAAATTGGTCAAAGCTTCATTGGTCATGAAGAACAACACATGGGAAAATTGCTGCGCGCCGATTTGAAAACCGCCCGATCCTTTGACCTGCGAATAATAATCAACGGTTGCACCACCCACCCGTAGGGCACCGCGACCAAAGCTGCCACCCAGACCAAAACCAGCCTCGGTGACGAGAGGCATCACCAAAATGCCAACGGCCTTGTTGCCCAATTCCTGCGTGCCAGGATGTTCATTGTAAAGTGTGGACAAGGTCTGGTTCACGCGCGCATCAATTGTCGCTGCGTTGGAATTGCCCACACCATTGCCACATGCCGCTACAGCCGTTGTTGCGCCAAGTGCCAATGCAAAATTGCGTCTGGTTGAATATGTCATCGGTATAATCCGCTGTTGTTGTCCGGCCCTGTTGGGCCAAATCATATGCCTCACTTGTACCGGTTTGCCTTATTGGTCTTCGATCCGGTTTCACCACAGACTATAAAGGCTAATTACCCTTGTGTCACCTTGGGTTAAGGCGGTTCGCGCAGGTTTGCGGCAAAAATATGCGTATTTTTTCGCCGCGATGTGAATTTAGCCGTTGAGCAGTTGCGCCGCGCGTGGGGCAAAATAGGTCAGGATGCCATCACACCCTGCACGTTTGAAACAAAGCAGGCTTTCTAGCATCACCTTATCGCCGTCCAGCCAACCGTTCTGGGCGGCTGCCATTTGCATCGCGTATTCGCCAGACACTTGATACGCATAAGTCGGCACGCCAAATGCATCTTTCACACGGTGGCAAATGTCCAGATAGGGCATGCCGGGTTTGACCATAACCATATCGGCCCCTTCACGCAGATCGCGCGCCACCAGACGCAGACCTTCGTCACTATTGGCGGGGTTCATTTGATAGGTCTTTTTGTCACCCTTCAACGTGTTGGCCGCACCAACAGCATCCCGGAACGGGCCATAGAAGCCGGACGCGTATTTCGCCGCATAGGACAAGATCAGCGTGTTCTTGTGGCCGTCACGTTCCAATGCGGTGCGCAATGCGCCAATTCGCCCGTCCATCATATC
This sequence comes from uncultured Pelagimonas sp., assembly GCA_947499735.1. Taxonomy (GTDB): domain Bacteria; phylum Pseudomonadota; class Alphaproteobacteria; order Rhodobacterales; family Rhodobacteraceae; genus CANMPP01. The sequence continues at coordinate 903,061 of CANMPP010000001.1, forward strand.
TGATGGGCCAATGATATCTATGCCTGCCTCGGCTTGCGCCAGCCCTTGACGGACCAAGGCCGTAACCGTTTCATCGTTTAAGATTTCGCCGTTTTCGACAAGGCCGTCATGGCCTGTATCGCTATAAGGGTCCAAGGCGATGTCGCTCATGATCAAGATGTCTGGGACAGCATCCTTGATGGCGCGGGTGGCTGTGTTTGACAAATTGTCGGGGTTCCACGCTTCTGCACAATCCGAACTGCGTTTGCTGCGGTCTGTGTAGGGAAATAGACAAATGGCGGGTATGCCTAATTCATAAGCGTCCTTTGCAGCTTTCACCGCCAGATCGACGCTAAGGCGTTGTACTCCCGGCATGGACGGGATGTCCTGCACCGTGGCGATGCCGTCGCATAGAAAAATCGGCCAGATAAAGTCATTCGGGCTTAGGGCGTTTTCCGCAACCAGTCTGCGGATTGCGTCAGATTTACGTGTCCGTCTGAGCCGTGTTGCCGGGAAGGGTGCGAATTCAGGGGTCATCGAGATGCGCCTTAGGGATCGTTATTAAGTTGTTCACCTATGGGTGGCATGGAATAGTGTCAGCGACAAGAGGCCTAGCATGCGCTGATTGTCGCGGTGCACCGATGCGTTTGGACAGAACTGCGTTGGATGATGATTTGGAAAGGATGGTCTAAGTGACGTGGCATGAGACGGTTTTACAAACCATCGATTTGCGTTCCTTTTCTAATCTTTGGTTTTGGATTTGCCTCGCGGTAACATGGTCTTGCCTAAGCCATTGGGTTTTGGGGATTCCGTATGATCTGGTTCTGCGGGCGGCACGTAAAGGCGGGCAGGCGGAGGCGGATTTAGAAGCATTATCCGCGATCAATGCGCGACGCGTGCATAATTTCTGGTCTGACTCCGGTGTAGTTATCACAGCAGGTGTGACCACTGTGCTGACATGTTTGATCCTGCTTGGCTGGTCCTTTGGTCATGAGTTTTCCCAAGCAATGACTTTGCTTTTGACGCCCGTTTGCGGCGTTTTTGCCCTGCAAATTAATGCCGCGCGGCACATTTTAGCAGAAGATGCACATGGCGAAGCCCTGTTCAGGCGCTTGCGTATCTTGCGCGTCGCCACCCAAGTGATCGGAATGTTTGCGATCTTTGTAACGGCGTTATGGGGCATGTTTGTGAACCTATCCCTTGGCACCTTTTTATAGGCCGGTTGTAGCGGGGGCAAAAATAGAGCAAAGACCGTAGTTAAGACGGTCTGCATCAAAAGGCATGGGGCGCGGTATGACAAAAACATCTGTTGTAATGGGCGGTGCGCCAGAAGGCTTTGATGCGCAGGTCCTTTTAAATGAGCTGACCAAATCGGGAAAAGCGGTCGTTCATATCGCGCGCGATGACAAACGGATGAGCGCGATGCAGGACGCTTTGGCGTTTTTCGCACCCGACATTCCTGTTGTGACATTTCCTGCCTGGGATTGCCTGCCATTTGATCGGGTGTCGCCCAATGCAGATATCTCATCCGCGCGCATGGCCTGTCTGGCGGGGTTGCTGGCTGGGATGCCGGACCGGTTTATCCTTTTGACCACGCTGTCCGCAGCCATGCAAAAAGTGCCAGCGCGATCAGTTTTGAGCGAGGCGGCGTTTACTGCGCGGGTCAATGGACGTATCGATGAAAAAGCGCTGCGCAACTATCTGGTTCGTATGGGTTTTACCAAGGCGCCATCTGTTGTTGAACCTGGCGATTATGCCATTCGTGGCGGCATTATTGATATCTTTCCACCCGGCACAGGCGGTCCTGTGCGTTTGGATCTTTTCGGTGATGTCCTAGATGGGGCACGCCGGTTTGATCCGGTGAATCAGCGGACCACCGAAAAGTTGGATATGGTGGAATTGGCACCCGTGTCCGAGGTGATATTGGATGAACCTGCCATTCTGCGGTTTCGCCAAAACTACCGCATCGCGTTTGGTGCGGGTGGATCAGATGATCCGCTATACGAAGCGGTAAGCGCAGGGCGCAAACATCAAGGGATGGAACATTGGCTTCCCTTCTTTCACGAACGTCTTGAAACCCTGTTTGACTATTTGCCCGGCGCGACGGTTGTGCAGGATGATCAATTGGATCCTGCGCGTGTATCCCGTTGGGAAGGTATTCAGGATCAATACGAGACACGCAAACATGCGCTGGATCAAAGGAACCGTTTGGACAGCGTGTATAAACCTGTACCGCCGGATCAGCTTTATCTTGAAGATCCCGCTTGGGATGACGCCCTGTCTGGTGCTCGTGTTCTAAAGCTGCATCCACTGCCACAAGCCTCTGGTCCCGGTGTTGTGGATGCAGGCGGGCGGATTGGGCGTAATTTTGCACCTGAACGCCAGCAAGAAAGTGTGAGCCTTTTTGGTGCTTTAGCAGATCATGTGAAGTCAAAACTTCAAGATGGTCCTGTGGTTATTGCATCCTATTCTGAGGGTGCGCGCGAACGTTTGACGGGCCTGATCGAAGACGAAGGACTGGCAGCGGCAGTTCCAATTCGCAATGGTACGGGCATTACCAAATCCGGTTTGCATTTGGCGGTTTGGGGTTTGGAGGGCGGGTTCACCGCGCCCTTTAAGGACAAAACCCTGACCGTTATTTCGGAACAAGACGTATTGGGCGACCGCCTGATCCGCCAACCGAAAAAGCGTCGCAAGGCCGAAAATTTCCTGACCGAAACGCAGTCCCTGTCACCCGGAAATCTGGTGGTCCATGTGGATCACGGGGTGGGTCGCTATCAAGGGATGGAGGTCATCACGGCCGCAGGCGCAGCGCATGAATGCCTGTTGCTGGAATATGCCGAAGGCGCGCGTCTCTATATGCCGGTCGAAAATATCGAGCTCTTGTCCAAATATGGGCAGGATGAAGGGTTGCTCGATCGGCTTGGCGGCGGGGCGTGGCAGGCGAAAAAGGCCAAGCTGAAGGAGCGCATCCGCGAGATGGCGGATAAGCTGATCCGCGTTGCGGCCGAACGCGCACTGCGTAAGGCACCGCTGATGGATCCGCCTCCGGGTGCCTATGAAACCTTTGCCGCGCGCTTCCCGTATTCTGAAACAGATGACCAATTGCGCGCCATCGGCGATGTCATGGATGATCTGATGTCGGGCACGCCGATGGATCGTTTGGTCTGTGGCGATGTTGGTTTTGGTAAAACCGAAGTGGCGATGCGCGCGGCGTTCGTTGCGGCAATGTCCGGGGTGCAGGTCGCGGTGATTGCGCCCACAACTTTGCTGGCGCGTCAGCATTATAAAAGCTTTGCAGAACGCTTCCGTGGTTTCCCGCTAGAGGTGCGCCCATTGTCGCGTTTTGTCAGCGCAGGCGAGGCATCCAAAACACGTGAGGGCATGGGCAAAGGGACGATTGATATCGTTGTGGGGACCCATGCATTGCTGGCGAAAGGCGTGCGGTTTGATCGTCTTGGCCTGCTGATCATCGATGAAGAACAGCATTTCGGGGTGAACCATAAAGAACGCCTGAAACAGCTGCGGTCTGACATCCACGTGTTGACCCTGACGGCAACGCCAATCCCACGGACCTTGCAACTGTCCCTGACGGGGGTGCGCGATCTGTCCATCATTGGCACGCCCCCCGTCGACCGGCTGGCCATTCGCACCTATGTGTCGGAATTCGACGCTGTGACCATTCGCGAAGCGCTGTTGCGTGAACATTATCGCGGCGGTCAAAGTTTCTACGTTGTGCCGCGCATTTCTGATCTGCCTGAGATCGAGGAATTCTTGAAGGAACAATTGCCGGAACTGTCCTACGTGGTCGCCCATGGTCAAATGGCCGCGGGTGAGCTGGATGACCGCATGAACGCGTTCTACGACGGCAAATATGACGTGCTGCTGGCCACAACCATTGTGGAAAGCGGGCTCGACATTCCAACGGCCAACACGATGGTGGTGCACCGGTCTGATATGTTTGGCCTGTCGCAACTGTATCAGATCCGGGGACGTGTCGGTCGATCCAAAACCCGCGCCTATGCCTATCTGACCACCAAACCACGGCAGAAATTGACGGATACTGCGCAGAAACGTCTAAAGGTTCTGGCCTCGCTCGATACGTTGGGGGCCGGTTTCAATCTGGCCTCGCAGGATATGGACATTCGCGGGGCGGGGAACCTGCTGGGCGAAGAGCAATCTGGTCAGATGAATGATGTGGGCTATGAGCTGTATCAATCCATGCTGGAAGAGGCGATTGCCAAGATCAAATCGGGCGAAATGGAAGGCCTGCTGGATGATGATGGTCAATGGGCACCACAGATCAATCTGGGTGTGCCGGTGCTGATCCCGGAAGATTACGTGCCCGATCTGGATGTACGTCTTGGCCTCTATCGTCGCCTATCTGATCTGTCGACTAAGGTTGAACTAGAAGGGTTCGCAGCGGAATTGATCGACCGGTTCGGCAAACTGCCCAAAGAGGTGAACATTCTTATGCTGGTCGTGCGCATCAAATCCATGTGCAAAAAGGCTGGTATCGCCAAAATGGATGGAGGTCCGAAAGGTGTGACAATCCAATTCCATAATGACAAATTCGCGCGACCCGAAGGTTTGGTTGAATTCGTCAAGGCGCAGGATGGTTTGGCCAAGATCAAAGATAACAAAATCGTCGTGCGCCGTGATTGGAAACATGATGCGGATAAAATCAAAGGCGCTTTTGCGATCGCACGCGATTTGGCTGAAGCGGCTGGCGCGTTGAAAAAGGCACCAGCTAAAACCTAATTGGTTATTTGCATAAATTCTGCCGTCGTGATGCGTTGAATGCGTGAAGCACAGGGTGAAAAGTATTTGTATACGAGTGGGTTACGGTATTTGATTTGGGAATTTTATTCTCAAAATAGGAATTTATCAGAATGTTCGCGTTGTTTTTGTGCATTCATCAGAACGCTTCATCGTATTCTTAGTTAAAGGTTAATGATCTGTGAATTTTTGTAGCAATTGATACGATAAATGTGTTAATTGTGGGGGTGTAAAAGGTTCTAGTTTACCCTGCATGTGAAGAATTGGTAATTTTATGAGTTTGGGGCTTCGAATGGCCGTTCTGGTTTGTTTCTTCAATGGCGTTTGAAGCCCTTGGTTCTTCACGTAGATAACTCGGTGCGATCCCGTATTTCGCAGCGAAAGCCCTGCAAAATGAATCTGCACTTCGATATCCGTATCGACGCGCGATCGTGCTGATGCGATCACCCCGTGCAACATCTTTATGGGCCAGTCCCATGCGCCATGCTTTCAGATAAGACATAGGCGTTTTGCCGACATGTTTTTGAAACGTCGCCATAAACTGCGAACGTGACATCCCTGCGATTGGCAGAAAATCGTCAACCCGCCAGGCCCGCCCTGGGGTTTCATGCATCGCGACCAAAACCCGGGCCAAACCGGGATGCGCCAAGCCAGCCAATAACCCTGTGGCAGAGCCTGCTTTTTCAATATGATTGCGCAGTAGGCCAATTAGCAAAACCTCGCTTAGCCGCTCTAGCGCAAAGGCTGATCCGCACCGCGCGGCGCTGACCTCGTCGCGTAAAGCTTCTGCGATACGGGCGATGCTGGGTGCATTTTCTAGATCAACTGCGATTTGTCGGGGTAGGGCGTGGCACAAAGGGTTATCCGGCCCACCAAATTCCAACCGCAGATTCAAAGTTCCCGCAAAGGGTTCCGCAGGTAGATCGTTAAGATCCCGCCAAAGGAGCAAGGTTTTTGGCTGTCCCAATTTGTCGATAATCGCGACGTTCCCGCCATCAGGTGTGTCGAGGGGCGTGGCATGCATATCGACATGGGCCACAAGCGCAGACAGGCGATCTAAATGGGCCATTTTGGACTTTCTGCAAGGTAAGTTGGATTTATCAGATTTTAAGTCCGATAGAACGGTCTGGCAAGTGGCCTCGCGCCGCAAGATAAGAAAAAGGAAAATCCTTATGCTCATCCCACGTCAAAAAACACCCGGCCTGATAGTTCCCTTAGTTGGTGGAGGCTCTTTCGATCTGGCGACTGACGGATCTGAGCGCGGCACGGTCGTGTGTTTTTACCGCGGTCTGCATTGCCCGCTTTGTGCGACCTATCTTAAGGAACTGGATCGCCTGACACCTGAATTTGCAGAACGTGGTGTGAAAACCGTTGCCATCAGCTCTGATGTAGAAGAACGCGGCGTTGCCATGGGCAAAAAGATCGAGGCCAAAAATCTGCGGATCGGCTATGATCTTACTCTGCCTGTGGCCAAAGACTGGGGGTTGTATATTTCGACCTCGCGCGGCAAAACATCCATTGGCATTGAAGAACCTGCGCTGTTTTCTGAGCCTGGCCTGTTCATGGTCTCACCTGAGCAAGCGCTGTATTATGGTTCTGTTCAAACCATGCCATTCGTGCGTCCGCATTTTTCAGAACTGGTGGGTGCGTTGGATTTTGCGATCAACAACGATTACCCAGCACGGGGCGAATATACCGGAGAGGTATAAACCAAACAGCGCGCCCAAATTTGGGCGCGCTGACTTTTACCGGCGGGCGGCTAGGATCCAAAGGATTGCGCAGATCAGCGAGACAATCGCGTTCCAGCCTGCCATCGAAATGCCAAAAAGCTGCCAGACAATATCATCACAGCGCACCAGCGGTGCATTCATGATGCTGTCGACCAGATCCTGACCAGACAACCCGCGCATACCGCTGGTTGTACAAGTGCTAGGGCCGGGCCAAAGCCCCTGCTCCACGCCAACATGATAGGCACCCAAGCCTGCGGTGATTGATGCAGCGAATGCACCCAACCACGCCAGCGCCCGTGCGCCCAAAAGATAGAAGGCGAATCCGATTAGGATCGCAGCGGCATGCGGCCAACGCTGCCAAAGGCACATGGCGCAAGGCGGGTAGCCACCAATATATTGGAACGCAAATGCCCCAGCCAAAGTCGCGGCTGAGCCCAGTGCCGCAAGATATCCGAATGTGGTGCGAGACATTATAGGTACTTCAAAACAAAGAAGCCGCCGACCAGCAGCACCAAAAATGCGGTAAAGACGAGGCCGAGGCGTTTTTCGATGAAATCACGGATCGGATTGCCGAATTTCTTCAACAGTGCAGCGACGACAAAGAACCGCAAAGAGCGCGCAATGATTGCCGTTGTGACAAAGGTTGCCAGAGGCATCTGTGTCCAGCCCGACATGATTGTGATGACTTTGAACGGGAAGGGCGTGATGCCTGCGCCCAAGACAGCCCAGAAGCCCTGATCGTTAAATTTTTCGCCAAATGCGATCATCTTCTCAGCCTTACCGAGGCTACTGAGCATAGGTTCACCGATGCCTTCCCAGAAGAAGTACCCGATTCCATAGCCAAATAAACCACCAAGGACGGATGCGGCGGTGGCAACAGCTGCGATTTTCCAAGCGCGCTGAGGGGCGGCCAGAATCATCGGAATCATCAATGCGTCAGGGGGGATTGGGAAAAAGGAACTTTCGATAAATGCGACAAAGGCCAAGATCCACAATGCTTGGGGATGTTCAGCTTGTCGCATGGTCCAATCATAGAGCTTACGGATCATTTTGGGCCTCGCGAATTGTTAACTATGCAAGACCACGCAAGAAATCGAAGGTCAAGCGCACTTCAGGGGTTTACCTTCCCAAAGAGTGGATATAGACAGCCCGAACGTGCCCAAGTGGCGGAATGGTAGACGCAGGGGATTCAAAATCCCCCGTCCTAGCGGACGTGCCGGTTCGAGTCCGGCCTTGGGTACCAAAGGCACGCTAAATGATGTTGTTTAGGTGTGACTTTATTCAGTTTCATCTAAACAAAATCAATGTGTTTGGGCAGCATGGTTTGTAGACTCTGAATGAATCGATTTTGCTGTGAGATAAATCGATTCTAAAAACCCTTTGGCAAAAAACGATTTTTCCTGTAGCGTCGTTTGACGCACAGACGCTGTACTCGTCCTTTGGGATACCAAAATAGGACGATAGCAAGAGCAAAAGCCTTGCATTCCAATACGATCGATCTGGAAGAGAATTGCGCCTAAGATCGCGGATCTCGACGGGCCTGTGTTTTGCCAAAGTTTGATGACGGTTCGGCGTGTTTTGGCCGATTTTAGGTCGTCGAACCAAGTTTTGTCACTGTGATGACGCTTTGAGCATTTGGCGTGAAGAAGTTGGATAGAGCGGACGGTCAAACCTATCTCCATTTCCGGTTTCCGGGGGGATCTGACCGGTTTACTGAATAGGGGTATTCAGTGACAACGCGCTCTTTTAGGGGGTGTTATGTGGGTGAGTAATGGTTTTATTCAAAATGTGATCCGGTACTCGACCAGAGATGCCGGTAAAAATGGGCGACGCAATCATCCCATTTCACATTCTGCCGTTGGGGTTGATCACCGTAAGGTCGATCAGACAAAGACAGCAATATCAGCGCCCGCACTGCGTCTAGCGGAACCATCCCCTCACAGACAGTCAAATCTGCAGCAATCGATACATGGACTTGATCACAAATCCATTCGTCAACGCAGCGGTCTTTTTGCGAAAAATGTGGTTGTGACACGAAACGGGCCCAAGCTTGTGCGGGATTTGCGCGAAGGTATGGCCGTTCTGACGCGTGATCGCGGGTTTCAAAAAATCGTGGCGGTCAAACGTTTGAAACAAGAGCATGGGGTTTTTGAATTCGCGCAGATACCGGCCCATCATTTCGCCAAAAATATACCGGAACGGGATGTGTTGATTGCCAAAAATCACGGAGTGATCGCCCCTAGTCTGCATGGGAGTTGCGGCCTAACCAAAGGTTCGGATCTGTCAGATTTGACCGTAAAACGTGCGCGGGACCGGGTGTTTCGCATCTACTTTGAATCGCATGAGCTGATACTAGTTGATGGAATTTGGGTGGAATCCAGTCTGTCTGGGAAACTATATTCTGGTCAAGAAAACGCTGATAGGCCTGATTCACAGGATTTTATGTATGGTTTTGGTGATGTGATGAAACCAGAACCCGATGACGCATTGGGTGTCGTTTACCTAAACAAGGTCGCGCGGATCAAAACGTAAGGACATCTTTGGTGGCTTCCCATCGCGACCAGTCTTCTGGCGTATCCAAATCGACAATGGCACGTTGGTCGGCCAACCGAATCCGCCGCAATCGATGTGCATTGGCCTGAAGCACTGATTTTGCACCCTGATCTCCTGTCAAAGACCGCATAGCCGCAAAGCAATCGGGCGGGAAAATCACAGGATGTCCTGGTTTGCCGTCAGAACTGGTGGCTTGATGTAACATTGCGCGAGGCGCGGATAGATACGCATCCGACATCATTTGCAGATCCGCCTCTTGCAGGTCTGGCATATCGGCAGGCAGGATCATAACGCCTTTGCTGTTTGGCGATAGCATTCCAACACCGCGTCGGATTGCGCTGGACATGCCCATATGCCGATCCGGCACGTCCAATAGGCGCACTGCGAGGCCTTGTAATATATGCGCGCGAGGGTGGTCATAGCTTGGCAACATGACGGTGACGTCTTGCGAAACGGCATGCGCCCGCTCTGCGACCTGACGCAAAAGGGGCCTGCCAGCCACGGGCCGCAAAAGCTTATCCTCGCCACGCATCCGCGTGGCGGACCCGGCCGCCGGAATTATAATTGAAATATGCTCTCCCATGCCAACAGCGTGCCACAGAAAGGGCGTCCTGTCCTGCTTTATTTACGTAAAGGCAGTTCGCCGCTGGTTTAGCCGTTGGTTGGATGTGCGGCGCTTGCTGGCGGAGACAAGGGTTTGATCCGCAGTTGCGTCAATCGATTGTTCTCACGCCCGGTCACTTCAAACCGAAACCCGTGAAAACTAAAGACTTGTCCGACGGTTGGGATCATTTGCGCTTCGTGAATCACAAGACCCGCCATTGTGTTGGCTTCTTCATCCGGTAGCGTCCAATCCGTCGCACGATTGAAATCGCGGATCGTCATTATGCCTTCAATTTGATAGTGCCCATCGGCGCCAACCTCGATCAGGTTGTCTTCATCCCCGTCAAATTCATCCGCAATTTCGCCGACAATTTCTTCCAAAATATCTTCCAGCGTGATCAATCCCTGCAGCGCGCCATATTCATCAACGACCAAGGCAAAATGCGTGCGGCGATGCAGGAATTGGCGCATCTGATCATCCAAAAAGGTAGTATTGGGAACAAAATATGGCTCCATAACGACCATATCGATGTCGAACTGATCCAACGCATCAAAGCCGGGCTTTGTGCTGTTTTCCATCAGCTTATACATGGCCCGTGTCAGATCTTTGGCGTGGATGACACCTACAATGTTTTCTGGATCATCTTTAAAAACGGGTAGGCGCGTATAGCTGCTTTTCAAACACTGGTCCAAAATCTCCCGCGGATCTGACTGCGCATCGATCATTTCGATCCCAGAGCGGTGCAACATGATCTCTTCCACCGTGCGGTCGGATAGATCCAAGGCACCAAGGATCCGGTCCCGGTCTTCCTTTTCAACAACACCTTCAGAATGGGCGAGATGAAGCGCGCCTTGGATTTCTTCATAAACCGCAAGGATGTTGCTGTCCGCGTCAATGCGCACGCCAAACACCCGCAGGACATTGCGAACGATCAATCGCACGGCCGCGACAACTGGGGAAAAGATGATCACCACAATAGAAATCGGGCGCGCGACAGTCGCGGCGGCGGTTTCGGGATTGGTGATTGCATAGGTTTTCGGCAATACCTCGGCAAAGATCAGGACCAAAAAGGTCATGACCAACGTGGCCAACGCCACACCGCCTTCACCGAAAAGCCGCGTGAACAGTGCCGTAGCCAAAGAGGTCGCGAGAATATTCACCAAATTGTTGCCCAGCAAAACCGAGCCAATCAAACGTTCGCTGTCTTGGGTGATTTCTAACGCGGTTGTCGCGCCTTTATCACCTTTGTCATGGGCGGATTTCAATTTGCCACGCGACGCAGCGGTCAGTGCTGTTTCGGACCCAGAGAAAAAGCCAGACATGGCCAGAAGCGCGATAATTGCCCCAGATGTCAGCCAGAAAGCCAAATCAAACATTTGAGAGGTCTCTTCCATGGGCCTTTGTTCCGTTCTTTTTTTGCCGTACTCATCTGTGTTTATGGGGCGGGCCGACGCGCTGTTCAAGGGGGTTCAGGTGAGTGCAGAATTGAAGATCCAAAATCTAGGAGTGCTTGAGGGGCCTTTGCTGATTTTTGGCGGTCCATATTCCAATTTAGAAGCGCTGCAAACCTTGCGTGGCTTGTTCCCTGAAATGCCGCCGAGAAACGTTATCTGCACGGGTGATGTTGTGGCTTATTGCGCTGATGCGCATGATTGTGTGCAGGAAATTCGCGACTGGGGTGTCGTTTGTGTTGCGGGAAATTGTGAAAAACAATTGGCCATTGGGGCCGCAGATTGCGGATGTGGGTTTGAAGAAGGCACTGTGTGTGACGCGTTGTCAGCCAGATGGTTTGCCCATGCTTCGTCGCAAATCACGTCGGAAGATCGGGAATGGATGGGACACTGCCCGGATATTGTTGTTTTTCAACATAGTGGCCAAACCTGTGCGGTGATCCATGGTGGCGTGACCGACATCGCGCGTTTTATTTGGCCGGTTTCGGATGAAAATGTGTTTGAGCACGAAATTCATGCATTAAAGGCCGTTTTGGCCAAACATGGGTTGGACAAAGTAGATCGGATCTATGCCGGGCATTGCGGAATTCCATTCGAACGCAAGATCGGCGATTTACATTGGATCAATGCAGGCGTCATCGGTATGCCACCCCATCATGGCGGGGCTGACACGCGCTATGTCTTGGTGAACAAAGACGGAGATTCTGATATTAAAAGCATGCAATACCCATCTGATAAAACGTCCGCAAAGATGATTTTATATGGGTTGAAGCAAGGCTACGAAAAATCTCTTCAGACCGGGTTTTGGCCTTCTGAAGATGTTTTGCCGCAAACAATGCGACAACGGTAAATCATTCCTGCGCAAGGGGGTGATGTTCTAACACCAGGTCTTTCAATCGTTCTTCTAGAACATGGGTGTAGATTTCGGTCGTTGCCAAATCTGCATGGCCCAGAAGCGTTTGAATTGCACGCAGATCTGCGCCGTTTTCTAAAAGATGTGTGGCAAACGCATGGCGCAGCACATGAGGCGTGACGCGTTCAGGGGCAATACCGGCGTCACGCGCGAAAGCTTTGATCAGGTTAAAGAACTGCACACGGCTAAGATGGCCTGCCTTTCCGCGCGATGGGAAAAGAAATGATGAGGCCGGTTTGCCCTTTTGGACAGCGTTATCTTCTATCTCATCACGCATTTTTAGCCAGCCTGCCAATGCTTTAAGGGCAGGCGGGGACAAAGGAACCATACGTTCCTTGCCGCCTTTTCCGCGCACCAACAGCATACGCGGATCACCGCGCGCCGATGACACCGGCAGGGACACCAGTTCAGTGACCCGCATGCCGGTTGCATAGAGCAATTGCATCATACAAATATTGCGCAGCTGTTCCGTTTGGTTCCGTCCCGAGTTTTCAGCGGCGGCCAATAGCGCGTCGACATCTTCCATCGAGAGCGTTTTGGGCAAAGATTTCGTGCGCCCAGGGCCAGAAATTTGCACTGCTGGATTATCGTCGCGCAGCCCTTCTTCGAATGTAAAACGATAGAGTTGCTTAACCGCGGACAGTCGGCGTGCCCGTGTCGTTGCTGCCAGACCTTGTGCGTCACAATAGACCAGATAGGCCTCAACATCGGATTTTTGCGCTGTGTCGAAATCTAGATTTTGCCGATGTAACCATTCATAAAAATCTGTCAAATCTCGGCTATAGGCCGCGAGGGTATTTTGTGCAGCGCCGCGTTCAGCCGCCTGTGCATCCAGAAAATTCTGCAACCAAAACAACGTCATCGACGTGCATGCTCTGCATCCAGCAGCATCAATTCTAATGCGGAACGACGGGCGACATCTTCCAATCCCAAGGCGCGAAATGTTGCAATGCTTTCTCCCAGAGCCCGGGATTTTCCCTCGGCGCCAATTGCGAACAAGGCCATGGATTGCAAAATCACTTCGCCAATTTTTCCGTCTTCGGCTTGTTTGATGAATGTCTCGGGCGCGGATTGACCGGAAAAGGCTGCTGCAATTGTTTCCGCATGGGGCAGGTCTGGATACGGCTGGGGTGGGGCGTTTCCGGTGGCAATAGCGCTCAGAAAACGACCTTCAGCTGTGTCAGCTGCGTGTTGGGGACCGAGTGTTTCATAAGATGGTGACAGGAACATCATCCTTTCGGCAATGCGTTTCGCACGGCCCTTCAGTCTGTGTTTGCTAAGCTGTTTCACGAACAGTTCTGAAAATGGCACTGTTAGACCTGCGGATGCCATTTGCGGCCATACCGTTTCCAAACTTGCCCCGATACGGCTATCTGGGCCTGTTTTTAGTGCCGTTTCGAACGCCTGGAATGCGTCTATGCGATCCCAAATCCCGCCCGAAGCGGCCGGTTCGCGTAAAGAATATATGCCCAAAAGCTGATTTGGGGGCAGTGCACCAGACCGTGCCAGCCGCTCTGCGGCCTCTAATTGTGGTTTCCATCCATTGTCGCCGTTTAGATCAAGCGTCGCAAATGGCAAGGGTAGGCTGAGGCTGGGCAAAGGATCCCCGACAGCTTCGTAGACGCGATAGATCAAAGCGGACGGGCGAACCGGAGGCAAGGGAACTGGTTGGGATTCCGCTAGATCTGGATCAAGAAATTGGGCCATCAGACGGGCCTGCCTAGGGGGCAGATCGCCTAGGGCCGATGCAGTCTGCAGAACGGTTGCCGCGCGATTCCAATCTCCCATTTGGGCGATACAGTATATTTTTAGTTCCGTATTTTGCGCCAATTCGGGTTTTTCCTGCAGCGACGCACACATTTGCGTGCCATCGCCAGACAAAAGCGCCAATTCGCTCCACTGAGCAAAAATTGCGGGATCATCAATGCCCGCCCGTTCCAACAAGGCCTGAGCGCGATCCACGGCACCAATGGCGATCAAGCGCTTTAGGCGAGCCGCCAAATAGGCATTGGAATCCCCAAGCGGGCCATTTGTTTCTGCGAGAAGCAAAACTTGCATCAAACGCGACAGGCTGGGAACCGATAAATCAACTTGATCCACCAATTCAATCAACAGATCAGACTGGGAATGGGTCCATAGATCTTTGGGCAATCCTACGCGGGCTGGATCAATCAGTCCAACCGCACTGCGCCCAGGTTCACTTAAAACGGCCGTTTCCACATTGGGTACGACGACCGTTTGAGCAATGTTTGCTTCGTCAGCATTTTGAATTGGCGTGTTTGGATCCGTTTCACCAAATTCTGCCGACACATCCTGATTTGGGCGCACAGCAGCTGGATCTGTCAATCTTTGGCTGGCCTCGGTTGCAGGGCGGCTCAGCCATTCGATCGCGGACAAAGGTTCGCCCTGCGCAAAGACAGATTGGGCAGATACGGTGCTGATCAAGATGATCGCAAAGGTGGTTTTATTTCCCATCCAGCTCTACCGGAACTCTGCGTTCTACCTGTTGTGGCGCAAAATCTGCGCCGAAGAACGGCCCCACATAGGCGAACACCGCCAGACCCAGAAAACAAATCACCACCAAGTAAAAGAGGAATTTAAACAAACGGCCCATAAAGATCTCGCTTCCTGCGTCTTGCCTTATTCTAACGTCAGCCATTTTATCGTGGCTTTTTTCGACGTTATACCTAGCCTTTTCCCGCAGATCACGTCATTGACAGGGAAAAATGGGATTTAAGCGGTAGATGGCCGGGAAATTGCGGAAAAAAACCTACCAATTGCGGCAAACGGTCGTGATGATCGGGATGATGGGCGCTGGAAAGACGGCTGTTGGGCGCGCTTTGGCCGAATTGATCGGGGTTGCGTTCGTCGATTCGGATCACGAAATCGAACGAGCCTCTCACAGCACGATTGCTGAAATCTTTGAACGCGACGGAGAAGCGTTTTTCCGCGCGCGAGAAACCGAAGTGATCGCACGACTTTTAAATGGCATTCCCAGCATTGTATCCACCGGAGGGGGCGCCTTTTTGCAGGCCCCTAATCGTGAGGTGATCGCGAATGGGGGCATTTCCGTTTGGCTGAAAGCGGATCTAGATCTGTTGTGGGAGAGGGTTCGCCACAAAAACACCCGCCCCCTTTTGCAAACCCAAGATCCCAAGGCGACGCTTGCTGAGATTTATGGCGCGCGTGTTCCGATTTATGCAGACGCTATGATCCATGTCGAAGCGGAAGAAAAACTGAGCATCGCAGAAATGGCCGAAAAAGTGGCTGCGGCGTTGGTAAAGGCCGGCGCATTGATCGAGGAAGATGACGCATGACACAGAGTGGAATAGATACAGTCCATGTTGATCTTGGCGCACGGTCATATGATGTGCGTATTGGTCGGGGGCTCGTTTCCGGGGCCGGGGCCGAAATCGCGCCTTTCCTGCATCGCAAACGTGTTGCCATCGTCACGGATGACACAGTGGGTGCGGCGCATTTAGGCAGTCTAATCGACAGCTTACAAGCCGAAGGGATTGAAGCTGTTTCACTCTCATTAACGCCGGGCGAAGCGACCAAATGTTGGTCCCAAGTGACCCATGTCGTAGAATGGCTGTTGGATCAAAAAATCGAACGCAATGACATTGTCATTGCCTTTGGTGGTGGTGTCATCGGTGATTTGGTCGGTTTTGCAGCATCCATTCTGCGTCGCGGTGTGCGGTTTGTCCAAATTCCGACCAGCCTTTTGGCACAGGTTGACAGTTCTGTGGGCGGCAAAACCGGTATCAACACGCGACATGGTAAGAACCTTGTTGGGGCGTTTCATCAACCAACCTGCGTTTTGGCAGATATTGATGTTCTCGGCACCCTAAAGCCGCGCGACTTTTTGGCGGGCTATGGAGAGGTCGTTAAATATGGCCTTTTGGGAGATGCCGCATTCTTTGAATGGCTGGAGAAAAATGCACCAAAGGCGGCAGCTGGCGATATGGAGGCACGCCAATACGCAGTCCGCCGCAGCGTTGAAATGAAAGCCGGGATCGTAATCCGCGATGAGACCGAACAGGGGGATCGGGCCTTGTTGAACCTCGGGCATACATTCTGCCACGCGCTTGAGGCCGCAACCGGGTACTCAGATCGGTTGCTGCATGGTGAGGGCGTTGCGATTGGATGTGTGCTGGCATTTGAATTGTCGTCGCGCCTAGGCCTGTGTTCCCAAGAGGATCCAAGCCGTGTTCGTGCGCATCTAAAAGAGATGGGTATGAAAACGGATCTTGCCGATATCCAAGGGGACCTACCGAGCGCCGAGGTGCTTTTGGATCTCATGGGGCAGGATAAAAAGGTCGTGGATGGGCAATTGCGCTTTATCCTTGCGCGCGGCATTGGGGATGCGTTCGTGTCCAAAGACGTGCCCAAAGACGCGGTGTTATCTGTATTGAAGGACGCGTTGGCCTGATGCCTCACACTGACGTGTAACAAAGTCACCCGGTTTCATGGCAAACTGGTGGTGATTGCGTTGCAGTGTCAGGAGAGCGTGTTGAAACGGTTATCTAAAATACTTTTCGCCCTTTTTGTAGGGGCCAGCACTTTGGATGTGGCCAAAGCAGAGGTGTTGCAAACTCAGGCCGGAAATTTGCAAGTCGCAGAAATGGCATCCGGCTTGGATCAACCGTGGGGCTTTGGCTTTTTGCCAAATGGAACCGTCCTGATCACAGAGCGGGCTGGACGGCTTTTGTCCCTGCATAATGGTATCCTGACTGGGGTATCTGGCACCCCTAATGTATATGCAGAAGGGCAGGGCGGATTGCTCGATATCCTCATCCCAAATGACTTTGCCCAAACCCGGCAGGTGTTTTTCACCTATGCTAAGAAGCAGCCAACGGGGGCTGGCACCGCCGTGTATCGCGCACGGTTAAACAGGGCCGGAACAAGGTTGGAGCGCGGAAGAACGATTTTTGAAACTGTGCCTAGCACCAACACGTCGCGACATTTCGGATCACGCATTGTCGAAGCATCAGATGGGACTTTGTTTGTAACCATCGGGGACCGTGGGGATCGCTCCGCGGCGCAGGACCTGAGCAAACACAATGGTAAAGTTCTGCGTATCGACAAGAATGGCGCACCAATCCCAAACCCGGCGTTTGCCGATATCCCGGGTGCGTTGCCAGAGATTTGGTCATTCGGCCATCGTAACCCACAAGGGGCTGCATTGGATGAAAACGGGCAACTCTGGATGATCGAACATGGCGCGCAGGGCGGGGATGAGGTCAACCGCGTGGAAAAGGGTGAGAATTATGGGTGGCCCATCATTTCTTATGGTCGCCATTATAGTGGTGCAACGATTGGCGAAGGGACACAAAAGGAAGGAATGCAGCAGCCCAATTACTATTGGGACCCATCCATAGCGCCATCCGGAATGACGTTTTATGATGGTGCCATTGCCGATTGGCAGGGGGATCTCTTTGTTGGTTCTTTGAAGTTCGATTACATATCTCGCCTATCGAAACAACCTTTGCGAGAAATTGAGGTGATTAAATCTCCAATTACGGGCCGCATTCGTGACATTCGCCAAGGGCCGAATGGGGGGCTTTGGTTCCTTTCAATCATTGAGGGAAGTCTTTACAAAATTTCCCCGTAATCGGTTGTGGTGTCCGAATTGGGAATGCCAGCGGCTGATAGCTAATTCAGTGACGATCTGAATAGGGGGCACACAAATATCGTTATGTAGTTATGTTTCCAACATTCCAGCGCGATACAAGGTTCAATTTGCTTTTTGACTTTCGGTGAGATATTAACCTTAATTTAATTAAGGTTAACGTAAATCTATATTTGGATTTTGAGTGCGGCATTTAGGTAATTGAAAACAGTAGCAAAATAGCGATTGCGTGTATACTAGCAACCTCTGATTGTGTGTGTGATTGCGACACACTTTTAGGTTCGTCGCTATTTTCAAAATATCCGCATAAGAGTTTGATCTCGAATCGTAGGTATTCCTAGTTTCTAAGTATTTGTTCAACACATCGCATTAATTGAGAATTCGGCATAAATTACGCAATTACAGGTAGTGCAGAGGATCTGATTGCTGGTTTTTTATAATTAATTCGTTCAAATTAACCACAAAACCGCGTTAAATGCGTTAATTTTACGAAAATTCACATCGTGTGGGTTGCGGTAAAGAAATCGTTTAGGTACCCAGCAACTGGGTCGCTTTTTAAGGGCGATTTCATCCTTTGCCTGGTGGCTTTGCGAATTTTTGTGAAGAACTCACCAAAAGTCTACTCGTGGCAAAAGGTTAATCAGGCAAACCGGTATCGGGGTTGAACGATGTTTTTCCTCTGTACCTTAATAAATTTTTAGGGGACGATATGTCTATGAAACTCGTTACGCGTGCTGCAGCACTGGCGCTTTCGCTGGTCGCAACAAACGCAACAGCTGCGACATTCACACTTGATTTTGGAAGTTTTTCTTCAAGTGCATTTGATGACGCCGCAGGCAACACAATTGATTATGGTGTGGTGACGACAGATGGCGTTACTGACATCTATGCCCGTCTTACAACGCTTACGAGCTTTGTAAGCCCAGACGATGCGAACAACGGAGCCGCAGCTGGCGACATTCGTGTCAACGCCGCACGTGGTGAAACCGTTCAGTTGGCTTTGGAACTGTACACAGATTCCAGCTACTCTACGCTTTACACAACCAGTGTTGATTACGACTGGTCTGTCGTATTCTACGACATTGACGGTTCGTCAACGTCCGGTGGTGAAGGTACGGATGCTTTCTTTGACGCGGATACTTACTATGACCAGGTTCTGGTTCGTACAGAAGGTGTAGCGACTTTTGCAGCTGACACAGTTCTGGACTACAGTGTTACAGCAGATGGCCTTTTGGTTAGTGCCGAAGGTGAATCTGGCGTAGAAGGCCAGTCTGGCGTGACAACGCTGTCCTCAGTTCAGCAGCAATATGCGTTTGTCTATACTGTGTCCAACACATCCACACTGTTGTTTGACTACACAGTTCAAGACACGGCGTTCGACACACGTGAACGCAACCTGTTGATCGATGGTGGTGATCTGGTCATCGAGGGCGACGTTCTGGTTGTTCCAGTGCCAGTTCCACTGCCAGCAGGTGCGCCTTTGATGTTGGCTGCTCTTGGTGCATTCGGCGCGCTGCGTCTGCGTAAAAAGCGCTAAGTTACCTACTCTTAGGAGTATTCCTAAGGTGTAAAATTCGAAATATGCGGTGCATTTGCGCCGCATATTTTTTGTTTTCTAGTGTCTACGAAAAAGCGCGCCCATGATATGTCACGGGCGCGCTTTTTGGATCTCGGTCAGATAGAAGTTAATCAGCGGCCTTGCTTTGATTCACGCGTTTTGACAGCGCTTCGCGGCTTTCGACACGTTCTGAATAGCGATCGACAAGATGATCCTTGATGTCGCGTGTCAGCAACGTGAACTTCATCAACTCCTCCATCACATCCACAATACGATTGTAATAGGGCGAGGGTTTCATCCGTCCATCTTCGTCAAATTCGTCCCAGGCTTTGGCGACAGAACTTTGATTGGGGATGGTCAGTAAACGCATCCAGCGTCCCAAAATCCGCATTTGGTTCACCGTGTTAAAGCTTTGAGAACCACCGCAAACTTGCATAACAGCCAAGGTTTTACCCTGTGTCGGACGTACGCCACCCAGGGTGAGAGGGATCCAGTCAATCTGCGCTTTCATGATCGATGTCATCGCACCATGGCGTTCTGGAGAAGACCAAACCATACCTTCGGACCACATGACCAAGTCGCGCAATTCGCTGACTTTCGGATGTTCTGCGTCCACCGCGTCTGGCAAGGGCAGATCGCGGGGATCAAAGAAACGGACCTCAGCCCCCATCTTTTCCAGAACACGACCTGCTTCTTCTGCGCTAAGGCGGGAAAAACTGCGTTCGCGTAGCGATCCGTAAAGGATCAAAATGCGCGGTTTATGTGTGCTGCGTGGGGCGTCAATTAACGCGGACCCATCTGGAACAACCAGTTCCGTATTTTCTGGATCAGCCAACGCGTTCACCTTTTTCATTCAGGATCATGTCACCGTCTTCTTTAAGCAGTGGACCCTCTGGCCAGTTTTCCAGAACATCCAAAACAGCATCCGACGGACGGCACAGTTTGACGCCTTTTTTCGTGCACACGATGGGGCGGTTTACAAGCACTGGATGTTCCAACATGGCATCCAAAAGCGCCTCATCACTGACGGATTCATCTAGCAATCCCAGCTCTTTAGCGGGTGATTTTGAGGTGCGCAAAGCCTGACGTGGTGTCAGGTCAGCCGCTGCAAACAAAGCTTGCAACTGGGGGCGTGTCCAGCCAGCTTTGATGTATTCGACGACGGTTGGTGCGTAACCAGCTTTTTTGATGATGTCCAAAACATTACGGGACGTTCCGCATTCTGGGTTGTGAAAGATGACGACTGACATGATTTCTCTCGCGTTGTGATTTTACTTTTTGTATTACGCGAAATTTGGAAATACAAGTTGAGTGCTGTATTTTGGCATGTAAGTATCATCAAGCCAACGGATCAAACGTCAAGACTGGCCTGGCAGCGGGTTATGGGGTCGGAAAACCTTGCTCCAAGTGACACCATTCCACAATTTTCAGATAGGTCGCACTAAAACCTGCCAGTGAAAACGTGTCGGGCGCGAACGCGTGTTCGTCAGGCCGAGAAACAATGAATGTCGCCGTTGTTCCTTGGCGGAAAAAATCAACCAAATCAGCTACAAAGCCAGTCGTTAGGCTGGCGCCAACCATAAAGCGATCATAAGGATCCATGCCGTCGAAATATGCGATCTCGGGCCCAAGGCCGCTGTTACGGCCATCAATGAGCAAAGAAAATAGATCACCTTGCTGTAAGGCGGGGGGGAGGTTGGAATAGGTGATCGGCAAATAGCTGACGTCAGCGTTATAGCCGCGCTCATCAAGTGTGATTTCGAAGGTTCCATCGCCATCACCCCCCGTCGCCAGTCGGCAGCGGCCATGAGAATAGGATGCGCGCCAATCCTTATGTTTCCAAACTTTTTCTGGATCAGACAAAGCCATGCCAGTGCTGGCGGGCACACAGTATAAAGACGCAAGAAGCATGGGCACGGCAAAGCGCTGGAATGCGCGTTTATGCAATGTGTAAAAAGTCATGAAGCGGTCCCCTATGGCGGTTCCATAGGTTCATCATGATCCTGTTAATAAACGGTGATATCTAACAAAAAACCCAGCGGACTATCGCTGGGTTTCAGGATTTTATGGGAAACCAATCTGGTTTCGACAGTTCTAGAACGGAATTTCATCGTCCAAATCACGGCTTGGTGCGCGGGATGGGCCTGAGCCGCCACCACCATAGCTGTCACCCTGTGGGCCTGGATCATAACCACCTTGGTCGTATCCACCACCACCGCTGCTGCCGCCACCAAATCCACCGCCGGATCCGCCACCGTCACGGCCATCCAGCATGGTCAGGGTTGAACCAAATCCTTGTAGGACCACTTCTGTGCTGTAACGGTCTTGGCCAGATTGATCTTGCCATTTGCGTGTTTGCAACTGGCCTTCAATATAAACTTTGGATCCTTTGCGCAGGAATTGTTCGGCGACACGGACCAGACCTTCGTTGAAGATGGCCACACTGTGCCATTCGGTCTTTTCACGTCGTTCGCCCGTATTGCGGTCTTTCCATGTTTCAGATGTTGCAATACGCAAATTGCAGACCTTACCGCCATTTTGGAACGATCTTACTTCTGGGTCTCTTCCCAGATTACCCACCAAAATGACCTTGTTGACGGAACCTGCCATGCTGCACCTCGCGAATCTGTCGGCTTTTATCCGCCAGATGCTATACCAGAGCGCCCCGAGCTATAAGGGGGGATAGGGGTGGGCTTGGCTGTTATCCACAAATACCTTATATGCGATTAAGGTTACATTAACGAAATAAGGCCCAAGCGGGCCCGCATTTTTATAAGGTGATTGAACATGTTGCGAAATTTCGGGTTGATCTTGACGATGTACGGGACACTTTCGGCCATGGGATCTGGTGCTTTTGCCGCAGATACCAGCGCGACACCGCGAAAAAACCTGTTTGAATCTCAGGCTTCTGTGTTGGATCAGCGCGCTTCGGTGCAATACAGCAATTCGGTGCGCCTTCAGCCCAAAACATTTGTGACACCGACCACATGGGGATTTGCGCCCGAGGCCACGTCAGAGATCGTGCCACAATATCGCGGCAAATATACCGGGCCTTATATCGAACTGGCCCGCGCGGCCGCCCGTAAAAACAGCGTGCCAGAAGATTTATTCCTGCGGCTGGTCAATCAAGAAAGCCGGTTCAATGCTAATGCACGTTCGAATAAAGGGGCGATTGGTCTTGCGCAGCTTATGCCGGCAACGGCCCGTTATTTGGGGGTGAACCCCAAAGATCCAGCGCAAAATTTGGAAGGCGGCGCACGCTATTTGCGCGAGCAATATAACGAATTCGGATCCTGGCGTTTGGCATTGGCCGCTTATAACGCCGGTCCGGGTGCGGTGAAAAAATACGGTGGGGTGCCACCCTATCGTGAGACGAAGAATTACGTCAAAAAGATCCTTGGCAGCTAGGATTGGTTTATAGCGTTGCGGCGTCCAAATGCGACCAGTCCCGCATCCGTGCGCGAAACCAAGTGCGCTGGCGTTTGGCAAATTGCCGCGTCAGAATGCAGGATCGTTCGCGGGCCGTTTCGAGATCGATTTCGTCTTTGAGATAGGCGATCAACTCGCGTGCACCGATGGCTTTGGCAGAGGGTAGCCCCGCGTGCCATGTTGGCAAATTGGCTTCTGCCTCTTCCAAGGCGCCCGCTTTCAGCATCAGATCAAACCGGCGTTCAATGCGTGGTGTTAGCCAATCCTTTGGCGCATCAATGACCACGGGTTGAATGTCTTGCACCGACAGACGGGGCGGGGGCGTTGCATCCTGCCAGGCCCGCAATCCTTTGCCGGTGCCTTTCAGGACCTCCCATGCACGCCGCACCCGGGCTGGGTTTTGTAGATCGATCGCATCTCGCGTGTCCGCGTCTAGCTCGGCGATCATGTCAGATAGTCCCGAATTTTGAAGGATTTCATCACCTTGCGCGCGCCAGATAGGGTCGATTTCCGGGATCTGCGCCAATCCTTCGGTCAGGGCCATGAAATACAGACCAGTTCCGCCAATGATAATGGGTCTTTCGGATCCGCTTAGATAGGGATCTAGATCGCGTAACCATTCCCCGACTGAATAGGCCTGATGGCCGGGGACGTGGCCATATAGGCGATGGGGGGCTTGCGCTTCATCCTCTGGTGACGGGCGGGCTGTTAGAACCCGCCAATCGCCAAAGACCTGGATCGCATCAGCGTTGATGATCACGCCCCCTTGCGATTCGGCCAAAGCCAAAGACAGCGCAGATTTGCCACTGGCCGTCGGGCCCGCGATCAATACTGGCCGATCCGCGTCAATTGTTTTAATCCATTCCGCAATTGACCCGGAGTGGTGCAAAATGTTTGGATGAGCTTGTGCCATTGACGCTTTTGGTCCTGATCTATTTGCTTGGATGGCCGCTAAATGTGCAATACCCGGCAAAGTTGAAGAATTGACTCTCAAATCCTTGCATTGGCCCATTGCGAAAAGCAGCGTTTTCCGCCATTCATGCGCCAATTTACCCTCTCATTCTTAAGGAGCGCAATATGCCCGACACCGATCTTAGCGCAGCATCGAAGTTCAACCGTGTCTTGCTCAAGATTTCAGGAGAGGCGCTGATGGGCGATCAGGGGTTCGGATTGCATCCCCCGACCGTTGAGCGGATCGCCCGTGAGGTCAAGTCGGTTCAAGAACTGGGTGTTGAGGTCTGCATGGTCATCGGCGGCGGCAATATTTTCCGCGGCTTGGCAGGCAGCGCACAGGGTATGGAGCGCACCACGGCGGACTATATGGGCATGCTCGCCACGGTGATGAACGCGCTTGGCATGCAATCTGCACTTGAAGGTCTGGGCGTGTATACGCGGGTGATTTCCGCGATCCCAATGGATCAGGTTTGTGAACCCTATATCCGCCGCCGTGCGGTGCGCCACCTTGAAAAAGGGCGGGTTTGCATTTTTGCTGCGGGTACGGGCAACCCTTATTTCACAACAGATACTGCATCAACATTGCGCGCAACCGAGATGGGATGTGAGGCGATCTTTATGGGTAAACAGGTAGACGGCGTGTATGACAGCGATCCGAAAACCAACCCAGATGCAAAACGGTATGAGAAAATCACCTATGATGAGGCTTTGGTGAAAAACCTCAAAGTGATGGATGCATCCGCCATCGCGCTGGCCCGGGATAATTCCATGCCGATCATCGTGTTCTCTTTGGATGAACCAGGTGGGTTCCGCACAATTCTGGCCGGTCAGGGTACATTCACTCGCGTCGGGAACTGACCGCGTCTGTCATAAATATTCAAAATGCCAAAAGCCCGACATAGTCTGTGTTGGGCTTTTCTATTTAGATTGCACGTTCTTCACGTGGGCTTTGTCCAAATGCGCGTTTGTAGGATCTTGTGAAGGCCGAAGGCGATGCAAATCCTGTGAAACGCGCGATATCTGCAACCGACAGCGCCGTGGCCGTGACCAATTCGCGGGCATGATCTAGCCGCAATTCCAGATAGGCTTGTGCCGGGGTCGTTCCCAGAATTTTTTTGCAGCGCAAGCGCAGCTGTTTGGGGCTAAGGCCGATTTTTTCTGCGATTTCAGTCAGTGCGATTGGGGCATCTATCGTGTCGACCATAATGGCGCGCATTTTTGACAAGGCCGGATCACCTACAGCCCCGGAATGAGGGCGCGGCGAAGAAAAACCTTCGGTATTGGCTAATGGCATATCTATATCCTCTTTATGGTCACTTGGTTCGTGATGAAAACGTTTCTGGGCAGGCACATAGGCCGGATCCAATAGGTAGCGGGTTGATGGTGGCTCCATCAGGGCAAGCGCTGTATCTTCCTGGGGTTCCGCGATGATGCTTGCCGGTTCTGCGGGCTGAGGCGTTGCATCAGCTAACGCGGGTGCAGGCTGGTGCGCTTTTTCCGGCGGAGGCGCTGGCAGGTCGGCTTCTGGCGGGGGAACGTCCTGTTCGTCCTGTGGCCATTTTTTGGAACGCGCCCAATGTGTCAACATGGCGTCAACCCCATTGGGGCCGGCCAGCA
Source organism: uncultured Pelagimonas sp. (assembly GCA_947499735.1). GTDB lineage: Bacteria > Pseudomonadota > Alphaproteobacteria > Rhodobacterales > Rhodobacteraceae > CANMPP01. The sequence goes on from CANMPP010000001.1 coordinate 928,260, forward strand.
TGAAATTTGCGTTGGTGATGAACCCGTCTGGTTCGTCACTTGGTGCATAAGCGTTTTCTACGTCAAAATAGTTGAGGTGCTTTAAGACGTCACCACCATGGCCAACTTCGCAGACAGCAGCACCGGCGCGCGAGGCAAATAGGATGAGACCGCGCAGTCCCATTGGCAAATATGCCATCGGGGTAGGTTCGGTACATAAAATCAACAAATCTATCGTATCAGCACCATCCCAATGCGCGCAGCTGGGCACGATTTGACGAGATCGAGAACATCGCACTGGTGCGTGTGTCAGCGTGCGAATCTCTAACTGGATGTTCGGAGCCATATTATCGGCCATTTGAGCCTGCAAAATATTCGCAATTTGACCATCCGGGGCTAAACAGCGACGAATTCTGGTCAGAATGTCACGGTCCATTCCCGGGAAAGCCACCAGGCAAATACGAATTGTGGTGTCGGTCATGGACGCAATGCTTTTCAAACTCTGAACGTGGCCGCTACTTTCTCATGGAGTGGTTAACAAAACCTGCAAGCATAAACGTAAGTCTGACAACTGGCCTGCGGGCCTGTTGTCTTTCGCGGCTTGTGATATATAGAACCCCGCAAAGGCCTGAAACACAGGCAGGGGTAACTTGGCAGGGAAGCAGATATGTCCGAAGATTTTGAACTTGATACCGATGATTTGACACGCCGTATGGAAGGCGCGATGGGCAATCTGCGTACCGAATTTGCGTCTTTGCGAACTGGCCGTGCGTCTGCTTCTATGTTGGACCCGATCACGGTTGACGCCTATGGCGCACCAACCCCATTGAACCAAGTCGGCACGGTCAATGTTCCAGAGCCACGTATGGTGACACTGAACATCTGGGACAAAGCCCTTGTTGGACCAGCGGAAAAAGCCATTCGTGAAAGTGGTCTGGGGATTAACCCCCAATTGAATGGCACGATCATTATGCTGCCGATTCCTGAATTGAACGAAGAACGTCGTCGCGAATTAAGTAAAGTGGCTGGCCAATACGCGGAAAGCGCCCGGGTTGCTGTGCGCAATGTCCGTCGTGATGGTATGGATCAGATCAAAAAGGCCAAAAACAATGGCATGAGTGAAGATGACCAGAAGCTGTGGGAAGGTGAAGTGCAAGAAATGACTGACAGCTACATCAAGAAGATCGATGAGATGCTTGAGGGCAAGCAAGAAGAAATTATGCAGGTCTGACCTCGTTTATCCTGTTTTTAGGGCATTTTTTATGCGGTGCATCTGCGGTCAAAATGCCTTTAAAGACAATAAATCATTCCTTTAGGGTGCGAATCCTAAAGAATTGCACGAATTCCTTTAACTGGTTGCGCGCTGTGCCGCGTATCGACGCAGAAATGTTTTGTGAGAGATTAGGTTAAGGTGATAAGGGACATTTATGGTTAAACAAATTCGCCAGACAGACGGCCCACGTCACATTGCGATTATTATGGACGGCAATGGTCGCTGGGCCACTCAACGGGGACGTCCCCGGTTGTTCGGTCATCACGCTGGCGCAAAACGGGTGCGCGAGATTGTGGAGGCCTGTCCCGATCTTGGCGTCAAATATGTGACGATCTTTGCTTTTTCCACGGAAAACTGGAAACGCACGCAAACCGAAGTCACAGGAATTATGAACCTCTTCCGTCGCTATATCACGCAGGAAGCGCAGGCTTTGCTGAAGGAAAACGTGCGTGTGCGGTTTATCGGCGATCGTCTGCGTTTGGACAAAAAACTGATCAAGCTGATGGCTGAGCTTGAGGACATGACATCCCCATGTACAGGTGTGAACCTGACCATCGCGATCAATTATGGTGGGCGTGATGAAGTGGCGCGGGCGACCAAACGCCTGGCGCAAGAAGTACGCGATGGTCATCTGGACCCAGAAGATGTGAACGAGGAAACCCTTACGCGGTTTTTGGATACGCATGTTTTGCCAGATCCAGATTTGGTCATTCGCACAAGCGGTGAAGCGCGGATTTCTAATTTCCTTCTTTGGCAGTCGGCCTATGCGGAATATGAATTTGTCGATACGCTTTGGCCAGATTTCTCGGCGCAGGAATTGGCCAAATTGGTGACGTCATATGGCAAGCGCGAAAGGCGCTTTGGTCGCGTTCTCGCATGAGTTCTCTATTGGACAAGTGGCGTGACCTGCATGTGCGGGTGATGTCTGCCATCGTCATGTTGGCCATCGCAGGTTTGGCTATTGGGCTGGGCAAGACAGTTTTCGCCGCACTTATTGCCTGCGTCAGTGGGGTCATGTTTTGGGAATTGCAGACCATGCATCACCCCAAACGGCAATGGTTGGCCATTGTTCTTGCGGTCTGCATGGCTGCTATTGGGTTTCTAGCGGGATTTCAGGGCGGTCTGGTTGGGCCAAAAGCGATGTTTCTAGGGTTGGGTTTCTTACCAGTGCTCGCATTGGCCTCGGCCAACGTGACAGGTCACCGCAAAACGGTTCTTGCCTATGGGTTTTGTTTGATTTGCGCCTGTCTGATGTTGCAGATCGTGTTGGTCTCAATTGGATTTGGGCTTTTGGCCATCTTATTGGGAACAGTCGTCATAACGGATATTGCAGGTTACTTTTTTGGCCGGTTTTTGGGTGGGCCCAAATTCTGGCCCAGCATCAGTCCCAAGAAAACCTGGGCGGGAATCCTAGGTGGATGGGGATGCGCCGGGGTGTTTGGCTGGTCTTTGGTCCATTTCGGGGATTTGCCGTTTTCGGTTGTCCCAAACATCGTTCTCATGTCTTTTGCCTCACAACTGGGGGATATTGTGGAAAGTGCGATCAAACGTCGGGCTGATGTAAAAGACAGTTCAAATCTCATTCCCGGCCATGGCGGTTTCCTAGACCGGTTTGACGGCGTAATTGGCGCAACATTTGCTTTGATTGGCATTTTGGTTGTTCTTTTATGATAAAGCGATATGCCTTGATGCAAAGGAAATAGGCAGGATATGACCCAGCCCAAACGTATCTCTCTTTTTGGCGCGACCGGTTCGATCGGTCAAAGCACGATAGATCTGATTGCGCGTGATCCGGACGCTTATGATGTTGTGGCCGTAACGGGGGGACGCAATATTGTTCAATTGGCCGAGGATGCGCGCCGTTTGAATGCAGACATCGCCGTGACGGCCTTTGATGATGAATTAGATGCGTTACGTGATGCGTTGGCCGGATCCGGGATCGAGGCGGCTGCCGGGCAGGGTGCCTTGGTCGAAGCAGCCTGTCGACCTGCCGATTGGACCATGTCGGCGATCATTGGCTATGCTGGTTTGGCCCCGGGGCTAAAGGCGTTGGAACAGGGGGCGACCTTGGCTCTAGCCAATAAGGAAAGCCTTGTTTGCGCTGGATCCTTGATGAAATCTACCGCCGCACAGCACGGCGCGACACTGATGCCGGTGGACAGTGAACATTCCGCTGTGTTCCAAGCCCTGCAGGGAGAAGACATCAGTGCCGTTGAAAAAATCATTATCACGGCGTCTGGTGGCGCATTTCGGGACTGGCCGCTAGAGGACCTGCCAAAGGCGACACCCGAACAAGCATCCACGCATCCCAATTGGAATATGGGACAACGCATTACAATCGACAGTGCCTCTATGTTTAATAAGGCGATGGAGTTGATTGAAACAAAAGAGTTTTTTGATGTTTCTGCTTCACAGATTGAGGCGTTGATACATCCCCAATCCCTGATCCATGCGATTGTCGCATATCGCGATGGCGGGATGATAAGCCATGTTGGCCCGCATGATATGCGTCACGCGATTGGCTATGCGCTAAACTATCCTGAACGCCAGCACCTGCCTGTTGAGCGGTTGGATTTGGCCAAAATTGGTGCACTGAATTTCCAACCGGCCGATGAAACCCGTTGGCCTGCTTTGCGCTTAGCCCGTGAAGTGATGGAGGCGGGTGGTCTTTCTGGTGCGGTGTTCAACGCTGCGAAAGAGGTCGCAATGGATGCGTTTCTTGATCACCAGATTCGATTTACCGATATGGCAGCTGTCGTCGAGGATGTATTGAATAAGGTCACGGTGACAGGGCACACCGATTCCGACGGAATGACATTGGATCTAGTGGCTGCCACAGACGCAATGGCACGTCGTGTGACCCGCGAGGTGTTGCAAAACTGGATGGTTGAACACATCTAGAAGCAATCCGGTCGCATCAAAAAAACGAGCAGATTTTCAGAAATAGGACACCGCATATGGCACAGATTTTCGCATCCTTGGGGACATCGATCTGGATGTTTGCCGCCTTTGTTGTGGCTTTGTCGATCATCGTGTTTATTCACGAAATGGGTCATTATCTGGTGGGGCGCTGGACGGGCATCCATGCGGATGTCTTTTCTTTGGGCTTTGGCAAGGTTCTGATTTCTCGCACGGATCGTCGCGGCACCATTTGGCAGATCGCAGCTGTTCCTTTTGGCGGCTATGTGAAATTTGCAGGTGATGCCAATGCCTCTGGCGGCACCGATATGTCCAATATGGCTGATCTAACGCCACAAGAGCGCAGACGCACGATGAATGGTGCGCCGCTTTGGGCGCGTTCGGCGACTGTGTTGGCTGGGCCGATGTTCAATTTTATTTCGGCAGCCCTGATCTATGTGGCGCTGGTTTTGTATCAGGGCACCACGGCGGACCCGCTGCAGGTTGATACTGTGGCGATTTTGCCGGGCGATCATGATCTGCGATCAGGTGACGTGATTTTACAAATCAATGGTCAGGACCTGCCGGGATATGATGACGCGGCGGCCTATACATCTTTTTGGGAAGACATGCCTGTTGAGGCGTCTTTGCCATATCGTGTGGAACGGGACGGGCAAGAAGTCGACATTCTGGGGCCTTATGCTCGGCCTGCATATGTTCAACAGCTTGCCCCGCGCGGCGCGGCGATCCGGGCCGGCATGCAGCAAGGGGATGTGATAACAGCGATCAATGGTGTTGAAATTGCGTCGTTTGATGAGCTGAAAGATGCGGTTGAAACCTCGCAAGGGGCCACATTGGACCTGACGATTTGGAATGATGGTCAAATCCGGCAGGCAGATCTGACCCCGAAGCAACAAGACGAACCGCTGCCAGATGGCGGGTTTCAAACGGTTTACCGGATTGGCATCGTGGGTGGTTTGGCGTTCGAACCTGGAACGGCGCCTATTCCCTTTATTGAAGCGCTGCAAATCGGCGTGTCACGGACCTGGGTGATTATCACAACCAGCTTTGATTTCTTGGGGCGGATCGTTGCAGGGCAACTGAGCACATGTAATCTATCTGGTCCGATTGGCATGGCGCAGGCCGCTGGGGATGCTGCATCGCAGGGATTGGTGACCTTGATCCTCATGATCGCGCAAGTGTCGATTGGCATTGGTATTGTCAATCTTTTGCCGATCCCGGTCCTTGATGGCGGGCATCTGGTTTTTCACGCCTATGAAGCGGCGTTTGGAAAACCGCCAAGTGATCGCGTGTTAAACGTTTTGATGATGATCGGCTTGATGGCTGTGCTGTCCATGATGATCTTTGCAACGTCACAAGATTTGTTCTGCTAATCGCTTTTTAGCCTATCTAGCGGCCGCTGTTGCGCTGGCGCAAATATCTAGCGGTTTACACGCGAAAATTTGCCGCGGGCCTTTTGACAATGCGATGCTTTCTCGGTAGTCAAAAGTGAAAGATTTATCAGATCGGAATTGCAAGATGATGCAAGAATTTGCTGAGACCCGAAAAGGGGATGTCAACCGGATGAAGGCCAAGTTTAAATCCGGCATAGCGGTCATGGCCGTTTTGGTGTCGCTGGGGGTTGCAACATCTGCACCGACGAAGATCTGGGCGCAAAACTATTCCTTCAATACGGTCTCTATTGAAGGCAACCAGCGTATCGAAACCGCAACTGTTCTCAGCTATGCGGGCATTGCGCGCGGTGAAACGGTTTCTGCGGGTCAGCTGAACGCAGCTTTCCAACGCATTGAGGCATCAGGCCTGTTCGAGAGCGTCGAATTGATACCGCAAGGCAATACGCTGGTGATCAAAGTTGTCGAATTCCCGACGATCAACCGTATTGTGTTTGAGGGCAACAACCGGATCAAGGACGATGATTTTGCCAATATCGTGCAATCTCAGTCCCGTCGCGTTTTCAATCCACGTGTGGCTGAGGCTGATGCACAAAACATTGCGCAGGCCTATGCACAACAGGGCCGCCCAGCCGCCCGTGTTACACCCAGCGTGATCCGTCGTTCAGACAACCGTATTGATTTGGTGTTCGAAGTCTTCGAAGGCGGCAATGCCGAAATCGAACGGGTTGGTTTTGCGGGCAATAACGTGTTTTCTGACTACCGTTTGCGTCGTGTGATCGAGACCAAGCAAACAGGGATTTTTAGTGCGCTGATCTCTAAGGACACATTCATTGAAGATCGCATTGCGTTTGATCGCCAATTGCTCAGCGATTTCTACGCGTCCCGGGGATATGTAGATTTCAGTATTACAGGTGTGAATGCGGAATTGTCCGAAGAGCGTGATAGCTATTTCGTGACCTTCAATATGCAAGAGGGACAGCAATTCCGGTTTGGCGAGATTTCGGTTTCTACGGATTTGGCCACGGTTGACCCGTTGATTTATGAAAATGCGATCAAGGTGAAATCGGATCGTGTTTATTCGCCTGTATTGATCGAAAATGATATCGCGCGTATCGAACGGTTGGCGATCAAAGAAGGGGAAAACTTTCTTCAGGTCGAACCACGCGTGACACGCAATGACCGGGATTTGACGTTGGACGTTGAATATGTCCTGACCCGTGGGGACCGCGTGTTTATCGAACGTATCGATATCGAAGGAAACACCACCACACGCGATGACGTCATTCGCCGGGAATTTGATTCCGTTGAAGGGGATCCATTCAACCCGCGCGAAATTCGCCAAGCAGCAGCCCGCATTCGTTCAACAGGATTCTTTGCCAATGCGGAAGTCGAAGCGCGCGAAGGATCCACACCTGACCAAGTTCTGGTGGATGTCGATGTCGTTGAGCAACCTACAGGATCCCTGTCCTTTGGTGGGTCCTTTTCGGCTGACGATGGTTTCGGATTGAGCGTTTCATTTTCCGAAAGAAACTTCCTAGGCCGCGGTCAATCTTTGGGTGTTGGGGCAACAACAGCGTCAAGCGCGTCGAATTATTTCTTCAACTTCTCCGAACCTGCTTTTCTGGGGCGTGATGTTGGATTTGGTCTAAACCTATCATTCAGCGAAACTGATAACGAAGGCGACACGACCTATGACACGCGGATCGCGCGTGTTCGCCCGTCTTTGACATTCCCTGTCTCAGAAAACGGACGTTTGCAGGTCCGTTATACTGCCGAACTGTCTGAAATGACCAATGTGGATCAAGACGACACGGAAATTGGGGATATCGTCAAAGCTGAAGGTCTGGTTGGCGAAGTCTTTGATAGCTCGTTTGGCTTCACCTACAGCTACGACACCCGCCGCACAGGCCTAAATCCGAATGCCGGGTTGTTGTTGGAATTTGGTGGTGATTTTGGTGCTGGCGGGGACCGGAAATTCACACAGTTGACGACCAAGGCGATTGCGCAAACTGAAATCTTCAATGAAGAAGTCGTTCTGCGGGCCCGTGTTGAGGGTGGTTTGGTTGATTACGATGGCGAAGGGCGTTCTGTCGATCGCTTTAACCTTGGATCTTCCATTCTTCGTGGCTTTAGCTATGCGGGTATTGGACCGCGTGAAGTTGATGAAGACAATGATGTCGATGATACATTGGGCGGCAACTACTACGCGGTTGCGTCTTTGGAGGCTGAATTCCCGTTGGGCTTGCCAGAAGAATACGGTCTGAGAGGCGCGGTTTTCTATGACATCGGATCTGTATGGGGCTTGGATCAGAGCAACAGCGACGTGTTGTATGAAGATTTCACAGCGCGCCATGTCATCGGGGCCTCGATCCTTTGGGACAGCGCATTTGGTCCGTTGCGTTTGAACTTTACCAAAGCGCTGGTGAAGGAAGAATATGACGACGAACGGACATTCGATCTGACGATTTCGTCTACATTCTAATGGCGTTGCGTTTGACGCTTTGCAGCTTGGCCCGGACGCAATGTGTCCGGGCTTTTTGCGATAATAGTCCAAGATTTGGAGGCGATATGCAGCGTGTTTTCAATATGTTACAGGGCGCAATTGTTGCTTTTTCTATCTTGTTTCCTGCTTTCGCAATTGCGCAAGAGGCGGGTACAGGCAATGAAAGTGGCGGTAGCGTTCCAGAAATCGTCGATGAAACTGTGTTTGCCCCTGCGGTCTTAATCTTGGATTTTGAACAGCTCTACACATCCAGCGCCTATAGCCAGCGGATTGAGGCCGAGATTAAGGCCGAGACCTTGATCATTCAGGCCGAAAACGAACGTATCGTGGCCGAACTTGAGGCAGAAGAACAAGAGTTGACGACGTTACGGGGGCAGCTTAGCACAGATTTGTTCCGCAAACGGGCTGCTGAATTTGATGCCAAGGTGGAAAAACTGCGTGCGGAACCTTTGGAAAAAGAACGCGAATTGCTACAACGTCAGGCCGCTGCCCGGCGTGTTTTCCTGCAAGCCGCGCAGCCGATTTTGCAATCAATATTACTGGAAACAGGTGCATCCGTGATCCTTGATCGGCGCAATGTCATCATGCATGCCAGCACGTTGGATATCACGCAGCTTGCAATCGCGCGAACGGATGCCGCTTTGGTTGGAGAGCTTCAAGAAGAGACGTTGGATTTGGATGAGGGGTCTCCAAATACTGATGGTGTGACCGACGAATAGGTCATATCCATCCGGCTGCTTGCTCCTTGCGGGCGCTATTGTTAGGGATGCAGTCAAACCACGCGGTGGCGCCGTCCGAAAGACATAAGGAAAGATAGTCATGTCAGAACCGTTGAAATCAGCTGATATTCAAATGATCAAGCGGATCATTCCGCATCGTTATCCGTTTTTGCTGATCGACAAAGTCGTTGATATCGATGGGTACCAATCCGCGACTGGCATCAAAAATGTCACGGTCAATGAACCTCATTTCCAGGGTCATTTCCCATCGCGCCCCATTATGCCCGGTGTGACAATCGTAGAAGCTATGGCGCAGACCACTGCTGTTATGGCTGGCGTGTCGATGGAACTGATGGACAAGAACATGATGGTTTATTTCATGGGCATCGATAAATGCAAATTCCGTCGCATGGTAGAACCCGGCGATGTTTTGAAAATGCATGTCAGCACGCTGCGCGGTAAACCCGGTGGCAAAATCTGGAAATTTGCAGGCCGCGCCGAAGTTGATGGCGATTTGGCGGCTGAAGCTGAATTCACTGCTATGATGGAAATGCCAGCCGGAGCAGGCGAATGACAGCACAATCGGTCATCCATCCCAGCGCAGTCATCGAGGATGGCGCGCAAATTGGGCAGGGATGTCACATTGGCCCCTTTTGCCATATCGGATCTGACGTCGTCCTAAAGGACGGCGTTGTCCTGAAATCTCATGTGGTGGTGACAGGTAAAACCGAAATCGGATCTGAAACGACGATCTTTTCCTTCGCCGTCATTGGTGAAATCCCACAGGATTTGAAATTCAAAGGCGAAGACTGTCAACTGATCATCGGGGAACGTAACCGGATCCGTGAACATGTGACGATGAATGCGGGCACTGCCGGGGGCGGTGGCGTCACCAAAGTTGGCGATGACGGGTTGTTCATGGCTGGCTGTCACGTGGCCCATGATGTTCAGATCGGCAACAACGTGATTTTGGTCAACAATAGCGCCATTGCTGGCCATTGCGTCATCGAAGATGACGTGATCGTTGGCGGTTTGTCCGGTGTGCATCAATGGGTGCGGATCGGTCGTGGTGCCATTATTGGTGCCGTTACGATGGTGACCAATGATGTGATCCCATTCGGTTTGGTACAGGCCCCGCGCGGTGAATTGGATGGTTTGAACCTTGTTGGTTTGAAACGTCGCGGGGTTGCGCGCAGTGATATCACGGCGTTGCGCGCGGCATTTCAAATGTTGGCACAGGGCGAGGGCGCATTTGTTGATCGTGCCAAGCGATTGGGTGACGAAACCGACAGCGAATACGTGCGCGAAATTGTGGCCTTCATTATGGGCGACAGCGACCGTTCATTCCTGACGCCGAAATAGGTCAGACGATGTTGGCGCTGATTGCAGGCTATGGGGCTTTGCCAAGGATTGTGGCCAAGTCCCAGTCGAAACCGCCTTTGATTTGCACATTGGAGGGGCAGGACCTTGACGAAATCCACGCGGATCTGACGTTTCGTTTAGAGCGCCTAGGGGGCTTTATGCGCGCATTAAAAGCGCGCGGGGTCACTGAAATCTGCTTTTGCGGCGGCGTTGCACGACCGAACCTGTCTTTTCGTAAATTGGACCTGCCAACTCTGGCCTTGTTGCCCAAGATCCTAAAAGGGCTGCGCGGCGGCGAAGACAGTGCTTTGCGGTTGGCAATTTCGGTGTTTGAGGATCAGGGATTTTCCGTTCGTGGTGCACATGATCTGGTGCCGAATCTTTTGGCTGGGCCCGGCCTGTTGGCAGGGAACGTGCCGCTGGATGTTGAACTGACAGCGGCGTTAGGTGATCAGATCAGTTTAGAGCAAAGCGCCGCAGATCTGGGGCAATCCTGTGTCTTGCGGGGGGATCAGGTTCTGGCGCGCGAAGGGCCTGATGGAACGGATGCCATGCTGTCCAAGTTGCAAAATGCACAAGGGGGGGTGTTTTATAAGGCCTGCAAACCGGATCAAGATCGCCGGGTGGATATGCCGGTTATCGGCCCGTCAACTGTACATGGCGCGGCGAAAGCGGGTTTATTTGGGCTAATCATTGAGGCGGAAAACGTCATGCTGCTAGAACGCGCCGCCCTGTTTCAAGCTTTAGAAGAAACGGGTTTGTTTCTTTTGTCGCGCCGCAAGGGCGCTGCTATTCCAAGTGAAAAGGGCGTGTGATGCGGATCTTCATTCTAGCCGGCGAACCCTCGGGTGATAAATTGGGCGCCGATCTGATGGCGTCTTTGAAAGCGCGGGTTCCAGATGTGGCGTTTTTTGGCATCGGTGGCGATTGCATGATGGCACAAGGGTTGGATCCGCTGTTTCCGATGGAAGAGATCGCCATCATGGGGATTACGGAAATCCTCAAAGAATATTCCAATTTGAAAGCACGCATTCGCGAGACCGCGGATGTTATTTTACGTGAAAAACCGGATTTGGTGATCACGATTGATTTGCCCGAATTTTCCTTGCGTGTGAACAAATTGGTGCGTGCACAGTCGGATATTCGCATTGTGCACTATGTTGCCCCGTCTGTCTGGGCATGGCGTCCAGGGCGCGCGAAAAAGATGGCGCCCTTTGTGGATCAGGTTCTCGCGCTGTTGCCTTTTGAGCCGCCCTATATGGAGGCCGAAGGCATGCGGTGTGATTTCGTCGGACATCCGATTGTCGCAGATCCTGTTGCCACGCAGGCCGAGGCGGATGTGTTTCGTGCTGAAATCGGTGCGGAGGGTCGTGAAATTCTGCTGGTTCTTCCCGGGTCCAGACGCAGCGAAATTTCCCGTATGGCACCGGTATTTGGTGAAACATTGGCCAAGATGGTGCAATCCCGGCCGAATGTCACATGGGTTTTGCCTGCTGCGGCATCTGTCGCGGGCGAGGTTCGCCAAGCCATCGCTGATTGGCCTGTTGATGTGATCTTTATCGATCCAAATTCGGATCCAGAAGGCACGCGCAAACGTGCAGCCTTCAAAGCGGCTGATGGTGCTATTGCCACTTCTGGAACGGTGTCTTTAGAATTGGCAGCCAGCAATACGCCTATGGTGATTGCGTTTAAAACGTCTTGGCTGACGCAAGTTATCATTAAGCCCATGCTGCGGGTTGCGTCGGTCAATTTGGTCAATCTGGTTGCCGATACAACGGTCATTCCAGAATTCTTGGGGAAAGATTGCGAGCCCGATCACTTGGCCACTGCAATGTGTGAGATCTTGGATGAACCTGAGGTCCAAAGGGACGCGATGCAGCTTTGTATGGCACGTCTAGGCCAAGGTGGCGATAAGGCCCCGGGGGATCTTGCAGCAGAGGCTGTTCTGGACGGATTTGCGCGATCAAAGTCAAAGCCTGAAATATGAAAAAACGCGCCTGTTAGGGCGCGTTTTTTGGTCTTCTAAAGCAAACCTGCTGAGCAGGTCCTAGATCAGTTCTGGCTGAATTCTTTCAATGAATCATAGGCAGCCGTAAAACCGGACAGGGACATTTGCACTGAAATGCGTTGATCCGGTGCGTTGGCTGGCACAACGGACAATGTCGCGGACTGGCCGCGTTTGAACGCAGCGACGTCTTCATCGCGCATGGAAACGCGGGCGATGCATTTGCTATTGTCACAGACAAAGAATGGAACGCGTGCGGTTTTGCCACCATCGATCGAAAGGGCAACGCCCTCTGGCAGGAGGGTCAGCAATGGTGTGTTGATCAACATAACCGCAGCAGGCGCATTTGCACCCGCAAGGCGGTTCAGTTCAATCTGCATCACGTCATTGCCTTCGGCGCCTTTCAGAACCTGCTGCATCGATCCACAAGGATCATCACCGGTCAGGACCTGTTCACACACGGTGACCCAATCGCCTTGTTCTTTGGTATAAACGTTGCTGGTCGGGGTCGTCGCAGCGGCTTCTGAACCTGATCCTTCGGACGCATCAGGTGTTGTTTGCGCCTCAGCTTCAGGTGTCGTGGTTGTTTCCTGTGAGATCGCAGGAGTTGCTGCAAGCAATGCAATCAGCGAAAGGTGCAGGGCTGATTTGATCATGTTTAGTCCTCATAACTGGGTCTTCGCCATCGGGTATCATGCACTACATAGTCTGTCAGTGGCGAAATAAAAGATTGCAGAATGAAAAGCGAAACCTTGCCGGCTCAGTGATGTTTCGTTCTCAAATAGGGGTATGCCTGTGGGATATGTAATTGCATGTAATCGAATGTGAAACCCAGAATTGGAAAAAGGATCCGCGAGGATCCCTTTTCTTTATTCCCTGTCGGACCGGCCGACTTTGTATATTTCGGAAAACGCTACGGTATTGAATGTACCCGGTCAACAGTCGACAGTCGCAACTTTTCAAAAAAACTGTTTCGAGATGTGCAGGATGTTGGAAAATTAGGCGTACAGGTGGCGTCCGGTAATTTGTTGATACGCATCCTTTACAGGAATATTTGCGAACACGAACGCGGTCATTTCTGAGAGGGAACGGTGACCTGAAACTCAAGTGAATGTTCATAAAAATGCCGCGCCACAAGGGCGCGGCCAGTCTGACAGGGAGGAAGTAGCCCGAAGCGGAGAGGACATGGTGCCTCGGGCTGCAAACATACTGGCGTACAGGTCTTAAGGATGTATGTTTGGGGGCGAACGATGGACGGGATCTTGGGGTTAAACGTGGAAAACTTTATCTTTTTAGGCGGTGCGGGCGAGGATTATGCCACGAAGCAATATCTGGATCTCAAATATGCGAACCGTCATGGCTTGATCGCAGGTGCGACGGGCACAGGTAAAACTGTGACGCTTCAAATCCTGGCAGAAGGGTTTTCCAATGCCGGTGTTCCTGTGTTTCTGTCCGATGTTAAGGGCGATCTATCCGGTTTGGCAAAAAGCGGTAGCGAGACCGGAAAACTGCATGATGCTTTTTTGAAGCGTTGCGCGACGATCGGTTTTGATGATTTTGCTTATGAAGGCTTTCCGGTCACGTTCTGGGATCTTTACGGGGAACAAGGACATCCCGTTCGCACAACAGTTGCGGAAATGGGGCCGCTCTTGCTGTCGCGTCTGCTAGAACTATCAGAGGCGCAAGAAGGCATTTTAAATATTGCCTTCCGTATCGCGGATGAAGAAGGTTGGCCCTTGCTGGATCTGAATGATCTGCGTGCCATGTTGGTTTGGCTGGGCGAAAATCGCACGGATGTTTCTTTGCGCTATGGGACAGTTGGCATTCAGTCCATTGGTGCGATTCAACGTCGTTTGTTGGTGTTGGAAAACGAGGGGGCGACCGGATTTTTTGGCGAACCTGCGCTGTCCCTAGACGATCTGATGCGCCATGACGCTGATGGGCGTGGGATGATCAATATTCTTGCGTCAGATAAGTTGATGGCCGCGCCCCGCTTGTATGCGACGTTTTTGCTTTGGCTGCTGTCTGAATTGTTCGAAACGCTGCCAGAGGTCGGAGACCCAGACAAACCCAAATTGGTGTTCTTCTTTGATGAGGCCCATTTGCTGTTTGATGATGCACCCAAAGCATTGGTGGATAAGGTCGAACAGGTCGCGCGCCTGATCCGGTCAAAGGGCGTGGGGGTTTATTTCATCACGCAAAACCCTGATGACGTGCCTGAGGATATTTTGGGCCAGTTGGGTAATCGGATCCAACATGCGCTGCGTGCCTTTACCGCGCGGGACAAACGGCAGCTTAGCATGGCGGCAGAAACCTATCGTCCCAACCCAGACTTTGACACCGAAGCCGCGATACGCGAGGTCGGGGTGGGCGAGGCGGTCACGTCTATGCTGCAGAAAAAAGGCGTGCCGGGCATTGTGCAACGAACCCTGATCCGCCCACCATCTTCGCAATTGGGACCAATTAATGGGCAAGAGCGCGCTGAGGTCTTGCGCCTATCTGAACTTGGTGCGAAATACGACACCGCGCTGGATCGGCGGTCTGCACTAGAGATTTTGCGGGACCGTGCAAACCACGCCGCGGAAGAGGCGGACACCCTAGAAGCGCGCGAAGAAGAGATGAGCCCACAGGAACGGGAATTCTCGACCGCGCGACGCTATAGCGGATCGCGGGTAGGTCGATCTTCTGCACGAAAAATGTCCGGCGGCAGTCGTCGCTTTGGTCGGGATCTGGGCGATGCTGTTGCAGATGCTGTGATAAAAGAGCTCAAAGGCACCACAGGGCGTCGCATTGTACGCGGCGTTTTGGGTGGATTGTTTAAAGGGAGATAAACATCATGCCTCAACTCGAAGTTCAATATTCAGGTGACTTAGATATTGATGCAAAAGACATTTTGGTCAGTGTCGAAGCTGCAATCAAAGATCATGATTCCGGCACCGGCAACGTCAAAGGGCGCGCTTTGAAGGCGGATGATTTCCATCATTCGGGTATCATGCTGACGCTTAGCTTGGCCAAACGTCCCAATCGCGATGATGCGTTTATGTCCGAATTGGCGGCTAAATTGGGGGATCTTTTGAAAAGCAAGATTTCACAACCGTGCAATGTGTCTCTGACTGTTCAATTTTTACCCCAATTCCATGTTTCTCAAGAACATAACCCCTGATCTTCTATAGCTCTTGATCTTTTCGCGGCGTAAGGTTCGGATACGCATCTTACAGCCAGTGGAATGGATCGGTTAGCCATGACGACCAGCGAAGAGTTTGGGTACGCCCTGAATTTCACATTAAATGGATCCCCTGTCACCACCGAGGTGGCTGGGAACACCTTGTTGATTGACCTCTTGCGCGACAAGCTGGGGTTGACCGGCACGCATTTGGGTTGCGACACCAGCCAATGTGGCGCGTGCCTTGTGCATATCGATGGTGCTTCTTCTAAGGCCTGTGCCGTCATGGCTGGGGATTTGGACGGGGCAGACATTGTCACGATTGAAGGCATGGCTGCATCAGATGGTAAGTTGTCCAGTTTGCAGCAAGCATTCCAAGATCATCACGGGTTACAATGCGGGTTCTGCACCCCTGGAATGATTATGAGCGCTGCGTCTTTGTTAAAAGATGTCCCACAACCGAGCGAGGCGCAAATACGCGCGCATCTAGATGGTAATTTCTGCCGCTGCACCGGTTATCAGAATATTGTGAAAGCGATTTTGGCGGCCTCTGGTCAGGAGGTCGAACATGTATGAGTTCGAATTTGTCAAACCTACGACTTTGAAAGACGCGGTTCAGATCCTGTCGGATGACGATGAAGCGGTTGTTTTGGCTGGAGGGCAAACCCTGGTACCAACGTTGCGACAAAGATTGGCGATGCCGTCGCAATTGGTCAGCCTGTCAGCTTTGAAAGAATTGCAGGATCTATCCGCAGATGCAGGCATGGTGACCATAGGGGCCGGCGTTACGCATGCGCGTGTGGCAGCCGAAGCTGCCGCGTTTCCGGCGCTGGCTGCGCTGGCAGGCGGTATCGGGGATCATGCTGTGCGCAATCGTGGCACGATTGGTGGGTCTGTTGCAAATAATGATCCCTCTGCGTGCTATCCCGCTGCTGTGTTGGCCTGTGGTGCAACTGTTGTAACGGATCAGCGTAGCATTGCTGCAGATGCGTTCTTCGATGGGATGTTTACGACGGTTCTGGACGAGGGGGAAATTGTCACGGGCCTACAATTTCCTATTCCGCAACAGGCTGGATATGCAAAATTCAAGCAGCCAGCGTCGCATTTTGCTTTGGCTGGTGTGTTTGTTGCGAAATTTGCCGAAGGTGTTCGTGTGGCAGTGACAGGCGTTTCCGAGGATGGCGTGTTTAGATGGGCGGATGCAGAAGCGGCGTTGAACACGGATTTCAGTGTTGATGCCGTGATGGATCTCGCCCTTCCTATGGATGACGTCATGTCGGATATACATGCGGATGCCGAATACCGCGCGCATCTTGCAGGTGTGATGCTCAAAAGGGCTGTGACTGCAGCACTTAGTTAACATCGGGTCGGTTCGCGTCGCTAAGGCGTGTTTCCCGGCGTGTCGTTGCAAGAATTTTGCAAAATCGTCACTCATATCTGTGCCCGATCTTGCTGTTAAGCGAGGGCCTTGCTATCACGCAGGCCTTGAGACGACAGCCGGGAAATAACCTTATGCGTGCCGAAGCCCAAAACAACGTAGACAAAATCGAAAAGTCGCTGGAGCTATTGCACCAACGATTGGATTGGGACACGGCCCAGCATCGGCTGGAAGAGTTCAATGCCCGCGTTGAGGACCCCAATCTTTGGGATGATCCAGCGGCTGCACAAAAGCTGATGCGTGACCGCCAGATGTTGGTGGATGCGATGGAGACATATACATCACTCAAGCAAGATCTGACCGATCAGGTGGACATGATCGAACTTGGTGAAATGGAAGACGATGAAGAAGTCGTCACCGAGGCCGAAGAAGCCCTCAGCGCTTTGGTCGATAAAGCCGCCAAGAAAGAGCTAGAGGCTCTGCTGGATGGCGAAAGCGATGGCAATGACAGCTTCCTTGAAATCAAATCTGGGGCAGGGGGCACCGAGGCCTGCGACTGGGCATCCATGCTGGCGCGTATGTATGTACGTTGGGCGGAAAAGCGTGGCTTTGAAGTTGAGCTTCAGGAAGAGCAGCCCGGTACAGAGGCGGGCATCAAGTCGGTCACATATCAGATCAAAGGCAAGAACGCCTATGGTTGGCTAAAATCCGAAAGTGGGACCCATCGCCTGGTGCGTATTTCTCCGTTCGGCAAAGGCACGCGCGAAACATCGTTTGCCGCTGTTGGCGCCTATCCGGTGATCGATGACAATATCGAGATCGAAGTCAACCCGGCTGATATTCGCATTGATACCTATCGTTCCTCGGGCGCGGGTGGTCAGCACGTCAACACGACAGATTCCGCAGTGCGTATCACCCACCATCCGACAGGCATTGTTGTGACATCCTCGGAAAAGTCACAGCACCAAAACCGTGACATTGCGATGAAGGCGTTGAAATCGCGTCTCTATCAGCTGGAAATGGACAAACGTAATGCGGAAGTGAACGCATTGCATGAGGCCAAAGGGGATGCAGGATGGGGCAACCAAATCCGATCCTATGTCTTGCAGCCCTATCAGATGGTCAAAGACCTGCGCACAAGTTTCGAAACCGCTGATACACAAGGCGTGTTGGATGGCGACCTTGATGGCTTCATGGAGGCCACTCTGGCGTTGCAGGTGGCCGGAAAAAGCCGGGCAGATGCGAATAGCGATGATTGAATGTAGGGGCGCTTAGTGCCCTTAATCGGAACATTCGCGAATTAATACATCTCTGACCTCGTCAGACATGTTTGGCACTTTCGCCAAAAGAACGGTCTTCAGATCTGTTTTGGACAGATTCATGAAACCTGCCGCCTCATCAAAGCGTCGTGCCAAATTAAAACGGCCGCCTGCTAGAGATTTAATTGCGTGATGGAAGGATTTGACCGTATCGACAAGTTCATCATCCAAAACGATTGTGCAGGCATTGTGGTGAGGGCGAATTGGGTTCTTTGCATTCTCGACATGCCATATATTGGTTAGCTCAATAACCGAATAGTGGAATGTGGTTCTGGGTTCGTTGATCGCAATGTAACTATAGGCGTATGTGGCGCGCAGTTCCTGTGGATTCAGGTCACGTCGATATTTTTGGATGTCTGAAATCCAGACATCTCCGTAGTGATGCATAATTTGAAGTTTATGCTCGTGGCAAAAACGGCAGGTGATCGGCATATATGGATCGCACAGTAATTAAGGCAGGGACACTCTTGGCTTTCAGTATCAAACGAAAGGTTCTTGAGGTTTCAAGAGATTCTTCATGAAAATCGGCAAATCATCTTCGGTACAGAACCCCGATTGACGTGCTGCCGTCATCACTTTCTTCGTATCTTTTCCCAAGAATTCGAAAGCAAGACGCTCTGTGCGGCGTCCCGCCATTCCTTCGCGTACAGTGCGAGCAACATAACCAATCCAAAAATTGTTCTCAAAGCTTGGCAAACGCGCGAGATAGTTGAAGGAGCCCGTTGTCGTCCCTTTTCGCCCCGCTAACACAGCAATTCCGTCTTCCTGGGCCATGATCACTGCACGGAACTCTCTGTGAGAGGGGGTTGCTGGTAGGCCTTGTGCGCGCATTGCGTCCTTGGCCTCATACCCTCTTAGAAAGGTAAAACCGTCTCTGCGGAATACATAGTTCAAGCCTTGTACAAATTGAGTGTCGTTTGAAAAGCTTCGCCGTGCAAAACGATAGAGGCCTGATGGCAATTCTTGCTCGGGAATTTCTTTCGTGCAGTCGCCTAAATATTCAGCAATTTCGGGGTGCTGGAAAACACCTTGTTCCGCCGGAGTAATGTCAGCGACCGGTTCCAAAAGAATCCGGGCATCAACCTTAAAAAAGTCACATATCCGATACAGGACATCTGGGCGCGGGAAACTTTCGCCTGCGAGATAGCGATTATATTGTGTGCGATTGATTCCCAATTGCCGACACAATTCGGAAATCGACACGGCGTCCTTCGAAAGCTGACGTAAGTTAGCGCCAAGCCGACTGCGAAGTTCCGATGGGCTTGGCCGATTTGTGTCATTTTGCCTAATTTGAGCCATTTTTTTTGTACGATTTCACTTTTTTTTACTACCCGCGACGCAAACAACCGACAGATTTTAGCGTGATTGGACGCGAAAATGGGTCAATTGATGCGAATTAGCGTCACTATTGATGCCTTACAGCGCCAACTTACCCGCCAAGAGTCACAAAAATCAACCCATCTGGTCGAGATTTGCAAATGTTCCTTCATCTTTATTTGGAGCAAGCTTGTGGGGGATAAACAAATGCGTGGTGTTATTATGATGGGTAAGATGTCAGGTGTCGTATTATGGGCAAACAAAAATGACGGCAAAGCTGTCATTTGGTGTGAAGATCAGGGTGATCTTGCTTATTTTACATCAGGAAATCTGGCGGACCTTCATTCCGGATGGCCACTGGATGCAGGGGATCTCGTGTCTTTTGATTTGGAAGAGACGTCTAACATCCGACTCGCCCATAGGCCTGAATTGCTTAATTCTGGACACGCACCAGAGCTTGCGCGGAACCTGCCGAATGCGCAAACCGCATCTGAGCGTCATCCGCAAGTAGAGCGGACTCTGAATTCCAATGTCATTCCGTTTCCGAAATTTGCGTCTGCCGACCTGTGTATTGCATAAATTTAGGCCGATGATGCTGGAAGAATGAAGGCAAATCCGATGCCTTCATTTTTTGTTGGATCATCAAAAATAGTTTAGATCACTATTCTGGACGCAAACCGCGCGACATGGCCGCAACACCGGTCCGTGCCATTTCAATAAGTCCCAATGGCCGCATAAGTTCTGCGAACGCATCGATCTTGTCAGGTGTGCCCGTCAGTTGAAAAACAAAACTTTCATGGGTGCTGTCTAAAACCTGAGCACGGAAAATATCGGCCAGGCGTAGTGCCTCTACGCGTTTGTCACCGCTGCCTTCGACTTTTAGCAAAGCAAGTTCACGCTGTACAAATGCGCCTTCGACAGTCAGGTCGTGAACATCGTGCACCGGAACAATGCGTCCCAACTGCGCCTTAATTTGTTCAATGATTTGTGGAGTGCCTGTCGTCACGATTGTGATCCGGCTAAAATGCCCCTCGTGATCAACCTCTGCGACGGTCAAGCTATCGATGTTATAGCCACGGCCGGAAAATAACCCAATCACCCGCGCAAGGACGCCGGGTTCGTTATCAACCAATACGGTCAATGTATGGGTTTCCTGTTCATCCGAAAATGTTGGACGCAGGTTATAAGCAGAATGCTTTGATGAGCCTTTTTTGATCTTCAATGCGGACATTGTTCTGGCCTTACTTTGCACGAGTTGAGAGAGGCTTCTGATACATGGAAACGCAAAAGAATGCCAGTAAAAGCATCCGATCTTGCCGCGTTTCATGCGTTTTAAAGCATTGCGAAATATAGATACGGTCAGGCTTTTGAAAAATGGTGTATTGTCAATGGATAGACAAAAGAGAGCGATTGAAATTCTTGTCAATGTCAATCAGCTTTTACCTGCTTGGAGCTGGGAATGTGATGCAAATTATTGTCTTACATTTCTGGGCACCAATAACACCAGTTTGGAAATTCCCAAACATGACGAGATTGATGGCCTATGCATAATTGATAAGGATGTGGAATTTGTCCGCGATCAGCCTGGTTTGGAGTTTTATCAAAACACTTTGCTGTCGCAGCGCGAATTCAGCTGCATTTGTTATGAGCGAGTACTTGTAAATGGAACACGCACTGTTTTGATGGACAGTGGCATTCCGATCTTTGATGATACTGGCGTTTTTCAGGGATATCGGGGAACCTCTTTAAGCCTGACAGATGTGTTTCAAAGTGCTGATAGTAATCCGAGCCTTGTGGGTGACCTACAGAACCGGGCGCGAGATCTAGAAGAAACTCTTTTGCGCAATGAAGAGGTATTGGAGGATCAAACCCTTTTTTTAACAGAGCTGATGCATGCGATGAGCGAAGGTTTGATGGTCACCAGTAAACAAGATTGGTGGGATCCAGAAAATCGCATTCTATTGGTCAATAAGGCTTATTTGGACCTGCACGGCCTGTCTGACATGGATGATCCGTCAGGTTTACCAGTAAATAAGCTGATGGAATTTTTGGAAGAGCGCGGATGCCCCATAAGGCTGCGCCAAAAATTGCAGTCGGCCGAACAGGATTTGGCCAAAGGTTTGGATATTACTGTAGACCTAGTCGAACAGGGGCGCGTTTATAAAGCTCGTGCTGCCCCAACCCCATCGGGCGGGTATGTTCTGGTCCACAGTGATATCACTGAATTGGTAGATCGGAACACAGCGTTGAAGTCAGCGCGCGATGCGGCAGAAGCGGCCAGCCGTGCTAAGTCCAGTTTCCTCGCTGCGATGAGCCATGAAATCAGGACGCCAATGAATGGTGTCGTTGGGATGGCTGATTTGCTGGCGGAAACAGATCTTTCTGATGAACAGCGCGACTATATACGCACGATTAGAAATTCTGCGCTGGCCTTGACGGGGCTGATTTCGGATATCTTGGACTTTTCCAAAGTTGAGGCGGGGCATTTGGAAATTCGAGAGGAAGATTTCGAAATCCAACCGCTGATTGAGGAAATGATCGATCTTATGACGCCACTTGCGGAATCGAAGGGCTTGGCTTTGGCCTGTTCTATGGATGTCGATATCCCTGCATCGGTGTTTGGAGATCCTTTGCGCATTCGCCAGATTTTGCTGAACATACTGGGGAACGCGGTGAAGTTCACGGATGATGGCGAAGTTGCGCTGTGGGTGAACCTATACGAAAAAGGCGTTCGGTTTCGCATTTCAGACACAGGTCAGGGTATTCCAGATGATCGCTTGTCAGCGATCTTTTCACCTTTTGAGCAAGTTCAGGACACACAAAGATTATCGCAAGAGGGGACTGGGCTGGGATTGGCGATTTCCAAGCAGTTGGTTGACGCGATGAAGGGAGAGATCAGTGTTCAGTCCGAGGTCGGACGAGGTACGGAATTCGAGGTGCGTATTCCAATAATCGGGTCCACGCAAAGGCCGCCGCGTCAGCGAAATGATATCGGAAATCAAATCTCAGTTGACGGATTGCGTTTCTTGGTGGTCGAAGACAATGCGACCAACCAATTGGTCGTACGCAAAATGTTGGAGAAACGGGGCGCGCAGGTCGAAGTGGCCGAAAATGGTCAAGTCGCGGTTAATCAATATCGGCCGGGTGTTTACGATATGATCCTCATGGATCTGTCTATGCCGGTCATGAATGGTTTGGATGCTTGCCTTGAAATTCGCGGAAAAGAAAACGCCCATAAATGGCCGCGTTGTCCGGTGATTGCGCTGACCGGAAATGCGTTTGAACGCGATCAGGCGGATGCCTTTGCGGCGGGAATGGATGGGTTTCTTAGTAAACCAATCCGCGGGGAGGCGTTGTTCACCGCGATTTCATTGCATTTGGAACTGGCGCAACAGGATGCGCACCCATCGATAAAATCAGGCACTGACATATAGGAAGAGCCGCGTTTTCGCGGCCCTTCTCGCGTTTGTTTTGCGTTTATACCAAAACGCCGCCTTCACCGGAAATCGCATTGGTTGCATTGTCGCTGGAGAGCAGCATTTTGTTATGCGGCTGTCCTGATGGGATCATAGGCAGGCAGTTTTCATGCTTTTCAACCAAGCAATCAAACAGAACCGGACCATCGTAATCCAGCATTTCCATGATCGCATCGTCCAGATCTTTTGGATCGGAACACTGGATGCCTTTCCAGCCAAACGCTTCGGCGAGCTTGACGAAGTCGGGCAGGGCCTCGGACCAGCTTTGGGAATAGCGTTCGCCATGCAGCAATTGCTGCCACTGACGCACCATGCCAAGACGTTCATTGTTCAAAATGAACTGTTTCACAGGTAGCTTGAATTGGGATGCCGTGCCCATTTCCTGCATGTTCATCAACCAAGATGCCTCACCGGCCACGTTGATGACCAAAGCATCAGGATGCGCAACCTGTGCACCAATGGTTGCTGGGAAACCATAGCCCATCGTGCCCAAACCACCTGATGTCAGCCAGCGATTAGGATCGTCAAACCCAAGGTATTGTGCAGCCCACATTTGGTGCTGACCAACCTCTGTCGCGATATAGCGGTCGTGGCCTTTTGTCAGGGCTTGTAGGCGTTGCAATGCATGTTGCGGTTTGATGATGTTGCCGGTCTGGTTGTATTGAAGGCAATTCACACTGCGCCATTCATTGATTTGACCCCACCATGTTGTCAAAGCAGCTTTGTTGGTTTTGCACCCGCGTGCACGCCAAATTTCCAAAACTTCGCGCAGAACGGAAGTGACGTCACCAACAATCGGTAGATCGGTCTTGATGATTTTGTTGATCGAAGAAGGATCGATATCAATATGGGCTTTAATGGAATTCGGGCTGAATGCATCCAAACGACCAGTGATACGGTCGTCAAAACGCGCGCCGATATTGATCATCAGATCGCAATCATGCATCGCCATATTGGCTTCGTACAACCCGTGCATGCCCAACATGCCCAACCAGTTTTCACCAGAAGCAGGATAGGCCCCCAATCCCATCAAGGTCGAGGTGATCGGGAAATTGCTTTCGGCCACGAATTCACGCAGCAATTGCGACGCTTCGGGACCAGAATTGATCACGCCACCACCAGTGTACAGGATTGGCTTTTCAGCGCTCTCTAGCGCCTCGACCAAAGCCATAATCGTTTCACGATCGCCGGCCAATTGCGGCTGATAATGGCTTTCCTCAATCTCGGGCTTTTGAGTATAGGTGCCTGTTGCAAATTGAACGTCTTTGGGGATGTCGATCAAAACCGGGCCGGGGCGGCCGGATGTTGCGACATGAAACGCCTCATGCATAACGCCAGACAGCATGTCGGTGTCTTTGACCAGCCAGTTATGTTTGGTGCAGGGGCGTGTGATGCCGATTGTGTCCGCTTCCTGGAAAGCGTCAGAACCAATGGCAAAGGTCGGAACCTGCCCGGTCAACACAACCAAAGGAATGCTATCAAGCAGAGCGTCTGTGATGCCTGTCACCGCATTGGTGGCACCTGGGCCTGATGTTACAAGCACAACACCTGGCTTGCCCGTCGCACGTGCATAACCTTCGGCCGCATGGACCGCGCCTTGTTCGTGACGGACTAGAATGTGTTGGATGTCGTTTTGCTGAAAGATTTCGTCATAGATCGGTAGCACTGCGCCACCGGGATAGCCGAATACTGTATCCACGCCTTGATCTCTCAAAGCTTGAACCACCATCTTTGCGCCTGTCATCTGACCAGTCTGTTGACCTGCCATTGCCTTGCTCCGTTCACATTCTTCAGTTTCGTTTTAGCATAAAAAAACCCCCGATTTTCGGTCGGGGGCGCATGGTGTTCGGTCTGGAAACCGACTACGGATCCATGCGCCTTATATTTAGAATGACGACGACGAGATCTGATCTGGTCATGTTCAAGGGCTCCTAAGCTAATGTGCGAACAATAGAAGCGCCTCTAATGGGCGTCAACCGCATTTTTTGATATATAAATTCAAAATATATTTGTTTTTGATAATTAAAATACATGATGTGAAAATATGTGGAAATTTTGATGCCGTATCGGTGATTCTTAGCGCTTCAGAATTCAAACCCATCTTTTCGATACATATACGGTCTATCAATTCCGATCAAAACGCCCACTGCCTTGCAAAACGCCATGTTCCAATGCGTAACGCGTTAGGCCGGCAGTCGTGCTAATATCCAGTTTGCGCTTGATGTTTTTACGATGGGTTTCGACGGTGCGTACCGAAATATCGAGAGAGGCCGCGACCTGTTTGTTGGATTTCCCCTGTGCCAATTGCAGCAAGACCGTTTGTTCGCGTCCCGTCAGGGCCTCTCTTGCGGTGTTTTCGCTGGGTTTGAGCGCCTTTTGGGCCCCGGGGCACAGGTAAACCTGCCCATCCAAAACCGCATCAATCGCGATTTTGAACGTTTCGCTAGACGCGTCTTTTAGGACATAGCCGCTGGCACCATGGCTAAGCGCGCTAGACACATATTCGGGGCCGTCATGCATCGATAAAATAAGCACCTTGGGTGCCACGGCGCGTTCCAGTATCATTTCTGTGGCTTCCAAACCGCCCATGCCCGGCATGTTGAGGTCCATCACAATAACATCAGGCGCAAAACTATCTAACCCCTCGATCAGCTTTCGCGCGCAGGACAAGGTCGTGACCACCGTTAGGTCGTCATAGCCGTCTAAGATGGCTTCAATACCTTCGGCAACCATCGGATGATCGTCGACGATCGCGATACGGGCAGGGGGCGTGTCAGTGGGTAAGGCTTGGGTCACGTATTGGTCTCTGATTTAAGGCTGGATTGCATGGTTGGGGAAATGCGCGTCGGCGCGCGGCCTTGTTGATCCTCTGGTGGAAGTAGTTGGGTTAATGGCACTTCGGCGCGCACGATAAGGCCGGGTTTGGCACATGATAGTTTTAACCGTCCTCCCAATTGCTCCATCCGCTCCTGCATATTCCGCATTCCGATCCCGCTATGCCCTTTGCGGCGCGGGACGTCATTGGCGATCCCGTTATCCGCAATTGTCAGGCTGGCACCATGGCGATGCCCACGCAAATTGATATCGACACGGCTGGCTTGCGCATGGCGATGAATGTTGGTTAGGGCCTCTTGTGCAATGCGATACAAGGCGATCTTGGCCTCTTGGGTCAGTCGATTGCGGAACACAACGGTTTCAAACCGTGTTTCAATACCGGTATTGGTCGTGAAATCATCGGCCAAGGCCTGCAACGCCGGGCCCAAACCGAGATCGTCCAAGACACCGGGGCGCAGATCGCGACTGATCCTGCGCACTTCGGCAATGGCGGTGGACAAATTGTCGATACCCTTGGACAGGCTATCAGTGGCGCGCGTGTCGCCGGTGTCAAAACGCCGTCGGGCGATGTCGAGTGCGTATTTCACCCCGACCAACAACTGGCTGATCCCATCATGCAATTCGCGCGCAACGCGACCACGTTCTTCTTCTTGCGCATCAAAAACACGTTGCGTCAGCTGTTTTAGCTTGGCATCTGCCAACCGTCTTTGATGGATGTTGATCGCCAATCCTGAAAGAAACACGATCAGCAACGCAGCCAATGTAATGACGCCAATGTAGACAAAGGTTCGTCGCACGCGGTCTTCCACAATTGCACGTGAATTTGCCACTGAAACCAATACGTCATCAATAAAGACCCCAGTACCGATAACCCACTGCCAACTGGGCAGAGCCGTGACATAAGTGATCATTTCAGCGTCTCGCCCAGTACTGGGTTTTGGCCAGAGATGTTCGACATACCCCGCACCGCGACGGCCTGTCTGAATGAAATCACGAATGACATAAGTTCCGTTTTCGTCTTGTAAATCGATCAGATTTTGATTGATCAAATCGGTTTGGCGCGGGGATACCAGATTGGTGCCATCGTAATCGTAGATGAAGAAAAACCCTTCGTCCCCATAGGTCATGGCCGCCAATGTTTGCATCACCTTACGTTTGGCGTCTTCATCATATGGGGTTGCATTGCCGTAGATATAGTAAAATCCGTTTCTGGCCTGCGTGACGTAATTGCGCAGTTCTTGTTTCTTCGCTTCAATCAATTGGGTTTCCAGAGACCGAATTTCTTTCTCTGACATTTCACGGGATTGATGCGCCACAAGGATTGCAATCGCCAAGCCCGCCAAAATCAAAGGAAGCGAAGCAAGAAGAAAGATCTGTTGTCCAAATGATACGGACAATTTGGGAAACACGTGACGCATGCTTTGTTTAAGCGTCTCAAACGCGGCACGTAAAGAGCGACGGTGCGGCTTTGCACCGCTTTGTGATTGACGCCACTTTTCATACAATTTTTGTCGAAAATGACTTTTCTTTTTTAAATGAAAGGAGTAGATGCGCCGCTTGAATACAAGTGGCCGAAAGCTATTGCGCCAATTCGCGGCCAAAATTATCGGAGATATTCGAATATGAAACGTCGTGCTTTTCTGCAAGCCGGATCCGTCGGTGCAGGCGCAGCGGCTGCTTCGTCCCTAGCAGCACCTCTTTACGCACAAGGCAAACGCAAATTGACCATGGTGACATCCGTCCCTCATGGTTTTGCGATTTTTGATGAAGCCGCGGTTTTGTTCATCAAGATGATTGAAGAAATGACCGAGGGTCAGCTGACCTTTGACAAAAAAGCAGCTGGTGAATTGGTTGGTGCCTTCGAGGTATTCGATGCGGTTTCCTCTGGTCAGGCGGATTGTTACCATTCTGGCGAATATTTCTTTATGAACCAGCACCCTGCCTATTGCTTCTTCACAAACGTACCTTTCGGTGGAACCCGTACCGAAACGGACACGTGGTACTATAATGAAGGCGGGCGCGAGCTGCATGACGAACTTGGCCAGATTTTTGGTTTGAAAACCTTCTTGGTGGGCACAACTGCAGCGCAATCTGGTGGTTGGTTCCGTAAAGAAATCAAATCTGCGGATGACCTAAAAGGGTTGAAATTCCGCATGCCCGGCATTGGTGGACAGGCTTTGGGTCTGACAGGAGCCTCTGTGCAAACCCTGCCCGGTGGTGAAATCTATCAAGCGCTGGCCTCTGGTGCGATTGACGGCACCGAATGGATTGGTCCGTATGGTGACGAACGTTTGGGGTTCTATGAGGTTTGCAAATACTTCTACCCAATCGGTTTCCACGAGCCAGGCGCCTATATGTCTTCGGCCTTTAATCTTGATGTGTTTGAAAGCCTGACATCGGGCCAACAGAAAATCATCGAGGCGGCATCACAAGCGACAACCACGATCATCAATGGTGATGTGATTGCTAAAAACGCGGCTGCGTTGGATCGTATCCAGGGTCAGGGCGTTAAGCTGCTGGAATTCCCTGATGATGTTTGGGATGCCTTTGGTGAAGCGTCTTCAAAAGCGTTGGATAAATATATGGACGACGATCTGTATGCGCAGATTCGCGAGAGCTTTGAGACATCGCTTAAAAAATCCAGCTCATGGATTGATCGCGCTGAAAATGCCTATGTCCGTCAGCGTAACCGCGTATGGCGCGGCTAAAACAGCCGAAAATATAGAAAAATTGGAACCCAAAGCATTTGCTTTGGGTTTCTTTTTGCCGTTTTTGTTGGCGGTTTGTGCATATTTTTCGCGTTTCTACGTAGGATTGGGTATTTGACTAAAATAATTCCCGTCGTAGGTTGCGTTCGTTAAAAATGATCAGTCGGGCGGGGAGGCCCGGCTTTGAAAAGTCTGGGAGGACATTCTATGGATCGCCGTTCCTTTTTGCGCGCCGGCTCGGTCGGCGCTGGTGCCGCTGCTGCTTCTTCGCTGGCAGCGCCTATGTATGCACAGGGCAAACGTACACTGACGATGGTGACATCTGTCCCACATGGATTTGCTTTGTTTGATGACGCTGCTGTGACTTTCATCAATGCTGTTGAAGCAATGACAGATGGTCAAATTACGATCGACAAAAAAGCAGCCGGTGAACTGGTGGGCGGTTTCGAAGTGTTTGATGCGGTGTCATCAGGTCAGGCGGACATCTATCATTCTGCAGAATACTATTTCGGCAATCAGCATCCGGGCTATTACTATTTTACGGCAGTTCCGTTTGGGGCAACCAAATCCGAACTGAACGTTTGGTATCATCAAGATGGTGGTAAAGAGCTGCATGATGAACTGGGACAAATCTTTGGTCTGAAAAGTTTTCTCTGCGGAACAACAGGCCTGCAGCCGGGCGGCTGGTTCCGTAAAGAAATCAATTCAGCGGATGATTTCAACGGTCTGAAATTCCGCATGCCGGGTTTGGGTGGTCAGGCATTGGGACTAACCGGTGCGTCGGTTCAGGCGATTCCGGGTGGCGAAATCTATCAGGCCCTGTCATCTGGCGCGATTGATGGTGCTGAATGGATCGGTCCATTCGCCGATGAGCGTCTCGGTTTCCAAGAAGTGTGCAAGTATTACTATACTGCGGGCTTCCACGAGCCAGGTTCGGCACTGTCCGCTGCATTCAACATCGATATTTGGGAAAGCCTGACGCCAAGCCAGCAGGCGGCTGTTGAACATGCGTCGATTTCCACAACAGAACTGATTTCCGCGATGGGAACAGCCAATAACGGCGCGGCCTTGAAGCGGATTGAATCCCAAGGCGTCAAGCTGCTGGAATTCTCTGACGATGTTTGGGATCTCTTCGGCAAAGCATCAGAAGAAGCGATGGATAAGTATATGGATGACGATCTTTATGTTCAAATCCGCGAAAGCTTTGAAGCATCTTTGAAAAACTCATCAGAATGGTTGAGCCGCTCGGACATGCAGTATATCGCACAGCGTGACCGTGTGTTGCGTGGGTAAATCTAAATAAAGCGAGACAGGGAAAGGCCCCCGCCGGTTTTCGGGGGCTTTTCTAATCGAAAAGGCGCGCACCGATAGGGATCCGCGCCCCAGGGGTGATTGGAATGGAAGAACAGGATAGTGCAGGGGTCTTGGATGCCCTTTTGGCAATTGGGCAGGGCCTTTGGTGGGTGATCCAAAATATTGGTATGGCCTATTACAATTTTGCTTATGCACTGACGCATCCGGGGCAGTGGCTAGATTGGTCCAACAAAGAGTCGATCCTGAATTTCGTCTACTATGGCGGTTCGGTTGAACTATTCTTTGTGGCCTTCACCCTGTTTTTGACAATTTTTGTTGTTGGAATTTTTTCCAACGGGTTCCTTTGGCGCGTGACACAAGGCTTTGAAGCATTGGCAAATGGTGTCGGTCGCTTCTTTGCATGGGCTGCGTTGTTGATGGTGCTGCAACAAGTTGTCATTGTGTTCATGCAGCGGATTTTTGCGTGGAATTCGATTTCGATCGGGATCGGTATTCCACTGGAATACAACCTTTTATGGTACGCTGAGGGCTTGAAGTTCTACAATGCGCTGCTTGTTTGCCTGTGCCTGACATATACGTTTGTCCAAGGCGGGCATGTGCGTGTGGATCTGCTTTATGCGCCCCTGTCTTTCCGCGCACGCCGCATGGTTGATATGATCGGATCTATGATCTTCATGATACCCGTGGCCACCGTGATCTGGATGTATTCCTGGTTCTTTATGTGGCGGCACCTGATCATTCCCAAACCATCCGCGACAGATCAATATGACAGGCTGATCCGCAAGGCGCGTGCATTGCGGTGGAATGTTGAAACCGAAGGTGTTTCCGGTGATGGGTTCAACGCGTATTTCCTATTTAAGATCCTGATCGTGGTGATGATGGGACTGATCTTTATCCAAGCTTGGACCTTTTTCTATCGCTCTTTCCTGGAATGGAAAGAAGGCGAAGAAAGCGAAAACAAGCTGCTGGATCAAGATATCCTCACCAATGACGAAGACGCCCTGCCGGCCAGCGGCCACTAAGGGACTGGAGAAAAGACCATGCTATTTGGACTTGATGGCGTAGAAATTGGCCTCATCATTGTGTTTCTGACGCTCTTTGCGTCTATTCTTTCTGGGTTTCCTGTCGCGTTTTCGATTGGTGGCGCGGGGATGATATCCTTTGGTGTCATTGCGTTGCTGGACAGTTCAGGGTTCCTTGTTCACCACGCTGTTGATACCGGATCGGATGCTTATCGAGCCTTGGTTTCATCTGGTGTGCCTTCGGAAAAGATATCGATCTTTAGATATCCAGAATTACCGACCTACGCCTCGCCCGTGTTTGAAAACGGCTGGCAGCGGGAAATGAATGGGTCGATTTCTTTCATCGTCAATCGGATCAATGAACGTGTGATCGCGGGTCAATCCATTGAGACACTTTTGGCTGTTGCCATGTTTGTCTTGATGGGGATCGTATTAGAGCGCTCTCGCATTGCGAATGACCTTTTGACCACGATGGCGCGTGTCTTTGGCCCGTTGCCCGGCGGTTTGGCGGTATCGATTGTTGTTGTTGGGGCATTCTTGGCCGCATCGACAGGTATTGTCGGGGCAACCGTTGTGACCATGGGTTTGCTCGCTTTGCCGACCATGTTGCGCAACAATTATTCACCAGAATTGGCCACGGGTGTGATCGCGGCATCTGGTACTTTGGGTCAAATCATTCCGCCATCAATCGTCATTGTTCTATTGGGAACATTGGCAGGCGATCTGTATTCAGCCGCGCAAGAAGCACGTGCCGCAGAAGCCGGATGTAGCGATGCGCTGACCTATCTGGGCCGGCCGGCGGTTGTATCTGTCGGCACATTGTTCCAAGCGGCCTTGTTGCCGGGAATTTTCTTGGCAGGTCTTTACGCGGCCTATGCGTTTGGCTTTGCGCTGATCAATCCGTCCAAAGCACCAGCTGTGATCTTGGATGGGGATGAAGGCGAACCGGTCACCAAATCCGAAGCATTCACATGGTATCTAGGTGTACCTGCACTGTTGGTTGTCGGCACAATTGTATTGGGTCAGATCGGTTTTGTTGGCTCGCAAAGCGTGATCGTTGACAGTTACTCTGACGCGGGCGCGACAGCCAGCTTGCGCACCAATGTCAGCGCCACATGTCAGGCATCTATGATTGACCTGCATGGTCAAGACGCATGGGACACTGCCGTTGCTGAAGCAGCAGCGATTGAAGCGGCTGGTGGTCAGGTCCAAAGTCAGAAATTGACAGAAGAGGAACTGGTTGCGGCACGTGATGCGAAGATTGCAAATGCTGCGCCGATTGGCACTGGTATGTCCATTCTGATCATCGCTTTCGGCATTATCTTCAGTTTTGCGCGCGGTGTTTCCCCGTCCGCTGATGCATGGCCCTTGCTGGTCGGTGCTGCGGGTGTCGCGTTGACAGCCCTGTTCGATATCGTTTTTGTTCCTGCTGGCATGTCGCCGGGCGTAAAAACTCTAATCATGTTAGTGCCTTGGGCCATTACGATCTTTGGTGCCTATCACGCGTTTGGAATCCTGTCGAAAAACGAATTGTTACGCGTCGTGTTCCCACCACTGGTTCTGATCGTTGCGGTGCTGGGATCGATCCTAGGCGGGATCACCAACCCCACACCTGCGGCGGCACTTGGCGCGGCTGGTGCGATCATGCTGGCAGCGTACCGTAAATTGGGCGAGCAAGATCGCAGTCCAAAGATTATCACTTGGTCAACATTGGCAGTGGTCGTTATGATCCTAGTCGGCGTGAACTTTGACCTGCGGATCAACGCGGATCAGGTGTCGCTTGAAAGCTGGATGGCGTTCTTTGTTGCCTATGGCGCCTATATATACGCGTTGTTTGGTCTGCTGTTTAGCTGCTGGGTGCTTTATAGTTCAGGTGTGTTGACACCGGCGGTTCGCGAAACGGCCAAAGTAACATCAATGGTGTTCACGATTTTGATCGCATCGCAATTGTTGAACCTTGTCGTGATTTCCTTTGGCGGCGAACACTATATCCAGCAATACCTAAAGAGCTTTGACAATGAATTCACCGTTTTCCTAGTGGTGATGATCGTGCTCTTTGTGCTGGGTTTTGTGTTGGATTTCTTGGAAATCATCTACATCGTTGTGCCGATTGTCGGGCCGGTGATCTATGGTGGATCCTTCGATCCCAAATGGGTCACAATCATGATTGCGGTCAATTTGCAGACATCGTTCCTGACGCCTCCATTTGGTTTTGCCCTGTTCTATTTGCGCGGGGTTGCGCCAAAAGAAATCACAACCGGTCACATCTATCGCGGTGTGACGCCGTTTGTGTTGATCCAGGTGGTTGGCTTGGCACTGTTGTGGGCGTTCCCAGGTATCGTGACGATTGTTCCTTCGCTTTTAGGCAATTGATCTTGGATAAATGTGAAAAGCGCCTCGTTTGGGTTTCCAAACGGGGCGCTTGTGCTTTTAGGGCTTTTGCATTCAAGACAGAGGGATGTCGAAATTCGGGTCTGCCAGTTGAAATCCCGAAAAGTTAAACCCAGGCGAAACAGTACACCCGACCAAAGACCATGACCCCAGACATTGTGCAGATTGCCAATGGTAGGTGGGAACGATGATCTGTGGCCGTTGGCCATCAGTCAGATCCGGGCCCAGTATATGCGCTGTAGCGGGTCCTGTATCGGTTTCTGAAAGACGTAAAGTGACAGGGGCACCTGCATAATGGTGCCAGATTTCTGTGCTATCGACCTTATGCCAGTGGCTGGATTCATGTTCCGACAGAAGAAAATAGATACAGGTGCCTGCCGGTCGTCCGGAAGTATCCGTATCAACCCATGTCTGGCGATAATGACCGCCTTCGGGATGGGGCTGTAGATCTAGCATGTCAATAATGTCTTGGGCTGTCATGACGGTCCTTTGGGATGCGAACGCCTGTTTAAAACAGGTGTTAGAATTGTTGTCAGATCCTTGGAATTAGGGCGCTTTTGCTGCGTACCGCTGGGTCAGGCGGGATTAAATCATTCAGCACACCATGTCTTGCATCCGCAAACCCTTCAAGAGGTTCAAAACGATGCAGAGCAGAATGAATGTAAAACATATGGCCGATGAGATCATTGACCGCGAGGGCGGTTATGTGAACGACCCCGATGATCCCGGTGGTGCAACGAATTACGGTGTGACAATCCACACCATGCGTCGTTTGGGGCTGGATCTGGATGGCGATGGCCGTGTCACGGCCAGTGATGTGCAGCGCCTTAGCAAGGATCAGGCGGTTGAGATTTTTCTCAAACACTATTTTTATGACCCTCGCATTGCGGAATTGCCTGAAATACTACAGGCGAGCGTTTTCGACATGTATGTCAATGCGGGCAATAATGCGGTGAAAATATTGCAACGTCTTTTGCTGCAAATGGGTGAAACTGTCAGTGTTGATGGCGCAATTGGGCCGCAAACAATTGGTGCCTCTCAATCAGCTGCCCGCAAAGCGCCAGATCATCTGGCGGATGCGTATGGCATTGCGCGCCGCAACTATTATTTCGCCATCGCCGATAAACGCGTCGCCAGTCGTAAATACGCGCGCACGCGCGCTGGTGGCAAAGGCGGCTGGATTCGCCGCGCCGAGGAATTCATTTCTCCAGAATATCATATGACTGAGCGCGAATTCGACGCGCGTGTGGAGGCCTGGGCATGAGTGTGTTTGGATCTGTCATGGGCGGGTTGTTTGGCAATGGGCGTAATGTGATTGCAGAAACAACAGAAATATTTCGCATAAACAAAGAAGCAGAAGCACAACGTGGGGCCGACATGCGTGCTGCGTCTTTGGCGCAATTTTCGCAAGAATTTCAGGTCGATAATCGCGGGCGCTTTGATCGGTTCATGGACGGTTTGAACCGCATTCCACGCCCTGCGATGGCATTCGGGACCTTGGGTTTGTTTATTTCTGCTATGATCAATCCGATCTGGTTTTCGGAACGCATGGTTGGATTGGCGGTTATCCCTGACCCATTATGGTGGTTGCTGGGGGCGATCGTCAGCTTTTATTTTGGTGCGCGTTACCAAGCAAAGGGACAGGAGTTTCGTCGCGATATTACGCGGACGGTTGCGATGACACCGAATGCGGTTGGTAAAGCTGCTGCCGAACCAACCGTGGTGCATGATGCTAATCCAGCCTCTGCTGATGATGATGGCGATAATGACAATCCCGCGCTGAAAGCTTGGAAAAAGGCAGCTTAAAACAAATCGCGCTCCGGCTACTGGTCTTGTGATCGGAGCGCGCGTAAATGGCGATTTCCTCTTGATTGGTTTGGACATATAGTCCGACCATGATCGTTGAACTTGGACATTTCGCACTTATTTTGGCGTTTGGCGTTGCGCTTCTGCAGGCCTGTTTGCCTTTGATCGGGGCGATGAAAGGCTGGCGCAGCTGGCAAAATGTGGCTGAACCTGCGGCGAGCGCACAGTTTCTGCTGATCGCTTTTTCATTTGGCGCACTGATATACGCATTTATCCATTCAGATTTTTCTGTCCGGGTCGTTTATCTGAACTCTCATTCTTTGAAACCCATGCTCTATAAGATCACTGGCGTATGGGGCAATCATGAAGGATCTATGCTGCTTTGGGTGTTGATCCTTGCGCTGTTTGGCGCTTGTGCCGGGTGGTTTGGCCATGGTTTGCCGTTGCGTTTCAAGGCCTTGGTGATTGCAGTTCAGGGATGGATCGGCGTCGCTTTTCTGGGATTTATTTTATTTACCTCAAACCCTTTCCTAAGGCTGGCAGTCCCGCCAATGGATGGCGAAGGGTTGAACCCGCTCTTGCAAGATCCAGGTCTCGCAATACATCCGCCATTTCTCTACCTAGGCTATGTGGGCCTATCTATTTGTTATAGTTTCGCAGTGGCCGCCTTGATTGAAGGCCGGGTTGATTCTGCATGGGCCCGATGGGTGCGCCCATGGACACTGGCGGCATGGGTCTTTCTAACGATCGGCATCGGTTTGGGGTCATGGTGGGCCTATTATGAATTGGGCTGGGGCGGATTTTGGTTCTGGGACCCGGTGGAAAACGCATCTTTCATGCCATGGCTGTTGGCGGCGGCGCTTTTGCATTCTGCCATTGTCGTAGAAAAACGCGAAGCGTTGAAAACATGGACTGTTTTGCTCGCTATTTTGGCCTTTGGCTTTTCGCTGATTGGAACCTTCATTGTGCGTTCCGGTGTTTTGACGTCTGTCCATGCATTTGCCAATGACCCTGAACGCGGCGTGGTGATCCTAGCCTTGTTGGTTTTCTTCGTTGGTGGCGCATTGGTTCTGTACGCAATCAGGGCGGCATCGATTGAAGCGAAAGGCGTCTTTGGATTGGTCAGCCGGGAAAGCGCGTTGGTGGCCAATAACGTTTTGTTGGCGGTCGCCTGTTTCGTTGTGTTTATCGGAACCATCTGGCCACTTGTCTCGGAAATGTTGTTCGATCGACCACTCAGTGTCGGTGCACCTTTCTTCAATCAAGCTTTCACACCCTTTATGGCGTTGCTAGGGTTGCTGTTGCCGGTTGGATCCATGTTGGGATGGAAACGCGGCAATGCATCACGGGTTTTGCGACGCTTGCTGCCATTGGCTGTTTGTGCGCTTGCATGTTTTGGACTGGTTTGGGCGTTGCAAACTGGGCGTAGTTTACTTGGCCCTATTGGCCTTATGCTGGGTGTTTGGCTGATTGGTGGCGCGGTCTTGGACCTGTTGCAACGTCTTGGCCAGAAGCGGGATTTGCGCCGTATTACGACCATAAGGCGGGCGGAGTGGGGCAAAGCGCTGGGGCATGCAGGCTTTGGTGTCACGATCATGGGCATCGCTGGATTAATGGCCTGGGAAAAAGAGGATATTCGCGTTGCCGAAATCGGGCGCTCGTATGTTGTTGGGGCTTATGAATTAGAGCTGCAAAAGGTTGAGCAAGTCACTGGTCCGAACTATCAATCCATTGTTGGGTCCGTCGAAGTCAGCCGAAATCGACGCGAAATCGCGCTCTTACAACCTGAAAAACGTTTTTACCCCGTTTCGAATGTCCCAACGACGGAGGCAGGCATTGATTACCGTCTGATGCGCGATGTTTACGTGGTGCTTGGGGATCAAAAAGGACCAGACAGTTGGGTTGTCCGTGCTTATATCAAACCATTGGCGAATTGGATTTGGGCCGGCGTTTTGATCATGGCTGTTGGTGGGGCCACCAGTTTGTCTGACCGGCGTTATCGTGTTGGGGCGGCGTCTGCGAAGATGTCAGATCTGAAACGCGGGGCACCAGCAGAATGAGATGGATCGCAATTCTTCTCACTTGCGTCTTTTGGGTTGGTCCAGGTTTTGCAGTGGAACCCGATGAGGTTCTTGCCGATCCGATTTTAGAAGAGCGCGCACGCGAAATTTCTAAAGTGCTGCGCTGTCCCGTTTGCCAAGGCGAAACCATCGATGACAGTCATGCCGATAAGGCCAAAGACATGAGAATCTATGTGCGCGACATGCTGTTACAGGGCCATTCTGATGATGTGGTTATAGACAAGGTCGTTGCCGGTTTCGGCGAAGAGGTGTTGTTTAAGCCCAAGCACGAAGGGTGGAACATTGTTCTATGGGGCGCCGGGCCGGTTATGCTGATCCTTGGCAGTCTAGGAGGGTGGACTTATGTTCGATCGCGCCAAGCAGCCGGTGCAGATGTTTTGAGCGCGGCTGAAGAAGAACGTTTGGCCGAGTTGATGAACAGTAGGGATCGTGGTTGAGGTCGGATCCGGTCAAACCCACTCCGACCCAAAAACGGATAAAATACCGAAAATTCGAAACAAAACGTCAGTTCATTATGCCAAATAATGACATTTGAACGCCCGTGATGACAGAAATCATAGGCGTTCAAGATGGTTTGGGGGGAAATTTCACAGGATTAGCTGGCTTTTTTGCGCCCGCTTCTTTGGGGCATTGGCAGTTGCACACCGGCCTTTGACAAGATGATTTGCAAACGACCAAAGGCGGACCCTTTGCCCTGTTTTGACTGTTCCCCAATAAAGGCATCTAATGCGGGCCAGGCTTTGACGGCTTGGTCCAAAGTGGCATCTGACCCTTCTTTATAAAGACCAGCCCGGATTAAAGTTTCCGACTTTTCATATCGCCCCAATAAGTTTCGCGTCGAATTGATCAGTACATTTTCGAACTCAGACGCGGCCTCTGGCAGGCTACGTGAAATGGATTTCAATATGTCGATCGCAGGGTATCTGCCTCGTTCCGCAATTTGACGATCCAAAACAACGTGGCCGTCCAATACACCACGCAAAATATCTGCCACAGGTTCATCCATATCCGAGCCTGCAACCAGAACGCTGAACACGCCAGTAATGTCGCCTTGGCCTTCCATTCCTGGTCCAGCTCTTTCCGCTAAGCGCATGATTTGGTTGGAAATAGAGGGCGGATAGCCGCGCATGGCTGGCAGTTCGCCAGAGGCCACTACAACCTCGCGATGGGCTTCTGCGAAACGTGTGATAGAATCCACCAACAGCAACACATGCTTGCCTTGATCGCGGAAATGTTCGGCGATGGTCATAGCTGCCAGAGGGCAACGGCGGCGTTCGGTCGGGGAACGATCCGAGGTTGCTGCGACAACAATAGATCGTTTCATCCCTTCAGGACCCAAGACATTGGCAACGTAATCCCGGACTTCTCGACCGCGTTCGCCCACCAGCGCCAAGACGACGACGTCGGCCTCAACGCCCCGTGTTAAATCAGCCAATAGTGTGGATTTACCGACACCAGAACCCGCAAACAATCCGATCCTTTGGCCTTTTACAATTGGCAAAAGTGTGTCGAATGCGGCCAGTCCTGTTTTCAACCGATCTCCTAACCCGCGCCGCATTGTGGCTTTGGGGGGACGGGTGCGATAGGGGCGCGCGACAGGGCCTGGGCGGATGGGAAAACCGTCCAAAGCGTTCCCATAAGGATCCAGGACGCGACCAATCCAAGCATCAGAGGGGCTGATCACGGGTGCACCAAGAAGGACGACGCGATTGCCTAAGGCGATTCCGTCTGCGCCTTCATCGGGAAGCATCGCTATTTTGTCGTCTTTGATGCGCAGAACCTCACCAGTGACGGTTGTATCTCCTGAATAAAGCCGCAGGCGATCTCCGATACATGCAAGATGGGACAAGCCCTTTATCCACACAATCGCGCTATCCACACCAACCACGCGTCCAGAGGCGCGAATGGATGGGGTGCGCGAAATCTGCTTCTTTAGTTCTATTAGGTCCGTGTCCGACATTCTGTCTTTCTCCTGATTACGCAAACCGTTTCTAAAGGATTCGAGGTTAAGCCTTGATTGAAGTTGTTCGAGG
The DNA here is from genome assembly GCA_947499735.1 of uncultured Pelagimonas sp. Classification (GTDB taxonomy): domain Bacteria; phylum Pseudomonadota; class Alphaproteobacteria; order Rhodobacterales; family Rhodobacteraceae; genus CANMPP01. The sequence continues at coordinate 967,257 of CANMPP010000001.1, forward strand.
GAGAAGCCCCGATGTTTGAAAATTTAGAAATACTTAATCTCGCCATGGGGTTAGCGCGCCACTCTGGGCGTGCTCAATCTGCCAGTGCGCAGAATTTGGCGAATGCGGACACGCCCGGATACGGTGCGATTGTCGTTCCGGATTTCGAAGATACGCTGGGCCAATCTTATACCAGCCAGCGCGCGACCCGGTCCACGCATTTGAACGGGTATGATCCTGAAGAACGCCCCTTTGAAGAGCGGGTTCGCGATTCAGAAGATCCCAACGGAAACACGGTTTCTCTCGAACTAGAAATGCTGAATGCGGCGCAGGCGATGCGTGAGCATTCGAATGCGATGTCTGTGTATCGCTCCAGCATGAAAATTCTGCGTACCAGCATCAATACACAATAAGAGGTATCACCATGAGTATGTTTGACGACGCAATGTCGGTGACTATGAGCGGTCTAAAGGCCCAAGCGACACGTCTTCGTGTGATTACGGAAAATATTGCGAACGTGGATACGCCAGGCTTTCGTCGTAAGATGGTGCCTTTCGAAATCGCGGATTCCTCAAGCGGTCTGATCGATCAGGTCGAAGTTGGAAAGGTGGAATTGGACGATAGCGAATTGCCTGAAATCCATGATCCGGCGCATCCGATGGCGAATGATAGCGGGTATTATCAGGGATCCAACGTCAACATCGTGATCGAAATAGCCGACGCCCGGGAAGCGCAGCGCAGCTATGAGGCCAATTTGAAAATTTACGAACAGACAAAACAAATGACAGCAGGCCTTTGGGACCTGTTGCGCAACTAATTAACAGACAGTTTTAAACAAAAATAAGACGAGGCCAGAATGGACGTTCGATCACTTTATGCTGCTCAGCAGTACTCTGCATTAAAACCCGCACTCGAAACCAGTGAACTGGATGGAATGGCGGATCAAGGCCCATCTTTACGGGAAAATGTCAATCAAGCGGTCACCGATTTCTCCGAATTGCTGAAGACATCTGAAGAGTTGGCCGAGACTGGTTTCCTAGGCGAATCCGACCCGCATGCTCTGGTCGAGGCACTTAGTAAATCTGAACTGGCCGTTGAGACAGTCGTGGCCATACGAAACAAAGTGGTTGAAGCCTATCAAGAAATCTTGCGGATGCCAGTCTGATGATCAACGAAACGATTTTCTACGACACGCTACGGCAAACGTTGTGGGTGGCCTGCGTCATTTCAGCACCCATTCTTGCTACGGCATTGCTGGCGGGTGTCACAATCGGTTTGTTTCAAGCGCTAACATCGATTCAGGAAATGACGCTTACTTTTGTGCCCAAACTGATCGCGATCTTACTCGTGTTTTGGGCCTCTATGAGCTTTATGACAGAGACGCTCGTTTCCTTTTTTCATTCCCGAATTTTACCTTTGATCGCAGGAGGTTAATATGGAAGCAGCAACATATACCGCACTGGCACGCCAAACTGGTTTGATGCGCGAGATGCAAATCATTGCCAATAACATGGCCAACTCCAGCACAACAGGTTTCCGTCAAGAAGGCATCATTTTTTCCGAATACGTTATGGAGAGCAATCAGGGCGATTATGTCGCGATGCCTGCCAGCCGGATAGGAAATTCTTTATACGCGCAAGGTGAATTCAAGCACACAGGCGGTGCTTTGGATCTTGCGATTGAAGGTGATGGCTTTTTCCTAATCGAAACACCAGAGGGCGAACGTCTCAGCCGTGCTGGATCGTTTTCTGCCACTGCTGCAGGTGAATTGGTGACCCATGACGGGTACCCAGTTCTAGATACTGGCGGCGCACCTGTTTTTCTACCAGGCAATGTGATGGATCTGCAGGTTGCAGCCGATGGTACGGTTAGTGCCGATGGGCAGCCTGTTGGGCAGATCGGTGTTTTTGCCCCTGTAGATCAGGCCCGAATGGTGCGTGAAGGCGGTGTTGTCTTTCGCGCAGATGAGGGATGGGATCCAGTAGAGAACCCAATGATTAAACAGGGTTACGTCGAGGACTCTAACGTTAATCAGGTTTTGCAAATTGCACGGATGATCGAGGTGCAGCGCGCCTATGAGACCGGACAGAAATTTCTGGAACGCGAAGATGAACGGATCAGATCAGCCGTTAAAACCATTATTGGCCAAGGATAAAGAACTATGAAAGCATTACAAATCGCAGCAAGCGGCATGTCGGCCCAACAAACACGGGTCGAAGTCATTTCTAACAACCTCGCGAATATGAGCACGACTGGCTACAATGCACGTCGTGCTGAATTCGCTGACCTGCACTATCAACAAGTCGCACGCGCCGGTACAGTCAATGCCTCAGATGGTACAGTCCTTCCTACCGGTATTCAGTTGGGTTTGGGCGTGCGACCAACAGCAGTTTCCATGATCCTTGCACAAGGTACGCCAACAGCCACCGGGGGTGATTTGGATGTGGCGATTCAAGGGTCCGGCTATTTTGAAGTGACTTTGCCGAACGGCGAACTGGCCTACACACGAGATGGCGGTTTTAAGCGTAATGGTGAGGGTCTCGTTGTAACCTCAGACGGTTACGCGGTGTCCCCAGAAATCGTGATTCCTGAAGATTCCGAGAGCATTTCGATAAACGCTGATGGTGAAGTTTACGCTTATTTCGCCGATGATAGTGATGGCGAACTGCTTGGGCAACTGACCATGGCAGGTTTTGCCAACCCCAAAGGCCTGGAGGCGCTAGGGTCAAACCTCTTTGGAGAGACAGAAGCATCTGGTGGTGCTTTCCAATCGACACCTGGTTTGGATGGGCTTGGAACATTGCTTCATGGATATCTGGAAGAGAGTTCGGTTGATCCGGTAACAGAAATTACGGATCTTATTGAGGCTCAACGTGGATACGAATTGAATTCGAAAGTCATTTCCGCAGCAGACCAGATGCTGGGTGCGACGGCTCAGGTAAGATAATGCGGTATCTTTTCGCTCTATTCCTTATGGCTAGCCCAGCTTTGGGTGATCACATCGCCGCTAATTCCGTCATCCGTGCAAGGCAGGTCATATTGGCCGAACATTTGACGGTTTTGGCGGGAGATGTGGCTACAGGTTATGAAGACGCGTCAGAACTCATTGGAAAAGAGGCCACGCTTATGATTGCGCGTGGTCGTCCCATCCTAAGAGGTTATGTGACTGAGCCAGCTTTGGTTGAGCGAAATGATATTGTCGAAATTGTCTATGAATCCAGTTCGTTATCAATAAAAGTGGAAGGCCGATCTCTATCTCGTGGCGCTATTGGCGAGAAAATTCGGGTGATGAACCTGAGTTCTCGTTCGACCGTGTTTGGCACGGTAGGGGCCGACGGCCGCGTTTTCGTTCGGTGAAAATATGATTTATGCTAAACCTCTTCTTCAGTTGGGTCTGTCTGCGTGTCTTATGACCGGGATTGGCTGTACGCGATTGGACCATGTCGGCAAAGAACCCAGCTTTACCGCTCAGACACAGAGTTTGGAGCGTGTTGCAATGTCCACGCCTTCGATACCTGTATCGACGGGCCCAGTTGATGTTTTTGACAATGCATCGCTTTGGCGCGCCGGACAAAATTCGTTGTTGGGTGACCGTCGGGCAGCCAATCGCGGCGACATTATGACGGTCGTGATTGAAATCGATGAAAGCGCGGAATTTGAAAACTCGTCAGAGAGATCTCGTTCTGCCGAGGAGAGTTTTTCCCTTCCTCAACTGTTCGGCATACCGCAACGCATTGATGAAAGTCTGCCAGACGGTGCGAGCATGGACGATGCCGTTTCGATTTCCAGTTCCAGTGACTCGTCAGGCGATGGGTCAATCAGCCGAAGCGAAGAACTGACGTTGCGTGTTGCGGCAACAATTATCAACGTGCTGCCGAACGGTGTCTTGGAAATACAAGGTGTACAAGAAGTTCGCGTTAATTATGAATTACGTGCTTTGTACATTTCCGGCTTTGTTCGGCCACAAGATATCTCCCGTCAAAACGAGATTACATACGACAAAATCGCATCTGCCAAAATTTCTTATGGTGGTCGTGGCCATATCACAGATGTTCAGCAACCACGCTACGGTCAACAGGTCGTAGACATGGTATTACCATTCTAGAAAGGTGTAAAAATGCGTTTTTTAATACCTGTTGTTTTGGGTTTGATCGGTTTGGGCGGTGGCGTTGGTGCCGGTATGTTCTTGTCCTCGCCTGGTGAAGATGAAACCTCGATTGCGCCGGAGGCTGGCCGGGTGGAAGAAGTAGATGTTGCATCTGCTGGTGATCCGAGCGATCCGTATCGATATGTCGCCAATAAGCGTCGTGAAAAAACGGGTGATACGGAATTTGTCGATTTTAGTCGACAATTTGTCGTTCCAGTTATCACGAAGGAACGCATGGAGTCGCTGGTGGTTGCTTCGATTAGCGTTGAAATCGCTGCAGGGCAAGCCGAGGCGTTTTTTGCAAAAGAACCCAGATTGCGCGATTCCATGATGCAGGTCATGTTCGATCATGCAAATCTAGGTGGCTTTGACGGCCCATTCACCAACTCAACGCGCTTGCATGTATTGCGCCGTAATCTGCTTGAAGCAGCAGACAATGTTGTTGGTGATGTTGTGGTTTCAGTTCTGTTCGGTGAACTAGCCCGCCAAGATCAGCCATAATTTCCACATATTCATAGCTCTAATAAGAAACCCGCGCCAATTATGGCGCGGGTTTCTTTTGTTTCCAGAATGACTTTATAGGTTATCCGCCAAAGTCATCCAACATGATATCTTCACGATCCACACCCAGATCGACCAGCATGTTGATCACGGATTGGTTCATGATGGGTGGACCACACATGTAGAATTCGCAATCTTCTGGGGCAGGGTGGTTCTTGAGATATTCATCATAAAGAACATTATGGATAAAGCCTGTATATCCGTCCCAGTCATCTTCCGGCAGAGCATCGGACAAGGCCACATGCCATTCAAAGTTCGGGAATTCGGCCGCGAGCTGATCGAAATCTTCAACGAAGAACATTTCTTTCTTAGAGCGAGCGCCGTACCAGAATGTGATTTTGCGATCTTTGTTTTTCAAACGTTTCAGCTGGTCGAAAATATGAGACCGCATTGGGGCCATACCAGCGCCACCGCCGACAAACACCATTTCTTTTTCAGTTTCGCGTGCGAAAAATTCGCCGAAAGGACCAGAAATCGTAACCTTGTCGCCTGGCTTTAGGTTGAAGATGTAGGATGACATCTGGCCAGGAGGCACGCCTTCTGAACGTGGAGGCGGTGACGCCACACGAACGTTGAGCATGATCATGCCTTTTTCGTCCGGGTAGTTCGCCATGGAATACGCACGTTCAATCGGTTCAGGAACCGTGGATTCAAATTGCCACAGATTGAACTTGTCCCAATCTTCGCGATATTCCTCCTGGATATCAAAATCCTTGTAGGACAGCTGGTGAGCAGGTGCCTCAATCTGGATATAGCCACCCGCGCGGAAATTCACATCTTCGCCTTCAGGAAGTTCCAGCACCAAAGCTTTAATGAATGTCGCCACATTTTCATTGGAACGTACAGTACATTCCCATTTTTTGACGCCAAACACTTCTTCTGGAACTTCGATTTCCATGTCCTGCTTTACCGCGACCTGACAAGATAGACGGTCACCACAGGCCGCTTCACGTTTTGTGATATGGCCTTCTTCGGTCGGTAAGATGGACCCGCCACCAGCATGGATTTTCACACGACATTGCGCGCAGGTGCCACCGCCACCACAGGCGGAAGGAACAAACAGTTTCTGTTCCGCCAGTGTTTGCAAAAGCTTACCACCGGCAGGGACAGAGATCGTTTTTTCGCCGTTGATCGTGATGTTTACATCGCCGGACGAAACAAGTTTGGATCGCGCCGCCAGAATGATGGAAACCAGCGCCAAAACGATGATGGTAAAGAGGACGACGCCGAGTACAAAAGTTAGCATATTTCGCGCTCCTTACAGTTTCACGCCAGAGAAGGACATGAAGGCCATCGCCATCAAACCCGCAGTGATAAACGTGATGCCAAGACCTTGCAGACCGTCTGGAATATCGGAATATTTCAGCTTTTCACGCACGCCAGCCATCGCAGTGATCGCCAATGCCCAACCAAAGCCGGATGACACGCCATAGGTCATGCTTTCCGCAAAGTTGTAATCCCGTTCCACCATGAAGAGGGAACCACCCAAAATCGCGCAGTTCACTGTGATCAATGGCAGGAAGACACCCAAAGCATTGTAGAGCGGCGGGAAATATTTATCCAAAACCATCTCAAGGATCTGAACCAGAGCCGCGATAACACCGATATAAGAGATCAGGCCAAGGAAGGTCAGATCAACATTTTCGACACCAGCCCAAGCCAGCGCACCGGGGGCCAATAGTTTGGTCAGCAGCAGGTTGTTGGCAGGGACCGTGATGGCCTGAACGATCATAACTGAGATGCCCAGACCAATCGCTGTTCCAATTTTTTTCGAAACCGCGATGAAGGTACACATGCCGAGAAAGAAGGAGAGGGCCAGGTTTTCGACAAAGACCGCCTTGACCGCGAGGGAAAGTAAACCTTCCATCAATGTGCCTCCACAGTTTGGATTTTGTATTCACGCTCTTCGACTTGCTTTGGCTTCCATGTGCGGAAGGCCCAGATGAACAAGCCAATGATAAAGAACGCTGATGGTGGCAGCAGCAGCATGCCGTTTGGCACATACCAGCCACCGTTGTTTACGGTTGGCAGGATTGTGATGCCAAACAGGCTACCGGCGCCGAACAGTTCGCGGACGAAACCAACCAGCAAAAGGATAAGACCGTAGCCTGCACCATTGCCGATACCATCGATGAAGCTATCGATCGGTGGGTTTTTCATCGCAAACGCTTCAGCGCGGCCCATAACGATACAGTTCGTGATGATCAGGCCAACGAAAACTGACAGGGTTTTGGAGATCTCAAAGGCATAAGCTTTGAGAACCTGATCGACCATGATCACGAGTGACGCAATGATGACCATTTGAACGATGATACGGATCGAACCTGGAATGTGGTTGCGTAGCATCGAAATGAACATCGATGAAAACGCAGTCACGGTTGTCACAGCAATCGCCATAACCATCGCCACTTGCAGGGAGGATGTCACCGCAAGTGCGGAACAAATACCCAGGACCTGCAATGTGATCGGGTTGTTGTCGACCAATGGATCGACGAGCATTTCCTTGCGTGTCTGGGCCATCAGATTTCTCCTGCCTTCAGTTTCGTCAAGAAGGGTGTAAAGCCGTTTTCACCCATCCAGAAACGAACGAGGTTGTTTACACCAGCAGAGGTCAGCGTCGCGCCAGCCAATGCATCTACATGGTAATCGGCGCCCGCTGGGGATGCTGATTTCGCAACATTGATTTGCAAAACACCACTGTCATCGACCAGCTTTTTCCCATTCCACAGCGCTTTCCAACGTGGGTTGTCCACCTCGGCACCAAGGCCTGGGGTTTCTGCATGGGAATAGAATTGCAGACCAAAGATGTCATTGCCGTTCTCTTCTAAAGCAATAAAGCCGTACAATGTAGACCATAGGCCATATCCGTAGACGGGCAGAATCACTTTATCGATAGCGCCCGCATCATCGCGTAGGAAGTAAACCGTTACGAATTTGCTTTGGCTGCCGATACCTGCTGGATCGTCGGAAAGTGACGTGGACAATTCTGGGTCAGCTGCTGCTGCAACATCGTCAAAAGTGGCCGGGTCATATTGCGCATCGACAAATTCGCCAGTCGCCAATTCCAGAACATGGGGTTCAAAGGCGCTGAAGGCTTCGGTCACATCTGCGGCAGGATCATAGACACCCGCAACTTGCAAAACGTTGATTTGCTTGTCGCGTAGTTTGTTCACTTCCTGCACCGGGCGCAGGGCCACGGATACAGCGGAAACAATCATGGATGCGACCAAGCATAGTGTAACAGCCACGGCGATTGTTTTTGGAACCGAATCCGACGGCAGCGCCATGAAACGCTGGAACGCGTTTTGCGATGTTTGGACGTCGTCTTGTTTTTGATCGTCAGACATTGCGTTTTGCCCTCCGTCGAATATTGGCCTGCACCACAAAGTAATCGATCAATGGTGCAAAGACGTTGCCGAAAAGAATTGCCAGCATCATGCCTTCAGGGAAGGCGGGGTTGATGACCCGGATCATCACAACCATGAAACCAATCAGTGCTCCGTAGATGTAGCGGCCGAGATTGGTGTGGGATGCAGAAACAGGTTCTGTAACCATAAAGACCAGACCAAACGCATAACCGCCCACGACGAAATGCCACCAGAATGGCATGCCAAACATTGGGTTCGTGTCAGATCCAATAACGTTCAAGAGCAGCGAAAAGCCGATCATGCCGCCAAGACAACCGACAACCAAACGCCAGTTGGCGATTTTGGTGATCAGCAAAAACGCCAGACCGATCAAACAAGCAAATGCGGATGTTTCGCCGATGGACCCTTGGATCGCACCTAAGAAGGACGCGCCCCAGCTCATGCCGTTTGCCGCCAGTGCTTGGTAGCCTTCAGTTGCGCCAACGGATAGGGCCGTCGCGCCTGAAAAACCGTCAACTGCTGTCCAGATGGAATCACCTGACATTTGCGCAGGATAGGCAAAATACAGAAAGGCCCGTCCGGTCAGAGCAGGGTTGAGAAAGTTTTTGCCGGTGCCGCCAAAGACTTCTTTACCGATCACAACACCAAAGCTGATGCCAAGTGCCACCTGCCACAAAGGCGCAGTGGGGGGCATGATCAATGCGTAAAGCATCGATGTAACAAGGAAGCCTTCGTTGACTTCGTGGCCGCGGACCGTGGCAAACACCACTTCCCAGATACCGCCAACGACCAAAGTCGTGATGTAGATCGGTAGGAAATACATCAAACCGTGCAGGAAACATGCGATGGGATTAGCAGGATTAAACCCGATACCCAAAGCGCTGATAATACCTGCACGCCATCCGGTTGGTTCCAGATGAACCAAGGCCATGTTGGCCTGATAGCCAACATTCCATAGTCCAAACAAGATACATGGGATCGTTGCAATGACCACATAGGTCATGATCCGCTTCATATCGATGTATGAGCGCGCATGAGGCGCTGCCGTAGTGACCGTTTTCGGCGTATAGAGGAAACTTTCCACCATCTCATAGATGGGGAAAAGCTTCTCGTACTTACCGCCCTTTACAAAGTTCGGCTCGATACGGTCAAAGAAGTTGCGCAGACCCAAGTCTCAGCCCTCCTTTTCAATTTTTCTGAGGCAGTCGCGCAGCGCCATGCCATATTCATATTTAGCCGGGCAGGCAAAGCCTACGAGACCGAGATCTTCTTCATCCAGTTCCAGCACGCCCAAAAGCTGCGCCTGATCTGTATCCATAACCAGAAGCGCACGAAGCAATTGGGTGGGCAGGTAATCCTGCGGCATCAATTGTTCGAATGTTCCTGTGGGAACCATTGCACGGCGTCCGCCGTTCAGGTTGGAAGACAGATCATACAGCTTTTTCGTAAACGCCGACCCAAGAACTGGCTGGAAAGCAAATTTACTTGCCATTGGCCGGATCCAGCCCATTGGGATCTGTTTGTGATCTTCTTCAATCACAGTGATCTGGCGTGCGTAGCGGCCCAGATAGGCCGTGGGCCCGTCTGCTAGGCTGCCGCTCAGAACAGAACCAGAAATCAGGCGAAGCGGCACTGATGTGTCGATTTCACCGTCTACCAATTCCGAAATAGACGCGCCTGCAATCGTGCGGACCAGTCCCGGGTTGGTGCATTTCGGCCCTGTGATGGCGATAATCCGAGAAGGATCATATATGCCGGTCTCAACCAAACGACCAATGGCAATCACATCGCTATAGCCGATGCTCCAAACCATTTTGTCAGATGTTGGCGCGCCCAAGAAGTGAATATGGGTGCCTGCCAGACCTGCAGGGTGTGGGCCGTCAAAATCAGCCACATCAACGCCAGCGACATCGCCACTTGGAATTGAGGTGCCCGTTTTGTGGCACAGCCATGTCTTGCCATCAGTCAAAGAAGCGATCGCTTCTAATCCTTTGGCAAAGGCATCTCCTGCATCTGCAATCGCAATCGCCGGATCAGCGGCAAGGGGTTCGCTGTCCATCGCAGTAACAAAGATTGCCGCCGGGCGCGATGCCGGGTCGGGAACCTTTGAATATGGACGCGTCCTAAACGACGTCCAAAGGCCGGATGCGCAAAGACGCTCAACCAAACCTTCTGGTGTTGAGAGATCCCCAACTTGCGAGAAATCCACGGGATCGGCTGCTTCTGCATCGATCTCGATCTCCACGCTGATCAACACACGCCTTGCGCCGCGATTGACCGCTTTGACTTTGCCGGGGACCGGCGAAGTCATCATTACGTCAGGTGTATCTTTGTGAAAGAAGAGTGGGGAACCCACGCCTACAGTTTCACCTTCTTGAACAAGTAGTCTGGGTTTCAGGTCGACATAGTCAGATGCGACAACTGCCGCATGACTGATTTTGTTACCATCCCGAATCTCAGGAGCGGGTGCCCCTGTGATCGGTAAATCCAGACCTTTATTAAGCTTAAAGCTATTCACGCCTCTGGCCTCCGGTAGTCATCAATTCTCCATATGCTACGTTTTTGCGTCAGCCTAAAGGGTAGAAATGTCGCTGAGGTTATTTTTGTGTTGAAACAGCCAGAAAAAGGGACGAAAAGCGTAACGGAATGTAAGGTATTTGCCTTGTATGAAAATTTTCCCGAAGCGGTACGGAGCCAACTACATGACTTTCTCCCGGCGCAGCTTTGTCTTGATGTCGCTTTCTTCTTTGTCCCTCGCTGCGTGCAAACGCGGCGCGGCCCTTTTGGATCTTGCTGGATCCACAATGGGTACAACATACAATGTTGTTGCCGTTGACCAAGGGAACCAGGTTGACAAAAAAGCTCTGCATCAAGCGATTGAAGCCAATCTGTCAAACGTAAATGCCTTGATGTCCAACTGGGACGCAGGTTCAGAAGTCTCGCGGTTTAACGCCTCAAGTGCTTCTGCCCCAATGGCTGTGTCTGCCGAATTGGCAGAGCTGATTGGCGCTGCGAACGAAGTAAACGCATTAAGCCAAGGTCAATTTGACCTGACGCTGGGCCCAGTGATTGAAGCATGGGGCTTTGGCGCAAAGGGCGGTCATGCCAATATGCCAGCTCCTGCAGATCTTGCATCAGTTATGGAAACTGTCGGTCAGGATCGTCTGCTGACATTGGCCAATGGTCAGCTGTCTAAGGCGAACCCAGACACGCAAATCTACCTGTCTTCTATCGGCAAAGGTTTTGGTGTTGATCAGGTTGCTGACACGATGAAAGGGTTTGGAATCAACGACTTCATGATTGAAATCGGTGGTGACCTATACGTGTCTGGACTGAACCCTGAAGGCACGCCTTGGCAGATCGGCATCGAATCTCCTGATGCGTTGAGCGCGCAGGCATACCGTGTGGCACAAGTGTCCAATCTGGGCATGGCGACATCTGGCGATTATCGCAACTATTTTGAAAAAGATGGTCAGCGCTATTCGCATATCATTGATGCAAATACAGGCCGTCCGATCACGCACCAAACCGCTTCTGTAACGGTTTTGGCCGAAAACGCTATGCTCGCAGATGCTTGGGCAACAGGTTTGTTGGCACTGGGCGCGCAGCGTGGCCTGGAAATCGCCAATGATCTGAACCTCGCGGCAATGTTCATTGACCGTGACGCATCAGCAGGCGATTCTGGCTTTACCGCATATAGCAGCACCGCTTTCGAGCAGCTGCAGGCGTGACATAATGAACACATCTATGCCAATGTTTTTGGCATAGATGATGTTAGCTAGGCTTAAGGACGCTACGCAATGATGACATTTGTTCTCGCATTTTCGTTTTTGTTGATCATCATGTTCGGCATGGCGGTCGGCGTAATGTTTGCGGGCAAGACCATCAAAGGCAGCTGTGGCGGATTGAATGCGATTGCTGATGCAGACCAATGTTTGGTTTGCAACAAGGATATCGATCCCAATAGCCCATTGAAAGAACGTCTTTTGTGCCCTCGGGCCAAGAAAATGGTCGAAGATATGGAGCCTTAGATCGGCTGAAACGAACTGATAATCGAAAAAGGGCGCTTTTCAGCGCTCTTTTTTATTGAAAATTGTGCCGAAAAAAGTGGCGATTTTCTGCGTTTATCCCTCTGCCATGGGGACAACGCCCAAAATAAGCAGCCCAATAGCCGCAATCAGACCATACATCCAAAGCTGCCAACGCGGTCCTTCGCGTTGCCAAGTCCTTCGATAATTGTAGCCTGACAGGCTGGCGGCCACGAAAATAAGGGTGGCGATAAGCGGGGTTAGGGTCATTTTTCAGCCTCTGCGGGAATTTTCTCGCGCTGTGTCTCGTTTGATGTACACTATGTCATATTACAAGAGTGAAATGGACAGCAAGGAGGAGGAGCCAATGCCAAGTTCGTATCAATCCCCAAACAAAGGGAACTCTGCGGAAATGAGAGAACGCAGCCAATCTGCAAGAACCAATACTGCGAAAAGCAACACCACGGTCGCGCAGGTGTTGGCACAAAAAGGCAGCGACATTTATTCTGTGCGCCCGCAGACAGCTTTGGAGGAGGTTGTCATTACTTTGCGGAACAAAAGAATCGGTGCGCTATTGGTGCGGGATGCAGATGGACGTTTGAAGGGGATTCTTTCTGAACGCGACATCGTTCGCAAATTGTCTGAGCAAGGAAAAAGTGGTTTGGCGCTAAAGGCCGAGGATGCCATGACGCGCTATGTGCAAACCTGCAATGTGGGCGATACGCTTTTGGTCGTTCTGCGCGCCATGTCTGATGGCCGTTTCCGGCATATGCCTGTTATGGAAGGCGATGAATTGGCGGGGCTTGTGACGATCGGGGATGTGGTCAGCCATAGATTGGAAGAGCTTGAGCATGAAGCATTGCAGCTGAAACAGCTTATCGTCGGGTGACCTGTTTAAATTCAATAGTCTAGCGCGCTTTGTTAGGCGGGCTCCGAACTTAGAAAAGCGCGAATTGCCCTGAATTTTATTGCGAAAACCCAGCGGTTTTAACGTTGGGTTTTTTTATGTGATCTCCATTTGCCAAACTGGTTGGTTCAGTGTTTGATGCAGCCAACAGGAGGGTGCCCCATGATTGAATATGATGCGATTGAATATTCGCTGACAGATGGCATAGCAAAGATCCGTTTGAACCGCCCGGATGTCATGAATGCATTGAACACGCGCATGCGTGCTGAACTAAGTGACGCGTTGCTCCGTGCTGGGAAAGAGGCACGTGTTGTTGTTTTGTCTGGTGCCGGTAAATCTTTTTGCGCGGGCCAAGATTTGGGGGATGGCGGGGATGCTGCCAAGTTGAACTTGGAACGCGTTTTGCGTGATGAATATGTGCCGATGATGCGTGCCCTGATCGAATGTCCTGTGCCTACAATTTGTGCAGTACATGGGCCTGCGGCCGGTGCAGGGGCGAATCTGGCACTGGGGGCTGATGTCGTGATCGCGGGTGAAAGTGGGTATTTCACGCAGGCCTTCACACGTATTGGACTGATTCCCGATGCCGGTGGCACCTGGTTCCTGCCGCGCCAAATCGGGTTGGCCCGTGCCATGGGGGCGACATTATTTGCGGATAAAATCACCGCGGCGCAAGCTGCGGATTGGGGCATGATTTATGAATGTGTGCCTGATGACGCTTTGGAAGATCATGTTGCGCAGCGCGCCACGCATTTGGCGCAAGGCCCGACACAAGCCTATAAGCATTTGAAAGAGGCAATGCGCGCCAGTTTTGCCAATGGGATTGAAGAACAGCTCAACCTTGAGGCCAAGTTACAGGGCAATTGTGGCAAAACCCGAGATTTCAAAGAAGGCGTCGTATCCTTCATGGAAAAACGCCCTCCGAAATTCGAAGGGCGTTGAAGTCATCATTATAGGGTCGGTCGATCCGGCCCTATTTTTTATGCGTTGGCTTCACGGATTTTGTCCGCGGCATCTTTGTCATAGGTGACGCCATTGTCGTCAAACAACGTGTCCAGCTCGGCCGACAGTGCCATTTCGGTGATGATGTCGCATCCACCGACAAATTCGCCTTTGACGTAAAGCTGTGGAATCGTCGGCCAGTCGGAATAATCTTTGATACCTTGACGTACATCGGCATCCGCCAGAACGTTGATGTCGGTATAATCAACACCCATATAGTTCAGCACACCGGCCACGCGTGAGGAAAACCCACATTGCGGCATGGTTTTATTGCCCTTCATGAACAACACAACGTCATGTGCTTTCACGGTTTCATCGATACGGGCTTTTACATCTTCCAAAGCATCAGTCATCTTGCGTCTCCTGCAGCGCCGCGCGCCGTTTTCTGTCTTTGCGAATATAGGGCATCGTCGCGCCATATGTAAGCAGGATCACAAACACAAGTGCGGCAATGACGGGCCAACTTTCTTTTAGATAGTAAATCATCGCGCCCTCAACCAATCCTTACGTCGTTTCTGACGCATGACACGCCAGTGTCGACCGCCATATTTTAGCAACATATACCATTCGCAAACGAAACCGACGATAAAATAAACGAAATTGCAGGCGTACCAAATCGCCTTGATCAGTGCCGACAGTACGGCTCCCAAAATTTCATCCATTGATCACTGTTTCCAATGAGAAATGTGAAAATTATCTATTAGATCTATGGGGTAGTGTGGCTATAGGTGTGTCCCGCTCTTAGTAGCGAGATCTGATTTTCGTGCGGGCTCTTCTTTCTTTTTGTTTCCGGCTAAGACGACGCTCTTCCTGTTGGCCCGTGACTTCGAACGCGTAATCGAGATCAGCTTGTTCCATATCATTGGGTGTGCGCGCGCCAATCTGTTTACGGATAGGCTGAGATTTTGACAGCGGCCGAGATCTGTTTGTTCCTCGTTTCGCGAACAGCACAAAAATGGCTATAGCGACGCATAAGGCACCAAGAACAATCAGTTTATTCTCAAGCGACATGGGTTACTCTGGCACCCGTGTGGTCAGCGCCAGAGCGTGCAATTCGCCATCGGGCCCATCCATTTTGCCCTTCAGCGCCGCATAAACCATGCGCTGTTGCTGGACGCGATTTTTGCCGCGAAAGCTTTCATCGATAACCAGCGCAGACATGTGCACGCCGTCATCACCTGAGACCTCGATCTGTGCCTCGGGAAAGCTTTCACGGATAATGTCTTCGAGATCCTTGGAAAAAATTGGCATAAGGCTGGTCCTTCTTTCTCTTTTCCTCAATTTAAGCCCGCAAAGGGGCAGGGACAAGATGAAAGCGTTCCCAAGTGTCAGTTGCCCCATTCTTCCTCTAGCAAACCCATGATCGCCAAATCTGTCATGGTACCGGTCGGGCGCTGCCAGTGGCGGCGCAACACGCCTTCATGTTTGAAGCCAGCCCGTTCATAGGCGCGAATGGCGCGTGGGTTATCCGTTGCAACATCCAGCCAAAGACGTTGCGCACCCAGAATATTGAAGCCAAAGTCGATCAGATCGTTCAGAAACGCCTGCCCATGACCGGATGATGGTTTATCAAGGGCCAATCGCACCAATAAGAGTGTCGCAGAGGGCAATCCGAAACCAGCGTAATAGCAAAACCCTTCGGGTTCTCCGTTTACTTCCCAGATGACCAATACCGACATAGGGTTGTCGATATAGGCCTGAAGTGTGGTGTCGTCATCATCGCTGATAAAGGGGCGATTTTCTTCGCGGGATGCTATGCTGCGGATGAATGGGATATCATCCGGTGTGGCGAACCTGATCGTCATTCTGTTTCCAATCATCACGCAAAAGGCCCATCATGAACAAATCCGTGCGCGAGCCATCTGCGCGTTTCCAGTGTTGTCGAAAAACACCTTCTTGTTGGAACCCCAGTTTTTCATATGCGCGTTTCGCCCGAGGGTTATCCGCAGCAACACTGAGCCACAATCGAAAGGCGTTTAATGTCTGGAAACCGTACTCTGCCAAACTGGTTAAAAATTTACGACCATGTCCTGATGACGGGTTCACAAGCGCGAGAGTGTCCAGATAAACCCGATCAGATGGGTGATTGAGGCTGGTATATATGCAGAACCCCGCAGCCTGCCCAGCCTGTTCCCAAATCACCAATTCCGAATTTGGATCCTCCATCGACGCGCGCAATGCATCTGCCGTGAGCGCGTCGATAAATCCATGATTATCCGGGTTTTGAGTGATCGAAAGGATGAATGGGATATCATCAATTAGAGCTTGTCTGATGGTCATTACGCAAAGGTTTCTGCAAATGCGCCACGATAGGCTGTGGAAAGATCGACCAATGGGGTTTCGGACGCCCCCATTTTGACATTCTCACCACTAAAGCGACCAACAGATGTCAGTGTCACACCGGCTTGGCCTGCTGCGATCATCAATGCTTCGGCACGATCAAAACTACAGGCGATCAGATACCGCCCTTGATCTTCGCCAAACAAAGTCAGCGTGTCATCGCTGTCCAATGTGATGCCCACGCCAGAGGCCTCGGCCATTTCAAAGGCAGCCAAAGCCAGACCGCCATCTGACAGATCCGTGCAGCTGGTGATGTTGTCGCGATTGGCGCGGATAAATTCACCATTCTTACGTTCCGCCACGAGATCCACTGTAGGCGCATCGCCATCTTCGCGATTGAAAACTTCGGCCAAGAGGGCGGACTGCCCCAGATGACCTGGCGCATCCCCAACCATCAACGCAACATGACCTTCGCGGGCATAACCTAAGATCGGTTCTTCATCCGCTGCAATCAAACCAACGGCGCCAATGGTTGGTGTCGGCAGGATCGGTTGACCATCAGTTTCGTTATAAAGCGATACATTGCCTGATACGATCGGCATATCCAGCGCAATACAGGCCTGGCCAATTCCATCCAATGCGCCAACGAATTGACCCATGATTTCAGGTTTTTCAGGGTTGCCGAAGTTCAAATTATCTGTCGTTGCCAGTGGCTTAGCGCCCATAGCTGTCAAGTTACGATAAGCTTCGGCGACCGCTTGTTTACCACCCTCGATCGGGTTGGCTTTGACATAACGTGGCGTAACGTCTGACGTGAAGGCCAGCTTTTTATCCGTGCCATGGACCCGGATCACGCCGGCGCCATAGCCCGGAATGCGGCATGTATCGCCCATGACCTGACTGTCATATTGTTCATACACCCACTGGCGCGACCCGTAGTTGGGCGAGCTGATCAGCAGCTTTAGCGCATCAATCGGATCGATTTGGGGGACATCTGCGTCGGTCAGTTGTTCAGCAGTTGGCGTTGGGACCCAAGGGCGATCATATTCTGGCGCGGTGGAGGCCAGTTTCGACAAGGGCAAATCACCTTTGATTTCGCCGTTATGAACAATCAGGAAACGGTCTTCTGCCAGCGTTTCACCAACGATTGCGAAATCCAGATCCCATTTCTCAAAAACGGCACGCGCCTCGGATTCCTTTTCCGGGTTCAGAACCATCAACATGCGTTCTTGAGATTCAGACAGCATCATTTCATAGGCGGTCATATTCTCTTCACGCTGGGGGACATTTTCCAGATCCAGCCGAATGCCCAACCCACCTTTGTCGCCCATTTCAACCGCAGAACAGGTCAGACCAGCCGCGCCCATATCCTGAATGGACACAACCGCGCCGGTTTGCATCAGCTCAAGGCAGGCTTCCATCAGACGCTTTTCGGTGAACGGGTCGCCGACCTGAACGGTGGGGCGTTTTTCTTCAATGGTTTCGTCAAATTCTGCCGAAGCCATGGTTGCACCACCCACGCCGTCACGGCCGGTTTTTGCACCGAGATACACAACAGGCATGCCGATTCCGGATGCTGCTGAGTAGAAAATCTTATCTGCATCGGCCAAACCCGCAGCAAATGCGTTCACAAGGCAGTTGCCGTTATAGGCTGGGTGAAACCGGATTTCGCCGCCCACTGTGGGAACGCCGAAGCAATTGCCGTATCCGCCAATGCCTTCAACCACACCATGTACCAATTGACGCGTCTTGGGGTGATCTTTTTCACCAAAGCTTAGTGCATTCATTGCGGCCACAGGGCGTGCACCCATCGTAAAGACGTCCCGCAAGATGCCGCCAACACCGGTTGCGGCACCTTGATAGGGTTCAATATAGGATGGGTGGTTGTGGCTTTCCATTTTGAAAACAACGGCTTGCCCATCTCCAATATCCACAACGCCCGCATTCTCGCCCGGCCCGCAGATCACTTGTGGACCTGTTGTTGGCAATTTTTTGAGGTGCAGCTTGGATGATTTGTAGGAACAATGTTCGTTCCACATCGCCGAAAAAATACCCAGCTCGGTATAGTTGGGTTCGCGGCCAAGGATTTCTAGGATGCGGGCATATTCCTCGTCATTGATCCCGTGGGCTGCGATGACGTCTGTGGTGATGGCCGGTTCCTGCATGAAAATCCCCATAATGTCCCGTTTGGACGCTCTTTACGACAAGGCGCGCGCGGGGGAAAGAGGGAAGGCGCAACAATGTGCTGCGGCTTTTGCAGGCTTATGTATCAAGAGTATCGATAGGGCGTTGGAACGTGATTGAGGTTGGGCGAGAGAAACCCGCATGTGTGGTCCGTGCCGTTTCGCGAAAGCCAAGTGCTGCAAAAGCAGCATGGTTTTCGATCAATTCAATGCGGGTCTCCAATTCGAGATCGGTTTTGCCCAGCTCTTTCGCACGGGCGGCGCAGCACGCGATTAATCTGCGGGCCAAACCTGTGCCGCGGCTTTTCGGGGAAATCGCAAGTTTACCCAAATAATATGTCGTATCCTGCGCTTTTCCGAAAACGCACCCGATCAGTGTGTCATCGTGTAGCGCGATAAAACAGTCCTCAGACGCAGCTTTGTTGGCCAAATCGGCCGCGGTCAAACGGTTTAGCGATGATGGTGGCGAAATGCGCGGCGCCATATAGGCAAAGCAGTCTGACAGCAGCGCATGCATTTGATCCCATCCGTCGAAATTTTCCGGAGTAGCCTGAATAATGGTAATATTGTCAGTGTGTTGTATCATCTTTGAGCAGCTTTTCTTTCTTCTTTTGACAATATCTGCGCCTCAACACAGGCGGTTTTGGCATCAGCCCAAAAAGGCGAGCTGCGCCGCCCGATGATAAGCGCAAGAACCATACGTTTGAAGATCTTGAAAACAGTTGGTGAAACACCGCGTTCTTTCACTGGAACAGGGGCTTGGTCCCCTTTGAAAACACATTTCAACCGACCAAAATCACTGCGGCCTTTTGGCAGGATGACACCCGCAAAGGGTAGGTTGCGGGGCAATGTATTGGCGATGGGGGTGTTGCAACACCCGGCATACCAGCGAAATAAACCGGTTGGTGAAAGTCGTAGCATTTTCAAATTTTCTTTGCCCGCATCAAAGACGATATCATCGGGAAGACATTGAAATAACTCGGTTCCGCCGTTTTCCAGATACTCCTCTTGCTGCAGGTGCCGGGCAAAGCTGGCACAATCTTTGCAATGGCAAATCAAATGGGTTCCATCTGCGTTCGGTGCGACATGCCATTTCATTTCCCCACACGCGCAGGATAGATGGCGAGACTCTGACATGATGATTGTTCCAATTTCACTTGCGGCGACGATGGTCAGAGTGAAACGGAATATCGTAAACTGTCAAACCGCTTTCCCACGTCTGTGCTATTTGTCTTGCGTTTTGGGATGGCTGGGGCGGGTCAGGATAAAGGTTGCCGCGCCAAACAAACAAAGGGCCTGAACGGCGATGATTTTCCAATGCAGCCCCATGATTAGGCTGAAAACCCAGACAGAGGCCATTGCAAAACAAGCCATTCGTTTTGCGCGTGGGGCAATCACACCGTGATTGTGCCAGTTTTTAATGCCCGGGCCGAACCAGGGATGCGACAAAAGCCAGTGGTGCAGTCGGGGGGATCCTTTTGCAAAACACATTGCGGCCAATAGCGCAAAAGGTGTGGTTGGAAGGATTGGTAGAACGATCCCAATGATGCCCAGCCCTAATGCTACCAGCCCCGCAAAAACCCACAGCCATCGGGCCAAGTGAAACTTGGCTGTGCGCGGCTCTGATACGGGTGGAATTCGCGACATTTCGGACCAGTTTCCTCATATGTTGGGGTGGCGGAAAAAAGAGGCCGAGCACAAAGCTCGGCCGAAGTCCAACAGGGAGGTATGAAGATGTCGCAAATAAATGCACTACATCGTTCAATTGATCAGATAGTGTTCACTTTGTTAACGATCAAGGGGAACCGCGCCACGTTTTTTGCAAACCTGCTATGTTTTTAATGCAGGTCAAACGCGACGCTGTGTTTGCGGTAACAGGATGGCGCAGGCAGGCCATTGATAACGTTAGGTAACTTTTGGAACCGTGCCGTTTAGAAGGTGGTGCCAGCCTTAGGTGCAAAAATTTACGTTAGGCTATTTTGCGCCCATTTCGCGCAAAGAACGGCGATGTGCGATGATTTCATCCTGCACAAAATCCCGGAATGCAGACACACGTTTGGAGTGACGCAGTTCTTCTGGATAAGCAAGGAACACCGGAACCTCGACAGATTCGAATTCTGGCAGGACGCGCACGACTTGTGGGAAATCTTCCACAATGTAATCCGGCAGGATGCCAATTCCGAGATTGGCGATGACCGCTTGTAACACGCCAAAATAGCTGTTCACCTGCAGGCTGGATTTAACGCCTTTGTCCAACAGGCGTTGCGTCATTTCCATGCCCGCGCCGACCTGCGGTGAATTTGGGTTCTGACAGATCAGGCGATGTTCGCTCAGCTCATCCTCGCCAGTTGGATTGCCCATTTCCTTTAAATAGTCCGGCGCTGCATAAAGGCGCATATGCACGCCCATCAGCTTTTTGCGGATCAGGTCGGCTTGGCTAGGTTCTTTCATGCGGATCGCGACATCCGCTTCACGCATAGGCAAATCCAAAACGCGTTCTTCCAACATCAAATTGATGTTAAAATCCGGATATTTATCATAAAAATGGGGTAGGCGGGGGGCCAGCCAAAGGGCACCAAACCCCACAGGTGTGGTGACACGTAATTCGCCGAACACTTCTTCTTCGCTGTCATGGATGCGGGCCGTTGCAGCATCAATGCGTTTGATCATGGCCTGCGTGGCTTCAAACAGCAATTCGCCTTGCTCTGTCAGGATCAGACCCCGGGCATGGCGATGAAATAGTGTCGTGTTAAGGGATTCTTCCAGCGCGCGAATCTGGCGCGACACAGCAGATTGGGACAGATGCAACTTGTCACCCGCATGGGTCAAACTGCCGGCATCCGCAACTGCATGAAAAATCCGAAGCTTGTCCCAATCCATATGGCTTAACTCACATTCTGCTTTTGTTTCGTCGGTCGAAACCGTCTATCTAGACGTAACATACCATTCTTTAAATGGAAAACTAGAACAGCTGATGAAATGTCGCATGCAACATTATCGTCTTTTGTTTACATATCTTTAAAATTCACCTTGAACACCTTAGGTCAAACACTGCAAATTCATTCAACCACCGCAATCCGCAACGACCGAAGGTCTGTCTTTGTCGGGGTGAGGTGGTTTTGGTCCGAGGAACGGACAGGTGTGTAACAGGTGATAGTATAGGATGACCAACCACGAGGGATCAATTTTAGATGCCTAAGTGGCCGTTTATACGATTTGGTGCGAAAGGACGCAAAATGGGTGAGCAGCGCCAGGTAACCCGCGATATTTCATATGCCTATTCGGCCTCAACACGCAGTGGACGTGTTATGATCCGAGCGATGGAAAACGCTTCGGGCCGTCTAGGTTTGATCAAACGCGCCAAAGGCTATGAAGTCGAAATCGCCAATGGCCGTGACTTTTGGCAGGTGATGGCCGAGCGTTATGGAATCGCTTTGGACATTGCGCAGGGCGATTTGGACAATATTCCCAAAGACGGCCCGCTGATTTTGATTGCGAACCACCCGTATGGCATTCTTGACGGTCTGGTTTTGGGTAATATCCTATCGATCACACGGGGTGATTTCCGGATTTTGGCCCATAGCGTGTTTCGCAAAGCTGAAGAGCTCAATCGCGTTTTGCTACCGGTTAGCTTTGATGAGGATCGCGAAGCCATCAAATTGAATCTGCAAACGCGCAAAGAAGCTTTGCGATACCTTGCGAATGACGGCGCGATAGGGATTTTCCCTGGCGGTACCGTCAGCACCGGCGTGACACCTTTTGCGCAGCCCATGGATCCGGGTTGGCGTGGATTTACAGCGCGCATGATTGCCAAATCCAATGCGACAGTTGTTCCAATTTTCTTTCATGGCCACAATTCGCGCCTGTTCCAATTGGCCAGCCATTTGCATGTGACGTTGCGCATGGGGCTGTATATCAAAGAATTCAAAAAACACGTGGATCGCCCCGTACGTGTTTCGATCGGCAAACCTATTTCGCGTGGCGAAATCGATGCGCGCGTGGGTGACACCAAACTATTGATGGATTATCTGCGCGAAGAAACATACAAACTTTCGCCCAGACCTTTGAAGTCGCTGGATTATGGGTTTGAGTTTGAAGAAAAGCGTAAAGCAGGCCAGTAAGCGGGCCCGCATTGGTCACATAAAGAGTTGAGGCAAGGCAATGGCGGTCGGAGTGTTTGACAGTGGCTTGGGTGGATTGACGGTTTTGGATGCCGTCAGTCAGGAATTGCCTGAAGTGCCTTTTGTCTATTTTGCCGATAGCAGCCATGCGCCTTATGGCGTGCGCGATTCTGAAGATATTTATGACCTGACATGTTCCGCCGTGGAAACGCTGTGGGATGCCGGTTGTGACCTTGTGATATTGGCGTGCAACACGGCGTCGGCCGCAGCGCTGCGCCGGATGCAGGAAACATGGATTCCGGAAAATAAGCGGGTTCTGGGCGTGTTCGTTCCCTTGATCGAGGCGATGACCGAACGGGATTGGGGCGATAATTCTCCGCCGCGCGAAGTGGCCGTAAAACATGTCGCTTTGTTCGCCACACCTGCCACCGTGCGGTCCCGCGCATTCCAGCGTGAATTGGCATTTCGCGCCATAGGCGTTGATGTCGAAGCACAGGCCTGTGGCGGTTTGGTCGATGCGATTGAAGAGGGCGATATGATCTTGGCTGAGGCCTTGGTGCGATCGCATGTGGATGCGCTTTTGCGCAAAATGCCAGCGCCAGAAGCCGCCATATTGGGCTGTACCCACTATCCGCTGATGAAAGATATTTTTCAGGACGCGTTGGGTGCAGATGTCAAACTGTATAATCAGGCCGAGCTGGTATCAGCGTCTCTGGCGGATTATTTGAAACGCCACCCGGATATGTATGGCGCTGGCGCGCAGTCGAGATTTCTGACAACCGGTGATCCTAAAAAAGTATCAGGCCATGCGACACGATTTTTGAAACGCGAGATTGGTTTCGAGAACGCGTAACCCCTTGACCCGGACGCCCGATGCGCGCTAACGCTGCGCTATGAAACAGAATTGCACATCCTCATTGCGACGATAATCGTGCCTATGACTGCCTGAACAGGCGGTCTTTTCTTCGTTTCTAACTCCCAAAATCCTTACATAATGAGATATCTCATGTCCTATTCTACCGCCATTATTGGTGCGTCCGGCTATACGGGCGCGGAACTGATCCGGCTGATTGCCACACATCCCGACCTTGAAGTCACAGCTTTGGCTGCGAATTCGAAAGCGGGTCAAAACATGGGGGATGTGTTTCCCCATTTGCGTCATCTCGATCTGCCCCAGCTCGTAACATGGGATGAAATCGACTTTGGCACGATTGATCTGTGTTTCTGCGCCCTGCCGCACAAAACCAGCCAAGAGGTGATATCGCAGCTGCCGCGGGATCTGAAGATTGTCGATCTTTCCGCCGATTTTCGCCTTCGCGATGTGCAGGCCTATGCTGAAACCTATGGCAATCCACATGCCGCACCAGAATTACAAAGCGACTTTGTCTACGGGCTGACAGAATATTACCGCGACCAAATTTCATCGGCACGTTTGGTGGCTGGCACAGGATGTAATGCGGCAACCGGTCAATATATCCTGCGCCCCTTGCTGCAAGCGGGCGTCATCGATCCCAGTGATATCGTCATGGATCTGATCTGCGGTGTCACAGGGGCAGGGCGGTCGTTGAAGGAACCCTTGTTGCATGGCGAAATGAGCGAAGGCACCCATGCCTATGCGGTTGGCAGTCGGCACCGGCATATGGCGGAATTCGAACAGGAACTGGCCCCGCTGGCGGAGGGGTTTGCCATGCGCTTTACGCCCCATCTGGCACCATTCAATCGCGGGATACTTGCGACGACCTACCTGACAGGTGATGCACAGGCCATCTATGATGCCTATCAAACGGCGTACAAAGACGAACCTTTTCTGACGCTTCTGCCACTGGGTGAAACCCCATCCACCCATCACGTGCGGGGATCGAATTTCTGCCATATTGGCGTTGTTCCTGATGTCCGCGAGGGGCAGGTGACTGTGGTCGCAGCCTTGGACAACCTGTGCAAAGGCAGTTCAGGGCAGGCCGTGCAAAATGCCAATCTGATGTTGGGCCTTCCGGAAACATCTGGACTGATGCTTGCCCCCTGTTTTCCATAGTAGATTGTGGCTATATACAGGGTCAGCCCGGCAGAACGCCCCAGCGATGAGGAAACCATGGCCCTAAAGTCACTCAAGAAAAAACGCCGCATTCAGGTGGTTGCTGTTATCGCAGTGGCCCTGATCGCGGCGACAGGGTTGATTGGCTATGCGATGCGCGACGGGATCAACCTGTTCCGATCCCCCAGCCAAGTGTTAGAGGATCCGCCCTCCGCAACTGAGACCTTTCGCATTGGTGGGCTGGTTCTGGAAGGATCCATTGAAAATGGTGCGGATGGCGCTGTGCGATTTGTCGTGACAGATGGCGGGGCCGAGGTGCCGGTTGTTTTTGCCGGTATCCTGCCAGATCTGTTCGAAGAAGGACAGGGGATGGTGGGGACAGGCCGCTACATCAATGGCGTATTTCAAGCCTCTGAAATCCTTGCCAAACATGACGAAGCTTATATGCCCAAAGAGGTCGTGGACGCCCTGAAAGAACAGGGTGTGTATCAGGGGCAAGAGTGACCCGGTCCGGGGATCGTCAGATCGGGGGATGGCGACCCGCCATTCGCTATTTAAACGCTTTATGGCTGCGCAATTCATCCGCAGTTTGAACGATCAGCAAGGCTAGAAAATCGCCAGCCCGTTGGGCCGATCTGGCGATGCCCGGCGCGCTACGCGCTTGTTTCCGGGCTTTCATCAGTTATTTTCTGGTAAGATTGGGCTCAACTATGATTGCGAAATTTTCTGACGGAACCGCATTGTCCAAAACACGGTGAAACTGACCTAATGCACCATTTATACGCTCCAACTGGTGCTTCGATGCGGACACCTGTGAATGCAGTAGAGCCAAACACTCATCCCACTGTTTAATGGATGTAAACCGTGAAGCTTTCGCGAGAGTCTCTTTCGTATTTTCGGCTGTCTTGAGAGCAGTTTTGCATTCTGAAGTGAATGTTTCAATGACCGATTCAATTTGGCCCATGAGCATTTCAGTGTCGTTTTCATTTTCTGCTATTGCAGAAACTTTATGACGAAAATGGACTAATTCTGAGCTTAGAACGTTAATACCATTATGTAAGTTCAGCTCGAATTCGGAGTTTAGTCTAGTCGCTTCAACGTACTTATCACTCACAGCATGCGCATGATTTTGACTTAGGCCTAATAAAGAAAAGAATTCTGAAAGAATTTGTACACTCCTTACACTTTTACCATCCAAAATTTTTGATTTATCACTATGTATTTATAGCTGTCTGACCGGTAAAGGGAAGTGAAATTACTCTTGTCGAAAATTACTATCAGGAGCTCTTATCTCTAGCTAAGAACGCAAAGCAAAAACGGCCCCCGCAAGGGAGCCGTCTCAAATCTCTCAGAATAAACCGTAGGGCTTATTTCAGGATGGATTTACCTGCGTAAACCGCTGTTTCACCCAGCAGTTCTTCGATGCGGATCAGCTGGTTGTATTTTGCCAATCTGTCGGAACGCGCCAAGGATCCGGTTTTGATTTGGCCACAGTTGGTTGCAACCGCCAAATCCGCGATCGTTGCGTCTTCTGTTTCGCCGGAACGGTGAGACATGACGTTGGTGTAACGTGCGCGATGCGCCATATCGACGGCTTTCAGGGTCTCTGTCAGCGTGCCGATCTGGTTCACTTTCACCAGCATAGAGTTCGCAACGCCTTTTTC
Organism: uncultured Pelagimonas sp.; assembly: GCA_947499735.1. GTDB lineage: Bacteria > Pseudomonadota > Alphaproteobacteria > Rhodobacterales > Rhodobacteraceae > CANMPP01. The sequence continues at coordinate 993,529 of CANMPP010000001.1, forward strand.
GATGCCCATTTCCAGACGCGCTGGGTTGGTCACGAACAGATCGTCGCCGACCAGTTGGATTTTGTCGCCAACCATGTCAGTCAGGGCAGCCCAACCTTCCCAATCATCTTCGGACATGCCGTCTTCGATGGAAATGATCGGGTAATCATTGGCCAGATCCGCCAGATATTTGGCGTTCTCTTCTGGGGACAATGTTTTGCCTTCACCGGACAGAACGTAAGAACCGTCTTTGAAATATTCCGTCGCCGCACAATCCAGCGCTAGATACATGTCTTCACCCGGCTTGTAGCCAGCCAGCTCGATCGATTTCAGGATGAAATCCAGCGCCGCGCGGGATGAGGACAGTTCAGGTGCGAAACCACCTTCATCACCCAGACCTGTGGACATGCCCGCAGAGGACAGTTCTTTTTTCAGCGTGTGGAACACTTCTGAACCCATGCGAACGGCTTCGCGGATATCAGTCGCGGCGACCGGCATGATCATGAATTCTTGGATGTCGATTGGGTTATCCGCGTGCTCGCCACCATTGATGATGTTCATCATTGGAACAGGCAAAACATGTGCGGATGTGCCGCCAACATAGCGATACAGAGGCTGGCCTGTATATTCTGCGGCTGCTTTGGCTGTTGCCAAGGATACGCCCAGAATAGCGTTTGCGCCAAGACGGCCTTTATTTGGTGTGCCGTCCAGCTCGATCATCGCGCCATCGATGGCAACCTGTTCCATCGCGTCAAAGCCAACCAGGGCTTCTGCCAATTCGCCGTTTACCGCAGCAACCGCTTCTAGAACGCCTTTGCCTTTGTAGCGTGCTTTGTCGCCATCGCGCTTTTCGACTGCTTCGTGCACGCCGGTGGATGCACCGGATGGAACCGCCGCACGGCCCTGTGTGCCGTCTTCCAGCGTAACATCAACCTCAACGGTTGGATTGCCGCGGCTGTCCAGAATTTCGCGTGCGTGAATGTCGATAATTGTGCTCATCGGGCTGTGTCCTCACCTTAAATTTCGGTCTCTATCTAACAGGCTGGTGCGAAAAGTAAACTGAAACCGCTAGCGCTAACGCCAACCTGCAAAATGTCATTCAATTGTCATGTCTTACGGCCCTCGATACCTGCATTTCACGATACAGCGTATAGAGGCCCGATCCGACAACCAGCGTGGCACCAATCCATGTCCAAAGATCAGGTCGCTCTGCAAAAAAGACCATGCCTATGGCGATGGCAAAAATCAAACGCGTATAGCGAAACGGCAGCACAACGGATACATCCCCTAGGCGAACTGATGCCGTGATGCACAGATATCCGACAGTGCCTAGAACCAATAGGACCGGGATGCTCCAAATCAGCGTCAAATCCAGTGTCTCGGGGGATCCGTTCAGCGCAAGCAGGATAAAACCGCTGGGCAATGTGGCCATCGTGCCCAGCGTGGCAAGCTGCAGATTGCCGATTGTCTGGGGCACGCGGCGGGATAGCAAATCGCGCATGGCCTGAAACAGCATAGCCACAAAAGCAATAAGGACATTCGCATCAAAATCTGCCCCAAACGGGCGTACAATTATCAGAATGCCGGTGAAACCCAGCAAGATCATGGACCAGCGCCGCCAGCCGACCTTTTCGCCAAATAAGATGACAGCGCCCAATGTCATGGTGATTGGGGTGGCCTGTAAAACCGCCGCGAGGACCGATAGATCAATCCGGGTTACGGCGATCACGACAGTCATCGATGTCAGTAATTCCAGCACGCATCGGCCTATTACGGCTGGATGGCGTGCGTTTTTGGAAAAAATGGCTTCCCCCTTGGTTTTCGTCAATGCGAAGAAAACAAGGGATGCCAAAACGGAATAGGTTAGGATCACCAGCCCTGTTGGTAGCCCGGTCGCCGTGTATTTGACCAAAGCATCAAAGCTGGTGAACGTGGCCATCGCCAAAATCATTAAGGCGATGCCCCGAACATTTTCCATATGCGTGCCTTATGTGATCACGTCTGGTGCGGTACGGCCTGTCCGTGTCGAAATCTCGGCCAGCTCTTCTGCCGCGGCAATGACGGGTGCCAGTGCTTCTTGTGGGTCCATGTCCAACCCGTTTGGATCGGTCACGACCTTTTCTAGATAGACCCGCAGCGTCGCGCCCACCGTACCTGTGCCAGACAGGCGCAGGACCAGGCGGTCGCCGCCTTTGAACAGAACGCGAATGCCCTGCTTTTCGGTGCGTGATCCATCAACCGGATCGTCATAGGCAAAATCATCTGCGCTTTCAATCGTCAGACCGCCTGCAACAGTGCCGCCCAGATCCGCCAGTTTGCCGCGCAGATCATCCATCAGCTTTTCGGCCATTGGTTTGTCGATGGCTTCGTAATCGTGACGCGAATAGTAGTTGCGACCATATTTTGACCAATGGTCAACCATCAAGTCCTGAACCGAAGTTTTGCGCGCAGCCAAGATGTTCAGCCAGAACAGAACCGCCCAGAGACCGTCTTTTTCGCGCACATGGTTGGATCCGGTGCCTGCGCTTTCTTCGCCACAAATCGTTGCTTTGCCAGCGTCCAACAGATTGCCAAAGAACTTCCAACCTGTCGGTGTCGCAAATGCAGGCACGCCCAGTGCTTCTGCCACACGATCAGATGCGCCTGATGTCGGCATGGAACGCGCAATACCCGCCAGACCATCCTTGTAGGCAGGCACCAATGTGGCGTTGGCTGCCAGCATTGCCAAGCTATCGGATGGTGTTACATATGCGCCTTTTCCAACGATCATATTGCGGTCGCCATCGCCATCTGAGGCTGCGCCGAAATCAGGTGCATCAGGACCCATCATCAGATCCATCAGCGGTTTGGCCCAAGTTGGGTTTGGATCGGGGTGACCTTCGCCAAAATCGGGCAGGGGGATGCCGTTGATCACAGAGCCTTCAGGCGCGCTAAGACGCTTTTCCAAGATTTCTGTTGCGTAGGGACCGGTGATTGCATGCATCGCATCAAAGCATAGGGTAAAGCCACCCGCGAACATGTCTTTGATGGCCGCGAAATCAAAGATCTCTTCCATCAATGCGGCGTAATCGACAACTGGGTCTACGACCTCAACCACCATATCGCCCATTTTGGACAGGCCGATGACCGATAGGTCTACATCCGGCGCGTCCAGAATGTCATATTCGGAAATAACCTTGGTGTTTTCAAAGATCGCATTTGTGATGGATTCAGGCGCTGGTCCACCGTTTGGCATGTTGAACTTGATGCCGAAATCAGCCTTTGGGCCACCCGGATTGTGGGATGCTGACAGGATCACGCCGCCATCTGTCTTGCGTTTGCGGATCATATGGGACGCGGCCGGTGTTGATAACAGACCATCTTGGCCCACGATCACTTTTGTCGCACCAGATGCTGCGGCCATCTTCATGACGATCTGTGACGCTTCTTTATTATAGTAGCGCCCATCACCACCCAGAACCAACGTTTTACCGGTAACACCGCCGATCCCGACCCAGATCGAGGCAACAAAGTTTTCGAGATAATTCGGTTCAACGAAAGTGGATGTTTGTTTGCGCAAGCCGGATGTTCCGGGCTTTTGGCCGTCGAATGGTGTCGTTTTGATGGTTTGAACCGTCATGAAAGTTCCCCTGAAAACGGATATGTTTATTGTCTTTCGCCAAGGTATTACGTTCTTCGCCCCAAGGTGCAAGCCATGGTTTTTTGACAATCCCATGACTGTTGGCCGCAAACCCTAGCTTTTTCTATGTTCTGTTATCTGCTTGCGTATAATTTCGCCGGTCTCAGTTTAAGTTCATATTTTGTTCACTTTTGGGGATTGGCGATTCATTGCTGATAGCCTATCAAACATACACAATAATCCCAGCCTGAGTATCGAGAGACAAAATGCCAGAGTTGAAACAGATCGAAGTGCGTGGAGCGCGCGAGCATAATCTAAAGGGCATCGATGTTGATATTCCCCGCGATCAGCTTGTGGTGATCACAGGCCTGTCCGGGTCTGGCAAATCCTCGCTGGCCTTTGATACGATCTATGCAGAAGGACAGCGGCGTTACGTGGAAAGCCTGTCGGCCTATGCGCGCCAGTTCCTTGATATGATGGAAAAACCCGATGTCGATCATATCGCAGGCCTCAGCCCGGCGATTTCTATCGAACAAAAGACAACGTCAAAGAACCCGCGTTCCACCGTGGGGACCGTGACAGAAATCTATGATTATCTGCGTCTGTTGTTTGCGCGTGTTGGCACACCATATAGCCCAGCAACCGGTCTGCCGATTGAGGCCCAGCAAGTTCAGGATATGGTCGATCGTGTCATGGCGATGGAAGACGGCATGCGGGCCTATTTATTGGCCCCGATCGTACGCGACCGCAAAGGCGAATATAAGAAAGAGTTTTTAGAGCTGCGCAAGCAGGGCTTTCAGCGCGTCAAAGTGAATGGTGAGTTTTACGAGTTGGACGAACCGCCCACATTGGACAAAAAATTTCGGCACAATATCGACGTTGTCGTTGATCGTGTCGTGGTGCGCGAAGGTATGGAAACTCGTTTGGCGGATAGTTTCCGCACCGCGCTGGATTTGACCAGCGGCATTGCCATTCTGGAAACGGCGCCAAAAGAAGGTGATCCCGAGCGCACGGTGTTTTCTGAAAATTTCGCATGTCCTGAAAGCGGCTTTACGATCCCAGAAATCGAACCGCGTCTGTTTTCATTCAACGCGCCTTTTGGGGCCTGTCCAGATTGTGACGGGTTGGGCCATGAATTGTTCTTTGACGAACGCTTGGTCGTGCCTGATGTCACGCTGAAAATTTCGGATGGTGCGCTGGCGCCTTGGCGCAAAGGCAAATCGCCGTACTTTTTGCAGACGATTGAAGCCATTGCGAAACATTATGAATTCAACAAAAACACCAAATGGCGCGATCTGCCGGCGCATGTTCAGCAGGTGTTTTTGTATGGTTCGGGTGATGATGAAATTAAATTCCGCTATGATGAAGGCGGTCGCGTTTATGAAATCGAACGCACATTTGAAGGTGTGATACCGAATATGGAACGCCGCTATCGGGAAACCGACAGCAATATGATCCGTGAGGAATTCGAACGCTATCAAAACAACCGCTCCTGCGGCACATGTGACGGCTATCGTTTGCGCCAAGAAGCGCTGTCCGTGAAAATCGGCCCCTCAGATCAGCCAGAGGATTTGCTGCATATTGGTCATGTGGTTCAAATGTCGATCAAGCAGGCTTTGGACTGGTGCCAAACGGTGCCGGATAATCTAACGCCGCAGAAAAACGAAATTGCGCGGGCCATTTTGAAGGAAATTCGCGAACGTCTTGGGTTCCTAAACAATGTGGGGTTGGATTATCTAACCTTGTCGCGAAATGCGGGCACATTGTCGGGCGGGGAAAGCCAGCGAATTAGGTTGGCCTCTCAGATTGGATCTGGCCTGACGGGCGTTTTATATGTTCTGGACGAACCCAGCATCGGGTTGCACCAACGTGACAATGACCGTCTGCTCGACACATTGAAAAATCTGCGGGATCAGGGCAACACGGTGATCGTTGTCGAACATGATGAAGATGCGATCCGAACCGCCGATTACGTCTTCGATATCGGGCCGGGTGCTGGTGTGCATGGCGGTCAGGTGGTCAGCCACGGAACGCCTGATCACGTGCAAAACGATCCCAACAGTTTGACCGGGCAATATTTGTCCGGCAATCGTGAGATTGCAGTGCCTACCGAACGGCGTAAGGGCAATAAGAAAAAAGTCACGGTCAAAAAGGCAACCGGCAATAACCTGAAAAATGTCACGGCCGATTTCCCATTGGGAAAATTCGTCTGTGTTTCAGGCGTATCTGGTGGCGGCAAATCCACGCTAACGATTGAAACGCTGTATAAAAACGCCGCTATGCGTCTGAACGGTGCGCGGGCAACGCCAGCGCCATGTGAAACGATCAAAGGGTTCGAGCATCTCGATAAGGTCATTGATATTGATCAACGCCCGATTGGGCGCACGCCGCGGTCCAACCCTGCCACCTATACCGGTGCCTTTACCCCGATCCGTGAATGGTTCGCAGGATTGCCGGAATCCAAAGCCCGCGGGTATAAGCCCGGTCGCTTTAGTTTCAACGTCAAAGGCGGACGTTGTGAAGCGTGCCAAGGGGACGGTGTTATCAAGATCGAAATGCATTTCTTGCCGGACGTGTACGTCACATGCGAAACCTGTCAGGGCAAACGCTATAACCGTGAAACGCTAGAAGTCACGTTCAAAGGTAAGAACATCGCAGATGTGCTTGATATGACTGTAGAAGATGCGGAAAGCTTCTTTTCGGCCGTGCCGTCTATTCGCGATAAGATGACAGCCTTGGTCCGTGTTGGTCTGGGCTATATCAAGGTCGGTCAACAGGCCACGACCCTGTCCGGTGGCGAGGCACAACGCGTGAAGCTGGCCAAAGAACTGGCCAAGCGTTCGACGGGGCGCACCCTATACATTCTTGATGAACCGACCACGGGTCTTCATTTCGAAGATGTGCGTAAGCTATTGGAAGTGTTGCATGAATTGGTAGATCAGGGGAATTCGGTTATTGTGATTGAACACAATCTGGATGTGATCAAAACCGCTGATTGGATCATCGATATTGGCCCTGAAGGTGGTGATGGCGGTGGTGAAATCGTGGCAGCAGGCACGCCTGAAACGGTTGCGTTGGAACCGCGTTCACATACTGGGCGGTATCTGGCCCCGATGCTCGGATTGGTCAAGGCCGCCGAATGAAAACGGCCTATGCCAAAAGCATGCGTTGGTAAACTTCTTCGGTCCAGGCGTCGTCTGGATCGCGGATGTCTATAAATTGTGTGCCAAACAACCATTTTGCATAGCGTGCAACGGTCAGCATGTCATGCGGTTTGGCATCAGAAATTAGGTCAGGCAAAAGATCAGGCTTTGGGGCATCCACCGTTAAATGGTGATAATCCACCTGTGCGCATGTGATGACGGGGCACCCCAGCAACAACGCCTCTAGGCCGGCACCGGAATTCGAACAGACAGTGACATACGCATCCCGGATCAGGTCGTGTAAATGCCCATCCACCACAAACACGCCATTTTTTGGGTCATGAAGGGCATCAACATCGCGGGCTGCTTCGGGTAATTCCAACCGCGTTTTCGGGTGAACTTTGATCACGACAGGTTGTGATTTGGCACCACGGATTAGCTTGTAAAGCAAGGCTTCTTGCTTGAAATGGCCAAGATCCAAAACGGCATCGCCGGGCACTTGCATGGGAAAGAATACGTAGTCTTTCGGAAGGTCGTGTTTCTGCGGGTTTTGCGGATATTTGCTGCGCCGAATTTCGAAATACGGTTCTTGCAACCGGGTGCGAAAATAATCCAGCGCGTCCTGTTCATCAATTGACTGCGGGTCAAACGTCTTTTTCGTGATGGATGACCATCCGGAATAACCTTTGGGATCGGCGTAAAAATAATCCGGCAAATATGCCGTTTTCACATTCAAATTGCGTTTGCGGCCGTAATTTCGGTGATGGTTGATGCAAAAGGCATGACGACCAATTTCCTGCGCACGCCAAGATTTGCGCGAGACCGTTACGCTGAACCCATCCCGCTCAATCATCTGATCTATCAATGTGGTCGTGAAAATCCCGACTGGGAATTTATGCGCGTTTTGGTATTCGTGCCGAACCCACCAGGGAATGTGAATATTGACTAGTATTTTCGCTCTCCTCCTAGCCGTAAGGTGTTTTGGTGCACCGCCTCCCTAAGGATGGTTTCTGTTCTGTTCAGCAGGATATCATTGTCGAATTTATGTTCCGCAGTGCTGCGCGCAGCACGTGTCATTTCAGTTAGATCAGGCATGTTTAAGACAGTCTGAATCTGTGCGGAAAAACCGTCTTCGTCCCATTCTTCGACCAGAAAACCGTTCACGCCATGTTCAATCGCTTCGGGGATGCCGGCATGTCTGGTTGATAAGGTGACACAGCCACAGGCCAGTGCTTCTTGAATAGCTGTTGGCAACCCTTCGGTGTTCCCGTCTTTGGCCGTGACGGAATGCTGTAGGAAGACCTCTGTTTTGGCCAATTCTTGACGAACTTGATCATGGGGCAGGGCGCCAGTGAAGGTGATTTGGCTTTCAACACCCAACTCAACAGCAAGGGCTTTACAGGCCTCCAGCAAGGGGCCGTCGCCGATAAACGTCAATTGTGCCGATGTCCCTTTCGCAGATTTTGCGAAAGCACGGATCGTGACATCAGGGGCTTTCTTTTCAACCATTCGACCGACGGCCAGAAAGCTGTGTTTGACCTTTTGATTTGGCGTAAACCGTCGCACATCCACGCCAGAGGGCATGACATGCGCATTGTGATGGGTCACCCCAACGGATGCGAGGTTGTCTAAAAGAAACTGACTGACGGATAACATACCTGCCAGTCGGGGCATCATCAATTTATAGGACCGTATGCGCTGCTTGGAATTCAGCGCTTTACTGGCATCGGTGCCGCGCCAATATGTGAAAACTGGAATGTTCAGATCGTTGCCAAGTTTGGCCACCACCAGAGCCTGAGTTCCAAATTCGGCCAGGATCACATCCACCTTTTGTGCGCGCAAAAACTGCATCAGTTCTTGCCGGTTTTGCCCAAAAGGAAGGCGAGAGGTGGCATGAAACAAAGCACCATTTAACGCTGCGAAAGGTGCATGTATCTTGTCAAAGAACGATAGTTTTTTTCGCCGCTCAAACAGAGGCTTTTCGTAAGGGTCGTGACCATTGTGGCGTCCCGTGACGACACAGGTTTCCCCGCCGAACATGTGTTCTATGTGGCGATTGATGAATGTCTCGCCCATGACAAAGTAATCTGATGTGACGATGGCCGCCCGCATAACCTGCCTCTTCAAAGCGCGTGTTGGTCAGGTTATCACTGTGTCGAAGCCAATGAACAAGTGGTTTTTTTAATTAATTTAATAGGATGTGTCATCCGGTCCAATAGGATCTTCAACGAAGATCATATCGTCTCAGTCGCAAGCTGGCGGAGCTTTTGAATGTCGAGCTCTGGCTTATTCAAGAAATGCTTTGCGACCTCGAAATCCCGTGCAACGAGAGTTGGTTGGGTCAAATGAGGGCCGATCAGTCTTTCGATTTTTCGTATAACATCAAACGCGCCTTGTGTTGGAGCGAAGAACACGATCTTCGAATTAAAATGATATCTTTGCAGCAGTGTAATGATATCGGGAAAATTCTGGAGAATTCCTGACGTTTTGACATGCGAAAAGTCGAAATTATCGGTGTCGTATAGGAAATCTTGATTTGGTTGATAACAAGGAGATTTCAGGTAGGTTTCAAAATCCACATAGGCGTGCCTTAGCGTGCGAGATGCATGCGTTTTTACGTGAACATGAACCAAATTGTGTTGTGGGATAAATGTGTATTTATGCGACACTGAATCCTCCAAAAGCATATGAATAATGCTGAAGATACGGGCACATAAGTAAGAGATGAAACAAGACACAAATTCCGATAAGACCTGATATCCACCCAATATTTGATTGTTTGGAACAAAAACAGGATCGATTTTGTGTCGGATGCCGGGCCGTTCGTAAAAACGACCCGGTTTCTGTAGATTAGTCCATAGCTTTAAAGTTGAACTCGCCGCCCTCTTTGATGCCCGAGAACCAGCGCGCTGTGACTGTTTTCGTTTTCGTATAGAACCGGATTGCATCTGGCCCATATTGGTTCAGGTCGCCAAAAGCAGATTTTTTCCAGCCGCCGAATGTGAAATAGCTCAGTGGAACTGGGATTGGGAAGTTGATGCCAACCATCCCTACATTGACGCGATGTGCAAAATCACGGGCTGTGTCGCCATCTGCTGTGTAAATCGCGGTGCCATTGCCATAGGGGCTGTCCATAGTGATTTTCAGCGCTTCTTCATATGATGCGGCGCGAACTTGGCTTAGGACAGGGCCAAAGATTTCTTCTTTGTAAATGTCCATGTCTGGTGTCACATTGTCAAACAAGGTCGGGCCAACAAAGAACCCTTTTTCGTAACCTTGCAGCGTGAAATCGCGACCATCGGCCAACAATGACGCGCCTTGATCCACGCCCGATGTGATCAATCCTTTGACGCGATCATAGGATGCTTTGGACGAAAGCGGTCCGTAGTCGACATCTTCACCCGCTGTGTAAGGGCCAACTTTCAGGGTTTCGATACGGGACATCAGCTTTTTAGCCATTTTGTCAGCCGTGTCTTGACCTACTGGAACTGCAACCGAAATCGCCATGCAACGCTGGCCTGCCGCGCCAAAGCCTGCGCCCAATAGCGCGTCAGCGGCTTTGTCCATATCCGCGTCGGGCATGATGATCATGTGGTTTTTTGCGCCGCCAAAACACTGTGCGCGTTTGCCGTTCGCAGCCGCACGACCATAGATGTATTGCGCGATAGGGGTCGAGCCAACAAAGCCGATGCCCTGCACTGTTTCATTGTCTAGCAGTGCATCCACCGCCTCTTTGTCACCATGTACGACCTGGCAAACGCCATCTGGCAAACCGGCTTCCTGCAACAGTTTGACCAGCATAAGGGCACATGTTGGTGTGCGTTCGGATGGTTTTAGGACCATCGCATTACCGGCAACAAGGGATGGTGCCAGTTTCCACAGAGGAATCATCGCAGGGAAGTTAAAGGGCGTGATCGCCGCAACAACACCCAAAGGCTGGCGCATGGAATACAGGTCAATACCCGGGCCGCCATTATCGGTGAATTCACCTTTCAACAGATGTGGTGCGCCCATGCAGAATTCGACAACTTCCAAACCACGCTGAACGTCGCCGCGTGCATCCGGCAGCGTTTTTCCGTGTTCCAGACTGATGGCTTCGGCCAATTTGTCCATGTTTTCATTGATCAGTTGGCCAAACTTCATCATCACCCGCGCGCGGCGCTGCGGATTGGTTGCGGCCCATTGTGGCTGCGCTTCGGCAGCACGTGCTACAATCGCATCGACCTCTGCCGCTGTGGCCAAAGGCACCTTGGCTTGAACTTCGCCTGTAGCGGGATTGTAGACGTCAGAAAACCGTCCTGATGTGCCAGCAACATCCTGGCCGTCGACGAAATGTTTGATTTCTTGCATGGAAACCTCCTGTTTGGCGTAACACTAGTCTTGCAAAAATGAGTATTAAAGGGAGAATATGGCAAACTTATTTTGCAAAAATGCAATACCGGATGACGCTGATGATGCAATGGGACGATTTTCGAATTTTTCTGGCGGCTGCACGAGGCGGTAGCCTGTCTGAGGCCGGTCGTACATTGCGTATGGATCCCGCAACCGTAGGCCGGCGCATTGCCCGGCTTGAAGAGGGTTTGAACGCCACATTATTTGTTAAGTCACAACAAGGCTACACGTTGACGGAAACGGGTGCGCGGCTGATCACTCCGGCGGAACAGGCCGAAAGGGCGATGTTAGCGACCCTAGATTTGGTGGATGGGCGCAGCAATTCAAATACATTACAGGGGCAGATCCGGATTGGCGCGCCTGATGGGTGTGCCAATTTTCTCTTGCCTCAAGTTTGCTCTAAGATCCGTGTGGACCATCCCGATTTGGATATCCAAATTGTGTCTTTGCCGCGTGTCGTTAATCTATCGCGACGCGAAGCGGATCTGGCGATTTCGGTTTCAATGCCGGTTTCTGGCCGTTTGACGGTGCAAAAGATTGCAGACTATCATTTGTCGCTTGCGGGGCACGAGGATTACTTAATCCAGCATAAAATTCGAACCCTGTCTGATGCTATTTCTCATCCGATTGTTGGCTACATTCCGGACATGATATTCGATAAGGAATTGGATTATTGGGGCGAATTAGGAGCGGATCGCGTTGCCATTGCCTCCAATTCCGTTTCCGTCCAATTGCAGGCCTTGCGGCATCGAAGTGGGGTTGGAATTGTCCATGACTTTGCCTTGCCAATAGCGCCAGAATTAAAACGGTTGGATAAAGATGTGTTTCAACTTAAACGATCATTTTATTTGCTTCGGCACACCGATGATAGGCGTTCGGCCCGTATGAATAGGGTGTCTGAAATTTTGGCCACCTATTTGTCACAAGAAGTGCAAGATCAAGAAAAGAAGGCGAAAACCCAGACTTTAACAAATCCTTAGGTCGGCTTTGACATTTTTATGTAAATCTTTCCCTTGACATATAGCGTCGTGACACATGACTCTGATCTTGGCGGAGGACATTAGCGGAGGAGTTTTCATGCAGGTTTCGGGTATTTTAAAAAGTAAAGGTGATGCTGTTTTAATTACAGTGGCGCCGGAATGTTTGGTTTCTGAGGCAGTCGATTTGCTATCGGACAAGAAAATAGGAACCGTTTTGGTTTCCAGAGATGGCAAACATCCTGATGGTATTTTGTCTGAACGCGATGTGGTTCGCGCGATGGCCGAGCATGGCGCAGATATTATGGACAGCACGGTTGATGTGTTCATGACATCCAAGCTGGTGACCTGTACCCGGGGCGATAGTTCTGTCAGCGTTTTAGAAAAAATGACGGAAGGCCGGTTTCGCCATATGCCAGTTGTTGAAAATGGGGAATTGATTGGCCTTATTTCTGTTGGCGATGTGGTCAAAGCGCGGCTGCAAGAGCTGTCTTTAGAAAAGGACGCGCTAGAAGGCATGATTATGGGCCACTAAGGCCCGGTTCGCTCCTCTTTCAAACCTGTGGGATATCGCGCAAAGATCTGTGTTTGTGAGCTAAAATTCAGCTTGCAAATCCAATACAAATCCGTCCATTTACCTTGTAAAGTCATCAGGGGGTGAGTGATGCGTATTGGTTTGTATCCAGGCACGTTTGATCCAATTACACTGGGTCATATTGACATTATCCGACGCGCTGCCGCTTTGGTGGACTGCCTTGTCATCGGCGTTGCCATCAACCGCAACAAAGGCCCTTTATTTTCGTTGGAAGAACGGGTTGAGCTGATTGAACGCGAGGTCGAAAGCCTTAGCAAAGAAACCGGCATGGTGATCAAGGCCCATCCTTTCGAGAACCTTTTGATTGATTGTGCAAAGGATGTTGATGCATCCGTCATTATTCGGGGATTAAGGGCTGCGCCTGATTTCGAATACGAATTCCAGATGGTCGGAATGAACCGGGTTTTGGACGATTCAATCGAAACTGTTTTTCTGATGGCTGACGCGCAGCATCGCGCTATTGCATCAAAACTGGTGAAAGAAGTCTTCAAATTAGGGGGCGATGTTTCGAAATTCGTTACTCCTTCTGTGTTAGAGGCGTTAAAGACCCGTTTGGGATAAACGTTATTCGACACATCGGAACGCATTGTGAGATTTCTGCGCTGGCTGTTCAAAATTAGCTTTGGCATCTACATGCTTTATGGCGTCACCATGGTGATGTTCCATCGCGAATTTCTGTATCCATTCCGCTCTGACGCATTTGCATTGCCCGGTTATCGACAGGTCGCAATCCCAGTTGTAGGGGATGATCCTGTTACGGTCCAGATCTATGACGGGCCGCGCGGTGCGCCGGTGGTTTTGTTCTTGATGGGCAATCTCGGGTCGCTTCAAATCCATCGCTCTTTTCTAAATCAACACCGGGCATCGGGGGCGACGATTGTTGCGATGACCTATCGTGGCGGCGGTGGTGAAACCGGTCGTGCCAGTGAACGTGTTCTGAAACGCGACGCCGAGGCTGTGGTCAATGCACTGCCATCATTGGTCCCTCAGGCTGGTGCCCGGGTTGTTCACGGATATTCATTGGGCACTGGTTTAGCCATGCATGTGGCAGCCAAGTTCGAGTTGGATGGTGTTGTATTGTCGGCGCCCTATGATCGGATTTGCCATGTCATGACTTTGGCGTCTTTGCTGCCCGCATGCATTCTGCCGGTGGATCGTTGGAACAGTTTGGGCTTGGCAGATGATGTCAGCGAACCCGTTCTCGTCGTACATGGTGCGAAGGACTATGTGGTGCCCGCATTCTATGGCGACAATCTGGTTGCGCATCTGACGCATAGCCATGTGCAGCATGTTGTCATTGAACAGGCCGGTCATAATGATTTGCTAAGCTACGCCCAGCACAATGATGGTATAGCCCAATTCATCAGAACACTTCGCGCTGATAGTGCGAGGGTGTCGTTGCAATAAAAAAGCGGGGCCAAGCCCCGCTTTTGCGTTTCCTGTTTGGGGTCACGTGACCTTACAGAAATTTCGCCATCGCAACCGCTGTGTCACCCATGCGGTTCGAGAAACCCCATTCGTTGTCATACCAGCTTAGGATACGAACCATTTTTCCATCCAGAACCTTGGTCTGATCCATGTGGAACACAGATGAATGTGGATCGTGGTTGAAGTCGATGGAAACCAGCGGCTTGTCTGTGTAGCCTAGGACGCCTTTCAGAGGACCATCGGCTGCTGCACGGATGGCAGCGTTGACTTCTTCAACCGTTGTGTCGCGAGATGCTTCAAACGTCAGGTCAACAACGGATACATTTGGCGTTGGAACGCGGATCGCAACACCGTCCAGTTTGCCATTCAGCTCTGGCAGAACCAGGCCAACCGCTTTCGCAGCACCTGTGGATGTTGGGATCATGGACATTGCCGCCGCACGTGCACGATACAGATCCTTGTGGAATGTATCCAGTGTAGGCTGGTCACCCGTGTAGGAGTGAATCGTTGTCATAAAGCCCTTCGTGATGCCGACCGTGTCGTTCAGAACTTTGGCAACAGGGGACAGGCAGTTGGTTGTGCAGGACGCGTTGGACACGATCAGATCATCTGCGGTCAGCGTGTCATGGTTCACACCATAAACGATTGTCTTGTCTGCATCTTTGCCGGGCGCGGAAATCAGAACGCGGCTGGCACCGTTTTCAAGATGCGCCTGACATGCGTCTTTGGAGGTAAAGATGCCTGTGCATTCCATCACAACGTCAACATCAGACCATGGCAGGTCCGCTGGGTTGCGTTCAGCTGTTACGCGAATTGGGCCACGGCCAACGTCGATTGTATTTTCGCTTGTGACAACATCAACTGGAAAACGACCGTGAACACTGTCGAATTGCAGCAAATGTGCGTTTGTTTCAACAGAACCCAGATCGTTGATCGCGATCACTTCGATATCTGTACGGCCGCTTTCAATAATCGCGCGCAATACGTTCCGACCGATACGGCCAAAACCGTTAATGGCAACCTTAACTGTCATGGTGGGATCCTCCTAGCCGACCCAAAATTTGTTAACGCTAACAAGCATGTGAGCAAGGGCGTGTCAAGCCAATCAGCCAGCTCATCGCCAGAAAGCTATCCAATCCAAAAAGGCGTAAAACTTTTTACCCAGAAAGATAAGATTGACCGTTCCATGTAGGTGATAATCAATGGCGATGCCCGCAACGATAAGTACGAACAATACGGTCGCAAGCTTGTTGGTCATTGAACACTCCGAATAGCCAAAGTCTTCATGTCAGAACTTAAAGGCGAAGTCACCAGCCGGTTTTATCAGGCTGGTGTGTTTTTTATAGGATTGCACGTATTTGGGGTGCGGATTAGCCGCGACGACGACGGCGTCCGGACCGACCACCGGCAGCGCCACCTGCACCTGCGTCGGGTTTGTTATGTGCAATCCAGGTCGCGCCATGCGGATCTTGATCCATCAGCAGGTTTGCCGCGCGGATTGCTTCCATTTCGCCACCGGGGCGAGGTGTTGTTGAGCCTAAGCCAAATAGTTTCACAAAAGTCGCATCATCGATACCCTCGGGCAATGTGATGCCTGCTGCCAAAACCTCGGCCTTTTTCTCGGCAATTT
Source organism: uncultured Pelagimonas sp. (assembly GCA_947499735.1). Taxonomy (GTDB): domain Bacteria; phylum Pseudomonadota; class Alphaproteobacteria; order Rhodobacterales; family Rhodobacteraceae; genus CANMPP01. The sequence continues at coordinate 1,009,292 of CANMPP010000001.1, forward strand.
TCTTTTGCGTGACGGGCAGGGCGCATGGGTTCATGATCGCCGATGTCATTCCCATTGAGTAGGCCATGGGGAGGAAGGCATTGTTGATCCCGTGGCGATTGGGCATAGCGAAGCTGACATTGGATGCACCGCAGGTCGTGTTGACGCCCAATTCATCCCGAAGACGGCGGACAAGTTCAAACACTTGCAAACCCGCAGTTGGTTTCGCGCCAATCGGCATAACCAGCGGATCGACAACGATGTCATGCGCCGGAATGCCAAAATCGGCGGCACGTTCCACGATCTTTTTGGCCACCGCAAAGCGCACATTTGGATCATCCGAGATGCCGGTGTCATCGTTTGAAATAGCAACAACCGGGACGTTGTATTTCTTGATCAAAGGAAGAACTTGTTCCAGACGCTCTTCTTCGCCGGTGACCGAATTCACCAAAGGACGTCCTTCGCACACTTCTAGACCCGCTTCCAAAGCTTCCGGGACGGAACTATCGATGCAGATAGGAACATCCACCAAGGCCTGAACCCGTGCGCACAGTTCGCGCATCAAAGGCGGTTCGACAAAGTTGTTGTCTGCATAGCGGGGGTCTTCGGCCATTTTGTTTGAAAAGACAGCGCCAGAGTTGACGTCTAGAATGGTTGCACCACATGCGGCCTGCGCCACTGCGTCTGCCTCTACGGTTGAAAAGTCTCCCACTTCCAATTCGGCTGCAAGTTTCTTGCGTCCGGTCGGGTTGATCCGCTCGCCGATCACGCAAAACGGTTGGTCAAATCCGATGATTGCGGTCTTGGTTTTTGACTCGACGATGGTCCGGGTCATGGTGTGTCTCCTCACATGGTGCAGCTGCATAGTCTGCGGTTTTTTGCGCCAGATCGTCCCGCTATGTTCCATTCTGGTAGGCGGGGCTTGTCCGATGGCTAAGAGGTTTGGGGCGAATTGTCCTTCGCCCATTGGGCCGATTTCGATATCCCACCCAACGGAAAAATATGTGCGCCTTTGATCAAACTGTCAGGCGTGTCTATCACATGTTGGGCTAATGTCCGCGCGACGTCATCCGGGGAATAAGGCATCACCAGTTTGGACACGTCCAGTGCGCGTTTTTGTAGAACCTTTAGGGATGGGCCAACCCCACAGGCAATGGCGAATTTGATCAGGGTTTGTAGTTTCGCAGGTCCAGCAAGGCCGGCATAAATGGGGAAGGTAAACCCTTCGCCCTGTAGCTTTTGGGACCAGTTGATCAACGGTGCCGCATCAAAGCAGAACTGAGTGATCAGGGACATCTGCGCATCGGTGCGATTTTGGAAATCGTCTTTCCAGCGCAACGCGTCCATAATTGCGGCATCACCACCGTCGGGATCGATGTCTTTGTTGCCCTCAGGATGCCCTGCGATGTTCAGATGTGTGAAACCGGCTTTATCAAACAGGCCGGTGTCCAGTAGTTGCATTGAATTGTCGAACGCACCGACCGGATCACCCAAACCACCCGCCAGGATCAACCCCTGTTTGACGTCAGCCTCACCTTGATAGCGGGCCAGCCAATCGCGCAGCGCTGTTTGGTCTGGGACATTTCGCGCAACGAAATGGGGCACAGGTTCCATGCCTTCATCGTTCAACCGCTTGGCGCAATCGATCATGTCATCAATGGCGACGTCAGGCATATGTGCGATAAAGACTTTGGTCTTTTTGGGCAAAATGTCTGCGAAATCTTCAATCTTTGCAGAGGTGCGGGGCATGACTTCGATCGAAGCGCCCTGCAGAAATTGCACAAGTTGACTGTTTGGGCTGGACCCGTCTTGACGTTTTTTGAAATTCAGCAATGACATGAGCCCATCCTTTATCGTCATGTCGGGTTTGACCAACCCCCGTTTGCGATCAGCGCCTTTATGCGTTCACGATCATATTCCGCATCCAAACGGGCCGCTTCGCTGGCCGCTATTTCAGATGCGTCACCTTCCACCGGATAGGGGGATGCTTTGCGCCATTCGGCCAAATAGGCGTCGCTTTCAGCGGCACCGGATGCCATGGCAGCGCGGTCAATCGCCTGCTCAAACCGTTCTGGCAGCTGCACCTTCGAAGCGCGGCGTCCTTTCCCAACGATGACCTGTGCAGGAATATCGCGCCAAAAAACCAAAGTGACATCAGGCATGTTTCGATTCCCAAATCCGATTGTTTATCTTTATCCACGAGGGCAGGTGAACAAGGTCTGTTTTCGACGCAGATCCGATCAAAGCCGACCTTTGTATAAAGGCGGGCGAAGGGGAATAGAATATGCTGTTGGCCTCATAATTTGAAACTCTTACATGAAAATGGCTCAACAAACGGCGTTTTGAGCACAGTATTGTCGGCAGGAACAGGATTATGGTGGTTTTAGCGGGATATCGAGATCACAAGGCTTGCCATGGGTCAGGGGGAGGCGTAACCTAATTGTAACTTGATTTAGGAAAGGCGCAACGTCATGGCGCCTAAGCGCTTTAATGGTGTGGGCGTGTTTCCCAATGCGGTCGAGACCTCCGCGCCAAAAAAACCAGATCCAAACGCGCTTTACGCGGCGCTCGATCTTGGAACCAACAGTTGCCGTATGCTGATTGCCCAACCCAAGGGTAGCCAGTTTCATGTGGTTGATAGTTTTTCCAAATCCGTCCAGCTGGGGCAGGGTTTAGAGAAATATGGCCGTATGAGCAGAACATCCATGCACCGTACGGTGCAGGCCATGCGGGTGTGTCAGCAAAAGCTGGCGCGGCATAAAGTGTCTCACATGCGGCTTGTGGCAACAGAGGCCTGTCGCCGGGCAAGCAATTCGCGTGATTTGATCCGGGCCGTGCGGCGAGAAACCGGGCTGACATTGGAGATTATCAAACCCGAGGAAGAAGCGCGTTTGGCGGTCGTGTCATGTGCGCCTCTGGTGTCAACCAAGACAGAGCAGCTGTTGGTGGTTGATATCGGTGGCGGCTCAACCGAATTGGTTTGGATCGACCTTTCTAACGTCCCTAGCCGAGATCGCCCGCGTGCGATCATGCGTTTGCATGCCGGGTTCAAAAATGCTGATAGCCCATTTCCCGTGGCAAAAGTTGTCGATTGGATCAGTGTTCCTTTGGGCGTTGCGACATTGCGGGATCAGTTCGCAGATGTTGAAGACGATGCCGGACGCTACGCCTTGATGAGCTGTTGTTTTGAGGAAAACCTTGCGGATTTCGCACCCTATGCGAATGCGCAGGCGCGGGACGGGTTCCAAATCATCGGGACATCAGGAACAGTGACGACAGTGGCTGCCAGCCATTTAGGGCTGCGCCGCTATGACCGCACCAAAGTCGATGGTTTGCGCATGTCGTCTGACCAAATTAACGCGGTTGTTCAGGGGTATCTCGATTTAGGTCCGTCCGGGCGTCGTCGGGATCCGCGCATCGGGCAGGATCGACAGGCTTTGATCATGTCGGGTTCCGCGATTTTGCAGGCCTTGCTGCGCGTTTGGCCGACAGATCGCCTATCCGTCGCGGATCGTGGTTTGCGTGAAGGGCTGCTCTATGCGCAAATGTCCTCTGATGGGGTTTTGGAAGACGGTCCTCTCTGATAGAAGGGGGCCTTATTCTTTGATAGTGCGGCGTGCACGCGTTCCAAACACACAGGACTTCCGATGGCCAAGGGCAGTAAAAATTCATCCGGACGCGGGCAGCGTGATCTTAAGGTTAAGGTCAAAACGGCCCGTGGGCGCAAGCTGAGCTCGACGCTCTGGCTGCAACGGCAGTTGAATGACCCTTATGTCAAACGGGCCAAGGAAGATGGCTACCGTGGCCGGGCTGCCTATAAGATCCTGGAACTAGATGACAAATATCGCTTTCTTGTGCCGGGTGCACGGGTTGTGGACCTTGGTTGTGCGCCGGGGGGCTGGTGTCAGGTGGCCGTGAAACGCGTCAATGCTCTGGGTGAGAGAAGCGGCAAAGCGGTTGGCACTGTTTTGGGCGTCGATTTGCAAGAGGTCGATGCGATTGCCGGGGCGGAAATTCATCAGCTGGATTTCTTGGAAGATGGTGCTGATGATAAAGTGAAAAACTGGCTGGGTGGTGAGGCCGATGTTGTGATGTCCGATATGGCCGCATCTGCGTCAGGTCACAAACAGACAGATCACCTGCGCATTATGACCCTATGTGAAGCGGCCGCATATCTGGCCTTTGATGTGCTTACACCGGGCGGGACATTTGTGGCCAAAGTTCTTGCCGGGGGTGCAGAGGCGGGGTTGCAACAATTGTTGAAACAACAATTTGATAAAGTGTCACATGTAAAACCACCTGCAAGCCGTTCTGATTCCTCGGAAAAATTTGTTGTCGCAACAGGGTTTCGTGGTGGTCCGATTCAGGAAGAGCTGGACGACCCGCTATATTAAATTACGTTTGTGTCTGACGCGTGCAGCCTGCAGTGTTGGCTTTGTGTATGGCGTGTTTTGCCAGATCGTGAGTTGTTCTTGTGAAGAAAACTGTGTTCGCTTTTGTCTGCCTGACGTCCTGCATGCAAGTTGACCAACAAAAACTCGCTGCGCCATTGCCCAACCTGCGAACGGCTGATGCGCCGCTGGCCTCGCAAAGCGACGCGACCATAGATCGGTTGGATGGGCGATGGATCGTGGTTGAAGGTGTGGGCATAAATCACGGATTTAATTTAAATTTTTCAGGATCTCGTGTTCGTATTGATAATGAAGAGAAATCTGTGACTTCCCTTGGTGAGGGTCGGTTTCTATTTGGCGAAGATCCTGTCTGGGTTCATTGGCTGGATGTGAATAATCGCACCGCTGCAATGGGCGATCCAAACGGAACACGTGTGTGGATCATGGATCGAACGGGTGCACCGGGCGATCGGTTAAAAGCCGCGCGCGAGATCTTAGAGTGGTACGGATACGACCTGTCGCGCTTGCAGCGTCCCTAAAATTTAAGCATGATCGTTCCAAATCAACAAGATGGGCGCGGGCGTTCTCGTGATCCCTATGTGACATTGGAGACAACATGCCCAATATCGACGATCCACGCGCTTTTCTCGCACATCTTTTTGAAACAGCAGTGGATGCCGCTGATCCAATCAAGGCGCTTAAGGATAATTTGCCCGAACGCCCCAAAGGGCGCACGGTTGTGGTTGCGATCGGCAAAGGCGGCGCGCAGCTAGCTGCGGCGTTTGAAACACTATGGGATGCACCGGTGGAAGGTGTGGTTGTGACGCGCTACGGCTATGCAACCGAATGCAAATATCTGAAGGTGTTAGAGGCGTCGCATCCCGTGCCAGATGAGGCCGGAGAAACCGCAGCCAAAGCGGTGATGGATGCTGTTCGCGGATTGAGCGAAGATGATTTGGTGGTCGCCCTTGTTTGTGGCGGTGGGTCGGCCCTATTGCCTGTCCCACCCGGGGATCTAACGTTGAAAGATGAACAGGACCTAAATCAGGCTTTACTGGCCTCTGGTGCGCCGATTGGTGTGATGAATGCGATCCGCAAACATGTCAGTGGCATTAAGGGCGGGCGTTTGGCGCAGATGGCATATCCTGCGAAAGTGGTAAGCTTGGTCGTGTCAGACGTGCCTGGCGATGATCCCGCGCAGGTCGCTTCTGGTCCAACCGTTTCGGACGCTGTGAATGCCGCAGATGTCCGCGCGATGATTTCGGCGCGAAACATAGCGCTGCCAGATCGGATCATGGCGCATATCAACAGCGATGATTGTGCCGCACCTTTACCGGATGATCCCGTTTTTGCACGTAACGAAGTACGTGTTGTTGCATCGGCAGGTCTGTCGCTGGCAGCAGCGGCGCAAAAGGCGCAAGATCTGGGTATGCCATGTGTGGTTTTGTCTGACGCGATTGAAGGTGAAGCGTCAGATATCGGCCTTATGCATGCCGCTTTAGCAAAACATGCTTTGGAAAAGAATGAACCATTTCAAGCGCCTATTTTGATTTTATCAGGTGGCGAGACAACTGTTACTTTGAAAGGCACGCCCGGGCGCGGGGGGCGAAACACGGCCTTTTTGCTGGGGTTTGCGCAGGCGATTGAGGGCGCCGATGGCATCTATGCGCTGGCGGCGGATACCGATGGTATTGATGGCAGCGAAGACAATGCCGGTGCGTTTGCTGATGCGCACTCGATGGATCGGTTGCGGCAACAGGGCGGTGATCCTCAGGCGTTTGTGTCGGCCCAAGACCCGTTTGGGGCCTTTGATTTGATTGGCGATATTTACCACACGGGCCCAACAGGCACGAATGTGAATGATTTTCGCGCCATTCTGGTTTTGCCAAACCCGGTGGATGACTAGAAAAACCCCTTTTCCCGGGCCCGAAAACCTGCATTTTAGCCATATGACCGGGGCCAGTTCGGCCCCGGTTGTTTGTGCGATTTGATTGACGTGTGTCTTAGGCGTTCAAGCTGGAAAGCGCGTCAAGAATACGGGCCCATGACCGGATGCCTTTGTGAAAGCTTTCCATGTCGTATTTTTCGTTGGGTGAATGGATTTGATCGTCATCCTTACCCCAGCCGGTCAATAGAACATCCATACCAATGATGTCTTTGAAATGCCCGGCAATCGGAATGGATCCGCCGCATCCGGTATAGGCCGCGTCCACATCCCATTCTTCGCCCAGTGCTTTACGGGTTGCTTCAAAAGCGGGGTGGTCCGTTGACATTTGCGACGCCTGCGACGCGCCATGTTCTTTATAGGTGACCGTGCAATCTGCGGGCAATTGGGCCTCAACCCATGCGCGGAAATTTTTGCGAATGGCGTGCGGGTCTTGATCGCCGACCAAACGGAATGACACTTTTGCCGATGCTTCAGAGGGAAGGACTGTTTTGAACCCGGCCCCTGTATAGCCGCTCCACATGCCGTTGATTTCGGCGGTCGGGCGCGACCAAATCATTTCCAACGCGGTGCGATCAGATTCACCTGCCGGTGTGGTCAGCCCGACATCGCCCAAAAATGTCGTATGGTCGAAATTCAGGTTCTCCCATTGTGCTTTAACCTCATTGCTAAGGACGGGTGCGCCTTCGTAGAAATCTGGGATCTGGATTTTGCCAAAGTCATCAAACAGGTTTCCCAATATTTTGGTCAAAACCCGCGCCGGATTGATGGCCGCGCCACCATACATGCCAGAATGTAGGTCCTTGTCAGGGCCCGTGATGGTCAATTCTTCGCCGCATAAGCCGCGTAGCATCGTCATGATGGCTGGCACACGACTGTCAAACAGTCCTGTATCACAGATAAAGGCGAGATCGGCCTTTAGGGCATCTTTGTGTTCTTCCATGAAGGGAACGAGGGATGGGGATCCGCTTTCTTCCTCACCCTCAAAGAAAAAGGTGATCGAACAGGGCAGGGTACCATGCACGGATTTCCATGCGCGACAGGCTTCGATGAAGGTCATCAATTGGCCTTTGTCGTCTGACGTGCCGCGACCTCGGATCACTTTACCCTTTGGTGTGTCTTCAACCTTGGCATCAAACGGATCATTGTCCCACAGTTCCAATGGGTCGACCGGCTGCACGTCGTAATGTCCGTAAAACAGGATATGTGGTGCGTTTTCTGGGCCTTCGACCTTACCCATCACCATTGGATGACCGGGTGTCGGGTAGGTTTTGGCCTCAATCTCCAATGTGGCAAGATCCGCCACAAGCCAGTCTGCGGCGTCCTGGCATGCGTCTTTATAAGCAGGGTCAGTCGAAATGGATTTGATCCGTAGCAGGTCGATCAAACGATCGGTTGCCGCAGATAGGTCAGCATCGATGCGGTCAAGAACGGGGGAGAGTGTCATGAAGAGTGTCCTTTGATGTATCCGGCAAATCTAGCAAAGCGTTGTGCCAAGTCTAGGGGCGGAAATGTATCCTTTTTTCCTGCGGCAAAAACCGTCGCTTTGTGAGGCAAGTTCAGAATGTTTCCATGATTTGGGCTCAGAAACCTCACACATGTTTTCATTTTCGTGAGAGCGACAAAGCGTCCCTTTGACAAAGATGTGTGAAGGCTTTATCACTTGCCCGCCGGGCCAACAAAAATACGCTCGTACCACGAGCACCCCGTGATAAACGCGGGCAAGTAAGCAAGGAGACCGCCAGTGGATTTCGCTGCGCAACTGGACCACGCCATTCAACGTCTTCACGACGAGGGACGGTATCGAACATTTATCGATATCGAGCGCAAAAAGGGCCATTTCCCGCACGCAATCTGGCACTGCGCGGATGGAACAACGCGGGATGTGACGGTTTGGTGTGGCAATGATTATCTGGGCATGGGCCAACATCCAGTTGTGTTGGACGCGATGCAGGATGCATTGGTGAAAACCGGTGCAGGATCTGGCGGAACACGCAATATTTCCGGGACCACGGTGTATCACAAACAGCTTGAGGCAGAATTGTCTGATCTGCATGGCAAAGAATCCGCTTTGCTGTTCACATCGGCCTATAATGCCAATGACGCGACCCTGTCGACATTGCCCAAACTGTTTCCCGGTCTGATCATTTATTCTGACGCACTTAACCACGCATCGATGATCGAAGGCATTCGGCGCAATGGTGGTGCAAAACGAATCTTTCGTCACAATGACCTAGATCACCTGCGCGAATTGCTGGAGGCTGATGACCCGGCTGCACCGAAATTGATTGCATTTGAATCAGTTTACTCGATGGACGGGGATACCGGGCCTTTGTCGGGCCTGTGTGATTTGGCTGATGAATTTGGTGCTTTGACCTATTTGGATGAAGTGCACGCGGTCGGCATGTACGGGCCGCGTGGTGGTGGCCTGTCTGAACGGGACGGCCTGGCGCATCGTATCGACATCATCAATGGCACGCTTGGTAAGGCCTATGGTGTGCAAGGTGGATATATCGCCGCAAGTGAAAAAATGTGTGATGCTGTAAGGTCTTACGCGCCGGGCTTCATCTTTACTACGTCACTGCCGCCGGTCGTTGCTGCGGGGGCTGCTGCGTCGGTTGCGCATCTTAAAACCGATGCGACGTTGCGCGAACAGCATCAAACACAGGCTAAAATCCTGAAAATGCGCCTGAAAGGGCTGGGAATGCCCATTATTGACCATGGAACTCATATCGTTCCAGTCATTGTTGGGAACCCGACGCATACGAAGGTTTTGTCCGATATGTTACTGGAAGATCACGGAATTTACGTGCAGCCCATTAATTTCCCGACGGTTCCACGGGGGACAGAACGTTTGCGATTCACGCCATCGCCCGTTCATGGTCCGCAAGAAATGGATGCTTTGGTTCATGCAATGGATAAGCTTTGGTCGCAATGTGCGCTAAATCGTGCTGAAATGAGCGCTTAAGGTCTGGTTAACCTTACTTTGTCACTATTCTGTGTTAACTTGAGGCTAATTATATCGCGCTACGAATCGTAAAAAATAATTACGATAGGGTGCGAGCGCGGAAACACGAGGAATACGGGGCAGCTTGGATGATCCGGCGCAAAGGCGATACAGGCGCGATAAACAGTGAAGAGGCCATCCAAAACGATGGTCCGGTTAGTTTTGACGATTTCGAACTCAAACTAGGCGACATGCTTCGCGGTGAACGCGCAACAATGGGTAAATCTCTGCTGGATGTTCAGCGGGAACTAAAAATTCGCGCAAATTATGTTGCTGCGATTGAGAATTCAGATCCCTCTGCATTTGAAACACCTGGTTTTATTGCTGGCTATGTTCGTTCTTACGCGCGCTATCTGCGACTTGACCCAGACGAAACATTTGCAAAATTCTGTGAAGAAAGCGGGTTTGCCGTTGCGCATGGCATGTCCGAGGAAGCTTCGTCTATTCGCAAGCCGAATGAAAAGAAAACGGCCGAGAAGCGCGTTTTTGCAAAACCCATTCAAAATGATCCTTTTGGTCAAAAGAACCTCGCATTTGCTCCCAAAAGCGATTCATTCTTGTCAAAGATTGAACCGGCTGCGATTGGATCATCTCTTGTTCTTATGGCCTTGCTTGCCGGTGTTGGTTACGGCGGCTGGTCGGTTTTACAAGAGGTCCAGCGTGTGCAGGTCACTCCAGTGGACCAAACACCTCAAGCACTCAGCGATATCGCACCTATTTTGGTAGATACGGATACATCATCCGCTAGCGCTGCTGGTGTATTCACACCTCCAAGAGAAGCCGCGCTTGATCGGCTTTACCGACCTGAGGCGTTGGAGGTTCCTGTTTTGGTGGCACGGGACGCCCCAATTTCGACCTTAGATCCCAGCACCACCGGTCTTTATGCACAATACCAAACCTCGCGGCTTCCTAAGCTCAATGCTGAAAAAGACGCCGAGCAGCGGGTTGCAGCCATCGCTGCATTGAATGGCAGTGACGAAGAATTTGGCCCATTTCTGCCAAATAGCTTAGAAACGGCGAACACCCAAAACGTAGCGCATTCTGATCTGACGCCTGAAGAATTGGCAGCATTGCCTGTTCGCCTATTCGCGTCTGACGCGGTATGGTTCCGCGCCATGGATGAGGACGGCGTTGAAGTTGCGTCAGCAACTTTGGATTCTGGTGCGGTATGGACGCCGCCTACGAATATTGAAAACCTTGTCGTTGGTACAACGCGGCCTTACGCATTATTCGCCTTAGTGGGTGATCAGGTCTATGGCCCTATCGGTGACGGGATTGATTGGGTTGAAACTGGTTTGAACCCGGTTGAGATCGTCGCGAAATTCGATGCGCCAATTGAGGGTGAGAATGAATCACTGGATCGCGCGATCGCCAAGGCTGGCGACAAACTCTTGTCACCAAATGGTCGTGATCAAGCAACGCAAACGCCGCAGGTTTATGCCGATGGTGCGCCAGCGATTGCCATTACAACGAAACGACGCGTCTGGATGCGTGTCACTTCGGCGAATGGATCAATCATAAAAGATTTCTTCCTAGCGCCTGGGGAAACATACACGATGCCGCAATTGGCGCAGGCGCCAAAATTGCGGGTTGGTGATGCGGGTGCTGTGTACTTTAATGTCGGCAACACAATCTATGGCCCAATGGGCAATAATGGGCGACCAAAGAATTTTGAAGGCCTGTCTGTTGCCAGCTTGCAAACGGAATATACGCCAGCAAATATTGATGATGTCGCACCTGAATTGCGTGCAACTGCCGTGGCTGAGGTCGTATCGCAAGAAGCTGGCGATAACTAATCTATGATGTGCTGCGCCCGCTGACGACGTTCGGTGGGTCGCAAAATGTCGCAATTGATGCGGAATACAGCGTCTCGGCTTGTATAACCTAGTTCATCGGGATACCTGTTTATCAAACAGGTTTGCCAGTTTTAGGAACATCGATGAGCCTCAATCATGTGCGCCCTTGGCGCAATATCTATCGCCGTAAATCCCGTCAAATCATGGTCGGTTCCGTTCCAGTGGGTGGGGACGCCCCGATTTCTGTACAGACCATGACCAACACGGTGACCACTGATGTGTCAGGAACCATCGCACAGGTGCTAGCAGCTGCGGATGCAGGTGCTGACATCGTACGTGTGTCCGTGCCCGATCAGGACAGTGCGAAAGCGCTAAAAGAAATCACACGTGAAAGCCCGGTTCCAATCGTGGCGGATATTCATTTCCATTATCGTCGTGGGATCGAAGCCGCGGAATCAGGGGCGGCGTGTTTGCGGATCAATCCGGGAAACATAGGCAGTCCTGAACGGGTCAAAGAAGTGATTCAAGCTGCCCGCGATCATGGGTGTTCGATGCGGATTGGGGTAAACGCCGGATCTTTGGAAAAGCATCTTTTGGAAAAATATGGCGAACCATGTCCTGACGCGATGGTCGAAAGCGGCATGGACCACATCAAGATTTTGCAAGATCATGATTTCCACGAATTCAAGATCTCGGTCAAAGCGTCGGATGTTTTCATGTCGGCGGCGGCCTATCAGCAATTGGCGGATATGACGGATGCACCCATCCATTTGGGCATCACAGAAGCGGGCGGTCTGATGTCGGGCACTGTGAAATCCGCGATTGGTCTTGGCCAGCTACTTTGGATGGGAATTGGCGACACGATGCGCGTTAGCCTGTCGGCCGATCCGGTGGAAGAGGTGAAAATGGGGTTTGAGATTCTCAAATCCTTGGGTTTGCGCCATCGTGGTGTGAACATCATTTCGTGCCCAAGCTGCGCGCGTCAGGGCTTTGACGTGATCAAGACGGTCGAGACGCTTGAAAGCCGACTAGAACATATCAAAACACCGATGAGCCTGTCGATCATTGGCTGCGTCGTGAATGGACCGGGCGAAGCGCTTATGACCGATGTCGGGTTCACGGGCGGCGGCAATGGTGCGGGCATGGTCTATTTGGCGGGTAAAGCCAGCCACAAGATGACAAATGCCGAAATGATCGAGCACATCGTGGAGCAAGTAGAAGAACGTGCGGCGATCTTGGATGCAGAGCAATCCGAAGAAGTCGCGCCGGACGCCGCTGAGTAATTTATAGATATTTATCAAATTGATAGGCGGAGAGGTTAAAGTAATCTCTCCGCTTTTTCGTGTTTACTGGCTGACGCGTGCATCTTCTACAAATTCACGCATGACGTCCAATGGCGCGTAGCCACGCATCATTTGACCTGCCATTACAAATCCCGGCGTTCCGTTGATTTGCAATTTTTGTGCCAATTCGCGGGTCTCTTGCAGACGGCGTGTGACCTCATCACTATTCATTTCGGCTTCAATGGCCGTCGCATCATAGCCCAATGTGGTGACCAGACGTGTCATAATCGGCAAGGACGGATTGCCGGGAAGTGTCATCAATGCATCGTGCAATTGCGCATAGGCGTTGTCGCCCGCGACGATCTTGGTTGCCACAGCAAAGCGGGCTGCGGTCACAGACGCCTCGCCAAGAACAGGCATTTCTTTGATGATAAGGCGGATATTGCCGTCGGTTTCAACCAATTCGGTCACTTCAGGATGGGCCTTGCGGCAATAGCCGCAGCGGTAGTCCAGAAATTCCACGATCGTGACATCGCCGTCTAAATTGCCACCAGCCCAAGAAAATCCGTCATCATAAATATCATCGGCATAGGCCGCGATCAAATCGACATCCGCATTGGCCTGTGCGGCCTGTTCGCGGCCTTCCAGAATGGCGACCGCTTCCATGATCACTTCTGGGTTTTCCAGAAGATAGGCACGCACCCGTTCGCCAAATTCTTGTTGCTCCATAGGGGCCGCGACAGTGTCTTCTGCGTTCCCAATATTGCCAAACAACACAGCAGCGCCCAATGCGGCCCCGGCTGTGGCGAAGAGGGCTGTTCCCAATTTCTTGTTTATGAATTTGCTCATCCGGTTTTCCTTTTCTGCCGGTAAGGGCGCTTTAGCCTGCATTCCTTGTGGCCAATAGCACATCTTGTGCCCGTTGCCACGGGCCTGAGCCACGTGGGAGTTGATCGATTGCGCGTTGCGCATGCAGTGCCGCATCTTTGGGACGGCCTAAGAGTATCGCGCGTTCCGCCGTGACAACGGATGCCATTCCGGGGTTTTTCAATTGCCCGTAAACAACGGCTAAATCACGCAGAACATGGATGTCGGCAATGTCGCGGCCCCTTGCGGCCTCTAACGTTTTTAGCGCCGCTTGGGTTTGTTTCGCGGCCAATTGGGCGCGTCCCAAACCACCAAGGATCAGCGCATTGCGCGGGGCCAGCTGCGCGGCGGCGGAATAGCTTTGCACGGCTTGCGAAAACTGGCGGGATTCCAGCAAAATTTGCCCCTTCAGTTCTAATAGGAACGGATCATTGGGACGTTTTGCAATGGCAAGGTCGATGTGTTTCAGGGCCTTTTGGCGGTCCGATTGCCTATGATAAGCCACGGCTTGACGCATCAATGTGACGTCCGCATAGCCATGTTCGCCCGCGCGGCGCAATGTCCAACTGGGCGCGCGGGTAAAGGCAGATAGTTTGGATTTGGTGCGTGCAAACCAATGCTCTGCGCTCGGGTCGGTTTTTCCTTTGAACTGACTGCCCGCAACCAATCCCTTCAGGGCGCGCAAGCGATCTGAATTCAACGGATGGGTGCGGGTATAGGGATCTTGGCGCCCCACGCTCAACGCCTCTTGCCCGCGAAAAAGATCCTGAACGTCCAAGGCTCCTTGCGGATCAATTCCAGCCCGGATCAAATAACGGATTGATGAGATATCGGCGGAACTTTCCTCAGACCGAGTATGTCCAAAGAACACGCGTTGGGCCGATCGTTGCGATCCAAGAACGATGGCTGATCCAACAGCTGGGCTGCCCGAGGCCGCAGCGACCGCGCCCAGCGCAAGCCCAAGACCAGCAGCGGTGCGGGCATTGCGTAAATTCGCAATGCGTCTGCTTAAATGCCCCGATGCGATATGCGCGGTTTCATGGGCCATAACGGCCTGAAGCGCTGAGGCGCTTTCTAATTTTTGGATCAGGCCGGAATGGATGAACATATGCTGATTGTCGATGACAAACGCGTTGAGGGATCCGTCATTGACCACAAGAATTTTGATTTGATTTGGGCTAAGACCTGCGGCGCGCAAGACAGGGCTGGCCAGTTGTTTAAGCCCGTATTCGATGTCTGGATCACGCAACAGCCGAATGCTTTGGGCGTTTAATCCTGTGGACAGCGATAGAATTGCGAGCAATGCCAGCATCAGGATCGATGCGCGCGCCTTCAACATCGCGAAAGTGTTGGGAAAATGCATTAGGATCATTGACGCGGGTTCCGATGCTCTCGTAGGTCAGGTGCGGCAAGTGTAATGAGGTTGGAATGCGAAACTCAAGCCGTGGACAGGTAGATCCCTTCATTGTGATGGATGTGATGGAGGCTGCGCGACAGGCAGAAGAGGCCGGTCGTCATATTATCCATATGGAAGTTGGCCAACCTTCAACGCCCGCGCCCAAAGCGGCGCGCTTGGCTTTGACCAAGGCAATGGAGCACGAGTCACTTGGATATACCGTGGGTCTGGGTCTGCCAGAACTGCGCAAGGGAATCGCGTCCCTGTATGCGGATTGGTATGGGGTTGAGCTAAATCCAGATCGTGTTGCCGTCACTGCAGGATCGTCTGGCGGGTTTTTATTGGCGTTTTCTGGCCTCTTTGATGCAGGACAAACTGTGGCGTTGGGCGCGCCGGGTTATCCGTCCTATCGACAGATTCTCAAGGCGCTTAGCCTGCGCGCGTTGGATATCCCAACATCGGCCGAAAACCGTTTCCAACTGGTGCCCGGCGATTTAGAAGGACAGGATTTTGACGGCGTCATGGTGGCATCGCCCGCCAATCCGTCAGGCACGATGCTTGGCAAACCTGAGCTGACCGATCTGATCCAGGCCACACATGCGCGTGACGCGCTGTTTCTGTCAGATGAAATTTATCATGGGATCGAATACGAACAAAAGGCGGTCACGGCGTTGGAAATTTCAGATGATGTTTGCATCATCAATTCGTTTTCCAAATATTTCTCGATGACAGGCTGGCGTGTCGGTTGGTTGATTGTTCCCGAAGACAATATTCGCCAGATTGAACGCCTGTCGCAAAACATGTTCATTTGTCCCTCGCATGCATCACAGGTCGCCGCGCTGGCGGCTTTGGATGCACGGGATGAAATGGAAACAAATATGGTCACGTATCGGCGCAACCGCCAACTGATGTTAGATGGTTTGCCCAAGGCCGGTTTTGATAAAATAGCGCCGCCAGATGGGGCGTTTTACGTATATGCGGATGTCAGTGAATATACTGATGACAGCGTGGCCTTTGCACGTGAGATCTTGGAACATGCAGGTGTTGCTGTAACACCGGGGTTGGATTTTGATGCAGCGCGTGGGGCAGGGTATCTGCGGTTTTCCTATGCCCGTGCGACAGCGGATATCGAAGAGGGGCTTTTGCGCCTGAAACGCTTTATGGACAATCGTGCCTAGATCAGGGCAAATGTGGCGGTGATATCTCATCGCAAACAAAGCCCACAACGTGACCTAGAGAGTTTCCTTTGACATGGTAATCAAACGTCTTTTTGCAGCAATTTTGGCCTTTGCTGTGGCGTTTTCAATCGCGACGACCGCCGATGCACAAACTTCTGGTGCAGGGCCCAGCGCACTTGCACGGTTTCAATCCGGGGCTGTAACGGATCGGCTGTTTGGCGCGACGCGCTTGGACATGCAATTGTCCCAAGGCGTTCCGTGGCGTGTTTTCACGCAGGCGGATCCGGACCGTGTGATCCTAGACTTTAAGGAAGTCGACTTTGCGGATGCCGATCCAATGGCCTTTGACAAAAGCGCGCGTATTGCGTCTGTGCGATTTGGCCCGTTAAGGCCGGGTTGGTCCCGCCTGATCGCAGAGTTAGAAACGCCGATGCAGATCGACCAGGCTGGGTTAGAGATAGATCCAAGCAGCGGTCAGGCGGCGCTTGTCTTGGAAATGTCCAAAACAGATCGACCAACTTTTTTGGGGGCTGCCAATCCCCCTTTGGCCGAGGGCTGGTCTTTGCCTGAACCTGTGGCGTTGCAACGTATTGAGCGGGATGCAAATGCGCCTTTGATCGTGATTTTGGATCCGGGGCATGGCGGTTTGGACCCGGGCGCACAGAATTCCGGTATTTCGGAATCTGATTTAATGCTGACATTCGCACGAGAATTGCGCGATGTTTTGGTTCGCGCTGGCGGGTACCAAGTGTACCTGACCCGTGACAGTGACCATTTTGTGTCGCTGGAGGGACGGGTTTCTGTGGCGCATCGCCTAAGCGCGGATTTGTTCATTTCTTTGCATGCGGATTCCCTTGCCGCTGGCAGCGCCTCTGGCGCGGCGATCTATACGCTATCAGAAGACGCCAGTGATAAAGCGTCCGCAGCCTTGGCAGAACGGCATAACCGCGAGGATTTGTTGATCGGTCTGGATCTGTCGCACTCTGATGATCAGGTGGCACAGGTGTTGTTGGATTTGGCGCGGCTGGACAATACGCCGCGATCTAAGGCTGCTGCCAAGCACGTGTTGGCTGGCATTCAAAATGCGGTTGGCGAGGTTCATAAACACCCGCTGCGCGAGGCAGGTTTTTCGGTTTTGAAATCAGCCGATATACCTTCGATCCTGATTGAATTGGGATTTTTGTCGACCGATGCGGATTTAAATAACCTTCAAGATCCGGCATGGCGTGCCGGGATGGCCGCAGGAATTCGCGATGGTGTGTCGGCATGGGCCTTGGAAGATGCGGCATTGTCCCGGCTGCGTCGGCAATAATGACCCGTTTCGATAAAACAGATCCGTCTGGAATATCGGTTTTTGGCGGTCATCTATCATATATTCTGGCAAATTCTCGCCACGAAGTGTTTTGACCCGGGGGCCAAGCAGGGCTATCTAGGGCAAACCATAAAGTAGGGGTTTGGCGTGATCCGATTCATCGTATCTTTTTTCGGGGCAATTTTCGCGACAGTGACGATGGGCCTCATCATGGGCGGGTTCGGGATCGCTGCGATTTTCTTTATGTATGGACGGGATTTGCCCAGCACCGCCAGCCTATCACAATATACGCCCCCAACGATCAGCCGGATCTATTCGAACCAAGGACAAGTGATCGATGAATTCGCGCAGGAACGCCGGTTGTTTACCCCTGCGGATGAAATTCCCGAATTGATCAAGCAGGCCTTTATTTCTGCGGAAGACAAAAACTTTTACACCCATAAGGGCTATGATCCCCGTGGGATGGTGTCTGCCGTGATCGATACGGCGCGTGGTAACACGCGTGGTGCCTCGACGATCACGCAGCAGGTGATGAAGAACTTTTTGCTCTCTGGTGACCGCCAGGTTGAGCGCAAGATCAAAGAGATCATTCTGGCCGCGCGTGTAGAAGAGGCGCTGAGCAAGGAAAAGATCCTTGAGCTTTATCTGAATGAAATCTTTCTTGGACAAAACGCCTATGGTGTGACCGCGGCCGCACAGGTGTATTTCAACAAAACCTTGAATGAACTACAGCCGCATGAAGCGGCTATGTTGGCATCCATGCCCAAAGCGCCGGGTAGCTTTCACCCGGTGCGCCGCAAAGAACGCGTGACGGATCGCCGGAATTTCATCCTGAAAGAGATGTTTGAAAACGGATATATTTCCGAGGCGACCTATAAAAGCGAAGAAGCTAAGCCGCTATTGTCCGTACAAAACGGCGATTTCACCCCCTATAGTCAATCCTTGCCACCACGGGATTACTTTACCAATGAGATCCGACGCCAGTTGAGCCGCGATTTTGGTCAGGATCAATTCTTTTCCGGCGGCTATTCCGTCCGCGCGACGATCGAAGCAGACATGCAGACCGAAGCTGCAGAATCTTTGCGTATCGCGTTGGAAAATTTCGACCGCGCGCAATCGATTTGGCGCGGCACGGGGCAAACGATCCCGGCAGAGACATTGGGTGATGACGCCGCGTGGCGCGCGGCACTTGCAGATACACGTGTTGCGCGAGACATTGAGCTAAATGGTGTGTGGTTGCCTGCGGTCGTTATGCAGCCCGGTGATTCATTCCTAACAGTAGGGATCGAAGGGGTTGCGTCCACAGATGAACGCGGGTCACGTGTCCCGCGCGAGGATATCAAATGGATGAAAGGGTCGTTTTACGACAATTTCAAACCCGGTGATGTGGTCCATGTGCGCGAGGTGCGTGACGAAGCTGGTGCCTTTGTAAACTGGTCCTTGCGCCAAGTGCCAGAAGTGCAGGGCGGTTTCATGGCCATGGACGTCAATACGGGCCGTGTGATTGCCATGCAGGGCGGGTTTTCCTATCAGCATTCTGAACTGAACCGGGCCACGCAAGCATTCCGTCAACCGGGATCTAGCTTTAAACCGTTTGTCTATGCTGCGGCCTTGGACAGTGGGTATACGCCAGCAGCGATCATCGTGGATGCGCCCATTGAAATTGACACGCCACAGGGCGTTTGGCGGCCACAAAACGCATCCAACAAATTCTATGGCCCAACGCCTGTTCGAACCGGGATTGAACAATCGCGAAACCTGATGACCATTCGTCTGGCCCAAGAGGTCGGCATGGGCACCGTGGCGAATTACGCAGAGCGCTTTGGCGTCTATGACAATATGGGCCGGGTTTTGGCCAACGCGTTGGGCGCGGATGAAACCACCCTGTATAACATGGTCGCGGCCTATGCGATGTTTGCTAATGGGGGGGAACGGATTGAACCGACCCTGGTTGACCGCGTTCAGGACCGTTTCGGTAACACCGTGTATTCACATGATAATACTGCTGGAAATTTGCGGGTTTGCGTGGATTGTGATGATCCAAACATCCCATCCAACCGCTCGCCACGCATCATAAACCAACGCGAACGCGTGATGGACGCCGTCACCGCCTATCAGCTGACATCGATGATGCAGGGCGTGGTGGAACGCGGAACGGCGCGCCGCACGGTGAACCTGCCGGTGCCGGCTGCGGGTAAAACCGGTACGACCAATGATGCCAAGGATGTTTGGTTTGTTGGCTTTACCTCTAACATCGTGGCTGGATGCTATATCGGCTATGACAATCCGCGCAGCATGGGCAATTCAGCCAGCGGTGGTGGCATGTGTGGCCCTGTGTTCAACCGGTTTATGGAACAGGCGGTCCAAAAATACGGTGGCGGGGAATTTAAGGTACCAGAAGCGTGTCACTTTGTGAAAATTGATCGCTTTACAGGCCAGCGCCTTGGCGCAGACGCGTCAGGTGACAATGTGTTGTCGGAATGTTTGCGCGAAGAGGATCTGGAAGTAATCCAGTTCGGTGTTGCATTTGATGGTGGTTTCTCAATTTCTGGCAACTACGAACGCTTCCAAACCGGCAGCGGCGAAGCGCCGAAATCGATCACAACATCCACAGGCAAGCAGCGCGTTGTTGGACCAAAGGCCAGCTTTGGCACGCTGAGTTCTGGTGGCTTGTACTAATGACCATCATGACCAATCGGCCTGATCTTTGGGCCGGTTGAAAAGTCGATTTGATCAAATGGGGGTGCCTAGGCAGCGGGATTAGGCGAAGCGAATTTGTAATTCGTCCTCGGCCCTATGACGATAAAAGTCATAGCATTGGTCCCAAAGACCTGAATTCAGCATGTGATCTGACAGGTCTGGTCCGGCCTCGACTAGGATTTGCAAACAGCCCAGTTTGGCAAAATGATCTATCGCGGATTCGACAGTATCCAGCACCGTCAGATCGAAATTCTCCTCGGCGCGTGCAGTCCATTCTTTAGACACACGGCCGCGCTTATCGAGCAAGACCAGCGGGCGTTTTGCGCCACCCGTTACAAATTTTGGGTGATCGTCGACATGGCGGATGGTGAAGCTGGGATCGTCGGCGATAACCGTACCCGATCCCGTCAAAAGCCCATCACAGGTTTTGCGAATTTCGTGTGCTTTTCTTAAACTATCTGGCCGCGTAAAGGTCTTATCGCCCTGCGCTGGCAACATCGTCCATCCACCAACACCATCGGGCCGAAAGGCGCGTTTGATGGTGATATAGGGCAGGCCGGTGGTTGCCCGTTTGACGAAAGGTGCATTCAGGGCATCGCATTCCTTAGCCAACAACCTGCCCGATACAGTGACACCGGCGGCTTCCAACATTTGGTGACCGCCACCTGCGGCTTCGCTCGGATCTGGCGTGCCGTAAAACACTTGTTTCGCGCCAACATCGATCAAGGCCTGCGAACAGGGTGGTGTCCGGCCATAATGCGAACAGGGTTCCAGTGTGACGACCATCGTGTGTAACGCATCCAGCCGCCCTTCGGCGCGTAATTTGTGGATCAGCCCTGCCTCAGCATGCGGCAGACCCGCACCCTGATGCGCATGCCCTCCCAGAACCGCACCGGTTTCATCCAAGGCGACAGCGCCAACGGGCGGGTTAGGGGCCGTGCGTCCCTCGACACTGCGTGCAAGCGCGATGGCCTGACGCATGGCATTTGTAATCGCCGTCTCAGACGGTGTCATTCCTCAAGATCCAGTGCATGACCACGGGCCTGCTTTGCGGCAAGATATCCATGATTGTGCCGGTTGGGGAAGATGCCGGTTGGGATCACTTCGGTCACATCAATGCCAGTTACCTGCAGTTGCGCGCTTTTATCGGGATTGTTTGTCAGCAATCGCAATGCTGATTTACCCAAGGCGCGCAACATATGCGCGGCAACAGTGAAATCACGGGCTTCTTCAGGTTGCCCAATCAGGCGATTGGCCTCCCATGTGTCCGCACCTTGTTCCTGACGGGCATAGGCGTCCAGTTTGTTATACAAACCAATTCCGCGACCCTCTTGGCGCAGATATAGAATAATGCCGTGATCCTGCGAACAAAGGCGCTGCGCCTCTTCCAATTGCGGGCCGCAATCGCATTTCAGCGATCCAAAGACGTCACCGGTCAGGCATTCGCTGTGTACACGCACCAAAGGCGTTTCGTTGCTGCGCCAATCGCCATAGGCCACGGCAATATGTTCGCGCTGATCAGGAAGGCCAGAGAAGGTAACAAATTCCGCATTCCCTTCGGGCAAGGGAATGGTCGTTGCGACACGGATCGTGCTGGCTTGGTCAAGCATGGTTATACTTTCTCAGCCGGATCAAGATTGAGATCTTGGATCAGCTGGCTCATGTCTCTGGGCGATGCGCCGGAGAGATATTGCGTCACAGCATGGGCAATGGAATCCACCACCACCTGCGTTTTGCGATCAAATTCGATGTTCACCGTATCGCCGGGGGCCAGTAGACCAATATTGGTTGCGGTCGCGGTTTCCGGGATGATCCAAACGGAAAATGTCGCTGCGGATTTGTCCAATGAGGCCACGGTTAGGCTGGCGCCATTTACGGCGATGAACCCTTGGGCAAACACATAGCGCATCAGGGCAGGGGGCAGGTCAAAGGTGATCTGGCGCGACTCGCCTGCCGGATCCACTGCTGCAACCTTGGCCGTGCAATCCACATGGCCGGACAAATCATGCCCGCCATTGCGATCACCGATCTTGGCGCTTTGTTCCCAATTGACCACATCCCCAACCGACAGCGTGCCAAGGCGCGTTTTGTCCAATGTGCTGGTGATCAGGTCAAATTTCATTTGATCCGCGTCATATTTAACAAGCGTCAAACAGGTGCCATCTACCGCATAGCTCATCCCGATATCGGCATCGGAAATGGCGATATCGGGCCGCTTTAGCGTCAAACGGGCCATAGAATCGTGTGTTTCAAGGGCCAGAACGTCGGTCCGGCCCTCTACCAATCCGGTAAACATCGCGCTTAGGCCACCAGATCTTTTGGCGCCAGCTGCGCACGTGCTTTCAAGATGCCCAGCGCGGCATTCGCAGCTTCTTCGCCCTTGGTGACAAAATGCTCTTTATAGATGCCAATGTGATGCGCGGTTTCTTGGAAATGATGGGGCGTCAGGGAAACGGACAGAACAGGCACGCCTGTGTCCAATCCAGCCTTCATCAAACCATCAACCACGGCCTGAGCCACGAAATCATGGCGATAGATGCCACCATCGACCACCAAAGCTGCACAGGCAATCGCGCTATAGCGACCTGTTTTGGCCAGCTCTTGCGCCATAAGAGGCATTTCAAACGCACCGGGTACGTCAAATACATCGATCTGATCTGCCGGGATCACGTTGGAAAATCCAACCAAAGCCTGATCCACAATATCGGCATGCCAGCCGGCTTTGACGAACGCATATCGGGTGTGTGTCATAACAAATCTCCTTTAGGTCAACGACACGTCACCCAAGGCGATCATATGCAAATTGCCCACGCGCAATGACCTTGGGCCATATAGCGACGGCGCAGCACAGACCAAAACAGTCCACGCTTTTGCACATTCTCTTTCATCCGGACTATGACCGTCGGCTCAGGCATCTCACCTGATCTGCTAGACCCTTTCGATCCGGGCATATCCCGGTGTCAAAAGGCGCTCGCGGGCTCATGGGGCAGGGCCCATATACCGCCGGTGGGGAATTTCACCCCGCCCTGAGAACAAGCCAGATGTAGGACGGACCGCGCGATATTTCAATCCCAAAAACGACGTCACGCTGCGTTCCTGCGGCGGGAATGATAGGCGTATCGCTATTTGAAAATCAGGAAAATGGTAGGTCCAGAGGGACTTGAACCCCCAACCAAGGCGTTATGAGCACCCTGCTCTAACCAATTGAGCTATAGACCCTTACCGTCTGAAATCACTATCAGACCTCTGGCCTAGGTCAACCGGTTTTTGGTTAAGGGATTCTAAACGTCCATAAAAACTGAGGGTCACGATCCTAAGATTTCGTCACAGCAGGCAGAGAGGCGGGATCGGGCCATAGGAACCCTGCCGTGCCAAGCACAATTGCAACTAAGACGATGGTCAAAACGGTGCCCTTGAAAAATCCACGCCGACCGCCCTGCATGATCAATCTTGCGATGGCGCTGACCTCTGCCACCTTATCCGCGTGGGTTAAACCATCCTCTTCTGCGGTGAATGCCTGCATGCGGCGCACGGCCTCTTGGCGGGGCCATGATTTTTGCGACCACCACAGGATCAGAAACCAGACCAAATGCGTCAATGTGGGTAGCAATGTGGTGAAACACATCAACCACAGCGCCAGACCTTCAGTGGGATCGCGTTGGGCGATCAGCCAGAATTCATAGGCAGAAAACGGTTGGGATGCGGGGTGAATGACGCCCCAAAGCGTCAGCAGGCCAGCGAGGGATGCAATTAGTAGTGCGAGACAGCAAACCCCAAGGAGTAAGTCGCAACAGATATGGATACCGATACGGGGCTTTTGGCCTTGCCTATATTGGGTCACTGCTCGGGTCAGGAAACCACGCGTGAAGCGCAGCGACAACCAATCGGCAGCCGCATTTGTATAAGGCAGGATAAGATAGAAAAAAAGAAGAAGCGCAAATTCTGAAGATCCTGTGACACCGGCAACGGCAACAGCACCGGCAACGATAACGGCAACAGCACCGGCACCGACACCGACAGCGGCAGTGATACCGATAACGGTAACGAACTCGACAACTGCACCAACACTGACAACGGCAGCGGCAGCTGCGGGGGTAACGACACAAACAACGGCGCCGACGCTTTTTATGACCCAACGAAGCACCTGCGTTAGAAAACTGACCCGTTGGGTTCCGTTGTAAACTTTGT
The DNA here is from genome assembly GCA_947499735.1 of uncultured Pelagimonas sp. Lineage (GTDB taxonomy): Bacteria > Pseudomonadota > Alphaproteobacteria > Rhodobacterales > Rhodobacteraceae > CANMPP01. Next base: position 1,033,334 of record CANMPP010000001.1, read on the forward strand.
GTTTTCGATCGACGGCAGATTTCGGAAACGTCTTGACTAGTAAGGCTGCGGCTCCAAATCCGCCTAAGGTGATAATTGTTCTAAATACACGGGACAGCAGCGATGGCACGTCGTGAAACAGATCGATGCCACCGGGGGATGTTACATTCCATCCGATCCAACCGATCCATGCAAATAGGATCGGATAAAAATACGCGAGCGATAGGCAGCGTGATAACGCCCTTGCCCCATTGGCGGGACCGTAGAAACGATTGATCAACGCCAGCTGTTTTTCTGTTGTCGCAAAATAAGCATCGGTTCGCGAACAAGTATTTTCGTCGATCAAATTCTTACGGGCCCGAGGACTGGCGATTTGCTTTTCAATTTCGGTTTGGCGTTTACCGCTGGTCGTTTGGTGGATTGCGAACATGCCAAGCGCAATACTGCACAACACGCCAAATACAGTGATCAATGAGCCGTATGGTTCTAAAAGGTCAGAAAGATCTTTAAACATTTAGGTCCTGAAATTTTTCTTTATCTCATCCGAAACCGCATCCTGTCGTCAACCCGTTGCAGGCCAGCCCGCTATGGGGTAAGCGCAGGCGCATGTTTTTCAAACCATGGACGGGCCAAAGCCAATGACAGAGCGCAAGAACGGGTTGACCTACGCGGAAGCGGGTGTGGATATTGACGCGGGCAATGATCTGGTGGATCGCATCAAACCTGCAGCGAAACGCACAGATCGTCCTGGCGTGATGGCAGGCCTTGGTGGCTTTGGCGCTTTGTTCGATTTGAAAGCGGCGGGTTACACCGATCCGATCCTTGTTGGCGCAACCGATGGGGTTGGCACCAAACTGCGCATCGCGATTGACACCGGTGTTGTGGGCGGCGTGGGCATTGATCTGGTTGCCATGTGTGTCAACGATCTGGTGTGTCAGGGCGCAGAACCTTTGTTCTTCCTTGATTACTTTGCCACGGGCAAATTGGAACTGGATGCGGCGGCGCAAGTGATTGAAGGCATCGCCGAGGGCTGCGTGCGCTGTGGTGCCGCCCTGATCGGTGGGGAAACCGCGGAAATGCCGGGCATGTATCCTGAAGGCGATTTTGATCTGGCCGGTTTTGCGGTTGGCGCGATGGAACGCGGCACGGCGCTACCTGATGGCGTGGTTGAGGGCGATGTTCTGTTGGGGCTGGCATCCGATGGCGTGCATTCCAATGGTTATTCTTTGGTACGTAAACTGGTTGAGATCTCGGGTCTTGGCTGGGATGCGGATTGTCCTTGGGGCGAAGGATCATTGGGCGAAGCGCTGCTAACGCCAACGCGTCTGTATGTGAAGCAATCCTTGACTGCGATCCGGGCAGGGGGCGTGCATGCGCTGGCCCATATCACCGGGGGTGGTTTGACCGAAAACCTACCGCGCGTATTGCCAGAAGGATTGGGCGCAGAGGTCGATTTGGATGCTTGGGACCTGCCACCTGTTTTCGCTTGGCTGCAAAACACTGGCGGCATTGAAAGTTCCGAAATGCTGAAGACCTTTAACTCTGGTGTTGGCATGGTTCTGGCTGTTGATGCGGAGCAGGCCGAGGCCCTAACAGCCTTGCTAACTGAGGCGGGTGAAACCGTGTATCAGTTGGGCCGCGTGGTGGCAGGTGAAGGTGTGTCCTATACAGGGTCCTTGTCGTGAAAAAAGTTGCCATTCTGATTTCTGGCGGCGGGTCCAATATGGTCACGCTGGCCGAAAGCATGCAGGGCGATCATCCTGCACGGCCGTGTCTGGTTCTATCGAACCGCCCGAATGCCGGCGGTTTGGCCAAAGCGGCTGCGATGGGCATCCCGACTGAGGTTGTGGATCATAAAACATTTGGCAAAGATCGCGCCGCTTTTGACGCGAAAATCCATGATGTGCTGACGCAATATCAACCCGATATCGTTGCTCTTGCCGGATTTATGCGCATCCTGACGGAAGACTTTATGCGCAAATGGGAAGGTAAGATGCTGAACATCCATCCGTCTCTTTTGCCGAAATATAAGGGTCTGCACACGCATCAGCGCGCGTTGGATGCTGGCGATTCCGAGGCGGGGTGTTCTGTGCATGTCGTCACGCCTGAACTGGACGGCGGGCCTATCCTAGGGCAAGCGCGCGTTCCGGTATTGAAGGATGACACAGCAGAGACATTGGCAAGCCGGGTCTTGATACAAGAGTATCGTTTGTACCCAGAAGTGTTGCGCCGTTTCGCCGATGAGGAAACAGGCGTTTTGGAATTGACGAGCGAGGCTTGAACTCCGCCGCGCTTTGGGTAAGGTCAATCAACGCCTTACATGGGTGATAAAGGTGGGATCAAAACCACCTATGGATAACGAATAGGGGCATTATGCGCATTATCACAACGACCGACGATTTGGCTGTCTTTTGCCAAGAGGCCGCAAACCACCCCTACGTTACGGTCGATACAGAATTTCTGCGCGAACGAACCTATTACTCTAAACTTTGCCTGGTCCAGCTGGCCTATCCCGGCGAAGACACCGAAAATGCCGCCCTGATTGATCCTTTGGCAGAAGGGCTGTCGCTGGAACCGCTTTTGGACCTGTTTCGCAACGAATCCGTGGTCAAAGTGTTCCATGCCGCCCGTCAGGATTTGGAAATCTTTTTCATTGATTACAAAGTGTTCCCAAAGCCACTTTTTGACACCCAAGTCGCGGCTATGGTCTGCGGTTTTGGTGAACAGGTTGGCTATGAGACATTGGTCAAAAAGATCGCCAAAGAGGGATTGGACAAATCCAGTCGTTTCACAGATTGGTCGCGCCGTCCTTTGACCGATGCACAAAAGAATTACGCCCTAGCGGATGTGACGCATTTGCGTCTGATCTATGAATTCTTGTCTGCCAAACTAGAAGAAACGGGCCGGGCGCATTGGGTTGAAGAAGAATTGGCACTGCTGCTGGATCCTGAAACACATGTGACCCATCCAGAAAATGCATGGAAACGGATCAAAACACGGTCTAGTTCGCCCCGCTTTTTGGCGATTGTTCAGGCGCTTGCCGAATTCCGTGAAAGCCATGCACAGGGGCGTAACATCCCACGCAACCGTGTGTTCAAGGATGACGCTCTGTCCGAACTGGCGTCAACCAAACCCCAAAGCATGGAAGATCTTGGAAAGTCTCGTCTTTTGCTGCGTGAAGCACGCAAAGGCGACATTGCCGCAGGTATTCTTGCGGCCGTGCAAGCGGGTATGGCTGTCCCAAATAACATGCTGCCCAAGCTTAAAAACGGCACAGATAAGCTAAATGTCAATCCAGCACTGGCGGATTTGCTGCGCGTTTTGTTGAAAGCCAAGGCTGAAAATTTTGGCGTGGCTCCAAAGCTGATTGCACCTACCGCAGATCTGGATGCTCTGGCCGCCGGTCAACGGGATCTGGCAATGACAAAAGGCTGGCGCAATGAGGTCTTTGGTCAAGACGCGCTACGCCTGTGTGACGGCAAAATAGGTCTGGTCGCAAAGGGAAAATCCGTTGTGACGATGGAGCTCTGACGGGCTCGCCCGCCATTCGATTGCCATTTTTGCTGATCAGTAGATTTCGGATCTATCTGCGCGTTTCGCGCGCATTGGTTGCACCATTGACGCGGACCGTGCGAATGCCTTCCATTTCTTGATCCGTTAGCGAAATTGCGGCGGATACGCGACGGGCAGAAACGGTCTGTGGCACGGGGCCTCGATCGGAAAAGAAGCTGCGCAGATCATAGACCAATACACTGTCCGAGCTGGCGGATTCATTCAATTGCAGCGTCACATCTTGAACGCCAGCGCGGCGCACCAAACCTGTCACGGCAATAATCGCGCCACCGGGACGTTGTTCGATCTTTAATGTCTCGATTTCGCGGACCAACGCCCCCAATGGTGCGGTTTCATCTGTATCGGGACGAAAAATCGACACTGCTCGTTGTGGGATCAAAGGGTTGTATGACGCGGGGCTTTCAGTCGGTGCCACAGCTACGCTGCGCGAAAACCAGTTGCCCGGGTTCAAACGCGAGTCTTTGTAACCGCTACATCCGCTTATGATCAGCGCAGTGGCTAGCATTGCGGAAACAGGGCTCAAAAGGCGGGGCGTGTTCATAAGTGCATCCTCAATGATCGTTCTAACGATCTAACCGATCCGGTGCGTGATGAAAAGACGCTAAGCAATCTGGACCTTTCACGGCAAAGCCCCTAGGTGTGGCACAGGATCGAAAGGTGAACGAGGACCGCGATGGCACAGGCCGCATTTGAAGAGCTGGTGGAAGATTTTGAATTCCTAGAGGATTGGGAAGATCGCTATCGTGTCGTGATCGAAATGGGCAAAGATATGCCAGTTTTAGATGACGCCTTGCGCGTGCCTGCGACAAAGGTTGAAGGCTGCGCATCGCAAGTGTGGATTCACCCTGAGGTCAAAGGTGACACCTTTACCTTTATGGGTGCCAGCGATGCGCTGATCGTCAGCGGATTGATCGCCGTTTTGCACAGGCTTTACGATGGTTTACCTATGGCAGATGTATCGGGCGTCGATGCAAAGGCGGAATTAGGACGGCTGGGTTTGACAGATCACCTGTCAGCGCAACGCTCCAACGGTTTGAATTCTATGATCTCCCGAATTCAGGAATTCGCAGCAGCCCAAAACGCCGGTTAGCGCAGTAAATGCCAAGTGCTTATTGTGGAACATCGGGCATCTCTTACGTGATGCACCACAATTTCTAATGCCCACTTTCCAAAAACAGAGCAGTCGCACCTGACAGAACGGACTCACTTTTCAAGATTTTTCTTCGTCCGCAACACGGGGCTTTGTTTGTTCTCAAATAGGGCCTGGCAAAAAGTTACGAACGAACCAACCAGAGAATTCTCTGGCGCATCTATACGCGAAGCCATCACGATATTTGTCGGCGGTAGCTTTTCGTCGATCCTAATTGGCACAACCTGACCGCCGTCATAGGTCGTGTTTTCAGCCGGTTTCATAGACAAAAGTGAAATTCCAAGCCCATTCGCAACGTTACACCGCACCGATTCAATTGAGGACGACCGGAAGGCAATCTTCGGTGCAATACCGAATTGGGCAAACACATTCAGGAAATATTCCCGGCTTCTCGGAGCGTCAAAAAGTACGAAGTCTTCTCCGTCAATCTCGCTAATTGATATGTTTTTTCGGGTCGCTAGCCGATGGTCTGGTGGCACAATCAGATATGGGTACGCTGTAGCGAGGGGCCAAATGTTGAACCGAGTGTAATCAATCCTCAAGTCGTAAAGGATCGCTAGGTCAATCTCGTTCTGGCCAAGCGCGGCAAGCAGCTCGTCCTGCAAGCGTTCATGCACATCCAGCACGACACCAGGGTTTTCATTCGGATATTCGCTCAGAATGCGCGCAAGGAAAAAAGGTGCAATCGACTGAAAACACCCCAAACGCAGCGTGCCCACTCTGTGCGCGGCAATGTCTGCGACAGCGACCCCCATCTGGTCAGCGTAGGCCAACATCTGGTCGGCATAGCGGAGAAATTCCGTGCCCTGTGCAGTCAGCTCCATTCCGCGTGCATGCACACGCCGAAACAGCACCAAACCTGTTTGATCTTCCAGTTTCGCAATCGCTTGAGCAACTGCTGGCTGTGAAATCCCGATGAATTGCGCCGCTGGTGTGATGCCCCCCTTCAAAGCTACGGCTTTGAAATAGCGGCATTGCTTGAGTGTGATGTCGACCATGGTTCTTGCATAAGAATTTTCACTCCAAACGCAATAAAAAACAGTTTTTAGTTTCTTTTACGTCGCGCTATCAGATCTTTGAGATCAATTACACCGCTGGGGAATTCCATGGAATTGCAAGATATTATCGACCTGAAAACCTTTCCGATTGCCGATGCAGATTTTCGTGCTGCCAGCAAAGAAGAGTTTGATAAAACCGGTGTTTTCGTGATGTCGGGTTTTGTACGACAGCACGCGATCGAAGCTGTTCGGGATGAAGGTATCGCCAACAAAGATAAGGTGTTCAAGTCTGCGACACAGCACAACGTCTATTTGACGCCAAAAGACGAGGCTTTTGCCGATGATCACGCGCGTAACCGACTGGTCACATCATCCAAAGGATGCATCACCGATGATCTGATGCCCCAAGAGTCGCCCCTACGCACGCTCTACAATGACCCGATTTTTCGAGACTTCCTGTGTGAGGTTCTGGGAGAAGAGGCGATGCATGAATATGCAGACCCGCTGTCTTCCATTAATCTGCATTTTGCTGAGACAGGCGAAGAACTTGGTTGGCATTTTGACAACTCATCTTTTGCAATCACACTGATGGTCCAAGCTCCAGAAAAGGGCGGAAAATTTGAGTACGTCAACGCAGTTCGCGACGCCGATACAGGTGAGATGGGTTTTGACAAAGTTGATGAAATCCTCGACGGCAAGTTGCCTGTAGAAACGGTCGAGGCTGATGCCGGAACTTTGGTCTTTTTTCGAGGCCGCAACTCGATCCATCGGGTGGCGCCTAACGAAGGCAACCAAACGCGCATATTGGCTGTATTGGCATATAATTCCGAACCCGGCGTTGAACTTTCCGAAGCCGCTCGCATGACGTTTTATGGACGTTTAAACTAAGTGAGCTGTCCTTTGACATAAGCGGACTTTAGCTGCGTTCCTGCCGTTCACTGCAGGATGATCATTCTGGTCCAACTGTAACGGTTGGATCAGGTTCGTGGGCGTTCTTGATTTATTATGCTGGCGCATTGAATGCGACATAGGCATGTCGTGATTTCGAACGACAGGCTGATGTAACTGTTGGTACAGCGGTTCTGAAATTTGTTCGAAAAGTGATCATTCCAAATGAAAACCCTATCTTTTAGCGCGGCAAACCCCAGGGCGTTTGGTGCCGCGCTGGTTCTCTTGTCTGCGGTCTTCTTTAGTATGGCTGGTCTTTTTGCCAAGGGGGTTGATGCCGGGGCATGGGATGTCGTGTTCTGGCGCGCGCTGTTTGGCAGCCTGTTTTTGCTTGTCTTTGTCAGCGGGAGGGGCCGGTTGCAAAGTGAATGGCGCGGCATGGGACAATGGGGATGGATCGTAGCGATCGTAATTGCGGGTGCATCGACATGTTATTTGGCTGCGTTCAAATACACCGCGATTACCAACGTATCTTTGATCTACGCGGTCACCCCGCTATTGGCGGCTGGGTTGGCCTGGGGGTTGCTAAAGGAAAGGCCAAGTTTGCAGGTGATGATATGCAGTTTGGCTGCATTGGCTGGTGTGTTTGTCATTGTCGCTGGGTCGCTTGGATCGGTTCAAATGCTTGGCGATACGCTTGCCCTTGGAATGGCGATCGGCAGCGCGCTTATCCTGCTGATGTATCGTGCCTATCCTGACACCCCAACCGTCATGCCAACAATTGTGTCTTCGGTGATCTTGCTGCCGATCGCAGCGGCGATGAGCAACCCGTTACAGACTGCCTTCTCTGACATCTTGGTGCTCGCGGTATTTGGGTTTGTGTTCTCTTTCGGTGCGGTTCTGTTTGTGGAAGGTGCACGTCGTTTACCATCGGGTGAAAGCGCGCTTTTGTCGACAATGGAAGTGCCCATCGCGCCGGTATTGGCATGGCTTGTTTTAGGAGAACGCGTCGGATTACAGGTCGCACTGGGCGGTATCATTGTATTTTCAGCAGTGATTTTGTCACAGTTACGCTGGGGCAATCAAACAGCGACAGACCTGATGACAAAACGTGATTGATGGCGATGTGCGGGTAGACAGAATCGCGTTTGTTTGAAGAAACCGGTCGCTCTTTGGCTCCATGTCCAAATTTCTCGGCCAATATTCTTGTCTGACGTCCATGAAATGGCTTTTTTTGGTGTTCTAAGCCAAAATATAGCCTGAAATTGATTTTTTATTACCTGATTGACGCTCTTTGAGCGTATTCAGGACATGTGTTTTATCAATCAAATTTTTCAACATTTTTTAAAAATCAATTTTCAGAAGGAAACAACGATGTTTCACAAACACTTTGGTGTCTTGGCTGTGCTTGCCTTAACATCTGCATGCGACCCCATTTACGATGAATTTTCGTCTCCTGGCGGATATCCTGCTGTGCAGGCTGATCGGTTGCTTAAAGCCGTTACATTTCAACAACATGCTGATCGTTATCGGACGGTTAGCTATTTTCTAGCTGGGATGTCTTTGAATGCGGCATATGACGACGATAGCGCTGAGGAAGCTATTAGAAACTATCTGGCGTTGTTAGACACTTTGGATACTATGGATACCGCGCTAGCAAAGTGTTCATACAAATCCGATGCAATAGCTTCATGCGTGTCTGATCTAAGCTCAGAAACGAGCTTTGATTTTGAAGAACTGTCCCTTGATGCTCAACGCGACTTAAGGGATGTGGCGATAGACCTGATCGATAGTCTTGGGCTGCGTCTAAGTTCAAATGACATTAGCTCAATCACGAATTTAACGACCTTGGCTGGTTTTATTTGGGATTTGCAAAGTCAAATTGGAGCCGTCCGAGAAGTCGCTGCCGGCTATCGTGGAATGACGCATATCTATGCGCGCACAGTCGCAACGCAATTTAGCGGTGTAACGAAAGGCGCCTGCGAACAGTTGAAAACGGAGCTGGATGATCTCTACATAAAGGGAAAATTTGTAACCAGCCCAACTATCGAGACGGAAGATAGTACTACCGCGTATCGCCGGTTGAACCGTCTGTTTGAGCTTTCAAATGAATGTGTTGAAACGCAAAACAGCAACGAAAACACCGGATCATATTGGACGGACAACTATAAAAAGGCAGCTAAGGCGCTGGTTCACAAAGCCTGTTTGAAAGCGCAAAAGCTAACATCTGATGATGCTTGCGGAACGCTCTAAGTTCTGAGGAAAGTCGATATTTGCTTTGGTGAATATCCCCGCCATGTTTCTATTCTGGCGGGGATATTGTGTTAGTCGATCAACGCATCAGCGCGTTGGCCTGCGCGCTCTAGATGGATTGGCAAAACGCGGCCATAGAGCTGACGTGTGCGTTCTGGTGCGCCGACCATGTCGGGCTGTTCTACATAGGAAAAAATCGCGACATAGCGCGGTGTGGTCCCACGTAATGGGGCGACGCGATGCAAACTGTAGCGGCCTTTGAACAATTGTAGATCACCTGGTTCCAATGTCAGGCTGACCACTTTATCTGACCGCTCTTCCAGCACCTCAGCAACGTCTTCAAATTTTTCATCCGTGGTGCTGCGGATCATGGGCGCATATTGGAATTCGCCGCCGCTTTCCGCGTTTTGGATGGCCAAAGTGACGGTAAAGTTGTTGGTGTCGAAATGCCAAGGAAACCCTTCGCCTTCATCCGCCGCATTGATGATGACATCCGCCAAAGGGTCGGCGTAGCGATAGAAATGCTCTTCCTGCAAACAGTCTTTGATAAATGGATCAAAGGCAGGGAAATCATGGACGCTGCGCAGCGGGCCATCGGTCATGAAATTATCGGCCGGAACAAACGCGTTTGAGCGGTCGTAAAAATACCTGCGCGGGTCATTTTCAGGTAGGGACGGATCTTCTGCGGTGAAATACGCATTTGTGCGCGAATAACTGCGATGGCCTTTGTCGGCGACCGCGTCTGCCTCGGCGGCGATTGCGGCCACACCTTGCGGTGTCAGAAAGCCCTTTAAAACGGCACAGCCATCACGTGCCAGATCACTGCGCACCTGAGCGATCACAGCATCCCGTCCGGGGCCCGTAAGCGGATAACGTTCTAGATCAATGAGGTCTTTGGAATTCATGGGGTTCATCCCTTTCAAACTGAATTGAGTAAAGGTGAACCGATCCGTCTAGGGGATTCTGCCAAAATGCCGACATCAGACAGGTCGTATTTTGGCATTTTGTATGTATTGATTCAAAAAATTGAAATTCGTTTTTCTGCTTTAATTTCAATGATGTGTCAGGGTGAATGAAATTAAGGGCTCAAGCAATGTGAATGCTTAAGCCCCGATTTTTTCGATCTATCCCTAGATCAGCTATTGCCAGATCCAGTAAAGCGCGCGGAGTCTGCTGCTGCGCGTCTGATCGCGTTGGATTTGTGAACTGTCTCTTGGTATTCGGCCTCGGGATCACTGTCATAGACAACGCCACCCCCGGCCTGAATATAGAGCTTTTCATCCTTCACGATCGCGGTGCGCAGCGCGATGCAGACATCCATATCACCGCCGGAACTAAAGTAGCCCACACCACCGCCATAGATGCCGCGCTTTTCAGGTTCCAGTTCGTCGATGATTTCCATCGCACGTACCTTTGGCGCGCCTGAAACCGTACCAGCGGGCAGACCGGCCAGCAAAGCCGATAGCGCGTCCTGATCATCGGCCAATTCACCCACGACGTTGGACACAATATGCATCACATGGCTGTAACGTTCGATGATGAACTTTTCCGTTGGTCGGACTGTGCCGATCTTGGACACTTTTCCTGTATCGTTGCGGCCCAGATCCAGCAGCATCAAATGCTCGGCCAGTTCTTTTTTGTCGGCCAATAGATCGGCCTCTAGCGCGCGATCTTCTTCCGGCGTTGCCCCGCGTGGGCGCGTGCCTGCGATGGGTCGGATTGTGACCTCGTCGCCGAAAACCCGTACCAAGATTTCCGGGCTCGCGCCGATGACTTGGAAACCGCCAAAGTTGAAATAGAACATGAACGGGGACGGGTTCGTGCGCCGTAAACTGCGATAAAGCGCGAAGGGCGGTAGCGGGAAATCCTGCGTCCAGCGTTGCGCGGGCACGACCTGAAAGATATCGCCAGCCCGGATGTATTCTTTCGCCTTCTCCACAGCGGCATGATAGCCTTCGCGGGTGAAATTCGAAACCGGCGGTGCGATTTCCGCAGCGTCCCCCAGATCGCGTGTGGCCTGTGGCATGGCGCGTTCCAAATCGCGCACAGCGTCCATCACACGCTCTGCTGCTTGGGCATAGGCGGCTTTGGCGCTGACACCGTCTTGAACCCATGCTGGGGACACAACCGTGACTTCGCCTTTCACACCATCCAGCACCGCCACGACAGAGGGGCGCAACATGACCGCGTCAGGTAGGCCAAGGGGGTCCGGGTTCACATTTGGCAGATGTTCTACCAAACGGATCATGTCGTAACCAAGATACCCAAAAAGCCCGGCCGCTGCTTGTGGCAGATCCTCTGGCAGGTCGATTTTGCTTTCCGCGATCAATGCGCGCAAGGATGCCAGCGGATCATCGGACAGATCTTCAAACGCATCGCGTTCATAGCGCGCCTGACGGTTGATCCGGCTGCTTGTACCGCGGCATTCCCAGATCAGGTCTGGCTTCATGCCGATGATGGAATAGCGCCCGCGCACTTCACCGCCCGTCACAGATTCCAACATAAACGCATCTTGGGATGCGCCCGTAAGTTTCAGCATCAAAGATACAGGCGTATCGAGATCTGCGGCCAGTCGCGTATAGACAACTTGGTTGTTGCCAGCTGCATAGCCCGCTGCAAACGCGTCAAATTGTGGTGTTAACTGAGCCATTTACTGCAGTCCTGCTTCGATTGCAGCGATCGCATTTTGATCAACATTCACACCTGCACGGGATTGAATATCTGCTGAAAGCAGGTTGATCAGATCGTCCTGCAAGGATTGGCTGGCTTGTTGACCGTATAGCTCTAGGAACTGCGTATTACGCTCATCCGTCAGATCGGCGGCGATAATTTTGCCCAAACGAACAACATAAACGCTGTTTTCAGTTGTTACGACTTGGGCAGCGCCTGGTTCCAAAGCAAAGGCGGCATCGCGAATGTCACTTGGCAAATCTGTGGTGAAGCTCTGACGTTCAATTCCAGTTTCCACCTGTTCTTCCAGCGCCAAGGTGCCAAAGCTGTCGCCATTCCCGAGGGAGGACACCATGTTCTCACCTTCGGCTTGCAGGGCTGCAATCCGTTGATCAGCAGTCCAGCCATCAATTACGGCTTGGCGTACGTCATCCAGTGGCTGCGGTGTGGGTTCTACGATTTCGTCCAAACGGATCGCAAACAAACCGCCATCGCCCAATTCGTCAATTTTCGCGAAATCATCGATTGTCGCCTCGTTGGCAACCTCGCGGAATGCCGGGTACCCTGCAATCCCATCTTCGCTTAGGTCGTTGAAACCGATTTGACCAAATTGCATGTCGCTTTCATCTGCGACCTCTTCCAATGTTGCACCGCCGGCCAAAAGATCATCCAGATCTTCTGCTTGTGCCGCAATCACGCGACGTGCGCGATCTAGAACCAACGTATCGGTCAGGGCTGGTTTGGCGTCTTCAAAGCCGGTGCTTTGCGCATCCAAAATCCCGTTCACACGATATAGGGCAGATCCCAGATCAGATGGGGCAGGGCCGGTCACAACGCCAACATCCGCCGCGAAGACCATGTCGCTGGCTGCGCCCAGCTCATCCGCACTTAAATCGCCCAGATCAACATCCAGCAATGACAGACCGCGTTCCTCGACCAGATCAGCAAATGTGATTTCGCCGCTTGTAATGCGATCAAGCGCGGCTTGCGCGTCGGATTCTGAAACAAAGGGAAGACGTTCTACCAAACGGCGCTCAGGCAAATTGAATTGATCAAATTGCTCTTCATAAGCTGCGCGCAAGGCTTCTTCATCAACGTCTACACTGTCCAAAATCATGTCCGGCGTGATCCACGCGTAACTGATCTGACGGGTTTCTGGGATGATGAACTGATCGACATTGGCGTCATACCACGCTGTCAATTCGGCCTCTGTTGGTTCGGAAAACTCTGTGTTTAGCAAAAGCGTTTCGGGCAATTCAGCCCATGAAAAATCACGTGTTTCGCCAACGAACCCAACCAAGATTTCGGAGAATGTATCAGGCATCAAATCGGAACCACCGATTGCGGACAAAAACAGGCTGCGCGCCTGACCACGGCGCAGGTCTGCTTCAAAGTCTTTTTCGCTCAGACCGTTTTGGGCCAACAACGCGCGATATGTATCGCGGTCAAACCCGCCTGACAGTCCGCTAAACGCATCAATGCTGCGGATTTCATCGGCGACCTGTGCATCCCCAACAGAGATACCAAATTCTGCCGTTTCATTATCGAATGCGGCAGCGGCCACAACTTGGTTCAAGACGCCAGAAGTCAAACCAAGGCTTTGCGCCTGTTGGAAGGTCAGCGTGGGTCCAAATTGCTGGCGCAATGCATTCATTTGGCCGCTCAACGCGGCAAAGTAGCTTTGCGCATCGATATCTGTTTTGCCAACTTTGCCAACACTGCGCAGCGTTCCCGAAAAGTTGCTGATGCCCAGCCCGCCAAGACCAACAATCAGGACTGCGATCAGACCAAGACCAATCGTATTAGACGCGCCTTTGCGTTTTTTGATCGGCGTGTCCTCTTGTGTATCATTACCACTCATCTTGGGCCTCTTTGCCAGTGCATCGACCCAAGGCAAGTCCCGGGATCATCGCGTGTTGCTATGCGTTTGCCGGGAATATCTATTCTGCCGTTGCGCGGGGTGCAAGCGGGCAGTGTGGTTTCACATGCGCGTTGGCCAATCGATCTGCGATAACCGATCAAACAAATCCGTGATTTGATCTGTATCGATATTGGCAAAGGCGACGCGAAACTGCTGGGCACCTTCTGCGCTGCCATCTGGGTGGAACATGGTGCCGGGCAAGACAAGAATGCCGGCGTCTTTGACCAGTTTTGGGGCCAAAACATCAGATCCTTCCGCAAAAGGATGTTCCAGATAGGCAAAATAGGCCCCGCATCCCATCAAACGCCAACCTTTATCTGCGATCTTTTCCATTCCATCACAAATGGCAGCCCGGCGTCGTAAGATTTCATCGCGTTCACCCGCAACCCAGTCGGATAGGTTTTGTATACCCCAAAGCGCGGCATGCTGGCCCAACTGGGGGGCGCAAATTGCGACAGTGTCCTGAAATTTTTCCACTTCAGCCAAAACATCTGGCGATGTGACCAACGCACCGACGCGATGGCCGGTCAGGCGATAAGCTTTGGAAAAGCTATAGAGATGGATCAGCGTGTCTTGCCAATCGTCTATCTGAAACAAATCGTGGGGCGTTTCCGACCTGCTGTCAAAATCCCGATAGGTTTCATCCAACATCAACTTTATGCCGGTTTCCCGACACAGATCAAACAAGCCTTTGATCAACTCTGCAGGATATTCCACACCGCCGGGATTGTTGGGCGACACGATTGCCAGTGCCTTGGTCCTCGGTGTGATCAGGGTGCGCGCGGTTTCAACATCAGGCAACAGATTCTCATCCGTTGCCAGGGCGACAGATGTTAGCCCGCTCATATCCAGCCACATTTTATGGTTGAAATACCAAGGGGTTGGAAGAATAACTTCATCACCTTCATTACATAGTGCTGATATTGCGGCCGCAAAGGCCTGATTGCAGCCAGCAGTAATGCAGATATTTTCGGATGATACGTGCCCTTGGTAAAATCCGTTCATTTGCGCAGACAGGGCGTCGCGCAAATCTGGCAGACCCAAAACGGGACCATATAAATGAACCTCGGGGTCCTCTATCATATGGGCCATCGCAGCGCGCATCGGGGCAGGGGGTGGATCTACCGGTGCGGCCTGGCTGACATTTAAAAGCGGTTTGTCATCGGAAAATACCACGCCATCCAACCAACGCCGCGCCTCCATGACAGGAGGGGCGAATGTCGTTTGGGTGCGGCTGATAAATTTTGTCATGTGGATGCTCGGCAAAGATGTTTATGGTGCGATGACATAAAACCGGATCATGCACCGGCGTAATTGACGCATCGCAAAGCCGGATCTTAGCCGCAACACCCACTAGAACAAGTTGATTTTCGCGCAGGCTGTAAATCATCTGCCGTCACAGGCAGATCGCCTGTTAAAACAGCTTCGGGAACTTGCAACACCTGTGCCAGTGCGGATAGCGCAGCGACCGGCAGATCACCACGCATGGTGGCCGCACCTTCTAATCGTGCCAATTGTCTTTCGGTCAAACCCGACAGTTTGGCAAGTTTAGGACGTCCCAGTTTGCGGGCCTTCCGAATGTCTTTCAAAACGGAAGGCTGAATCGACTGTGTGGTCATGGCGATCTCTTGCATTGGACGATCAGTCGTCTTTTCCTGTGATCGGCTTTACATATTGCAACGCCATATCCCATGGGAAGAAGATCCACGTGTCTTGGCTGACTTCAGTGATAAAGGTATCGACCTGAGGGCGGCCTTGTGGCTTGGCATAGACTGTCGCGATATGCGCCTTTGGCATCACTTTGCGCACGACTTCCAGTGTTTTACCGGTATCGACCAAATCATCGATCACCAAGACGCCTGTACCATCACCGATCAGTTCCATGTCTGGTTCTTTGATGATGCGTGGTTCGGCTTGGGTTTGGTGATCATAGGATTTGATGGAAATCGTATCCACGGTACGGATGTCAAGTTCGCGACTGATGATCATCGCAGGGGCCATGCCGCCGCGCGTGATGGCGACGACAGCTTTCCAGCCGCCATTCAAATCTTCTGGGCCCTTGCCCTGCAAACGCCATGCAAGCGCACGCGCATCGCGGTGGATTTGGTCCCAGCTGACATGGAACCCTTTTTCATGGGGTAAACGATCTGACATGATGGCTCCTTACAATCGTAATGTCGCTTTGGGGTGGGCTTAGCCCTTATTGATATCAGGGGCGTCCACGGCCTTCATACCAACGACGTGATATCCTGCATCAACGTGATGGGTTTCACCGGTCACACCGCTGGACAGATCAGACAAAAGATATAGCGCAGAGCCGCCAACATCGTCGATCGTCACGTTGCGACGCAGTGGTGAGTTATATTCATTCCACTTCATAATGTAGCGGAAATCGCCGATTCCGGATGCGGCCAGTGTTTTAATGGGACCCGCAGAAATCGCGTTCACGCGAATGCCGTCTTTGCCCAGATCTTCGGACAAGTAGCGCACAGATGCTTCCAAAGCAGCCTTTGCAACACCCATGACATTATAATGCGGCATAACTTGCTCGGCACCATAATAGGTTAGGGTGATCGCGCTGCCGCCATCTTTCATCATCTTTTCCGCACGTTTCATAACAGCGGTAAAGCTGTAGACGGAAATGTCCATTGTCAGGGTGAAATTGTCGCGGCTTGTATCAAGGTAACGGCCACGTAATTCGTTTTTGTCTGAAAATCCAATCGCGTGAACGATGAAATCCAAACCGTCCCATTTTTCGCCCAATGCAGAAAATAGGCCATCGATCGATGCTTCATCCCCAACGTCGCAGGGCAGAACAATGTCGGACCCCAATGATGCGGCTAATGGATCTACGCGTTTCTTCAAAGCGTCGCCCATATAAGAAAAGGCGAGTTCAGCACCAGCTTCCTTAAGCGCTTTTGCGATGCCCCATGCCATGGATTTGTCATTTGCGAGACCCATGATCAGGCCGCGTTTGCCTGCCATCAATTGGTTTGTCATGTCCTACTCCGCCATTTAAATGTTCTGGGTCGTTTAGCGGGTTGCCTCAGACGCATCAAGTGGCGCTTTGGTGGTTCTTGTGACGTGGTGTCACGAAATGGCGTGAAAATGGCATCAATATGTGTGTTGGACGCGAAGAATACCGATCCGCGGCGTTGCAGCGCATCGCCAACTTGCTACAATGATGACATCACAAGGCCAATCATTTGATTGGCAACAGATATAGGTGGGTGCGACATGGCAGATAGATCCGGGAAATTCGCTGGCGATGATCCGTTTGAGATCGCGCGGTCCTGGCTGGCCGAGGCCGAAAAAACAGAACCCAATGATGCGAATGCGATTGCGCTATCCACGGTAGATGAGACCGGCATGCCAAATGTTCGTATGGTTTTGCTAAAAGAAATCGAAGCGGATGCGTTTGTGTTCTACACAAATTACGAAAGTCAAAAGGCGGCAGAACTGGATAGCGCAGGCAAAGCTGCGTTTGTTATGCATTGGAAAAGCCTGCGTCGCCAAATTCGGGTCCGTGGGACGATTTCACGCGAAGATGGTCCACAGGCAGATGCCTATTACAATAGTCGTTCATTGAAGAGCCGGCTGGGTGCTTGGGCGTCCAAGCAAAGCCAACCCTTGGATGGTCGTGGAACGCTTATGGGCGAGGTCGCTGCCGTTACTGCAAAATTCGGGACTTCTCCGACACGGCCGCCCTTTTGGGGCGGGTATCGACTCAAGCCGACACATATCGAATTTTGGGCGGATGGCGCGTTTCGTTTACATGATCGATTCGTATGGGAGCCAAATGCGGATATGACTAAATGGTCAATTTTGCGACTTTACCCGTAGCCGTATAGCTTCTGTTTGCATGCAAACGCAAAATTTCAACGCTGATCCCTTGCAATTTGGTCGGAAATGAGCGCATGACCATCAACGGGATACGACAAGAAAATTGGAACAGCTGTGATACAAGAGGATCAAGACAAAGAGTTTGTTCTTGGTCGCGTCAAATGGTTTGACCCCGTAAAAGGGTTCGGATTTGTTGTCGCGGACCAAGGCGGACCTGACATTCTTCTTCATGCGAATGTGCTGCGAAATTTTGGCCAGAGTTCAATTGCGGACGGTGCCCAAATCGAAGTCACAATTCAAAAGACGGATCGAGGCGTTCAGGCCATTGAGGTACTGACTGTAGTTCCTCCGGAAACGGAGGAAGAAATGCCTCTGGCGGATTTTGCCGATTTAGATCCAGAGTTGATCAAATCAGCGCCGCTGGAACCTGCTCGCGTGAAATGGTTCGATAAAGCCAAAGGATTTGGCTTTGCAAATGTATTTGGAAAATCAGATGATGTGTTTATTCACATCGAAGTTTTGCGCAGATCAGGCTTGGCCGATTTGCAGCCAGGAGAAGCCCTGGCAATACGGGTGATCGACGGAAAACGCGGTCGCATGGCAACAGAGGTAAATGCTTGGGAAGCCGGATTGTAACTTTTGCCTTTTTCGCGTCACTGGCCTCTCCCGTTTGGGCAGAGACCTGTCGCGAAGATGTTGCCTGGGTTCGCGGTGATTTTGGAACCGCGCGGTTTTCCATCGATGTGGCCGATGATGCAAGTGAACGTGCACAAGGATTGATGCACGTTCCTGAAATGCCTCAATCAAAAGGGATGCTTTTCGTCTATGACGCCCCCAGCCCGGTGGCGTTCTGGATGAAAAACACCCTGATCCCCCTAGATATGCTTTTTATCAACGAGAACGGCGTGATCGAAAAGATTCACGCGAATGCGATTCCGCATGATGAAACAGCGATTCCCGGAGGGATGAACATCCAATATGTCCTTGAAATCAATGGAGGGTTGTCTGATCGCCTCGGAATTTCCGCAGGCGATGAGTTGCGCCATCCCTCTATTTCTAAGGCAAATTGGGTCTGCGAATAATTTTTAACATTTCTGGTGATTTTCCGCTTTTCATCCGGAAAAGTTAGGGGTAAACACCCCCTCACCAGTCGGGGTGTAGCGCAGCCTGGTAGCGCGTCTGTTTTGGGTACAGAAGGTCGTGAGTTCGAATCTCGCCTCCCCGACCACTTCCAACTTTAGAGTTGGGTTATCCATGAAAATCGAATTTGAATACTGCGATTGATCCGCATCACTGTGTATTGTGGTTCGAAGCGTTTCAAATACCAGTTCATGGAAGCGCCTTAGCGGCGGTACATTCTTCTAGATCTTGTACTTGGATTCGGGCCGCTCATGTGAATGCGTGGCTGTTCCATGAAAAATCATCAGTTCGCGGTGTCCGTGAATCGATTTCGATTGGGTGGCAGAAGGATCACTCAACCCCTGCGCGATTATTTGATTCTCATCCTGAAATTCAACACGTTAACAAGTGTGTGGATAACTCTGTGAGTGAACCTGTCCAAAACTGTCCAAATACTTTACTAAAGGTTAACTGAAACCCTTATTTTATTAACAAACCATGTAGAAATCACGGTTTCCGATTCACCTTGTGGGTATAATCCACGTCAACCGAAAAAAGTCGTCCCATCGGGCGAAAAATCCGTTGACCTCCTCCATCGAGATACGCAACTTGTAGGTGTCAAAAGCAGTTGCACTATATCTTGTGATGGTATCAAGGCGCAGCATTTTGTCCTTAGACATATGAAACATCATGTGTCTCTCGCAACGGCGTGCCTTGCGGGACCGGGGAAGGTGCGTCTCAGACCTTGGATCCATCACAGATCTCATATGTGCACGACAGAACTACGTGAGGATCGGCAGAATGAAGATCAACAGGCTATATACCGAAGAAGACCGGTGCGCATATGCCGATATCCCATTTTGCGAAACGTCTTCTGAAATCCGAAATCCGGACGGATCCTGTGTGTTTCGTTTGAACGATTTCGAGGTTCCAGAAAACTGGTCTCAGGTCGCTGCAGATGTTCTGGCACAAAAATACTTCCGCCGCACAGGCATCCCTGAGGATGTGGTGCGGGTAGAAGAAGAAGATGTTCCAGAATTTCTATGGCGTTCGGAACCGTCGGGCGGTTCAAAAAAGACCGGAGGGGAAACTTCGGCAAAACAAGTGTTTGATCGGTTGGCTGGTGCGTGGACGTATTGGGGATGGAAAGGCGGCTATTTCAATTCGGAAGAGGACGCACGCGTCTATTTCGATGAAATGCGCTATATGCTTGCCACTCAGAAGGGTGCCCCCAATTCACCACAATGGTTCAACACAGGTTTGCACTGGGCCTATGGCATCACAGGCGATTCCCAAGGTCATTATTATGTCGATCATGTAAGCGGCGCGGTTAAACGGTCAACATCGGCCTATGAACGCCCGCAGCCACATGCCTGTTTCATTCAGTCGGTGGCCGATGATCTGGTTAGCGACGGCGGCGTTATGGATTTGTGGCGGCGCGAGGCGCGGCTTTTTAAATACGGATCCGGGACGGGCACGAATTTTTCATCTTTGCGCGGCGCAGGTGAAGAAATGTCGAGCGGTGGAACATCTTCAGGCATGATGGAGTTCCTTAAAATCGGGGATAGAGCAGCAGGCGCGATCAAATCGGGGGGAACAACCCGACGCGCCGCCAAAATGGTGATTTGCGACATCGATCACCCTGATGTCGAAGGCTTTATCAATTGGAAGGTCAAGGAAGAGCAAAAGGTTGCAGCGCTCGTCGCCGGATCAAAGATCCATGAGCGGATGTTAAACGGCCTCTTTGATGCGATCCGCGCGTGGGACGGTTCCGAAAAATCGGCCTATGATCCTGCCATCAACACCACATTGAAAACAGCCATGCGTACGGCGCGCAAAAATGCGGTTCCCGAAACCTATATCAAACGCGTGCTGGATTATGCCAAGCAGGGCTATACTGGCATCGAATTTCCGACATTTGATACGGATTGGGACAGTGAAGCCTATGCAAGCGTTGCAGGTCAGAATTCAAACAATTCAGTACGTGTCACAGATGATTTTCTAAATGCAGTGCGGCGTGGCACAGATTGGGAATTGTTAAAGCGTACGGATGGATCCGTGGCAAAACGCATTCCAGCCCGCGATCTTTGGGAACAAATCGGCCACGCGGCCTGGTCCTGCGCAGATCCCGGCGTGCAATTCCACGATACGATCAATGCATGGCATACATGTCCGAAAGATGGGGAAATCCGCGGATCTAACCCATGCTCTGAATACATGTTCCTTGATGACACAGCCTGTAATCTGGCGTCTTTGAACCTGCTGGGGTTTTTCCAAGACAATCACTTTGATGCGCGCAGCTTTATGCATGCGGCGCGACTGTGGACTGTGACGTTGGAAATTTCCGTCTTGATGGCGCAATTTCCGTCACAAGAAATCGCAAAACGGTCTTATGAATTCCGGACCTTGGGATTGGGATACGCAAATATCGGTGGCCTGTTGATGACCATGGGCATCGCCTATGACAGCGAAGAGGGCCGGGCCATCTGTGCCGCGATCACCTCTGTCATGACAGGCACAGCTTATGCGACGTCCGCCGAAATGGCGGGTGAAATCGGTGCATTTGATGGTTTTGAGCGCAACAAAGACGATATGCTGCGCGTCATTCGCAATCACCGCTCTGCGGCTATGGGGGCAAAACAAGGCTATGAAGGCCTGTCTATGCCGCCTTTGCCGTTGGATCATGCCAAATGCAAAGACGATGTCCTGTCGGAACTGGCCGTCAGTTGTTGGGATGAGGCGTTGCGTCTGGGGGAAATCCACGGGTTTCGCAATGCCCAAGTGTCCGTTATCGCCCCGACCGGGACAATTGGTTTGGTCATGGATTGCGACACAACCGGTATTGAACCCGATTTCGCGCTTGTGAAATTCAAAAAGCTTGCCGGTGGTGGTTATTTCAAAATCATCAATCAATCCGTGCCCGCGGCGCTGCGAAAGCTTGGCTATTCAGAAACGGCGGTGGATGAAATCACTGGTTATGCGGTCGGGTATGGAACCTTGGAAACCGCACCAGAGGTGAATCATCAAACGCTGTCGGGTCACGGTTTTGGAGCGGACGAGATCGCCAAGATCGAAGCCGCTTTAGAAGGGGCCTATGATATCCGCTTTGTGTTCAATCAATGGACATTGGGCGAGGTATTTTGCAAAGATGTTTTGGGAATTCCGGATGCGGCACTGAACAATCCCGGCTTCGATCTTTTGGCCCATCTGGGCTACACAAAGACCCAAGTGGAGGCAGCGAACCTTCACGTCTGTGGGGCCATGACATTGGAAGGGGCGCCACATCTGCAAGATCAACATTTGCCAGTATTTGATTGCGCGAATGCCTGCGGCAAAACCGGCACCCGGTTCCTATCGGTAGAAGCGCATATTCGGATGATGGCTGCGGCGCAAAGTTTCATCTCGGGCGCAATTTCCAAAACCGTCAACATGCCGGGCACCGCCACGATTGAAGATTGCCAAAACGCATATGAGCTCAGCTGGGCATTGGGTGTCAAAGCCAATGCAATATACCGGGATGGGTCAAAGTTAAGCCAACCCTTGGCTGCGGCGTTGTTCGATGATGATGAAGATCTGGAAGAAGCGTTTGAAACCGGAACGCCCATCCAAAAGGCCGAGATTGTCGCAGAAAAGATCGTCGAAAAAATTGTGGTGAAAGAAATCGCCAGCCATCAGGCCCGCGAAAAAATGCCACATCGTCGGCGGGGCTATACGCAAAAGGCCAATGTCGGGGGTCATAAGGTCTATCTGCGGACTGGCGAATATGAAACAGGCAAGCTGGGCGAGATCTTTATCGACATGCATAAGGAAGGTTCTAGCTTCCGCGCCATGATGGATAGTTTCTCGATCGCTATTTCCATCGGGTTGCAATACGGCGTGCCGTTGGAGGAATTCGTCGATGCCTTCACCTTTACCAAATTCGAACCGGCGGGCCTGGTGCAAGGCAATGATTCCATCAAGAATGCCACATCTATTCTGGACTATATTTTCCGTGAACTGGCGATTTCCTATCTGGATCGCACGGATCTGGCACATGTCAAACCCGAAGGGGTGGCCTTTGACGAGATCACGAAAACAGATCCGGATGTGAAATCTGGTGGAAACTTTGCGCCCATTCGTGAGGCAACCGCCAGCAAGTCGCTTGAGATGCTGAAGCAAGTGACCTCGACCGGATATTTGCGCAAACGGGTGCCGCAGGAATTGATGGTTCTCAATGGTGGATTGTCGGCCGAGCTAAAAGGCGATGTCGGGGGTGCCGATCCAATCACAGCATTGAATGTTTTGGTGCCTGAAACGGCCTATGGAGCAGAGGGTGAAACCACGATCACTGCGCTGAGTGATGCAGGGCGTGCGCGCATGCAGGGCTATGAAGGTGACGCGTGCGGGGAATGTGGAAACTATACGCTGGTTCGAAACGGCACTTGCTTCAAATGCAATACATGCGGTGGCACATCCGGATGTAGCTAAAAAATACCAGATCCGAGGCCGGTGCGCTGGCCTCAGACGCGAACAAGGCCGCAGGCAAAAAACACGGGCGGTACAAAAACTGAGCCTTGTCAGCAAACCTAACGGCCCCGCGTCATGCGGGGTCTTTTTCTTTCAATTAGCCGGGGAAAGGTTAACGTAAAAGGTTAATGAATCTGGATAAAAAGGCTGCTTGCCCCTTATCTTGTCACAAAACGTTTGCGGTTCCATGTCAGTAAGCTGCTGAAAAGAAAGAAACCTATGTCGATAATTTATATGGTCTAAACAAGCTGCGTAAAAGTTAGTTAAAATTATTGACCTAACGCTAATGTGATTGTTAAGAGATATATAACAATTGAGGGATGTATTATGTATTTAAAATCAGTCTTGGCAGCAACTGCCTTATTTCTGGGTGCGTCGCAGGCAAACGCTGCGACATATAGTTTTTCCCAAGCCTATCCAGGCTTTGGTGTGTTTTCGGGCTATTTCGAAGCCGAAGACAATGTTGTGGTAGATAGCACCATCGCGTCTTTTGACGGAGAGCTGACGGATTTCGCCGGGACCTTCACGGATACCGATGGTTCGGTTTTGCTTAGCTTTGATCTGTCCGGAATCTTTGGTTTCGTCTACGAATTGGATGGATCCGACATCGTCGGTGACGACATCGGTGAAGGTTTGGCTATTGTGGATGCATCCAGCTCTTTGGCGTTCGTTATTGGAACCGGTCCGTTGAGTGACACCGCATGCGACGGTATCAATATTTGCGGAGTGGCATACGATGGTAGCGGCGATCCCGTTTTTGGCACTTCTGAGTTGTTTACCGTCGCGCAAGTTCCGCTGCCTGCATCCGGTTTGTTGCTTGGCGCCGGTGCTTTGGGTCTTGGCCTGATGCGTCGCAAAAAGCGTGCTGCATAAGAGACGCAGTTGAGAATATTGAAAGCGCCCTTTTGGGGCGCTTTTTTGTTGCCTTGTCGCGTTATGATTTGGCGATATAGCGGTCGTTGCGGTGGTTGATCGTCACAACAAGGTTCAAGATGACCGCTCCGAACAGGGACCAGGCAACGCCTTCCCAGTTGAAAATACTGATCGCGATTGCGAAAACACACAGGTCAACGGCCAGTAAAACATGGCCTGCCTTGATGCCGCGGGTGTTTTGCAACCAAACACCGACGATTCCAGCGCCACCCAGTGTCGTTCCATGACGGAACAATGAAATCATGCCGACACCGGCGGTCAATCCACACATCACTGCCGCTGCGGCAGGGTGCATTGTTTCGATAGTGAAAAGAAGTGGCATGATTTCGGCTGTTACAGATAAAAGCGCGACGGCGCATAGGCTCTTAATTGCGAACCGCCATCCCATTTGCTTGACAGCAATGACGTAAAACGGAAGGTTGAAGACAAAGAAGATCAGGCCAAAGCTGATACCGCTGAGATAGGTCGTGATCAAAGCAAGACCCGCGATTTGCCCTGTGACCAAATCGGCCGCGCGCAAAAATTGGATCGAAAGGGCGACAAGGATGACGCCGGTACAAATACCTTGGACGTCTTCCCAGGTTGTATGACGGTCTGCGGGGGGTGTTTCCATGAATAGCATAATTGCGTTTTGAAACGTAGTGCTATGACGGGTCAACCCCAATCCTAAGCCACCTTCAAAAAACTATATTCTAGAGAGGAAAGTCGATGATCGACGCACAGTATTGCCAGCTGATGGCGCGCTATAACGCGTGGCAAAATGATCAGCTCTTGGGGGTTCTGGATGAAATGAGCGATGAACAGATTCGGCACAATCGGGGCGCGTTTTTTGGATCTATTTTTGAAACGCTGAATCATCTGCTTTGGGGAGATACAATGTGGTTGTCTCGTTTTGGGTTTTGTCCACCCGCAGACGTCCCGGGCAGCGAAAGCGTACGCTACTGCCCGGATTACCCTGCCTATAAATCCGTTCGGCTTGCTATGGATCAACAGATTTTAGACTGGTCACTGGCTGTGAGCGATCAGCAGATTAAAGGCATGTTGGAATGGCATTCCGTGATGTCCGGGACAAATTTGCAAGCACCTATGTGGGAATGCATTGTCCATCTTTTTAACCACCAAACCCATCATCGGGGGCAGGTACATGCCATGCTGACCCAGACGGGTGTCAAAGGGCCCGTCACAGATATTCCCTTTCTTCCAAAGTGATCAAACACCATCAGACGCCTTACGCCCAAACTGCAGGATCCATGCGCAGTGGACCTGCCTGGTAGGGATAGTTGGGACCAGATGCGTCGATCTCAAAGGGAAATTTGATGCGATGTGCCGGTCCCCAAACGGTGGCTTCGGGCAGGTAATATCTGTCTTCAGCGATAATGTCACCGGCCATTTCATGATGCGACCCACCGGAGGTCAGTAAATGTCCCACGCGTGCCAATGAAACCTGCGCGCTCATGATCTTGCCACGATCACGACGCAATCTGATCGCATGTGCCGCAGCGGCGGCGATGATATATCCAGTCGCATGATCAAGGGCCTGAACGGGCAGGGGATTGGGGCGATTGCCACCGGCGCGCTGCATACCTTCATGGGCAATCCCGCAGCTCATTTGAACCAAACTGTCAAAACCGCGTCTGTTCGCCCAAGGTCCGGTCCAGCCATAGGCGTTCAATGAAATATCCATGAGGTAAGGATTCAGGGCCAATCGTTCCTCAGGGCCGTAGCCCAACCGGACCAAAGCATCAGGGCGATAGCCATGGATCAGCATATCCGCACGACGCAAAAGATGTTCGAAGACAGACCGATCTTTGGCAGCCTTTAGATCCAAAGCAGCTCGGCGTTTTCCGATGGAGATGTCTGGCACCAGACCTGGTTCCTCCCAATCGGGTGGATCAATGCGCAGGACCTCTGCCCCAAAGCCGGCCAAGCAACGTGTGGCGACCGGACCTGCCAAAACCCGCGTAAGGTCCAGAATTCGCAGGCCCTTCAGATCGATTTTTGGTGCATCTATTTCTGAACTCTGCCATGAAATCAGCGGTTCTTGTGCAACCGCCTGTCCCTGTGGATGCGCGCGCCAATCGGACATGGATCGCATAGACGCAGCCGCACCCCGTGCTGTGACGATGGCCTGTTCTAACGTGTCTTTTTCCCATGTCTTTACAGCTGATGAAACGGCGGATTTGGTTGGCGGGCATTTCAAGAGATTTAAAGCGGCGGCGCGATGGTGCGGGGCATTCGTATGCAGGCGGATCCATCCGTCGCAGGTTTGATATACGCCAGCCAGATCGTCCCATGCAGATGGAATGCGCCATCCGTTCGGGCGAAGCGTCATATCAAACCAAAGCTGCGACAGTCGCTTATCCAAGGTGACAGAGCTGGCCCCGGTTGCTGCAGCAATTTCCAATGCCGCCAGTTTGATCGAACCAATCGCCAAGTCATCAACGGCAAAACACGACGGCAGACGGCCCGCGCCGATTTCCTTTACGGCAATGTCTGGTGCAAGACCTGCAAAGAGGGCATGCGCCATTTGTGGAAATAGGGGCTGGGTCATTGGATATCTCCATCTTGAGGCCCGCACAGCATGACCCGCATTGACGATCAGGCAATCTTGATAAAGATAATCAACATGAAAAATTTGGATTGGATGGATCGCGCAAGTGCCTGTTCTCGTCTCGGGATACGGCCACAAACGCTCTACGCTTATGTCAGTCGGGGATTGATCCGTGCGCAGGCCGATCCTGTGGATCGCCGTCGCAGCCTTTATTCGGCGGGGGATGTTGATGCATTGGCTGCTCAACACAAACGCCCGCGCGCCCGTGCAAAAGTGGCAGAAGGGGCGATGCGATGGGGGGATCCGGTTCTAAAAACCAAGATCTCTCATGTGGCTGATGGGTGTCTTTGGTTCGGTGCGAAAAGAGCGGATACCTGCGCGACTGAAATGACGCTAGAGCAGGTTGCTGCGCATCATTGCGATGTTCCCAGATTTGACACCAATCCCCGGTCGCCGCGGGTTGGGCAGGGCGGTCTATCAGCAGCCCTTGCTTATTTGGCGCAAGAGGCCAGCACCGTAGCCCAAACATCTGATTCAAACCGCATGGCTCTGGCAGATGAAGGTGCGCGGTTGTTGTCTGGGATATGTGATCAATGGCTGGCAAAAGAGCACAAGGGGGCCATACATGAACGCCTTGCGACGCATTGGGATGTCCGTGATCCAGATCTGATCAGGCGGGCATTGGTGCTGCTGTCAGATCATGAATTGAACCCGTCCAGTTTTGCCGTAAGGGTCTGTGCCTCAACCGGGGCCAGCTTGGCGGCTTCTTTATTGTCGGGACTGGCAACATTAACGGGACCGCGTCATGGCGGTGTCTATGAATTGGCGTCTGGCGTACTAGATGCAGCGCGCGCGGGAACAAAGACGCTGGATCGTTACCTGATCAAACATGCCATCGACGATCCATATACCTGCGGATATGGCCATCCTTTATACCCCAAAGGTGATCCGCGAGCGGTCCATATCCTGTCAAACATCGCCAAGAGCACAGCCTATAGCGCCGATTTTGAGGCGTTGAACCATGTTGCAGATCACTTTGGGGCGCCTCCTAATATTGATGCAGCTCTGGCAATGATGACGCATCTATTGAATTTGCCCAAAGATGCAGGTTTTGTTCTGTTTGCATTGGGTCGCATGGCAGGATGGATTGCGCATGCAATTGAACAAAGGGAAAACCCATTTTTGATCAGGCCGCGTGCAGACTATATCGGCGCATTGCCCGTTTCTGTGCAGAAACGCTCATAGCTGTCAAAGGTTCTTGCCTGCGCAGCCTTTCGACAGTAAGCGGAAAGACGGTAAATGCATAAGCGAAGGTCAGGTCATATGCCCACGGCAGCCAAGCTGGTAGCAAGTGTCTGTATGGCGCTTTTGACCTTAGTGATATCCCACATCATTATTGGTCTTATGCCGCCAGAAACCCAATTTGGCCATTTCATTTTGCGCAACGTTGGGATCGGTCTCAGCGTTGGTTGGATGTATATTGGCGCGCGCGCCGGGCGTGGTTGGAATAGTGCGATCACCAATGGGGTGACCGGGATCTTTCTATTGGTGGCGTGGGGGCTATTGATCTATGCGTGCATGGAAATGTTCAAACGCTCAATGCTGCGTCATTACGCATCCATTGAAGACGCTATCGGCGGCATTGGGAAAATCGTGATAGAATATGGCGTCGTTTTACTGAATATTCAGCTGATTTTGGTTCTGTTATGCGGCGGCTGCATCACAGCCTGTGCCGCTGAATATGCTGCGAAAAAGTGGAGATAAAACTGACTAGATCCTTTCTTTATGGTGTGTTCTTACACAGACCATTGCTGCATGCCGTACTTGGCAACCCAGCTGAGATCTCCGAAATCACTGTTCCTGCTTTGAAGGTCGTGCCGTCAGCGCAAGACCCGCAAGACATGCCGTGTCTTATGTCAGATCCAACTGAAACGCTGAACGGGCTGATCGTCGAGGGGCTGACGTCAGATCAGCTTGAAAGGCTTAGATTGTTCGCGACCTGTATGGGCGCAGATCAAGACCACTGGGTTGATGTGCCATGCAATGACCAAAATGGTCAGACACTGGCCTTTGGCGGTACAGGTTTCGTGACCAGTGAACGCAGCGACAATTGGTCGTTCGAAACCTGGCAAAAAGACTGGGCAGAACTACAGACTTTGTTCGCGCATGAGATCTTTGGCCGCTTGGAACGCGGGCAAGACCGACATGAAATTATGCGCCTTGCTCCGTTCATTCAGTCACGCGCATGGGCAGCGGTTTTGGCAAAAGATGTCGCGCCAACAACCTTGCGCAGCTCCATGGCCGCAGGCCCAGACACAGAATGGGATCAGGACCTGCCAGGGTATGACGGGTTCTTTCAAATGAAGGCGTTCGAAATGCGTCGGCGTAGTTTTGACGGCACCATGTCACAGCCCATGCAGCGTGCGGGATTTGTCGCCTATGATGCCGCGCTTGTCTTGCCCTATGATCCGGTGAACGATCTTGTGATGTTGGTCGAACAAATGCGTTTTGGACCAATGCTAAGGGGCGATAAGCACCCTTGGGTGTTTGAACCGGCCGCAGGATTGGTTGATGCCGCAGAAGATCCCGCAGAAACGGCCAAACGCGAGGCGATGGAGGAAACGGGGTTAGACATCAAAGAGGTCGAATTTATGACCCGTGTCTATCCATCACCGGGCTATTCATCAGAATTCTTCCACTGTTATCTCGCGACTGCGGATTTGGCGGGCTGGACATCCGGCGTGTCGGGCCTGTCTTCTGAATCTGAAGATATCAAAAGCCATGTGATTACATTGGATGACGCGCTGGCGCTATGCGACAGCGGTGAAATCAATGCTGCGCCTTTGGTGATGATGCTTCACTGGGTTCTGCGCCATCGTGACCGTCTTCGTCGGGCTGCGTGATTTCAAGGTTGAGTTCACCTGAAGCCTTGCCTATTGCTGTGGTCTGACCTGTGATCATTAAGAGGGCATTATGCGCATTCATGGAGATCTGGCTCAAGCCATCGGAAACACGCCGCTTATTCGTCTGAACAAAGCGTCCGAAATGACAGGATGTACCATCCTGGGCAAAGCGGAATTCATGAATCCGGGGCAATCGATCAAAGATCGCGCTGCATTGTTCATAATTCGCGACGCGATTGAAAAGGGTTTGCTGAAACCTGGTGGTACAATCGTTGAAGGCACGGCGGGCAATACAGGCATCGGTCTGGCCTTGGTCGGTGCCTCTATGGGGTTCAAGACAGTCATCGTTATTCCTGAAACACAAAGTCAGGAAAAGAAGGACATGATCCGTCTTGCTGGCGCGGAATTGATACAAGTTCCCGCCGCACCTTACAAAAACCCCAACAACTATATTCGCTATTCGAACCGCTTGGCGACAGAGCTGGCCAAGACCGAACCAAATGGCGTGATTTGGGCGAACCAGTTTGACAATACGGCAAACCGTCAGGCCCATATTGAAACGACAGGGCCGGAAATCTGGGAACAGACGGACGGAAAAGTGGATGGATTTATCTGTGCGGCCGGATCTGGTGGCACGGTGGCTGGCGTCGCGGCAGCCCTTCAGCCCAAGGGGGTGAAAATTGGCCTTGCGGATCCTGATGGCGCGGCACTGCATAGTTTTTACACCACGGGCACTTTGGCGTCTGAAGGCGGTTCGATCACAGAAGGGATCGGGCAGGGGCGGATTACGGCCAATCTTGAAGGCTTTACGCCTGATATGAATTACAACATTCCCGATGCCGAAGCCCTGCCAATCGTGTTCGATCTATTGGCAGAGGAAGGTCTATGCCTTGGCGGATCATCGGGCATCAATGTTGCTGGCGCCATCCGTATGGCACAGGAAATGGGTCCTGGTCACACGATCGTAACGATCCTTTGTGACTACGGAACACGGTACCAGTCCAAACTGTTCAATCCAACCTTCCTCAAGGACAAAGGCCTGCCAGTTCCAAGCTGGTTGGACAAAGGTCCTATGAGCATTCCAGGTGTATTTGAGGATAATTAATGCGCCACACGACTTTGGCCCGCTTCGCTCTACTTATTGCAGGGTGGTGCCTCAGCGCTGCCATTCTGATGGCGCAAGATACGCTAGATGATGATGCCTATGCTGACTGGGAAAGTTTCGCAGACCGTGCGGAATGGGTTTTGGTCAATGACAGCTCATCTGACCGCGCCTTAGAAATTCTACGCGAAGATCTTGTTGAATGGCGGGAATTGTTCACGGATGGGCAATCCCTGAATGAGGTGCGCATTGCAACGGTGCGCGCCCAGATAGAGGCATTGGGGGATGCGCCGGAAGAGGGCGAAGATCCTGAAAGCACGGATATCGCCAATCGGCGGCAAGACTTGAATGCGACACTGGCCGATTTGGTTGCCCCGGTCACGCGCGCGGATGAAGCCTATATCCGCGCCGATGGTTTGATTGGTGAAATTGATACCGAACTGCGCTCTCGCACGTCCAGTCAGTTGTTCACATCTGGGTCCTCGCCACTAAATCCAACGAATTGGGTTGCGGCATATCAATCCTTGCAAGGTTCTTTGGCGACACTGTCGGGTGAACTGAAAAGCCAAAGTGGTCGTGCATTGAACCTGCAAACGCAACTAACACGTTTGCCGATTGTCCTGCCTTTGCTCGCGATTGGTCTTCTGCTGTTGTTCAAAAGCCGCGGCTGGGTGGATTTCGTCGCTGACAAAATGCGCCAAAATATGCGCCCTGGCACGGGTGTTTTCCGCCTGATGGCGTCGTTTCTGATGATCTTGCTGCCCTATTTGGGCGTTGTGGCCCTATGTGCAGCGGCAAAGCAAACTGGTCTGCTGGGCTATCGTACGGAAACTTTGGTCGACCTTTTCCCATCATTTGCATTGGTCCTTTTGTTCATCCGTTGGCTTGCTGAGATGGCGTTTCACCGGGATGCGGATCAGGCGATGTTGCCTTTGCCTGATCAGTATCGCCGAGAAGGGCGGTTTCATGCTGTGTCACTGGCAGTTATATTTGTTCTGCGCGGCTTTTTGGATTGGTTGGCCGGTTTCGACAATTATTCGCAAGAATCCATCGTTGTCCTACACTTCCCACTCTTGGTGATTGCGGGTTTGCAATTGTTCATGTTGGGGCGTGTGCGCCGCGCCTTAGGGTCAAATGACCCAGAAACAGATAGCGACGATGAAGACGAACCGCGGGCCTTCCGAATAAGCGTGGTGCGCATCGTTGCGC
The DNA here is from genome assembly GCA_947499735.1 of uncultured Pelagimonas sp. Taxonomy (GTDB): domain Bacteria; phylum Pseudomonadota; class Alphaproteobacteria; order Rhodobacterales; family Rhodobacteraceae; genus CANMPP01. Next base: position 1,064,932 of record CANMPP010000001.1, read on the forward strand.
GCGCTGCAGGTAGCGCCGGGATTGCGGGGCCTGTTCTGGCCGGGTTTGGCTATTTCGAACTTGGATCGATGTTGGTCTATTCCACCATTGCTTCATTGGCCGTTATCACCGCGGTTTATATCGGACAACAAGCCATCCATATGCTGTTCCATTTGTTTACGGGCAAACAGAAAGAGGAGTCTAAAAGCCTGATTCCTGTGCTGCTCTCCATTGCATTGGCCATGATATCGCTGCCGGTTTTGGCACTGCTTTGGGGTGCACGCCGCAGTGATTTGACCGAAATCTGGTCGCGGTTTTTGGAAGGGTTCCAATTGGGCGAAACCACGATTTCCCCAACGGATTTTCTAACCGTCGCTCTGGTATTTATGATCGGCTATATGGCCACACGTTTGGTGCAAGGGACCTTACGAAATTCGGTTCTTCCCCGAACAAAAATGGATACAGGCGGGCGCAATGCCGTTTTGGCCGGGACCGGATATCTGGGCATTGGGCTAGCGGCGATGGTTGCGGTGTCGGCGGGGGGATTGGATCTGTCGTCTCTGGCGTTGGTCGCGGGTGCATTATCCGTCGGTATTGGTTTTGGTCTGCAAAACATCATCCAAAACTTTGTGTCCGGCATCATTCTACTGATCGAGCGCCCCATTTCTGAAGGCGATTGGATTGAGGTCGGTGGTGTGCACGGGATTGTTCAGGATATCTCGGTCCGCTCAACCCGGATCCAAACCTTTGACCGCACCGATGTGATTGTTCCAAACGGCGACTTTGTTGCCGGTACGGTGACAAACTACACACGGGGCAATGTGTTGGGGCGTATCATCGTCCCGGTTGGTGTGGCGTATGGCACTGACACGCGCCGTGTTGAAAAGATCCTACTGGATATCGCGCGCCAGCATCCGTTGGTTTTGATGAACCCGGCCCCTTATGTCGTCTTTAGCGGCTTTGGTGCGGATAGTATGGATTTTGAAATCCGGGTTGTTCTGGTCGATGTGAACAAAGGGCTAGGCGTGCGTACCGAAATCAATCACCAGATTGCAGAACGGTTTGCTGAAGAAGAGATCGAGATTCCCTTCGCACAACGTGACATTTGGCTGCGCAATCCCGAGGCTTTGAACGCCCCCGCGACACCCAAAACCCCTACGGGCACCAGTGCACCGAATTATAACCCGATTGCGCGCGACAAAGACATTGATCTGGACGGTGACAGTGGGGATGGCGAAAGCCGCTAAGGACAACACGACCAATGCTTTATCTATCAGACCCTTACCTGCGCAGTGCAGATGCAACTGTGATCGCCCACACACCAGAAGGCGGCGTTGTTTTAGACAATGCGCTGTTCTATCCCAAAGGCGGTGGGCAACCGGGTGACAGTGGGCGGCTGGACTGGATCGGTGGCAGCCTGTCTATTGCAACCACTGTAAAGGGCGAAGATGGCGTTCCTGTCCTTGTGCCTGCCGAACCCGCTGCGTTGCCCGAGATCGGGATGCGTGTGTCGCAGGTGTTGGATTGGGAACGTCGACACAAACATATGCGCATGCATACCGCGCTGCATGTTCTGTCTGTTGTGATCCCTCTGCCGGTGACAGGTGGTCAGATCGAGGCGGGAAAAGGGCGGTTGGACTTTGCCATGCCCGAACCGTTGGCTAATCCAGACGCGATTGAAAACGCGCTGAACGATATCGTCGATCGTGATCTTTTGGTTGGTGAAGATTGGGTGTCTCAGGATTTTCTAGCAGCCAATCCTGACCTGGTTAAAACACTTAACGTCAACCCGCCCAAAAACGGCGGAGAGGTCCGGTTGGTTTGGATCGGCGAGGCGGATCATCAGATTGATCTACAGCCGTGTGGTGGCACCCATGTGGCGCGAACGTCTGAAATCGGACGCCTGCGTTTGGGCAAAGTGACGAACAAGGGCAAGAACAATCGACGCGTGACACTGCATCTAGACTGACACCAAGTCAGACGGTGTCACACATCATCTGTGTCTTTTTTCTGGATCGGCACGCCATACAGTTCCAGCTTATGACCCTTTAATTTAAAGCCCAGTTTGGCCGCAATTTTTTCCTGCAAGGCTTCGATATCAGGATCAACAAATTCGATGACAGTGCCGGTGGTCAAATCGATCAGATGGTCATGATGTTCGCGATCTGCGTCCTCATAACGCGCGCGACCATCGCCGAAATCCACCTTTTCAATAATGCCAGTTTCTTCAAACAGCTTAACTGTACGGTACACGGTGGCCAATGAAATGCCGTCATCAAGTGCAGACGCCCGACGATAGAGTTCTTCGACATCAGGGTGATCTCGTGCCTCTTGCAAAACCTGTGCGATCACCTTGCGAGGCGCGGTCATACGCAGCCCTTTTTCAGCACAGCGATCAATGAGGTCTTGGGTCATGGGTATCTCGTCTTTTGGTTAGCGGCTCATAGCGCAGCAGATACGCAAATTCCAGAGCTAGGTGCCACAAAAAGTCGCAGAAATCCGTTCGTTCGGCAATGGGGCTTGCCGTAAATCGGCCACATCGTCATTGGCAGAAAACGGTGTCGCAAATGCCGCGTTCAAACGATGAAACGGTGCATCATCTTCGGTGAGCGCGGCTTGAATGGCCTCTTCAATGCGATGATTGCGCGGGATAAGGGCCGGATTGGCCTCACGCATAACCGTTTCCGGATCGGTTTCAGAGGCAATGCGGGCCTTCCACGTGCTCTGCCATTCCCCAAAAGCGGATGGATCTGCAAAATGGTCTGCGGCCGTGTCATCACCCAATCCGTAAAACGTGTTCGTGAAATCCGCTTGCCCGCTTTGCATCGCGCTGAGAAGGGATGTGATCAGCTTGGCGTCCTCTGGTTCAGGATCTGCAATGCCGATTTTGGGTGCGAAATGCGTCAACCACGCCGCACGCAGCATGTCGGGCATTGTGCCGATCAGGGACTGCATCTGTTCAATTGCGCTGTCCCGGTCAGACATAAGGGGCAAAAGAGATGTCGCCAATTGCGCCATATTCCATACGATCACGTCAGCTTGGGACGAATACGCGTAACGCCCCATGTGATCGATCGAAGAAAAGACGCGATCAGAATGAAAGTCATCCATAAAGGCGCAGGGCCCATAGTCGATTGTTTCACCAGAAAGCGTGCAATTGTCCGTGTTCATCACCCCATGAATAAAGCCAAGACTTAACCATTGGGCGACCAGATCTGCCTGACGCGCCATCACAGCCGACAGCATATCAATCGGCGTTTCGGCATCCGGGTAATGTCGATCACGGGTGTATTCAAATAGAATACGGAGCGCCTCCAAATCTCCGCGTGCGGCAAAGATCTGAAAGGTGCCAACGCGAATATGGCTGGATGCAATGCGTGTGAGAACCGCACCGGGCAAAGCTGTTTCGCGATACACCTGTTCCCCGCTGCGCACGGCAGCCAAAGCGCGGGTTGTCGGCACGCCCAATGCTGCCATGGCTTCGCTGACGATATATTCACGCAATACCGGCCCAAGTGCCGCGCGGCCATCGCCATTGCGCGAATAGGGTGTACGACCCGCGCCTTTCAATTGCATGTCAAATCGCTTGCCATCGGGCGCAACGATTTCACCCAACAACACTGCACGGCCATCGCCAAGTTGTGGATTGAAATTACCGAATTGATGACCAGCATAAAGCTGGGCCAGCGGATCAGCACCACCGGGTACATGATTGCCCGAAAACAGCAATGCTTTGTCTATCTGATCAGGTAGATCCACCCCCAACCGTTTCGACAAACCCCCGTTAAACGTAATCAGCGACGGGTTGCTAACGGGATGGGGCGGTTGTTTGGAATAAAACCCATCTGGCAAAGCTGCATAACTGTTGTCAAAGGCGATCTCAGCCATCGGGTTTTATCCTTTAGAACACATGCGTCATAAGCGCATAATCAGCACGTAAATCAAATCCTGCCCGTTGATACAGGCCCTGCACACGGGCATTTTGACGATCCACCTCAAGGCTCAACGCACGCACGCCAGAGCTTTGAAGCGCTTTCATCAAAGTGATCAATGCCTCTGTTCCCATGCCCCGGCCACGTACAGCTTTGCGAATATAAAATTCGTCCACCATGCCATCCAAGCCGCCCAATTCCAAAGACCAGCCAAAGGAAACACAGATATACCCGACCGGTGCGATCCGTGGCCCAATCAGCCAAATCGCACCATGTGGGGACCCTTCCAACAAGGGCATAACAGCGTCGTGGATCAGATCCTCTGTGCTGCCAAAGCCCTTTTCTTCATGGAATGCCACAACCAATGGCACCAATTTGTTGGTGTCACCGGGTCCCGCAAGATGAACAGATTTCATAACCGGCCAAGCCGTTCAGTCAACAGATCAAAGAAACCATCCGCATCCAGATCCCCCATGAACATTGCATTGGCTGGACGATCAGTGATCCCCCACCAATCCGCAACTGTCATACCCATGGTCAAAGGAGATGTCGTTTCGATTTCCACATTGATGTGGCGGCCTGAAAAGAGTTCGGGGTTGATCAAATAGGCAATCACGCATGGATCATGCAATGGCGCGCCTTTTGATCCGTATTTTTCAACGTCGTAGCGTTCAAAAAAGTCTAACATTTCCGCCGTGGCGATGCCCGTTTCGGTGCCTAAAGCCCGGAACGCATCCACGCGAGGTTTGGTTGTCAGCGCTTTATGGGTTACATCCAACGGCATCACGACAATCCCAACGCCCGATTTAAACACGATATCAGCGGCTTTGGGGTCGACATAAATGTTAAACTCGGCAGCGGGCGTTACATTTCCAACCTCGAAATACGCGCCGCCCATCAAGACGATTTCTTGAACCTTTTCAACAATGTCCGGTGCCTTTTCGAAAGCCGTTGCAATGTTTGTCAGCGGGCCAAGAGGGCAAAGCGTTACAGTGCCCGCCGGTTCAGATCGTAGCGTGTCGATGATGAAATCAATCGCATCCTGATCCTGCAACGGCATAGTTGGTTCGGGCATGTCAGGTCCGTTCAATCCGTTGTCGCCATGCACATGCTCTGCGGTGACAAGGGTGCCATTCATCGGCCCTTTGCATCCTGCAAAAACCTTTACATCAGGTTTTCCTGCCAACTCGCAGATTTTGCGTGCATTTTTCTCAGTCAGGGAAAGCGGTACATTGCCTGCGACGGCCGTTATTCCAAGAACGTCAATCTCTTCGGGCGATGCCAGTGCCAATAGAATCGCAACCGCGTCGTCCTGGCCGGGATCTGTATCAATGATGATTTTTCTTGTGCTCATGATGCGCTCCTAGTTCTGGCGCAATGGGTTGCATGCCCCAATCGCGGGCGCAAGAGGCTGTTACAACTGTCACAAAAAATGGCGGCGACATGCTAAAATGCACGCCACAGTTTAGGCTGAACAACTGGCCCCGCCCAGAACACAGAATTTTGCGCAATGAGGATGGTTGAGAGCGACATCCGCTTCGGCGTCTTTTAAATCATGCCCCATTTCAAACTGCGTGTCATAGGCCAGCAATGTGCAGGCCAAGACACTGGCGCGCTCTGATCCTTTTCGACGCACGACCATACGGGATGACGAACACATAACCTCGGTCGGTTTTTTGTTTAGAATGTCCCAGCAGGCCGTGGTGATTTCAGGCACTTCGACTGTTTCATCCATTTCGGGGAAAAGCACGCATTGGCCGGGGTTATTGGGATCGATATCAAAGCCTTCGCGCATGAAAAGATCTGCAAAGCCCGCGCGACTTTCAGCGTCCGTTTCGTTCCACATGGTACGCCCCGCAATGGCCAGTGCAGCGCCCTGATCCCGCAGCCAGCGCATGCCTTCAATGGATCGCGCAAAAGCGGTTTTGCCACGGACGCTATCATGTAAGTCTGCCGTGAAATGATCCAGTGACACGCGGAATGTCAGTTTTCCTGGGTAATCTTTAATCAACGGAGCAAGAGCGGTTTTCACACGATTGCGCTGCATGGGTTGCATCGCATTGGTCAGGATTAAAACGTCATATCCGCGCTCTAATGCAGCAGCCATCATTGGGATCATGTCAGGATTCATAAAGGGTTCGCCCCCTGTGAAACCGATTTCCCGCACGCCCCAATCGCGCGCCTCTAATTGATCGAGATAATCAACAATCTCGGCCGTGGTAAGATAGACCAATTCGTCATTCTTAGGCGAACTTAGAATATAGCAACCTTCGCATTCGATATTGCACAATGTTCCGGTATTGAACCAAAGCGTCTCTGGATTGCTCAGTGCAACCGTTGCCCGTGGATCGCCTTTGGCTGTAACATACGGATCGAGGAATTTTCCAGCATTCGCAATATTGCCGTTGCTATGTTCAGTATCTTTCATACATCTACTCTTTTAAGCACGTGTGTCAGAAGGTTAGGGTCAATATAGGCAACATACCAGCAGAGAAGAATTCTGTTGACGTCAATGTGAAAACATTGAGCTATGGTATTTGTCATTAGACAAGCGGCGCAGGAGGCAGTAATGTCGTTAGCGCTAACATATCGTGTCGCCAAATCTGTGAACCGAAATCGGATTCGGCGCATTGTACAGAAGGAAAAGCCAGCATGGTGTCCCGCGTTATCCCCGTTGATCCATTTGACCTTGTGATATTTGGCGGGACAGGCGACCTTGCCCGCCGCAAAATTTTGCCAGGATTGTATCGACGTTTTTGTTCCGGCCAGATGCCTGAGGGCGCACGTATCATTGGCGCTGCGCGTACAGAAACCGACAGCGAAGGCTATCGCAAAATCGTGTCTGATGCGATCCATGAATTCGATCCGAAATCTGCCCAATGCGGAAAACTGGACGCGTTTCTGAGCCTGCTGGAATATGAAACAGTTGATGCAATGGGCGAAGCAGGGTGGAACGAATTGCGTCCACATCTGCGTGACGGCCATGTTCGTGCTTTCTATTTCTCGGTTGGTCCCAGCTTGTTCGGCATTTTGGCCGAACGTCTTAGCCATTTTGGTCTGGTCGATGATGAAAGCCGGATCGTGATCGAAAAACCGCTGGGCCATGATTTGGCAACTGCCAAAGAATTGAACGCGACGCTTGGTGCGTATTTCGATGAAAGCCAAATCTACCGGATCGACCACTATCTGGGCAAAGAAACTGTTCAGAACCTGATGGCAGTTCGGTTCGGAAATATCTTGTTTGAACCGCTTTGGAACGCGCAGCATATCGATCACATCCAAATCACCGTTGCGGAAACGGTGGGCGTTGGTGGGCGCGGTGGATATTACGACAAATCCGGCGCGATGCGAGATATGGTTCAGAACCATTTGATGCAGCTTTTGTGTCTGATCGCGATGGAACCGCCTTCGCAGTTTGAACCTAATTCCGTACGCGACGAAAAACTAAAAGTTATCCGCGCATTGCAACCTGTTCCGCCACATCACATCGTGCGCGGCCAATATGACGCGACCGACAGCGAACCATCCTACCGCGAAGACGTTGAAAACGCGCGTAGTTTCACGGAAAGCTTTATCGCCTTGCGCTGCGAAATCGCCAATTGGCGTTGGGCTGGCACGCCGTTTTACATGCGGACTGGCAAAAAGTTGAAGGCGCGGACATCGGAAATCGCAGTGCGCTTTAAACCTGCGCCGCATTCCATTTTTGGCGAAGACAAGGAAACAGGCAGCCAACCCAATGAACTGATCATTCGCTTGCAACCCAATGAAGGGATCACGCTGTCTGTGACGATCAAAGAACCGGGTCCGGGCGGTATGCGTCTGGTCAATGTTCCACTGGACATGACCTTTGCCGAGGCACTGGGCGAAGAAGCAGAAGCGCCAGATGCTTATGAACGTCTGATCATGGATGTCATCCGGGGCAACCAAACGCTCTTCATGCGTGGTGACGAGGTTGAGGCCGCATGGGCCTGGACCGATCCCATCATCGAGGGCTGGCAAGCACGCCATGATGTTCCAAAACTATACGACGTCGGGTCCGCAGGCCCTGATGATGCATTGATGCTGTTGCATCGCGACAATAGAAAATGGCGAGATATCAAAGCATGAGCTTTATCTTCAACGAATATACCAGCCGCGAAACGTTGCTGGACACATTGACGGATCAAATCGCGACGCAGCTACGTGCAGCTGTGTCTGATAAGGGCAGGGCGGTGTTTTCGGTTCCCGGTGGCAGTTCCCCTGGACCCGTATTTGATGCGCTGTCCAACATCGATCTGGACTGGCCTAAGATCCAAGTTGTCCTGAATGACGAACGTTGGGTTCCTGAGGATCATGACCGTTCGAACACACGTCTGTTGCGCGAACGGTTGCTGGTCAATAAGGCCGAATATGCGGGGTATCTGCCGCTTTATGCGCCATTTGATACGCCCGAAGAAGGTCTGCCTGCGCTGGATGATGCTATTGCTGCGGCGCTGCCGGTCGATGTTTTGCTGCTTGGTATGGGCGGTGACATGCATACAGCATCCCTGTTTCCCGGGGCAGATAAATTGGCAGAGGCCTTGGCAGATGACGCGCCAAACCTATTGCCTATGCGTGCACCCGGCGCGCCCGAGCCACGCATCACTTTATCGGCCCGTGCCCTCAATACCGCAGCGCATAAACATATCCTGATTTTCGGTGCCGAAAAACGGACCGCGCTTGAGGAATCGCAAACCCTTCCCGTAGAACAGGCCCCAGTTAAGTCTGTTTATGACGGCGCAAATATTCATTGGGCGGAGTGATTGAGATATGTGGACTGATGTAAAACGCGTAGCAGACGGATTGGGTAATCGCCGGATCGTTGATTTGTTTTCTGATACGAAACGGGCCGAAGATTTCAGCGTCACTGCGCTGGATATGTTGTTTGATTTCTCCAAAACACAATTAGACGACACCAGCTTGCCTATGATGTTGTCCATTGTGGACAACAGCGGTTTGGCTGCCAAGCGCGCTGCCATGTTTGGTGGTGAGAAGATCAACGAAACGGAAGGGCGCGCGGTTCTACACACGGCCCTGCGCAATCTTGATGGCACAGCCGTGTCAGTTGATGGCGCAGATGTTATGCCAGAGGTTCTAGACACGTTGGCGCGTATGGGAACAGCGGCCACCGAAATTCGCGCAAGCGAGGTCACAGATGTGATCAATATCGGCATTGGCGGCTCTGATCTCGGCCCTGTGATGGCCACGATTGCGCTGTCCCCATATCATGATGGACCGCGTACACATTTCGTATCAAATGTGGATGGTGCGGATATCGCGGATGTTTTGAAGGTCTGCGATCCTAAGACAACATTGGTGATTGTTGCGTCCAAGACATTCACCACAATTGAAACCATGACAAATGCCCGCACTGCGAAAGCATGGTTTGAAGCCGCCGGTGTCAGCCTGGATGGCAAATTCGTGGCATTGTCGTCAAACCAAGACGCGGCAGCAGAATGGGGCATCCCAGCGACACGTGTCTTTGGTTTTGAAGACTGGGTTGGCGGGCGTTATTCTATGTGGGGGCCGATTGGTCTGTCCATTATGATCGCGATTGGTCCTGATAACTTCCGCGACTTCCTAACAGGTGGAATGGAGATGGATCGCCATTTCCAAACTGCACCTTTGGCCGAAAACATGCCGGTTCTTCTGGCGTTGGTTGGCCTGTGGCACAATCAAGTATTGGATTATGGAACGCGGGCCGTTCTGCCATATGAAAACCGTTTGGCGCGTTTGCCTGCCTATCTTCAGCAGCTGGAAATGGAAAGCAACGGTAAAGGCGTATCCATGGATGGCGTGGATTTGCCCTATCATTCAGGACCCGTGGTTTGGGGTGAACCCGGCACCAATGGTCAGCACGCGTTCTACCAGCTGATCCACCAAGGTACACGGGTCATTCCTTGCGAATTTATGGTCGGTGCAAACAGCCATGAACCTGAGCTGCGCCACCAGCATGATTTGTTGATCGCCAATTGTTTTGCGCAATCTGAAGCGTTGATGAAAGGCCGTGATCTGGACGAAGCGCGCGGGAAAGTTGCCGGCAAATTTGAAGGCGATGAACTTGAACGCCAAGCGCGCCACCGTGTATTCCCGGGCAATCGCCCCTCGACCACATTGATCTATGACAAGCTGGATCCGAAAACACTGGGCAAAATCGTGGCTCTGTATGAGCACCGCGTTTTTGTTGAGGGCGTGGTTTTGGGTATCAATTCCTACGACCAATGGGGCGTGGAATTGGGCAAAGAACTGGCCACCGCGCTTGGCCCTGTGGTCACGGGTGAAGTTTCGACTAAAGGCAAAGATGGATCAACCGCGCAACTGGTGAACCACGTGTTGTCGCGCAAAACGTGATAAAATTGCGCTGCGTGTGATGGATCATCCGCAGCGCAATATACCCCAACCTTGACCTTGTAACATGACGGGTCCATGACTGGGCTGATTAAAATCGATTTTTTTTGCCAGAAGGCATTCGTCATGTTGAAAATTTATGATCGGCTGACCCGTTTGGCCCTAGGTCTGGCCAATCCCTATACACAGGGCGAACCCGGCATGCCGCCTCGGGATGTTTGGCCCTACATTCGGGCCCATTTGCGCCCGCTGAACAAAGTCATTTGGCTTAGCGTTCTAATCACCGTCATAACAGCGTCGATTGAGGTCTGGTTGATCAGCTATGCAGGCCGATTGATCGATATGCTCAGCACCACAAAACCGGATCAATTATGGGAAACCTATCAGTGGAACCTGATCGGGGCTGGTGCGATGATTGTTCTGTTGCGCCCTTTGTCCCAATTCGCGCGTCATGCTGTGAATGACATCGGTCTGCAATGTAACGCGGCCAATCTGTTTCGCTGGCGCGCGCATGATTATCTGACGCAGCAATCCGTAGGCTGGTTTCAGGATGATCTGGCCGGGCGTACGGCCTCTCGTCTGGTTCTTATCGGAAATTACGCGACAGATGTGATTTATCATTGCCTGAACGCTTTGGCCTTTGGTCTGGTCTATATGGTTGGTCTGACGATTTTTATGGCCGGTGAAGATATCCGCCTTGCTGTTCCGTTATTTGTTTGGTTGGCGCTTTACGTGTCTTTGACAGCATTAATTGTCCCGCGCATGGTTCAATCCATGGAAGATTTCATGGCGTCCAAATCCGCATTGCTGGGTAAGGTCGTTGATGTGTTTTCCAATTTTGACACGATCAGCTTGTTTGCCAAACGGATCGATATTGAAGCAGATCACCGTGTCTCTTTGGATGCCACGCGCGACAAATTGTTTGAAGCCCGTCAAATCTCCATCGCATTCCGGACCCTGACCGTTCTGTTAGAAGGGATCATTATCGTCGGCTTTGTCGGCTACGGAATATGGATCTGGTCCCAGGGTGTGGCCTCAATCGGGTTGATCAGTGCGGCGGTCGCCTTATCATTGCGGATCACGACATTGGCGGATTGGGTTATGCAATCCACCTTTTCGATCTTTCAACAGGTTGGGTCTGTGCGGGAAGCACTTCGCAGCATCAGCCAACCTTTGACGATCCCTCATGGACATGATGTCCATGCGCTGAATGTGACAAAGGGGCAAATCACAATCACCAATGCCTGCCATCACTATGGCAAAGGGCAGGGTGGTTTGAATGGTGTCAATTTGGACATTGCACCGGGTGAAAAGGTCGGATTGGTCGGCCCCTCTGGCGCGGGAAAATCCACGCTGGTCAATTTAATCCTGCGCTTTTACGAGGCGGAAGAAGGGAAAATTTCCATCGATGGCCAAGATATTCGCAATGTCGAACAAGAAAGCCTGCGTCACGCAATTGGCATGGTCAGCCAGCAGGCGGCGCTTTTAAATCGATCCGTGCGCGAAAATATTGTTCTGGGCCTGCGAGATGTCAGTGATGAACAAATTTACGCAGCCGCGCGTGAGGCGCAGGCGCATGATTTTATTTTGGGTCTAGAAGATAATAAGGGACGCACTGGTTATGACGCCCATGTTGGGGAACGGGGCGTAAAACTGTCCGGTGGACAAAGACAACGTATCGCCTTGGCACGTGTCATCCTAAAAGATGCACCTATTTTGATTTTGGACGAAGCAACCAGCGCCCTGGACAGCGAGGTCGAAGCGGAAATCCAAACATCGTTGCAATCGGTTATGCAGGGCAAAACCGTCATCGCCATTGCACACCGCCTGTCCACGATTGCGGAAATGGATCGTATTGTTGTATTGCAAGATGGTCAAATTGCAGAAGACGGCAATCACCATGATTTGCTGTCTAAAAATGGTCTTTATGCCAAATTATGGAACCACCAATCAGGCGGTTTTATCGGCGATACGATCTGAGTGATCATAATTTCGCAGAATCCAGACCCTTCTTGCACTGTTTTGGTCCAGCGCGTTCGGTCGAATAGGCCGTGACACCACAGGTCGCGCATTCAAATTCCCGCAAGACACCGGAAGCAGAGGCATTGCGCAGGGACCAATTGCAGCGGTTTTTTGAAAAGAGGGGTGGTTTTGATCTTGGGGATGCGGCGTTGGATCGTCCAAAAGACGTCCTGCGTGTCCAGATCACATACATGCCGATCAAGAGCGCGGAAATGACCAATAGTTCCATGTCTCTTCCCCTTCTTAACAAAACCTAAGGAAGGGTAGAGATAGGTGTATTTGTTGTTTTGAAAAGAGGTTAGCCGCGCAATTTATGTATTTTTGCGTTTTCCAGCGCGGATTTCGCATCTTCCCCATTGGGATAAACCATGCCGGCCGACATCACGAGCTTGGCCGCATCGTCAAAGTTCATGTCCAATTCGATCACATCTTCACGCGGAAAATATAGCAAAAATCCCGAGGTCGGGTTCGGCGTGGTTGGTACAAAAATCGCCAACATACCACCGACACTGGCGACACGTTCGGCAATTTCACCGCGGGCCTCCGTGGTGATAAATCCAACTGCCCAAATGCCCCGGCGGGGATATTCGATCAAGCAGGCTTTTTTAGGATCATTCGCCTCAGAGCTGGTTAGAACCGTCTCTGCCAGTTGTTTGATCCCGGAATAGACCGAGCGGACCACCGGTGTCCGCTCCATCAAATGTTCCATCGATTGGATCAGAGATCGCCCAATCAATCCTTTTGCGATCCATCCAACCAATGTGGTGAACAGCAAGAAAATAACAACGCCCAAGCCCCGAACATTGACCTCGATCCGACCGTCTTTGTCGCCATCCAAGATATCGAACAGCCATGGCAGGCGCTTGATACCGTCTTCATTGGTGAGAAAACGGTTCAAAAGCGCGTTTGGTTGATAGGCATCCGGCACAAAGGGCCAGACAAACCCGTCAACCCAACCGACAACAGTCCAGATCAGCCAGATCGTCAAACCTACAGGTGCGATGACAACAATGCCTGTCAGAAACGAATTCCTCACCCGGGTAAAGAGCCCAGGACGCTTTGGCGTGGGTGTTTCAAACGGTGCTGACATCAGATCTTCCGGCAATTGCGTTACGAATTAAGTTAGGCGCGGGGGGGGATCAGAACAATAGACTATTGCCAAATCGCATCATCTATTCGGGGTATCCTTGGGTCAGGTCGCCATTTCGCGCGCTATTTCAGCGGCCAAACGAGCATTGTTGAGAACCAGCGCGATATTGGCCTCTAATGATTTGCCTTCGGTTAATTCGTAAATCCGCTGCAACAGGTAAGGCGTGACACCTTTGCCCCCAATTCCATGGGCCTGCGCATCCGCATTGGCACGCGCAATGATTGGGGCCAATGTTTCCTTAGAAATCTCGGCCTCTTCTGGGATCGGATTGCAGACCAGTACACCGCCAGGCAGGCCTAGATCGCTGCGCATTTTATGTGCCGCGGCAATTTCAGCTGCATTTTCAGCGCTCAAAGGTGACGGCAACCCGGAATCACGCGACCAAAAGGCGGGTAGGGTGGTTTGACCCAATGTCATCACAGGAACGCCCAGTGTTTCCAGAACCTCTAACGTTTTTGGCAGATCCAAAATCGCTTTCGCCCCAGCACAGACAACAGTCACAGGTGTTTGCGCCAGTTCTTGTAGATCCGCGGACACATCAAAACTAAGTTCTGCACCTTTATGCACACCGCCAATACCGCCGGTTGCAAACACTTTAATGCCTGCCAAATGCGCACCGATCATTGTGGCGGCGACGGTGGTCGAACCGGTGCCACCCCGGGACATAATCACCGGCAGATCCGCACGCGATAGTTTGGCAACATTCTTTGCTTGGGCCAGTGCCTCTAGCTGATCGCGTTCCAAACCAGCATAAAGCGTCCCATCGATAACCGCGATCGTGGCGGGGACTGCGCCTTTTTCACGCACGGTTTCTTCGACTTGCAAAGCCACTTCTAGGTTTTGCGGCCAAGGCATACCATGTGTGATGATGGTCGACTCCAACGCCACAACAGGGCGATTTTCTGCCAGGGCCTGTGCGACCTCTTTTGACAATGTGATCATAGTGCAGTTTCTCCTGAAACATGGGCGGCGGCTACGGCCAATGCGCTGTCTAACGCATCTGTACGCGATGAGCCGCGAAGTTCGGCAGCAATATGGGCTGCCATAAACGTATCACCAGCGCCAGTCACGCGGGCAACCTGAATTTTTGGAGGTTGGGCTTGTACCAAACCCTCCGCTGTCGCGTCACAACAGGGTTCTCCCCCATTTGTGATCAAGGCTCGGGCGGCACCGCGTTCCAGCAACGCAGCGCCTGCATCCAATGTATTCGTAAATTGAGTGTGACACAAAAGGCCAGCTTCTTCCAAATTTACATAAAGCGTTCCACGTTTGGCGCGTAGAAATGGCAAAAGACGATCTGCCTTTCCCGGTGACGCAGGTGCGATGCGCAGGTCTGATTGCGTGAACAAATCGGATGTTGAAATTTCATCCAATAGTTTCACGGTCAAATTGCCATCCAACGCAACGACACCTTGATAAGGCGCATCTGCGCTGCCCAAACGGCCATCCTGCAACGGTGTCAGGATGCGGGATCCAACGGCCTCTAAAGAATGCGCATCAGCAATCGCTGCGATCAAACCATTTGGGGCTTCGACAGCCATATAGCGATCCGTTGCCAATTCATTGCTGCGATAAAGATATTCGCAATTCACACCCAAAGCACGTGCCTGCGTGATCAGCTCTTCGCCTTCGCTATCCTTGCCAACGGAACTGATCACGATCGGCGACAGACCGAGTCGTGACAGGGCAATCGCGATATTCATCGCAACCCCGCCAGGAATGCGCGTGATCCGTCCGGGCATATCATTGCCCGCTACCATAGAGACATCCGCACGCCCGATAATATCCCAGAGCACGGATCCGATACAAAGAATTGCTTTTTTCTGTTCCATTTCAAACTTGTGCAACGGTGGCTCCGAAGGTGCAAGATGTGAAAATGTTGGTTGCCCAAGTCAGTGGATCGCATTGGATCTTTTCAGTGGTGTTCTTGGATAAAACGTCATTGAAAGTGGCAAATATCTGCCGTTCACTTTGCCGTGCGATGGGCTTGTTGGATTTCGCCAGTCCTTTAGATTGATCGTGAGGCGGACAGTCATTCGAACAGTGTCGATCCCGACAACACGTTCTGTGTGTCCTGGCCTGACAAAATGGATTTTCTGGGAGTGACCCTAATGACGTCATTTTGGTATTCAAGGCGCAAAGCGCTGATTGCGACCGGGGCCGCGATGACGTCCGGTATTATAGGTGGTTCTGCTCAGGCTCAGGGATTGGCACCAACGCGCACCATGCGCAGTGGTGCGAACAATTATCGGCCCGGTGCACCGATCGTCGACAGAATCGGTGGCGGTGGCTTTTTGATGACAGGTCGCATTCGTAGGGCAGGGGATGGCGCCCCATTGGAAGGACAGCGCATTCAGGTTTGGGCCCATACAACAGAAGGCCATGAACGGGATTCACGCAGCCATGGTGCGACGCTTAGTTTGGCAGATGGGTCATTTCAAATCGAAATGCCCCAGATTGTGCCGGCCGTTGGACAGGCGCATGCGCATTTGGCCTATGATGGTGGCGCATTCAAAACGGTGTTCCTGCGACCGATTTTAGAAAACTGGCGCGATACGACCATGCATGTCGACTTTGTCTTAGAGCCTGCTTAATCGACGATTGCTTCGGGACCGTCTGGATGTCGATGAAGGCCCTCATTCGAATAAGCATTTGGAGCGGCCTTGGGCTGGCAATGATCCTGCCCATATGGTTAGCAACCCATAGCCCGTTTTTAGCATGGCGCGACCCGATCTACATATTCGGCTGTTTTGCCGGAATTGGAGCACTGGCGCTTTTGTTGCTGCAGCCGTTATTGGCCACCAAAGCACTGCCGGCCATATCGGTGCGAACATCACGTCATGTTCATCGGTTTATCGGGATAACACTGGTTTTCCTGGTGATCGCGCATGTTGCGCTGCTTTGGATGACCAGCCCGCCAGATATCATTGACGCTTTATTGTTTCGATCACCCACGCCGTTTGCCCCTTGGGGGGTGATCGCAATGCTGGGGGTGTTTCTGTCGGCGCTTCTGGTGTTTGCACGTCGCCACATTTCCATCCCTTGGCGTCAAACCCATATCGTGTTGGCTGGGGTCATCGTGACCGGCTCTGTCGGTCATGCAATTATGATCGAGGGTCTTATGGAACCAATCAGCAAGCTGTGTCTAAGCATCCTTGTTGTGCTTACGTCTGTTGTCATTCTGTTTAAGAGGCGATCGTGAAGCCTTGTGGTTCAAGATTATCTACTTAACGTATAATCTGTATTATGTTAAACATACAGGGGTGTATCCCTTCAGCATACGTAGTTGACGAATCTCGGAAAGGTTGAAACGATATACTCCATTGATAATGGAGATTGTTTTGAGCGACTTAGCAAATGGAAGTGTAAGCCTATATTTTGGATTGCATGAGGGCCAGAAGGCAGACCTTGAAGTAATTTCAAAAGCAGCTATCGAGTGGGTGAACTCGATACGTCTTGCCACCAACCTTATTGCCCCCGATGTTGAAGTGCGTGTCGAGTTCGTGAACGCTCATGAAAGTAGCCTTTCGATCAATTCCACACTCAAGTGGCTGGGGCCGTTGAAAGCAAAATCAAGTACCCAAAATTAACCAAGTATGCGGTTGCTTTGGCTGTTTTCCTTGCAATAGATGCCGGTCCCTCAGCCGACTTTTGGTTGGGTGGGCCTGACACCATAGAGCTTGATGAAACAGACCGGCAGCTTTTTGAAAAATTGCTCGAAAAAATGTCTGAGTCCCCTGAGATTAAGGCGACAAACCGTAGATTTTTTAAAATATTAACTCATGATCCTGCCGTTAGTAGTGTCGGCATATGCGAAGCTTCGGGGCAAGACCTTGCCTTTAGTGTGCCTAGTGAGCAATTTGCAGAACGTACTGGCCTTTGGGACCAAGAAGATGAGCCCGACATAAGAACGAGCGAACGAGTTTCAGATGTCATATTGGACCGCCCAAATCTCAGCGAACGCGACTTGGCGTGGACCTTCACAGATGTTGCTACAGGATTGCCATTTACCGCCAAGATGCGAGACGACTACTTTGCAAAGTCAATTTTGGAGGGAGGCGTGAACGAAAACTTGCGGCAAGGAATTGAAATGCAGATACATATCTCTTTCAAAGAGAAATTCTCTGACGGGGAATGGCGACCAGTTAAAGGGACAATCCAAGTCCTAAGAGTCACGCCCACGCTTTAGTTTCCTGAACCCGCCTGATACTAGTAAAAAAGCCACGATAACCACAAAAGCGATGGGGGTAACGGTATACACCACAGCAGGGAAATGCGAGCGTGCAACTAACAAAAGCACGACTACCGCAGCGATCTGCAATACACTTAACCCAAGCCTTTGATAAATATGGTTCTTCATGACGGTGACCCTTTGCGCCCGTTACTATTACCATATAAGACGCTGCTTTGTCAACTCAAGGCCTAACTAACATGCTGAAAATAAACAGATAAATACATCGGGATAGCTTTTATGCCCAACCTTAAAGACGCCCGAAAGGGCAAGATTGAAGACTTCATCAAGGAACACGAGATTGACCCAGATGGCGACCTCGACAAGCTAGACGCCCTGATTAAGCGCCCAACTCAGGAAATCGTGAAAGCAACTCGGAAAGCATCACCTCCGGAGTCGTCCGACGATTGAAACGGTACTCAAACTCTTTGACGTAGGCTTCAAGATACTTGGGCGACACATTGTTGTGCGTGCCTTTCAATGAGCGCTTCAAGTGCCCAAAGAAGTTCTCGATTGAGTTGGTCGTTTCGCCGTTAGGGCCAACATATTCGTCTTGCGAATGGTTCACCGTCTTGTGCGTATAGCGGGATACATCGACCGCCTTGTTGTAGGTGCGCAGTTCATCAGTGTGAATTTCAGTACCATCCGCAATATTGCTGTTGATTTGAGGCATCAAAGAGCCGCGCGTTTGGTCAGGAACCACTTTCAGCATCACATCGCCGCCACGCTCCATCATGCCCATCACAACGGTTTTGCGCTTGCGCCAATCCATGCCGGTTGTTTTGCCACCGACAAACGTTTCGTCAATCTCCACAACAGCGCCAGTGCCACCTAGAGGGGCTTCGCCATCAACTTCGGCCATGTGCTCACGGATCAGCTTCGCCATGCGCCAAGCAGTTTTGTATGTCACGCCAAGTTGGCGCTGCAATTCCTTGCCGCTTACGCCGTGCTTGGACGTGGTGAACAGAAAGATCGCATAGAACCAAAGTTGCAAAGGTGTGCGACTTTTTTCAAAGATGGAGCCAACCATTGGATGGATGTGGTGACCACACCACTGGCAGGAATAAGCCTGTTCTGACTGCAAGCGATACCACTTAGCGGCCCGCTTGCATTTAGGACATTCGTGGCCCTGACCAAAGCGAACATTAAACAAATGCTCAAGACATGCTTCGTCTGTAGGGAATTGCTTGAAGAACTGGCGGACGTTTGTCTGTTTCATGCATTATAAATAGGATTTTTACCACCGTATGTCAAGGGGATAAACCCCAACATACAGGTCGTTCATGAACTTTAAAGCAAGAACCACTGCCATCCATTCAATTAATGCTTATTCAATTGATCGAGCAACTAACATTAGATAGCTTTTGCAAAACCTAAAAAATTGACTTCTGGATAGCTATGAAACCATCACTCCTGAACGATTTAACCGAAATGACCAACACGAACAGTGTTGATCGACTGTGGAACGATCACTGTGAACGCATGGCCGCCTATGGGTTCGATCGTTTGATCTATGGTTTTACTTTGTTTAGCACGCAAACATCTTTGGGAGATCCAAACGAATTTCTCGTTCTCTCTAATCATGGGCGCGACTATTTGGACGGTTTTGTTGAAGGCGGCCTTTATCGCGATGCGCCTATGGTCAATTGGGCGATGTCACATGCTGGCGCATCCAGTTGGCGCCGTGTTGGCGATAAATTACAACTCGGTGAACTGTCGCCAAAGATGTTAAAAGTAATCGAGTTCAATTTTTCTCACAACGTCACTGCGGGCTATTCGATCAGTTTCAAAACCGTCTCAAGCCGTACCAGAGCGGCAATTTCTTTGGCTGGCAAAGTTGGACTAAGCCAGGATGATGTCGATGCGATTTGGGACGAGTTCGGTACCGAAATCGTCCTTCTCAACAATCTCATGCATCTTAAGATCATGACATTGCCTCAACCGATGCCCAACCAAAGCCTGACAGCCCGGCAGCGAGAAACACTGGAATGGGTTGGCGATGGAAAAACGATGCAAGATATCGCGATCATTATGGGGCTCACCCAAGCAACCGTTGAAAAACATCTGCGTCTTGCTCGAGAAACTTTGAACGTCGATACAACCGCACAAGCCGTGACAAAAGCAGCGTTCCAGAATCAGATATATGTTTTGAAGTCCTAATTGGGTCAATTGAAGCGCTTTAATCCCCTATTGACTGCAATTGCGCATAGAAATTAAACTTTAAGTTGTGAGAAATACAACTTTTCCGTGAAATTAAGCAACATTACTTAATTTATTTACGGAGAATTGTCGAAGTCGGGAATTCCACACTTCCGGCTCCCACGTAAAATTGTCATTATATCCTCAGTTCCGTGAGTGGTGGCTTTTTTGGCCATGGAGCATTGGATAGATACCCTGGAGATTACCAGGCCCTGTCAATCTTCCGGCATTGCCGGTGCCGGTCCAGGTGAATTATTTTCGTTCATTTGGGCCGGCTCTTTCACGGAGTTGGTTTTGAAATACCGTCGGGAAAAGACGTGTCCCAATGTCTCCCCTAGCTTCCCGGCTGTTATGGGGTCGTCCCGCTATATTTAAGGGGCGGCCCCAGTTTCAAAGCTTACTCCGTTTTGGATTTCAAATCGCAAACAAAAGAAAAGGCAGGACGAAACCGCCCTGCCCTCTATGTGATGTCAAATTATTCGGACTGGTTTACACCAGTCCCAAAATTCGGCTGACGTTAGCCCTGAGCAACTTTTGCAACTTCAGCTGCAAAGTCTTCTTCTTTTTTCTCGATGCCTTCGCCAACTTGCATGCGAACATAGCCAACGATTTCCGCACCTGCTTCTTTCGCAGCTTGCTCAACCGTGATGTCTGGGTTCAACACGAAACCTTGGCCCAGCAGCGTCACCTCAGCCATGAATTTCTTCATACGGCCAACGATCATCTTTTCGATAACCGCATCTGGTTTGCCGGACTCTTTCGCGATGTCGATCTGAACTTGCTTTTCTTTCTCAACGATCGCTGGGTCTAGATCCGCTTCGGACAATGCAGATGGGTTTGCCGCTGCAATGTGCATCGCAACCTGCCTACCAAAAGATTCGTCGCCACCTTTCAGCGCAACCAGAACACCAATCTGGCCCATGCCAGTGGTCGCAGCATTGTGCACATATGATGCAACAACGTCACCTTCCACAGTCGCCATGCGGCGCAATGTCATGTGCTCGCCGATTTTCGCAACGGCGTCAGTGATGTTTTCGGAAACTGGTTTGCCGTTCAGATCCGCCGCACCAAGCGCTTCAACATCTGCTACAGACAAAGCAGCGGATGCGATGCCGCCAACCAATGTTTGGAATTCAGCGTTTTTCGCAACGAAGTCGGTTTCAGAGTTAACTTCAACCGCAACACCTTTGCCGCCGTCAACTGCAACAGCAACCAGACCTTCCGCTGCCGTACGGCCGGATTTCTTAGCGGCTTTGGCCAGACCTTTGGTGCGCAACCAGTCGATTGCTGCTTCCAGATCGCCATCATTTTCGGTCAACGCTTTTTTGGCATCCATCATGCCCGCGCCTGTCATTTCGCGCAGTTCTTTAACCTGTGCTGCTGTGATCGCCATGGCTTGGCTCTCCTTGTAATTCGCAATGTTGCAAGTTTCGTGCCGGTTGGTCTATCGACCTTAGGACCATCCTGACAAAAGGATGTGACGCCCCGGCTCATGTCACGTCTGCATGTCGGTTTTGCGACAGTTTGAAAAAACGGGCCGCAAAACCGAAAATTGGCTTACGCTTCGGCTGGTGCTTCAGTCAGTTCTTCTTCTGACATTTCTTCCAGTGCGCCCAGATCAACGCCTGCTGCACCCAATTGTGCAGACATGCCGTCCAGAGCTGCACGTGCAGCCAAGTCGCAGTAAAGAGAAATCGCACGAGATGCGTCATCGTTGCCTGGGATGATGTAATCAACACCGGCTGGTGAGCAGTTCGTGTCAACAACACCAACAACTGGGATGCCCAGTTTGTTTGCTTCAGCAACAGCCAGAGCTTCTTTTTTCACGTCGATGACGAACAGCAGATCAGGAACGCCGCCCATTTCGCGGATACCGCCCAGAGACGCTTGCAATTTGCCCTGGTCGCGCTCCATGTTCAGACGCTCTTTTTTCGTCAGACCTTCAGCGCCGGATTCCATTTGCTCGTCGATGGTGCGCAGACGCTGGATGGACTGAGAAACAGTCTGCCAGTTTGTCAGCGTGCCGCCCAACCAGCGGTGGTTCATGTAATATTGTGCGCATTTCTCAGCTGCTTCAGCAACTGGACCTGCCGCCTGGCGCTTGGTGCCAACGAACAGAACACGACCGCCTTTTGCGACGGTTTCACGGATCACGTTCAGCGCCGCGTCCAACATTGGAACGGTCTGTGTCAGGTCCATGATGTGGATGCCATTGCGCGAACCGTAGATGAATTCGCCCATACGTGGGTTCCAGCGCTGTGTCTGGTGACCAAAGTGAACGCCTGCTTCCAGCAGCTGGCGCATTGTGAACTCGGGAAGAGCCATGCTATTTCCTTTCCGGTTTATGCCTTGGCGAAGGGTGAGGGGCATTTTTTCGTCCAGATTTGTTAGACAAATCCAGAACCCCAACCGGTGGACCTTTTAGGATGTCTCCCCAAAACGGCCCGCCTTCGCCTGCGAAGTGTGCGGGGTCATTACCGCCCCTGCCCCATATTTGCAAGGCTAAATTTTGACTTTGATATCCATATTCCAAACCCAATCCTGAAAGGCGGGTTTAGACAAGTGATGTCACCCACAGGATGGTTGCGTCTTCGGGGGAAATCGAAACGACATTATGGCCCATTTCGCCATCGTAATAGGCACTATCGCCACGCTTCATTTCAATAGGTTCGTAGAATTCGGTGTAGAGGCGCACAACGCCTGTCAAAACATATAGGAATTCTTCGCCTTCATGGCGCACCCAGCCGTCAAATTCATCCATGGACCGGGCCCGGATCCGGGCGTGATAAGGCAACATTTGCTTTTGCGTCAACGAATTGGCCAGAAGATGGTGTTCATATGTCGTTGTGACGGTATGTGTCCCTTCGCCCATTCGGTTGGATGTCAAACGTCCGTTCACAGCCGCTTTTTGCGCTGGCGTGAACAATTGCGGCACGGAAATATCCAGACCTTCGGCCAGCTTTTTCAATGCATCATAGGTTGGCGACATTTGTCCGTTTTCAATTTTGGACAATGTAGACCGTGCCATACCGGCCTGTGTGGCCGCCTGCTCTAGCGTCCAACTGCGCGCTTTGCGCAACTCACGCACGCGTTCACCTAGATCGACGGGCTTGCTCAGCTCGTTTTGGCCATTTTCACGCGCGATGCGAATTAAGTTTTTTGGATCTGAACTCATGTCGAGAACCTATACGGATCTGTGACCACCCCCGCAAGTTCCGCCCCTCGCCTTTTATAGACTTTCGGACTAAGAAGGCCGAAACATAGGCGAGGCAAAGCATGATCCAACTTGATATTTTTTCTGACCCGATTTGTCCTTGGTGCTACATCGGTAAATCCTACCTAGATCGCGCCTTAGAGGCCCATCCGGATCACCCGTTTCAAATTCGGTGGCTGCCCTTCATGCTGAATCCCGCAATGCCAGCTGCAGGCATGGATCGTCGCACGTATTTGGAAGACAAATTTGGCGGTACAGAAGGCGCAATGCACGCCTATGCTCCTGTTGTCGAACATGGTGAAAAAGCAGGTTTGGCCCTGAACCTAGACAAAATCAAAACCACACCCAATACAGTCGATGCCCACCGATTGATCCATTGGGCCGAACTGGAAGGACGTCAAACCGCCATCGTGTCCAAATTGTTCAAAGCCTATTTTGTCGAAGGTCGCGACATCGGGAATCGCGAAGTTTTGGCCGATATCGCAGATAGTGCTGAAATGGATGCTGCGGTGATTTTGCGCCTTCTCGCATCCGATGCAGATCGTCGTGAAACAATCGAACGCGACGCTTCGGCACGGGGTATGGGGATTACATCGGTTCCCACATTTATCGTCGCTGGCCAACACGCGGTTCCCGGCGCGCAACCACCAGAACTTTGGGCGCAAGTGATCAAAGAACTGACAGCGGAAGCTGCGCCGAAAGACGCCTAGTTTCGCTAAATTTGGTACAATCCAGCGCTTGTTCAATCGGGCCGCTCCTATAGGCTAAACTCATTAGTTTAGGAGTAAGGCGTTGTCCAATACAGCACCAGCCATTGATGACATGGCGACTGGTCCCGCGCAAAAAATTTCACGCAACGAATTCATTGCTCTTTTGGCGATGATGTTTGCCACCATCGCCTTTTCGGTAGACGCGATGTTACCTGCGCTTGGTGACATCGCCGGTGAACTCACTCCGGACGCTGTGAATAAGGCCCAGTTGGTGGTTGGTGTCTTTATTATGGGAATGGGGTTTGGCACGTTTTTCACCGGCCCCCTGTCAGACGCATGGGGGCGAAAGCCTGTCGTCTTGGCTGGTTTGGTCCTGTACACGATCGGTGCAGCATGTGCGGCCATAGCGCCTAACCTTGAAACATTGCTCTTTGCCCGATTGCTGCAGGGCTTTGGCGCCGCGGCCCCTCGGGTTGTTGGCCTGTCTATCATTCGCGACCTCTATAAGGGGCGCGAGATGGCAAAAATTTCGTCATTCGTCATGATGATTTTCACCCTATTCCCCGCATTCGCCCCAAGTGTCGGTGCTTCATTGATGGTATTCGGCAGCTGGCGGGTCATTTTTGTCGCGTTTATCGGCTTTGCAGGTTTGATTTCTATCTGGTTCTCTTTGCGGTTGGTTGAAACCCTGCCGCAAGAACGCCGCATCACATTTAAAATAAGCACCATTGTCGATGGGGTTAAACAGGTCCTCAGCAATCGAATGGTTGTGGTATGTATCGCCGTGATGGCCACATCCTTTGCGATCCTCCTAAGCTTTATCAATTCAATCCAACAGATCTATGATGTGGTCTTTGATAGGCTTGACAGTTTCCATTATTGGTTCGCGTTTGTTGCTCTGGTGGGCGTCACGTCGAATGCGGTAAACGCCTATTTGGTCAACCGAATTGGTATGCGGGCCATCATTTCCGGAACATTGGGCATACAATCAATCCTGTCTGGCCTGGTTATCATCGCGCTTTTCGCAGGGCTGGACGAGCCAGGACATGAAACCTTGTTCTTCGTGGTATTTATAATTTGGCAGATATCTGTGTTCTACATGTTGGGGCTTTTGATCGGAAACCTGAATGCGCTGGCGTTGGAACCAATGGGCCATATCGCCGGAATGGCCGCATCCATCACAGGCGCGCTCTCTACCGTTTTGGCGATGATCATCGCGATCCCTGTTGGATTGCTGTTCAATGGCACGCTCTGGCCGCTGGTGATCGCGATTTTCCTGATCGCTTTAGCTGCGTTTGGATTGTCCACTTGTATCCCAGATCGTGAAAAAACTTAAGCACTTACGCAATAGTGCTAACCTGAAATTAGTGTTCGCAGGCGATAGGGGTTGAGAAAGCCAATTCATCCGCTAGGCTCGTGATGAATCTTCTGTTTCGGCACCCAAAAGAAAGACCGTGCGATGAGCAAAATCAAGGTTGAGAACCCGATCGTGGAAATGGACGGGGATGAAATGACCCGGATCATCTGGGATTTTATCAAAAAGAAGCTGATCCTTCCCTATCTCGACATTGATCTGCTCTATTATGACCTATCGGTTGAAGAACGGGATCGCACCGAGGACCAGATCACAATTGACGCCGCGAATAAGACCAAAGAGGTCGGGGTCGCAGTCAAATGTGCCACCATCACGCCAGACGAGGCGCGCGTGGAAGAGTTTGGTTTGAAAAAGATGTGGAAGTCGCCAAATGGCACGATCCGCAATATTCTGGGCGGTGTTGTGTTCCGCCAACCGATCATTTGTAAAAATGTACCTCGTTTGGTCCCTGGTTGGACGTCCCCCATCGTTGTGGGGCGACACGCATTCGGTGATCAATATAAGGCCACTGATTTCCATTTCCCGTCCAAGGGTAAGCTGACCATGAAATGGGAAGGCGAAAATGGCGAAGTCATCGAACGGGATGTTTATGATGCGCCGGATGCCGGCGTTTACATGGGCATGTACAATCAGGATGAAAGCATCCGCGATTTTGCGCGTGCCTCGTTCAACCACGGTCTTAGCCTTGGATGGCCCGTTTACCTGTCGACTAAGAACACAATTCTAAAGGCCTATGATGGCCGCTTTAAGGATCTGTTCCAAGAAGTGTACGAGGCCGAGTTCGCTGACAAGTATAAGGACGCAGGCCTGTGGTACGAACACCGTCTGATCGACGATATGGTCGCTTGTGCGTTGAAATGGAACGGTAAATTCGTTTGGGCCTGCAAAAACTACGATGGCGATGTTCAGTCTGACATTGTCGCCCAAGGGTTCGGGTCGCTTGGCATGATGGCCTCGCAATTGACCACGCCGGATGGCAAAATCGTGGAATCCGAGGCCGCCCATGGTACTGTAACGCGCCATTATCGCCAGCACCAAAAAGGTGAAGCCACATCTACAAATTCCATTGCATCTATATATGCTTGGACAGGCGCCCTAAAGCATCG
Organism: uncultured Pelagimonas sp.; assembly: GCA_947499735.1. Taxonomy (GTDB): domain Bacteria; phylum Pseudomonadota; class Alphaproteobacteria; order Rhodobacterales; family Rhodobacteraceae; genus CANMPP01. The sequence goes on from CANMPP010000001.1 coordinate 1,091,216, forward strand.
CGCGAAGTTGGATGAGAATGCTCAATTGAAATCATTCGCCGAAACGCTGGAGCGTGTAATCATTGAAACCGTTGAAAGCGGCCACATGACCAAAGACCTGGCTTTGCTGGTTGGTCCAAACCAAAGCTGGCTGACCACTATGGGTTTCTTGGAAAAGGTAGATGAGAACCTGAACAAAGCTTTGGTTGGCTAAAGCTGACCCGATAGGTTCAATATACACCCCCGTATATGCGGGGGTGTTTTTTTATGGAAATACTATTTCCAAATTTCTGGAAATATAACTTGCCCCACATCTATATTTCTCTTATTTGGGAAATACGGAACAATAGCGCGCTGAGGCTTCCATTGGTTTTCATCTTATGTTTCCCGAGGTCTCATTTATGGTCGCGGGTCACAGTAACCGCCAACGCCTTGTTCCTTTCCTCAACTGACCTGATCTGATGGAGAGCCATAAATGGCCGACACAAAATACGCAGCATTGTTTGTTTGCTCTGGAAACTCAGCCCGTTCTCTTTTTGCAGAGGCCATTCTACGCAAACTCGGTGGCGATGCGTTTGACGTTTATTCTGCGGGAACAAATCCACATGGATCCCCTAATCCGCATGCTTTGGCACTTATGCAGCAAAAAGGGCACGATGTATCACAGCTGCGTTCAAAGGACATCGCGGAGTTTACAAGTGAAGGTGCGCCAAAGTTTGACTTCATATTCACCGTCTGTGACCAAGCGGCCAATGAAGAATGCCCAGCCTTTCCCGGCCAACCCATCACAGCCCATTGGGGCATGAAAGACCCTGTTAAGGTCGAGGGTGAAGAGGCCGAAAAAAGCCTTGCATTCCAAGAGGCTTATGGAATTTTATTCAATCGCCTCAGCTTGTTTACGGCATTATCGATCGACGCGCTGGATGGCATGTCTCTACAGAAAGCGGTTGATAAAATCGCAACGCAAGCGTGATAGTTTTCATAAGAACAGGGCGGCTTAGCTGCCCTGTTTAAAGGACCAATCCCCGTTGCCCAAAGTTGGGCCAGCCTTATCGAGCGCCAGTTCTGATCGGGAAAACTGGATTGGTGTCCGCAACCCCTTTATGCCCTCTGGTTCAATCTGCATGCCCCGGTGCTGGATCTGTGGGTCAGCCATGACATCCTTAACGGTATTGATCGGGCCGACAGGCACTTTTGCAGCCTCTAACGCTGCGATCAAATCGTCCTTTTTCCACGATTTGGTTTGCTCCATGACGGCGGCATTCACTTGGTCGCGGTTTTGAACCCTTGCAGGATTGGTCGCAAACGCAGGATCCTCGATCCAAGAAACCATGTCGAACACCCGCGCCATCGAAGCAAACTGACCATCATTGCCACATGCAACAATCAAATGGCCATCGGAACATTCATACGTGTCATAAGGCACAATGCTGGGATGCCCATTGCCCAACCGTTTCGGCACCTGATGGCCCAGCAAATAGATCATGCCTTGATGGCCCAGCACGCCAACACCGCTATCCAAAAGTGACAGATCGATATGTTGCCCCTGCCCGGATCGCGCCCGTTCAGCCAAGGCTGCTTGGACACCCACAACACCGTAGAGCCCTGTGAAAAGATCCATAATCGCAATGCCAGCCTTCATCGGTGTGCCATCGGGATCGCCGGACACATCCATGATGCCACTCATACCTTGGATCAGAAAATCATAACCCGGCTGAGACGCTCTCGGTCCCGTTTGCCCAAAACCGGTGACTGATGCGTAGATCAGCCCCGGATTGTCTTTAGCTAAAGACGCATAATCCAACCCAAATTTGGCCAGCCCCCCGACTTTAAAATTTTCAATCACAACATCAGCATCAGAAATCAAAGCTTTGACTTTATTGAGGTCTTCCTCACTTCTAAAGTCCGCGCATACGGATGTTTTTCCGCGATTGGCCGCATGAAAATAGGTTGCGACCGTTTCGGTATCACCGCTGGGCAATTCACGTTCAATGAAAGGAGGGCCCCAGCGACGGGTGTCATCCCCTTGAGGTGCTTCAACCTTGATCACTTCGGCACCTAGATCCGCCAAACATTGGCCAATCCATGGACCGGCCAAAATTCGCGCCAATTCAACGACTTTCAACCCTTTATAGGGTGTTCCAGCACTCATATCTTATCCAAACGCCTGTAGACCGGTTTGCGCACGACCCAAGATCAGGGCGTGCACATCATGTGTGCCTTCATAGGTGTTCACGGTTTCCAAATTTTGGGCGTGTCGCATCACGTGATAGCCTGACTGAATACCGTTCCCGCCATGCATGTCGCGGGCCATCCGGGCAATATCTAGGGCTTTGCCGCAATTGTTGCGTTTGACGATGGAAATCATCTCAGGGGCGAAAGCATTCTCATCCATCAAGCGACCCACACGCAACGACGACTGTAGCCCAAGCGAGATTTCGGTCATCATGTCCGCCAGTTTCTTTTGATATAGTTGTGTCGCTGCCAAGGGTTTGCCAAATTGCTTACGGTCCATCCCATAGCCATGCGCCCGCATCCAGCAATCCTCTGCTGCGCCCAAAACACCCCATGAAATACCGTAACGCGCGCGGTTCAAACAACCAAATGGTCCGCCCATTCCGGTAATTCCGGGCAGCAGCGCATCTTCGCCAACTTCGACATTTTCCATGACGATTTCACCAGTGATTGAGGCGCGCAAGGACAGCTTGCCTTCAATTTTCGGCGCGCTTAGGCCCTTCATTCCTTTGTCCAAGACAAACCCGACTACTTTGCCGTCATGCGCATCGGACTTGGCCCAAACCACAAAAACATCGGCTATGGGCGCGTTCGAAATCCACATTTTCGAACCATTCAACACATAACCGCCCGCTGTTTTTGTCGCGCGTGTTTTCATTCCACCGGGATCTGAACCGGCTTCAGGCTCGGTCAGGCCGAAACATCCAATCCATTCTCCTGTGGCCAGTTTTGGCAGATATTTTTCGCGCTGCGCCTCTGATCCATATGCAAAAATCGGGAACATCACGAGGCTAGATTGAACGGACATCATGGACCGATATCCGCTGTCAACCCGTTCAACTTCGCGTGCAACCAAACCATAGGACACATAGGACGCGCCAACCCCGCCATATTCTTCTGGAACCGTCACACCCAACAGGCCCGAAGCCCCCATTTCAGCAAAAATCTCGGGATCCGTTGTTTCGTTCAAATAGGCATCTTCCACCCGCGGGGCCAGTTTATCGGCCGCAAAGCTGGCTGCGGCATCCCGGATCATGCGCTCTTCTTCATTCAATTGCTGTTCTAAAAGAAACGGATCTTGCCAGTTGAACGCGATACCTTTGTGAGACGTCTGTGCCATATCTGTGGTCCTATTGGTTATTTCGGTGCAATCGCGAATACGGATTGCTGTTGCCAAATTTGTCCTGGCAAAAGAAGAATTTCGGGAAACCCGGAATGGTTTGGCGCATCTGGCCAGTGTTGTGGCTCTAATGCAAGCCCCGGATGGGGGCCGTATCTGCGGAGATCATGCCCGATGACACTGCCATCAAAATGGCGCGCATCATAGACCTGAAGGCCCGGGGCATCAGTGAACAGTTGAAGCGTGGCCATGTCTGTTTCCAAAGTGCACGCCAGCTGCGGTTCCTCCAATGGGTGCTCTGAATGGCAGAAATTGTGATCCAATCCCCCTTCAATGATTGGCGATTTTGACTGGGTGAAATCAAAAGATGTCCCAGTCACCTCCGCGCTGCATCCGATCGGAATGTTTTCTTTATTTAAGGGCAGGTAACGATCTGTATTCACCTGAAACACATGATCAGATATGGTCTCTGACCCATCCAGGTTCCAATAACCATGGCTTGCTAGATTACACAATGTCGGCGCATCGCTTTGCCCGCTCAGCGTGATATGCAGGCCCTGATCGCTAAGACGATAGGTGCACCGCGCGGTCAGGTTTCCGGGAAACCCACATGTCCCATCTGGGGATACGGTTTGCAGCGTCACACTATCGCTAGATTGTGCAATCACCGACCAATTTTGGTCTGACAGACCATGTTCACCCGAATGCAGGATATTTGCACCTTCATTGGCGGCAAATCTTAGATCCGTTCCGTTCAATTTGGCCCGCGCCCCGCCAATCCGATTGGCCACGCGCCCCACAATTGCACCCGCATACCGCAACGGGCCAAGATAATCGGTCAGATCATCAGAACCCACCACCAAAGAAAACGGCAAACCCCTGTGGCGCATATCCTGTAGCGTTGCCCCCCAAGTGATCACCTTGGCGGAAAATGCGCCATGGTTTAGCGTCACCTGTCCAACCTCTGTGCCATCTGCAAGTGTGCCGAAACGGTCCAATAGAAATACTGCCTTTTTGTTTTGCGCTATATGACCTCGTCCTATTTGGCAAAGCAATGGGCTTTGACTGCATTAGTATATTGAAACTCTTGAAAAGCATGCCTATATATTCACCGTTCCCTCGTGGAACTATGGGCATAAACGCGCGTGAAATAAACGGATTGGACCCGGGGGCGGTACCCGGCGGCTCCACCAAAATCCCGTCATTTGGGGGATCATGGGGCCGAAATAGGATCGACAAACGCGTAAAGACGTAGCTTTGCTTCGGTGAGATACCACCGTTACCGGTTCAAAATGTACAATTGCAAATGACAATCGTGCTCCGATGGCTCTGGCTGCGTAAGCAGTTCGAGTGATCGAAACTTAAGCCCTAGCGCCTAGCCGCGTTAGGCGGGGTTCGCAGGTACCTGGCAACAGAAACCTGCACTACCACCCCCAAAAAAAGTGATGTCGTTGCAAATAGAAACGCCAGAAAGCGGTCCTTCACAGAGTGTTGTCCGGTCTCTTTTGGCTTGTGCTTGACACAGAGGCGTGCCGCCTCGTTTCATGATGTGCATGAAACGCGCATTTTTTGTTGTTTTTTTGCTGATCGCGCAGGCTTCACATGCCTGCCAAACCGCATTGATCTTATCCATGGATGTTTCCAATTCCGTGGATGTTGGGGAATATCGCATTCAGGTTGATGGTTTGGCAGCCGCCTTACAGGACCGCGAAATCGCAGAAATTTTGGTGCAAGATCAGGTATCACTGAGCGTGATACAGTGGTCAGGCGTGGATCGTCAGGTTGTCAGCATTGATTGGCAACAAATGCGTAGCGCGGCGGATGTGCGTGCATTTGCGGCGCAAACACGCGCCCTGCCCCGTGCATTTGTTTTATCAGACACAGCCCCCGCTGAAGCGATGATGTTTGCAATCAATCATTTTCCGAACGCCCCAAAATGCGCGCGCTGGGTTGTCGATATGTCTGGCGATGGCACGGCGAATTCTGGCGGATCGGTTTCTGCCACACGCCGTTTGGCCGAACGTCGTGGGATCACATTCAACGCACTGGCGATTGAAAGCATGGGACAGGCCATCACCAATTATTATCGCAAAAACGTACTGACACAGGATGGGTTCGTGATGACAGCGGCTGGTTTTCAGGACTATCCGCCCATGATACGCGAAAAACTGTTGCGCGAATTGCGCCAATTGATTGGCGAAGGACCCGACCAAAATGGCACATATCGTCTTGCACAAAATCGCGCCAACCGGTTGATGTCACAAGAATGACGTGAAATCCCTGCTAATTGCGCAAAGGTCTTGGAACAAGATGCATAAGGGATCGCATTTATATGCCAGAGGACACGCAACAATCCGTCTCGGGGTGGTCTGAATTTTTTCGTATTTTCGGACGTATCGGTCTTTTGTCATTCGGAGGACCTGCGGCACAAATTTCCGTTATGCACCGCGAATTGGTCGAAGACCGCACGTGGCTAAGCGAAGATCAATTCCTGCGCGCCCTTAGCTTCTGCATGCTGTTGCCCGGGCCAGAGGCAATGCAGTTGGCCACCTATGCTGGCTGGTTGCGGCGCGGTGTTCTTGGCGGTGTGATTGCAGGATTGCTGTTCGTTCTGCCCGGCGCGGCAGTTATTGCTGTATTGGCCTTGCTCTATGCCCAATATGGCGCGTTACCGGAAACCGAAGCTTTGCTATTAGGCATCAAAGCTCTGGTCATGATAATTGTGATTCAGGCCTTGATGAAATTGTCACAAAAGGCACTCAGATCCCGCAGGGCCTACTGTCTTGCCATAGCGGCCTTTGTCGCGATTTTTCTGTTCAGAACTCCCTTTCCAGTCATTATTGCCACCGCCGCCTTGATCGGATGGTGGACATCAAACGCCACGGAAAGGACGGTGGACACGCCCCAAAGCGTCGGCCTTAACTGGCGCATTATCCTGTTTTGGAGCATCCTTTGGTTGGCGCCCTTGCCGGTTCTTTGGCTCACAGGTCAAACCGCCTTGCTGCAAATATCGACCTTCTTTGCCAAGCTGGCCGTTTCAACCTTTGGCGGAGCCTATGCCGTTTTGGCCTATATGGCCCAACAGGTTGTCGACACTTATGCATGGCTGAGTGCACCACAAATGATGGATGCTTTGGGACTGGCCGAAACCACGCCGGGGCCATTGATCCTTGTCACGCAATTCGTTGCGATGATGGCTGGGCATGGCCTTGGCGGGACGGGGCTGGCCATCGCAGCAGGCGGATTGACCCTATGGATGACGTTCGTACCCTGTTTTTTATGGATTTTCGCAGGTGCGCCTCATGTTGAAACCCTTTTGGCGCGCCCGCGTTTGAAAAGCGCATTGGACGCCATCACCGCCGCTGTCGTCGGCGTCATTGCAAATTTGTCGCTTTGGTTTGCGCTGCATGTTCTGTTTGATGACGTGACCCCGATCACATGGGGATTTCTGTCATTTGATTGGCCGATGTTCACAAGCGTCAATTGGAATATTTTTCCACTTATCGCTTTGGGTGGAGTTTTGATGTTTATCTTGAAACGTGGGATTTTCATGTCAATTTGCATTTGCGCCCTGTCAGGGCTTTTACTGGGCATGATGTCCCAAACATGATTTTTCCCAACGCCCCCTTCCAAATGGTGTGTAATTCAATATGATGTGAACCAAGGTTAAGCTTGCGCCGCGCGCAGCACATCACCAAATCCCTTTTAACCTTCTGGAAAGCTTTCAGCCTAACAAAGGGATGTGCGGAATAAAGGTATCGAGGACCCCCTACAATGTCGGCGACAATAGACTATGGAAGCCTGATGCATCGTGCCATGCGCGGTCTGATCCGAGAAGTATTGATGGATGTTCAGGAAAATGGCCTGCCGGGGAATCATCATTTCTTCGTCACCTTTGACACCCGCCAAAGCGATGTAAACATTGCCGGTTGGTTGCGTGAACGCTATCCAACGGAAATGACCGTTGTCATGCAGCACGAGTTCGAAAACCTGCTGGTGGACGAAACCGGGTTCCGCGTTACGATGAGCTTTGGAGATCAGCCAGAAGAATTGGTTATTCCCTTTGATGCCATTCGCACATTTGTGGATCCTTCTGTCGAATTCGGGCTGCGTTTTGAAACGCCGGATGAAGACGATGACGAAGAACCAACTGCTTTGGTTGCTGATGAAGACGACGTTGCCGAAATCGTCGAAACCCCGACGGGTGAAGCCGAAGTCGTCAGCCTGGACAGTTTCCGCAAATAAGGGGGTGGCGGCGAAAACGCCGCATTCCTTCCATTTGCGTGAAAATTGGTACACGTTCGCATACAAAAAGCGCTGCAAATCATTGCACGTAGGCGCATTGAAAGCTAAAGCTTTGCCGAACCTATTTTCGGAGGAGCTTCCATGTCCCAGACCCGCACCGAAACCGACAGCTTTGGCCCGCTAGAGGTCCCATCAGATAAATATTGGGGCGCGCAAACCCAGCGTTCCATTATGAATTTCCCGATCGGTTGGGAAAAGCAGCCTATTGCGATTGTTCGCGCCCTTGGCGTGATCAAAAAGGCCTGCGCTATGGCCAATAAAGACAACGGCAAAATGGATGCGACAATCGCTGACGCTGTTATTCAGGCGGCTGGTGAAGTGTTTGAAGGCAAGTTCGACGACAACTTCCCTCTGGTCGTGTGGCAAACCGGCTCCGGCACACAGTCAAACATGAACTCGAACGAGGTCATCGCGAACCGCGCGATTGAAATCCTCGGCGGCGTGATCGGCTCCAAAGATCCTGTGCACCCGAACGATCATTGCAACATGGGCCAGTCCTCCAACGACACGTTCCCAACAGCGATGCATATCGCGGCTGCTATGACGGTACGTGACGTACTGCTGCCCGGTTTGAACAAGTTGCTGGCTGGTCTTGAGGCCAAGCAGGAAGAATTCAAAGACATCATCAAAATCGGCCGGACGCACACGCAAGATGCGACGCCTTTGACATTGGGTCAGGAATTTTCCGGCTATGCGCATCAGATCCGCATGGGCATTTCCCGTATCGAAGCAGCCCTGCCGGGCATTTATGAATTGGCCCAAGGTGGTACAGCGGTTGGTACCGGTCTGAACACAGCCCCCGGTTGGGGCGAAACGGTTGCGGCGAATATGGCCGAAATCACAGGCCTGCCATTTGTCACGGCGCCAAACAAATTCGAAAGCTTGGCAGCGCATGACGCGATGGTCTTTATGTCCGGCGCATTGGCCACGGTTGCGGGCGCGATGTACAAAATCGCCAACGACATCCGTTTCTTGGGCTCAGGTCCACGCTCCGGTCTGGGTGAATTGATCCTACCTGAAAACGAACCAGGCTCGTCCATCATGCCGGGCAAAGTGAACCCGACACAGGCCGAAGCCATGACGCAAGTCGCCGCACATGTCATGGGCAACAATGCCGCAATGACGTTTGCCGGTTCGCAAGGTCATTTTGAACTGAACGTCTACAACCCGATGATGTCCTACAACCTGCTGCAGAGCATGCAGTTGTTGGGCGACGTGGCTGACAGCTTTACGGAACGCATGTTGAACGGCATCAAAGCCAACGAACCACGCATCGACAAGCTGATGAAAGAAAGCCTGATGCTGGTCACAGCGCTGGCCCCAACCATCGGCTATGACAACGCAACCAAAGTTGCGAAAACAGCCCACAAGAATGGTACGACATTGAAAGAAGAAGCGATCGCGCTTGGTTTTGTCGATGAAGAAACATTCGACGCGGTCGTGCGCCCAGAGCAAATGATCGGCCCAAAGGCGTAAGATCGTTTTGTGTCGTTAAGAAAAAAGGGGAGCAGTTCTGCTCCCCTTTCTTTTTGTCTAAAGCCCTAAACCGTTCCAAGTCCTAAAGCGCTTCATTGCTGCATAACCGGTTTGAGCCCAGAATAACCGTTTCTGAGCAACGCAGCGAGTGTCCGGTCGTTTGGCGACGCTTTATACTCCCAGTAAATTCTATTGATTTAACGGCAGCGAACTCTACACTTCTGAAGTGTGTAAGGCCATTGTGTCCCTACATCAAAGACGAGTGTGAAATGATGCAGCCAGAAAAATACAATCTGCGCGAAGATGATGAGTTTATTTATTTACCGGAGGAACTCTTTAAGTATCTGCCGAAAGAGTATCGCGACGCTGTGCAGGCTCGTAAGCAACAAGGTGCGGATGTACTTCGAATTGCGGATAACGACATCAAAAAGCTCATCAGGCTCATCAATGCAATACCGACCACATCAAGTCTCAGTTATATCTATTGCCGTCTAAGAACGCTCCAAATCGAGGTGACAACGGAGGCAGTGATGGAGCAAGAGGTTCTGACAACTGCATTCATTGTGACCTATGCCCGCCTATTCACGAGCGGCAATGGAACTATAAAGCTTTCAAAGTCGGATATTCCTGATCACTTGAAATTTGTTCACGACGAAATCATGGACCTTCGAAATAAGAGATATGCTCATAATGATGCTCATAAAACAATGAGCAGCGGAATCGAGGTGGTTTTTGATGATGATGGCTTCCATTTAAGGGCGCAAATGAGCTTTGGGTTCTATTGTGGTGGAAGAAACGAGTGGAAGGAACTAATAACATTCATACAATCTCATATGTATGAACGCCTTAGAGGCATACTCGACCAGCTGTCGAAAAAGACTGGTTACGAATGGTCATTTCAAAGTGGGCCGGCACCGGATTGGGTAGACAACTACGGCTAGATAATGGCTACCTGCATGCTCGACTGATCCCTCTCTGCCCAAACCTGCCTAGGCATGAGCCGACATTGGTGCAAGCGCAGCTAATTCACCCTTCATCCCCTAGAGCAAACCTTAGACATTCGAGCCTAAAAATGGTGTTTGGGGAAGCTTCTATGTCCGCACAATCTAGAGATTTAGGTCGTGATAAAGTCAGGGCATGCAAGGTGCGCAATCATCCCTGACTTTCTTATTTTATGATCCTGCCCTCTACGGGAATCGTCTGGATGACTTTTGACAAAAGCCCCCTAACCGGTTTTAGCCCAGTGCATAGCCCGCGCCGCGCACTGTGCGTAGAGGATCGTCGCCTCCATGCTGGCACAGCGCTTTGCGCAAGCGGCCGATATGGACGTCGACGGTTCGCGTATCCACATAGATATCGCGCCCCCAGACACGGTCCAGCAATTGTTCACGTGACCAAACACGACCCGGTTTTTCCATAAATGTGCTCAACAGGCGAAACTCGGTTGGGCCCAGTTTCAGCTCTTTGGTTTCACGCGTCACGCGATGCGTTTCGCTGTCCAGAACGATGTCATCATATTCCAGACGCAAACCTGCCGCCGATGGACGTGTGCGGCGCAATTGCGCGCGCACCCGTGCCATCAGTTCGACCACGGAATAGGGTTTGATCACGTAATCATCCGCACCGGTTTCCAAACCGCGCACACGATCCAATTCCTCGGAACGTGCAGACAGCATGATGATCGGAACAGATCGCGTTTCCGGCCGTGTCTTTAATTGGCGGCACACTTCGATGCCTGAGACATTCGGCAACATCCAGTCGAGAACGATAATGTCGGGATTTTCTTCCTCAACCAAAACCAGCGCTTCTTCGCCATTTTCAGCACGCGCAACGCGAAACCCTTCAGCTTCTAAATTGTAGCTAAGCACTTCACGTTGTGCGGCTTCGTCTTCGACGACCAAAACCGTAGGTTGATGATCGGGCGACATTCTATGCGTCTCCCTCAGAACCGACATCCATGCTGAGTTTTGGATCGCTGGATGTCACATCTTCTTTGATGCGGTCTTCTGAACCGGGTTTGACGCCCGAGGTCAAAAACACAACCTGTTCCGCGATAGAGGTCACGTGATCCCCTGCCCGTTCCAGATTTTTCGCGATGAAATGCAGATGCATGCAGGCCGTGATGTTGCGCGGATCTTCCATCATGAAGGTCAGGAATTCGCGGAACAACGTATTGTGCATCTGATCCACATCACGGTCACGATCGATGACGTCCAGCGCCAAAGCTTCGTCACGTTGGATATAGGCATCCAATGCGTCCTTCAGCATCAATTCAACCTCACGCGCCATACGGCGCAGAGATGTCGCGGTGCCACCGATTGGCTGCATTTGCGTCAAAACACCGGTCCGCTTGGCCACGTTTTTGGACAGATCGCCAATTCGCTCCAAGTTGGAGGAAATACGGATTACCGACAAAACCAGACGCAAATCAGACGCGGTTGGGCTGCGCAGCGCGATGACGCGTGCGGCATCTTCGTTCAACTGATCTTCCAGCGCATCAATGGCGACATCGCCTTTGCGCACTTTTTCTGCCAGTTCTTCGTCGCGGGATTCTAGCGATTTCGCAGAATTGGAAATCGCGGATTCCGCAAGGCCACCCATTTTCATGATCAGCGCTTGGATGCCTTCGAGATCTTTGTCAAAGGCACTGTGAATGTGTTGATTAAGCTCTTTCATTTACCCGATCCGTCCTGTGATGTAGCTTTCTGTACGAGGGTCTTCTGGGTTGGTGAAAATCTTGCTTGTGTCGTCAAACTCAACAAGATTTCCAAGGTGGAAAAAGGCTGTTTTCTGCGAAACACGAGCCGCCTGCTGCATTGAGTGCGTGACGATGACCACGGAATAGTTTGAGCGTAGCTCATCGATCAGTTCTTCAACCTGCGCTGTGGCAATTGGGTCCAAAGCGGAACAAGGTTCGTCCATCAACAGTACCTCTGGTTCGGTTGCAACCGCGCGTGCAATACACAGACGTTGCTGCTGACCGCCGGACATGCCTGTCGCTGGATCACCAAGGCGATCCTTGACCTCTTCCCATAGTGCGCCGCGACGTAGGGCTTTTTCTACGATATCATCCAGTTCAGCTTTTGTTTTGAACAGACCGTGGATGCGTGGACCATAAGCCACGTTATCATAGATTGATTTTGGGAATGGGTTTGGCTTTTGGAACACCATGCCCACTTTGGCGCGCAGCTGTACCGGGTCTACCCGCTTGTCGTAAATGTCTTCGCCATCCAGATTAATGGAGCCTTCGACACGACACACAGAAATCGTGTCGTTCATACGGTTCAAGCAGCGCAGGAAAGTGGATTTACCGCATCCTGACGGACCAATGAACGCAGTGACGGTTTTGTCCTGGATCTCGCAATCAACATCTTTGATCGCCTGCTTTTCGCCGTAATAAACCTGTACTTTATTCGCCGAAATTTTAATGTCGTTCACGGTCGTGTCTCTTTCTGTATTTGGGACGTCATACATGATTTTGTCCTTTCTTACCACCGGCGCTCAAATCGGCGACGCAGAATGATTGCGATAATGTTCATGGTCAAAAGGAAGACCAGCAAGATAATAATGCCACCCCAGGCACGTTCGTACCACGCACCATCGGCGCGGGTTGCCCAAATGTAGATCTGGGCGGGCATGCCCACGTTGGGATCTGAAAAGAATCCGCTGACGCTGTCCAGATCCATCTGAACAAAGGCCACCATGCCGATCATCAGCAGCGGTGCGGTTTCACCAAGGGCTGCCGCCAAACCAATGATGGTCCCTGTCAGGATACCCGGCATCGCCAGAGGCAGAATGTGGTGGAACACGGCCTGCATGCGGGATGCGCCCAGCCCCAGAGCCGCTTCACGGATCGTGCCGGGAACTGCCTTAAGCGAAGCACGTGTCGCGATGATGATCGTTGGCAATGTCATCAAAGACAGGGCCAGACCACCCACCAAAGGTGCCGAGTTGCGTAAGGCTGAGAAGCCCAACGTTCCGCCACCGAATTGGATGAACGCCGCCAAGGCCAAGATACCGAAGACGATGGAAGGCACCGCGGCAAGGTTGGAAATATTCACCTCGATGAAATCGGTGATTTTGTTCTTTGGTGCGAATTCTTCAAGGTAGATCGAAGCGCCAACCGAAATGGGTAGGCAGACCAGCAGAACAACAATCATCATCGCCAGCGATCCCAACATCGACTGACCAAAGCCAGACTGTTCTGGACGCAAGTCAGATGTGTCATTGCCGGTGATAAAGCCCATATTGAACCCTTTGCGTAGAACACCGCTGTCTTTCAGCGTATCTACAAGTTCCAGATGAGCCTCATTGATGCTTTTGTCATTTGCAATGCTTTCACGTGACACACGGCCCTTTAGGTATCCGTCGACCGTACCATTTGTCAGCACGTTGAACTTAAACGGTTCGCCAATTTGATCTGGATGGGTCAACAAGTGCTGGCGCAATGTGTTGCCTGCACCGCTGGAAATCAGCGGGCGAATATCTTTGCCTTTGGTGAACGGGGTTTCGATCCCGTTTTCCTGAATTGTAACCAGCAAAGCGTTTTCCAGAATACCGCGATATTTGGACGTCTTCAGAGACGATTTCTCGGCGCTGTCAAATTCCTCTTGCGACACTGTCAGCTCGACATCGATCCGCGTTTGTTGAAACGCTGAAGCCCCGTTGCCGACGATTTGAGTGACCAGAATGACCAGAAATACCAGACCAATCAGGATTGCGCCGATGCCGATGGCTTTAAATCGTGCCTCTTTGGCGTTCCGCTTCTTCACATGTGGTGACAGAGCATAGAGTGATGATTTCGTGCTGGGTCCGGGGACCGCATCCGTATGTTCCATGGTCATCAGTACTGTTCCCGATATTTATTCACGATGCGTTGCGCGATAAAGTTCAGCGCCAGCGTGAGGATGAATAGGGTTGTGCCAAGCGCATAGGCGACCAGCACTTCGGGTTGTGTGAAATCCGCGTCGCCCGTCAGCTGCGATACGATTTTGGCCGTCACAGTTGTCATGGCTTCAAACGGATTGCCGGACAATTTACCAGCTGCACCAGCGCCAAAGACAACCAACATGGTTTCACCAATTGCGCGGGATGCGGCCAGAATGATCGCACCGACGATACCGGGCAGAGCTGCGGGCAAAATAACCTGTTTGATGGTTTCGGAATGGGTTGCGCCCAAACCATAAGATCCATCGCGCAGATATTGCGGAACCGCATTGATGATATCGTCTGACAAAGAGGATACGAATGGGATCAACATGATCCCCATAACCAAACCCGCTGTCATAACGGATCGTGCACCCGGCATAATGCCAATGCCACTGTTCCCAAAGATGTCCAAAAGCATTGGACCAACGGTGATCAGCGCGAACAGACCGTAGACGATGGACGGGATACCCGCGAGAACCTCAAGCGCTGGTTTTACGAAACCACGCACGCGGGGTGATGCGTATTCTGCCAGATAGATTGCAGCGAACAGGCCGATCGGTACAGCCACGACCAATGCGATGATCGAGATATAGAGCGTACCCCAAAGCAACGGCAGCAGACCCAAAGGCTGATGCGTTCCTGCGCCGGAACGTGGGGACCATGTGGTGCCAAATAGGTAATCGGTCCAGTTGTAGATACTAAAGAATTCCACAGTGTTGAATGCAAGCGAAAGAACGATCCCCACCGTTGTTAAAATCGCTATGCAAGCCATCAATACAAGGAGACCAAGGATCATAAATTCAACGGAATTACGCGCTCTATAGTCTTTATGTGATTGCAAGACACTATATATGAAAAAAGCTAGTGCTACGCCTATAATGAATATCGATTTCATTATGTCTGCGCGCTTGTCTAAAGCCAACTTTCGCTGCGACGCTTTTAGGACCGGTGCAATAATTTCGCCTGTGACAACCTGTCCAGCGTCTTTCAAGAGTTTCTCAACGTCGACCTTGTCCAAGGTTAAATTTTGCGCTTCATCTTCTGTCAAAAGATCAGCGGCAATCAAGTAGTTCAAACCCTCCGCAGTCCGTCGCATTTCAGCCATTCGGAGAGAATGATTAGCGTCGATCACTTTCAATGCGAGATCTAAATCTTCCCCTTCAAGGCCTATCGTAATCTCTTCCTTTGGAATTATGCCGGATACCGTTTTTTCAACGATAATAGTCTGCACCAGAGACCAAACCGCCAACCAAATAAACGCCGGAAGCAGAACTTTAATCGCAACGTTCCAACCATAGAAACGTGGCAGCGAATGCAAGGCCCGGCTGTTGCCGCCCCCGCTTTGAAGCGCTCTTTGGCGCCCGATCACATAGCCAGCAATGGCCAGTGCGAGCACGATAAGAACAAGCCATAATCCAGGCATGAGTCCCCCGCAGGATTTAAGAAATACGGTGCTGTGCCAGATATTCGGCCATCAGCGTCGCAAAGGTCTAGAGTAATAAAGGGGCGGCAGAAAACGCCGCCCCTTCGTAATTTTCACAGTCAAGGCGACCAGCTTATGAGTTGGAGCCCATAACAGTTTCGGAAGAAACTGCTTCTTGTGTTGCTTCCAGCTCTGGGTCGGACACAAGACCGTATTCAGCCAAAGGACCGTCTGCACCTGCCAGATCTTCAGAGATGAAGAATTCTGCATATTCTTTCAGGCCAGGAACAACACCGATATGTGCTTTCTTGACGTAGAAATACAGCGGACGAGATACTGGGTATTCGCCTGTTGCAATGGATTCAGTGGAAGGCACAACGCCGCCCATTGTTGCAACTTTCAACTTGTCTGTGTTGTTCTCGTAGAACGCCAGACCGAAGATGCCGATACCATTTGGTGTCGAGTCGATGGACGCCAGTGTTTCTGTGTAGTCACCGTCGATGTCTACAGAAACGCCGTCTGTGCGAACTGCCAGACATGCATCTTCTGCGTCATCTTCAGACATGCCGCCTGCGATCATCGCGTCCATTGCGCCAGTGACTTCACAGCCAGCTGCCAGAACTTTTTCTTCAAACACTTCACGTGTGCCGTGCTTTGTGCCTGGGATGAAGGTTGCGATGTCAACCGCTGGCAGGTCTGCGTTGAATTCGGACCATTGCGTGTATGGGTTGTCAACCAGCGCGCCGTCTACCAATACTTTTGGTGCCAGTGCGTTAAAGATGTCAGCAGGCTGGAACGCTGTGAAGGCTGGGCCGTCAAGCTGAGATGCGAATACGATGCCGTCATAACCGATGCGAACTTCGATGATTTCGGAAACACCTGCTTCAGCACATGCTTTGATTTCTTTTTCACGGATTTTGCGGGATGCGTTTGCAACGTCGATGGTGTTTTCGCCAACACCTTCACAGAAGCGCTTTAGACCTGCGGAAGAACCACCAGACTCAACAACCGGTGTTGGGAAGTCTGTGTTTTCGCCGAACAGTTCAGCAACGATAGACGCATATGGAAGAACAGTGGATGACCCTGCTACTTGAACATTGTCGCGTGCAACAGCGGAGGTTGCGGATACAGCAGCGATCGCGACAGCAGAAGCGGTCAGTTTCACGGATTTCATTAGGAAACTCCTAGATTATCGTAACGGCCCCCCCTGCGGCGGCCTGTGTGGCTCGATCTAGAGGGTGATCACGATCCTTTTGTGACACCAGTGTAACAGTTTTATGAAAGCCGAAGTTTTTGGCGATAAATTTTACTTTTGTATAGTTGTCGCATGCCAAGGCGATCTGAGAGAAAATTATTTACTATATATTACAGCACCTTACATTATCCAATCAAAACAGCTGTCATTCATGGAAATTAACAAAACAGCGACATATGCGCCGGAAAAGCGGCCCATTG
Organism: uncultured Pelagimonas sp.; assembly: GCA_947499735.1. Taxonomy (GTDB): domain Bacteria; phylum Pseudomonadota; class Alphaproteobacteria; order Rhodobacterales; family Rhodobacteraceae; genus CANMPP01. The sequence continues at coordinate 1,108,138 of CANMPP010000001.1, forward strand.
CGAATCTCATCCGGTATCTAAGTGGCGGTTTCGGTGCGACATCAAAAGAAATGTAACAGAATCTAAACAGCGATTTCGGTCGTATCCCAATATCGCCGCCAACTCTAATCGATCGGCAGGTAGATTCTGAATTCTGTCCCGGCGCCCAAATTGCTGTCGATTTTCATACGCCCCCGGTGTCGCGCCACGATGTGCTTTACAATCGCCAGCCCCAAACCGGTCCCACCCATTTCCCGCGAACGGTGATCATCCACCCGGTAAAACCGTTCCGTCAATCGTGGCAAATGGAACGCATCGATGCCTGGACCATTGTCCGTAACAAGAATTTCGACAACCTGACACCGCAAACGCGCGTCATATTGCGGCCCGTCTAGTGTAACCGCGACTCGACATCCAGCCCCAGAATATTTGATACCGTTCTCAATGATATTCGTCAGCACCTGATGCAATTGATCACTATCTGCCACGATCTTTATCGGATGCTTGGGAAATTTGCTTTCAAGCGTTACATCGGCATCTTGTGAAATCGGTTCCAACCGCATCATCACCGAATGGATCACCTCAGCGGGATCCACACGCTCTGATGGACGCACACGCGCTTCGGCCTGAACCCGGCTGAGCGACAAAAGGTCCCCCACCAATCGGTTCATCCGCAAAGCTTCGGATTCCATGGTTGTTAAAAACCGATCCCGGGCTGCGGCGTCATCGCGCGCAGGCCCTTTGATCGTTTCAATAAACCCAATCAAAGCCGTCAAAGGCGTGCGCAATTCATGACTGACATTGGCCACAAAATCCCGCCGAATTTGGCCGATATGTTCGAGATGTGAAATATCTTCAAAAGACACCAGCAAACCAACACCGCGTTCTAGAACCAAACGCCGCCCATAGGCCCGCAGCATGACATCTTGTTGATCCACGGATGTCAGATATTCCACTTCGCGGTCTTTGCCGTCCCGTAGGCTGGCTTCGATCATGGACAGCAGCTCTGGATTGCGCAGGGCCGTCATAAAGTGGCGCTTTTCGATCCCGCCTCCAAATAGATCTTTTGCCGGATCATTGGCGGCCTCAATACGTTCATTTGACATAATGAGGATCGAGGGCTGCGGCACAGCCGCGACAAAACTACGGGCATCACCAAGCATGTGAAAAACCTTTTAACCTTCCGCTAAACTTTACTGGCCGCGTTAAGGCCAGCAGTGAATGTGTCGATCAGCGCTGCGGGATCTTCCAAGCCAACCGAGACACGGAAGAACCCTTCTGTGATACCTTGTGCTTCACGGGCTTCAGGGGCCATCACACGATGCGAAGATGAGGCTGCATGGGATAGTGTCGTACCCACATCCCCAAGGGTTGGCGCAAATGCGACCCCAGACGCGGCCGTGGCAAAAGCATTTGCACTGTCACGCCCCCCTTTCAGGGTGAAGCTGATAATGTTGCCGCCCTGACCCTTCATCAATCCCATCGTGCGGTTATGGTCGGGGTGATCTGGGCGTGCGGGATATAAAACCCGCTCAACGATATCTTGATCCGCCAACCAATCCGCCAAAACAGCTGCGCTTTCTTGGCTACGGGCAAAGCGCAGACCGAAACTGGCCAGCCCGCGTTCCGCCAACCAGCAGTCAAACGGGCTGGCCGTCATTCCTGTTGTCACAGCAAAGACGCGCATTTTGTCTTCCAGTTCGCCATTCTTTGCACCGACCCAGCCCAGCGTGACATCCGCATGGCCAGCCAATAATTTGGTCACAGAATGGATGACAATATCCGCCCCATAATCGAACGGTTTGATCATAGAGGGCGTTGTGAACGTATTGTCGACAACCAATAAGATCCCACGTTCTTTGCACACCGCGGCAATGCCTTCCAAATCGGCGACGCGAAGCGTTGGATTGGATACGGTTTCCAGCAAGATCATACGTGTGTTTGGCTGTAGGCCGCTCAACACAGCGCCTGCATCCGTTGGATCAACCAGCGAGGTTTCCATACCCAAACGCGGCAGATCTTCGTTCAAAAGACGCAAAGAACGGCCATATAGTTGGGCGCCCCCCAACACGTGATCCCCAGATTTGCACAGCCCCAACACCGCAGCCGTCACAGCCGCCATGCCCGAACCGGTCATAATCCCGTTTTCGCAACCCTCCATGGCCGCAATGGTTTTCGCAACGACATCGGCATTTGGGTGACCTTCGCGGGCATAGGTGTAGCCAAACGCGTCCCCGTTATATTGCTGATCCAGCTGATCCGGGGAATCCGACGCGTACACCACCGCAGGCATCAAAGGTGTGACAACTGGGCGCGATACGGAAGATGGCATAGCGAAAGGGCGTTGAATCGTCGATTTCATATGGAATTGCTTTCTTTTCTCTGGCTGTCACTTGCGCATCAAATCTGACGCAAGCCTTTGGCAAAACGCGCAGCGTTTGCTTGATAGCCCAATGCACTGTTGCGTAATCCTTGGATTGCGACATCATCCAACTGACGGACGACTTTGCCCGGCATACCCATAACCAAGGATCCATCGGGGATGTCTTTTCCCTCTGTCACCAAAGCCCCTGCCCCAATCAGGCAGTTTTTGCCAATCCGCGCGCCGTTCAAAATCGTTGCGCCCATTCCAATCAGAGAATTCTCACCAATCACACATCCATGAAGCATCGCTTTATGTCCCACTGTCACGCCTGCACCAATATGCATGGGAAACCCGACATCTGTGTGACACACGACGTTTTCTTGAATATTTGATCCTGCACCCAGATAAATCTGTTCATTGTCCCCACGCAAAGTGCAACCAAACCAAACAGAACTGTCGTTTTCTAAAAGGACATTGCCGATGACATTTGCATCCGGGGCGACCCAGGCATTTGGGGCGATCTGGGGTTCTATACCGTCCAATTCATATATCGGCATCCGTCGCCCCTTTTTCGCTATTCGATTTCGGTGAACTCGGTTTGTAGACTGCGGACATGATCCGTCAGATTTGGCTGTTGCAGACGCCGCAACCGTGTCGCTGTTACGATGTTTTTGAGACGCTCAAAGGTTTTATCGAGGTCATCATTGACCAACACATAATCATAACTGCCCCAATGGCTGATTTCGTCCCAGCTTTTTTGCATTCGTTTGGAAATCACATCATCGCTGTCTTGCCCGCGGCTGATCAGCCGGCGACGCAATTCGGCGATGGAAGGCGGCAGCAGGAAAATCGTTAGCGTATGCGCACCCAGCGCAGAATTCACGATTTGCTGCGCACCCTGCCAATCGATGTCAAAAACCACGTCCCGGCCTTCGTCGATCGCCTCTTTCACCGGACCCATCGGAGATCCGTAGAAATTACCAAAGACAAAAGCGTGCTCCAACATCTCGCTGTTGGTGACATGCTGTTTGAATGTCTCTTCATTCAGGAAATGATAATGTATGCCATTTTCTTCACCGGGCCGTGGTGCGCGTGTTGTCGCTGAAACGGAAAAGGACAACGAATTGTCCCAATCCAACAAGCGGCGCGACAAAGTCGATTTCCCTGCCCCAGATGGCGAGGACAAAATGATGAGCAGGCCGCGTCTTGAGGTCATGGTTTACTCCACATTCTGAACTTGTTCGCGCATTTGATCGATGACCGTTTTTAGCGACAGTCCGACCTGCGTCAATGCCGAGTTTTGTGATTTTGAACACAAGGTGTTGGCTTCGCGGTTGAATTCTTGCATCAAAAAATCCAACTTACGCCCAACAGCCCCTTCGACCTTCAACAGATCTCGGGCCGCCACGATATGGGCGCGCAGACGATCGATCTCTTCCGTCACATCCAGTTTCACAACGATCAGCGCCAATTCTTGCGCAATCCGATTTTCATCCAATTGCTCAGATGTGCCAAGAATTTTTTGCAACTGCTCTTGCAGGCGGGCTTTTTGGGCTAACTCACGATCGTCTGCCAATGTATTGGCTTGCCCAACCAGATCTTCGATCTCATCGAGTTGGGCGGTCATAATCGACAGCAATGCCGCGCCTTCACTTTGCCGGGATTCGCAAAACGACGCGAGCGCTGTTTCAAAACTGGCAAACACCGCGTCACGAATGATGGCGACATCCTGTTTTGGCGCATCGCTTGTTAAGAGGCCACGCAGCGAGACGATTTCGGCAGCAGTTGAGGGTTGCAAAGATAGCCCACGATCCAGCGCCGCCGCTTCGATCTGGTTCATGGCTTCTAACACGGCAAGCATATAGGGTTCATCAACGCGAACCGATTGCCCAGTGTCTTCGTCATGAACCCGCAACGCGATTTGCACATTGCCGCGGGTCAAGCGGGATGAAACCGCCTTACGGACCAAAGGTTCGAGACCGTCAATCCAATCAGGCAGCCGAACACGGATATCCAAACCTTTGGCATTGACCCCACGCAGTTCCCACTGCCAGGACAATGCATGATCTGCACCCTGACTTTGTTCGATCGATCCTTGATGTGACGCGAAACCGGTCATTGACTGACGCAACATGGCACTCTCCCTTCAGTGAAAAGAGGCCTACGCGTTAAGCATGATAAGTTCAATGAAGTTAGATTTTTTGGACAATTTTCAATTGTAGTGGAAGGGAATTCTTAACGATTACCCCTGTTCGCGTTAACCAATTCAACGCAAAATAGGAGAAATTTGATATAAGATGAGTTATTAAAGATTTCATAACAAATTTTACCGAAAAGTTAGCAAAAGGGTAATCATCTCTTTTGACTGCTTGCAGTAACCAAGAGTTAGGAACAAGCCATGCTAGACAATGATGATAATAAGCGGGGCGTAATTTCAATGCTGGAGCGCGACAAAGACCGTCGTTTTGCACCTGTTAAACTGGTAGAATCCTACTGGTCTGGTCTGCGCGTCGAGGGCAGCGTTCCATTGCGTAGCCAAATCGATCCACGTGGGATCGAAGATGCATTGGAAAACGCATTTCTTATTGAACGCATTGCATCAGGCATGGCCAAAATCCGCGTCGCTGGCATGCATGTTTCTGGTCTGATGGGTATGGAAGTCGCGGGAATGCCGATTTCCAGCCTGATCACCCCATCGCATCGTGATGATTTCGCACGCTGCTTGGAGCAGGTCTTTTCAACACCTTCCATTCTGCGGATCGAATTGAAAGCAGAAGACGGTTTTGGAAAACCATCGCTGGATGCACATATCGAACTGTATCCGCTGCGCTCTGACTTTGGTGATATTACACGCGCTTTGGGTGTTTTGGTGACGAATGGCCGGATTGGCCGCGCACCGCGCCGTTTTGAAATCGTGCGTATGACGGTCACGCAACTGACTGAAGCGAACCAAAATGCGGCCCTTACGCCAGCGCCTGAAAAAGCGTCCGCGCCTAAGCCATCGGCCAAACCTGCTGCCGCAACACCAAAACCGGCTGCGAAAACCAAACTGTTCTCTGGCCCACGCAAAGCGGACGAAACCGCAGTGCCAACAGCTATGAACAAAGCGCGCGCAGATTTTGCACGTAAACAACGCGACACAAATGACCGACCTCATTTGCGTCTGGTCGTATCGAACGACTAAAGCAGCGCACGCAGGCGCAAACTTACTCTCGTAATTCTATGGCTCTATGAGCTTGTTTCAGACCTCACCCCTTAGCCAGAAGGCAAGGGGTGTCTTTTTTTGTGCGCAAAAACAAAACACCCCACAGGACAGCCTGCAGGGTGTATTTATATTTTCAATTAGCTGGCGGCTTATCCGTGCGCAGCAAGATCCATGTTTTGGCGAAACTTGACCAGTTCTTCCGCGACAAGGAATGCCAGTTCTAGGGACTGAGAGGCATTCAGGCGCGGATCACAGGCTGTGTGATAGCGATCTGACAGGTTTTCTTCTGTCACTTCCCAAACGCCGCCCGTGCATTCGGTCACATCAAAGCCGGTCATTTCAAAATGGACACCGCCAGGGATGGTGCCTTCGGATTTGTGGACCGCAAAGAATTCCTGAACCTCGCCCAAAACGGACTGGAATGGACGTGTTTTGTATCCAGTTGCAGACTTGATCGTGTTGCCATGCATCGCATCACAGACCCAAGTCACATTCGCGCCCTCAGATTTCACGGTTTCGATCAGACGTGGCAGATGCTCGGCCACTTTGCCCGCACCAAAGCGCGCAATCAGCGTCAGCTTGCCTTCTTCGTTTTCAGGGTTCAGCTTACCCATCAAAACTTTCAGATCTTCGGCGGTTGTGGTTGGGCCACATTTCAAACCAACAGGGTTGATCACGCCGCTTGCGAAATCCACATGCGCACCATCTGGCTGACGTGTCCGATCACCAATCCAGATCATATGACCCGAACCTGCCAACCATTTGCCAGACGTGCTGTCCAAACGCGTTAGGGCTTCTTCATATTCCAGCAGTAGCGATTCATGGCTGGTGTAGAAATCCACGGTTTGCAACGTATGCGCACGTGCACTATCGACACCGGCCGCCTTTAAGAAATCCAACGCGTCGGAAATCCGAGTCGCCATATCGCGATACTGCGCAGCCTTTTCGCTTTCAGTAAAGCCAAGCGTCCACTGGTGCACCTGATGTACATCCGCGTAACCACCTGTCGAAAACGCACGTAGTAAGTTTAGCGTGGCAGCAGATTGCGTATAGGCCTGTAGCATTTTGTCCGGATTGGGAATGCGCGCTTCTGGCGTGAAATCCAGATCGTTGATGATATCGCCGCGATAGGACGGCAGTTCGACACCATCGACAGTTTCGGTCGCGGCAGAACGTGGTTTGGCGAATTGGCCCGCCATGCGTCCAACCTTTACAACCGGTACTTTAGCACCAAAGGTCAAAACCATCGCCATCTGCAACATCACCTTGAATGTGTCGCGAATCCCATCGGCGCTGAATTGGTCAAAACTTTCTGCGCAATCGCCCCCTTGCAGCAAAAATGCCTCGCCACGCGAGGCTGCAGCCAAAGATGCCTTTAATTTACGCGCTTCTCCGGCAAAGACCAAAGGAGGGTAATTGGACAATTTCGACTCGACAGCATGTAGTTTGGTCGGGTCGGTATAATCGGGCATTTGCACCCTTGGTTTATTGCGCCAATTGGATTTTTTCCACTCTGACATACAAGGCCTCCGCTTCGAACATGCTGCAATCTGCGTTTTTTGATGCTTCCCTATACAGAGTTCAGGCAAGCAGACCAATAGAATTTCTTTACCGATTTTTAGCAACCTATCTTGACGCACTGTTTGGTCTCAGTGTCAGTGTAAAAATCCTCGACCAATTCGTGTGTAGCGTGGGACCAAAATGCAGCGAAACACAGCAACCTATATGGCAGCAAATGGACGGCACGCAGACGCGCCGTGCCGATTTGTATTTTGTCTAGTACCCCAATTTAGCTTGGCCAGTTTTACCAATGCTATCGAAGTCCTCCGCCTGGCCAATCGCAGCGCAGGGCGTGAAATTTACACATGGGAAACATGTGTGGCTTTCGAGAACACTGAAGCAATCAGAAGCTCTTGTGGCTTGCTGGTCACCGTGGGTGGTTTTCAGCCAGAACTTACCCGCGATGATACATTGATCGTATGTGGTGGTGAAAACATCCGCCAAGCGATCAATAAACCAATGCTGAATTGGATTCGCCGGGAAGCCCGCCGTAACATCCAACTGGGCGCTTTATGCACAGGCGCGCATGTTTTGGCATTGGCCGGTTTGCTGGACGGAAAGCGCGCCACGGTTCATTGGGAAAACCAAGATAGTTTCGAAGAAGAATTTCCCGACGTTGAACTGTCGCAATCGGTGTTTTGTATCGACGGCAAACGCATCACAGCAGCTGGCGGTACCGCATCTATCGATTTGGTTTTGAAATTGGTCGCGACAGATCACGGCACCGATTTGGCAAATGAAGTTGCTGACCAGTTGATTTATACATCCATCCGAACCGACCGCGACACCCAACGCCTGTCCACCCCGACGCGCATTGGCGTTCGTCATCCCAAGCTGAGCCAAGTCATCAAAATGATGGAGGCCAATTTGGAAGAGCCCATCAGCCCGAATGCCTTGGCGGACTATGTGGCGATGTCGACGCGGCAATTGGAACGGTTGTTCCGCCGTTACCTCGATCGTTCGCCAAAGCGCTATTATATGGAGCTGAGATTGCAAAAGGCCCGCAACCTTTTGCTGCAAACAGATATGAGCGTGATCAATGTCGCATTGGCCTGCGGGTTTTCATCCCCGTCGCATTTTTCGAAATGCTACCGCCAGCGTTATGACACCACCCCATATCGCGAACGCGGCGCGCATGCGGCTGCTCCGCATTAAGGACACATCCTAGCAGCATCGGCGTAAACTATTTCCGGTTTTCTGGAAATAAAAAGTTGACAGTTTTTTCCTCTCCGGTCACTAGAGGGCGGGTCTAGTTTTGCCCGTCCATTAGGAGACACCAAATGAAACGACAAATCGCAACTGAAGGCCTAGGTACCGCATTGCTTTTGATCGGTGTCGTCGGATCGGGGATCATGGCTGAGACCCTAGCCGATGGGAATACAGCCCTGGCTTTGCTAGCAAACGCCGTTGCAACGGGCTGCATGCTGTTTGTGATCATCACGATTTTGGGTCGCCTGTCTGGCGCGCATTTCAATCCAATGGTGTCGTTGTTCTTTGCGTGGCGCGGCGAATTGGATAAATCCGCCCTGCCCGGCTATATCGGCGCACAGGTGATCGGTGGTATTTTGGGCGTGTGGGCCTGCCATGTCATGTTTGATATGACCGTCTTGCAGTTTTCCACGACCGTGCGCACCGGAACAGCGCAATGGTTTTCCGAAATCATCGCCAGCTTTGGCCTGCTTTTTGTGATTTTGGGTGGCTTGCGGGCACGTGCAGATTTGGTCCCGATGCTGGTGGCCATGTATATCACAGGCGCCTACTGGTTTACGTCCTCCACGAGCTTTGCCAATCCGGCCGTAACCATTGCGCGCATGTTTTCAGATTCCTTCGCAGGGATCCGTCCGATGGACGCGCCAGGCTTTATCGTTGCGCAAATCGTCGCTCTTATCATAGCAATTGCGGTTTTACCTTGGCTCTTGGAAAAAGAAGACTAATCTGATCGCATGAGCAATGTGATCAATCTAAACAAGTTTCGCAAATCCAAACAACGCCAAGACCGTCGTGTTCAGGCCGATGAAAATGCTGTGAAATTTGGTCAGTCAAAGACCGAAAAGTCAAAGAACATCAGCGATATAGAGAAAGCTAAGCGTGACTTGGATGGACACCATTTGTCCGACGATGACACCCCGACATCATGAAAGGGCCGGTTAAACATTCCCTTAGCTTGCGTGGACATCGAACATCTGTGTCTTTGGAAGATGTCTTTTGGCGCGCTTTTCAAATAGCGGCCAAAGAAGAAGGTTTGGCGATCAATGCCTTAGCGGCCAAAATTGATGAAACGCGTGATCCAGAAAACGGTCTGGCCTCCGCCATCCGTGTTTGGCTATTCGAACGCGAAATCACCAAAAACGAAGTGTAAGACTGTCAGTCAGCTTTCTGGGCAAACACAAAGCAGCGTTTGCGCCGCACCGTCAGCCATAGAACTGTACCTGGCTTTGGCAAAAATACGTTTGGCACTTTGGCTTTGATTTTGGTGCCCGCATCACACAACATAAATTCGACCAAGCTTTCGCTTCCCAAAAGACGGGCACGTTCAACAACGGCTCGCGCTGGGGTACCTGCGATCTCGGTCGAATTGGGGCCTTGGCCGGCGCGATCAAAGTCAATGTTTACATGTTGGGGCCGAAAAACAATTTCAACTTTCGTTCCGTTTTCAAACCCTGGGGCAAAGAACTGACCAAAGGCCGTATCAACCGAAGCACCATCAATGACGCCTGACAACATATTGATATCGCTAAAAAAGGATACGACCTTGCGATCCACGGGCGCGTTGTAAATATTGTAAGGCGCACCGGATTGGACAACCCGTCCCTCCCGCATCAGGGCGATTTCATCGGCCATACGCATGGCCTCTTCGGGTTCATGCGTCACCAATAGAACCGAGGCGTTTTCTTCTTTCAAAACCGAAAGCGTATCGTCACGGATTTCATCGCGCAGACGATTGTCCAAACCAGAAAACGGTTCATCCATCAACATAATGCGCGGCTTGGGCGCTAGGGCACGTACAAGCGCCACGCGCTGTTGTTCGCCACCCGACAGTTCATGTGGAAATGCATCCAGATAGTGACCTAGCCCAACACGTTCCAGAAGAGTCGAGATACGATGGAGCTTTTCCTTGCTAGATCCAGACAGGCCAAAGCCGACATTGTCGCGCACGCTGAGATGAGGGAACAGCGCAAAATCCTGAAACATCAGACCAATTTTGCGCCGCTCTGGGGGAATGCGAAACACGGTATCGCATACAAGATCGCCATCTACATGGATTGATCCGCTATCCTGCATATCAACCCCTGCGATCATCCGCAAAGTTGTCGATTTACCGCATCCCGATGGTCCCAAAAGGCAGGTCACCTGCCCCGGTGCGATCGAAAGTGAAACATCATCGACCACACGCGTAGCGCCATAATGTTTCACCAGATTGCGGACTTCTAATCGGGGTGATTGGGGCACTTATGCGGTCTCGTTTACAGATAAAATCAGGCTTTTGCGTATCAGCCCCTCTAATCCATCGCAACCCTTCGCGCTCCGATCAGACAAGCGACGAAGCCTATGATCAACACAGCGCAGCAAATCACGAGAAGCTGTTCGTATTTGTGACCCTCCGGCAAAAGTGCTGCAAACATGCCCGATGCTCTTGCGAAATAGGCGATAGCCCCCAGAACAGCAGCCGCAAATGCGACAAGATAGGACCAGACCGGCAAAGCGCGATTTGCGAACAGACCTATGACCAATACGGGTGTCAGGAACATTGACGCTGTGCCACTAACCGCAACCGCATCAAACAATGCGGAATTGCCCCATAGTGTCAGCGCCATCCCCAGCAAAGCAAAGCCCAACATCGCGATCCGACCGCCCAGCAAGCTGCGGGGCAACAGCGATAATTCTTCAACCATCAAACGTGATGCCGAGGCAAGGGCGCTGTCCAGCGTGGACAAGGCAGACACCAAAAGCGACATCAAAAGAAGTGCGAAAATTGGCGTGGGCAGGATCTGGGCCCATGTGCCCAATAGGTTATTGTCATATTCCGCCCCAGCCAAATGGGCCTGAACGCCAAACAAACCAAAGGCGAAGATACATAGGGCCGAAATCCAAAACGCATGTAGGAACGATTTTCGCGTTGTACTCGGATCCGCAATAAACCCACGATCCATCATGACCGGATCGTGAATAGGGTAGGAAAACACCTGTAGCGCGGCCACAATCAGCAAGATCCACCCTAAATGTTGTCCAGAAGCCCCTTCTGCAGTCATCACCGATGCGACGTCAAAATCAGGCTGGATGACAAACGCAATCAGTGCCAGCGCGAAAACGATCAGAAAAACCATCATTTGCACCACATCGGTGCGCAAGGCTGCGCTTAAACCGCCCCAAGCGGAATAGATCAAAGCCAAAGCGCCCATCGCGATCACCGCATAGGTCTGTGACCCAGGCAGGAGTGCTTCAAAAATCAGACCGACCACCAGCAGGTTTGCAAAAACCTCGGATAACAAGCGCAACGCGATGACAATATTATATGTCACCGTTCCGGTTCGCCCAAACCGGGCGTTCAACCAATCTTGCACGCTGCTTGCGCCGTTTTGGCGCAAATGCCCAACGATCCACGCGCCTGTCAGAAAAGACCCGTAGTAAGCGGTATATGCCAAAACCCCGGCAATCCCGTAAAAATAGCCCAAAATGGCCGAATTCAATAGGGATCTGGCGAAAATCCATGTCGTGACTTGGCTTAGAACCAAGGTCCAAAGACCAGGTTGTTGTCCTGCATGCCCCGATCCCGAGAAAAAGCCATCGATGCTGATGCGTCGTGGCGCCATGGCGACGCTAATTCCAAAAACAATGGCCAAACCGGCCAAAATATAAGGGGTGATCATTGGGGCTCCCGAATGTACTGTACCATTTCGGGCAACCTGCTCTATTCCGCCCAGAGCAACAAGCGATCCGCCACAAACCCGCGGAAATGTGAGAGAATGTTAACTGTCTGAAAGATGCGACAAATGTTTGCCCAAACGCGGCAAGCGCGCTTTTTTCATCAACGCCCGCACTGTCCAATCATCGCCTGACAACCGGCGGGCTTCTTTTAGAACCTGTGTCGCAACATATTCAACGGCATCTGGATCAGATTGGCAAAATCCTAGAAGAAACGCGTCAGGATCCGTACGACTAAGACCCTCTTCACTCAAAATACCGCGTGGGAAATCTTTGGCATTGTTCGTCACAATAACATCTGCCGACCCTGCAATCGCGGCGGCCAGTACATGCGTATCTGCGGGATCTGGCAACCAAAGGCGATCTTCCAACGAGGGTGGCCATGACACTTCTGCCTGTGCCCATTGTGACGAAAGCACTGCGATTTCACTGCGTGCCTGCATTTCGCCACCCGGACCAATTTTACGCGCGGCCCGTGCCCATTCCTCCAGAATACGCGCGGACCACAGAGGTTCGTAAAGGCCCTGCCCGGCCACACCGATCAGCATTTCGCGCATCACAGTGGGGTAAATCACACATGTGTCCAGCAGAACCTTCACAATGCCAACCTACAGAGCCAACCTACAGACGGAAAAACAGCGCTTTAAGATATCCGCTTTCTGCCAATTGCGGCAGCAGCGGATGATCTGGACCAGCAGCACCTGTATGGATCAGCTGCGCGCGACGTCCCGAACGACCGATACCGCGCAAACATGCCCCGGTAAAGGCGCTTAGATCCGCGGCATGGGAACAGGAACACAGAACCAAATATCCATCCTTGGCCACAACCGTTGCTGCCAGTCGTGCAATCCGTTCATAAGCCCGCAATCCAGCTTCAAGCGCCGGTTTGTTCGGTGCAAATGCGGGTGGATCACAAACCACCATATCAAATGTCATGCCTTCATCGGCAAGCGCCGAAAGCGTGTCAAAAGCATCGCCTTTTCGTGTCGAAAAGCGATCAGACGCGCCCATATGTGCCGCCCCTTGCTCCGCCAAATCCAGCGCCGCAGCAGACCCATCGACGCATAATGCCGACGTGGCACCACCCGCCAAAGCCGCCAAACCAAAGCCGCCAACATGTGAAAACACATCCAGCACATCCAGATCTTTGGCCAAACGCCCACCAAACCCATGGTTGGGACGTTGATCAAAGAACAGACCGGTTTTTTGCCCACCCGCAAGATCGGCCATATAGGTTGCACCATTCATGACCACAGGAATCGGGGCATCGGGCATTGCACCGCGCAGAACAAGGTCTGTTGCGTCCAGCCCTTCAAGACCACGGCCACGACCAGATGCGTTTTTGATCACGTTTTGAATGCCTGAGACCGCGCATAATGCCTCAGTCATGGTTTCAATCAAAACATCCGCCCAGGCCGCATTCGGCTGGATGACAGCATAATCCCCAAAGCGATCCACGATCACGCCGGGCAATCCATCAGATTCCGCATGAATAAGACGATAGAAAGGCGCATCAAACAACCGTTCACGCATGGCCAAGGCTTTGGCAAATTTGGATTTAAACCACTCCAGATCCACGTCCGTTTCGCAATCACGATCCAGCATACGGCACGTGATTTTCGAGGCCGTGTTCACCGCAACCAACCCCAAAGGCGTGCGTTCATTGTCCTGCAAAATTGCCAATGTTCCCGGTGCAATCGCTTTGCTGCGGCGATCCAGAACCAGTTCATTGTCATACACCCACGGCGCGCCACGTCGGATCGCGCGCGCATTGGCTTTGGGTTTCAGGCGGATTACGGGCCGGCTCGCGGCGGTATTTGAGGCACTATCTGTCATATCACGTGCTGTAGCCTGAAACATGTTGAGTGAAAAGGCAGCTTGCGCATATCATTTCTGATTAGAGGCCTATTATTTTGTAACTGGGTTCGACATGGCAATCCGGTGCAGCCTTCATAAAAAGGTTATGAAACTGCCGTAAATAGCTTTACTGTTAGCGCTAACTGTTTTACGTTTTGACAGCGAAACACGGTTAATCATCGTGCAACGACCATTCGGCAGATCGTACTGACCACACGTTACAAACTGCCTGCCCCAGCAACACCAAGGGTCAGCCAAGGGAGATCCCCATGCCAATGAATGATACCATCGCCAAGGTAACGAAACGGATCATCGAACGGTCCAAGCCAACCCGCGACGTTTACCTATCCCGCATGGCGCAAGCCGCAGAAGAAGGCCCGCGTCGGGCACATCTGACCTGCGGGAACCAAGCGCATGCTTATGCTGCCATGGGTGATGACCAAGGGCGCTTGGCTGAGGGGAAGACCCCGAACCTTGGCATTGTGACGGCCTATAATGACATGTTGTCCGCCCACCAGCCCTATGAAACCTACCCTGATTTAATCCGGGATGAAGCCCGCAAAAACGGCGCAACGGCGCAGGTGGCCGGTGGTGTCCCCGCAATGTGTGATGGTGTGACACAAGGCCAGGTTGGCATGGAATTGTCGCTGTTTTCACGCGATGTTATTGCGCTATCGACTGGCGTGTCTTTGTCCCACAACACCTATGATTCCGCGCTCTACCTTGGGATTTGCGACAAAATCGTGCCTGGTCTCATTATTGGCGCGGCAACATTTGGCTATATTCCCGGTATCTTTGTGCCTGCTGGCCCCATGACATCAGGCCTGCCGAATGAAGAAAAAGCCAAAGTGCGCAAGCAATTCGCCACCGGTGAAGTTGGCCGGGACGAATTGATGAAGGCGGAAATGGCGTCTTATCATGGTCCAGGCACATGTACGTTCTACGGCACGGCCAATTCCAACCAAATGTTGATGGAAATCATGGGACTGCACCTGCCGGGTGCCTCCTTTGTCAATCCGCACACACCGTTGCGCGAAGCCCTGACAAAAGCCGCCGCAAAACGCGCGCTGGAAATCACGGCGCAAGGCAATGATTACCGCCCTATGTCAGACATTCTGGATGAAAAGGCATTTGTGAACGGTATCATTGGCTTGATGGCCACGGGTGGTTCCACCAATCTGGTTCTGCACCTGCCTGCTATGGCGCGCGCGGCTGGGGTCATTTTGGAAATGGAAGATTTCGACGAAATCTCTTCAGCCACCCCATTGATGGCACGTGTCTATCCAAACGGGTTGGCGGATGTGAACCACTTCCATGCGGCAGGTGGTCTGCAATATTTGATCAGCTCACTTCTGGATGATGGCATTCTGCATGAAGATGTCAAAACCGTCGCAGGTGACGGTCTGTCGATTTACACGCAGGATCCAAAACTGGAACATGACGAAATCACCTATGTTCCCGGGCCAGAGGCCAGCCTGAACGAAAAAATCCTGCGCCCTGCCTCAGATGCCTTTGCTGCCACTGGTGGTTTGCGTCAATTGACTGGCAATCTGGGTGAAGGGGTTATGAAAGTATCTGCGGTCAAAGAAGAGCACCGCATTGTCGAAGCACCGGTTCGCGTGTTCCACGATCAGGCAGATGTCAAAATCGCCTTCCAGAACGGTGAACTCACAGAAGACACAATTGTCGTTGTGCGCTTCCAAGGGCCGACAGCCAACGGCATGCCCGAATTGCACTCGCTGACGCCAACCCTGACGGTTTTGCTGGATCGCGGTCTGAAAGTGGCACTTGTCACCGACGGGCGCATGTCGGGCGCATCTGGAAAAGTACCCGCCGCCATTCACGTATCGCCTGAGGCCGCCAATGGCGGACCGCTGGCCAAGCTAAAAGATGGCGATATGGTCCGGGTAGATGCAGTTCAGGGCACAATTTCTTGTCTTGAGGATGGCTTTGACGCAAGAGTTCCTGTATCGGCTGACCTGTCTGATAATGGACACGGAATTGGGCGGGAATTGTTCGAGCCCTTCCGTCGGAATGTCGGACTTGCTACCAAAGGCG
This sequence comes from uncultured Pelagimonas sp., assembly GCA_947499735.1. GTDB lineage: Bacteria > Pseudomonadota > Alphaproteobacteria > Rhodobacterales > Rhodobacteraceae > CANMPP01. The sequence continues at coordinate 1,124,085 of CANMPP010000001.1, forward strand.
CGGCTGTCGTCGTCTAAGACATAGGGAAGGGAAAAAATGACACCTCAAGAAGCGAGTATCTCCAACGAAAAGCTCTGCGGTTTGGCGCCGGTTATTCCGGTGATCGTGGTCAAAGATGTGGCCCACGCGAAACCTTTGGCGGAAGCACTGGTTGCGGGCGGCTTGCCTGTTCTGGAAGTGACATTGCGCACCCCAGTTGCGCTGGACGCGATCCGCGAAATGGCCACCGTTGAAGGCGGCGTCGTTGGTGCGGGCACATTGCTCAGCGCGGCTGACGTAAAAGCGGCCGTTGAAGCGGGCGCAAAATTCGGCGTATCCCCCGGCGCGACAGATGAATTGCTGGACGCGGTTGAAGCAGCAGATCTGCCAACATTGCCAGGCGTTGCAACATCCACAGAATCCATGCGTCTTTTGGCGCGCGGCTATACGGTTCAGAAATTCTTTCCTGCCGAAGCCAATGGTGGTGCAAAAGCGCTGAAAGCAATCGGTGCACCTTTGCTGGCCGCGAAATTCTGCCCAACAGGTGGCATTTCCATGAAAAATGTTGGCGATTACCTAAGCCTATCCAACACACTGTGTGTGGGTGGTTCTTGGGTGGCCCCGCTGGATCTGATGGAAAAAGGCGATTGGAAAGCGATTGAGGAACTGGCCGCAGAAGCAGCCGCCCTGCCGCGCTAATCCATTTTTTCAAAATCAAAGAACCGGCGTATTTTATGCGCCGGTTTTTCTTTGCAAATTCACCTTGAACATTACACGCACTTGTTGGCGTGGGTTGGTTTGCATTGAGGCCTGACAAAAGCCGCCTCACGGACCAACAGCTTTCATTGCCTCTATTACCTTTCCGCTCCCTAACGATAAAACCACACCTATGAAAAAGCGTAAAAGCCCCTGCATCGATCTTTGTGAATTTACTGGCCCAAGTGGCTGGTGTCTTGGCTGTGGCCGCACACGCGAGGAATGCGTCAGATGGAAAAAAATGAAACCTTATGAAGCGAATGCCATAGAGAAAGACCTAAATCGTCGTATGACGAAAATGGCCCAGACATCACCTAAAGCACAATAAAACCTTTGCTGCGGCGCGCGTACGAACGGCAGGTTTCAAATACCCATTGGTACGCCCCCCGCGACTGGCAGGTTTATACCAGTGACATATCGCCCCGCAGGACCTGCCAAATAGGCGACAGCATGTGCGACATCTTCAGGAAGGCCCGCAGACCTAAGCGCGACGCTCGCGTAGCGGCGTTTTCGTGTAGCTTCGAGGCTTTCACACGCCTCTGCCGCAAGCCGCACGTTTGCGGCTTCGTGCATATCTGTGGCGATGTAACCGGGACAGACCGTGTTGCAGAGGATGTTGTCAGGTCCGAACTCAGAAGCAAGTGTCTTGCTCAGGCCAACAAGTGCGTGCTTCATGGCCGTGTAAGCCCCAAACCCAGGTTCTGCGCCAAGGCTCCCTGTTGACCCAATATTGATAATCCGTCCGCCGCCGCATGCTTTCATATACGGAATGATAGCCTGCGCTAATAGCATCGGTCCCTGCACGTTTACGCGATAGCTCATTTCCCATTCAGCTTGCGTCGTCGTCAGGAAATCAGCCGATCCGGCCAAAGACCCGGCGTTGTTCACCAGAATGTCGACGGAACCAAAATCTGCCACACACTGATGAACAACCGAAGAGATTTGATCGCAGTCGGTGACGTCCAACGGTAAAGCGCGTGCTTTAGTGGAAGGCGTGCTTAGCTCTGCGACGAGTTCGTCAAGGAGATGCGTGGTGCATTTCATCGACCCATCAATTGCGATTTGGCCAGGCCGATCCGTTACCACGACGTTGGCCCCGTCTGCGGCCAACTTATGAGCGATCGCGCGGCCGATCCCATTCGGAGCCGATGCGCCGGTAATCAGCGCAGTTTTTTCAGATAGAGGTTTCATTCATGTAGAGAGCGCCCAAAACCCGCGCATGTCAAACAGTTGTGCGAGTTGTGAGGGCGTTCTTTTTAAAACGTCAGGGCCATTTCAGATCAGCTGCGAGGGCGTGATCGCCAACCACCTCGGCGTTTACGGGGTGCTGTGATTTGGTCCAGACCTTCGCTCAATACATCCGTCATCGGATGACTCCCTGTGCCATAGGTTTCTAAAAGCCCGGCAATGGCGGTCTTGGAAGAGGCCCCATCGGGTAAAGACAGCGCCCAATCGATAAAGATTGACCGGCACTCTTCTAAAGTTATCCCTTCAATACGGTAGGATTCACGGACCAATCCTTTTGGATCGTTGCTGTCTTTCTTGTGATCACTCATTGTGTCCCATCCTCTATGTCCGGCAGACAGTCGTAAATAATTTCTCCTGCCGCTTCGCTGCTGGCCGCAAGACGAACGGCAAGCTTATCTACGGCCTGGGCATTGGTGATACGTAACATAAAGGCCCGCGCACCTGCACCCTCTTCTTGCGGATCCATGACCTCGTCGCAAATCAATCGACCTGCGATTTGCAGTGCCCATAGGTTTTCATAGGTTTCATTGAGAAATTTTGCATCCTCGCTTGCGACCAAATCTGGGCGAGACATCAACCCCTGTTCTGTGCTGGTCACCGTTCGGGTCGAAATCAGGCTTAAGGCCTGCGCGAACAGTTCGATATCCTGCATGCGCCCGATACCCAGTTTTGCGTCCCATGGTCCGGGCCCTTGTTTGGCCGATTGGATACGTGCGCGCATTTCGGCCAAATCCTTCAAAACGACACTGTCAGATTTGGGTTGCGACAACAGCAATTCGCGAAACAAAGACACATCGCGCGCCACACTGGAACTGCCAGCCACAACACGGGACCGGGTCAGCGCCATATGTTCCCATGTCCAAGCCACCTCTTGTTGATAGGTTTGAAAGGCCGACCAGCTGACAGCAAGAGGGCCCTTTTTACCCGAAGGGCGCAACCGCATGTCCATTTCATAAAGACGCCCCTCGGCCATTTGCGCAGTCATTGCCGTGATCAAAGACTGGGTCAATCGTGCATAATATGTACGGCTTGGCAAGGGTTTCGGGCCCTCAGAATAATCCGCATCTGCCGGATCATAGATCACGATCACATCCAGATCCGAACGTGCATGTAGGCGCCCTGCCCCAAGACTGCCCATGGCCATCACAACCGCGCCTCGCCCCGGTTGCGGACCGTGTTTCGTAGCAAAATTATCCGTCACGACCGGCCACAGCGCAGCGATGCAGGTTTCTGCCAGCTCTGCATATGCTGTGCCAGCCTCGGACGCCGATATCAGCCCACGCAGAACATGCACACCAATCCGGAAATGCCAATCCTTATTCCAGCGACGTGCCAAATCCAGCTTGCGTTCGTAATCCGCCTCAGCGGCTAAGATCGCAGTCAGGTCTTGAAGCAGCGATGCCTTACCCGGCCAAGACGCAAAAAAATCGCCGCCAATCACCGCATCAAACACGGACGAATTGCGCGACAAAAACCGTGCTAAATCCGATGACACCGATGCGATATCCACCAACAGATCGATCAATTGCGGATTGGATTCAAACAAGGAAAAGATCTGAACACCCGCAGGCAACCCAGCCAAAAAACCATCAAAGGCCAGTAGGGCTTCATCCGGTTTTGTGGCCTCTTCCAATCGTGACAAGATTTCTGGTCGCAGCCGATTGAAAATCTCCATGGCCCGTTCAGAACGCAGCGCAGCATAAGACGGCCAACGTTTGGCAATCGGGCTGTCTTCAAACTGTGCCGGTTGGTCCGCGGGTGATTTGGCGTGATGAGGTTCAAAAAACTCTTCCATCAATGCATGGACGCTTTCCAAACGGTCCTGCAATTCGGATTGCAACCCGGCTGTGTCACGCCCCATCAGCGCCGCTAGACGATCAAACCCGTCTGGCGTGGATGGCAAATCATGGGTTTGCGCATCGGCAATCATCTGCAACCGATGTTCGACCATGCGATAAAATCGATAGTTTTTCGACAACATGTCCGCAACATCGCGTTCGAGCCAGCCTTTGTGCGCCAGCACGTTCAAACCGACAACTGTGCCTTTGACACGCAAATCTGGATCGCGCCCCCCCGCGATAACCTGACGGGTCTGGGTGAAAAATTCGATCTCGCGTATGCCACCACGACCAAGCTTCATATTGTGACCATCCAGCGTAATGGGTCCATGAAACCCTTTATGCTCGCGGATTTTCAACCGCATATCATGGGCATCTTGAATAGCGGCAAAATCCAAATGCTTGCGCCATACGAACGGTTTCAAGTCACGCAAATACCGTTGACCGGCCGCACGATCCCCGGCGCAGACCCGCGCTTTTACATGGGCCGCGCGTTCCCATGCACGCCCAAGGCTTTCGTAATAGCGTTCCGCGGCCCCCATGGCCAAGCAAACCGGTGTCACAGAAGGATCTGGGCGCAGCCGTAGATCGGTTCGGAAAACATAACCTTCGCTTGTCACTTCACTCAGCGTTTTACACATGTTCCGCGTTGCTTTGACAAAACCAGCCCGCGCTTCAAAGATGTCATCTTTTCCAAAACGCGTCTCATCGAACAGACAAATTAAATCGATATCCGAACTATAGTTCAGCTCATGCGCGCCCATTTTACCCATGGCCAAGACGAACATTCCGCCCGCATCATCCAAATCATCACTGCCCAATCCCGGTATCGCGCCCCGGGATAGGATCGGATGAAGAGCGGCTGACATAGCCTGTTGCACCGCAATATCGGCAAATCGCGTCAGCGTGTGCGTCACAGTTTCCAGTGGCCAAGCACCAGACAGATCACAAAGCGCGGTCAGAAGCGCAATGCGACCCTTTTCAAGACGCAGCCTCTGGGATGTCTGATCGAAAGGCGCCGTAACGCAGTCATTCAGACTTTTTTCCACGGCCCCTTCTGGATCTTCACAGGCGCTGCGCAACCATGTGTGCTCTTTCAAAATCAGCCCACGCAAATAAGGGCTGGATCCAGCAACCCCTTTGAACAATGCCAAGGTCTGACGATCCGCCCAGTCAAAAAGGGGATCGAGATCTTCGGCCTGCCCCTGATCATACGCGTGGGGCACCATTGTCATTCTGGATACAATACTCATGCGATCAAATAAATCAGCATTCCGGATGGCATACAATGCCTCAACCCTATTGAAAAACAGGGGTTTTGCGCCCTAGCCGATATTGCAAGACTGTTTATGAAATTAGGGCCGCGTGAAAAAATGTAAAAATGATTTACATACCCTCTTGAAAAGCCATGGGCTGATCCCGATTTATCTTAATGTGAAAGGTATTCACATTCAACCTAATGGAGATCAACAATGACAACCGTCCATGCAAACACCGCTGAGCTGCCAACGCATTCTGGTTGGCTGGCATGCAGCGAAGCTTGGCTGGATTCAAAGGGAAAAGGCGCTTGGATCTTTGCAATGGTCCTTGGCTTTATCTTTTTCTGGCCCGTCGGTCTTGCACTTTTGGCCTATATGATTTGGAGCAAACGCATGTTTTCAGGATCCTGCAAAAGCAAACGCACTGTGCATCACGCCGCATTTTCAGCGATGAAACCAACGGGCAATAGTGCCTTCGACGCCTATAAAACGGAAACTCTGAACCGTCTACAGCAAGAACAAGACGCTTTTGAAGCTTTCTTGGAGCGCTTGCGTGAAGCGAAGGACAAAACGGAATTTGACCAATTCATGGACGATCGTGCGCGTAATGCATCAAAAGATCGTGCAGAAGAAGCTGTCGAATAACACGCGATTGCAGCGTACAATCAATCAGCGCGGCCAGAAATTGGCCGCCTTTACCCCCAAGGCATCGTAACACGAGAAGAACATATGCCCGTCAGCCATTTACCAGATCCAGTTCGACAACCAGAATTTTTCGCGAGCGTGACATTCAAACGCGCCATCGCATGGATCATTGATGTGGTCATATCTATCATCTTAACCTTGCCTGTGCTTGTGATGACGTTCTTCACCGGCGTCTTTTTCTTTCCCCTGATATTACTGGCTGTTGGTTTCCTGTATCGTTGGTTCACGATCGCACATGGTTCCGCCACGTGGGGCATGCGTTTAATGTCCCTAGAACTGCGTGATGCGCGCGGGCAGCGCCTGAATAATAATCAGGCCCTGCTGCATACAGCCCTCTATCACCTCTTTTGTATTTTCACGTTTTTGCAGGTGATTTCCGTTATCCTCATGCTAACGACACAGATGAAACAGGGGTTACATGATAAGTTTCTTGGTACGGTCTTGCTCAATCGTAGAATTTGAGTAAAGTTTTCGTTAACCTAGTCCTAAGAATTATACTTTCATTTGAATCGTAATTTTCCTAATCGATAAAGCCTTGGAGAAACCCAAGTTCATTGCTACCGTTTAGTTAAATTCGAATGAGTGTTTGATATGCGCCACGCCCTTCGCATGACGCCGCAATTTTATGTGACGGCTCCGCAAACCTGTCCCTACCTGCCGGACCGGCTGGAACGGAAATTGTTTACTTCCCTGCAAGGGGAACAGGCGCAATCGTTGAACGATGCACTGTCCCATCAGGGATTTCGTCGTTCTCAGAACGTCCTGTATCGACCATCCTGTGCAGATTGTTCGGCATGTTTGTCCGCGCGCATCAGCGTTGCTGATTTCAAACCCAGCAAAACCCAGCGTCGCACGGCAAAGAAGAACACGGATATCAAACGTAAGGCAATTTCGCCTTGGGCCACAGAGGACCAGTTTGACCTGTTTCGTCGCTATCTGGACACCCGTCACGCAGATGGCGGCATGGCCGATATGGATGTTTTTGAATTCGCGGCGATGATTGAAGAAACGCCAATTCGCACGCGTATCGTTGAATATAGCGAGCCGGAATCGGAAGATTTGATCGCTGTGTGTCTGACAGACATCCTCAACGATGGGCTGTCTATGGTTTATTCTTTCTATGACCCGAATTTCATCAAGTATTCTCTTGGCACATGGATGATCCTGGATCATATCGCAATCGCGCAAGAGCTGGGCTTGCCCTATGTCTACCTTGGCTATTGGGTGCCGGGTTCCGATAAGATGGGGTATAAGGCGCAGTTCTCTGGTCTGGAAATTTACAATCGCGGCGCTTGGGAACCCTTCCGGGGCGAAGAAGCCTATTTAGACGAACAACGCCCGACGACGACTGATCCTATCGCGGAACAAGTCGCCAATATTCAGCTGCCCAATTCTGTGAAATGACAGGTGAAGCAACGACAATCAGACAGTAGCCTAACGCGTGAACGGGTCCGCCCCGAACATATCTGTTAGGTCCACTGTCTGCCTTTCGTTTAAATCGCTTTTGTGATTGGCCAAAAAAGTGCTCGCTGCACGTCGGCCTGCCTCTTTCAAATGTGACAACACGACGGGAATGGGGCTAAGCTTGGTGGCGACGGACAGTTCATTCATCAGCGCATCATCAGCTATCATATGGATCCGTGGTTCTTTCATCGAACCGGGTTTTAGCGATCCATCCCCCAACAAACGTTGCACAAAATTGATCGCGCGCAATTCTCGCAAGAGCGACGAATTAAAACTGATCTCATTGATCCGGTTTTGAATTTCCGGCGGCGTGACAGGCACATCATCGCGATGCAAAGGATTGATATTGATGATCACAATGTCTTCGGGCAGCTCTTTGTCAAAAAGCGGAAACATGGCTGGGTTGCCCGTATAGCCTCCATCCCAAAATGCCTCTCGCGTCCCGCTTTCTGGATCGTCAATTTCAACGGCTTGAAACATAGTAGGCAAGCAAGCAGAGGCCAAAATAACATCAGTCGAAATTGTCTCATTCGGAAAGACGCGCACCTTGCCCGAACGTACATTCGTGGCACAAATAAACAGATCAGGCCCATCAAGTGCGCAGATCTTATCGAATTCGAACTGTTCCACAATCGCCCGCAGCGGGTTCTGATACAGAGGCCCCCATTGATAAGGGGAACTGACACGCGACCAAAGATCAGTCATCATAAAGGGCAAGGAATATTCGACGGATTTGCTGATCAATCCCGGATTGGGCATCCAGGCCTTGATCCAATCGGGGAAAAACGTATCGTCTTTCGCGCCGATCTGCTCCCAAAGCCAACCCAGCCGTTCCCGTGCGCCATCTCGTCCACCGTCCAACATGCCAGATTTCAGCGCAGCACCGTTCAACGCACCGGCAGACGTGCCCGAAATAGCAGCGATTTCAATCTCGGGGTCCTCAAGAATGCGATCCAAAACGCCCCAGGTGAACGCCCCATGCGCGCCACCGCCCTGCAATGCCAGATTGATCCGTTTCATAAACCGGCTCCTTGTAACTCATACCATGTCGCCCTGCTAAACCTACAAAGCAGTCCAACCACCATCGACGGAAATAGCCGTGCCTGTAATTTGCGCCGCAGCATCCGAACATAAGAACACAACCGTTCCCCCCAATTGTTCGGTTGTCGCAAATTCTTTGGACGGCTGACGTTCCAACAGCATGCCAATCGCGGCCTCTTCGGAAATGTTGTATTCCTTCGCAGTGGCCGGAATTTGGGATTCCACCAATGGTGTCAAAACATAGCCCGGGCAGATTGCGTTACAGGTAATCGGTTCACGCGCTGTTTCCAATGCCACAACCTTACTCATACCAACCACGCCATGTTTGGCGGCGACATAGGCCGATTTATAGGGCGATGCCGTCAGACCATGAGCTGAGGCAATATTGATCACTCTGCCCCATCCGGCCTGGCGCATCATCGGCAAAGCCATCGCAGTTGTATGAAACACCGAAGACATGTTGATCGCGATGATGGCATCCCACTTCGCCGTTGGAAAATCCTCAATCGGGGCGACATGTTGAATTCCGGCATTATTGATCAAGATATCGCAGCAGCCCGCTTTCTCCACCAAGGAACGAGCTGCATCAGCATTGGATAGGTCCGCTTGGATATACCGTGCAGCCACACCAAATTCAGATGCGATTTCCGCGGCAAGCGCATGATCTTCATCCCGATCCGTGAAGGAATTTAAAACAACATCCGCGCCAGCCTTTGCAACCTCGCGCGCAACCCCTAAACCGATCCCAGAATTCGATCCTGTAATGATCGCGGTCTTCCCCTTTAACGACATAACACACTCCTTAACGCTGCTTTGCAGCAAGGATATCTTGAACGCGCACAAAAGATAGTTGTTTCGATAGAATACATTCCCCCTAAGCGTGCAGAACGCAACGTTAGCCAGAGAACCCCTGCCCGTTTTCATCCAACATGGAGCAGAATAAAAAAAACCCCGGCACGTAGCCGGGGTTCAGTCATTGAGGCAGGTTTCATACAGGCAAGAAACCTATCGAGCAGTGCCCTCTTTATAAGAGGTATTCCGCCTCTGGCCAAGCTAAAAGTTTGAAAACACGAAAAAGCATCGCTAATCTTGGTTACAAGAAAACAAAGGATCACGGGGACAAAACCAAAAATGAGCATAACGAAATTCTCAAAACGCCTGCAAAACTTCGGGTTTTTCGCGCTGGCAGGCGTCGGGTTGACCCTGAGTGGTGAAAACGCAACAGCTGAGCCAAAACATGGGATTGCGATGTATGGCGAACCTGCATTGCCGGCGGATTTCACACATTTGCCATATGCGAATCCGGATGCACCAAAAGGTGGGCGAATCGTTACTGGAGAGACCGGTGGCTTTGATAGCCTCAACCCTCATGTGCGTAAAGGCAGCGTTCCCTGGCAGTTGAGATTCCTTGCATATGAAAGCCTAATGGGCCGATCTTATGACGAGCCATTTGCCCTATACGGCCTTTTGGCGGAAACGATTGAAACGGATCCAGAGCGCAGTTGGGTAGAATTCACCCTACGCGAAGAAGCTAAATTTTCCGATGGCAGTCCAGTCACCGTAGAAGATGTGATGTGGTCTTATGAAACCTTGGGAACCGAAGGGCATCCACGCTATCATGGGTTCTGGAACCAAGTTGAAACGATGGAGCAAACCGGCCCCCGTTCAATCAAATTCACGTTCAACACCGACAACCGTGAATTGGCCCTTTTGGCAGGCATGCGCCCGATCCTGAAAAAGGCCCAATGGGACGGTGTAGATTTCAGCGCTGGTGGTTTGGATACGATCCCAATTTCGTCCGCGCCTTACATTATTGAAGACGTTTCGCCCGGCAAAACCGTCGTTCTCAAACGCAACCCGGATTATTGGGGCAAGGACGTGCCCTATATGGGCGGGCGGGCCAATCTGGACGAGATTCGGATGGAATTCTTCGGCGATGCCACAGCCCAGTTTGAAGCATTTAAGGGTGGCATCCTGAATTCCGCACGTGAATTCAACGTCGAAAAATGGGAAAGCGAATATGATTTTCCAGCAATCGATGACGGTAGTGTTGTGAAGTCCATCGTGCCTCATGAACGTCCCTCGGGGATTACAGGCCTTGTGATGAACACGCGCAAACCTCAGTTTGCTGACTGGCGCGTTCGCGAGGCGCTGATTGCCGCATTTAACTTCCCCTATATCAATGACGCCATGACGGGCGGCCAGCAAAGTCGCATCACGTCCTATTTTTCCAACTCGCCTCTTGCGATGTCGGAAGGCCCGGCCACGGGAAAGGTTTTGGATCTTTTGACGCCTTTCTCGGAAACACTTCTACCCGGCGCAATTGACGGCTACAGCCTGCCTGCCGGCGATATGAGCCCACGCAACCGCAGCGATCTTCGCACGGCGCTTGGATTGCTCGAAGAGGCAGGTTGGACCGTGCAGGATGGTATTTTGGCGGATGCTTCTGGCGCACCATTTGAAATGGAAGTTTTACTGCAGCAAGGGTCGTCCGAAAACCAATCCATCGTCGACATCTATGTTCAAGGTTTGGAACGGATCGGGGTTAAACCTGACGTCACCCTGATCGATAGCGCCCAATACAAAGAGCGCACAGACAGTTTTGATTTCGATATGACCTATTATCGTCGCGGCCTGTCTTTGTCCCCCGGCAATGAACAAAAGCTATACTGGGGCTGCGATATGGTCGACACGCCGGGGTCCCGCAACCTTATGGGCATGTGTTCCCTTGCGGCAGAAGCGATGATCGACGAAATCCTTAGCTCAGAGACCAGCGATGGCTTTCTAGCGGCGACAAAGGCTCTGGATCGTATTCTGACATCGGGCCGCTATGTGATCCCATTCTATCAATGGAACATCTCCCGCATCGCGCATGTGAAAGAACTGAAGTTTCCAGAGCATCTGCCAATCTACGGCGATTGGATTGGGTGGCAGCCCGATGTCTGGTGGTACGAAGAGTAAATGAACAGAGGCGGGCCTAAGCCCGCCTTTTTTATCACCGTGCGAATACGATATCCGCGCGTAGCCCGCCCAAGGTTTCGCTTTCTGACAAACGAAGAACACCGCCATGCGCACGCGCAATATCAGCCGCGATTGATAGGCCCAGCCCCACTCCAGGTCCGCTATCTTGATTGCGGGACGGGTCCAAACGAATGAAGGGGCGCATCGCTTGTTCACGTTGGCCCACTGGGATGCCGGGACCGTCATCCTCTATTCGAATGCATAGAGATTTAGGACCCAGAATGACCGAGACATGACACCTCGCCGCAAATCGTGTCGCGTTTGAGATCAAATTTTCGATGGCGCGCTGCATTGATGCCTTGCGCAATTTGACCTCTGCGGTTTGATCACTGGGCACAAACACAACCTGCGTCTTGGCTTCAGAAAACCCATCGCAGATGCCGCCCACCAAAACATTCGGATCGCAAGGTTCTGCCGGATCTGTTTGGGCCATGCCACGCGCAAAATCCAAGAAGGAATCAATCAAGCGCTGCATGTCATCGACATCTCGTTCCAGAGGAACGCGATCGTCCTCATCCAGAAACTCCAATCCCAACCGTAGCCGGGTCAAAGGGGTTCGCAAATCATGGCTAACGCCTGACAACAACATTGTGCGCTGTTCAATATGCCGTTCAATACGAGACCGCATATCCAAAAACGCATGCCCCGCGGCTCGAACTTCAACCGCGCCCCCGGGCGAATAAGGCACCACCCTGCCCCGCCCGAACGCTTCCGCTGCACGGCCAAGCCTTGCAATCGGTCGCAATTGATTGCGCAAGTACAGAAACGCAATCAACGTCATCAACAGCCCGAACACCAGCATATTGACCAAAAGCTGATGGGGGTTAGACGCCGAAACCGCGCCACGTTGCGTCTTTAGTTCATATCGATTGCCATTTCTGGAAACGAAGAACACCACAGAGCCGTCCCGCCCCAACGTAACGCTTTCCAATCCGTTTATTCGATCATGTAGAACCTGAATGACCACAATGCCGCTTAAATCATTCCACGCCCGAATATCCGTTGCGATCACGTTGCTTTCTGGAACATCAGTGATTTCTACGGCCAATTTGCGTGACACCGCATCGCGCTCTGAACCTGGTTCCATATCGATCAAAACTTCGGCTTTGTTGACCAGCTGGCGCGTCAATTGCTCTGTTACGCCCGAAAAATGACGCTGGATGAACACCACCGAAACCAGCAATTGCAAGGTCACAATGGGCAAAACAAGGATCAATGCGGCCCTGCCATATAGGCTGCGCGGCATGTAGTGTTTGAGCCAGGTAAAAGACATGTCATATACCTAAATCAAAGATCTACGCATCACCACACACTTTCCAAAGGAAGCAACCAGAAATCGTGTCACATCCAATTACAACAGATGCACCTCTGGCAGGCATTACACAACATATCGCACCTGGCCTGCGTGCCATTCTAGCACCGAACCCGGGTCCTATGACATTTCACGGAACGACGACCTTTCTAATTGGGCAAAAGACATTGGCAGTCATCGATCCCGGCCCCAATGATCCCGACCATCTGGACGCCCTTTTGGCGACCGAGACCAGCGACAGCAAAATTACGCACATTCTGATCACTCACCCGCATTTGGACCATTCAGAGCTGGCACCTGAACTTTCCAAACAAACAGGGGCACCAATTTATGCATTTGGGCCTCCCGATGCCGGTCGTAGCCCGATCATGCACCAGCTAAGCCAATCGGCAGCAATCAGCGGGGGTGAAGGCGTGGATGCTGGTTTTACTCCTGATCATTGTTTGTCAGATAGTGAAAATGTCGGCACCGATGAATGGCAAATAAAGGCAATCCATTTGCCAGGACATATGGCCTGCCATCTGGGGTTCCAATGGCAAGATTTTTTGTTTTGCGGTGATCTGGTGATGGACTGGTCCTCGTCCTTGATCTCGCCACCAGATGGAGATCTGGATCAATTTCTCACATCTCTCGAACGGTTGAAAACTTATGCCGAACATCGACTGTTGCCAACGCATGGACCAGAAATCGCATCACCGTCGACGAGGATACGTGAAATCACAGATCACCTTTTGTCACGCAATGCGCAAATACGTGATGCACTTAGTGACACCCCCCTAAATTTGATGGAAATCACGACCAAGGTTTACAAAGAATTACGACCTGAAGTGCTGCCATATGCTTCGCGTAACACATTGGCTCATCTGATAAAATTACATGAATCTCACCATGCTACAGCCACTCCATACCTGTCGGAAACTTGCACTTGGAGCTTGCGTTGAAAACAAAACACAAAAAATCGCATTTTTATGACAAAACCCTCTTGCAGCCCGAAATCCTCAACGCTATACACCCCGCATATTCCGGCGTAGCTCAGCGGTAGAGCAGTTGACTGTTAATCAATTGGCCGTAGGTTCGATCCCTACCGCCGGAGCCAAATACAATAAACCTAAAGATTGCGTTTTAGGTTTATTGTATCATACAAGTAAAAATATTAGCTGCACATTAATCACCAACGCACTGCCGTAAACAACGTTGAAAACGGAGGTGCAGCAACACACAACCAGCAAGGCTGGCAACCTAGATCACAGCCTTCAAAAATGCCCCAACAAAGAACCTACAGTGGTTATTAGGCGCGGACAGGAAAAACGCACCTAGGTAGAATATGCATAAACATACTCGCCCATTTAGAACGGTTGAGACTGCCCCCCCTAATTCTGTCGCTATAATCTCGACAACATGGACTCATTTTTTTGATAGGATCTCAAGGAGTGGAAGCTCCTTTATCGCAGGACACGAACAAGAACTTCGGGAGGCTAATGCTATACGATATAGCCACGCCTCACATGCAAGTGATCTGATATTGACTAATCGTCAACCTCCAAAACACATCACTATGTTAAGTGCCCCAACCACCACCAAGAGTCTGCAACTTTGGTCCAGCTGAAGATTACCTCCCCGCTTGTCGCCCTCCAACAGTAAGAGCACTGCGCCATGGAGGAAGGGAACAGTCGCTTAAACTCAATGAGATCTTGAAGACGTATTCGACCCACTTCCCAACGCAACACTCCAGGCTCTTTCATTGCCCCCCCCCCCCCAAGAGCTACCCAGATAATGCACCCCACTGGACTCTGACCTCCTTCAGAGAACTACCCTCTTCCTTCTTGCACGGCCCGAATCTTAAACAATAGGGAATACCCCACGCACACAAACTTTTTACGCCGTTATCGACAGATCTTGCCTGAAACACCTATTTTGCGACAAGCGCTCACAACACTTAGAGCGTTGCACAGATGCACCTCGATATCACCTTATAGTTTTAACACCCCTCATCCAAGCAACGCTTCTGCGCCATTAGAGCATTCCGATAGTCGATAAATATCAACACAGTCTTCACAAATTAAGGCTGTAGATAACATCCGCACAGTTCCGCAGGCTCACCATGAACAACAACGACGACCCTGTGAACTCCTAAGATACCAGCACAGATTACAAGCTCACCAGCAGCATCAACTACAATGGGACAGAGTGTGCCAACATTACGCATAAGAATGGCTATCGACATTTCATGACATCAATCCACGAAAACCTCAGCATAATGACTATATCAAGTCGTTCAGCGCCAATCTGAGAGGATGGACCCTCAAAAGAGGAAGTGCTGGCTATTTCGGCGATGTGCACAACAAGCTGATAATGTGACGATACGAGGGAATAACACACGCATCATCCGAGAAATGAATATCAGCAGAAGCCCACCGAATACCTGAGCTATTTGAAAAAAGTCACGCCCTATGCACCAATTCACGCCAATAACAAAATTTACGAAATCGAAATCCAGAGAGGTAAATTCAACAATCTTAGAAAACGCTAAAGAATACGATTACCAACATAAACCAATGATTGGAATTAACTAAAAAGAGCAGACATGATTTGATATTCAGTAGAAGTCGCTCCGCTCAGCGCTTCATTCACAATCAAGTAAGTATTTATAATTTTATCCACCTCTTCACTATTTCCCAATTGATCAAAGCTACTTATTCCAAATCTAGTATTGGCTTTTTCCATAATTTGTTCGAGCTGCTTATCAATATCAATGTAAGCAAACTCGTCAGGCAAACCCAATGCCGTTTGAAAAACTTCCCGCAAAGAGTCATTGGCCAAAACTTGATACCATCTAGTCTCGTCGGAATCTGTAGCATCCGCCATATCAGGAATAGCTCTCTGAAAATTCAAAGCATAACGCAAATCTTCCTGTTGATCGCCCACTGATCCTTCAAATGTATATGTTATGTAATCACTTGACAATTCATCATAAAACTCATCAGAATGGATGTAAAGAGACGGTTCATTATCAAATCCGAACGCCTCTGCCAAATTTATAAGAGATTTATCCCCCAACACATTGGCCAAAGCATTTGGGTCACTTGCGCCTTGCTCCAAAACCTTTTGAATTTTTCGTAGAAAATATTCACCACCATCTTCCGTACTAAGGTTCTCCACTTCGAAAGCAACTAACGAAACCTCAAGAAGCTTTGCATCAAATATCAGAGCATCGGCAGACGAAATTTCTGCAATATTATCCATAAAATATTCTGATTTTTCAATTACCTCCTCTCTTTTCTCTTCCAAAAGCTGCTCGTAGAAGATGCTTCTACTTTCTATGTCCTCTTCAGTAACTCCATCCGATTCAGCATATTCCGCTAGACGTTCCTCATAATCCAATTCAATTAAAGATATCTCTTCGGCGGATTTTTCCTCATAAAGAGAAACAATTCCCTCTCCAAACCCATCCTGAACAGTATTGATATTATCGACTGGCGTGAAGTTAAAAGCTTCAGCAAAGGCGACAAAACGACTATCCGTAGAGGAAAGTCGATTTGCAAGACTATCATCATCCTCAACACCTTCCTCCAGAACTTGCTGCAGCAACGCCTTGTAATCGATCTGATCTTCCATTCCAAAAGCAGATAACGCCACAGAAAGAAGCCGATAATCAGATACTAAATCTTCAGCCGTTTCGACTTTACCTATATTTTCCTTGAAGTACTCAAGATCACTGGAAACTGTAGAGGAATTTACTAACACCTCGATTTGAGTATCAATAGTCTGTTGCAAATATTGCCAACCGACAAGACCAGACCCAATTAGTGTAACTTGATATGTCATTGCAAACTCGAAGCTAAAATTCTGTCTTCTCTTGGTATCAAGGCCCTCAACGCCTTTAATGTTTGATAGTATTGGCCAGAAATCAATGTTTCTGTAGCTTTGGTCAACAATTGCCTACTGTCACTATCAGTGAAGATGTGACTGATTTCTTCTATTCTTCGTAAAAGCTGCTTACGAGCTTCGTCGGGCTCAACATCACCCGTCAAAATCAACTGTGCCGTATAGCAAACACGCCTTACTGGTGTTTTAGCTTCATCCGGATGCAAAGCATCTCGAAGACGCAAAATATTAGCATTGGGCGTAACGATGGATAAACGGCTTCTGCGATCACCGTTTTCAATTACAGCGCCGTTGATAAGAATTCGTTCCCGCGGCCCCAATTTCAAAACAAGTCCACTCATTTCAAGAGCTCCTTCCACTCAACCCCTTTAGGATCGCGGCATTTATTTCCAGAAGCGGTAACACGTTTGCTTTTTTCTTTAACACTTTTCGATTATGTGAATGTACAAACTTTGCTAGATAGAAAATCTGAGCACGTAATTCTTGAGGCAGTCCATTGTTTGAACCAGCCACATCGGAAGCAAGAATAGTCCACAGTTTATGATTTTCAAATAGAGCTTCCGCTAATTTTGGAAATGCATCCGGACCAGCCTCAGCTGCGGTTTTTATGTTTTGAGAAATTCTAGCGATTACTTTGCATTCAATTGTTTTCGGTGTGCTCGTCGTTCTAACGGATTGCTTGTAGGCCCGCTGTGCCATGGAATGTGCGTTCACGGCTAAACCTTCTGGATATTATTTTCGGGAACCGGGAGCCGTAACGGCCCCCGGTCAAAGGTTATGTTAGCGGAATAGCGACAGCAACGTTTGTGGCTGTTCATTCGCAATTGACAAGGCCTGTACCGCAAGCTGCTGCTGAACTTGCAGTGCCTGTAGACGCGCAGATGCCTCTTCCATATCGGCATCAACAAGCGTACCGATCCCTGATTCCAATGCATCCGTCAGAGATGAAACAAACTCAAGCTGCGTCTCAATACGACCACCGGCTGAACCAAAAGCTGCTGCCGCATCGATCGATGTCTGAATCAGACCCGTAATCGCCTGCAGAGCCGCCGCAGCCCCCTCTTCTGTGGAAACATCGAAATCAGCCAACAGTTCTAAACCACCGCTAGCTTCTGCGCCTGTAATTTCAGTCGTAGTAGCTGAATATTCGATGTCGAATATAGAGCCTATCGCATCCAGATCCGTCACAGAATCGTCATCACTAACATCCGTGATTGCGATTTCACCTACAGTATCTGTCGTTGAATAGATGAAATCGGATTGCCCGTTTTTCACAAGGAAGTAATTGAGGGATTCAACCAAACCTTGCGTTGCATCTTCCAACGTGTCGCCATCCTTGGCCACATATTGTGGATTATCTGCAGTAATCGCTGTCCCCATGTAATCGGAAACTTGATAGCTCATACCAGCAACAAGCTCTGCCGGGCCTGTCAGCGTCATCACAACTTCAGCATCGTCACCGTATGAGAAAGCTGTATTACTATTTGTAGCAGACATGGTACCACCCATATCTGTAGCAACAGTTGACGCATTCGTGGTAAGGTCCTGTTTGACCACGGTAATGTCAGATGCAGTTACGCCTGTAGAACTACGATCCAAAGACGAAAGAACATCAACCTCACTTGAATCTGCAGTCAAATCAGTGTTTGATAGTAGATTCAAACCGTTGAACTGTGCCGCACCCACAACTGATGCGATCTGATCACGCAGTTCTTCAACATCATCTTGGATAAGAGTACGGTCAACGTTGTCTTCTTGCGCAGAAACGATTTTGGCTTCGATTTCGATCAGAAGGTCGGTAACAGTTTCTGCAGCACTGCTTGCCACTGCAACAGTGGATTCACCTAAGCCCAGAGAATCCGAGATACCTTCAAAACCAGCTACATCAGATTCCATAACTTTGGAAATCGCCCAAACAGCCGCATTGTCTTTAGCAGTTGCAACAGTTTTACCGGTGGAAATTTCGTTTTGAACATTTTCCAAGCTGGAGTTAACAGATTTCAGAGTTTGCAGCGCAACCATTGCGCCTGTGTTCGTCAGGATAGAGCTCATAACACTAGAGTCCTTGTTTCAGAATTAGGTGTCTTTTGACACCAATTATAAGAATGCCCCTTTGAGGCGTTGACCTCGTCTTCTGACGAATACAGCCATTTACTGTTTTTGACTGTGCCACCCTAATGGATGCATGAAGTAACCTGATCCAAATTCCTTAATCATTCCTGAAATTTTCAAAATAGATCTCACCACGAAACAGAAAATTGAAATCAATTTAATTTCAAATCTAAGCCCTCTTTTCAAGAGAACCTTTCTTTTTATTCTCTATTCGCTTCTTATTACCTTGCGCATCATATGTATCAATCCCCTGAGCAGCTTTCCGTGCATCAGCAATACGTGCTGCGACAGCCCTAATTCCAGACAATGCATTATCAAAGAGCTCTTGATTTCTTTTCAACTTAGCCCTCACAACATCCAACTCGGGCAAGTCTTTAGCGGATGCCGTTTTCTGAACATCCTCTATAAGCTCTTTTTTTACTTCATAGGATTCTTCAATTTTAGTAAAATCCCCCACGATTAGCGCAGCCTTCTCCTCTTCCAAGATTTCAGATAACTTAGCCAATACTGAATGATTTTCACCTTGTGTCATTTCTCACGTCCTTTAAGTTCTTTATAAATTTCTTCAGCCAAACCAATACCACCGCGTTCGACCATATTCTCTGCCTGGATATCGACAAGGAAAGAGGAGAAATGTTCTTCTCCAGGGCCGCCACCCCATTCCTGAGACACCTTTCCAACACCGGCATTTTTCAACATTTCTGACAAAAAGCTCGCCTCCAATGATTTGGCAACTTCTTGTAACTTTATATCTTTATGCACAGCTTCCGAACCAACATAACCATTAACCTGTGTAAAAGCATTTGATACTTCCATGATATATATCCAATTCTAGGTATTTCTCATATGCTTAACCATATTCGGTAAAGAAACCGGTAATCATCATCGTATTAATTATCCGGGTGGAAGAAATCCCGGAGTATGACAATGACCGTATCGAAGCGGCAAAAGAATTTTGCTAGTACCTACGTTTATGATGCCACCCCCAGCGCACGCATGCCAAAGGGACCTCATGATGCGAGGGCTGAATTTGTTCGAACAACTTTAGAAGAAAGACAGATCACCATCGCAATGGATGATCTATCTTCAAGCAGCCAATTCCCTGCTGCTGAACGGCAAAGTTTGTTATTTGGCTTTGCGGCACCAGGTGTAGCATCACTATTGTCGTCTTCACCGATGGAGACCACAGCACTACGTCAAAAAGCGCCATCAAGTTCATCTAAGGCCGACGGTAAAGTTGATCGTGGGGAAGATACATTCGAAAACCACGTTAACCGCCAAGACAATACTGAAAATGACCAATCGCCTGATGATGTCGAAGACGAATCTCGTCACGAGCGATCAGAAAATACAGAAAAAGACACAAAGAAGACCGCCGATCACTCGGATGTCCAGGAAAAAAAGACAAGTCCGGATGAACCGTCGGCAGAAACCGTTTACAGCACGGCTCAGAACGATCATGCGCAGAAAAAGCACATCGAACCATCATTCGCTTTGGCGAACGCAACAGGCAGCGCGGAAACAACCGATGACAGCCTTGAACCTTCTGCGGAAAAAACAGCCAGACAAACTGCTCTCTCTCCTTTTGAGTTAGAAGCAACTGATCGGTTGCGCCGTTTAGATACCACAACACCATTTCAGTCTTCTGCGGTTGCAAGCACGGATCCTACGGTTAGGCCTGCAAAATCCTTAGGAGACTCGAATAGCGGCATTTCCCTGGCCTCAAATTCGATCTCAGGAAAGATCATAAGTGAGGAGAATGCTAAATCGTCGCCTTCACAGATGACACACGATGCTTCTTTAACTGACGTTGAAGGAAATCAGCCTGAGCTAAGAATGGGGTCTGCAGCCAAAGACACGCCAGAAATAGGCAAGGCAACGGCAATTGACGCATCAACGCGCAATATGAACGGTGTCACCGCGGCTGCAAATGTGTCTAACACGATCAACACAGTTCCAACCCAACCAATAAATCATGAATCTGTGCTTGAACGTGAGTTCGCACGACAAGCAAATGCGACACCTGTAGATCAAGCGGAACAATCGCTTACATCACAAGCTCCGACCGTACCCCTTTCATCTCTGAACGTACGTCCCACGTCATCCGCAACTAAGACGGATCCTCAAATGAAGACGGATCAAGTTCAATGGGCTGAAGCGAGCAGTGAAACATCCTTTGCAAGAGCTTCTGCGAATCCAACCGCGGATCTGGGCAATCAGTCTGGGACAAAAACAGACATACTTTCGATGCAAATTGGCTCTCAACCCTCAACTGTAGACACGGCTACAGGCGGAGCGATGGATGGACACAATTCAGATTTCGAAACGCGTTTCTTTGAAACAGTTCGAAATTCAGAAACAAGTCAAAGTGGGGCCACGAACCAACAACAAGCGCTACGCGCAACCCCCAACCAAGCGATGACACATCTCGCGCAATTCATCGCCAAGGGTGAAGATGGAATTTCACATGTGACCTTGTCACCAGAAGAGCTGGGTAAAGTTCGCTTCCAAATTTCTCACGGCGATGCGGGTTTGACAGTGTCGATCATTGCGGAACGGCCGGAAACTTTAGACATAATGCGCAAGCATATCCAGCAATTACAGCAAGACCTGGCCGAAAACGGTTTTGAGCACGCTCAATTTGAATTCACTTCGAATGATGGAAGTGATCCGTCAAGCGCGTCATCCGATCAGTCCGAAAACGGATCGAAACAGGCCGACACAGGAATGGGGGCAACTGACAGCGAAAATTCAAGCGCTTCGATCCCCCAAGCCACAGCACCAAAGATGCCCGATAGCGGCCTAGATATACGAATTTAAGGAAAAATCATGACAACGACAGATTCATCATACCTATACACGGCAATCGCAGACTACAGCAGTTACACAACCGACGCGTCGACCGCGATTACCGATACGGCCACGGATATCGGCGCCGATTTTGATACTTTTCTACAGATGTTGACGACCCAGATGACCAACCAAGATCCGCTTGATCCAGATGATCCATCGGATTTTGCGACTCAGCTTGCGCAATTCTCGGCCGTAGAGCAATCCGTCCTGACCAATGACTTGTTGGCAGACGTCATTAGCGCGCTGACCGTAACAGATGATCCGACATCCCTAATGGGCCAATGGATTGGCAAAGACGCGTTGGTTCAATCTGATGTTTATTACGAAGGTGAACCAATCGCCGCAAAAGCATTGATCAACGGATCAGCTACGAGTGCGCAATTTGTTGTTACAAATGCCAATGGCGAAGAGATCCTGCGAACGCCAATCGATACCACTCAGACAGAGGTCTATTGGGGTGGTGCTGACGATACTGGAACCGAGGTTGAAGATGGTTATTATACAATAACCGTTGAAAGCTATCTCGATGGTACGCTCCTTGCCTCTGAGCAGGCTCTGGCATTTGTCCCAGTCTCAGAAGTCAGCGTGGTGGAAGATCAACTGCTTCTGACATTTGATGACGGATCGCAAATGCTTGCGTCCGAAGCGTACGGAATGCGGGAATCAACGTGATCTTACTTGACGCGGGGTGACACCGAATTCTTCTCGGAATGCCCGCGTCATTGCGCTTGGGTCTTGATACCCACAGCGCTGCGCAATTTCGACAACGGAATAGCGGCTGTTCAAAAGCAGCCGCTTTACCTCCCACAATCGAACCTTGCGGTATAGGCTACGGGGGGGTACCTGAAACCGTTTCAAGCATTCTTTTTCTAATTGCTTTTGCGATATGCCCAAACGCGATGCGATGTCTGAAATCGGGATCGGCGTTTCAATACACTGTTTCATAATAGAAAATATTTCGTCTGGCCGTTTTTCGCCGCGACCCACCGTCAAGGACAGGCTTTGATTAGATCGTTGTTCAGCAATTGAAAACAATCCGCGAATTTCAGTCGCAAATATACGACCGTGATGAGACGCGATCAGATCTAACACCAAATCAAAGGCGGTCATCGCCCCGCCGCAAGTTTGAATGCTATCATGAATGACGATCGGATCTGGAACCGCACGCACGTCTGGAAATGTTTCTGAAAAACGGGCAAATTCGTCCCAGTGGATCGTGGCCGTGACGCCATCCAGCATACCGGCGGATGCCAGCAACCAACTTCCCATATCCATACCAACCAAAACGTCGAAACGTTGCCCCGCCGCGCGCAGGGATCTTTTGCACAATGCTGTGTCCTGTTCTAATGCACCGTAAGAGGGCATGAGAAACAAATATTCTCCGCCGGAATGACGCGACAAGCTGCTTTTCGGTGTCACTGGCAATCCGCTAGATGACGTAACCCCCTGCCCGTCCAAGCTTACAAAATCCCACTGATACAATGTTTGCGCCGCCAACCGGTTGGCGGCGCGCAAAGGTTCAATCGCATTGGCAAGGCAATGGTTTGAAAATGATTCAAACAAAAGGACGCCGATTGAACACGGGTCAGTTGTTTTTTTCCTATTCTGCATGATTTTCATCCAAATCCGCATGATAGGATCTGTTAACACGCGTCACTATCTGCCTGCAAACATCAAAATAAATCCGCATCACAGGGTGGAGCAAAATGCATTTCGGACTGAGCCAAGAACAAGACATGATCGTGTCGACTGTACGTTCCTTCGTTGAAAGCGAAATTTATCCTTACGAAGCAGAAGTCGAACGCACCGGTAGCGTTCCTCATGAATTGGCCCAAGAGATCAAACAAAAAACCATCGACCTTGGATTCTACGCCTGTAATTTCCCTGAAGAGGTCGGCGGCGCAGGCCTCAGCCATTTGGATTTTACATTGGTCGAACGGGAATTGGGCCGCGGTTCAATGGCATTGACCCATTTCTTTGGTCGCCCGCAAAATATTTTGATGGCTTGTGAAGGCGAGCAAAAGGAAAAATACCTTTTGCCAGCGGTGCGGGGCGAACGCACGGACGCGCTGGCCATGACAGAACCAGATGCCGGTTCCGATGTTCGGGGCATGAAATGCACTGCGGTTCGTGATGGTGGGGACTGGGTTATCAACGGATCCAAGCACTTCATTTCCGGCGCTGAGCACGCTGATTTCTTTATTGTTTTCGTCGCAACGGGTGTCGATGAAACGCCGCGTGGTCCTAAAAAACGGATAACCTGTTTTTTGGTGGATCGTGGCCATCCCGGATTTGATGTAAGAGCGGGTTACAATTCGGTCTCACATAAAGGCTATTTGAACTGCATCCTATCTTTTGACGATTGCCGTATCCCTGATGCGCAGGTTTTGGGTGAAGTCGATGGCGGTTTTGACGTCATGAACACCTGGCTTTATGCAACACGGATCACGGTAGCGGCCTTTAGCGTTGGACGCGCACGTCGGTGTTTCGACTATGCCGTGAAATACGCCGCAGAACGCGAACAGTTCGGTCAGCCAATTGCGAAATTTCAAGGCGTCAGCTTTCAAATCGCCGACATGATTACCGAAATTGACGCGGCCGATCTTTTGACCCTGTCCAGCGCTTGGCGGTTGGATCAAGGTCTGCCGTCAAATCGCGAAATCGCATCTGCCAAACTTTATGCCAGCGAAGCCTTGGCGCGTGTGACAGATGCAACATTGCAAATTCACGGCGGTATGGGATTGATGGATGATTTCCCAATTGAACGGTTTTGGCGTGATGCGCGCGTCGAACGGATTTGGGATGGCACATCGGAAATTCAGCGCCATATCATCAGCCGTGAATTGTTCCGTCCACTGGGTGCATGACCATGTCACTGGATCGATTGATACGCCCGGAATCCATCGCCGTGATCGGCGGTGGCGCGTGGTGCGCAAATGTGATTGAACAATGCCTTTCCATTGGGTTTGACGGACCTATTTGGCCTGTTCATCCGAAACGATCAGAAATGGGCGGGCTGCCCGCCTACCCGTCCATAGATGCATTGCCACATGCACCAGATGCGGCGTTCATTGGTGTGAACCGCCATTTGACGGTCGAGGCCGTCGCGGCGTTGTCGCAACAGGGCGCGGGTGGTGCGGTTTGTTTCGCATCAGGATTTGCAGAGGCACAGGCCGAATTGGCCGATGGTGCAGACCTGCAGGATCAATTGTTAAACGCTGCAAGCGATATGCCATTTCTTGGCCCAAATTGTTATGGCTTTGTGAATGCTGTTGGGCGCGCAGCGTTATGGCCAGATATCCATGGCATGTTGCCACAAGAGCGCGGGATTGCATTGGTGACGCAATCCTCAAATCTAGCCATCAATCTGACGATGCAACACCGTGGTTTGCCCATTGCGTATTGCGTCACAGCAGGCAATCAAGCGCAAACCGGCTTTGCGCAGATCGGTATGGCATTGCTGGATGATCCGGCAGTTACGGCTTTGGGTCTGCATATTGAAGGCATCAATGACCTACCCAGTTTCATCCAATTGGCGAAAAAAGCCCATGACCTTGGCAAACCAATCGTCGCGCTCAAAGTTGGCGCATCTGAGCAAGCGCAAACGGCAACCGTTTCACATACAGCCTCGCTAGCAGGCAGCCATAGCGGGGCACAGGCCCTTTTGAAACGACTGGGCATCGCCCAAGTTTCCAGCCCCGCAGAAATGATCGAAGCCCTGAAAATTGTACATGTGACGGGCGGTCTGCGATCGAAACATATTGCCTCTATGTCATGTTCGGGTGGCGAAGCATCCCTTATGGCGGACCTTGGTCAAGCCCAGGGTGTTATGTATCCAGCGCTAAAGGACACGCAAAAGGTTCAGCTGCGCGAGGCATTGGGCCCTAAGGTCGCATTAGCCAACCCATTGGATTATCACACATATATTTGGGGAAACCTAGATGAAATGACGGCGACGTTTAAGGCAATGATGCAGAACCAAGATTTGGCATTAGGCTGTCTTGTCTTGGATTTTCCGCGCACAGACCGGTTCACATCGCCAGATTGGACTGTGGCAATGGATGCAATGGAAACCGTTACCAAATCCACGGATATCCCCATGTCCATTCTTGCATCATTGCCGGAAAACCTTCCAGAAACCGTCACGCAAGACGCGCTTGATCGAGGATTGATTCCGCTATGTGGGATGCCCGAAAGCCTAGCCGCGATTGCCGCAATTGGGGATATCGCCGAAACACAACCTCGATTTGATGTGATGCTTCTCGGTGATCCCATCGGCGAGATCGTGTTGGATGAAGCACAAGCCAAGGCAGCCCTGTCTGCATATGGTTTGCGCATGCCAAAATCTGTCACAGATCTTAATCAGGATGAGCTGGTACAAGCTGCTCATAAGGTTGGCTATCCGTTGGTTTTAAAAGGGGTTGGCCTTGCCCATAAAACCGAAAGCGGTGCAGTGGCTGTTAATTTGCAGGATGACACGGCACTTATCCAAGCTGCGCAATCGATGCCCTGTGATCACTTTCTGATCGAGGAAATGATCACGGACACCATAGCCGAGCTTTTGATTGGCGTCATACGCGACCCCGCACATGGCTTTGTTTTGACACTTGGCGCCGGTGGTGTTTTGACCGAAGTTCTGAAAGACGCGATCAGTTTAAGCCTGCCGGTCACGCGAGATGACGTGAAAGATGCCTTGGCCACGCTAAAAATCGCGCCCGTTCTGGCGGGTTATCGCGGGGCATCTGGTGTTCATATCGATGCAATTCTGGATGCAGTTGACGCGGTACAATCCTATGTCGCCGCGCATGCAGACACGCTATTAGAAATTGAAATCAACCCACTGATCGCACGCAAACAGGATGCGGTTGCGGTTGATGCCCTCATACGAAAAGGACATTCCGCATGACGGACAGCCCCGTAAAAACACTCCGCCGTGGCGCGGTTCTTGAGGTCACATTGGATCGACCAAAAGCCAACGCCATCGATCTGGAAACCAGCCGCTTGATGGGGGAAACTTTTGCCGCGTTTCGCGATGATCCTGAATTACGCATCGCGATCATCACTGGCGCGGGCGAAAAGTTCTTTTGCCCCGGCTGGGATCTAAAAGCGGCCGCCGATGGCGATGCGGTTGATGGCGATTATGGCGTCGGTGGCTTTGGCGGATTGCAAGAACTGCGTGGCATGAACAAGCCAGTGATTGCAGCCGTCAATGGTATCTGTTGCGGTGGCGGTCTGGAATTGGCCCTGTCCTGCGACATGATTTTAGCTGCCGATCACGCAACATTTGCCCTGCCGGAAATTCGCTCAGGTACCGTGGCCGATGCGGCATCTGTCAAATTACCCAAACGCATCCCGTACCATATCGCGATGGAATTGCTGTTCACGGGACGTTGGTTTGACGCAGAAGAAGGCAAAGGCTGGGGACTGATCAACGCCATTCATCCCGCCACTGACCTAATGGATAAGGCGCGTGAAATGGCCGATCACATTGCATCCGGCCCACCGCTGGTCATGGCTGCCATCAAAGAAATCGTGCGCGAAGCGGAAGACATGAAATTCCAAGACGCCATGAACCGTATCACCAAAAGCCAGTTCGAAACGGTCGAACGGCTCTACACTTCAGAAGACCAACTAGAAGGCGCGCGGGCATTTGCCGAAAAACGCGACCCTGTTTGGAAAGGAAAATAACCCATGCCTTTGACCATGAACCGCAAAGTATTCATCACAGCAGCCATCACCGGATCCGGCGGCACACAGGATCGTAGCCCCCATGTACCCCGGTCCCCCGAACAGATCGCCAATTCCGCGATTGATGCAGCAAAAGCAGGCGCTGCAATTGTGCATTGTCACGTCCGCGATCCAGAAACAGGTGTCCCTTCGCGCGACACCGCGCTCTACCGCGAAGTCACCGACCGCATTCGCGATGCAGAGGTTGACGTTGTTCTAAACCTGACCGCTGGCATGGGCGGTGATATGGTGTTTGGCCCAACGGAAAGCCCATTGCCCGTCAACCCTGCTGGCACTGATATGGTTGGCGCAACCGAACGGATGCTGCACATCAAGGAATGTTTGCCAGAACTTTGCACGCTGGATTGCGGCACGATGAATTTCGCAGAAGCCGATTACGTCATGACCAACACACCGGGCATGCTGCGCGCGATGGGCCAGATGATGACGGATCTCGGTGTAAAACCCGAAATCGAAGCCTTCGACACAGGCCATCTTTGGTTTGCTAAAGAACTGGTCAAAGAAGGCATTCTGACTTCGCCCGCCCTAGTTCAGCTATGCATGGGCGTGCCTTGGGGCGCACCAAATGATCTGAACACATTCATGGCCATGGTCAACAATATCCCCGAGGATTGGAATTGGTCCGCATTCTCTCTTGGTCGCGACCAGATGCCCTATGCCGCAGCTGCGGTTTTGGCAGGTGGCAACGTTCGCGTTGGACTGGAAGACAATCTGTTCCTTGAAAAAGGCGTGTTGGCAACCAACGCGCAACTGGTCGAAAAAGCCGCAACAGTCACCACCAATATGGGCGCGACGATCATCGGACCGGATGAAGTCCGTGCACAGCTTGGCCTGACCAAACGTGCACCTGTAGGAGCGTAAACCATGAAAGCAGCAATCATTGGTGGTGGCGTCATTGGCGGTGGTTGGGCCGCGCGGTTTCTTTTGAACGGCTGGGACGTTGCGGTGTTTGACCCAGATCCAGAAGCCGAACGTAAGATTGGCGAAGTTCTGGACAATGCGCGCGCCTCCCTGCCCGGTCTTTATGACCGCGCCCTGCCCAGCGAAGGAAGTTTAAGTTTCCATTCCGACATGTCGGAAGCGGTTGCCGATGCTATGTGGGTGCAGGAAAGCATCCCAGAGCGTATCGATATCAAGCATAAGGTGCTGGGTAGCCTATCGGACATCATGTCGGACGGGGCGATCCTAGGGTCTTCAACATCCGGTTTCAAACCGTCTGAGTTAAATGCAGAAGGCGCACGCGCCATCGTTGCACATCCGTTTAACCCGGTTTATCTCTTGCCACTCATCGAATTGGTTGGGGATGACAAAACCTGCGACAAAGCGGCGGAAATTTTGAAATCTATTGGTTTCTTTCCCCTGAAATTACGCAAGGAGATCGATGCGCATATCGCAGACCGTTTCCTAGAAGCCGTTTGGCGCGAAGCCTTGTGGCTGGTCAAAGACGGCATCGCGACCACCGAAGAAATTGACGAAGCGATCCGCATGGGCTTTGGCATCCGCTGGGCGCAAATGGGACTTTTCGAAACATATCGGATTGCTGGTGGCGAAGCAGGCATGAAGCACTTTATGGCACAGTTCGGCCCCTGTCTTCAGTCGCCTTGGACCAAGTTGATGGATGTTCCTGAATTCACGGATGAGCTGGTCGACCTGATCGCGGGCCAGTCTGATGCGCAATCGGGGCATTTGTCGATCCGTGAACTAGAACGCCTGCGCGATGACAATATCGTCGCAATGCTGCGCGGCCTAAAGCGTACCAAAACCGGTGCCGGTGGTGTGATCGTCGCACATGAGTCCCTGCTTGCCGACAATGGTGAACAAGATGGATTGCCAAT
This sequence comes from uncultured Pelagimonas sp., assembly GCA_947499735.1. GTDB lineage: Bacteria > Pseudomonadota > Alphaproteobacteria > Rhodobacterales > Rhodobacteraceae > CANMPP01. The sequence goes on from CANMPP010000001.1 coordinate 1,153,141, forward strand.
CACAGGCAAATACAAAATTCCGACCAGCTGGACCGATTATAACGGCCATATGAACGAAACGCATTATTTGGAGGCCGGATCAAAAGCGACAGACGCCTTTATGACCCTCATCGGCGCGGATGAGGCATATCTCGCTTCGGGCAACAGTTATTTCACGGTTGAAAGCCACGTGCGCTATCTTGACGAGGTTCTGGCGGGCGAAGAAATCACGGTAACTACCCAAGTTATTGGTGGCGCAGGAAAGAAAATGCATTTGTTCCATCGCATTTTCCGACAAGATGGAACACTGGCAGCAACGGTTGAAACCATGCTTTTGCATGTCAGCCTGAAAACCCGGGCGTCGACCTTGCCAGAAGCAACAGTTGCAGACAGTTTGGCCAAGTTCGCAACCGCGCATGCAGACCTAGAACAAGACGGTGTTGGACGCGCCATCGGTCAAAAGCGTATTTGATCGCTAGATACGTAAAAACACCTGAACGGGAAACAAATGGCCGCACTATCGCCTAAAACGAAAGTGCGGCTAAATTCGTTGTAAATGTAGGTAAATTTTTAACAAATTTAATATAAAGACGTTGACTTAAATACGGTTTGAGCATCAAAATTTTGGCCAAAGAAAATTGTTCGCTCGCAAAAGACGCGTGAATGGGTGGTAAATGGTTTTTCTGGTTCAAAAATCACAGAGAAATTGCAGTTCTCGTGTGTCGTCGCAGCGCGACATTCAAATTACGAATAAAATTGTAGCAAGCCTTGCTCTTCTTATACCCTTCTCTGCCGGGGTCGTATGAAGACAATTCTAAGTCCGTTTCCCAATTCGGAAACATCCAAAGCTCTAGCTTCACACAAGCGCGCAATGAGAACGGCACAACGTTCTATCATTGTTCTATGCCTACTTGCCGTTTTGTCACTTGGCTTTACCGGGATCTCTCATTATCGAATTTCAATAGCAAATAGTGCTGCCCGGCTTTTGCAAAGCTATGAAGTTGCTTGGTCAAAATTATTGGGCAAGGCCTATCTTTTATATGATCTTGATAAACTGTCTCTGCCGCCTGAAGATGTGGCAGACCTCATTCATGCATCCATCATTGAAGAGTTCGACGACATTCTAATTCAACGGGAAACAGTCAACGCGCTTTGCATGACAAAGCTGACTGAAGACATTCATGCTTTTTTCTCTAAAGAATGCGGCCCGTCACCTGATATTTCGCAATCGGCGCTCAGTTTTGTCGCAGAGATCTATTTTTTGCCTGCAGACCAATTGGTTACACATTTCGAAACCCGACGAGAACTGTTGCCAAGAAATATCCGAACAAGGATCGCCCTTTCAGACCTCAGCATCGCGCAACATAAAATTACGGAAAAAATTCAGCTGCGCGAACGTATTCTCCGCGTTATGAACGTCGCTCTTTCGTTTTTGATTTTCGCGATTTCTTGGATTTTTTGGCGTTTTCAAATTTCACCGAGCATCGCAAAGATGGATTCGGCACTTCATAATATTTCAACCCGAGAAAGCTTTTTACGATCCACAATGGGGTCAATCGAAGATGCGGTTATCATCTGCACGCCGGACGGATCTGTATTGACCTGCAATTTGTCAGCGGAACAATTGATAAATTTGCCCCATCAGAAAATCGTTGGTCAGGCGTTTTTAGATGTTTTGCCTCTGCGCAATACCGCACATAAAATCGTAAAAGACATCCCATTCAAATCAGACGACACCTCGTCCAACATTTCACAATACTTCACGCTTGAAAAAGCAGGCGACGCATCTTTTATCACTCTTGCGCTACGGATGTCCGTCATCAAAAACGAACACGGCGACAGGATCGGGGATTTATTGATCTTCACCGATGTGACGCAAGAACAACGACACCGCGAAGCCCAAGAAACTGCATATAGGCTGCAATCTCTTGGTCAACTTTCGGCTGGCGTGTCTCACGATTTCAATAACTTGCTTGCCTCGATCAGAGCCGCCGCGGAATTGGCAGCCCTTGATCAAGACCTTATGGAGCGCAACAACTACCTTGAGGCCATAATCAGTTCCGTGGATCGTGGTGCAGCTTTGACAGAACGGTTGCGTAGATTTGCAAAACCTGATTCTGCTCCACCGAAAGGGCCATGTGTCGCGTGGAATAGCTGCAATTCAGCGGTCAAAATTTTGCGGTCCACCCTGCCACAGAACATTTTGATCGATCTGAAACCCGACCAGCAGCAGCATCTTATTGCATGCGAAGAGACAACGTTGGAAAACGTGTTTGTAAACTTGGGTTTGAATTCTGCGAATGCAATGCCGGATGGCGGGGTGATCACCGTCACGGTTACTGAAGCATCAGGGAAAGACATCGGTGTCCCTCTTGATCCGAACCAACATTATGTCCGCATTGATTGGCACGACACAGGCCACGGCATTGACGATGAAACCATCAAACGTGTCTTTGATCCTTTCTATACAACACGTCGAACAACAGGCGGAACAGGTCTAGGGTTGTCGATCGCAGCAAGCGCCATTCGCAGCTTCGACGGTCACATAATATGTCGTAGCCAAGTCGATGAATTCACCTGCTTTTCTGTTTTCCTGCCAAAATTGGACGGGCGAACGGTGGTTTCTGAACCGATCAAAACGCCCGCGTCCATGCCCTTTGCGACCAACAAGACGCTGCTGATTGTGGATGATGAAGTGGATCTGACCACCTATATGAAGAAAAGCCTCGAACAGCACGGCGCGCAGGTTTACGCAACAAATAACGGGGAAGACGCTATAGATTTGTATCGCCGACACGGTGCGGACATCGATTTGGTTTTGTTAGATCAAAACATGCCGGGCTTGCGGGGCTCTGATGTTGCGATCCATTTGCTAGATTCACATCCAGATTGCAAAATCGCTGTTCTGACGGGGAATACGCCGGAAGACACAAAGAAGGATTTTGCCAATATTCCAGTCGCGGAATTTTTCTATAAGCCAATTTCTCTGGATGTCTTGGTACGAGAGATCGACAAGATCGCTTCTTTGGATCACTCTTTGGCGGATTCTTAACGACCAAAGAGACACCCATGTCGATCAATATTGCCTGCTGGTCAGGTCCCAGAAATCTTTCGACCGCCATGATGTACGCTTTTGGCGCGCGCGCTGATTGCCATGTCGCAGACGAACCTTTTTATGCCGCGTATTTGGCGGAAACTGGGTTTGACCACCCTATGGGGGCAGACATTCTTGCGCATGGTGAAACATCTGCGGCTAGGGTTGCAACAGTCTGCCGCTCAGCGCAGAGCACCCCCTATTTTTATCAAAAACATATGACACATCATATGCTTCCGGGCTTTGATAGAACTTGGTTTGAAGACGTGAAGCATGTGTTCCTGATCCGTCATCCGGCACGCGTGCTCGCCAGCTATGCCGCCAAACGAGAAAATCCAAACCTAGGCGATATCGGATTTATCCAACAAGCCGAAATTTTCGAACAGGTGCGTCAAGCAGGCCATTCAACAGCCGTGATCGACAGCTATGACATACGCTGCAACCCAAAGGCACAATTGGACCTCTTGTGCCAAGCCCTAGATATCCCATTTGATCCAGCCATGCTGTCCTGGCCCAAAGGCGGGCATCCCCAAGACGGGGTTTGGGCGTCACATTGGTATGACGCGGTTCACAACTCGACCGGATTTGCAAAGCCAGAGGCAGATCTGCCAGATCTGCCCGCCGACTTACAGAGTGTCTGCGATCAGGCGCTCCCGATATACGAAGAGTTGCGGAACCACGCGCTCATTGCCTAATAACCGCGACCCAATCGCTCCAAAGGGCGTTCGCCTGCGGCAATCTGGGCCAACCCGTCCCGCACAGTTTGAACCACTGTGCGGATTTCTGGCGCGCAGGCTGTGTGGGGGGTAACAACGATTTTCGGATGCGACCAAAACACATGTTCAGCAGGCAGTGGCTCTGTGCTGAAGACATCCAAAGATGCGCCGCCGATATGACCGCTTTCCAAAGCAGATAACAGATCTTGATCAACCAGATGTTGCCCGCGCCCCAACTGGACCAAACATGCACCTTCGGGCAGTTTGGCAAACAGGTCTGCATTCAAAATCCCGTTTGTTTGATCCGTCAGTGGCAAAACATTGATCAGGATTTGGCAGCCCTTTAGAAATTCATCTTGGCCATCAAAATCAAAATGATCCACCCCCGGTTCAGGGTTATCCGGCATACTGCGCGACCAACAGGCGACATCATATCCTAAATGGACCAAGGCCGCAGCGATGGCGCGCCCCATATGACCAAACCCCATGACACCGACCCGCACAATCCCAGGGGATCGGCTGGTTCGTGGACGATCCCAAAGCGCATTGGCCTGGTTTTCCAAATACTGCGTCATACCCCGGTGATGCCAAAGCACATGGAATGCGGCAAACCCTGCCATTTGCGTGGCCTGCGCCGGGTCATTGACCCGGAAGACAGGCATGCCTTCTGGCAAACTGGCACAAGACAGGATCGCGTCCACACCAGCACCTAAAGAAAACACCGCCTCGACATTGGGAAAGCGGTCAAACACCCCATCATCTGGCTTAAATGTGACGATAAAACGAACCGCTTCTGGGTCTTCGATCTCGTCCTCAGGCAAAATTGTCAGTTCTGGTGCAAATTCTTTGAAAGCCGCACCAAAATGCAAAAACACATCTACATAGCTGCAACTTGCAACACCTAACGTCATTTCTATCGCTCCTGATTTTCTAGGCGGATGCAAGACCTAGCTCACGCAACATCGCGGCCCATTCGGGGTCTTGTTTGCCCTCGACTTCCGCCATGTCGTCATACATTTCAAATTGTTTTGCAGTATGTTCCGCAACCTCTTCTGGAATTGGATCCGGCGTCAGCCCCATGGACAGCGCTGCAACTTGCGCTTTGCATGAATTTTCAAGATTGATTGCTTTTTTCACCGCTTCTGCAACCGAACGTCCCAATATCAGCGTACCGTGGTTGCGCAAGAGCATGACGTTTTTATCGCCAAGATCTGCAACGATCCGTTCCCGTTCCGCCAAATCCAACGCAATGCCTTCATAGGTATGATAGGCAATGCGGTTGTGAAACTGTGCGGACCATTGGTTTAACGACAAAAGCCCCTCTTTCACCGAACTGACCGCCACACCGGCGACCGTATGATTGTGCAAGACACACACCGCATCATGGCGTGCCATATGAACAGCCGAATGAATGGTAAAACCAGCATCATTCACGCCAGCGCCGTAAGGGTCGTCAATCACAGCACCAGTTTCATCAATCGTAACCAGATTTTCAGGGGTCACTTCATCAAATCGCAATCCAAACGGGTTGAGCAAAAAGCGTTTTTCGCCATCGGGCCCATCAGGCATACGCACAGAAATATGCGTGTAAATTCCATCATCCATGCCCTTTAGAGCAATATATTGATAAGCAGCCGCCAGATCGCGACGCATCGTTTGGATGTCAAAGTTTTGATGCCCGTCAGCCATGTTTGAATCCCTATCAAAGCAATCTCGTTGCGTCGACATAGAGGAATTTCATGCACGCCTGTCAAGTAAATTGTCGACAATCGACAAAATACGCTCTAGCCTGTTTAAAAACCAGGAGTCAGCACGATGACCGCACAAGACAATTCGGCCTCTTTTGAAAAATTGGATAAGAACAGTCTTGTGCAACAGGTTGCTGACACATTGATCTCTGCGATTGTAAATGGGCGGCTGTCGCCTGGCGAAAAGCTGTCGGAATCTGTCATCGCAAAGCAGATGGGCATATCCCGCGCCCCCGTTCGCGAAGCCGCAAGATTGTTAGAAAGCAAAGGGTTGCTAACCTACGAACCCAATCGCGGGTTCTTCATTCGCGCGATCACGGCCAAGGAACTGGACGACGTCTTTGAATTGCGGATCTTGATCGAAACCACCGCCATCGCCCGATTTGTCGCACAAGGGGCTGCCCCCTATATCCCGCTGCTTGAACAGCAATTGGAGCAAATGGAATCCGACGCGCATCACACTGATACGCAGGCCCATATCCAAGGTGATCTTGAATTTCACCGCATCATTCTAAGCCATTGTGGAAATGCCCGTTTTCTCAGCACCTTCGAACAATTGGCGCAGGAAATTGAGCTTTCGGTGATGCTGATCGGCCAGTTATACGCCGACCCGCTTTTCTTGGCACAAAGCCATGTGCCTTTACTACAGGCAATCAAAGTTGGCGATGCAGACCTCGCCAAAGCCACCATGCAACGACATCTGCAAGAGGCCCGCGAACATGTTGTTTCTCAATTCACGTAATGATCGAAAAGACATCCAATGAAATGTTTCTACGCGCCTGAAACAGAGGCACATGATCCTAAATTTCGTCTGACGCATGGCAAGTTGCAAAAAAATGCGGAACGTCCTGAACGGGCCAAACTTCTGTTGCAAGCATTGGAAGCCGTTGGTTTATCTACAGAATTTCCCATTTCAGCGCCCTATTCAGCGATGGAAGCGGTGCATACTAAACGGTTCCTGACATGGTTGGAAACGGCGTGGGACATTTGGCAAACCTTGCCCGATGCAGGCAGTGAAGTTGTACCAAACATTAACCCGGACCGTTCGATTGCCACCTACCCTGCCAGCCCAATCGCTCGCGCCGGATGGCATATGGGCGATACATCTGCACCGGTTGGTCAGCATTCTTGGACAGCATCCCGCCGCGCCGTGGATTGTGCATATGCCGCAGCCGAGGCAATCTTGGCAGGCGAAAAATCCGCCTATGCCCTATGCCGTCCACCGGGCCACCACAGCAGTGCTGAAATTGCCGCAGGCCATTGTTTGATGAATGTCGCTGCGGTTGCTGCGGCCCATTTGGGCAAACAGCTGGGCAATGTGGCAGTTTTGGACATCGACGTCCATCATGGTAACGGCACACAGTCCATTTTTTACAACCGTTCTGATGTTTTGACGGTTTCGGTTCATGCAGAAACTGACGAATATTATCCGTTTTACACAGGATATAGCCATGAAAGTGGATCAGGGGACGGGCAAGGTTACAACCTAAATCTGCCCCTGCCCCGCACAACGACCGATGATGCATGGATTGCTGCAATTCAAACGGGCCTGACACGTATTGATGAACACAAACCAGCGGCTTTGGTCCTAAGCCTTGGTTTAGACGCGCATGAAAACGACCCACTTTTGGGTATGAAAGTATCCTTTGACGGGTTTGAACAAGCCGGAAAATTGATCGCGCAGGCAGGTTATCCAACCGTGATTATTCAGGAAGGTGGCTATTTGTCACCGGATCTTTCAACCTCACTCACCCACTTTATGACCGGATATCTCAGCGGCCTTGACCAAATCGGAGAGCCACAATGAACAAACGCCCGAATTCGTTGCACGAAGCCGACAAGGCCCACACGCTGCACCCTTATACCAACATGCGCCTGCATGAAGACATTGGCCCAATGATCATGGAGCGCGGTGACGGAATCCGCGTGTATGACACCGAAGGCAAAAGCTATATCGAAGGTCTGGCGGGCCTCTGGTCCGTGGCTGTTGGGTTTTCTGAAACCCGTCTACGCGATGCAGCGATGCGCCAAATGGACCAGCTGTCCTACTATCATACCTTCGCCCACAAGGCGAACGTGCCTGCAATCCAATTGGCCGAAAAACTGGCTGAAATGACACCAGATGGGTTCAACCGAGCCTTTTTCACCAATTCCGGGTCTGAGGCGAATGACACCGTCATCAAAATGCTCTGGTTCCTCAACAACGGTCGCGGAAAGCCAGAAAAGAAAAAGATGCTGGCCCGCACCAAAGGCTATCATGGGATCACGATAGCGTCTGGATCGTTGACCGGTTTGCCCGGCAATCACAAAGATTTCGATCTGCCTGCCATTCCTGTCACACATCTCAGCACGCCGCATTATTGGAAATGCGCAGAACCCGGCGAAAGCGAAGCGGACTTTACCGCGCGTTTGTTGAAAGAGCTGGAGGACGTCATTGCCGAAGAAGGCGCTGACACGATCGCGGGCTTCATTGGCGAACCCGTTATGGGTGCAGGCGGTGTGATGACGCCCCCTGCGGGCTATTGGGAAGGCGTTGAAAAGATCTGTCGCGCCAATGATATTTTGTTGATCTCTGACGAGGTCATCAACGGATTTGGCCGTTTGGGCACGCCATTTGGGTTCCAAAAATACGGATTTACGCCGGATATTTTTGTGATCTCCAAACAGCTAACATCGTCCTACATGCCGCTGGCTGCCATCATGATGAATGATGCAGTCTATGACATGATCGCTGATAACACCGCGAAATTGGGCACTTTTGGTCATGGGTTCACCGGGTCAGGCCACCCGGTTGCCTGCGCGGTTGGCGTAGAAAACCTGTCAATCATTCAGGAAAAAGATCTGATGGGCAATGCCGCACGCATGGAGGTGCCTTTTCAAAAAGCTGTACAAGCGCTTAGCGATCATCCCCTTGTTGGCGAAGCGCGCGGCACCGGTCTGATTGCTGGTTTGGAAATGGGCGATAAAGAAACGCGCACATCTTTTGGGGCTCCCGGTCAAGTGGCTGCGATGGTCATCAAAATGGCCACAGAAGAAGGGCTGATCCTGCGCAATGTCTATGACACCGTCGCGCTATGCCCTCCATTGATCCTGACAGAAGACAACATCACCGAGATCTTTGATAAGCTAAAAATCGCGCTGGATCGTGCGTATGACTGGGCGAAATCAGAAGGATTGCTGTAACTGTCTACCCGCCATCAACCGCGTTTTGATCATGAAACGCGGTTGATCAAGCGTTGGGGGATCATCCCTTATTCTGGACGCTCAAACATCCTGACCGCCATTGATCGGGATTTCGGATCCATTGATATAGGACGCCTGATCAGAGGCCAAGAAATACACGACATCGGCGACTTCCATCGGGTCGCCCATGCGCCGCATTGGCACTTGGGCCTCTACAATGCGTTCCGTGCCGGGCGATAGGATTGCCGTCTTGATTTCACCGGGTGATATCGCATTCACCCGCACACCGGTTTCGCGGTATTCGAATGCCAATTCACGGGTCAGGGCAGACAGGCCCGCCTTTGAAATCGCATATGCTGCGCCTGCAAACGGGTGGACTTTGTCAGAGGCGATTGAGGACACATTGACCACCGAACCCCTGGCTTCTTGCAAAGGGTCGATCAGTTCCTGACACAGGATCAAAGGCGCGACCAGATTGACATGCTGTACCTGCAAAAATGTCTCAATTGGCGTGTGGATCGCCCCCATCCGACGGCCATCTTCCTGTTTTGGCGATATCCCAGCGTTATTGACCAAAGCACTCAGGCCCCGGCCCGCCAGTTGTTCTTTCAACGCAGCGCAGGCCTTGCGGATCGATGCCTCATCCGACAGATCCACCATAATATGTTGCACCATGCCTTCGGCCCATGGGCAAACTTCGGAAAACGGCGTGCGCGCCAATGTGATCACATCCCAGCCCTGCCGATAGAATTTCTGCACGATCGCATGCCCGATCCCGCGGCTGGCACCAGTGACAGCAACAACTGGTTTGATCGGATCTTGAGGCGATGAATGTGTGGGGGCCATAAGACGGTCCAATTTGCTCGCTTGCTCTGACCGGAAATATGCGCCTGAACACATTGATATACAACATTAAAAACAGGGCAATTTATCACTTCTGGATGAACATATTTTCCCCGCCCACAACAGGTTGATTTGGCACGGACCATCACCACACCATGGCTTTAACCCGCTCTGTTTGCGTCATATATCCCCAGCGTTTGATCTATAATGCGGTCATAGCGGACAAATCAGGCAATCCAGTTAGGATCGCACCCAAAATCTTGCAGTTAGCCCTCGACAGGGCGGCGTTTTTTTGGGCACAACATTTCCAAGCAACGATAAGGACCCCATCAATGCACGATACTGACATCACATATCTGACCCGCTGCATCGAACTGGCAGATATATCGGTCAGCGAAGGGAACCATCCCTTTGGCGCTCTATTGGTTGGTCCGGATGGAACTATCTTGTTTGAAGGGAAAAACAGCCACAGTCAGGATGGCGGCCCCGGACATGCCGAGGCGAATGTCGCGCGAGAAGCGGCCAAAAAATTCGATATCGAAACCTTGCGCGCATCAACCCTTTATACGTCGGTGGAACCGTGCACGATGTGCGCAGGAACGACCTACTGGGCCGAAATTGGCACATGCGTGTTTGGGATGACGGAAAAGCGCTTGGCTGAATTGACCGGCGATAATGAAGAAAATCCAACGCAGGATTTGGATTGCCGCATTGTTTTTGCAGCCGGTCAAAGACAGGTCGAAGTGCGCGGCCCCTATCCTGAATTAGAAGACCGCATTGCCAAACAACACCGCGATTTTTGGTAGCGCGCCTTACGCCGTTTCATCCAAAAACGCGATAATCAATTCTGCGGTCTTTTCGGGCTGTTCCACACAAGGGATATGGCCCGCCTGCTCGATAACATGACATGGTGCGCCAAACAGGTTTGCAGTTTCTGCCACCATGTCGGGCGTTGTCGCGCTGTCCTCGTCGCCAACCATCGCCATGACAGGAACGGTCGTGTTTGAACTTTCAATCGCAGCGACCAAATCCGCGTCGGCAATTGCGTGGCAACAGCCTATATATCCTTCCAGTGGTGCACGTGTGACCAAATTGACCCATGGGGCCAAACGCGCGTGATCAGCACGGAATTTGGCCGTAAACCAGCGTTCCATCAGCGCGTCGCGCATTGGGGCCAGCCCGTCTTTGCGCAATGTGGCAATACGGTCCAACCAAAACTCTCGTGTCCCGCTTCTAACGGCACTGTCCATCAAGATAACGGCCTTCAACAGATCTGGGCGATTGACCAGCAGGCTCTGCCCAATCAATCCGCCGATCGATAGGCCAATATAGGTGACATCTGTCAGCGTCAGCCCTTCGATCACGGCCACTGCATCCCCTTGTAGATCATCGATGCTATAAGGGGCCGGCGGGCAATCAGACAGGCCATGCCCACGCTTATCAAACCGAACAATCCGCAAATCATCCGGCAATAGCGGCAAAAGCAAATCCCAGATCCGCATATCCGTGCCCAGCGAATTGCCAAACATCACAACACGCCCGTCACGTGGCCCGTCATCGCGTACATTTATGGCACAAGGACCGGATAGGATGGTGGTTTGCATAGGACGCCCCCAGTTTTAACCCAAGCCTTTATTCGGCTTGTTCAGATACGTAATCCTATCCGTTGCCTTTAATGTCAATTGAACTGCTGAAAGTCGCGCCATTGGGTGGCTTTGGAAAAGGCGATGCGCGCTGTACGCTTTGCAGCGCCGCTTTGTCCAATCGTGGATCACCAGAGCTTCTTGATACGGACGCCGAAATCAAACGGCCATTCGCACCGATACTAAAGGACACACGCGCAACGCCGCGACCACGGGCCGAAACTTTTCGACGTTGAATGCGCGCAACAACTTTGCCCCCGTAATTGGACATTGCTGCATTGCCATTTTGCTGCGTTTTCCCGCCGGCCCCGGTCCGGGCTGCTGTGCCCGTTTCGGTACCGCTCGCGGATCCTTGCTTTGCGTTTTGTTGGGCATTGCCCTGTTGCTGCGGTGTCCGTTGCTGTACCGGCTTTGGGGCCGCTTGCGTTTTTTGGACCGGTTTTGGCTTTGGCTGTGCCCGTTCCGCAGCTTCGCGCCGTTCTTGTGGTGAGGGCATTTTTGGACGCATGGATGTTGCAGGCGCCTGTGGGCTGGTGTCATCTTCGACGGTGTCTACCGGTTCTGGCAGATCTTGTGGTTCAACAGGATCTAGCGTGTCTTCAACCAGCTCTTCCTCAACCTTTGGCGGTTCTGGCTCTTGGGGAATGGGTTCTACAGTCACCGGTTCAGGCACAATCGGCGTGACCTCCACAGGCTCAGCGCTCACTGTTTCTACCGGCTCAATCGTACTTAGAATAGGTGCCGCAACGACAGGCACCGTTGTGGGCTGAATGTCTTCCGCGGTGGTAAAGGCCATCGCATCAGCGCCATCAATTGCTGCGTCAACAGCGACAGGAACCATAATCCCGATTTGATCGGCCTCGACAATTTCTGTTTCTACAGTTTCAGGCTGCACCTCCGGCAAAGGCGTGGGGTCTGGCGTTTCAACAGGGTCCGGTTCAATGTGTTCGGCAAAATCCGGTTCGACCTCTTCGATCTCTTCCATCTCGGTTTCAACCGGTTCCTGCACGCCCTCAACCATATCTGCAAAGGCAGATCCAATCGCAGCAGGCGCAGGATCCCCCGCCCCTTCGATTTGAACCGACGGCGTTTCAAACGCACTGCCCAAGCCAAATGAATACGCAACTGCAGAGACCGCGAATGCGCCAAGACCGACACGTTTGGATGCTGGAATGATTTTCATGTCACTACTCGCCCCGTTCGGCGACGATCATGATGCCCTGAGCACCGGCCGCCGTCAGCTGCTGCCCAAGCCGAACCAAATCTTTCGCCATCAAAGCGCGATCTGGTACAATGCGGACAGGCAATTCTTTTTTCTCGTCCGTTAGGCTATCGAAATAGCTGTCGACAGAGGCAACCGGTTCATTGCGATAGGACAAACACCCATCTGAATGGATCACCAATGCATCCGGTGGCGCGGTTTGTTCCAGCGCATCCGTGTCCACCAGTTTCAAATCTGGATCAATCGGCGGAGCCAATGTGCCAGCCACCATAAAAAAGATCAGCATAAGGAACACGATATTGATCAGAGCAATCGTCGGTTCTTTTTCGCCACCCTGCTTTTTAGAAAGCGTGATCATTGTAGCACCGTAATAGGCCAGTTTCGTTTACCCAGAAGAGCCAACAGATCCACCAGACGCTGTGCGCTGACATCCTCTTGTGGGCTGATCATGATATGTGGATTGGCCCCGTCCAAACCGGTCGCAACCAAAGTTTCACCTAAATTTTCAAATTCTACGGGCCGCCCATCCAAGCTGACATCTTCCTCGGAAAGACGAATGAAAACCGGATAGATTTCGCTCTGCGCCGCTCCTGTGCCGCGCCCCTGCCCGGCTGATGTCAAACGCACCTCGCCATATTTGGAAAAGGTCGATGTCAGCATAAAGAAAAGCAGCAGCAAGAAAATAACATCGATCAGCGACGTCATAGACAGGCGCCGCTTTCGCCGCCCAGCCGTATCAAGCGCCATGTACCGCCGCCTCTGCGGAAATGTCATAAACAGCCGCTCTTTGTGCCTGCTCTGCAGCACCTGCAGGCGCGCATACACGACGCAACGCAGTATTGGCAAAGACACGTTCAGCGCGCATCCGTGCTTCAAACCAGCTGAGGATCAGTGATGTCGGCATGGCAACCGCCAGACCAGCAGCCGTTGTCAAAAGAGCAACCCAAATACCCCCGGCCAGCAGGGACGGATCGACGGAATCGCCCGCATTCTGTAACTTTTGGAAGGCTTCAATCATGCCCAAAACGGTCCCGAACAGACCCAGCAATGGCGCAAGCTGCGCAATCGTGTCCAACAGGTTGAGGCCGCGTTCCAATTTTGCAAAACGAACTTCCGCTTCCGCATCTGCACGTTCCCGGATCAACGCATCCTGCGCGCCATGGGTCATTGCCATTTCAATAACGGGGCGCAGATAGGATCGGCTTTTTCTCAGATGGCCGACCGCCTGCTCCGTGCGCCCTTCATCCAGTGCATCCACACCGCGCGACAGCGCCTTATGGCGACCAACACCCGCGACCGAATATTGCCAAGTTTTGTACAAGATCAGCGCCGTCGTAAATACGGATACCGCCAGCAAGACAGCCACAACAGGCCCACCCAGATCATAGACATAGACCAGTGCGTTTTGAATATCGGTCAGTGTAATCATCCCAACAACTCCATATCTGTGCGTGAGGAAACGGTAAGATTGCGTTCGCAAACTGACGCATCTGCGCCATCACATGTGGCCGCACCATTGATCAGGATCCGGCTGATATCATTACAAGATTTTCCGCCAAATTGAAATTGACGCACCCGCGGACGGCTGATGGGAAGGGATTTAAAATCCAAAAGCGTCAGTTGAGAAACACGACCATCAGAATCAAAAAGAACCGCTTCAAAGACAACTTTATCTAAGTCACTGTCAGTTGCATTCTGCGCCAAAAAGCTCAGACGACATCCTGCTTCTAGGCTTTCAGCGGAACTTAGTTCGATAGACACGCCAGCTGGTTTTACATCTTGTGCAAAGACAGGGGCCGTGGCTGTGATCGCTGAAGCAAACACAAAAGCTGAGATAGATTTGGCCGTAACCAAAAAGTTAGAGCAGCGCATTTAAGCACCTCCAAACGCATTGCGGACTGGCTGACCCCGTTTAAATTTTTCGGAGATGGCTGATCGTCATTTCAAATTGGTCAGATCACGCTATAGAAGAAGATATCGCACGACCGACCTGCCCTCTGTTCGAGAGCCGTTGCCGCTGCTGGTAATTTACCCAATGAAAACTGTCAAGATATTGGACAAGCACTCGTGCTCAATCCGCTAAGAATTGCGCAGGTCACCTCGTAGACAGGCAAGTAAAGACCGTGCTGCTTCTAAAACATTTGTGCCGGGTCCAAAAATTTCCGCAACCCCTGCCTCGCGCAGGAACGCATAGTCTTGTTCCGGAATAACACCGCCGCAAACCACCGTGATGTCGTCCGCCCCGATATGTCTTAGTTCATTTATCAGCTCAGGGACCAATGTTTTGTGCCCTGCCGCCAAAGACGACACGCCGATCACATCAACCCCAAGCGCCACAGCTGTTTGGGCCACTTCAACGGGCGTCTGGAACATATCGGTTAGATCAACGGTGAACCCCATATCGGCAAAACCACTGGCCACAACTTTAGCACCCCGATCATGGCCATCCTGTCCCATTTTGGCGACAAGGATATGGGGCGCTTTGCCCTTTTCATCCACGCCAACAGCGATCTGGTCGCGCAAGGTTTCAAATTCTGCGTCGCCTTCATAGGCCTGACCATAAACACCCGAAATCATGCGTGTGACCGCCTGATGCCGCCCGCCAAACCCGCGTTCCATCACATCGGAAATTTCGCCCAAAGATGCCCGCGCCCGTGCAGCATCAACCGCTGCGGTCAAAAGGTTTCCCTGCCCCGATGCCGCAACGCGTTCCAAATGCCCAAGCGCAGCAGCAACTTTATCGGCGTCCCGCATCGCCCGCAAAGTTGCCAATTTGCCGATTTGCGCCGTTCTAACGGCCTCATTATCGATTTCCAAAATATCGACGGGCGCTTCTTCTTCAAGACGGTATTTGTTGACGCCAACAATCACGTCTTCACCGCGATCCACACGCGCCTGTTTCTTGGCTGCCGCCTCTTCAATCCGCAGTTTTGGCAGCCCCTGTTCGATCGCCTTGATCATCCCGCCTTGGCTTTCAACCTCTTGGATCAAACGCCAAGCTTCATCGGCCAGTTCTTTGGTCAATGCCTCAACGTAATAGGATCCGCCCAAAGGATCGACCACATCGGTGATACCCGTTTCATGTTGTAAGATCAGCTGCGTGTTTCTGGCGATCCGCGCGCTAGCTTCCGTTGGTAGGGCGATGGCCTCGTCAAAACTATTGGTGTGCAGGCTTTGTGTGCCCCCCAGTGCCGCTGCCATCGCTTCATAGGCCGTGCGGATCACGTTGTTATACGGGTCTTGTTCCGTCAGGGATGCACCGGATGTCTGGCAATGGGTGCGCAACATTTTGCTGCGTTCCGATTTCGCGCCCAGATCCGTCATGATTTTCGCCCAAAGCTGGCGCGCTGCGCGCAGTTTGGCGGCTTCGGCAAAGAAATTCATACCAATCGCAAAAAAGAACGAAAGCCGCCCTGCGAATGCATCGATATCCAAGCCCTGCGCCATGGCAGCACGCACATATTCCATACCGTCAGCAAGCGTATAGGCCAGCTCTTGCGCAAGGTTCGCGCCGGCCTCTTGCATGTGGTAACCAGAAATCGAGATCGAGTTGAACTTTGGCATTTCAGCGGCGGTAAAGGCGATGATGTCGGATATGATCCGCATCGACGGTTCCGGGGCATAGATATAGGTATTGCGAACGGTGAACTCTTTCAGGATGTCGTTCTGAATGGTGCCACTGAGCAAATCGCGCGACACGCCTTGTTCTTCACCGGCCACAATAAACATGGCCAAAACAGGTATCACCGCCCCATTCATGGTCATCGACACCGACATTTTGTCCAACGGAATGCCATCAAAGAGGATTTTCATATCCTCAACGCTGTCAATGGCCACACCCGCTTTGCCTACATCCCCTGTCACGCGGGGATGGTCGCTGTCATAACCGCGATGGGTGGCCAGATCGAATGCCACAGACAGCCCCTTTTGCCCCGCTGCCAAAGCTTTTCGATAAAATGCATTGCTTTCTTCAGCCGTGGAAAATCCCGCATATTGCCGGATCGTCCAGGGGCGGCCCGCATACATCGTGGCCTTTACGCCCCGCGTAAAGGGCGCAAATCCGGGACGTTCATCCGCAACCTGTTCAGGTAAATCATCAACAGTATATAGCGGTTTCGTTGTGAAACCTTCTGGCAAATCACGGTTTAGATCTTCCAAAGGACGGCCACGCAATTCCTGTGCTGCCAGATCCTGCCAATCTGTCATGTTTTTCTTCGGCTGATCTGGCATGTCCCTGTCCTCCAACATTTTTTCCCACCAAGACTGGCAATCGCAAAACCGCGCCCTACATATTGAATATGAAACGAGGTCTTGGCATGTTCCTGTCACTGGTTGGCACCGCTTTTATGACGCAGAGCAGCAGTGCTGTCGCGCAAGAAACACTATTCCGCGCCGCAACGGAACTTTCCGCGCAAGAGGCGCAATGGCGCAATCGCGTCCTCATCCTCTTTGCGCCCAATCCGAAAGACCCGGCGCTTTTGGCCCAGCTGGATATCCTGGAAACTGCCCGTGCAGATTTACGAGAGCGCGACATGATCGTATTGCGTGACACGGCGGTGAACAAGCCGTCCACATGGCGCCGTCGTGTCAAACCCAACGGGTTTGAGGCCGTCTTGATTGGCAAAGATGGTGGCATCAAACTGCGCAGTGACCGCCCGGTTTCCATGCAAGATCTTAGTGGTTTGATCGATGAAATGCCCATGCGCCAGCAGGAGATGCAGCAAGACAACTGACGCTTGCCCGCCGCCACCTATTCAAACTCCAAAATCACGGCATCCACAGCCAGACTGTCGCCTGCGGCGGCATTGATTTTCTTGATCACGCCGGATTTTTCTGCCCGCAACGCATTTTCCATCTTCATTGCTTCCACCACTGCCAGAATTTGACCTGCATCCACATGATCACCTTCGGCCACATTGATCGATACGACCAAGCCGGGCATCGGACAAAGCAACAGGTTGGATAGATCGGCCTCTTCTTTTTCCGGAAGAATGCGCTTTAGATCGGCCACACGGGGACGCATCACATCCACCTTCAGATCCATGCCTCGATGACGCAGACGAAGCCCGCTGGCATGGGTTTGAACCTGCACCACGATTGTTTTACGATCGATCTGAACCTCAGCAACGCTGTCACCCGGCGACCAATCTGTTTCCACCTTGGATGTTTGATCGTCCAAAGTGACCGCAAAGGTTCCCGATTTCACATCAACGCCAACACGGCATTCCTGCCCTGCAATGCGAATGACACGCATCCCGTCATCATGACGCAGATGGCCATCAAAACGCGCACCAGAAATTTGGTTTTTGCGCGCCTCGCAGATATGGCCCAGCACAGCCGCGATTTGGGCCATGTCATGCAATTGCGCGGCATCCGGAACGGCAGGCAAAATGCCGTCTGGGAATTCTTCGGCGATGAATCCAGTGGTCAAACGGCCCTCGCGCCAACGCGGATGTTCCATCAAAGCGGATAGGAAATTGATGTTATCCGTGATGCCATCCATTTCAAAACGATCCAGTGCATCGCCCATTACATCAATTGCGGCCAGACGCGATGGGGCCCAGGTACAGAGCTTGGCGATCATAGGGTCATAGAACATCGAAATCTCTGCCCCCTCATAAACACCTGTATCATTGCGCACGATCTTATCGTCTGACACAGTGGCAACCGGTGGGCGATACCGTGTCAGACGCCCGATTGAAGGAACAAAATCACGGTATGGATCTTCCGCATAAACGCGGCTTTCAATGGCCCACCCCGTGATGGAAACATCATCTTGAGACAGCGCCAGCTTTTCACCTGCGGCCACACGGATCATCTGTTCCACCAAATCAATGCCAGTAATCAACTCGGTCACAGGATGTTCCACCTGAAGGCGGGTGTTCATTTCTAGGAAATAGAAATTACGGTCTTTGTCGACGATAAATTCGACAGTGCCCGCAGATTGATAATCAACGGCTTTGGCCAACGCGATTGATTGTGCGCCCATGGCTGCCCGGGTTTCTGCATCAAGAAACGGCGACGGGGCCTCTTCGATGACCTTTTGGTTGCGCCGTTGAATAGAACATTCCCGTTCCGCCAGATGGATGACATTGCCATGCCCATCCCCCAAAATCTGAATCTCGATATGGCGTGGTTCCACGATGAACTTTTCAATGAAAATTCGATCATCGCCAAAGCTGCTAGCCGCCTCAGATTTGGAGCGTGCGAACCCTTCGCGCGCCTCATCATCGTTCCAAGCGATCCGCATGCCTTTGCCACCACCCCCGGCGCTGGCCTTAATCATCACCGGATAGCCTATTTCAGACGCAATTTGCACCGCATGTTCTGCGTCGCTGATCAGATCCATATGGCCGGGTACGGTGCTAACCCCTGCCTCTGCTGCGATCTTTTTCGAGGTGATTTTATCCCCCATCGCCTCAATCGCGCGTGTGCCCGGCCCGATAAAGGCAATTCCTTCGTCAGCCAAACGGGAACAGAATTCAGCCCGTTCAGACAGAAACCCATAGCCCGGATGCACGGCTTGTGCGCCGGTTTCTTTGCAGGCCTGAATGGTTTTATCCATCACCAGATAGCTTTCAGATGCCGGGGACGCGCCGATATGCACAGCCTCATCCGCCATCTGGACATGTAGCGCCGTTTTGTCCGCATCAGAATAAACCGCGACGGTTTTAATACCCATTTTCTGGGCTGTTTTGATAACACGGCAGGCAATTTCACCACGATTGGCGATCAAAATTTTATCAAACATGTCAGCCTCTTAAAGTGGGATATTGTCGTTGCGGCGCAACGGGGCTGCGACCTTTTTGGTCTTTAGCATTTCAAACGCGCGGATCACGCGAGCGCGGGTTGATCTTGGCATTATGACCTCGTCCACAAAACCGCGTTGGGCTGCGATAAAGGGATTGGCAAAGCGATCCTCATATTCCTGCGCCCGCGCGGCAATCTTGTCTGGGTCATCGCGTTCTTTGCGATAGATAATTTCACTGGCACCCTTGGCCCCCATCACGGCAATTTCTGCGGTCGGCCAAGCATAGTTCACATCAGATCGAATATGTTTGGATGCCATCACATCATAGGCCCCGCCATAGGCCTTGCGCGTGATCACCGTCACCATGGGCACCGTGGCTTGCGCATAGGCAAACAACAGTTTCGCGCCATGTTTGATGATCCCACCATATTCCTGCGCGGTGCCCGGCAGGAATCCCGGCACATCCACCAATGTCAGGATCGGGATATCAAACGCATTGCAGAACCGCACCAAACGCGCCGCTTTTTTCGAACTATCAATGTCCAGACATCCAGCCAGCACCATGGGTTGGTTGGCGATAATGCCCACAGGCGCGCCGTTCAGGCGGATGAACCCAACAAGGATATTGCCCGCATGGTCCTTTTGCAGTTCGCAAAAATCGCCCTCGTCAGCAATTTTCGTGATCACTTCGCGCATATCATAGGGCTGTGCTGGATCATCTGGGATCAACGTGTCCAACGCAGGTTCAATCCGGTCGGGTAGATCTGTTGTGGGCAGGACAGGTGGTTTTTCATGCATGGAAAGCGGCAGAAAATCGAACAAGCGACGGGTTTCCAGCAAGGTTTCGATATCATCATCAAACGCCGCATCGGCCACTGATGATTTTTTCGTATGTGTGCTGGAGCCGCCCAGTTCCTCGGCCGTGACGACCTCATTCGTTACGGTTTTGACCACATCGGGGCCTGTGACGAACATGTAGGACGTGTCTTTCACCATATAGACAAAATCAGTCATCGCTGGCGAATACACAGCCCCACCTGCGCAGGGCCCCATGATCACGCTGATTTGGGGCACCACGCCAGAGGCCTGTGCGTTGCGCCAGAACACTTCTGCATAGCCACCAAGGGATGCCACGCCTTCCTGAATACGTGCACCGCCGCTGTCATTCAGACCAATAACCGGCGCGCCATTTTGCACCGCCAGATCCATGATTTTGCAAATTTTTTCCGCATGGGTTTCTGACAGTGATCCGCCAAACACCGTGAAATCCTGTGAAAACACATAGACCGGACGCCCATGGATCGTACCCCAACCGGTCACAACGCCATCACCCGCAATCTGCTGATCCTGCATGCCAAAATCGGTGCAGCGATGGGTCTTATAGAGGTCGTATTCTTCAAATGACCCTTCATCCAACAGCACATCCAGCCGTTCGCGTGCGGTCAGTTTGCCTTTTTCATGCTGCGCATCAATCCGGCCCTGTCCGCCGCCCAATCTGGCCTCGTTACGTTTGGCTTCTAGCTGTTCGAGTATGCTCGACATATGTCCTCCCCTTCGCGTTGCGGATTGGCCAATGGTCAGTGGCTAAAATCGACAACACGATATCTTTGCGGACAAGGAAGACCAAAATATACCGCTTTGGCAAATAGGTAATTCGGATTTCCACAGATTTTCTGACACGCAGTAGTTCAGTCGCGGCAAATTTTTGGCTCTTTTGGGACTAGTTCAGGTTCCAAAATCATCGAACAAAGGGGGCGAAACAGGTGTCAAAAGCCCATCAATCACATCATCTGGAACGTCATCTAGTGTCTGAAAACACCAGTTTGGAGACTGGTCCTTGTCGACCAATGCAGCCCGCACGCCTTCCATAAAGTCGCTTTGCCCCACGGCGCGCGATGTGAAGCGAAACTCGCGCTCAAGTGCGGGGGGCAAACCCGGGTTTCTTTTCGCGGCGCGGATCAACTGGAATGTCAGGCATAAGGAAATAGGACTTAATCCGTCGAAAGCGTTTGCAAACGCGCCACCCCTCAAACCTGCGGCTAGGTCATATAGCGTTTTGCCAGAAAACGAACCGGTCACGCTGTGCTTCACGTCATCCAGAGCGCCCGTTGCATCGATAGACACGCGGTCTAGGGTGTTCAAATCAGCCCCTTCTTGCAAAGCCTCTATCAGCCCATCCCATTTTTCAACAGATATGCCATAATCCGCAAAACCACCGGCCACGGCCTGTAAACCTGTCATATGGGCGCCTGTAAGAGCGAAATACATTCCCAAATCACCCGGCATTTGCGCCAGTAGATGTGTACCGCCCACATCCGGCACCAGCCCAATGCGCGTTTCTGGCATCGCTAGGGACGCCGCGGGATCAATAACACGATGGCTGACATGACATCCCAATCCGACCCCGCCCCCCATGACGAAACCATGCATAAAACTAATGATAGGCTTGGGATATTTGGCCAAAGCCGCGTTCAAATGATATTCCTTGCGAAAGAACCACGCCGCATCGCCCTGCCCCGCCTGCTCGGCCATGTACAATCCACGTACATCGCCCCCTGCACAAAAGGCCCGCGCGCCGGTGGCCGTTATAATCACCCGAGTGATCGTGTCGTCATCGCGCCATGCATTCAGCGCGTCAGAAATGGTATCAACCATTTCCTCGGAAAGCGCATTCAACGCTTGAGGACGGTTCAGCGTAACCATCCCAGAAACGCCGATTTGCGATATCAAAACATCATCTGTCATTTGCCCCGCCTTCATTAACGCCACGCTCTTTGTTCTAAATCAAAATTCATTAGTTTTTTAGAAAACTTAACGAGGTAATTCGCAAGCCATAGGCACCGGAATCACCTAGGTTAAGAGCGAGTGGATTTCAAAAGGGGTTGATATGTTTCGTATGCAAAATTTCCCCGCAATCGCGGTGGGACTCAGTTTCGCAATCATGGTTTTTGAACTGATTGTTTTCTAAATAAAAAAGGGCGGATTTTTCTATCCGCCCTTGTGGTCGTTTGTTGGAAAAAACGGTCAGTGGGCCGTTTTACCCTTCCCGAATATCGCCTGCCATACTGGGACAAGACCGCCAAAGGTTATTGGGATCAGGATAAGCCCCAGAACCAATCCAAGAACGCCATCTATGACGGCTTTGACGATCCATTCGATCGCGCCATTTCCATGACCGACGCTATGCGCGATTCCATGCACAATCTCTTCTGGTGCATGCCAGCCCATCTGGTGCAGCGAATGGATAATGATTGAACCACCAACCCAAAGCATCGCCAGCAACCCAACCAAAGACAGCGTCTTCAGCAGCCAAGGCATGAATGCAACGATTGCATTGCCAAATTTACGGATCACTCCGCTTTTGCCGACACGTGCCATCCATAGCCCGACATCGTCCATTTTGACTATGATGGCTACGACACCATAAACCGCAATGGTGATCCCAACACCGGCCAAGGCCAGCGAGAAAATCTTCATCCACAGGATATCCGTTTCGATATTGGACAGCAGAATTGTCATAATTTCGGCGGACAGAATGAAATCAGTTTTGATCGCGCCTTTGACGCTTTTCTCTTCTAATTCCTGCGCATCACCTTCAGCGACGGCTTTATCCTCGGGCAAGTGGTGCTTATGCGGCACGAAGGCATGGTAGACCTTTTCAGCGCCTTCAAAGCACAAATAACATCCGCCAAGGATCAAAAGAGGGGCGACCATCCAAGGCGCAAAAATCTGCAATAAGATGGCAACAGGCAGCAAAAAGAGCAGTTTGTTGATCAAGGACCCCCGCGCAATTCGCCAGATCATGGGCAATTCACGTGCGGGTTTGAACCCTGTCACATATTTTGGCGTCACGGCCGCGTCATCGATCACGATGCCGGCGGCTTTGCTGGACGCTTTCGCCGCTTGCGCCGCCACATCATCGACCGAGGCCGCGGCCACTTTGGCAATCGCTGCCACATCATCCAAAAGTGCGAATAAGCCGCTCATACAAATCTCCACAGTGTTTGGCGCAAATCTAGTGAGACCTGCACAAAGCGCAAGTGTGATGATTCTCTGCAATTCCCCCGATTTGGACCGTTACCGCAAACCGTTAGCGATCACGTTGTTCCAGTTAGCGATATCATTGGCCATTTCTGTGAGACGTTAACGTTAACATGTTGAAATAAATTTCATTTTTCACAAGACCAGTCGTGAAATGAACCCTTTTCACATCCTGCGGGGAAAAGAAGATGTCCATCACAATCGGTATCAACGGATTTGGTCGAATTGGCCGCTGCACCTTAGCCCATATTATAGAATCGAGTCGCAATGATCTGCAGGTGTCCCGGATCAATGCGACCGGCCCTCTGGAAACTGCGGCGCATCTGATGCGTTATGACAGTGTTCACGGACGTTTTGGTCAAGACATTCGTGTTGACGGAAACACGATGGATATGGGACGCGGTCCAATGACGGTTATGTCCAGTTATGACCCAAGTGATCTGGATTGGACCGGGTGTGACGTCGTTCTGGAATGCACCGGCAAATTCAACGACGGGGCCAAAGCACGCGCGCATCTTGAGCAAGGCGCAAAATCTGTTCTTATTTCAGCACCCGCCAAAAATGTGGATCGCACCATTGTCTACGGTGTGAACCATCGTGAGATGACAGACACGGACCGCATGATTTCAAATGGATCTTGCACGACCAATTGCTTGGCGCCACTTGCCAAAGTTTTGGACGAAGAGATCGGCATCGACAGTGGCGTTATGACGACCATTCATTCTTATACCGGGGATCAACCGACACTGGATCGTCGGCATAAAGACCTGTACCGCGCACGTGCAGCCGCGATGGCGATTATCCCAACCTCAACCGGTGCGGCCAGCGCAATCGGAAATGTCTTACCCCGCCTAAAGGGCAAACTGGACGGATCAGCCCTGCGCGTGCCCACGCCAAATGTCTCTGCTGTCGATCTGACATTTTATGCAGAAAAAGATGTCACCGTGGCAGATGTGAATGAAGTGGTCGCAACCGCAGCGCAGGGTCATATGGGCGCGGTGCTGGCCTATGACCCAGAACCAAAGGTTTCGATTGATTTCAATCACACGACGCCAAGCAGCATTTTCGCCCCGGACCAAACCAAAGTCACAGGCAAACGTCTGGTGCGGGTTCTGGCATGGTATGACAATGAATGGGGATTTTCCGCCCGCATGGCAGATGTCGCCGCTGCGATGGGACGTGTTTTGCACTAGGCCAGTTAAATGCCGCCAAATATCGACCAACCGGTTTTGGCGGCAAGCCGCTCTACTGCCAATGTGCCCAATTGGGAATTGCCCTGTTCATTTAGGCCCGGCGACCAAACCGCAATAGAGGCGCGACCAGGAACAATCACCAAAATCCCACCTCCGACCCCGCTTTTACCGGGCAAACCAACACGATAGGCAAAGTCACCAGATCCATCATAATGCCCACATGTCAGCATCAGCGCGTTGATGCGTCGTACGCTTTTGGGCGAAATCAGTGACGGGCTGCCGGGGCCTGCGACCAAAAATCGCCCAGCCATCGCCAATTGCCGACAGGTCATTTCGACCGCGCATTGGTGGAAATAGGTACCACATGTCAAAGCAGGCGGATTGCGCAAATTACCATGTGCCGCCATGAAATGCGCCAAGGCCATATTGCGATCCCCATGCGCGGTTTCCGAGGCCGCAACGGATTTGTCGATATGGATATCACCATCCTCGGCAACCTCGCGAATAAAGCGCAGCAATTCGCCCAGCACGGCATCAGGTTTGTGCCCTTCCAAAATCGCATCGGTGACCACCAAAGCGCCCGAATTGATAAATGGATTGCGCGGAACGCCGTTTTCCCGTTCCAAAAGAAACATCGAATTAAAGGGCTGACCGGATGGTTCCCGCCCGACCCGCGACCATAGCTCATGGCCCAGTTTGCCAAGCGCCAAGGCAAGGGTGAACACTTTGGACACCGATTGGATGGAAAACGGAATGTCGGCATCCCCGGCCGAATAGGTCGACCCATCTGCCAAAGCGACAAAAAGGCCGAACTGATCTGCATCAACACGGCCCAATTCGGGAATATAATCGGCGACCTGACCACGATCAGGCGCCGCGTTCATTTCCCGCGCAATATCATCAATGATCTCTTGAAGATCCTGCCCCATCCGTACCCCACAATAAAACAAACATATCCTGTGGATGTGCCTTATCTCTTGAAGTACGGCAAGGGACCAGATCCGTATGCATTATGCACCAGCCAGATAATCCGCCCGCTGCAACCCGTATTTGGCCATCTTTTCGTTCAGCGTACGACGCGGCAAACACAGTTCATCCATGACGCTGGCAATCGATCCTTTATGGCGGCGCATCGTGTTGTCGATCAACATACGTTCAAAGGCTTCGACATATTCTTTCAGCGGCTTGCCCTCTGTGGTCATCACAGGCTGCATCTGATCATGGTCGCTCATCAACAGGGATGCGATGGTCCCCTGCCCGCGCCGCGATTGCAGCACAGCGCGTTCGGCCAGATTGATCAGCTGACGCACATTGCCCGGCCAAGGTGCTTGCAACAATTGTGCCGCCTCTTGTGCAGAAACCCGCGGCGCATCACAGCCATATTCCTCGGCAAATTGTTCCGAAAGCGCTGTGAACAGGGCCAACATATCCTCGCCCCGTGCACGCAGCGGTGGAACCGTGATCTTTAGCGCAGCCAGGCGGTAAAACAGGTCTGAGCGCAACACGCTTTCACAGGTTTTGCCTTCATCCTGAAGGTTACAAATCGCAACGATCCGCGTCTCTGGTGGATTGCCCTGTTCATCCAAAGCCGACAAAAGACGCGCCTGTGCGCCATCTGGCAATGCTTCGATGTCTTCCAGAACCAAGGTGCCCCCGCGCGCTTCTTCCAACGCCGGCAACCGTGTTTCTTCAGGCTGCATCGGACCAAAGAGGCGGCGCATCAAAGCGTCTTCATCAAAAGCTGCACAAGACAACAGAACAAATTTCTTGCCAGCGCGCGCACCAACAGCATGCAGTGCATGGGCCACTGTGGTCTTGCCGGTGCCGGTTTCACCTTCGATCAAAACGTGACCATCAGCCTGACCAAGATCTAGAATATCCTCGCGCAGGCGGTCCATGACCGGGCTTGCGCCGATCAGCTTGCGCATGATTTCGCTGCCGTCAGACAGTTCTTTGCGCAGCGCCCGGTTGTCCAATGTCAGACGCCGTGCGTTCGTGGCCTTTTTCGCCAATTCTGACATGCGATCAGGATTGAACGGCTTTTCCAAGAAATCAAACGCACCAATGCGCATTGCTTCAACCGCGATCGGCACATCGCCATGCCCGGTGATCATAATCACCGGCAATGTGCTGTCCGTGCTCATCAGTTTACGTAACAATTGGATACCGTCCATGCCCGGCATTTTGATGTCGGAAATCACAATACCCGGATAATCTTGTCCAATGGACCCAAGCGCATCTTCAGCACTGGCAAAGGTTTCTGTGTCATAGCCAGACAAGGCCAACCATTGGCTTACGGACTGACGCATGTCGCGTTCATCATCGACAATGGCAATTTTCATAGCTTTGGCCATGGTTTACTCCGCAATTAGTATTTCAGTCGTGTCCTTATCTTCATTCAGGACAGGAAGCTGCATGTCAAAGACCGCTCCACCGCGATCGCTATTTCGGGCGGTCAACCGCCCACCCATATCCGCAACAATGCCCGATGAAATCGCCAAACCCAGTCCAACACCGTCTCCGGGTTGCTTGGTTGTGTAGAACGGTTCAAACAGACTATCGAGGTCTTCAATACCCGATCCGTTATCGCGTACGGACAATGTTGCGGTCTCGCCGGAGGCCAAAATAACCTCGATCAGAGGGTTCTCGACAGACTTGGTTGCATCCAGCGCATTGCGCAGCAAATTGACCAAAACCTGTTCGATCCGCATCCGGTCTCCCATAACTTGTACGGGCGTGTCGGGCAAAACACGCGAAATTTCTACGCGACGTGTTTTCAATTGCGGTTCCATCATCGACAGGGACGACGCCAAGGCCTCGCTTAGATCAACGACGGAAAAGGATCTTTGCCCCTTGCGCGCATAAGATTTCAGCTGACGCGTGATTGCGCCCATACGCTCAATCAAATCGTCAATACGGTGAAAGGCGCTCAGCGCTTCTTCGGGGCGGTTTCTGTTTAGCAAAAGACGCGCACCCGCCAGATAGGTTTTCATCGCTGCCAACGGTTGGTTCAATTCATGACTGACCGCGGCCGACATTTCGCCCAAAGCCGCCAATTTCGAACTTTGCGCCAAGGACTGTTCCGCCACATGCAGGTCTTTTTGAACCCGTTCACGTTCAGCAATTTCGCTTTGCAACCGGGCGTTCAACGCGCGCAATTGCGTACTTTCTTTTTGCACAAAAGCCATGCGCACAGCCGTTTTGCGCGACAGGAAATAGAACGCCAAAGCGAGGATCAACGCAAATCCCATAATTTCCAACGCCAGAAATCCGTTCACCTGTTCGCGCACGCTGGCCTGCGTGGAAAAGGACGTCATTGTCCAGCCGCGAAACGGCATACGCTGTTCAATCTGCATCACGGATTCGCCACCCAAAAAGGCGTCAGGTCGCAATCGGCTCCATTCTGGTGACACTTGCCGGGCCCGGGCCAACACGCTTTCGGCTGTTTCAACGGCCAGAGCATCTTCAACCTTCAAACCGCGCCATTTGGGTTCCGTGGACAGAATGATAACGCCTTCGCTGTCTGTCAAAATCACGGCATCCGAAATTCCTGACCAAGCGCGTTCAAATTTTGCCAGATCAACCTCAACAACGATGACACCCTGACTGTCGCCCTTGCTTTCCATGCGGCGGGAATAGGTAAAGGAAAAGCCCCCCGTTTCCGTACGCATCGATGTAAACACCGTCGCGTTCGAACGAAGCGCATCCACGAAAAAGGGCTGATTGCGGTGACTTTCCCCAAGACGATTGCGTTCGGTCGCGGCAACCGTGCGCCCATCTTTGTCCAACATCATCAAAGATGCCGCGCCGATCTCATCGACAAAGGATATCAGACGCATAGACGTGTCGCGGAAATCATGTGCGCCAAGCGCAGAAATCAATGTCGGATCACGCGCAAGAAGTTGAGGCACAATCGCTGAACGCCGCAATTCAGACACGACATTCCCAGAATAAAGGACAAGACGCAGTTCGCCGCGATTGCGCGTGCTTTCGGTAAAACGGCGCGTCAGCGCGTCATTGGTCACCCAAACCGTAATAGCGGCGAGAACAACGACGAACAGTAACGCCAGCTGGACCCGCCAGCTGAGCGCAGATTGGTGACGTTTGCGAAAAATACGCCAAAGCCGGGACGTTTTGTGGCGATTAGAAACCATACCCTAAGATAGGCTGGCTGGCCCGAAGGCTCAAGTCACGCCGACACAAGGCTTTGTGTTAAATCGGCAAAAACGCGCGCACCATCTGTGCTGCCTTGCGCAGGATCGCAAGCGCGCTCTGGATGCGGCATCATTCCCAAAACCCGTTTATTTTCAGATAGGATGCCCGCAATATCATTTGCGGCACCATTGGGGTTCTGCGTGTATTTAAAGGCGATGCGCCCCTCGCCTTCAAGCATGGCCAGGGTTTCAGCATCCGCCGTGTAGTTGCCTTCATGATGGGCAACCGGAATGCCGATTTCTTCGCCTTTTGTGTATCCGGATGTGAAAACACTATCTGTGTTTTCGACTTTCAATGGCGCTGTATGACAGATGTATTTCAAACCCGCATTGCGCAGCAATGCACCGGGCAACAGGCGGGTTTCTGTAAGGACCTGAAAACCGTTACAAACACCAAACACATAACCGCCCGCATCGGCATGGGCCTTAATTTCTTTGCAAATCGGGCTTTGCGATGCAATCGCACCGCAACGCAGATAATCCCCAAACGAAAACCCACCAGGAACACCGACAAGATCCGTGCCCGCTGGCAGAGACGCGTCTTTGTGCCAGACCATTTCAACATCCAGGCCAGCGGCCTTAAATGCGACGGCCAAATCCCGATCACAGTTGGAACCAGGAAAAACGATGACTGCGGCTTTCATGTCAGGATCCTTTAAATGACGTTATTCGGTTTCGATGCGATAGCTTTCAATCACCGTATTGGCGAGAAGTTTTTCGCACATGTCGATGATCGTCGCTTCGCTTGTGCCATCTGCAAGATCCAGTTCGATCATTTTGCCCTGACGCACAGAGTTTACACCGTCAAATCCAAGCGAACCCAAAGCGTGGCGCACGGCCTCGCCTTGCGGATCTAGAACACCGTTTTTCAGGGTAACAAAGACACGAGCTTTCATTCTGGGCCGCCTCATTTTTCAATTCAGAACGTTTTGGTTCTTGTTTTCCCAAGGAACCAATCTTGGCTGCGCAATAGCGCGATACCGGTATCAGCGCAAGCCGTGCGCCATGAGAGATATCAGCCCAACACCCTTAAAACCAACTGGGGTGATTGGGCTTGCGTTTCATCAGTTCACCAAAGTTGGCTTATCACCCAGATTGCCGTTTTTCGGCATAACACCAAGGCGCGTTGCGACTTCGGTATAGGCATCGGCCAGATCACCCAGATCGTGGCGGAACACGTCCTTGTCCATCTTTTTGCCGCTTTCGATGTCCCAAAGGCGACAGCTATCCGGGCTGATTTCATCTGCAACAATCAAACGCTGGAAATCACCGTCAAACACGCGTCCGATTTCAATTTTGAAATCCACCAACCGGATGCCAACGCCATACATCAGGCCTGACATGTAGTCATTGACGCGCAATGCAAGGCTCAGGATGTCTTCCATCTCCTGCTGGCTGGCCCAGCCAAAGGCCGCAATATGTTCTTCGCTGACCAAAGGATCGCCCAAAGCATCGTCTTTATAGCAATACTCAACGATCGGACGCGGCAACATTGTGCCTTCTTCGATTCCTAGGCGTTTGGACATGGAACCGGCCGCGTAATTGCGCACGATCACTTCCAAAGGAACGATTTCACAGGCGCGCACCAATTGTTCACGCATGTTCAAACGTTTTAGAAAATGTGTTGGAACACCGATCCCGTTCAGCCCAGTCATGAAGAATTCGCTCAGGCGATTGTTCAATACGCCCTTGCCTTCGATGACGTCCTTTTTGACCGCATTGAACGCCGTCGCATCATCCTTGAAGTACTGGACGATCGTACCCGGTTCTGGGCCTTCATAAAGAATCTTCGCCTTGCCTTCGTAGATTTTGTTCCGACGCGCCATTGGGTCCCCTTCCGTACATGCAGGATGGCCTGCTTTCTTAGCTGCGACGCATAGACCATGCTATCCCCCCTCGCAAGCCCGGGCAGCGCTTTGTTATTTGACCAAAAGATCGAAAACCAACTCTTCGCTTGCGATAGATTTCCCCTATACATCGCCATCCAGTCTACCTATCTGTTTTGCAACGGTGGCAAAACCGGATGTAAAATTAAGATGCAGCCCCTCATGTGGGTTAAGAAGAGGACCAGGATTATGTCGACTTTTGACGAACGCAAAAGCGCATTTGAAAACAAGTTTGCTCATGATGCAGAGATGAAGTTCAAGGCAGAAGCCCGCTGCAACAAGCTGTTGGGTCTTTGGGCGGCCGACCTGATGGGCAAAACAGGTGACGCAGCTGAAGAATACGCCAAAGAGGTCATCAAATCCGATTTCGAAGAAGCGGGCGATGCGGATGTGATCCGCAAGGTCGCTGGCGACCTTGATGGAAAAGCGGATGCAGCCGCGATCAAAGCAAAACGCATGGAACTGCTTGAAACCGTGATGTCCGAATTGATGTCAGACGACTGACACAATTTGTGTCAGCTTTGATAGACGATTTTGAACGCCCGTTTCTTATAGAGACGGGCGATTTTCGTTAGAATTCTATATGTTAAGCCCATGGTAGGTGTCTGCCCGCTAATGTCCTTCTTGTACGAGTGGGGAGGCGCCGACAGTGCGGTATTTCGTGTTTGTGTTGGTTGGCGTTTTAAGGCGCCTCCTTCCCCTTCTTATTCTGGGGTTACTGACGTTGTTCTTTTGGGACGATTTTGCGACCGCGGATTGGGCGTCCATCCTCGGTCTCGTAAAATCGATTTCCCCCCATAAATGGGCGGTCGCATTATGTGCCACCGCTGCTAGTTTTTGGTGTTTGGCGCAATATGATGTTTTGGCGCATCGCGTCATAAATACCGGAACCCCAGACCGCGACGCGCGTTATGGCGGTGGTTGTGCCGTGGGCATCAGCCAGTGCACTGGGTTTGGCCCCTTCGTTGCAGCAGCAGTCCGATTTCGCATCTTATCTGACACGTCACCAATTCAAATCGTCGCTATAACCGCTTGGGTATCCACATATTTTTTGCTCAGCTGGTTTATCGTTGCCACCTGTATCGCGCTACCAATCCATGCAGGTTTTGGTTGGATGGCATTGCCAATCAGCGCGATAGTCCTTGTCGGCATCGGAGCGATTTTAATCGCCAGCCCGGATATCGTCGTGAAAGGGCGCGAATTTAAGCTGCCTTCGCTGACGATCGGGTTTCAAATGCTCGCCCTCGCCTTTGCGGATCTGGCATGCGCGTCTTTGGCTCTATGGGTGCTTTTACCAGACAGCTCAGCCATTTCATTCATTGCTGTTTTTGCCACATATATTTTGGCCCTTGGCGCCGGTTTGATCAGCAGCACCCCCGGCGGTGCGGGCCCTTTTGAGATGATCCTTTTGACCGCATTACCATGGGCAGAAAATGACACGGCTGTTGCTGGGATACTGGCATTTCGCATTGTCTATTACGTCCTACCCGGCCTCATAAGCACATGTTTTTGTTTCTTTTTCAAACCCTCAAAAGTGCAAAAACCGATGCAAGCGCTCAACAGGTTCACAAAGTTCGACATTGTACATCCCGAACATGCAATCGTTTTGCAATCCGACGCTTTGCTGTTTCAAACAGAAAGCGGCAGCGCCCCTTTATTACAAACACGCAATTGCATGACCGTGTTTCGATCAATGGTGCGCGGCGAGATCGCAGATATTTTGCCACAATTTAAAAAAGCGGCCAGGTCAAACAACAGAATTCCAAATCTCTACAAAATCCACGCAAAGGATGCTGTCCGAGCACGTCAAGCCGGTTGGACAGTGCTGCAAATGGCCCGTGAGGCTTATGTAAACAGTACAGAATTCAGTGTTTTAGGATCCAAGAAAAGGCAATTGCGCCGCATGTTGCGCAAAGCAGAACAGGCTGGCATCACAACCAAGCTACTGCAGGATCCAGACTGGGATGTCATGGAAACTATCCACAAAGATTGGTGCGATAGCTGCGGGTCAGAACAAGGGCTGACAATGGGCCGCTTTGACAGACATTACCTGTCAGACAAGATCCTATTTGGCGCTTGGAAAAACGGTCAATTGATGGCGTTCGCATCTTGTGTCGATACGAAAGATGCCCTGTCGCTGGATATCATCCGACGCAGACATGATTGTCCCCCGGGCACAATGCATGCGCTTATCGTCGAAATGATCCACGCAGCCAAAGAAGAAGAAATCCCCGAGGTCTGTCTTGCCGCCGTCCCCTCGTTGCATTTGCGACGGTTCTCAAAAAATGCTGCGGACCTTGAAAGGTTCAAACAGTGTTTTGCCCCCAAATGGCGCCCCCTCTATTTCGCAGCGCCAAATTATTGGCAATTGGCATTGGCCACGTTGGATTTACGATACAATATTATCCGTCCCCCCAGTGTCACACGCCCGATACCGCATCCGGCTGGAACATGTGATTGGCAAATCCCTGACACAGCACCTGCAGCAAAGGTGGAAACTCCACGCCGGGCTGGATGAACATCTTCATTCTAGAAATTTTCGGCGATCACATGTTGGTGGGCTTGCCAATGCCGGTTTTCGAAGGCATTGGAGCAAAGTTCACCTAACGGAAAGGTCGCATTGTCGTGTCACAGAATGTCAAAGGCTGCCTTTGGATGTTGGGCGCGATCGCCTGCTTTTCGATGCTGGCCATTTCCAGTCGGCAAATCGGAACAGAATTGGAAACTTTTGAAATCCTTCTGTTTCGTTCATTGATCGGTGGCGTTTTTGTTGTTTTGGCTTGCCTGGCGACGGGACGTTTGTCCCAATTAAGCACATTCCGTTTGGATCAACATTTTGTTCGAAACCTCGCGCATTTTATCGGCCAGAACCTGTGGCTGTTCGCGTTGAATATTATCACGCTCTCGCAACTCTTTGCTTTGGAATTCACATCTCCGATATGGGTGATGTTTCTGTCAGCATTCATGCTCGGCGAAGCGTTAACCAAATCAAAACTGCTGGCGTCATTTCTGGGCTTTGCTGGCGTCTGCATTATCACGACCCCTTGGGCAGGATCGATCAATATCGGCCTATTATGCGCATTAGGAGCTGCATTTTTCTTTGCCATAACAACCGTATATACAAAAAAACTAACGCAAAACACGAACACGGAAAGCATACTTTTCTGGTTATGCGTATTGCAGGCGTTCATGTCACTGCCAATCACCCTATGGTCTGGTGACATTACAGCTCCAACCGTGCATGTATGGTTTTGGGTCAGCTTGGTCGCCCTGTCCGGCTTGATGGCACATTATTGCGTGACCACCGCATTGCGCATTGCACCGGCCTCACTCGTTATGCCCATCGACCTAGGACGTTTGCCCGTCATCGCTGTTCTTGGCGCAATATTGTATTCAGAGCCCATAGATCTTCATTTTGTGCTCGGCGCGTTTTGCATATTGCTGGCCAATTGCATCAATATCCGTGCGCAAAGCAGAAAAACCTAATTCGTTTTTTAACTTATATTGTTGCGCGAATAGGACCTAACGCTGAACAAGTGTTACGCGGCGTTAGAATTGACCTGCGACCCATCGCCACACTAGATCTGGCCTAGGGAGACACCCAGAAAAGGGTTGAGGGAAAAATGACAAAAACACTCACGGCTGCGCTGTCCTGTGCGACGGCGCTGACATGTTTGCCTTTGGCGGTTGCTGCAGGCGGCATTGAACGCACAACACAATCATCTCAGATTCTGTACGAAACTGGCAATCATCTGGAATTTGCGCTTGGGTTCGCCAACCCACAGCTTTCTGGAACAGATGTCTTGGGAACATCCATTGATGATGTGGCCGACGGCTACTATCTGCCCAGTTTTGCGGTTAAATTTGACGTATCGGACAAGGTTGCACTCGCCTTGACCTATGATCGTCCTTTTGGCGCAGACATTGCCTATGGCGACGCATCTGCCCTACTTGGCGGAACATTTGCCACGGCAAGCACCAATAGCCTAACCGCATTGGCGAAATACCAATTCAATCAGAACTTTAGCGCCTTTGCAGGCCTTCGCGGGGTTCAAGCAGAAGGCCAAGTTGGCCTTTCAGGTGCTGCATATGGTGGCGTGAACGGATATGCGGTTGATTTAGAAAGCGATACTGGCTTTGGCTATGTCATCGGCGCGGCATATGAAGTACCAGATATCGCCCTGCGTGTTGCACTGACCTATAATTCCAAAGTCGACTTGACCATGGCGACGTCGGAAACGATCGACGTTGCGGGTGTTGGAACCGTTCCTTTCTTAGGGGGAACCTCTGATACAGAGGTGACATTGCCGGAAAGCCTGACGCTGGATTTCCAGACAGGTGTTGCGCAAAATACGTTACTGTTTGGCTCAATCCGCCATGTTAAGCATTCCCAGTTCCGTCTGGATCCAGAAAATTTCGTCGGCGCAACGGGCGGTGGACTGATTGATTTGGAGGACAGCACGACCTATCGTTTGGGCGTTGGTCATCGGTTCTCAGATGCGTTTGCCGCATCTATCTCCATTGCATATGAAGCGGAATCTGATGACGATTTGGTATCCCCTTTGGCCCCCAGCAACGGGTTCAAGCAGATCGCTTTGGGGGGATCCTATAGCTTCAATGAAAAGACCACATTGTCAGCCGGCGTATCTTACACACGGGTCGGCAATGCGCGTCCAGAAACTGGTACGCCAGACACAGCCCGCGCTGAATTCGAAGACAATGGCGTATTCGGGATCGGCATGAAGCTGGCCTATAAATTCTAAGGCCAAGATAAGGCCCCTTACCTCAATTGAGGCGCGTCGCTTTTCAGCATGCGCCTCTTTTTTATTCTTCATTTGCCGCTGCAACACGGCTTGGATTTGACCAACAGGCATATCCCGCGCTATCGAGGCGCAAAAAGGGACCTTTCCATGATCTATTCCACATCTCAGGATTGGCGCGCTGCGGCGTCCAAACGCGTCGTCATCTTTGCGATGTCGGGTCTGGGAAAAACCTATCTTTCCAATATGTTGCGCGACAGTGGTTCGTGGTTTCACTATTCGGTCGATTACCGCATTGGCACCCGCTATATGGGCGAATATATCGAAGACAATGCCAAGCGCGAAGCGATGAAAGTGCCGTTTTTGCGCGAATTGCTGATGTCGGATTCCATATTCATTGGCTCTAACATCTCTTTTGAAAACTTAGCCCCGGTCTCAACCTATCTGGGCAAACCGGGTGACCCTGATAAAGGTGGATTGCCTTTTGAAGAATATCAGCGCCGCCAAGATCAGTTCAAAGGCGCAGAAACCCGCGCTCTTTTAGACACCCCCTATTTCGCAGAACGGGCACAGGATCTGTATGGATATCCCAACTTTGTCTGTGACACGGGCGGATCCATTTGCGAATGGGTTGACCCAAACGATCCCAGAGATCCAATTCTGAAAACCCTATCAGACATGGCCCTTATGCTGTGGATCAAAGGGGATGATAGCCATATCGAAGACCTGATTGCACGATTTGACAAAGCGCCCAAGCCAATGTCCTACCAGCCGCAATTTTTGTTGGCCCAATGGCAGGCCTATCTCGAAGAATTTGCGATTGCCCCCAGCAAGGTCGACCCAGATGCGTTTATTCGCTGGACATATGCCAAGGCGCTGGCCCATCGCCAACCGCTCTATGACGCTATGGCAAAAAACTGGGGCATCACAATTGATGCGGCGAATATGGTCACTGTCAGGGATGCGCAGGATTTTGAGGATGTGATCGCCGCGGCTTTGCCAGCCTGAGCGACACAGTTCGCTTTCACACCACGGCTTAACTAAAAGTTGAACCCTCATTGCGTGGCGTTAAACCCTGTTTGGCTCTGCAACCGCTTGTTCCATAGGCTATCATACCTTATGTGTCCGTCACTTGGTCAAAAACCCCATTACTACAGGAAAATCTGATGCCTATTAAACTGCCCTCCACCCTGCCCGCTTTCGCCGAATTGTCGCGCGAAGGTGTGATGGTGATGGCAGATGAATTGGCTGAAAAACAGGATATCCGACCACTGCGCATTGCGTTGCTTAACCTGATGCCAAAGAAAATCACGACAGAGACGCAATTTGCCAGATTGATTGGCGCGTCCCCTTTGCAGGTTGAATTTTCTTTGATCCGGATGAGCGAGCACGAAACACGCAACACATCCGCCCTTCATATGGAAGCTTTCTATCGCACCTTTCGCGAGGTCAA
Source organism: uncultured Pelagimonas sp. (assembly GCA_947499735.1). Lineage (GTDB taxonomy): Bacteria > Pseudomonadota > Alphaproteobacteria > Rhodobacterales > Rhodobacteraceae > CANMPP01. The sequence goes on from CANMPP010000001.1 coordinate 1,189,867, forward strand.
AGAGACGGGCAAAAAATTCGACGGTCTGATCGTGACCGGCGCGCCCATTGAGCATCTGGACTTTGACGATGTGACCTATTGGGACGAATTGCGCGAAATTTTTGAATGGACCCAAACCCATGTGCATTCCACATTGGGCGTGTGTTGGGGCGGCATGGCGATGATCAATCATTTCCATGGCGTGAAAAAACACATTCTGGACGCCAAGGCATTTGGTTGTGTGCGACACGACAATCTGGATCCGGCATCGCCGTATTTGCGTGGGTTTTCTGATGATATGGTTATGCCCGTATCCCGCTGGACAGAATTGCGTCGCTCAGAAATCGAGGATGCGGGGCTGAAAGTGTTGATCGATTCCGCCGAAACCGGACCCGCGCTGGTCGAAGATACGGCATGTCGGGCGCTCTATATCTTTAATCACTTCGAATATGACAGCGCGACGCTGAAGGAAGAATATGATCGGGATATCGCCGCAGGCAAACCGATTAACGTGCCCGATAACTACTATCCAAACAATGATCCCAGCCTACCGCCCAAGAACAGATGGCGCAGCCACGCGCATCTATTCTACAATAACTGGATCAATGAGATGTATTTAACGACCCCATTTGACGCATCCCGGATCGGAGAGTCCATGACGGACCTTCGCGGCACATAAGAGGTTGATATGCGTATCCTGTTGATCGGTCTTGGGGTGCTTGTGATCTTCGCATGTGTCACCCTATGGCGCGCCACCAGGAATGAAGCGCAGGCAGAGGCCGATTACCCCGCTCTTGGGAATTTTGTCACCGTGGATGGCCAAGCCGTTCATTATGAACAGTTCGGTCAAGGACCGGATGTTGTGTTGATCCATGGCGCATCGGGAAATACGCGGGATTTGACCTTTGGCCTCGCGCCAGCGTTGCAAGACCGCTACCGGGTTACTGTCTTTGATCGGCCTGGCCTAGGCTATAGCGATGCGGGCGAAGATCTATCAATCACGGGACAAGCGCGGGTTCTTACGCAAGCGGCCCAACAAATTGGGCTGACGCAACCGATTGTTTTGGGCACATCTTATGGCGGATCCGTCGCCTTGGCATGGGCGTTGACACAGACTGATTTCATATCAAGCCTCGTGCTGGTCTCCGCCCCATCCCTGCCATGGGACACACCGCCCCCGAGAGTATATCAAATTAACACGCACCCTGTGCTTGGGCCTATATCACGGCCATTGATTAGCGCATGGGTTCCTTCATCCTATGTCGCACAGGAAATCGAAAAGATTTTTGAACCTGATGCATCGCCAATCGGATATGCGGACTTTATCGGCGCTGGTTTGACGCTAAGGCGCCCCTCGCTTTACGCAAATGCCCTTCAGCGCGTGACATTGCGTGATGAAATCGAAGACATCGCGCAGCATTACGAACAACTGACCCTGCCCGTCCAATTGGTCCACGGGACAAAAGACACGATCGTAGGTGCCAGCATTCATTCCATTCCTTTGGCGAAAACCTTGCCCAATGCCGAACTGACCTTGATTGAGGGTGCAGGCCACATGCCCCATCACACCCATCCCGACCTTATCGTCGACGCGGTCGATCGCGCCCTTGCCGCAACGGTGCGGACGCAATAGCCGCCTACCCGTTTGCAACTGCACGGTTCAATGACCATATTGCCTACAAGATCACAGGAGTTCCGCGCATATGACTTTGCCTTTTGACGGTGCGATTTCCAAATTTTACCAGCAGGACACCCCGGACTCGATCCGTAATGCGATTTCCGGCGCCCAGAAGGACGAAATTCTGGATGGAACCTATCCTTATGCTGAGGAAATGAAACGCAAATCCTATGAAAAGGAGATGGCGAACCTGCAGATCGAATTGGTCAAAATGCAATCTTGGGCCAAATCAAGCGGTGCGCGCATAGCTGTCGTCTTTGAAGGCCGTGATGCGGCGGGAAAAGGCGGTACAATCAAACGGTTTCGCATGAACCTGAACCCGCGCGGCGCACGGGTTGTGGCCCTGTCAAAACCATCAGACGTCGAGGCAGGCCAGTGGTATTTCCAACGCTATGTCAATCACATGCCCACCCAAGGGGAAATCGTATTTTTTGACCGGTCGTGGTACAATCGCGGTGTCGTCGAAAAGGTCTTTGGTTTTTGTAGCGACACACAACGCAAACATTTCTTTTCACAAGTCAATGACTTTGAAAAAATGATGGTTGAGGACGGCATCCATCTGGTGAAATTCTGGCTAAATGTTGGACGCGCAGAACAGTTGCGCCGTTTTCTGTCACGTGAAAGCGATCCGCTAAAGCAATGGAAACTCAGCAATATTGACGTTGAAGGCCTCAAGCGGTGGGATGACTATTCTAAAGCAATTGAAGAGACATTAGACAAATCGCACAGCAAAGCAGCCCCTTGGACGATTGTGCGCACGGATGACAAAAAACGCGCGCGGCTAGAAGCCATCCGTCATGTTCTCAGCCAGCTGGATTATGACGAAAAAGATAAAGGCGTATTAGGTCAGGCTGATTCAGACATTATCGGCGGCCCGAAACTATGGGCAAAGTCCAGCAATGCCTAAGCGCGGTTATCACCACGGAAATCTGCGGCAGGCATTGGTTGAAGCCGCTTTGACCTTGATCGAGGAAAAGGGCCCGACTGGCTTTACCCTGTCCGAGGCGGCCAAAAAGGCAGATGTAACCCCCGCTGCGGTCTACCGCCATTTTGCGGGTCGCGAAGATCTAATTGCCGAAGCATCGCGCCAAGGATATGAAATTTTCGCAGATCTTATGCAGTTTGCATATGACAGCGGCCAGCCTTCCGCCCTAGCCGCTTTTGAAGCGACGGGACGCGCTTATTTGGCCTTTGCCCGCAAACATCCAGGCCACTACATAGCCATGTTCGAAAGCGGGATCAGCGTCAACCATTCACCCGAATTGGCCGCTGTCGCCACAAAAGCGCGTAGTGTTCTAGAGAAAGCGGCCGAAGATCTGTCGCAACATATTCCGGCTGAAAAACGCCCCCCCCCAGCTATGTTTTCCGCCCATATCTGGGCGATGAGCCACGGTGTGGTCGAACTATTCGCCCGAAATTCCCCCGGCACAATGTCGCCTTTTCCTCCCGAGGATCTTTTAGAGACCGGTATTGGTGTGTATCTGCGGGGATTAGGATTATTGGATAAGGATTGAGCCATGGTCAGTCGCAAAGTAAGACGCTGGGTTTTGCGCAATCACACCTACAATTTTGACATCTTGTTCGCCATGAGTTCTGTGGCTGTGTTTCCGACGCAAAAATTGATCTTCAATCGGATCAAAAAATGTGGAAACACGTCCGTCGTCACATTTCTGCACGAATTAGACGGTCAGTCCTCCCATGGCACAACTGATGAACTAAAAAGTCGACTGACGCATGTAAGACGCCTCAGCATGTGGCAAACCTTTAAATTTCCGACATATTATTCATTTGCGGTCATTCGCAATCCATATGGTCGGCTGTTATCGGGTTTTCTACATCGCATCGCACCGGGTCATATGGAAGAGTATCAAACTGTACCCGGATTTGGTGAAAACACACCGGAAGGCTTTGAAAAATTTGTGGAATTTCTGGCCGATGGCAACCAATATTTTGACCGTCACTATTGGCCACAAACAGAGCTAATGTATCAATCCCCAAGTCGCTTTAATCGTTTGGTGCGGCTCGAGTATCTCGTTTCGGACATGCGAGATCTATTAAAGGATATTGGGCAGCCAGAGGAACTGGCCCAAAAGCTGGCGAAACCGCATCAGATCGAACAAGACGAAAAGCACAAGATTACAAACGCCAATCGCCAGCTGAAAGCGTTCTACAACGACCGTATAATTCAGCTGACCGAGCAACTATACGCATCAGACTTTTCTCAATTGCCTGTAGAAAAAATCGACCTGACCTAAAGTATTCCAGCAGTCAAAAAAAACGCCGCAGTTGAAACACTGCGGCGTTTTTTTTATTCGTTTTAAAACAGCGATTAACGCTTGGAGAACTGGAAGCTACGACGCGCTTTGCGCTTACCGTATTTCTTACGTTCAACAACACGGCTGTCGCGTGTCAGGAAGCCTGCCGCTTTCAGTGCGCCGCGCAACTCTGGGTTATACAGTTGCAGGGCTTTTGAAATGCCGTGCTTAACCGCGCCCGCTTGACCAGACAGGCCGCCACCGGAAATCGTCGCTTTTACGTCGAATTCACCTTCAACGCCTGCAACTTCGAATGGCTGGCGCAGGATCATTTGCAGAACCGGACGCGCGAAGTATTTCGTGTAATCGATATACTCGCCTTTGTTGTTGCGGATCAGGAACTTGCCGGAACCCGGTTTGATCCAAACGCGTGCAACAGCGTCTTTACGTTTGCCCGTCGCATAGGAACGGCCAAGCGCGTCACGCACTGGCTCACGAGGAGCGGCGATTTCTACTGCTTCAGCTGGGGCATCAACACCCGCAACCTCGGCCAAGTCTTCCAAAGAATTGATCTGATCAGCCATGATTATACCCGGGTGTTTTTCTTGTTTTTCGACTTAACGTCGATAACTTCTGGTGACTGTGCGTCGTGGCCGTGCTCTGTGCCAGCGTAGACACGCAGGTTTGTCAGCTGCTTGCGGCTCAGACGGTTGCCTGGCAGCATGCGCTTAACCGCTTGGAACACAACGCGCTCAGGATGCGCGCCTTCCAGGATTTGAGCCTTTGTACGGGACTTGATGCCACCTGGGTGACCTGTGTGCCAGTAAAAGTTCTCTTCACGCTTTTTACCAGTCAACTGGACTTTGTCCGCGTTGATGATGATGACATTGTCACCCATATCCATGTTAGGCGTGAAAGTTGCTTTATGCTTGCCGCGAAGGCGCATGGCAACAATCGATGCAAGACGGCCCAGAACAACGCCTTCAGCGTCGATCAGGATCCATTTTTTGTCGATATCTGCCGGAGTTGCAGAGAAGGTTTTCATGATACGTCCTAAAGTGAGGAAGACCGCCCCCATATGGAACGGCCCCGTAAAAACTGATTGGGGCGTTATACAGGGGATAAAAACTCAGTCAACACACGATCTTTCATTTTTATATAGCAAATTCAATGGCTTAAAAATATGGTATTATTATACCCCAATTATTTAACCCATTTTCCCGCTCAATCCCCCAAAGTTGATAGGGAACATCCCCTCCCAGAAAGCCGGGAACCTTTTTCACAAACACAGCGCCAATTTTTGCAGCCGCTTTTTGCGACCTTAGGTTCGTGGCTGCGATTTCCAGATAGACCGTATCAAATTGTTCAAACGCTGCCGCAAACATCAGGGATTTTATGGCGCGATTGGTTACCCCGCCCCAATGGTCACGAATAAGAAAGGTAAACCCAATCGCACATGCACCGGGCATCGAAGACGCTTCGTAAAAGCGCGAACACCCGATGACACGTCCCGTCGCGCGCTCGCTTATCAGCTCCGTGCCTCCGGCCATCAAATATGTATCAAACAATTTGCGAAACTGCGCATATTCACCACGATCAGGTGATGGATGCCCGACCCAAATCAAAGGGTCGGATGCCGCGTTATGCAGTTCGTCGAAATCTTCGCCCCGTAAAGCGCGCAGATCAAAGGAAGCGTCCGATAAAGACGGCGCCGTTTCAAACAAATCAGGCGTGCTATCCATTACACCACCATATCTTCGGGCGGATTTTCCAAAAGATGCCGCAAGCGTTGCATTGCAGCGCTAAAGCTATCCAAAGAAATTTGACCATTGACCGAAATACGCACCGCATGGGGCGCATGGTCGTCTCGGCCTGCAAATTCTTCAGCCGTTCTAATATGAACACCCTTAGATTCCGCCGCCTGTGCAAAGGCACTGCCACGCCAGCCCTCTGGCAATTTAAGCCAGAGAAACGGCACATCTTCATGCCAGGTCAGTTCAAAGCGCCCCAATTCATTTACAGCAATGCGCACATATTGCGCAAAGATTGAACGGACCTCGGCCACCATCTGATATAAATCAGGTCGGCTTAGCAAATCCTGTGTCACATCCGCCAAAGGTCGCGCCAGCCCAAAGAAACTATGCTCTGCCGTGCGTCGCATCGCCTGCGCCCGACCGCGCGGGGCAACCAGGAAACCAACACGCAACGCAGGCGAAACCGTTTTGGAAATTGAGGACACATGCCAGCCCAATTCAGGTGCCAAAGCCCGATAGCTGGGCCCTTGTGCCATTCCTGACATGCGATAGCAGTCGTCTTCCAAAATATAGAGGTTATGTTTAGCGGCAACTTTCGCGATCACTTCGCGCCGCTCAATCGGTGTTACAATCCCCGTTGGGTTGTGAACTTCTGGACAGGTGCACAGGACCTGCGCTTCGTTCTGACGACAAATGCGATCCAACGCATCTGGGATAATCCCATATTTATCCATCGGAACACTAAGTGTATCAGCACGCATAATTTGCGCTGCACGACGAAACCCTGGATAACAGAGCTCCTCCACCAAAACAGTTGGCTTTCGCCCCCGCAACACGGTTTGCAAAACAACCATGACGCCGCTCTGCCCGCCATGGATCAGGATCAGGTCTTCTTCGCTGACCGGCCCTAAATGTGTGCCCTCCAGCCAACGCAGAACGCTTTCGCGCACGGGGCGATATGCAGCGCGTGATGGGTAATTCAAATAGGCCTGAGGGTTTTCAATATTGGACAGGCGCGAAAACGCATCTTGTATCATCGCCACCTGACCGACATCAGGCACTTTTGGCGAAAACAGCGATACAAGATCTGTTTCCTCGGCGACATGGTGGCGATTCCAAGACACTTCGCGCTGATCCAGCCGTGCCAAACGCTCTGAGGCGGTGCGCTCTTCAGCCACAAATGTACCACGCCCGACCTCGGCAATGAGACTGCCCTCATCGGTCAGGACAGTATAGGCGCGCGCCACTGTTCCAGGCGTAATTTTCAATTGCCACGCCAAATCTCGCACAGGAGGCAGTTTAGAACCGGCCTCTAACGTTCCATCTTTAATAGATTTTCTTATGGCTTCTGCAAGCGAGCGGTATTTTGGCCCAGCTTGGCATGTCTCATAATGATCTGTGATTGTATCCATAACAATATTTCCATCGACTCGGCCAACGCGCCGCTGTATCACTATTTGTACCAATTCTTTGGAATTTGTGTCAACACATTATGAAGGGAACATTCCATGGCACACAGCGCAGCACTTACCGATCTAACTTATCTTACTGAAAGCCAAGACCTGCCTACACTGGCCGTCCTGGCCGTGCGCGCAGCTGCAACGATTGCAAAATGGAATGAGCGCCACGTCACGCGAAAGACGTTGAAAACCTTGCCCTACCATCTGTTGGATGACGTCGGCATTACCCCCGAAATGGCCCGTCGTGAGGCGGGTCGTCGGTTCTGGCAGAGCTAAACCCTGACTCTGACTGAACCTCTTCCTGGCGGGTGCGGGTCCTCTCCGCACCCGTTTTTTGTTTGTACGACATCAACACCACCATCCAGTAGGTTTTCAAAGCACTCAAAACCCTCTACATCGCCCCTATGACAGAGACATTACATATCGTAGGCGGCGGCATGGCCGGCTCAGAGGCGGCGTGGCAAGCAGCGGAACGTGGCATCAAAGTGGTGCTGCACGAAATGCGTCCTAAGGTCGAAACATTTGCCCATCAAACAGGCAAAATGGGGGAAATGGTGTGTTCCAATTCCTTTCGTTCGGACGATCATGAACAAAATGCCGTTGGCTTGCTCCATTGGGAAATGTTGCAAGCTGGTGGATTGATCATGCAACAGGCCTACAAACACCGCCTGCCTGCAGGTGGCGCATTGGCCGTTGATCGCGAAGCGTTTTCTCAAGGCGTTCACGATACGCTGATGGGCCATGACAATATCTCAGTGTCTTTAGAAGAAATCACCGAATTGCCAGATCAAGGGCAATGGATCATCGCCACGGGCCCTCTGACATCGGATGCTTTGGGACAAGCCATCGCTAAAGAAACCGGTGCAGATGCTTTGGCCTTTTTCGACGCGATCGCGCCTATTGTTTACGCAGAAAGCATCAATATGGATGTGGCATGGCGCCAATCGCGTTATGACAAAGGCGAAACGGAAGAAGAGCAGAAAGCGTACCTAAACTGCCCTATGACAAAAGAGCAGTATGAGGCGTTCATTGATGCGCTTCTTGCTGCGGATAAAACCGAATTCCATGAGGGCGAAACCGCCAAGTATTTTGATGGATGCCTGCCGATCGAGGTCATGGCAGAACGTGGTCGCGAAACCCTGCGTCATGGGCCAATGAAACCGGTTGGATTAACCAATCCACACAATCCCGATGAAAAAGCCTATGCGGTGGTACAATTGCGCCGCGATAACGCGCTTGGCACATTGTACAATATCGTCGGCTTTCAAACCAAAATGAAATACGGCGCACAAACCGCTGTTTTCAAAACCATTCCAGGATTGGAAGATGCGTCCTTTGCCCGTCTTGGTGGGATCCACCGCAATACATTCCTAAATTCTCCAACCCTGTTGGACGCACAAATGCGCCTCAAATCCCGTCCTAATATCCGCTTTGCAGGGCAAATCACCGGGGTTGAGGGCTATGTAGAAAGCGCTGCAATGGGATTACTGGCCGGTCGGTTTGCGACGGCGGATATTGTATCTGGTACAATACCAGACGTCCCACAGGATAGCGCCCATGGCGCTCTGATCCACCACATCACTGGCGGCGCTGAAGCAAAAACATTCCAGCCAATGAATGTCAATTTCGGTCTATTTCGCCCGCTTGAAGGGATCAGAGGCGGTCGTAGAGGCCGAAAAGATCGATACAAAGCCTATTCAGATCGGGCCAAAACCGTTTGGCAGGACTGGCTGTCGGTACAAAACGGCTGAAGCGGATGGGTACATTCGTCACCCGCTTTGCCCCTTCTCCTACGGGACCGCTGCATTTGGGCCATGCCTATTCCGCGCTTTTGGCGCATGACATGGCGATTGCAGCGGGTGGGACATTCCTATTGCGCATCGACGATTTGGACCAAAGCCGTGCGCGCGCTGAATGGGAAACACAACTGAAGGATGACCTAGCTTGGCTTGGCATCACTTGGCCGGAACCCTGTCGAAAAGAATCCGATTGCCAATCTGAATATGATGCGGCTTTGGACCAGTTGTGGGATATGGGGCTGCTTTATTCCTGTTCTTGTTCGCGGCGCGACATCCGCGACGCCGCCAATGCACCACAGGAAGGCGCCCCACTCATCGGGCCTGATGGTATAATTTATCCCGGCACATGTCGCATGGAACAGGACACAACGTCCCCGCGACCAAAGGGACAAACCCTGCGTTTGAACACTGCGCGGGCCCTTGAACGATTACATATGTCGGAACTAAATTTCACCGAAACGGGACCCAATCATACAGGAACGGTTCGGATCGAGCCCGGCTTTTTGATCAAACATGTTGGTGATGTTGTGCTCGCGCGCAAAGATATGGGCGCGGCCTATCATCTGGCGGTCGTCGTAGATGATGCCAAACAAGGCATCACCCATGTGGTTCGTGGCGCGGATTTATTTGAAGCAACCTATATCCACGTCTTGCTGCAAGCCCTGCTCGATTTACCTCAGCCGATCTATCACCATCATGATCTGATCCGTGATGATGCCGGCAAACGCCTTGCGAAGCGTGACGATTCAAAAGCAATCTCAAAATATCGATCAGAAGGCGCAAGCCCTGATGGCATCCGCCATATGGTTGGTTTGGACCTTAATTAGTCCAAACCTTCTGCGTCACTTCATCGGTTTCATCAGTTCAACCTCTTCACCAGTCGTGACTGAGGTATAGAAACAAGAGCGACGGTTCGTGTGGCAGGCTGGGCCTTCCTGATTGACCATGGCAAGCAAACAATCGCGATCACAGTCTACGCGCAGATCAACCAATTCCTGAGTATGCCCGGAACTTTCGCCCTTGATCCAAAAACTCTGGCGCGACCGGGACCAATAGGTGACCCGTTTGGTTTCAAGCGTTTTTTCAACGGCTTCGACATTCATCCAGGCAACCATCAGCACATCGCCGGTTTCTGCATCCTGCGCGATACAAGGGATGAGGCCTTTTTCATCATATTTCAGGCTTTTCGGATCAAACACAATCTGTCCCCTTTTGCTTTGCATCTTGCGTGCCTAAATATAGGGAAATTCCGCAAAGGAAAGCCCCAACATCCCGCGCAAAAGGCCAAGACATGACAGCAGAAACCGACCTGATGAAGCTGTATTCACAGCGTATTTTGGCCTTGGCTGCGGATATCCCCCATCACGCACGCCTTGATGCGCCACAGGCCAGCGCAAAAAAACGCTCGCCGCTTTGCGGGTCGACCGTGACCGTGGATCTAGAGATGGACGGCGGCCGGATCACCAAGTTCGGTCAGGATGTAAAAGCCTGCGCTTTGGGTCAGGCGGCCGCATCCGTCGTGGCGCGTGTTGTCATTGGATGTACGTTCCCTGAAGTAAAAGCCGCCCGCGATGAATTGGCTGGCATGCTACAAGGTGGCAATGCGCCATCTGCGCCTTTTGATGGGTTAGAGGTGCTGAAACCTGCGGCAGAATTTAAGAACCGTCATGCGTCGATTTTGTTATGTTTGGATGCCACGCTGGAAGCGGCACAAACCCTGATGGATCGCGAACACGCATAAGCCTGTTTACAAAAAAGCCGCCGCACTCCGGTATGGGAGGCGGCGGAAAAGGCGCATGTTTCAAAGTTGGGACAGGGCTCTTAAAGGACAGGCAGGGTCTTGTAAGAGCGCAGGCTAGCCTCAGGACAGGTGAGGCATCGCCTGAAACAGCGCGGACAGAAATTTTTCGAAATTCAGAAGAAGGCTGGTAGGTGCAACGCCCCCATCAACATAACGATCAGGCAGCCAGCCCCAAGGATATCCTGCAGTAACGTTGAATGTGAACGTTTCACGGCATCTTTGACTATCGCAACCATCGGTCATCTCCTCAGTTCTATGAAGATCTAGGATGACGCATCATCCTGTGTTGCACCTTTGTTCTCACATCGCAGAACACAAGTAAAGAACTTTTAAAGAACATTTGAGAACAAAATGAGGCAAAACAAGAACACGATTATGAAAAATGCGGCTAACCAACTGAAATCAAACGGATTGCTTCATCCTTTTTCATCAGCCACAAAAGATGGCGAACCGCCTGCCCCCGTTGGCTTGTCAGGTTAGGATCTGCTTCAAGAAACCGGCGAGCATCGCTTTGTGCGACCTGCATCAACGCAGATTGGCGTTCTAGGTCGGCAATTTGGAATCGCGGCAATCCCGATTGCACCGTTCCCAAAACATCACCAGCCCCACGCATTTCGAGATCAACCTCGGAAATACGAAACCCGTCTTCAGTTTCCCGCATGGTCGTTAAACGCTTGGACCCCGTTTCGCTAAGCGGCGCTTGATACAGCAGCAAACATGTTGACGCCGCCGAGCCACGCCCCACGCGCCCCCGCAACTGGTGCAACTGCGCCAATCCAAAGCTTTCAGCGCGTTCAATCACCATGATGGTCGCATTTGGCACATTGACGCCCACCTCAATGACAGTGGTTGCCACCAAAACTGATGTATTGCCCGCCACGAAATTGGCCATAGCTGCGTCTTTGTCGGCTGGTGGCATCTGGCCGTGTACCAATCCTACAACGTCTTCACCAAGGGCCGCACGTAGATGTTTAAAACGGTCCTCAGCCGACGACAGATCCGAAACCTCGCTATCTTCAACCAAAGGGCAAACCCAATAAGCCTGACGACCCTCAGACACAGCCCGTTTTAGATGTTCGACCACTTCTGAAATGCGATCTGTCGACACCATGGCCGTTTGGATCGGTTTACGCCCGGCTGGTTTTTCATCCAGAACAGACACGTCCATGTCCCCGTAATTCGCCAATGCCAGAGACCGAGGAATCGGTGTTGCGGTCATCACCAAGACATCGACAGCCGCGCCTTTTTGCCCCAACTCCATCCGTTGCTTGACGCCAAAACGATGTTGTTCATCAATGATGGCCAGTCGCAGATCTGCAAATGCCACATCTCCCTGAAACACCGCATGCGTACCAACCAGGATTTGGATGTCGCCACGCGCCAGCGCCGCCAATTTAGCCTGTCGTTCCGCACCCTTATCCCGTCCCGTCAGGATTTCCAGCACCACGCCGGCCTTTTCGGCCAAGGGTTGTAATCCTTCCAAATGCTGACGCGCCAAGATTTCGGTGGGTGCCATCAAGACGCCCTGCCCGCCCGCTTCAACAGCCACAAGTAACGCCATTAAGGCCACAAGCGTTTTGCCCGAACCAACATCGCCCTGCAGCAATCGGTTCATTTTGTTTGTCGCCGCCAAATCCGCGCCAATTTCCGCGATGGCCCGGGTTTGCGCAGCCGTTGGCGCAAAAGGCAGGCTTTTAAGGACCCGATTTTGCAAACGCCCTGTCGCGACGGAAGACAGGCCCGACTTCGCACGCCGCGACGCGCGCGCCAGCCCCAATGTCACCTGATGTGCAAACAGTTCATCATAAGCCAGTCTTTGGCGCGCTGGTGCCTCAGCGGTCACATCATTCATATCAATGGGCGCATGTACTGAAATCAGCGCATCAAACCAATCTGGCCATCCCTTTTGCGCGATGAGATCAGGATCAATCCATTCACCCAGTTCTGGCAATTGCGTCATCAAATCCGCAGTCGCACGCGCCATAATTTTCTGCGTCACCCCTGCCGTCAAAGGATAAACCGGTTCGAACGGGGGGATTTCATCCGCCTCGTCCAAAGGCAGGACATGGTCTGGGTGAACCATTTGGGCCACGCCATCAAAGCTCTCAACCTTGCCAGAAACAACACGTCGGCTGCCGACAGGTAAGATTTTTGTCAGATATGAATCATGGGATCGAAAGAACACCAAAGGAAACCGCAAAGCAGAATCTTCTACATCGATCCGATACGGCGCCCCGCGTTTCGAGGGCGCACGATGCGCGATGACCTCAACCTCGACAGTTAAAACCGAAGGCAGATCTGCGCCTTGAACCGTGTCCCGAACCCGCCGTGAAATCCCCGTATGAGGCAAGGTAAAAAGCAAGTCGCGCGGCACCTCAACACCTAGGCCCTGCAATGCCTGTCCTGTTTTCGGACCAATACCATTCAGGGCCGTCAGATCACCAAAAAGCGACCAAAGGATTTCGGGACGTGTGCTCATACCCGCGCGCTCAGTTATCGCCGATCAGGGCCAACCACCCGGCTTCATCCAGCAGCGTCAAACCCAAGTCTTTGGCTTTTTTCTCTTTGCTGCCTGCCCCGGGGCCGGCGACCACAATATCGGTTTTTTTCGAAACAGATCCTGACACTTTTGCCCCCAGACTTTCAGCACGGGCTTTGGCCTCATCCCTGCTCATCAGTTCCAATTTCCCTGTAAAGACCACCGTTTTTCCCGCGACAGGGCTTTGCGTATTTGGCAATTCCGGAGGCTGCGGATCAAGATGGGCGACCAATCGATCAATCGCAGCGCGTTCGCGCACATTAGAAAAGGTATCGGACAATGACAGCGCCAGAACTGCACCGATCCCATCCACACCGACCAGATCATCCCAAGCCGCCTGCGCATCAAAGGGCACTTTGGCTTCGGTAATGGCCGCATTCCGGCTTTCCGAAATACGGGCTTTGCGCCCATCTAAAGCCGCAGATTGACGTTCCGCATGCTCTGCCACATCCGCCGCATGGTGGGCCAATGCAGCTGGACGCCCCAAATCCAGGGCGGATTGCAACGCGTCCCACGACATAAAATGCGCCGCCAGATCACGACCCGCGGTTTCCCCGGCATGACGGATCCCTAGACCGAAAATCAACCGGGCGAGTGGGATTTTGCGTTTATCATCAATCGCTTTGAAAAGGTTCGTGGCGCTCTTTTCTCCCCAGCCATTTCGATTGGCCAGTTTTGTGAAATTTTCACTGTCGCGCTTTGCCAAAGTAAAAATGTCAGCAGGTTCTTTGATCGCCAATTGCGAATCTTCAAAGAACATTTCGATTTGCTTGGCGCCAAGACCCTCAATATCAAACGCGCCCCGAGACACAAAATGCTTCATTTTTTCAATCGCTTGCGCCGGGCAGCTCACGCCGCCCGTGCAGCGTCGCACCGCGTCCCCCTCTTCGCGCACGGCAGGAGATCCACATTCCGGACACGTTGTAGGAAAGGCAAAAACCTGGGCCGTGTCAGGACGCTTTGATAGATCAACATCGGCCAATTTGGGGATCACATCACCGGCCCGATAAATCTGCACCCAATCGCCAACACGCACATCTTTACCATCACGGATTGGATTACCGTTTGAATCCAAACCGGCAATATAATCTTCATTGTGCAAGGTCGCATTGGACACGACAACGCCACCCACGGTCACCGGTTGCAACCGTGCGACGGGCGACAAGGCACCGGTGCGCCCGACCTGAATGTCGATCCCTTCAAGGCGGGTCCAGGCCAGTTCGGCAGGGAATTTATGGGCAATCGCCCAACGTGGTGTGGTTGATCGAAACCCCAACCGCCCCTGCAAAGCAAGGTCATTCACCTTATAAACAACGCCATCGATGTCATATCCCAAATCCGCGCGACCTGCTTCGATCGATGCATAATGCGCCAAAAGATCCTGAACACTGTCGCACACAGTGGTGAGCGGATTTGTCTTAAAGCCAAATTTTGAAAGTTGCTCGATCGCTTCGGCCTGTGTCGCCCCCAAAGGCTGGGACAAATCCCCCCAAGCATATGCAAAAAACCGCAACGGCCGTTTTCGCGTCACCGAAGGATCGAGCTGGCGCAACGACCCAGCCGCCGCGTTTCGCGGATTGGCGAACGGTTTTTCGCCAGCTTGCTCTTGCTTAGCATTCAAGGCCGCAAAATCCGCATGCGACATATACACTTCGCCTCGAACTTCCAAAACGTCTGGAGCCTCTGGGATTTTAGAAGGAATATCTGCGATAGTTAACGCATTGGCCGTAACGTTTTCACCCGTTTCGCCATCACCACGCGTCGCCGCATAGATCAAATTTCCGGTCTCGTATCGTAAAGACAGTGAAAGACCGTCGATCTTTGGCTCGGCCGTAAAAGGAATGTTTTGATGTTTTACAAGGCCTAGAAACCGACGAACGCTGTCGGTAAAATCTTCTAAATCATCACGATCGAATGCATTGGCAAGGGACATCATCCGCACAACATGACGGATTTTTCCAAACCCATCAGAGGGCGCAGCCCCCACTTGATCCGTTGGGCTATCTTGCGATTTCAGGTCTGGAAATTGCCCTTCTAAAGCAACAAGACGTCGCTTCAAGGCATCATAATCGGCATCTGATACAACAGGTGCATCTTGTTGGTGATAAGCCGTGTTTGCATCCCTCAGGATTGCCATCAAACGCGCCATCTCTTGAACTGCCACATCACGGGTCAATTCATTTAATGACCCATCCGATGCAGCATGTATCAAGGAATTTTCGTTCAACTCTTTTGAAGAGTGGAGGGATTTTTGTGGGGCTTCTTCCGACATATCAACGCCTATTCAACCGAATTGGTCTACTGATAGGCAGCTATTCGAATACGGTCCAGCCCCAACAATACGTGTCTGCTAAATAGGCGGCGGTGCCTCACGCTGAAACCAGCGTGAAACCCTTATGCGCTTGCAACCAGCTGACTGCTTTCTGGTGCAGGATCAGGATCACGCAGTACATAGCCACGTCCCCAAACTGTTTCGATGTAATTGTCATCTTCAGTTGCTTCGCTCAACTTCTTACGAAGTTTACAGATAAACACGTCGATGATTTTCAACTCTGGCTCGTCCATACCACCATACAAGTGGTTCAAGAACATTTCCTTCGTCAGGGTCGTTCCCTTGCGAAGAGACAGCAGTTCTAGCATTTGGTATTCTTTGCCGGTCAGGTGAACAGGCTTACCATTCGCTTCAACAGTCTTGGCATCAAGGTTCACTGCAATCTTACCTGTTTTGATAACAGATTGAGAATGACCTTTAGAACGACGGATGATCGCATGGATACGCGCCACCAGTTCATCGCGATGGAATGGTTTTGTCAGATAGTCATCAGCACCAAAACCAAATCCTTTGATTTTATTTTCAGTGTCATCTGCACCGGACAAAATCAAAATTGGCGTCTCAATCCGCGACATGCGCAATTGGCGCAGAACTTCGTGACCATTCATGTCAGGCAAGTTCAGGTCCAAAAGGATCAGATCATAGTCATACAACTTGGCGAGATCGATACCTTCTTCACCCATATCGGTTGTATAAACATTGAGGTTAGCGTGGTTAAGCATCAACTCGATGCTCTTTGCGGTTGTGGGATCGTCTTCAACCAGGAGTATGCGCACTTTCGATCTCCGAAACTAAATTCATTGGGCAACATAATACCTGAACGAAAATGGTTAACACACCCTTACTATCGTTAACGCTAGGACAAATTCTTTATCCTAACAAGCCAGTAACTAACGATATTTCTGAACCTGCGTAACCTTTAACGCGGCTTCGCCATGCGTTTCGACAGCATCCATCCAAATCTGCAGCTCTTCTTCGCTTAACCCATAGCGCTCTAACGCCTGATCTTGCGACAACAAACCGTAACATACGGCCTTCACAACCGCAGCCTTGCGGGATGCAACCCATCGACGTGTCGTCGTCGGTGGCAAATCAGCCCGCGTCATTACCGAACCGTCCGGCAATGTTACTGCCCTGGGTCCGTCTACTTTTCTCAAATACATGGAACTACCCCGTAAACTCACTGGAGGGCATGAAAACCGTTCATGTTTAACGAGGAATAAAACGAGGGGTTGAGAGTAGTTCGGATTTTCCTATATTCTGAAACATCCTCAGGAGTCGGCCATGAAAGATCATACATTAAATTCGCTGGGTTTCCCAAAGTCTCCAGCCGAAACGCGCGTTGTCGTGGCCATGTCTGGCGGCGTTGATAGTTCTGTTGTGGCTGCACAATTGAAGGATGAAGGCTATGATGTCATTGGTGTGACATTACAGCTATATGACCACGGCGCTGCTTTGGCCAAAAAAGGGGCCTGCTGCGCGGGAATTGATATTCACGACGCAAGACGTGTCGCCGAAGAAATGGATTTCCCCCACTATGTCCTTGATTATGAAAACATTTTCAAAGATGCCGTGATTGACGAATTTGCAGACAGTTATCTGGGCGGGGCAACACCGGTTCCCTGTATTCGCTGTAATGAGCGTGTCAAATTCAAAGACCTTTTGGAAACCGCGCGCGATCTCGACGCCGATTGCATGGCCACAGGTCACTATATCCAGCGCAAATCTGGCCCGATGAAAGCCGAACTTCACTCCGCTGCAGACGCGACGCGGGACCAAAGCTATTTCCTATTTTCGACCACGCAAGAACAATTAGAATTTTTGCGATTTCCTTTGGGCCATCTGCCGTCAAAGGACGCCACACGCGCGCTTGCACAGAAATATGGTTTACAAGTTGCCAATAAACCGGACAGTCAGGACATCTGTTTTGTACCTGACGGTAACTATGCTTCCGTCATCGAAAAGCTTCGTCCGGGCGCGGGCCAGCCGGGCGATATCGTCCATGCAGATGGTCGGATTTTGGGACAACACAACGGTGTCATTCACTACACAATCGGGCAACGCCGCGGTCTTGGGATCGGGGGGTTGAGCGAACCGATCTATGTCGTGAAATTGGATGCGGACACGTCCCAAGTTGTGGTCGGCCCTAAAGAGATGCTGTCCACACGTACGGTGCCTATTCGCGAAATTAATTGGTTGGGGGATGAGCCCCTGATGTCGAAAAATGAATGGCATATTTCGGTCAAAGTACGTTCAACACGCCCTCCAAGAGACGCGATTCTACGTCCAATTTCGGAAACTGAGGCCGAAGTTGACCTGCTGACACCCGAAGAAGGGGTCAGTCCGGGGCAAGCTTGTGTGTTCTACGACACAGAAAGCAGCCGAATTTTTGGTGGTGGATGGATCTGGCGCGGCAAATAAGACGCGCCAGGCGGACGTGATTCGTCCTAAACGCGCCCCAAGGCCAGCACGGCATTTAGCCCACCAAAGGCGAATGCGTTGCTCATGACCACATTTACATGGGCATCTCGCGCGACATTCGGGACGACATCCAAACCACATTCCGGATCTGGTTCTTCATATCCAATCGTTGGGGCAATCACCCCATCGCGCAAAGCCATGATGCAGGACAACAGTTCCACCGCACCCGTTCCGCCGATTAAATGCCCATGCATCGACTTGGTGGAAGAAATCATCAGATTATCCGCATGGGTGCCAAAAACTTTGGACACCGCGCCACATTCGGTTTTGTCGTTCGCCGCTGTGCCCGTGCCATGCGCATTGATATAGCCAACCCGTTCCGGTGAAATCTTACCATCCCGCAATGCGCCCTCAATTGTTCGCGCGGCCCCTTTCAAAGACGGCATTACGATATCAGAGGCATCCGATGTCATCGCGAAACCCACAATTTCGGCCAAAATATCCGCGCCACGTGCTTTGGCGTGCTCGTATTCTTCAAACACAAAGATGCCAGCACCTTCACCTTGAACCATTCCGTTGCGATTGGCTGAAAATGGACGACACGCGTCTTTGGACATCACCCGCAACCCCTCCCATGCTTTGATCCCGCCAAAGCACAACATGGATTCGGACCCGCCTGTGACCATGACTTGGCACATGCCAGACCGGATCAAAGAAAAGGCCTGCCCCATCGCATGGTTGGAACTCGCACAGGCCGTCGCAACGGTAAAGCTGGGTCCTTGCAGATTAAATTCCATACTAACATGGCTGGCAGCGGCATTGTTCATCAGCTTTGGTACGACAAAAGGATGGACCCGATTTTTACCGTCTTCATAGACCGCGCGATAATTTTCATCCTGCGTGGTCAGACCACCACCGGATGTGCCCAATACCACCCCTGCCCGTTCGGACAATTCGCTTTCGAAACGTAGGCCTGATTGCGCCAGTGCTTCGCGCGCGGCGACCAATGTGAACTGAGTAAACCGATCATAAAGCGCCAATTGCTGGCGGTTGAACATGCTCTCAGGTTCAAACCCTTTGACTTGCCCACCGATTTTGATGCTCAGACGATCGACATCGCGAAACTCTAATGGCGCGATACCACAACGCCCCTCACGCATCGCGTGACAGGTTTGCGCAACATTTTGGCCGAGCGCATTGATCGTGCCTGCCCCTGTAATGACGACTCGTTTCATGATTGTTGTGAGATAAGGTTTTCGATACCCGCGATAATAGTGCCAACATTTGAGATGTCGAAATCGCTTTCGCTTGGATCATTGGCATTGAAGGGAACCGATATGTCAAACGCCTCTTCGATCGAGAAAATGCTTTCAACCAGTCCAAGAGAATCGATGCCAAGGTCCTCTGGCGTGCTGTCCAATGTAACGTCGGATGGCTCTAACAATGCCTGATCCGCAATAATCGCAATAACTTTGTCTTTCGTACTCATGAACCGCCCTCTCCAGTGCTGTGACTTTGATTTAGTCACTTGACGTAAGCTTGGAAACCGCTTTCTTCAACTCTGTGAACTCGCGCAGCAATCTTGGAAGACGTCGTGTCGCTTTGTAAATATCAACCTGCGTTTCCATTTTGATCGCAGGGTAGCCAAGCATCGCGCGGCCAGCGGGCACATTAGATGTAACACCTGATCCACCGCCCAAAACGGCACGTTCACCGATGATCAGATTATCAGATACAGCAACTTTTCCCGCAATAACGGCGCTGTTCCCAACTTTAACGGACCCTGCCAAACCAGATTGCCCGCACATGATCACGTCATCACCAACAACACAATTGTGTCCAATCTGAACCTGATTGTCGATCTTGGTTCCGTTTCCGATTTGCGTATGACGGATGGTTCCGCGATCAATGCAAGATGAACAGCCGATTTCGACATTATTCCCGATCAAAACAGAACCAAGGGAATGAATGCGCGCCCATTGTTGGGTATTGGTTATATCCTCAGCGCCCAACGACGCCCGGGTTTGTTCTGCATTCGATGCTTCGGGCGTTACAAAAGAAAAACCATCCCCGCCGATAACCGCATTGGGGTGCAAAATAAATCCTGTTCCAATTTCAACATCAGACAGGATCCGAGCACCTGCATGGATCAAGGCACCTGCCCCAATCTGCACATTATTGCCGATGAAAACCTGCGGACCGATAACAGATCCTGTTCCGATTTTCACACCTTTGCCAATCACCGTAAACGGGCCGACACTGACATCTTCCGCCAGTTCAGCGCTCGGATCGATCACAGCATTTGGATGGATGCCTGTGTTATATCCCTGCCCTCGATCAAATTTCGGCGTAAGATCAGACAAGACATACCGCGGGCGCGAAACAAGAATTGCGGCCTCTAATCCGTAAGACTGCCATTCCGCATCCTGCCACATCAAAGCAGCACGCGCGCTACCGTCGCGAATGGTTTCGGCAAATTCTGGTTTCATGGCGACGGCAATATGATCGGCCGTACAATTGGCTGGTTCTTCCAGACCCTGAATAACAATCCCGCCGTTTCCGACAAAATCCGCGCCAATGGAATGGGCAATCTCCGCAATCGTATACATGGTGTGATCAGCTCCTGCTCTTGTCGGCATGGGGCTGTTTAACTGTCCGCCCCACCCAAGACCACCCCTAGACGGGCCAACTCGGACCAGATTTTTGCGTCTCGACCATAGACATCGCCACGATAGTTCATCGGTCCCTTCGGTTGTGTATACGCCGTGCGATAGACCAGATGTACCGGCACTTTTTCTTTCAAATTGACACGTCGCTCTTTGCCATTACGCAATATGGACTGAAAAAACGCTTCAGGCGCATCTTCTTGTTTTGACAGTAAAGCATAGGCGAAATCATGCGGATCGGCGAGGCGAATGCACCCATGACTAAACGCGCGGCTTTCGCGGTTGAACAGGCTTTTAGACGGGGTGTCGTGCAAATAAATATTGTATTTATTCGGGAACATAAATTTGACCGTGCCCAAAGCGTTCTTTGGCCCAGGCGGTTGGCGCATGGAAAACGGGAAACTACGCGCTGAATACCCTGCAAACCCAATAGAGCGATCAATGACCTGCCCTTGGCGGTTGACGACCTGCAAATGAGAGACCGCATTGGGATTATTGCGCAATTGTGGCAAATATTCATTCACGATGATCGAACGAGGCACATACCATGTTGGATTGATCACCATATGTTCCATGACATCTGAAAACTCAGGCGATCGTCGGTCAGGATCGCGATGACCAATCACAGAACGTGTCGAAAAGCTTGTTTTGCCATCATCAAGTATACGCGCATGAAAATCGACAAGATTAACCCAAATATGGCGTTTGCCCCGTCCATCTGGCAGGTTCAACCAACGCTCACGTTCCATGGCAACAATAACAGATTGCAGCCTATCAATAGGTTCGACATTGATTTCGCGTAACGTCGCAGGACCAGCGACACCATCCGGTAAAAGGCCATGGGCATTCTGAAACGATTCCACTGCTGCCTTCATGCGATCATCAAATGTTGCAGAAAGACTGGGGGCAAGAAATCCCATAGCAACAAGGCGATCACGCAGGCGAACAACCGACGCGCCTTTATCCCCTAATTCTAACTTGCCTTCTGGAATCTGCGCGCCCCATCCGCGCCCAGACACAACTTGCTGCAAACGCAGTTTTTCACGCATTAGGCGCACATATTCGGGGCTTTGGGGTGCTAGACTTTGAAATGCCTTTTTAGGTCTTTCCTCTACCAGTAGATCTAACAGATCTGAGTTCGACCTGCGGATCGGACGGCGTTTGATATCGCCATCAATCGTTCCGGGGTTGTCTATCAAACCTGATTGCACCGAATGGGCATAGTCCAGATAAAGATGAGACAGTTCTACCTCTAACGCACCAAGATCACGGTCCGTCGTGATGCCGGTCATGCGGGACAGCAGAGCATCTTCATTAAAGCGAGACTGCGGCAAACCGTGATGCTCAGCAGACGCCAACGCCTCTAGAAATGCGGCTCTTCTGGCCAGACTTTCATCATCGGCGCCGGTCCAAATCGGTGCAAATTGCCGGGCCCTATAAAATGCCGCGACTTCGTCATCCTGACCGATGCTTTCTGCCAACGCCTGCTTAAATGGCGTGACTTCAAAGGACAGTGTATTCTGCGCGACCGCCGGATTGCCCATAAAAGACATCCCAAAAATCACACTCGAAACCAGTGCCAGCATTGGCGGCATGTTTACCTTAATTCGACGCAGGTCAGCCTGATATAAAGCACCAAATGGCGCTTGTTCTGTATCCAGATCTGTCTTTATGCCGAAAATTCTCATCGTCTTTACGTCTTTATCTCTAGGTCTTGCGGGTTGACTATAGTCGCGATTCTGCTCGTTCGCCTTAACTATGTCCATTCACACTTGCGTCTCACCGATGTCAAAGTCTTGAATTCCTGACTTTGGCGCGGTTTGAGAAACAATCGCGTAACATTTTTAACACAAGGTGCACAGGCAGCTCAAAATTGAGCAAAACTCTGCCCAAATACCCTTGAAATTCGTCTTGGCCCAACAAGTTCCTTCCGAAGTTAACCGATTCGTGACATAAAGCTCCCATCATCTGGGGAGATGCAGCCGGGCGGGAACAGTCCGGCAAAGTAAAATGAAGCGGGACAGGCAGTTTCTATGAACGAGACAAATCCGACCGGTTGGAACCGGCGTGCACTACTTGGTGCATTTGCTGCAACGACTCTCGTTGCAGCACCAACATATTCGAAAGCTGCGGGCTTTTTGCGGGGTGGCGGCGATATTCGACGTTTACGCATGTATTCAGGCCGCACAGGCGAACGTATCGACATGATATACTGGATCGAAGGCAGCTATATCAAAGATGCGATGAATGAAATCAATACTTTCATGCGTGACTGGCGGACCAATGATGTGAAACGCATTGATACCCGCACCATTGATCTTATGAGCGCAGCACATAATCTAATGGATTGCTCCGAACCTTACATGTTGGTTTCCGGCTACCGTAGCCCAAAGACCAATGCGATGTTGCGGGCCCGGTCCTCTGGCGTTGCCAAGAATTCCCGCCATTTGAAGGGTGAAGCGGCCGACCTAAGTTTGCAATCACGCTCCGTTAGCCAAATCGCGCGAGCAGCTGCATCCTGCAAAGCAGGCGGCGTAGGACGATATTCCCGATCTAACTTTGTCCATATGGATTGTGGACCAGTTCGCAGCTGGGGTGCATAGCACCCAAACCGCACTTCTGCTTTAGACATTTTGGCCTGTACTGTCCCGCCCTACAGGCCAATTTCCACATTTGGGCGACCAACAGTGGCCCGAAGTACTTCAGGCACCCGCCACCCAAATCGCAGCGACCGCCCTGCCCGCTCTTTATTGTTAAAAGAGCTTAAATCCCTTTCCACGAATAAACGCGCCGAACCCGGCTCTCTCCGGCAATGCATATTGCCGCGTCTTGTCTTCCGACCAACCATACGCATCCGAGGTTCCAAAAACGTCAGCGGCCCTTTGCTTGGCATAAGGTTGCTCAGCCTCACGCCGGCGATCATATGACTCAATCACCTGTTCCAGCCCATCCTCACAATAACGATCATTGTGAACGGTGACTGACAACGGCAAACGCAAACTGACATTTGGCTTGTCTGCTTCTGGATAACCAAATGCAACAGCCGAGACAGGAAACACATGATCCGGCAAATTCAATAATGCGCTGACCTCTTCCGCCTTGTTGCGTACTGCACTAACCGGGCAACACCCCAACCCCATCGCCTCAGCAGCCGTCACAAATGCGCCAAGTGCGATTCCCGCATCAACAGCAGCATTGAAAAACGCATCTAGATGGTCGTTCACAAATTCATGGCCGCGCAACGCGTGTGTCATTCTTTGACGCCGGTTATTGCCACAGAAAACCACGATTTCCGGCGCTTGACTGACCCAACCTTCGCCCGAAACCAACTCAAACAGAGTTTGCTTAACTTCAGGGTCTTTCATGACAATAATGTCGCGTTGCTGCAGATCACTTTTCGTAGGAGACGCCAGCGCAGCGGCGCAGAGTATTTCAATGATATCCGGCTCAACAGCACGTGGTTGAAACTGGCGGCAAGAGCCACGGGTTAACATTGATGAAACGGTGGTCAAATCGGCATGACGTACGGACGAAGGAAAATTCTGACCGTATCGCAATTCGAGCTTGCGTAGAATATTTTCCATTGTCACCTTGAAATAAATGGCGCGGTTGACGGGGCTCGAACCCGCGACCCCCGGCGTGACAGGCCGGTACTCTAACCATCTGAGCTACAACCGCGCATATATCGAATTGGTAAGGTCCAAATCGAAAAACCTTTCCCTTCCCCCGGGATCGGATCGGATAAACCGAAGCAGCGTGGCGCGGTTGACGGGGCTCGAACCCGCGACCCCCGGCGTGACAGGCCGGTACTCTAACCATCTGAGCTACAACCGCTCGCTGCGACAAGTGCCGTATGGCCGCTTGCGTGAGAGGCTTTCTATGCAGGCTGGCGTGCAGCGTCAAGCCGAATTTCACCAGAAAAGAAACAAAATGCACGCGCCCGTCAAAAACCTTAACGGGTTATGGACAAAACCTATGAAAACCTAGCGTGTCAAACCCTTAGGTGTTTGAAAAATATAGACGACTCGGCTCTGCCCTTTATGCGTTTCTTTCCAAACCGGCGCGTCATCCACCGCAAAGAAAAAGAAAACCGCGCAGAAACAAGTTCATGCGCGGTCTCAAAGAGAAATCGGTGGGATAGCGTGCTTCAGCAGAGACGCTTGCACCCCAATTTAGTTCGCGGCCAGTTTAGCCTCACGCGCATCGCGCAAACGGGCAAAGTCATCTCCGGCATGGTAGCTAGATCTCGTCAACGGCGTCGCCGATACCATTAGGAACCCTTTACCATAGGCGGCCTTTTCATATGACGCGAATTCATCGGGATCGACAAACCGATCAACCGCATGGTGCTTTGGCGTCGGCTGTAGATATTGGCCAATCGTCAGAAAATCGATGTCTGCGGCGCGCATATCATCCATGACCTGCAAAACAGCTTGGCGATCTTCACCTAGCCCGACCATGATTCCCGACTTGGTAAAGATGGACGGATCCAACTCTTTCACCCGCTGCAACAAACGCAACGAATGGAAATACCGTGCGCCTGCACGCACCTCTGGGTACAGGCCCGGTACAGTTTCCAAGTTGTGGTTAAACACGTCTGGTCGTGCGTCTACGACAACCTTCAAAACACTCGGATCACACCGTAAGAAATCGGGCGTCAAAATTTCGATCGTCGTCTTTGGAGAGCGATGGCGCACTGCACGAATCGTCTGTGCAAAATGCTCAGCCCCGCCATCTTCGACATCATCACGGTCAACGGATGTGATCACAACATGGTTCAAACCTAATTTCTGGACCGCATCAGCAACCCGCCCAGGTTCGAACACATCCAAAGCTTCCGGCGGCTTACCCGTTGCAACGTTACAAAAGCTACAGGCGCGTGTGCACACTTCGCCCATAATCATCATTGTTGCGTGGCCTTGGCTCCAACATTCGCCAACGTTTGGGCAACCCGCTTCTTCGCAAACAGTCGTCAGATTATGTTCGCGCATGATCGAGCGCGTATCATTGTACCCTTTACCACCAGGTGCCTTAACACGGATCCAGGAAGGCTTTTTAGGCTGGGCATTGTCAGGACGATGCGCCTTTTCCGGGTGCCGGATTTGGGGAATTTTGATGTCGTTCAAGGTGATCTCTCCCAAGTTTTGACGCGAATTCAGGGTTTTTCCCCGATGACCTCTTAACAAACTCTTTCTAATATAGATCTTAGCAGGGGGAAGTACCAGTTCCGCTTTGCTGTCCAACGGCAGCGTATCCCCATATTGTTACCGAGTTTTCCCCTGCGCCTGATCTCTCCCCGATCATCTCCCCCAATAAGGCCCAAATATAGCAATATATTTGGGCAATTTGGTTGTTCGACCTTTCCATCGCTGCATAACAGGGTCGTTCAGACTGCATAGGAATTTGCTCTATTTTTGACCCGTTTCACGAATCATTGCGCGAATCCCACCAGAACCTGTCATTGCCCCCCCGCAACCAAGCCCAAGATAAAACGGCACTTCTCTGCATCGCAGCATGTGATTTTACCCAAAGACGACAAAAGAGACTAATTTCCGGGCAGCTGGCAATCTCGGTGCACATAAATCTCCAAATTTTACCGAACCACTTTTTTCTCAATTTTGCCGCTTGCGTCGCCCGCCTGCCCTATGTAGCCGGTAGTCAGTTCACGAAGCTTTGCACAATTGAGGTTGCATATGAAAACCGGTGTTTCTCTACCACATGTTACATTCCGCACGCGCGTCCGCGATGAGTCCATCGAAGGACCCAACCCTTTCCGCTGGGAAGACATGACGACTGCGGACTATTTCAAAGGTAAGCGCGTTATTCTCTTTTCCCTACCCGGCGCATTCACACCAACATGCTCTACATATCAGCTGCCTGGTTTTGAAAAGAACGCTGGCACATTCGCTGATTTGGGCGTCGACGAAATTTACTGCATGTCCGTAAATGACAGTTTTGTCATGAACAAATGGGCACAATCACAAGATCTTGAAAACGTCAAAGTCATCCCTGACGGTTCTGGCGAATTCACGCGTAAGATCGGTATGCTGGTGTCGAAAGACAATCTCGGCTTTGGCATGCGTTCGTGGCGCTATGCGGCCGTTATCAACGACGGTGTTGTAGAAGCATGGTTTGAAGAGCCCGGCCTGTGTGACAACCATGGTGAAGACCCATATGGCGTTTCGTCACCTGAAACCGTGATGGACTGGCTGAAAGACGCAAAAGAAAAAGTTGCGTAAACCCGTTACGAACATGTTTGAAATGAAAAGCCCGCCTAAGAGCGGGCTTTTCTTATTTTGGGCTTTGTGATTGGGCTGCTCGCCTTTAACCAATCAGATCACCCTTTTTGTCTGCCAAATTTTTCTGATACTTTTCAAGGCGCTGCAGGGCAATGCGCAGAACGATTTTACCAGAACGCGCGGACCAGCCCATTCCTTTTTCAATCGCTTCCAGGCCTTCCATATAGCAGCAGCAGCGTAGAGAAATATCGCCCAGGCCCGGTCCCAATTCATGCAAAGCACGGGTCAGGCGATCACGTGCAGCAACAACCCCCGGTGCCAAATGCTCTGGCCACTCTGGAACAATATCATTCCACAGGTTTTGCTCCCATGCGCCCAGCTCGTGTGCCTCGATTTGGGACAATTCATAATCCTCACGCAGGCGTTCACCCGCCGCAAGCTGCCCTTGTGTCAGGAATGCAGCGCCATCTTTGCCCCGGCGGCGACCCAAAATAGCCAATGGGCTATCTGTAAATGCGTTGCGCAGGCGGCGGTAACGAGGATCTGCATCTTCCTGCAAAAGACCCGCCGCAGCATCTTCGCCGGATTGAACACCCGCGCTGTTATCAGCATAATCGCGCAGCTTGCTTTCGTGCTGAGCGACCATTTGGTTCAGCGCGGCACGCCCGGCCAATGTGATTTTATATCGGGAAATACGCCCCGGCTCGTCGCATTCGATCCATTCTTTCAGCGCCATTGCTTCCGCAATTGGTGCATCTACGACCGCACTGCGTACCGTACCGCCATCTGCGGTTTCACGAACGACAACGGCCTTTTCCATTTCCGCAGCAACAGCCAAAACTGCGCCTGGTTCGGCCAAACGGCGCAGAACTCGACGAGATTCTTCATTCAATTGGCTGTCGTCCACGGGATGGTTGCTCAGTTCATCTGCATTCATGTTCCGCAGTCCTTTGTAGTCGTCATTGGCCGATTTCGCGGCCGGCCAAAGATGCCGTAACGCCGCATCTACCAGCGGATCGTCTCGGCGTGTTTCAATCTTGCGAACCTGTCGCAATACAGTGGATGCATGACATCCTTGGCGCCGTGCCAGCGCCCGGATGCCTTCACCACCTTCCGTATGCGCCAAATATAATTTGGCTGACTCCGGCACCCAATTAGGCAAACCCGTGATTGGTTCTATCGCTGCCAGAACGGACATGCCTTTACCTTCCTTCCGGTTATTCACCGAATTATCCACAGAACACTGCATAAGAATTGCGGCGGAGTCTTACTGCTGAGTTAACAGATCGTCGCACAACTAAAAATTGTACCTAAATTTAAATAATAACTTAGGGCAGCGAACGGTCGCTGCGTGTTTCGCGCAACACCCCACCGCAACATGCGAGTGTAACCTTCGAATCAAGAAAGGTTTTTCCGATGAAACACATCCTGTCCCAAGTTGCTAAACTTCGCCGTCCCCGCCTGTTGTCTCGGGCTGCTCGCATTGCAAGCCAGTCATATAAGCGTGGGACCGAGCTACCCAAACTGATTAACAAGTTGGGTTTGGATGTTAAGAATCCACAGGGGCTCTGTGGAAAACAACATATGCAGCTGATTTCTCAGCTGATCGAACACGAAGTATATCTAAACGCGCAGCGCAAAGTGCAGCGCGAATTTTATCAACCCGCGGAACATATCGCCGTGCTTGGCGCAATCATTGCTGAATCAGACTTGCTGAAAAGAGATCTACAGGCGGCGCATGCTGACCAATCTGAATTGGTCCAGAACAGCATCCGCAACAGACTAAAACAGCCTCACATGGACGAATCAGGCGTCGCGGCTTTCTTTTCTGCGATATATGCGCCCAAAGCATCAGAGATCGCGGGATCCAGCATAGGTTGCTGATAAGTGGCCAGCATTTTTTTCACCCGCTCATGTGCCAATCGCATCGTGTCAGGAGATCCGGCATCTTCCCAGGATTCAAAGTTCCGGTAATCCAGAACCTCGCTCTGCCAAAACGCATCTTTGTAATTCGCTTGTGTATGCGCACAGCCAAAGAAGTGACCGCCCGGGCCAACTTCGCGGAATGCATCCAAGGCCTGGGCATTTTCGTCAGTGGAAATGCCCTGTGCCAATCGGTGCAACACGCCCAGCTGATCGGCATCCATAACGAATTTCTCATAGGACGATGTAGCGCCACCATCCAACCATCCGCAAGAATGCAGCATAAAGTTGACGCCAGCCATCAATCCACCCTGCAGCGTGTTTGCGGTTTCATAGGCTGCTTGCGCATCCGGCAACTTCGATCCGCAAAATGATCCGGCAGAGCGATAAGGCAGCCCCAAACGGCGGGCCAACTGCCCTGCCCCGTATGTAATAAGGGACGCTTCTGGCGTGCCAAATGTCGGGGCCCCGGAATTCATTGCCACGGATGCCACAAACGCGCCCATTATAACGGGCGCGCCGGGGCGAATAAGCTGGCTATAGGCAATGCCTGCCAAAACTTCTGCCATGACTTGGGTCAACGTTCCGGCAATCGATACCGGCGACATCGCGCCGGATACGATGAATGGCGAAATGATGCAGGCCTGCCCGGCCTTTGCATACACTTCAAGCGAACCCATCATAACATCATCAAAGACCAGCGGCGAATTGATGTTAATCAGCGACGTCATCACGACATTATTCGCCACAAATTCTTTGCCGAATAGAATTTCGCACATCTCGACACTGTCTTGTGCGCGGCTGGGTTCTGTCACGGATCCCATAAACGGCTTGTCTGACAATGTCATATGGGCGTGCAACATATCCAGATGGCGTTTGTTCACCGGCAAATCGACAGGTTCACAAACGGTACCGCCCGAATGGTGCAGCCATTTCGACATATAGCCCAGCTTTACGAAATTGCGGAAATCCTCAATCGTGCCGTAACGCCGCCCTTTTTCCATATCATGGACAAAGGGCGGGCCATATACGGGCGCAAGAACCAAGTTCCGGCCACCGATTTCAACACTGCGTTCTGGATTGCGCGCATGCTGCGTGAATGTTTTTGGCGCCGTTTCGCACAATTTACGTGCCAAACCGCGTGGAATATGAACCCGTTCGCCAACAACATTAGCCCCAGCATCCCGCCACCGAGCCAATGCACCAGGGTTATTGGCGAACTCGACGCCAATTTCCTCTAGCAAAAGATCTGCATTAGATTCGATAAGCTCCAACGCGGCTTCATCCAAAATCTCAATATTTGGAATATTTCGCTCTATGAATCGTGCTGTTTCAAAGCTCACTGCCTGACGTTCTGCACGGCGCGCTGCGCCACCTCCACCCCGTTTACGGCGTTTCGCTTCGGCCATCCCGATCCCCTATATGTCGCGCGTTGGTCGCGACAACTTAACGAAAAGAAAATGCGCACCTTGCTCACTTGCGTCAATTCGTGGTCAATTCCCGACATCATGGCGAAAGCGACGTTGCGATACAGTCAGGGCTTGATACGCGCGCCAACTCGCACTATCCCGCGTTCATGACACAGACCATTCATGACCGCCTTCTTATCATCGACTTTGGCTCTCAGGTCACGCAGCTGATTGCGCGCCGCCTGCGTGAGCTGAACGTATATTGTGAAATCCACCCCTATCAGAATGTCACGGCTGACTTCCTAAAGGACTTTGCGCCAAAGGCTGTGATCTTTTCCGGTGGCCCAGACAGCGTAACCCGCGAAGGTAGCCCACGTGCACCCAAAGAGGTGTTCGATATGGGCGTACCAATCCTTGGGATTTGCTACGGCCAACAGGTCATGATGCACCAATTGGGAGGTAAAGTAGAAAGTGGCCATGGCACGGCCGAATTTGGCCGCGCGTTCGTGACACCCAAAGGCGAGCAGCCCATTTTGGATGGTTGGTTCACCGAAGGTGATGAACAAGTCTGGATGAGCCATGGCGATCACGTCTCAGAAATTGCTGATGGTTTCGAAGTATACGGCACATCGCCCAATGCACCTTATGCAATCACCGCCGACGCCTCGCGTCATTTCTACGCTGTCCAGTTCCATCCAGAAGTGCACCACACGCCGCGTGGCGCAAAGCTGTATGAGAACTTTGTTAAGCTCGCAGGTTTTGCAGGCGACTGGACCATGGGGGCCTATCGCGAAGAAATGGTCGCTAAAATCAAAGCGCAGGTTGGCGATAAAAACGTAATCTGCGCCCTCTCAGGCGGCGTTGATAGCTCAGTTGCGGCCGCTTTGATCCATGAAGCGATCGGCGACCAGCTGACCTGCGTCTTTGTCGACCACGGTCTGTTACGTAAGGACGAAGCCGCAGAAGTGGTCGGTATGTTCCGCGACCACATGAACCTGCATGTCATCCATGCGGATGAAACCGAGCTGTTCTTGGGCGAATTGGAAGGGCAATCAGACCCTGAAACCAAGCGCAAGATCATTGGTAAACTGTTTATCGATGTCTTCCAGAAATACGCAGATCAAATTGAAGGTGCCGAATTCCTAGCCCAAGGCACCCTTTATCCAGACGTGATCGAAAGCGTTAGCTTTTCCGGTGGCCCGTCTGTCACCATCAAAAGCCACCACAATGTGGGCGGCTTGCCTGAGAAAATGGGGCTCAAGCTTGTTGAACCTCTGCGTGAACTGTTCAAGGATGAAGTGCGTGCACTGGGTCGTGAACTGGGCCTGCCAGACAGCTTTATTGGCCGGCACCCCTTCCCCGGACCGGGCCTGGCCATTCGTTGCCCTGGCGAAATCACACGTGAAAAACTGGAAATCCTGCGCGAAGCAGATGCCATTTATATCGATCAGATCCGCAAGCACGGCCTTTACGACGAAATCTGGCAGGCCTTTGTCGCGATTCTACCGGTTCGCACCGTTGGCGTGATGGGCGATGGTCGCACATATGACTATGCCTGTGCGTTGCGCGCTGTGACATCCGTGGATGGCATGACAGCGGATTATTATCCGTTCTCACATGAGTTCCTAGGTGAAACAGCTACACGGATCATTAACGAAGTTAATGGCATCAATCGGTGTACCTATGACATCACGTCCAAACCTCCGGGCACGATTGAATGGGAATGATCCTAGGCCTGCCATAACGGCGGGCCAATAGCACGGATAAGCCTGCGATGATGTATCGAACCCTTAAATATCTGTGTGTGTTTTCAGTTTTAAGCGGCATGTTGTTTGCGGCAGTTCACTATTGGACATTTCGGGTCGCCTACCCAGCGATGGACGAATTGGAACCGGCGCAAACAATTGTTTGTCTTGCTGCCGGCCTGCGCGGGGATGGCAGTATGGGGCCTTATACGGCCCAAAGGGCCCGTGCTTGCATTGATTTATATGAGCAAGGGCTTGCACCCAAAATCGCTTTTTCTGGTGGAAATTCAGATCCCGGTCTCCCCGCAACTGCGGAACAAATGGCAGCCTATGCCGAACTGCTGGGTGTTTCCCGCGACGCGATGATTATCGAAAACCGTTCGGAATCCACATTGCAAAACGCATTATTCACCATACCAAAGCTGTCCAGCCGCAAAGATTTCATACTAGTTACAGATAGCTTCCACTTGCCACGCTCTGCCGCATCGTTTTTTTGGTTTGGCGGGCGCAAGATGCAACTATACCCGGCAAATACCGGTATTGATGCCGTATTGCCCGATACAGAGATTTTGATTTGGGAAGTTGCGAAGATTTGGCTGAATGCCATTCGCGCGCCGCTTTATACGCTCAGTGCAATAATTGGCGTCCCGCGCCATGTAAGAGAATACATACTTGTCTGAAAGGACCACCATGACCGTAGAATTGAAGGGCTATATCACAGTTCCCGCGGATCGTATGGATGAGGTCAAAACAGGTTTGGTCGATCATATTCGTCTGACTCGTGAAGAACCAGGCTGCATTTCGTTTCAGGTGACTGAAGATCCGACCATACCGGGTCGCTTCAATGTGCATGAACGTTTTACGGATGCAGCGGCGTTTAAAGCGCATCAAACTCGTGGTGGTCAGTCGCCTTGGGCAAAGATCACAGAAGGCATTCCGCGCTCGTATGAAATCACGGGTCTAGAAGAAGACTGATTGGATCAGCTCAAAATGCAGTCAAATTCATGGAAATCATGATTATTATGAATTTGCCTACCTGAACATGGCCGCCTATAAGCGCTCATCACAAAAAAGGCATCGACGTGTTATGAGCAACGCACTTTCAGAACTTTTGGAAACCCGAGACTGGCTTTTGGCCGATGGCGCAACTGGAACAAATTTGTTCAATATGGGCCTTTCCAGTGGCGACGCTCCTGAGTTTTGGAATCGCGACGAACCCGAAAAAATTCGCAATCTTTATCGAGGATCTGTCGATGCTGGTTCAGATCTATTCCTAACGAATTCCTTTGGCGCGAATGCATCGCGGTTAAAACTGCATGACGCTGCGGATCAAGCATTCGAATTTTCTAAACTTTCAGCCGAATTAGGCCGCGAAGTGGCTGATGCCTCTGGACGCAAGATTATTGTTGCCGGTTCCGTTGGCCCGACAGGCGAAATCATGGGGGCCGCTGGTACGCTGGCACATGAAACTGCGGTCGAGATGTTTGAAGAAACGGCGGCTGGCCTGAAGGCCGGTGGCGCTGATGTTCTATGGGTCGAAACAATTTCCGCACCCGAAGAATTCAAAGCAGCAGCCGAAGCTTTTGCAAATGTCGATATGCCGTGGTGCGGCACGATGAGTTTTGACACAGCCGGACGTACGATGATGGGCCTAACATCCACTGACATGGTATCCATGGTCACTGCTCTGCCCAACCAACCAGTCGCATTTGGTGCCAATTGCGGTGTCGGTGCATCTGATCTTTTACGAACGGTTCTTGGCTTCTCAGCAGAAACCCCAAGTTCGGCTTTAATTGCCAAGGGCAATGCTGGAATTCCGCGCTATGAACATGGCCATATTCACTATGACGGCACACCTGAATTGATGGCAGATTACGCGACGTTGGCCCGAGACAGCGGTGCGACAATCATTGGCGGCTGCTGCGGAACGATGCCGGTGCACCTGAAGGCAATGCGTGAAGCATTAGAAACGCGCCCGAAAGGCGCGCGCCCTGATCTAGCAGAAATCGAAGCGCGCATAGGCGGTTTTTCATCTGCAACAGACGGGACTGGCGACACGTCGCAAGAACCCAAACGCGCGCGCCGTTCGCGTCGTCGTTCATAACTAAAGCAACGTCAGTTGATCGCCAGGTTGCGGGGGAGGTTCAAACAGATCCGTCCGCAACTTTGGCAAAGGCCCGTCCAATCCATACTGTCGCGCAGCCCGATTGAACCGTTGCGCGACCAATTTCGCAAAAACACCCTCGCCACGCATCCTGTGATTCCACCGCGCTGAATAGAGTTCCCCGCCATGCATATCGCGCAATTTGGACAAAATTTTCTGAGCTCGGTACGGGTAATGCTCGACCAGCCAGTCTTGCCACAGCGATGCAACCTCTCTGGGCAAACGCAGCATAATCCAGCTGGCGGCTTTGGCGCCCGCGCGATGACCGGCCGCCAAAACAGATTCCATTTCGTGATCCGTCAACCCCGGCACAACCGGCGACATCATGATGCGCACGTCGATTCCCGCCTCGCTCAGCCTTTTGATCGTCTCCAATCTGCGGGCAGGAACAGGAACACGGGGTTCCATCTTTCGCGAAAGATCCGCATCCAACGTCGTGACAGATACGCCAACACGCGCCAAACCGCGCTGGGCCATTCGCGACAGAATGTCGATATCTCGCTCAATCAAAGTGCCTTTGGTCACGATTGCAACGGGATGATTGAAAGCGTCCAAAACGTCCAGACATTCACGCATAATGCCGTGACCACGCTCAATGGGTTGATAGGGATCGGTGTTCGTTCCAATCGCCATCGTAGCGGGTCTATAGGTTTTCGACCGCAATTCCCGCGCCAAGATTTCGGCCATATTGGGGCGCGCAATCAGGTTTGTTTCAAAATCCAACCCAGGCGACAGTCCCAAATAAGCGTGGCTGGGACGGGCGAAACAATAGATGCACCCATGCTCACATCCCCTATAGGGGTTGATCGAGCGGTCAAACGGCAAATCGGGCGAGCGTACATAATTGATCGCCGATTTGACTTGCTCTGTCCTGACATGCGTTCGGATTACAGAAAAATCGCGCTCTTCCTCCCAAATCTCGGGATCTGCGTGTCGCGTCAACCGTTCAAATCGACCAGAATCACTGCGCGTGGCCCCTCGTGCACGGCGCATTTCAGGCGGGATGGGATGATCAGATTGAGCCATGGCATCAATTTAGAACAAAATAAGAACATCATCAAGATCCAACGCACTGAGCATCGGGTATTTTGGTCGCAGACACGCCTAAGCATGTCGCGAAAATTACAGAGACGGTCGCCACTTGACCGCAATTATGGTAAACAAATCGACCGGATTAACGAACGGCCATCCAATAAGGGAATCACCCATGTCTGACGAAGAAGACGATATCATCCTGTCCGAACTAGACGACGAAGAACTCGTCCAGCAGATGATGGACGACCTTTATGATGGTATGAGCGAAGAAATCGAAGAGGGTGTGAACATCCTGCTTGAACGCGGATGGACCCCTTACAAGATCCTGACGGAACCTTTGGTTGGCGGCATGACCATTGTTGGTCATGATTTCCGCGATGGTATCCTATTCGTCCCCGAAGTTTTGCTGTCCGCGACCGCAATGAAGGCGGGTATGGCCATCCTAAAACCGCTGCTTATCGAAACTGGCGCCCCTCGTATGGGTAAAATGGTGATCGGCACGGTCAAAGGCGATATCCACGATATCGGTAAAAACCTTGTTGCGATGATGATGGAAGGTGCGGGTTTCGAAGTTGTCGATCTTGGCATCAACAATGCCGTCGATTCATACCTAGAAGCAGCCGCGCGTGAAGACGCAGATATCATCGGTATGTCCGCCCTTCTGACGACGACGATGCCTTATATGAAAGTGGTCATCGACACGTTGGTCGAACAAGGTAAACGTGATGACTATGTCGTTATGGTTGGCGGAGCACCCTTGAACGAAGAATTCGGCACCGCAATCGGCGCAGATGCTTATTGTCGCGATGCGGCCGTGGCGGTCGAAACGGCAAAAGAATTCATGCAACGCCGTCATAACCAAGCCTAACGTAAGGCGGGATTGCCAATGGCAGAGCCTAAAAAATTCAGTGCAGAGGGCGTTTTGCTTATCGCGATCCTCGCCCCTGCCGTCGTGATCGGTGCAACTGCATTGGTTTTGCACATTACGAATGTGTCGTTTGCTTGGCTCGCTGTGCTGCCTGTATTGGCGTTACCCATCGGGCTGTTTGCGGCCAAACGCCAAAGTCAAAAGGCAGATAAAGGCTCTACCCTGCCCAATAGTGATCCGAATCCATAGCAATGCGGCCAAGATTACGCCAATCATTCAAAATAAATCGACCTTGCGTTTACCTTTACGTAATTCCCATCGAAATCGGGGTTTTTTTCCGCCAGACTCTGAGGCATACTCGTCGATAAGGGAGACACTGATGCCTATCACTCGTTTCGTATTATTGATTTCCGCAGCTTGTTTGGTTTTGATGGCTGCGGTTTGGGTCTTTCAGACCTTTGGTTTACTGGTTTTCGCGGCTGTGATGTGTGCCACGGGTCTTTTCACGCGCTGGGCTATGGAACCTGTGCGTTTAAAAGAGACCAAGCATCAACCCCGCAAATAGCATATCAGCCCGGTACATATCCCCCCGATTGGCATGAATGCTGTATAATCAAACGCCCTGACACATCGACTTTGGGCGCGTTGAATTCAATGCCTTTCGTGATACTGTCCCCAAATGACGCAAGCTGCCCTTTCTAAACGCGACGAAGCAAACCGCAAGACCACAGGATCCATCCTGCTTTTGGCCTGTGGTGCCTTGGCGCGTGAGATTTTGGATATTCTCAAAATCAACGAATGGTCGCATATCGATCTGATCTGTTTGCCTGCACAATTGCACAACACGCCTGACGCGATACCGGATGCCGTGCGCGAAGCGGTCGGTAAGCATCGCCAAGATTATGAAACAATTCATGTTGTTTATGCGGATTGTGGTACGGGTGGCATCTTGCAAAGAACCTGTGACGAGCTGGGCGTTGAAATGATCGAAGGCCCCCATTGCTACGCGTTTTTCGAAGGCGTGACGCAATTTGAGGACCGCGACGAATTCACCGCCTTTTACCTAACAGATTTTTTGGCGCGCCAATTCGATGCATTTGTGTGGAAACCCCTAGGGTTAGACAAACATCCGCAGCTGCGCGATATGTATTTCGGCAATTACACCAAACTGGTCTATCTGTCCCAGATAGATGATCCAGACCTGATCGAGATATCGCGTAAAAATGCCCAGCGTCTGGGCTTGGAATTCGAGCATCGCAAAACCGGCTATGGTGATCTCACACCACAAATCGAAAACTGGGCAAACAGTAAGATTTAGCACCAAAGGATTGCTCGATCTAACGAACGTCCTTTTCTTTCAAAATCGTGGAAACTGGCACGATCGCCAGATCCGCGTTCTGATCCTGTAGGCCCCAAGACACCAATGCGGAAATCGTTTCTGAATTAATCTGGCCTTGCAACACAACGGATCCCCGTTGTTTCGCACGAAAGGCCGCTTGGATTAAAACGCGTCGCATATCATCGCCTGTTTCTAGGCTACGAAATACGCTGGATACAGCAGCGCCCGCTTTTTCGGCCAAGACCTCGGCCGTGTTGAGGCCCCGTCCCTGCAAAAGCAATCCATAGCCCTCTGACGCAACATAACTTGCAACCGCATCTGTGATCTGACGGCTTTGATGAACCGCACCGCCTGCGGGCTCCATGACGCCGACAACCTCATTCATGACGTCAAACGTTGCGGCCAAGGCAACGTCAACATCGCTTGGCAAAGCGCCCGTGGGAATATCAGCTAAGGCGAACACCTCAAAGCCCAAGGACCGATAGAAACTGACGGTGTCTTTAACATTGGGGTGATAAGGGGAAATCGCGATGCTAATCGGAAAAGGAAAATCCGCCAGCAGATCCGCAGCACCGTCAAACGTACCATCATCGATCAAAATAACAGAGAGACGCGGCACATCTGGAAGGCCTTGCTGTTGCGTTGCATAGCGCTCCAACGGGCGCGTGGATATGTTGGGCAATGTTCCAACATCATCGGCCTCATCCGCCTTGCGATCTAAAAACGACCCTGCCGGTTTGCCAAATCCAACACGTATATCTTCGCGGGCTATTCTGTCCGTCGTGCCTATGTCGCCATTCCTTGGGCGGATCACAACCTGAGGGGATTGAGGATCCTGGGCGCCAACATCCGGGACGATATCCAAGGCCAAATCAGGCACATCCTGCAAGGCAACCTGGGGCGGGTTTAGGCCTGCACCTTCAAGATCGTTCTCGGTCGCGGCAATGTTCGGGGATTCAGAATCAGCATCCAAATTTGGCGCAACAGGAAAAACGGGTAGATCGACGTCTGGTACGTTGCTCAAATCCGGCGCAGACGCGCTTTCATTATCGGCATTTGGCGTTGTCGTATTGATGTCAGTCATAGCCGCTAAAAGAGACGTTTGCGGCGTTTGAGGTCGAGGTTTTAGACCGCCTAAAGCAAAGTCGGTTTCCTCAGACATGTGTGGAGACACATTGGTGATTTCATCTTTGACCGACGGTCGTTCAGGCAAGGATGTTTCGACATTTATTGCGTCATTCATTGCACTGGCGCTGGCATTTGGATCTATTGTTTCTTCCAGCACCAAACCGCTTGGATCATTTGTTTGATCAGACCGAACAGGCCCGGAATCCTGAGCTGGCGAAACAACAGATCCTTGATCGCCGACTTGCCCAACGACATCATCGACAGCTGGCGATTCCAGCAAAGGTGTTTGAGGTTGATCTAACGCAGGTGCACCCGCGAACAGGCCCAGTGTAACAAGACCCAATGCCGCCGTTACAGCCCCAACAGACACGCCGCCTAGAAAGCTATTCATAAAATCATCCTCTCAACGCGCCTCAAAATCGCCCGGGATCTTTCGCCCCATTTTTGCAACGACCTACAATCAAATTGCCGTTTGATTCAATTTTAAAGCAAACACAGCAAAAGACAAAGCCCATCATCAGCCACCCGCACCTCTTGACGTCGGTCGACAGCCCTGCGCATGGTGTGGCGCGTCGCAAATGTACCAAAATCTCTGTTATTCGACATGAATAGCATGAGGTTTGGCACCTTAAACCAAACGCGAAAATTGAAAATCAAACCGGGGCACATGCTATGCTACTGCTGATCGATAATTATGACAGCTTCACCTATAATCTGGTCCATTATGTGGGCGAATTGGGTGTGGATGTTTCGGTCTGGCGTAACGATGCTTTGACGGTACAGGATGCAATGGCGATGAACCCAGCCGGCATTTTGCTGTCCCCCGGGCCAGCAACCCCCAATGAAGCGGGTATTTGTCTGGCACTGACAGAAGCCGCGGCAGAAACGAAGATCCCGCTATTTGGTGTCTGCCTAGGGCACCAAACGATCGGCCAGGCCTTTGGCGGCACGGTCAAACGGCATGATGAAATCGTTCATGGCAAAATGGGTGTAATGCATCACGATTCGACAGGCGTGTTCAAAGACCTACCCAACGCGTATGAAGCGACGCGCTATCATTCGCTGGTCGTAGATCGCGATACGCTGCCCGCAGATCTGGAAGTTAATGCATGGCTAGAGGACGGCACAGTTATGGGCGTTCGGCACAAAACGTTGCCTATCCATGGTGTCCAATTCCACCCGGAATCCATCGCATCCGAGCATGGCCATGCTCTTATCAAAAACTTTGTTGATGAGATGAAGGTTCCGGCATGAACGATGCCATGAAATCTCTCATTGCCAAGGCCGCGGATGAACCCCTGACGCGCGCAGAGGCCGAACAGGCCTTTGATACGATCTTTTCTGGCGATGCAACACCGGTCCAAATCGCGGCTTTTTTGATGGCACTGCGGACACGGGGCGAAAGCGTCGATGAAATCACGGCCGCCGCCGGAATGATGCGCCGTCATAGCGTTAAGGTAAACGCGCCCGAGGGTGCGATAGATATCGTTGGCACAGGCGGATCCGGTAAGCACACGTTGAACATTTCGACCGCCTCGATCTTCACAGTCGCAGGCGCAGGCGTGCCTGTGGCAAAACATGGCAATCGCAATATCACATCGAAATCTGGCACCGCAGACGTTCAAACAGCGCTGGGCATCAATGTCATGGCGGGTCCCGATGTGATGGAACGCGCCATGTATGATTGCGGTGTTGGTTTTATGATGGCTCCTGTCCATCATCCCGGTATGAAATATGTCATGCCGGTGCGCGGCGAATTGGGCACGCGCACAATTTTCAACATCCTTGGCCCGTTAACCAGCCCGGCCAGTGTAAAACGCCAGTTAACCGGTGCGGCAACCCGTGATCGGATCGTTCCGATGGCTGAAACACTGAATGCGCTGGAGTCCGAAAAGGCGTGGATCGTGCATGGGTCTGATGGCACGGACGAATTGACCATAACAGGCACCAGTTATGTCGCCTCTTTGGAAGATGGCAGCGTCAGTGAAATCGAAATTCATCCAGATATGGCCGGCCTGCCGACACATCCATTTGAAGACACACTTGGCGGTACGCCAGAGGAAAATGCCAAGGCCCTGTTGGCAGTGCTAGGCGGCCAGTCGGGCGCATATCGGGATGCTGTTTTGCTGAATTCAGCAGCCGCGCTCTTGATTGCAGGCAAGGTCAATGATCTGCCCTCAGGTGTTGAACTGGCGCGTGAAAGCTTGGATTCAGGTGCGGCACAATCCAAATTGGACGCATTAATTCAGATCACCAATGCAGGATAATTCAGATCAGGTCCAGATCCCACAAGCATGGGATCATCTGCCGTTCTTTACAGAGGACTGGCCGCAAATCAGCGCCAAACTGGCCAACGATGACCACCAAATTTTGCCACCCGCGCACCAGATTTTTGCAGCTCTCGATGCCTGTGCGCCCTTGGCGTGCCAAGTAGTGATTTTGGGCCAAGATCCCTACCCCACGCCAGGCCATGCCCATGGCCTTAGCTTTTCGGTGGAACCAACCGTGCGCCCTTTACCGCGTTCTTTGAACAATATTTACAAAGAGATGCAGGAAGATTTAGGTGCAATCCCACCAAATGGGGATTTGCGTTTTTGGGCCAATCAGGGTGTGTTGCTGCTAAATTCTGCCCTAACGGTTCCTGCCGGTGAGGCGGGTGCGCATGCGAAACTGGGCTGGTCCAAGCTGACAGCACAAGTCATGGCTGAATTAGACACATCGCCCCGCGCTTTTCTGCTATGGGGCAAGCACGCGCAAGGTTTTGCCAAACATCTGAGCGCACCACATCACCTTATTATCGAGACCGCTCATCCTTCGCCCTTGTCTGCGCGACGCGGATTTTTCGGCTCTCGCCCCTTTTCCCGCATCAATGAGTGGCTTAAACAGCTAGGCCAAAGCCCTATCAACTGGACAGATCCGCAATGAGCACAACAATTCTGGACAAGATCAAAGCCTATAAGCTGGAAGAGGTCGCAGCAGATAAAGCTGTCACACCCTATGCCGAGGTTGAAGCGCAGGCCAAAGCGGCAACACCTGTTCGCGGTTTTGCAAAAGCACTGCGTGGTGCATCGGCAGATGGATACGGTTTGATTGCCGAGGTCAAAAAAGCGTCCCCGTCAAAGGGCCTGATCCGAGAAGATTTCCATCCCGCCACACTGGCAAAAGCCTATGAATCCGGTGGTGCGACATGTCTCTCCGTTCTCACCGACACGCCAAGCTTTCAAGGTGCGAAATCTTTCCTGACGGAAGCGCGCGATGCAACATCCCTGCCCGCTTTACGCAAAGATTTCATGTATGACACGTATCAGGTCGCCGAGGCCCGCGCGCTGGGTGCTGACTGTATTCTGATCATCATGGCGTCAGTGTCTGATGCACAGGCCCAAGAGCTGGAAGATGCTGCATTCGCATGGGGTATGGATGCGCTGATCGAAGTGCATGATGCTGATGAATTGGACCGCGCACTAAATCTAAAGTCTGAACTGATCGGCGTAAATAACCGGAATCTAAAGACTTTTGAAACCACGCTAGACACGACACGGGAATTGTCAAAAAACGTGCCTGCTGATCGGATGTTGATTTCGGAAAGCGGATTGTTCACGCCTGCGGATCTGTCCAGCATGGCAGATTGTGGTGCCCGCACTTTCCTAATTGGCGAAAGCCTGATGCGACAGGCCGATGTGGAAACCGCCACACGCGATCTTTTGGCCAATCCGGTACCTGCATGACCCAAGAGACGGGCAAAACCCTAAGCCACTTTGACGCCAAGGGCGATGCCCATATGGTTGATGTCTCTGAAAAAGCGGTCACCTCGCGTATTGCTGTCGCTGAAGGCCATATCAAAATGGCCCGGCACACCTTTGATATCATTACAGAAGGGCGCGCAAAAAAGGGCGATGTTATCGGCATTGCGCGTCTGGCCGGTATTATGGGCGCAAAACGCACATCCGATCTGATCCCGTTATGCCATCCTTTGCCGATCTCAAAAGTGTCTGTCGATTTGACGGCCGATCCCGATTTGCCCGGGTTGCACATCACAGCCACAGTCAAAACCACAGGCCAAACTGGTGTCGAAATGGAGGCACTGACCGCCGTATCCACCTGCGCCTTGACCGTCTATGACATGTCAAAAGCCGTCGACAAAGCGATGGAAATCGGCGGAATACGCGTTGTTTTGAAGGATGGCGGCAAATCCGGGAGATATGAAGCGGAATGATCCCGGTCAGTGAGGCCCTAGAAAATCTTTTCAAACTCGCGCCCTTAATGGGCGCTGAAGATGTGCCTTTGGCGCAGTCCCTGGGCCGGACTTTGGCGAATGATGTCACGACCAACAGAGTACAACCGCCCTTTTCCGCCTCGGCCATGGATGGCTACGCAGTCTGCGCCGCGGAAAAAGGTCAACAGTTTCAAGTAATCGGCGAATCCGCTGCGGGCAATCGGTTCAATGGCCGTGTCAGCCATGGTCAGGCTGTTCGTATCTTTACCGGCGCGCCCATCCCAGAAGGCGCCAATCGCGTTGTCATTCAAGAAGACGTCCTGCGAGATGGCGATGTCATCACGGTTACAGAAGATTTAGGCAGTGGCACGAATATCCGACCGGCGGGTGCTGATTTCAGCGATGGATTCACCTTGCCAAAGGGGCGCATTTTGTCGCCTCAGGATATTGCATTGCTGGCTGCAATGAACGTGCCCAATGTCCCGGTTTTGCGCAAACCCAACGTTGCGATCATTTCCACAGGCGATGAATTGGTCATGCCGGGTGAAACACCCGGCCCCGATCAAATCATCGCCTCAAATGCATTTGGACTATATGCGCTGGTCGAACAAAATGGCGGTTCAGCGCGCATGTTGCCAATCGCACGCGACAATCAGGCAGCACTTCGACAGGCCTTTGACATGAGCAAAGGTGCCGATCTTGTCTTGACGATTGGCGGTGCATCCGTCGGTGATCACGATCTGGTGGCACCAGTTGCGATGTCCATGGGCGTTGAAATGGCCTTTCACAAAGTGGCCATGCGCCCAGGCAAACCACTGATGTCTGGATATTTCCCAGACGGAACCCAACAGCGCATGTTGATTGGATTGCCCGGCAATCCCGTTTCGGCCATGGTATGCGGCACGGTTTTTGTTGTGCCCGTCCTGCGCGCCATGCTTGGACAAGGCGATACACCTGCTCCGCGCTTTAGCGCGCAGCTGGCGCACCCTTTGCCCGCCAACGGTCCGCGTGAACATTATATGCGCGCGAGTATCCAAAATGGGACAATATCATCAGAATTCAGCCAAGATTCCAGCCTGCTATCAGTATTATCTGATGCCAATGCCCTACTGGTGCGCGCCCCAAACGACCCAGCGCGTTTGGCCGGTGAAAACATGGCCTATATCGCGCTGTAAATCGAGACCACGGCAGCTTTTCCACGACACAGAGTGTCTTTATTTTCCAGCGGTTCGGAGGGTTTACCCTTTGGAAAGGCCCCTCCCATAACCATAGATGAGTTGACACAAAACAAGAACACACTTAGAACAAAACGTGATAGCGCAGCAGGAGGCTTATAAAATGTTGACGAAGAAGCAACTCGATTTGCTCGATTTTATCAACAAACGTGTCACGCGTGATGGTGTTCCGCCTTCTTTCGATGAAATGAAGGATGCTTTGGATCTACGATCAAAATCGGGCATCCACCGCCTGATCACCGCATTGGAAGATCGCGGTTTCATCCGCCGTTTGCCCCACCGCGCCCGCGCGTTGGAAGTGATCAAACTACCCGAAAGCTTGGGTGGTGCGCCGTCCACTTCGGCAACGTCTGGATTTTCTCCAAAGGTCATTGAAGGCGACAAACCTAATTCGCCGGTTCAAAGCAATGCCATGGCTGCATCAGGTATTTCTGAATTGCCACTTTTGGGGCGTATTGCAGCCGGTGTGCCGATTGAATCCATTGCCGACAATCCACTGCACGTGGCTGTGCCCGGTATGATGGTATCCTCTGGCGGTCGTCATTTCGCCCTAGAGGTCAAAGGCGATTCAATGATCAATGCTGGCATCAATGATGGCGACATGGTGATCATTCGCGAAAGCAGTTCTGCGGATAATGGCGACATAGTCGTGGCCCAGATCGAAGGGTATGAGGCCA
The DNA here is from genome assembly GCA_947499735.1 of uncultured Pelagimonas sp. GTDB lineage: Bacteria > Pseudomonadota > Alphaproteobacteria > Rhodobacterales > Rhodobacteraceae > CANMPP01. The sequence goes on from CANMPP010000001.1 coordinate 1,234,526, forward strand.
CGTTAAAACGCTATCGCCGTCGCGATGATATGGTCGTTCTAGAAGCGGCCAATCCCGCCTATGACTCGCGCGTTTTGCCTGTCGGTGATGTCGCGGTACAGGGGCGTTTGGTTGGATTGCTGCGTAATTACTGATACTTAGCGGAAAAATCTCAGATCAATTCCGTGCACCTTATCCGATGACCAAGGACGACGGCCAGTGATGTCGCTGGCCGTAACCGCATTTAACATTCCAGTATGTGCAGATAGAGCGATTGCGCCCGTCTCTTTCAATTCATCTGGTGTCAGAACCAAACACCCGTTGATATCTGGCAGTGCAACGTTGGACACTAAGATATCCGTACTGGCACAAGATGTAATCGATGCGGCCGCCTTTTTACCCTGTACGTGAACGATTTTACGTCCCGCAAGATGGACCGTGGCCACACCATCTGCCCGCGTGCCAGGCCATAACAGTGCAGCCGCCTCTTGTTCGTTGGGTGCACCATCGTTTTCCAACCAGATACCACTGACAAATCCAGCTCCACGCGCCTTAGACAGGGCGCGTCCTTCCACCGTCATAATCCCGATCTGGCCGCCATCTTGCGAAATCAATACGTTTGGGCGCTCGGCCTGAAACCAAATGAATGCGCCGCTTGCAACCAGAACACAGCCAGCCCATCGAAAGCTGCCCTGCCATAACATCCAAAACAAGACACCCAGCGACATCAGCGGTAAACATAGCGCGTTGGGGGATGGGATATGGCCAACAGATCCTTGCCAAGACGATACTTCGCCCGCGACGATCAGAATCCACTGCAACCCAAGGCCCATAATGGCCAATGGCCACGCCTCTAAACCAAATGGCATCGCCAAAACAGAAATCACGGCCATCGGCATCACCAAAACCCCCATCACGGGCAGAGCCACCAAATTGGCGATATAGCCGTAATGCGCGATCATGTTGAAATGCGCCATCGCCACAGGGGCGGTCGCCACACCAGCGACAAAGGACGAAATCAACAGGGATACAAATGGGCGCGACCAGCTGGGTAAATGCGTCAAAATTTGCACATCCCGGATGCGATCAAAGACGACCACAAGCGCTGTCGTAGCCGCAAATGACATTTGAAAACCCGGACTTAAAAGCGCCTCTGGACGTAAAACTAAAACAATCAACGCAGCCAGAGCAACCGCGCGCAAAGACAAGGCACGCCGATTGACCAGCACCGCCAACAAGGCCACCATTGCCATGACCCAAGCCCGTTCGGTTGCCACGCTTGCGCCCGAAATCAACAAATAGCTTGTGGCCGCCAGCATAGCGCCAATGGCGGCGATTTGTTTTATGGGCCAAAAATGGCGGACCACCGGCAAAGCGACCAAACCCAGACGCAAAGCGCCAAATACAAACCCGCTCAGCAGCCCCATATGCAAACCGGAAATGGCCAGCAAATGGGCCAAATTCGCTGCACGTAAGTGTGACAATGTATCGGGCGCGAGATGGCTGCGATCGCCACTGATAATGACAGCTGCAAAGCCACCAACCGATGCATCCAGCGCCCCATAGGCCTTGTCCGACAGGGTCTTACGAATGCGCGCCAGATAGATCGTGAACCCGGCTTTGCTATCAGCGGCTGTTGCTAACCGCACAACGGGCGCACGACTATAGCCAAAGGCCCCTATTTTCTGAAACCACGCGAAACGACGAAAATCAAACCCACCAGGTTCCGCTGGGCCATTGGGCGCCATAAGATGCCCGGTCAGCATCACAGTGTCGCCGGGGGAAAATGGCGCATCTATTGTGCGTTCCCCCAATAACGAAACCCGAACTCGTTCTGGGATATCGGCAGGTGCCATGCGGGACAGAACCACTTGGTCCAACAACAAACGTTCTGCGCCACTACCCGAACGATCCAATCCGATGATGCGCCCTTGCACTGGGCCATAATAGCGAAAATCCAGAACGGGTGCCGATACGATATGCGTACGCAGTCCAGCCATGGAAAACCCAGCCAAAGTCAATGCACAGGCCAACGCCAGAACCGAATAGACCCCAACACTTCGCATTCCCAAAACCGCTGTTACAGCGACGATACTTGCCAAAAGCCACAAGATGGAAGTGCTGGGTTCAAATCGCAGCGCAAAATAGATGCCAATTCCAATTGCCAGACATATTGGTGACCAGTGGAAAAGATGCCCCTGTTGCTGATCAAGTGCCGTTTTGGCTGCGTCGCGCAACGAAGCAGGCCAGCTGCGGCCTTGCGCAACCGGTTCATTTATAAACGGTTCGTCGACCAACCAGTTCGCCACAGCCTTGCCCCTGCGCCCCCGCCTGTTTATGGAACGCGTAACGCTAGGCTTGTCGTGGTTAGCGATAGGTTAATTTATACGGAAGGTGCCTCAAATGTCTGACGCTGTCGTCACCCGCTTTGCCCCCTCTCCCACTGGTTATTTGCATATCGGTGGTGCGCGCACTGCGCTGTTCAACTGGCTCTATGCCCGTGGTCGCGGTGGGAAATTCCTGCTGAGGATCGAAGACACCGACCGCGCACGTTCCACACCAGAGGCAGAAAAAGCGCTGTTGCAAGGGCTCAGCTGGTTGGGCTTGGATTTTGACGATGAGGTCGTCAGCCAATTTGCCCGCGCGGATCGTCACCGCGAAGTTGCTTTGCAGCTTTTAGCAGAAGGTAAAGCGTATAAGTGCTTTTCGACGCAGGACGAGATCCAAGCATTCCGCGATGCGGCAAAGGCCGAAGGCAAATCCACCTTGTTCCAAAGTCCATGGCGCGACGCAGATCCAGCGACCCATCCAGATGCTCCATACGCTGTTCGTTTGAAATCAGCATCTGAGGGTGAAACCATCATCAAAGATGAGGTTCAAGGCGAGGTTCGCATTAAAAATGCAACGCTGGATGACATGATTCTTCTGCGCTCGGACGGAAGCCCCGTCTACATGCTGGCTGTTGTTGTGGATGATCACGATATGGGCGTAACCCATGTGATCCGTGGCGATGACCATTTGAACAACGCTGCGCGCCAAATGGGCATTTATACGGCCATGGGCTGGGCCCTGCCCGTTTATGCGCATATTCCGCTTATCTTTGGTGCCGATGGCAAGAAGATGTCGAAACGCCATGGCGCAACAGGAGCCCATGAATATCAACATCTTGGCTATCCTGCCGCGGGGATGCGCAATTATCTGGCACGTCTGGGATGGAGCCATGGTGATGACGAATTCTTTACCGATGCGCAGGCCAAGGAATGGTTCGATTTAGACGGAATCGGCAAGGCGCCAGCCCGGTTTGATTTTAAAAAGCTCGACAATATTTGTGGACAGCATATCGCCGCGTCTGAAGATGATGTGTTGGTGGACGAATTGCTGGAATTTATGGGTGCAACAGGCCTGCCTGCCCTGTCGGATGAGCAGAAAAACACCGTAAAACAAGCTATGTTTTGTCTCAAAGAACGGGCGAAGACATTCCCGGACCTATTAGACAAAGGACAGTTCGCAATTGCCACGCGTCCCATCGTACCTGATGAGAAATCGGCCAAAGCATTGGACACAGTATCCCGTGGTATGCTGACCGCGTTGACGCCGCATTTGCAAAATGCTAGCTGGGTGCGCGAAGATCTTGAAAAGATCCTGGGGGATTTCGCTGAGGCGAGGGAGACCAAATTTGGCAAGCTTGCAGGCCCACTTCGTGCGGCGCTTGCGGGACGGGCTGCAACACCCAGTGTCTTTGACATGATGCTGGTTTTGGGTCGGGAGGAAACACTGGCTCGCCTCACTGAGGCTGCAGAAACGAACTGACGTTAATGATTCAGTTCCACGTCCGGCTTAGATAGGAAACTCTCGGGCATCCCTGCCCGAGGACTTGGGGAAAAAGGAAACATCATATTATGGCTGATACAGATAAAAGCGCCACGCTCACGATTGACGGTGCCAGCTACGATTTACCCATTCTTTCGCCGACGGCGGGTCCAGATGTTTTGGACATTCGCAAACTTTATGGCCAGGCTGGTGTCTTTACTTATGACCCGGGCTTTACCTCCACAGCGAGCTGCGAAAGCACAATCACGTTCATCGATGGCGTCAAAGGTGAGCTGCTTCACCGCGGTTACCCAATCGACCAACTGGCGGGCAAATCCCATTACCTAGAGGTTTGCTTCCTACTGCTATACGGCAATCTGCCAACAGCGGCCGAGTTGGAAAAATTCGAAGACACCGTGACGCGTCATACGATGCTGCACGAACAGATGTACAACTTCTTCCGCGGTTTCCGTCGTGACGCGCATCCAATGGCGATCATGACTGGCGTTGTTGGTGCAATGTCTGCGTTCTACCATGACAGCACAGACATCACCGATCCGCATCAGCGCGAAGTGGCATCCATCCGTCTGATCGCCAAAATGCCAACGATTGCGGCAATGGCCTATAAATACTCCATCGGTCAGCCATTCGTATATCCACGCAATGATCTGGATTATTCGTCTAACTTCCTGAACATGTGCTTCTCTGTTCCGGCAGAAGACTATGTTGTGAACCCAATCCTTGCACGTGCAATGGACCGTATCTTTACGCTACACGCCGATCACGAGCAAAACGCATCCACATCCACTGTGCGTCTTGCATCGTCTTCCGGTGCGAACCCATTTGCATGTATTGCTGCTGGCATTGCATGTCTTTGGGGTCCAGCGCATGGTGGTGCAAACCAAGCATGTCTGGAAATGCTGAAGGAAATCGGTTCCGTTGACCGTATCCCAGAATTCATCGCACGCGCGAAAGACAAGAACGATCCTTTCCGTCTGATGGGCTTTGGCCACCGCGTTTACAAAAACTTCGACCCTCGCGCGACTGTTATGAAACAATCCGCAGACGAAGTTCTGGAATTGCTGGGCGTTGAAAATAACCCAATTCTGGCGGTTGCTAAGGAACTGGAACAACAGGCGCTGGCGGATCCATATTTCGCAGAGAAGAAACTGTTCCCGAACGTTGATTTCTATTCTGGCGTGATCTTGGAAGCGATGGGTTTCCCAACATCCATGTTCACACCAATCTTTGCCCTGTCCCGCACAGTAGGTTGGATTTCTCAGTGGAAAGAACAGCTGGGTGACCCAGGCATGAAAATCGGCCGTCCACGTCAGTTGTACAACGGCGAATCCCTACGCGATTATTCTGATATCGAAAATCGCTGAGTAAAATACTCAATTTGAATTTCTGAATAAACGGTCTTGAATTATCGAGGCCGTTTATTCTTTTTTAGCCTATAAAGGCCACATACATTTACTTTTCATTAAGTAATGCAAACGAATTATGTAGACTTTCTTTAACAAATCATGAAAACAAAACCCGTTGACGAGTATCATACCTGAATTCTGAAAGACGTTTGTTTGCATGAGATTTAGAAAGACCATAGCCCTGTTCGTGTTTCTCCCATGGCTTGCCATTTGCGTGGAACTGGGCGTTCTTTGGCTAGCACGAAATCACGGATGCGACATCTCGTCCAGCGGCCCACAAACTTGTTTGGTGCTTGGCCATGATATTGGCAGCTTGCTTTATCCTCTTTGGACACTTGGATACCAAATCATGTTGTCTTTTGCCTGGGTCATCCCGACCGGTGCCATTTGGGCAATTTTCGAAATTCGGCAAGCCAAGAAAAACGCAGAGCAGTTGCGCCGCAAAAAGCGTCGTCGCAGAAAATCTGAAGCATCTTATAGCAGCATCAGCGCCTAAACGCAGTCTCCCTAGCGCATAAAGCAACCGGGGAGATTGACGAATTTTCCCAATATATGAATGGGTTAGGCGTTATTTGTTTCAGACGTCTTTTCAGACACGCTGGCAGCTATCGCTTCTGCACGTGCAGCTAGTTCTGCCAATACGTCCTGCACCTCATCTGGAACAACGGGAACCTCGACTTCCACCTGAACCTCAACTTTTTCCGGTTCCGGTGCTGGTGCGGCTTTCAATACAGCAATCTCTTCACGCAAGCCGGCGATGACATCTTCGGCTTCTTTCAGGCTTTCCTCTAATCCGCCGGTCTTGTCTGCCAACATTAGCCCCGACATCAACAAAAGGCGGCTTTCTGGCATGCGACCGATAGAGGATACCAAAACCTGTGCTTCCGTATCCAAAAGCTTTGCAGCGGCCTGCAAAAATTGCTGTTCGCCTTCTTGGCATGCAACTTCGAATGTACGTTCGCCAATTGAGATAGAAACTTCGATCTGGCTCATTCGGCTTCCCCTTCTGATGCATCCAATTGTGCCGTGGATTCAATAGCATCCGGCCCCAGCATACCTTCTAGTGCAACATATACCGCACGCGCTTCGGCCTGATCCACCGCCCGAGCAGCGTTCACAGCGTCGAGTTCCGCTTGCAACGCCGTATTAATAGCATCTGCATCCGCAATACCAGCTTCGGCCGCATTGCGCAGCGCGACATTGTTTTCCAGCAACGCATCATGAGCCGTTTGCAATTGGAAAATCCGGCCATCCAATTCGGTTAAAGGACCGGACAAATCCTGAGTAGAGGGTGCGGTGGTTTGGACTGCAACCTCGACAGGGGGCTCGGCATCTTGTTCCGTTTCGCCCTTGGCCGCACTCAATTCAGCCTCTAGCGCGAATACTCTTTCATTCAGAACCGCAATGTCGTCTTGCAATTGCGTGTTTGTCTCTTTTTCCGCATCCAGGACCGATTGCATTTCCGACAGCAATTCAGGTGCGACAGCGTTGTCTTCCATGCCCTGTGCAGCCGCTGCCATGTCAGCCTGAAACGCCGACAATTCCGCCTGCGCGCTTTCCAACGCGGCTTCCGTTTCGCTTAGCTGGCTTTCAGCTTTGGTCCGTGCTTGGTCGGCGGTTTCAGCTGCTTCCAAAGCAGCGTTCAACTGCTCTTGGACTGCCGCGAACATCTCTGGATCAATGGCATCTTCCGCCGTCTCGACAGCCACATCATTTGCGTTTGATAACTGCTCTAAACCGCTGGCAATTTCGTCCAATGCGGTGCTGATCCGGCCTTGAAGCAATTCAATGTGCTTCATATCTTATTGTCCTTCATGGCTGCCTGCTCACTTCCCAATACTACTCTATCGCTTAACACGAGGTCTATGCCATGACGTATTTGGCCCTGCCCGCCTGTTTTGCGCCCTGTTTTTTCACATTTGTCGCGTTTTTGTGATCCAAATACGTAATCCGGCTAAGGTTTCGAATCAAATCACACGCGTTTCCAATAAGTGTAACAAGAGCGTTTCGAAATTAAGACTCCAAACTTAAATTGGTTTTTCCTGACGTTACGCTGGCAAGTTTATGCAAACAACGTCACATCATAGATGTTTACACACAGATACACGGTTTGCACTTTACCGCTCGCCTGCTATTCACCTTAATCAGTGTCAACCGACCAAAAGGACGCTTCACGTGGACGTAACCGATCTTCGCACTCAAAACCCCGATCACTGGATGCGTGCAACTGCTATTCGCGCGCTTGCGCTTGATGCGGTGGCTGCAGCCAATTCTGGCCATTCTGGAATGCCAATTGGCATGGCGGATGTCGCCACAGTTTTGTGGTCTAAACATATGAAATACGACGCCGCGCATCCCGAATGGTATGACCGCGATCGTTTCATATTGTCTGCGGGTCACGGATCAATGCTGCATTATGCGCTGCTCTACCTGACAGGTGATCCGGAAATCACATTGGAAGAAATCAAAAACTTCCGTCAAATGGGTGCGAAAACCGCAGGTCATCCCGAAAATTTCCTGGTGACGGCAATTGACACAACCACAGGCCCATTGGGCCAAGGCATCGCGATGTCGGTTGGCATGGCTATGGCCGAAGAAATGTTGCGCGCCCGTTTTGGCAAGAAGCTGATGGATCACCACACCTATGTGATCGCGGGCGATGGATGTTTGATGGAAGGCGTCAGCCAAGAAGCAATCGGTATCGCCGGGCGTCATGCCCTAAGCAAGCTGATCGTGTTCTGGGACAATAATGACATCACGATTGACGGCAAAGTGTCCCTGTCTGATCGTGTTGATCAAATCAAACGCTTCCAAGCCGCTGGCTGGCATGTGCAAGACATTGATGGTCACGATCCAGAGGCCATTGATGCCGCGATCCTTGCCGCTAAAAAATCTGGCAAACCTTCGATGATCGCCTGCAAAACACATATTGCGATCGGTCACGCAGCGCAGGACACATCAAAAGGTCACGGCGCGCTAACGAATGACGAGCAAAATATCGCTGCCAAAGCCAATTGGGGCTGGGACGCATCCGCCTTTGACATCCCGTCAGATATCAAATCCTGGTGGGAAGCAGCCGGCAGCCAAGGTGCAGACGAGCACGCCGCCTGGAAAGAGCGCTTTGAATTAGCCTCATCCCAACGTCAGGCCGAAATCAATCGCGTGATGACCGGTGAAGCACCAAAGAAACTAAGTGCTGTTATTAAAAAGCTGAAGAAATCCGTTTCTGAAGACCTACCCAAAGTTGCGACGCGCAAATCCTCTGAAATGGTTCTGGCGGAAGTCAATCCAATCATGACAGAGACCGTTGGCGGTTCTGCCGATTTGACAGGATCCAACAACACTTTGACCGCTGATATGGGCGTTTTTGACGACGAAAACCGCAAAGGCCGCTATGTCTATTGGGGTATCCGTGAGCACGGGATGTCCTCTGCCATGAATGGTATGGCCTTGCACGGCGGTGTGCGGCCCTATGGCGGCACATTTATGTGTTTCACGGACTATGCACGTCCGGCAATGCGTCTGGCTGCGTTGATGAAAGTGCCAACTGTTTTCGTTATGACGCACGACTCGATCGGTTTGGGCGAAGACGGTCCTACCCACCAGCCGGTTGAACATCTGGCAATTTCGCGCGCGACACCAAACACAATGGTTTTCCGCCCTTGTGACACGGTTGAAACGGCCGAAGCATGGGAAATTGCGCTGCGTTCCAAAGACACGCCATCCGTGTTGTCCCTGACACGCCAAGGCCTGCCGACCCTGCGCAAAGAGCATAAAAACGCCAATCTCACCGAAAAAGGCGCTTATGTTATGGCTGAGGCCGAAAACAAACGCCTTGCGATCCTAATTGCAACTGGGTCCGAAGTCGCCATTGCGATGGAGGCTAAGGAAAAGCTGGAAGCTCTTGGCATTGGCACGCGGGTTGTCTCTATGCCCTGTATGGAACTCTTTGCTGCTCAGGATGAATCCTATCGCCGTAAAATCCTGCCACCTGGCCCTGTTCGTGTCGGTATCGAGGCTGCGGTTCAAATGGGATGGGATCGCTGGTTGACCGGCGAACGTGGCAAATCTAATAAAGCGGCCTTTGTCGGCATGGACAGCTTTGGCGCATCTGCACCTGCTGGTGAATTGTTTGAAAAATTCGGAATCACAGTGGACAATGTCGTGGAACAGGTCAAAGCACTGACCATCTAAGTCACTGGCATACAAATGAAAATTCGGCGTGCAAGCAATCTTGCACGCCTTTTTTGTGTCGTTTTTGCGGCAAATACCCTTAAAGTTGCAAAGAGCAGGGTTTTCCATACTTTTTTTATAGCGATAACTGCGAAAAAATAGATAGCATTAGAATAGTAGAATACGATTTAGGCCAAAGCGTCCAATCACACGCGGCCCGAACCTAGTAAAAAGATGCATCCATGACAGCAGATGAATTCAACGCCTGGAAGAAAAACGCAGGATTGTCCGGTCTAGAGGCCGCCCGCCGCTTAGGCATCAGCAAAAACACCGTCACACGCTATTCTCGCGAAGGCGCCCCCAAAAATATTGCATTGGCCTGTGCTGCCTTAGCCAGTGGTCTTACACCTTGGGCCCTACCAAAAGTACATGATTTCAACGCTTCAGTAGCCGAATCTGTGCGCGCTTAAAGGTATCATTTCGCCCAAGAAGTTCGCCGTTCCAAAATGAACGATCAGAGCTGGACCCGGTGAACAAAGCTACGAAGCAGGGGCTTGGTCAAGGGCGCAGATAGATTTATGCAGGAAAATCTCTATCTAAGTCTTTGAATTTGTGGCGCACCCATGAGGATTCGAACCTCAGACCTCTGCCTTCGGAGGGCAGCGCTCTATCCAGCTGAGCTATGGGTGCCTGAGATCCGTCTATACGCGGCAATGGTTTATGGGGCAATCAGAAAATCACCCGGATCCGCGTTGGGGCCGTTTTCAATGATCGTGCAAAAACGCGGGTTCTAGAACAAAGACGGTTGGTGTACGTGGCAGGTCTTTGAATCGCAGGTCAATGCTGTGCAATTCGGTTTGAACCACATCAAAATCTTGACTCATATCGCGCACAAATGCGTCCAGATTGTATCGCCCACGCCAATGCATTGGGATGATCATGCGCGCTTTCATCCGTTGTAGCACTTTGATCATGATCGGTCTGGGCAATGTCCGTCCTCCGTCAACTGGGGCCATAACAACGTCCAAAGTCCCAATCGCTGCGTATTGTTCATCCGAGGGTTCATGATGCAAATGCCCCAAATGCGCGATGCACATGCCGGCCGCTTCAAATACAAAGATCGCATTGCCATCACGATCCGCCTGCCCCTCGTCCCAAGCGCTGCGAATGTCCGTTGAAATGGAACGCACCAACATATCGCCAATTTGGGTGAAATGGTTGGCTGGGCCACCTGCCTCGTCCCAGCCTTTCAAAACATGCGGTATGCGCGGATCTGGTGCATGGGTCCAATGGGATGAATGCGCACGGTTCATTGTCACGATGGTGGGAACAAAATCAGTCCCGCCCAGATATCCGTTGTAATCCGTGACTGCCGAAATTCCCCCATGCGTCTGAATGAGAAACATCGCATGATCGACAAAGGTCAGCCGTACCATCCGATCATCTGGGATCACATCGCGAAATGCGGCTTGTTGGATATATTCGATCCCCGGCGTGGTCTGAGCCAATGCAATACAATGGCTGGCTGGTCTGCCCTCTTGGGCCCATGCGGGGTGAATGAAAAGTGTCGAGAAAAGAACAAAAGCAATATGGCGCATCATATCGGGCCCCTCCTTTAGGAAAGGGTACCCGATTTGCAACCAATGTCAGTGCTCACATGCAAGCAATGATTGCACCTTTACGTGATCTGCCAATTTCCTTGGCAGATCAACCCGTCATCCCAGCAGCTCATGTGCCAATTCTAGGGCCTCAACCAGTACATCCACCTCATCCGTGGTGTTATACATGGCAAAGCTGGCACGGCAGGTCGCGGTCAGACCAAGATGTGTCATCAACGGACCCGTACAATGCTGCCCTGCCCGCACAGCCACGCCCTTTTTATCAAGGATCGTGGAAATATCATGCGCATGGGCTGCACCATTCAGTGTGAAGGAAAAAATCGCCGCTTTCCCCGGCGCGTTCCCCTGCACATTCAGCCAGTTCAACCCGTCCAATTTAGCACGAGCATAGTCACACAGCATTTTTTCATGCGCCGCGATTTTATCCATGCCGATGGACATCATGTAATCCAAAGCCACACCTAACCCAATCGTTTGAACGATACCGGGTGTGCCCGCTTCGAATTTCATGGGGGGATCGGCATAGGTCACGGCGTCTTTGCTGACTTCACGGATCATATCGCCACCACCGATAAAGGGACGCATTTCGGCCATGCGCTCTTTACGGATATAAATCGCGCCAGATCCCGAAGGACCGTATAATTTATGCCCCGTGATGGCAAAGAAATCACAACCGATCTCGTCAACATTGACGGGCATATGAACAGCACTTTGTGACCCATCGACCAGAACTGGCACGCCTTTTGCGCGGGCCTCAGCACAGATGGTTTTCACATCCACAACCGTGCCCAACACGTTGGACAGCTGCGTGATGGCCACCAGTTTGGTCCTGGGCCCGATCGCGTCGACGACCTTGCCCGCATCAAGCGATCCATCCAATTCGGTGTCGACCCATTTCAGCACAACGCCCATGCGTTCGCGCAAGAAATGCCAAGGCACGATATTGGCATGGTGTTCCATGACCGACAGGACGATTTCATCCCCGGCTTGCAGGTTTTCCATGGCCCATCCATAGGCGACCAGATTGATCCCTTCCGTCGTGCCGGAATTCAAAACAATTTCGTTCTCATCCGGCGCACCAAGAAACCGCGCAATGACAGCCCGCACGCTTTCGTATTTTTCAGTCGCCAGATTTGACAGAAAATGCAGGCCGCGATGCACATTCGCATATTCTTCGGCATAGGCCTTGGTGATCGCATCAATCACCACCTGCGGCTTTTGCGCCGAGGCCCCATTGTCCAAATAGACCAATGGTTTGCCATTGACCTTTCGGGACAAGATCGGGAAATCCGCGCGGATCGCGGCAACGTCCAGAACAGATGATGTCATGGCGATGGACCTTTGAAAATTCGATAGAATTTGGCCCGACCACCGGGCCAAATAGATAGGATATTAAGTCGTGGATCCGGATTTCGCCATTACGGTCAATCCGCTAAGACAGAACCACAAAAGGGCAATGCCCCACAAGGCACCAACCAATTGCAACCCCGGACCAGACCCGACAAAGCCCGCCATCATCCCAGCCAGCAAAGCCAGCGGAGATGCGGCAAGAACCGACCAGAATACGGATAAGCGAATGCCAAAACCACTAAGCGAAGGCCGGACAATACGTGTCACCAACCAGATCACAGCACATAGCGCATAAAGCAGCAAGGGCAGGATCAAGATGAACAAAAACCCGCTCCAATACAAACGCACGGCCAACGGACCACTGGGATCCAAATGGGCTTCTCGCGCCTGCCATGGTGTTTGGGCCACGAATAACAAAATAGCGCCAATTATGGCAAAGCTAAGCACCTGCAATTCATCACAGCCACCAGACAGCAGGCGGCGATACACCGCCCGCGGTCCTTTAAACGTGGCCACGATATCGCTGGATACAGGCACTAGCCGCGACGCCCTGCCAAGGCTGCTTCAACCTGAGCCAGAACCACCTCTTGCAGCGCCTCATCCGCGATTTCATCAATCGCTTCGGCCACAAAGGCAATCGTCATCAGATCTTCGGCATATCCTTTTGGGACACCGCGCGCGCGCAGATAGAACAGGCCCTCTTCATCCATCGCACCTGTTGTGGACCCGTGAGAACAAGCCACATCATCAGCGTAGATTTCCAACTCTGGTTTCGCGAGGAACTGGCTGTCATCATCCAACAATAGGGATTGCGAAATCTGATACCCGTCCGTTTTCTGCGCGTCTTCTTTGACAAGGATCTTGCCTTGGAACACGCCCGTTGCGCCATTGCGCAACACCTTTTTGAACACCTGACGGCTTTCACAATTCACCGCGTCATGCGTGATAAAGACGGTATCATCGTGATGCACGTCTTTGCCGTCGCCTAGAACGGCACCGCCCACATGGGCGCTGGCGTCATCACCGGTCAATTCCAAAATCGCATCGCTGCGGGTCGCAACACCATCGACAGATAGTGCAAAGCTTTTAAACGTGCTCTCGCGTCCCAAACGGGCATAGAGCTGTGTCATCGCCTGCACCTGTGGCGCGTGACCTTGCATGCGCACATGGTGGAATTCAGCCTCGTCCGCGACGTCCGCTTCGATCATGACATCATAACGCGCCGCTGGCAGACCTTCTTCCAGCAATGTCACGGATGCGCCTTCATCGACCTTCACCGCGTGATGCAGCAATGCCTGACCGCCATTCGAACGGTACGAAATACGGATCGGGCGGGCCACCTGACCCGTCACATGGATCAGAACCCCTTCTTGAGCAATCGCCGTATTCAACGCCGCAAATGGACGATCAACCGGACGCACCAGCGCACCGCCATCCTGCGGTTTCACGGAATTCGCACGGGTTTCCAGAACGCCATAAAGGGACTGGGACCAATGCAAATCCGCCTGTGCCGCCTTGGACAATAGCGTGATCTCTGCGCCATCTAGCGCCAAAGCATCAGACGCATCGGCATCAAAGACGCCATCAACGAACACCAAAGTCAGCGGTTCGACACCGTCAAACACCTGCGATGCTTCACTTGTCGTGGTGAACTTTGGCTCCACCGCTGTCCAATGCGTCGGATCGCCGTATTTCCAATATTCGTCACGTTTTACGGGCAGACCCAAGGATGCCAGACGATCCATAGCTGCCGAACGGGCCGTTTTGATCCAGTTGCCACCTGTGGCTTCTGGAAGATGGGACAACATCGCATCCGTCACTTCCTGTTTTTCTTTGGGAAGAGCCATTATGCCTCCTCCGCCGCAATCAGGTCTGCATAGCCGTTGTTTTCAACTTCCAATGCCAGCTCTGGACCACCGGTTTTGATGATCTGACCTTTGTAGAGAATGTGAACCACGTCAGGTTTGATATGGTCCAACAGACGCTGATAGTGCGTGATCACAAGGAAAGAACGACCTTCGTCGCGCAGCGCGTTGACGCCATCGGCAACCAGTTTCATCGCATCAACGTCCAGACCAGAATCTGTTTCGTCCAAGATGCACATCTTTGGTTCCAGCATCGCCATTTGCAGGATCTCGTTGCGCTTTTTCTCACCACCGGAGAAGCCAACATTCACTGGGCGCTTCAACATGTCTGCGTCAATTTTCAGAGACTTCGCCTTCGCGCGAACCTCTTTCAAGAAATCCGCCGCTGATAGCTCTTCTTCACCACGCGCTTTACGTTGTGAATTCACCGCTGTGCGCAGGAAGGTCATGTTGCCCACGCCTGGGATTTCAACCGGATATTGGAATGCCAAAAACAGGCCGGCCGCAGCACGCTCTTCCGGTTCCATCTCTAGAATATCTTCGCCCAGCAATTCTGCGCTACCATCGGTAACTTCATACCCATCGCGGCCAGACAGAACATAAGACAGGGTGGATTTACCGGACCCGTTTGGTCCCATGATCGCATGAACTTTACCAGCTTCAACCGTCAAGTTCAGACCATTCAGGATTTTCTTATCTTCTTCTTCAAGTTCGACGTGCAGGTTTTTGATTTCCAGCATTTTCTTTTCCTTTCGCGCCGCATGCGCTTCATCTTGTCTAGACGGTTTTAACCCAACACCACAGCGGTGCCTGAGGCAGAAACCATCAGCATATTGTTGATCACTTCATAGTCCAGATCGACGCCGACAACGGCATTCGCGCCTTTGTCCTGTGCCCGATCTTCTAATTCTTTCAGCGCAGTTTCCCGCGCTTCGGCCAACGATTGTTCATAGGCGCCAGAACGTCCACCGATGATATCGGTGATGCCCGCGAACAGGTCACGAAACACATTCGCACCTAGGATCGCCTCTCCGACAACAATGCCTTTGTACTCGGCAATCTGATAGCCTTCGACAGAGGGTGTCGTTGTAACAATCATTGCGTTTCCTCCCTGCTTTTGAGATCCCCAAGGCATCACATCACCATTTTGACAAGCGCGGACACGAACCAGGATGACATGCTAACCAGCACTGCCGTTTTCCACACAGAGCCCTGAAACAGGCCCTGAGTGTGGCCTTCGCGGGCGCGCAATCCAAAACCGACAAAGCACCCAATAAAAAGGCCGATCCCAATCGGGGCTGTTTGGTTCACTGCAACCATAAACATGGCTTACCCCACAGAACCTTCTAGCGAGATCGCAACCAGTTGCTGTGCTTCCATCGCGAATTCCATCGGCAAGGCCTGAAGGACCTCTTTACAGAACCCGTTCACGACCAAGGCAACCGCCTCTTCTTCATCCATGCCGCGCTGGCGGCAGTAGAACAGCTGGTCATCATCCACTTTGGATGTGGTCGCTTCATGTTCCACGCGGGATGAATTGTTTTTCACCTCGATATAAGGAACCGTATGCGCCCCACAGGTGTCGCCGATCAGCAGACTGTCACATTGCGTGTAGTTCCGGCTGTCTTTTGCTTTGGGGTGCATAGTCACCAGACCACGATAGGTGTTTTGTGCTTTACCAGCAGAGATACCTTTGGACACGATCCGAGATTTCGTATCTTTGCCCAGATGGATCATCTTGGTGCCCGTATCGGCCTGCTGCATATTGTTCGCAATGGCGATTGAATAGAATTCGCCTTGGCTTTCCGCGCCACGCAGAATGCAGGACGGGTATTTCCACGTCACAGCAGATCCGGTTTCGACCTGTGTCCACATGATCTTGGATCGATCACCCCGGCAATCCGCCCGCTTGGTCACAAAGTTGTAGATGCCGCCTTTGCCCTCTTCATCACCTGGGAACCAGTTCTGAACGGTGGAATATTTCACCTCAGCATCTTCTTCGATGATGATTTCCACAACGGCGGCATGTAGCTGGGTCGTATCACGCTGAGGCGCTGTACAGCCCTCAAGGTAGGACACGTAAGAGCCCTTATCAGCAATGATCAGCGTCCGTTCGAACTGACCCGTATTTTCCGCGTTGATACGGAAATAGGTGGACAATTCCATCGGGCATTTCACGCCCGGTGGCACGTAAACAAACGACCCGTCAGAGAATACAGCGCTGTTCAGCGTCGCATAAAAGTTATCAGATACCGGAACAACAGAGCCCAGGTATTTCTTGACCAATTCAGGATGTTCGCGGATCGCTTCTGAGATAGAGCAGAAAATCACGCCAGCCTTTTTCAGCTCATCCTGAAATGTCGTACCAACAGACACCGAGTCAAACACCGCATCCACCGCAACTTTGCGGCCTTCTGCAGGCATATTTTCCGCACCTTCAACACCGGCAAGGATCATCTGTTCCTTCAAAGGAATGCCCAGCTTTTCATAGGTCGCCAGCAGCTTTGGATCGACCTCATCCAGCGATTTGGGCTTTTCTGCCATGCTTTTGGGGCGGGCATAGTAATATTGGTCCTGAAAATCCACTTCAGGATAGCGCACCATGGCCCAATCAGGTTCTTCCATATTGCCCCAACGGGCAAATGCCGACAGGCGCCATTCGGTCATCCATTCGGGTTCTTCATTCTTTTCAGAGATCAATCGAACAATATCTTCGGACAGCCCTTTGGGGGCATATTCCATTTCAATTTCGGTTTCCCAGCCATGTTTATAGGTGCTGACGGCCTGAACCGCGTCTACAGTTTCCTGCTCAACACCATCTTTGACTTTGACCTCTGTTTCAGCGACCTTGATGTCGTCTAACTTTGTCATGGCTTACTCCTCTTCTGACCCAACGGATCGGGCCGCATATCGTCTATTGGCCGTGGCGGGCCAAATATCTGTCTCGTTTTATCAGCCAAGCTTCGGCAAAGCCCAGCACATCTTCTTCTGTTGTCTCAGGTCCCAATGAGACCCGGATCGCACAGGATGCCAGATCCTCATCAAATCCCATCGCGGTCAAAACCTTTGAGGCCCGCACCTTGCCCGAAGAACAAGCCGATCCCGCGGATACAGAATATCCGGAGAGATCCATTTGCATGACCTGAGTTTCACCCTTCCAGCCGGGTGTGATGAAATTCGACGTATTTGGCAGTCTTTGCGCGTCTTTCCCGACAAAAATAGTCGTTGGCGCGCCAGATGCAAGTTTTTTCTCTAGAATAATTCTAAGTTCTTTAACCCGCTCCCAAACACCCTGATCTAGATCCCGCGACGCCGCTTGGGCAGCCGCACCGAATCCCGCGATCCCGATGACATTTTCGGTTCCCGAACGACGCCCCATTTCCTGACCGCCGCCTTTGATTTGGGCCGCAATATCTGTGCCGCGCTTGATCACAAGAGCACCGATGCCTTTTGGACCACCCAACTTATGGGCGGAAATCAACGCCATTTCCGCGCCGCACCAATTGAACGCAAACGGGATTTTACCAAAGGCCTGCGTGGCATCCGCGACAGCAATGCCAGATGGCAATTGTTGCAAAATACCAGTTTCGGAATTGGCCACCTGAACTGATGCGTTCCCGGGATCGGCAATTTCAACCTGACCATCCTGACTAACAGCCAAAGGCGACGCTCCCCAAGACGCAACCGCCTCGTGTTCCAAGTCAGAACAGGCCAAATCACGCCCAGCCATGGCCAAAGCCGCGGCTTCGGTCGCACCGGACGTGAATATGACATCTGCCCCCAATGCGCCAAACGCTTCGGCAACCTGTCCGCGTGCTTTTTCGACCAAGGACTTCGCAGAACGCCCGTCAGCATGAACCGACGAAGGATTGCCGCACAGATCCATCGCCGCAATCATGGCGGCGCGCGCCTCGTCGCGCAATGGCGCGGTCGCATTGTAATCCAGATAGACCCGCTTCACCGCAGCCCCTCTCACATATCAGCAAAATTTCAAGACGCGCTTTACGGGGTATGCAAAATGAACAAAAGCCTTTTGCTTTTGAGGTTCACGTCATGCGTGGCGTCATTCATCAACCATATCGAACAGGTTGGGCACCGCCGGACAAGGCGCCAATTCATTGGCGATCACATCTGACAACCGGGTCTGATGAAGGAAAACGTAGACATGCGCGCTCATCCCTTCCCAGAGACGATTGCACATGCTTTGCGCCCGACTACCCGAAGCCGCACCCGAGGCACCTGCCCCTTTATGCATCGCGCTAACCGTTTCATCGACCGCACCCAGAATATCGACAACACGAATTTCTGAGACATGCTTGGCCAGTTTATAGCCCCCACCCGGACCGCGGGTTGATTCAACCAACCCCGCCCGACGCAATTTCACAAACAGCTGTTCGAGATAAGGAAGAGAGATGTCCTGACGCTTGGCGATATCTCCCAAATTGACCAAACCTTTGTCGCTTTGCAGCGCAATATCGGCCAGCGCCACCATGGCATATCTGCCTTTTGTACTCAATTTCATTGAGCGTCCCCCTAAACCTCACCTAATACCCGACCCAGCGGATTGACCTTTTGACCCGAATTGCCTATTTGCGTTTCGATGTGCACAGGTTGAAAAGTCGTAAATGGCCCAGCACTTAGAAGGGTTCTAATTTGGTTTATCCAAACCGTCAAGAATTCTGACGCCATTTAAGACGCGAATAAGGAGCAGATAAAGCCACATGCCCGAGGTCATTTTTCCAGGACCAGAAGGTCGCCTTGAAGGCCGCTATCACCCGCAAAAAGATCGTGACGCTCCTATTGCCATTGTTTTGCATCCGCATCCGCAATTTGGCGGAACGATGAACAATAAGGTCGTCTATAACCTGCATTATGCCTTCTACAACATGGGCTTTACCGTGTTGCGGTTCAATTTCCGCGGTGTTGGCAGATCGCAGGGCGAATATGATCAGGGTGTCGGCGAACTGTCTGATGCTGCGTCCGCGCTTGATTACCTGCAATCCATGAACACCAATGCGAAACACTGCTGGGTTGCCGGTTTCTCCTTTGGTGCATGGATTGGTATGCAGCTTTTGATGCGTCGTCCTGAAATCACAGGGTTTATCTCTGTGTCTCCGCCAGCGAATATGTATGACTTTTCGTTCTTGGCCCCCTGCCCGTCTTCTGGCCTAATCATCAATGGCTCTGGCGACCGTGTGGCACCACCAGCTGACACCGTGTCTTTGGTGAACAAGTTGCACGAACAAAAGGGTATCACCATCACTCATGAAGAAGTGTCTGGTGCAGGTCACTTCTTTGAAGACGAACACATGGACACACTGGTCGATTCGACCACATCCTATGTGAAGCGTCGTCTGACCGAAAACACGCGCTAAAGCGCGCATGAGGAACCTGGCATGTCCGTTGTCGATGATCTGGCCGATAAATTGGCTGTTGATGTGATCAAGGCAATGGACGCGCTGGGGGACGACACGCTATCTGATCAGGTTGCCGCCGTTTTGGGGGCATCCTCGCCCTCATCCGAGGAAGTGTTCCGCGCGGCAGTGCGCATTCGTTTGGCCGAACGTCGCGCGCGAAATTTCCTGACAGAACATGTAAAAACCGCGTTAGAAGCCAAACGCGCGGGCCGCGAAACGCCCAAGGCCCAAGCCCCGGGCATCGACAACAAAAACATCTAAAGCACCATAGACGGCCTCTTGTGTCTTTAGATGCATACTGTCATGCCTCGCCCATGATCTTTCAAGACCGCCTTGACCAACAGCTGACATTCCTCACCGAAGCGGATCGTTTGAAATCCGTAGAGCGTTCGAATGTTTTGCTGGACTTGTCCCGCCATGAAAACAGCGCCGAGCACAGTTGGCACGCCGCCCTTTTCGCACTGATCTTTGCCGATAGCGCCCCAAAGGACTGCGACCTAGATCGTGCCATTGCTATGCTATTGGTGCACGACCTTGTCGAAATTGATGCAGGGGATCACCCTGTGCACATTCCATTTGACGCAGAAAATGTCGCGCAAAAGGAATCCGAGGCCGCCGACCGCATCTTTGGCCTTTTGCCAACAGATCAAGGGACTGCGATACGCGCGCTTTGGCAGGAATTCGAAAACCGTGAAACACCCAGTGCCATTTATGCCAAACGGATCGATCACATCCAACCGATCTTACAAGTTTTTCTGGCACCGATTTGGCGCGAAGGTCATCCAGATATCGCCACGCATACGTTGCGCGAAGGACGCGCGCGGTATTTGAACACGGATTGGCCAGAGATCGCACAGTATTGCGAAACCCTGATTTCAGGTGAAACGCCACCTAAAGGCGACATGCATAAAAGACTGACCTTTCTGTCTGAAATAGATCAACTAAAACATGTAGAACGCGCCACAACCCTTTGTGATGGTTCACGTTTTGAAAATAGCGCAGAACATAGTTGGCATGTCGCGCTATGGGCCATGATCCTTGCAGAACACCTGCCTGACGGAGCAGATATAAATACAGCAATCCGCATGTTGCTGCTGCATGATCTGGTGGAAATTGATGCGGGCGATGCCCCTGTTTTTGGCGATCACGACACAGCCGCAATAGAGGCCGCCGAAGCCTTGGCAGCCGAGCGCCTTTTTGGTCTTCTTCCCCAAACACAGGCGCAGGATCTGCGCGAGATCTGGAACCGGTTTGAGGAAAACAACTCTCCCGAGGCCATATTCGCAAAATCCCTAGACCGGGCCATTCCGCCCGTACAGAATTTGGCATCGGGCGGTGGATCTTGGGTAGATTACAAAGTCACCTATGACATGTTTTGCACCAAAGTCGGCGCAAAAATTCAGCGCGGGGCACCTGCCGTCTGGACATGGTTGGCGCCAAGGGCAAAGAAACTATTGGACGAACTGGTCGCCAATAATCACCAGCGCAGCTAAATTCTGCAGGCACGCCCACGTTTGATAGCGCCCCATATTTACGGCAACCGACCGGCTATATCTTGGAACAACTGATCCTAGATAACAGCATCCTTGCAGCCTGCCGGTCAGGTCCTGTTGGTCATCACGCTATTCCTACCGCCAACATTTGCTCAAAAACGAACAATATCACAAAGATATCCTGCCTGAAGCGCAACTTTTGACAAAAATCGGCCCATCTTAATTGTAAATTTTTTATGACAGTTCATTATACCTTTTATGAAAACCATAAAACTGGCACTTGCATTTTCTATGTTCGCGTCATCTGCTGCCGCTTTAGAGCTGACGGCACCGGTGAACACATGCTCTGTCATCCATGAATTGAGCGCGGATTTAAAACGTTTGGGCGGTATCGATGCGAACATGCCCTGTTTTGACATCCGCTTTTCACTGCCACCTGAAACGAAGGCGATACAATATCAGGTTGGGGCGTATTTCCCAGAAAATGACACGATTGCCTTGGCCCGCGACGTTGATTTATCGACCGTATTTGGGAAATCGGTACTACTCCATGAAATGGTCCATATGGCCCAGCATCAGAGAGACGACATTCCAAACTGCGTTGGCCGATTAGAAAGCGAAGCCTATTTCATTCAAGGCATCTATTTATCCGAACACGGTTTGAAAAAAGACGCGATGATGACGCATCTTTTGGGCGGGTTGATGGGACAATGCGCCGATAGCGGGTATTGATCAGGCTGACGGCCCATCAAGATCGCGCAAAATGCCCCCGTAACCATCCCCATTCAGAAAAGATTGCTCTGCCAAAGTCGAAGCCCGCCCCAAAGCGTCATTGCGATAAGGAAAGCGTCCAAACAGGCGGATGATTTCCCGATGCGTGCGGGCATGCAATTTATTACTGGCGTCTTTCAAGCGTTCAGACATAAGGCGCACGCAGCGGTCTTGGTCAGATAAAATCTCGGAATGCATCAACGGCATATAGAAAAACTGACGCGCAGGTTCATCAATCTGCAAATCCCATTCGCGCCCAATTGCCAGTTTTGCGGCGGCCAGGGCCAGTCTGTCCGAGGCAAATGACTCTGCCAAACCGCGGAACATATTGCGCGGGAACTGATCCAAGAGGATCAGATACGCCAAGGTATCTCGGGGGGTGCTGAACCATTGCGTAAAGCGCGATCTGGTTGCGGCCTGCCACGTGGGGGCAAAACGGTTCCGGATTGTGGCATCCAATTCATCAGTGCTGTTATACCAATCTGCCGGCGACATCTCATCAAACCAAAATGACAAAACCTCTTGAGGTGTCGCAAGACCATTCTCTGTCAGCATAAATTCCACTTTCCAAAACGAAACCTAGATCTCCGTATATCGGGATCTTAGCGCCGTATTCAAGATTTGCACAGCACGCGGAACAGTTAAGTGGCTGGCGCTGCTTCGTTTTGGTTTTGATCATCGCTGTCTGTTTCGGCCTCTTCAGCCAATTCGATAGCGTATTCCTGCGCATATTCCATTGCGACAGGTGTCGATGTTGGCATGATCGGTGCGTATGCCCCGCTTTCCTCGACAGAGACTGTTGCACGCTGTGTAGACCGATAGAGACCGTAGGCCGCAATGCCCAACAAAACCGCTGCAAGGAAAACGAAATATCCCCCCGCCCCAAATGCGTCCATCGACCAGCCCAGTAACAGCGGCCCGGTGACGGCACCCGCACCGTTGACAAACAACATCCCGGCCGACGCGCTGGCCATGTCATCCTTGTCCAAATAGTCGTTCGCGTGGGCGATAAACAAGGAATACAACGGGTTCGCCATTGCGCCGATCATGCCAGAACATAGGACAAGCATTGTAAAACTGTCCCAAGTGTAGACCCCGGTCACACAGGCGGCCCCTGCCAGACCGGAACTGGAAATGATCAAGAACCGTCGATCCATACGATCAGACAGCCAGCCAATCGGATATTGCGCCACCAACGCGCCCAGATAGATTGCGCCATTTGCCAAGGCCAGCTCAGACAGGGTTAATCCCGCCAGCTGACCAAAAACCGCGATGCCGCCGAACTGACACGCATAAACCCCGCCCAGCAAAAAGAGACCCACAAAGGTCAAAGGAGACACCGTGAACAATTCGCGCAAAGTCATGGGTTTTGCCGTCTCAAAGGCCGGGGTGGGCGACACAGACAACAGAACCGGCGCAAAGGAGACGGAAACCAAAACAGATGGGATAATGAACAGGATAAAACCACTATTATCCGGTGTGACAAGGAACCACTGCGCCAGAATCAAGCCCGAGCTTTGGACCAACATATAGGCCGACAGCGCCTGCCCCCGCGTCTCATTATCCGCAGCATCATTCAACCAGCTTTCCGAAACAACGTACACGCCACAGAAACCAAAGCCGATAATGAACCGGCCCAAAATCCAAACCGGCCAAAAGGGAAGCGCAGGAAACAGAATAAGTGCCGCAGAAACAAGAGAGGCCAAGGCTGCGTAAACACGAACATGCCCAACACGGCGGATCAGGACAGGCGTGATGCGGGACGAGAACAAAAAGCCAAGAAAATAGGCCGAAATGATCACGGAAATCTCGAATTGAGAAAACCCTAAATCAGGCCCACGATAGCCGATCAACGCACTTTGAATGCCATTGCCCGTCATCAACAACAACATTCCCAGGAACAAAGCCCATGAATTTTTGAACACGCCAATCATCGCACGCAACCTTAATGTGACCCGGCATTCGTATGGCCGTTAGCCCGACATTTCAGACCCTAATCTGAGTCGTCTTGCTATTTTGCGACACGAGTTGATGTGGAGATGTCGTTTTCAAGCTTTGCTTGAATATTGGCCCTCTGGGATCAACAGGGACGCATCACCGTATGAGAAAAAACGGTATTTATTTTCAACAGCATGCGCGTAGATCTTCATCACGCTATCACGTCCTAGAAGCGCAGAAACCAACATCATTAATGTGCTGCGTGGCAAATGAAAATTTGTCATCAATGCATCTGTCGCGTGGAACTGAAATCCTGGGTAAATGAAAATATCGGTCACGCCCTGATAGGCACATATTTCGCCCGACCTTGCGGCCGTTTCAATCAGGCGACAGGCGGTTGTACCGACCGGGATCACACGGCCACCAGCGGCTTTGGTCGCACGCATATCTTCAGCGGCTTGGGCCGTTACTTCGCCCCATTCGCCATGCATTTTATGTGTTGTGACATCGTCAACTTTGACCGGCAAAAACGTCCCAGCCCCGACATGCAGCGTCACATGCGTGAATTCGACGCCCTTGGCCCGCAGCTGCGTCAAAAGATCCTGATCGAAATGCAGGCTGGCCGTCGGCGCAGCAACCGCACCGGTATTTTTGGCCCAAACCGTTTGGTAATCTGTCTTGTCCTGCTCGTCTGCTGGTCGCTTGGCGGCGATATAGGGCGGCAAAGGCATGGCACCAGCCTGATTAAGCGCTGTTTCAAACGCATCGCCTTCCAGATTAAACCGAAGCTTGGCCTGCCCGTCCGCCCGCGAGACTAAAACCGCCTCAAAATCATCCGAAAAATGGATATTTTCACCGTCTTTGACCTTTTTCAGCGGCTTGATCAGCGCACTCCATGTGCCGTCCACTTCTGGTGACAACAGCGTCACTTCAATATGCGCTTCCGTCAGCCCTGCGTCGCTTTGTCTGCGCCGCACCCCACTTAGCCGCGCGGGAATGACACGGGTGTCGTTGAGAACCAAACGATCGCCCGGCTGAAACATATCGACCAAATTACGCACATGTAGATCTTTTATGGTCGATCCATCGGCTACCAAAAGGCGTGCGCTGGATCGCGGTGTGGCTGGTCGCGTGGCAATCAGATCCTCGGGCAAGTCAAAGTCAAAATCGCTCAGCTGCAGGCTCATATTCGTCAATTCTCAAGCTTGGGGACAGGACGGCGGAAAATTTCACGAAACATGCCCGGTGTGAAGACCGAAAGTGGATTTACCGACACATTTGGCGTATCCGTTGTGCCCTTAAGTGCGAAATTAAAACCGATCAACCCTTCACCGTCACGCGCTGAAAACAACCGGCCGATACCGTTCAAGATATAGACGGGTGACAGAACCCCCTGCATATCCAACCGACCCGACGCAAGGTCGTAATACCCATCCAAAGACACGCCCATAGAGGGGCCAACGGCGCTGGATTCTGTAATGATCGCGCGATGGGGGGTCAGGCGGAAGGAACCTTCGACCGTGTCAAAATAGATGCCGGACCCGTTGACTTCATCCAAAATACCAACAATCGAAACCGCATCCAATAGGGCGCCAATAGCGGGTGCATTGCGTACCCGGGTTCCTTGGATTTTCATCGTGCCATCATAGGTGCCTTCAAAGCCACGCGTTGGGGTAAATGACAGTTCAAATGCCCCATCACTCACATTATCCATGAACCCGGCAGCTGCGAAAATATCACCCGCGTCTTCACCTGTGATGAAAAACGATGTCCCGCCTGCCCCCGGTGTCATGGTTCCGGCCACAGGGGTCTTGCCGCCCAAACGGCCTGTAAAACGCCCCGTCATTCCGGCAGAGGATGCAGTAAAACTGGCACGGAACCGATCCAACCAAATCGAGTCCGTAACCTGCAATCGATTGAGTTCAACCGTCATCGGAACGCTGCTCGATCCGCCAGATCCAGCACCTGCGCTGCCAAAAGTGGCACGGCGCAAATCGACATTGCCGCCACTTAGGTTGACAGCAGGTGTCTGGCGTCCCCGCCCGACAAGGCGTCCTGAAACATCCAACCAATTCGCCAGTTCCATTTCCCGCAAGTCCAAGGCCCTGAAACCACCGTCGGCTGTTAGGTCGACAGAACCAGCGGCAGTCAGGCCCGCCGCAGAAAGCTGGATATCATCCACAGACATGGTCTGCCCGACAGTGCCGGATACGCTCAAAGATCCAACCTGCCCAGCGGGTTTGCGCCAATTTAGATGCGGCAACGACATTGTCAGGCCCCGGGTGTTGGTGGTGACGTCGAAGCGATGCGTGTTCGCTCCAAAAGCCAGCGTCAGCGCACCTTTGCCCTGCCCTGACAACATCCCTGCAGGTAATGTAATGCCAAGCGCTCGCAAATTGGCATCGCTGATATCAACTTCCGCATCAACCACGGGACGTTCACCCGTTCCCAAGGGTTGGCGATAGGTCCCTTCAAACCCCGCGCCCGATAGGGTCCCGCGGCCAGACACTGTGAACAGCGTGTTGCTTATCGTCAGATCCAAACTATCAGAGCGCAACGGTTTGTTCTCTAGCAACGCATCGCTGGCAGCATCGCGGACCGTGCCGCCGAAATTGAAGCGAATGTCGTCTTTCGTCAGGCCCCCACGAATTGGCATGTCCAACGTTCCAGAGATCACAGCCTGCCCCGTCGCCAGATCGGGAGAAAACCCAGATTTTTCAAGAATTTTCAGAGGCTCTTGATCAATGTAGTCTAAATATCCACCAACCGGACCCCGTGATTTCAATTCAAGTGCAAACAGCGCGGGCCTTTGTTTGAAGTCAGCCACAACAATCTGGGACCCGGCCAAATCGACCGGTCGCGAATTCGGGGATGTCTCGCCCTTCGCCAGTTGAACAACCATTCGGTCTTTGTACAATGAAAAATGCCCGCCCGCCTTTGCAACATCTGCAAAACCGTCTGCAAATGAAACACGCGCTTCTTCAAAATTGAAATCAACAAAAACATCGGGACGTGTCTCTGGCACCAGTCGCATCGCAAAAATAGCGTTTGTGATCTGTCCTTCATGAACATGTTGCGCAATCCAGTTGCGAGGCCCCTTTAACTTGCTGGAAGGCCACAGTTTAAGAACAGTGTCTGGCGACGTTTCTTCGATTTCCGCGTCAATGGCCGTATGCCAACCATCAGCGCGCGCCGAAACTTGACCCTTAATCTTTAATGGATACCGGGGATCTTTGACGTGAACCTCACCAACCGTGATTTGAAACGGATTGGGCCGTAATTTGAACGCTAGATCGGCACCTTCTATGGTTTCTTCTTGATCGAACACCAACCCTTCGGCCAAACGCAAATACGAGACCGAAAATTGCCCTTCGAGATCGTCCAACCATCCGTTTTCAACACCGCGCAAGGCCGCCTTACCGGACAAAGACACATCAACGCTGTCAGATAAAACTGTGACTTTCTGGAAATCGAGGACAGAGTCTTTGCGCAAAAACCGAAACGCTGCAGACGCTTCTTGAAACCGGATTGGTGTTGTTGCTGCACTCGGTTGCACGACGCCTTCTGCAATTTTCAGAGAGGCATCAAAATCCAGCAAATTGCCATTTTCATCGATTCCCGACCTAAATGTGCCCGAAATTGGCGCGCGCAAGGCCTCAAGCCACGCCAAGGCCGGACTTTGGGTTGCGATATCTTGTGCTGGCAAATCCTCTAGCGCAAAACCGAACTGCGCCGATGTTTTTCCAATCTCACTTTCTGCGTGTAATTGCAAAGACGCAACTGAAGCGCCCCCACCCAAAAGCGCCATATCAGCCGTAAACATGATGGATGTATCGCGGCGTTCCAGTAGCACCCGCCCACCATCGACGGTCCAACCACGTCGCGCACGTGCATCCTCATAGCGAATGGTCATGCCATCCGCTTCCAGATCATCCAAGTGTTCCAATAGCGGGCTTTGCGCCAGATTATCCAACGTGGTGATCATCGTAGGAACATCGGGTGCGTCTACATCATCGGAAAACGCATCTCCCAAGGCCAGGCCCAAACGCCCTGATTTATCCCGCAAAACGGTGATGAAGGCACCGGAAACGCGTCCATTGCGCAAAATCGTATCACCTTGCAGCAAATCCCAGCCTGACAGACCGGCCTCTAACGCGCTGAGTTGGGCGATCAAATGCCCGTCCAAATTGACCACGCTTACATCGCTTAACGCGACATGAAGTTGCCCAGAGGTCTGTGCAAAAAGAGAGATATTTCCGAAGGACACCCGTATATCCGGAGCCATATCAACCAAACTTTGCTCGATATGCTGCGTCAACCAATCAGGTGATTCAAGGCGGGTTTCACTATGCGCCAGCCACCATACGCCGCCACAAAGGCATGCGGTCAAAAACGCTAATGTGCCAAAAGCTGCCGCCAATCCCCGCGCCCACCACGGCCACGTGGTACAGCGATCTTCAGACGGTTTGGCGTCGTTATCTGCGATATCGTCTTCGGCACCTTCCTGTTTGTTTGTCACGGTTTTCGCACATGCCGGTGCCTTTAATGCCGTCATAGGCGTTGTAACATCTCTTTTATCTTGATCACGCGCAGTCATATCAGGCCGAACTCAGCCCCGCACATAATGATCCGTTCCATGAACACTTGCGTATCCCCTTGCACAGCAGCGCTATGGCCGTTAGCCCAAACGCAATACTGCGCCCCAAACCGGTCTTGAAAAGGAGTTCTGACATGACTGATTTGCAAACCGCCCCGGATTTCACTCTGCCCTCTACATTGGGCCATGATATTACGCTGTCTGATTTGCAAGGTGGAAATGTGGTCCTATTTTTCTATCCGCGCGATAACACAAAAGGGTGTACGACGGAAAACATTGATTTTTCTGCCCTTACGGAAGCTTTCGCAGAGACAAATACAAAACTGTTCGGAATTTCCAAAGATAGCATGGCAAGTCATGAAAAATTTATCGACAAAAAAGAACTAAAAGCACCACTTTTGTCCGATGAGCATGGTGACGCTTGCGAAAAGTATGACGTTTGGAAAGAAAAAAAGATGTACGGGAAAACCTTTATGGGGATCGAACGTGCAACCTTTTTGATCAATGCGCAGGGTGACATCGTCAAATCTTGGCGCAAGGTAAAAGTCGCAGGTCATGCAGAAGAGGTTCTGGAGGCTGCGCGCACCCTATGACGAACAAGACCCTCTGCGACATGGCCGTTGACGTTCTGACAACAGCCGATGGGCGCGAAAAAACTGCGCTTTCCCACAAATATGCGGCGATGTGGTTTGCGGCACGCGAAGCAGGCACACCAATTGAGATCGGGCAAGCAACCCCGCCATTGCGCCCTGCCCGGCCCGCCAAACCCGAACTGTTGGATCCCCGCGATGTGCCAAAACGCAAACCCGGCAGCCCACAGGGACGCATCGCCCTTTTGCATGCTGTGGCGCATATCGAACTAAATGCGGTCGATTTGCATTGGGACATCATCCCACGCTTTGCTGAAACACCCATGCCTTTAGGGTGGTATGATGACTGGATCAAAGCCGCCGATGAAGAATCCAAACATTTCAACCTAATGTGTGACTGTCTGGAAGAATTGGGCAGTTTTTATGGCGATCTGCCCGCCCATGCCGGCATGTGGCGGGCAGCCGAGGATACCATTGATGATATTATGGGGCGCCTTGCTGTCGTTCCCATGGTGTTAGAGGCGCGCGGCTTAGACGTAACGCCGGGAATGATTGAGATTTTCAAACGGGCAAAATTGGATAGTGCCGTCGGCGCATTGGAAATCATCTACGCCGAAGAAGTGGGTCATGTGGCCTATGGATCAAAGTGGTTTAATTTTTTGTGCGGTCGGCATGAATTCGATCCCAAAGATGTGTTTCATAAGCTGGTCAAAACCTACTTTCACGGCGCGCTCAAACCTCCGTTCAACGACGAAAAGCGGGCGGAAGCCGGTCTTCCGCTGGATTTCTATTGGCCATTGGCGGAGGAAAAATAGGCAGTTTTCGTTAGAAATCCGAAAGATATAGGCAATTTTCCGCGCATTTTCATCAACGTTAAGCTGCCCTTTGCAAATAGGGGGCAAAATCCTTGCACCAACATAAACCAAAGTTTACCAACCTCGCCAAGGTACCAGGAAAGTGTACCAGAATTGGGACGAACTATCATGACGAGGTCGAATTGGATGCGCTCGCGTCTTGCGATCAAAACACACGCGTTGATGGAGCAGTGGTTTCCTGAAAGGAGACTATTCCTTCGATCAACATCAGACACGCGGTTCATTCGACTGCGCTCTGAAACGCAGGCCTTGGCCGTTCTGGGTGTCACGGCTGTAATGTCTTGGACCATTATTGCGACCGCCATCCTTTTGATGGATAGCATCGGGTCCGGCAATTTCCGTGAACAGGCTAAGCGCGATCAAATCACCTATGAGCAACGTTTGAATGCGTTGTCCAAGGAACGCGACACACGCGCCGCGGAAGCCCAAGCCGCACATCAACGTTTTAATTCTGTTCTCGAGCAAATTTCGGTGATGCAGTCCCAATTGCTGGACTCCGAAACCCGCCGTAGAGAAGTTGAAAAAGGTCTAGACATCGTTCAAGCGACCTTGATGGACACGATGAAGCAGCGCGAAGACGCTTCGCAAGAGCTGGCTTTGCTGCAAGATCAAATAAACGGCGATGGAACCGCTGTTGCCCTAGCGTCCAACGGAACAAGCGATGCTGAGATCGAATTCCTATCTGAGGCATTGGAAAGCACCGCACAAGAGCGCGACCAAGTGATCGCCGATGCCGAAGAAGCCTTTGTTCGAGCCGAAGAAATGGCCGACGAGATTCGGGATATGCAGATCAAGAACGACGCGATTTTCCGTCAACTTGAAGAAGCAATGACCGTTTCTGTTAAGCCGCTGGATCGCATGTTTGAACGGGCTGGCATGGATGCTGACAGCATTATCAATCAAGTGCGTCGCGGATATTCCGGTCAGGGCGGACCTCTTACGCCCTTAACGCTGACAGCGCGCGGCGAAGAACCATCGTTGGATGCCCAACGCGCAAACGATATTCTGGGCCAGATGGATCGCTTGAACCTCTACCGCATCGCGGCAGAAAAAGCGCCATTTGCCACACCATTGAAAGATTCCTTCCGTTTCACCTCTGGCTTTGGCTATCGCTGGGGCCGCCTGCATGCGGGTGCTGATTTTGCAGCACCGCATGGAACACCGATCTATTCGACCGCAGATGGCGTAGTGACATTTGCGGGCTGGCAATCAGGCTATGGACGCCTGGTAAAAATCCAGCATGAGTTCGGAATTGAGACAAGATATGCGCATATGTCGAAAATTCGCGTTAAAGTTGGACAAAGGGTCTCGCGTGGTCAACGCGTTGGTGATATGGGGAATACTGGACGGTCCACCGGAACGCATCTTCACTACGAAGTGCGCGTCGGCGGCAAACCTGTCAATCCGATGATCTACATCAAGGCTGCAAACGATGTTTTCTAAAAGCAAAATAAACGAACCAGGCCCGAAGGCCGATGAATCCGCGGCCAAGCCCGCTCCAACTCCAACAGAAGCGTCCCGTCCGAGCAAACCACCTATGCCATCATCTACAACACCAAAAGCAAAACCACCTGCATCAATCCTGTCTTCTGACCTGCACATTTCAGGAAACATCAAGACAACTGGCGACATCCAGGTTGAAGGCAATATCGAAGGCGACATTCGTGCGCATCTGCTGACAATCGGCGAAAGCGCTACGATCAAAGGTGAAGTTGTTGCGGATGACGTTGTCATCAACGGCCGTATCGTTGGTCGTGTGCGTGGCTTGAAGGTTCGCTTGACTGCAACCGCACGTGTCGAAGGCGACATTATTCACAAGACGATCGCGATCGAAAGCGGTGCGCATTTTGAAGGTTCTGTTCAACGTCAGGACGACCCGCTGTCCAATGGACGCACAACGCCTGTCGCACCAAAAGCTGAGGGCTAATACCCCTACCTTCGCCAACCCGACCAAAGCATTTTCAAACGCCTGCGTCTGTGACGCGGGCGTTTTTTTGTCCTTATCTTGCATTATTCGCGATCCAACACCTGCGTGATCCACCGGCTCATATATGATTGCCCAATAGCTATGCATAATTCTGTGGATAACTGTTACAGGCATGTCATGGAATCGTTCTATTTCTGAAAAGCAAGACCACTCTATGTGGTGGGGGTTGATCGTTAACCAACGCCAGATATAGTGGAGCTACGCGGAGTGGCAGCCCGCGGAAGTTGAGGAAAACAAGACAGGCAAAGGACTGTTCCAATGGATCCCGATTTCAGGACCAGCTTCGTGCGCGAGCCATCCGCGCTAAAACACCACCCCGCATTGGTGCTAAACGCCGATTACCGCCCTCTGTCCTATTACCCGCTTAGCCTCTGGCCTTGGCAAGAGGCTGTAAAGGCGGCTTTCTTAGAAAGGGTCGATATTGTCGCGGAATATGACCAAGAGGTCCGCAGCCCGACAATGACGTTAAAGATACCTAGTGTCGTCGTTCTCAAAGATTTTGTTCAACCTAGAAAGCGCGTGGCCTTCACGCGCTTTAATCTTTTTTTGAGGGATGAATTTCGGTGTCAGTATTGCGGATCAAAGGACAATTTGACCTTTGATCACGTCATTCCGCGTGCTGATGGCGGCATCACATCTTGGGAAAACGTTGTTGCGGCCTGTTCGCCATGCAACCTGAAAAAGGGCTCCAAGTCGCTAAAACAATGTGGGATGCGCCTGCGCAAATTGCCCCGCCAGCCGGATGCAGGCCTGTTGATGAATATGGGGCGAAAATTTCCACCCAACTATCTGCATGAAAGCTGGATGGATTTCCTGTATTGGGATGCCGAGCTAGACGCTTAAAGCGCCTAGTCATTCAGGATCAAAATCCGCATTTGTCGCGCAGGAATGCCAGTGCGACGCCCAATCCATCGGGCGCGATGCCATGGGCTGTTCCCTTCATCACATGGGCATAGACCTCTTTCCAGCCTGCGCCTTGCAACGCATCGACGGCCTCGGGTAAGGATTGCGGTGGAACCACGTCGTCCATATCACCATGCAATAACAACATGGGCGGTTTACACTGCGCATCATCTTCCAGCATTTCTGGATACATCAGGCGTCCCGAAAATCCGACCACACCGGCTATTTCGTCTTCACGACGCGGTGCGATATGCAGGCTCATCATGGTGCCTTGGGAAAACCCGACAAGTGCCACTTGTTCCGGCAACAGGTCCTCATCCACCATCAAGGCATCCAGAAACGCGTTCAGATCTTCTGTTGCCCGCTGCATTCCCAAATCGCGCTCTTCATCCGAAGATCCGTCGATCCACGGGATCGGAAACCACTGAAATCCCATCGGGCTGCCAACGCATTCCTCTGGCGCATCAGGGGCAATGAACATTGTGTCGGGAAGATGTTCCGCCAAAGGATCCGCTAGGCCCAATAGATCCGCACCATTCGCCCCATAACCATGGAGGAAAACAACACATGATCGCATTTCTCCTGATGCAGGTTCTTTCCGCCCTGCTTGCAAAATGCGCGTCATAGATTGCTCCTGTTGTTTGATTTCTTGCTTGGGGAGATCGGTAGCGTAGAATGCTAGTCTGGGCAAGCACCGGGCATATGCTACTTTATTGAAAACCGATCATCGCACCCAACACACATACGCATTGCGTCACATCACGCCTCGGGAGAAGGGCCAAACACGACGCGGTTACGCCCTGCATGTTTCGCCTCGTAAAGGCATTTATCAGCCAGATCAACACACTGATAAAAATCGGTTTTTTCCCCTTGTTCCCGCAGAACTGCACCGATTGACACGGTGATAGGCATCGCGCCTTCGACGATTTTCAACCCGACAGATTGCCAATCCGATCGGATGCGTTCCAATATGGTTTGAAAGTCATCGGCCGTGATATCTGGCATAACAATGGCAAATTCTTCCCCCCCCAATCGGGCGATGAAATCCCCCTCGCGCAAATGGGTTTCTACGGTCTCCACAAAGCCGCATAGAACTTTGTCCCCTGCATCATGACCCAATGTGTCATTCACCAGCTTGAAATGATCCAGATCCGCAATGGCGATGCCAACCGCTCTTTGAGCATGGACAAGGTTTTTATTTTCGAACAGATACCGACGGTTGTAGCAATTGGTCAGAACATCACGATGGGACATATCGCGCCACTCTGCTGCGCGCCGTTCCAATTGTGATCCGGTCGTGCGCAATTTGCGATTTGCCTCTGATACGTCCGAGATATCATGCATAACGCCGGTGATATAACAGGTGCCATCAGGCAGTTGCAGGCGGGATTTGAGCGTGATCGTGGCGCGGGATATTCCAAGCCTATCGACAATGACTTCACGTGCTTCGTCCATCTTCCCAGTTTCCAGAACCCGCAAATCTCCGCCATTGCATTGCGAAACTTGCCTGCTGGGAAATAAATCGCGATCTAATTTTCCAAAGAGATCATGCCGCTTAATTCCAAACAGGTTTTTGAATGCCGAATTGGCCCAAACATAGCGCGCATCAGGCCCTTTCAAAAATACTGGACTTGGCAGGGCCTCTAATATCTCCAGAGGCAGATCTGTAGAAATTTCAGACAGGATCAACATGCAGTTTTCTTTACTCGTACCATTTCATATCAAGAGATGACCTAAACCATACGCCATCGAAACGTTGAGACGATATATGAAAATGCCGAATTTTTCATGAATTTATTGCGATTAGGCACCTGCTTTTGCTTTCAAATATAGCGATGTGAAGGCTGTCGAAGCTAAACAATCCCGTCACGCTGTTTTTCGACATGGTAATAGGCCCATAGAATACGCGCTGCCACGGATTGCCAAGGGGACCATTGTTCGGCGATAGCGCGCAGGGCTTTTTCTTTTGGCCGCTCGGGCAGATCAAACAGCAATCGCGCGCCTTCTTGCAGCGCCAGATCGCCGGGCGCAAACACATCTGCGCGCCCTAAAGAAAACATCGTATAGATTTCAGCAGTCCAAACGCCAATTCCTTTGACCGCGACCAAGGTCTTGATCACGTCTTCCGTAGGCTGGTTGCGCAGGGCCGCGAAATCAATACCCGCTTGCGCAAGTGCCAAAGCATAGGTGGCTTTTTGACGGCTTAAGCCAAGGGCGCGTAGCGTATCCAGATCGGCGGCAGAAACCTGATCGGCATGTATCATGTCACCGGTTTCCAGCCGCGCCCAAATCGCGTTGGCAGATGCGACACTGACCTGTTGGCTGACAATGGCACGCAGCAATGCTTCGAACCCGTCTTCCCGCAGTCGCGTGGGCAATGCACCGGTCAGTGTCAATGCGTAGGCGAAACGTGGTTCACGCTCGGCTAACCAGGTCGCCCCTTCATCCACACAGGATTGAGACGTCAAAATGCGCTCGTCCATTTTTGTCTCTTTCCTTCCATTACATCCCGCACCTTAATAAACTGAATGACATCTACAAGGCGATACCGCAGGCAGCCATGCCATATCAAAACCTTTCAGGGGCCAGATCTTATGACGGACCATTCCGCAAACATCCTTAGCCTATACCATCGCAATGCACAGACATGGGCACAGAAACGTGGTGATACGGTTCGGGAAGACTGCTGGTTAAAACCATTTTTGGACCTTATCCCGCAATCCAAGTCTGTTCTGGACATCGGTTGTGGTTCAGGTTTGCCCATCGGTCGCTATTTCATTGAAAATGGATGCGATGTAACAGCCGTCGATGGGGCCCTGGACATGGTCAAAATTGCACAAGTTAATTTGCCAGAGGCACAGGTTTTGCATGCGGATATGCGCGACCTAGATCTCAACCGACAGTTTGGCGGCATCCTTGCATGGAACAGTAGTTTTCATTTAACGCCAGAAGACCAACGCGGTCTGTTTCCGATTTTCCGCCAACATGCCGCGTTAAACGCGCCGCTTATGTTCACCTCTGGAACCGGTCATGGAACGGCTATGGGCACGTTTGAGGGGGAAACACTGTATCACGGCAGTCTGGCACCTGACGAATACCGTGACCTGCTGGCACAAAATGGATTCGAACTGCTTCGCCATAAGGTCGAAGATCCAGACTGCGGACGACTTACAGTGTGGCTGGCGCAATATCGCGGGTTGTCTTCGTTAACCTAAAACTGTCCTGTACCGATACAATAGAGATGTTGCACTAGCTGCATCATGCGCTTAGCGATCCCAATATGAGCAAGACACATACCATCGATCCCCGCACGAAACGCAACATGGCTGTGCTAATTCTGGCACAGGCGCTTTTGGGTTCGCAAATGCCCATGTTGTTTACAATCGCCGGTCTAGCCGGGGTCGCGCTATCCCCGATCGCATGCTTGGCCACGCTGACGATTTCCGCAATTGTTGGTGGATCGATGCTGGCAGCGACGCCTTTGGCCAACATCATGGACAAACGGGGTCGCCAATTCGGATTTAGCATTGCCGCAGTCTCCGGCGCAATCGGCGCTGGCCTGGGTGCGGCGGGTATTTGGTTCGGTGCGTTCTGGCTGATGTTGCTGGGTGGGCTATTTACAGGCGTCTACATGTCGGCCAACGGGTTTTATCGCTTTGCAGCCTTGGACACAGCCAGCAATGAGGCAAAACCAAAAGTGATCTCTTTGATCATGGGCGGCGGTCTTTTGGCTGCTTTGATTGGCCCGCAACTGGTCAAAATGACAGATGGGTTGATCCCGTCTTCCAATGCGCAAGTTTCCAGCTTTATGGGCACTTATTTGGTGATTGTCGCGCTCAATATGATTGGCCCTTTTCTGTTTGCGATGCTCGACATTCCCAAACCAGAAGCCCGCAGCGCAGATGCACCAAAGGGGCGCACCCGGATGGAGCTATTGGCCACGCCACGGATCGCTGTATCCATCATTTGCGGAATGGTGAGCTATGGTTTGATGAATCTGGTGATGACCGCAACACCATTGGCGGTTGTCGGCTGTGGCTTTGAAAAAGCGGATGCGGCAAATATCGTGTCGCTACACGTCTTGGCCATGTTCGTTCCGTCCTTCTTCACAGGTCATTTAATCGCGCGTTTTGGTGTCGAATCCATTATTGCCGCAGGAATGGTGATTTTGGCAGGCGCAGGCATCGTTGCACTGTCTGGTGTCGATCTAGGCCATTTCTACATCGCCCTTATTCTATTGGGCGTCGGTTGGAATTTCGGATTTATTGGCGCAACCACAATGCTGAGCACATCCCACGCCCCTCATGAACGCGGGCGCATTCAAGGGTTGAACGACCTGCTTGTGTTCGGTGGTGTCACGTTGGCGTCTCTGTCTTCCGGCGGGTTGATGAACTGCATCGGTGGCGCACCAGAGGATGGATGGAGCGCGGTAAACATCGCGATGGTTCCGTTCCTATTGCTGGCTGGCAGTTCCCTGATCTGGTTGATGACACGCCCTAAAGACGCCAACCCCAGCGCCTAATCCGTTCACCAACGCCCTGTTTTGGCGACGTAAAGGCGGCGTATATTCTGCTGAAAAGGGCTGGGCATCAAGGTGCCGTTTTGCACACGAGATGGATCTTTAAGCGCCGCGTTTAGAACCGGTGCGGCCAGCCAACCGGGCAAGCAAGCAACATCATTTACGCGTGGCCGATCAGCACGTGCTTTCGCCAAATATTTCAAACCCACAGCAGCCAAATCCCGGATAATACCCCTTTCATCACCACCGATCTGTGGAAGAGGTTCCCTGCCCCGCGCCCGCAGTTCAGGAATCGCCCGCAGGTAAGACCCGATTGCCGTAGCCGTTCCAAGCGCCTTGGCCGCAGCGCCAGATTCCCCCCCGAGGGCCATCGCCGATACCTGCATCAAAACGCCGCCTGAATCCGCACAATAGGCGATCAGCTGATCCATATCTTCAAACGGATGTGTATCGATGTCGTGTCGCCGCGCCTCTACGCAGGGTTTCAACAAGTCAGCACCAGAGGATCCAGCGGCCATCGCCAAGGGCGTAACGATTTCATGGCGCCGGATCAGACCGCCAGCTGCGATTTCATCCAACGCGTCCGCCCACCATTGCAAACGCATTTCGGCAATCAATGGTTCCTGTGTCATCCAAGGCGCGCGGCTGATTTCAACGTTGAAAGCATAGATCGGTAGCAAAATGCGGCGGGCGGCAACCGGTGCCGCCATTGCACAGGTCATACGTTCGGGATCCCCTTGCGCAACCCTTTCAGCACATGCGTTCAGATCTGTATCATCATCCAGCATCGCGCATCAATTTCCAGCGAACCGCATCGACCAAAGCCTCAAACGATGCATCCACGATATTTGCACTAACGCCGACGGCCGCCCAACGCCGCCCCTGCCCGTCTTCGCATTCGATGATGACGCGTGTTACCGCTTCGGTACCACCCTGTGTGATACGCACCTTGAAATCCACCAAACGCATGTCATCAATCTGCGCCTGATACCGACCCAGATCCTTTGCCAAAGCGCGCGCCAAAGCGTTCACGGGTCCGCGATCATTGCCTTCTTCATCCAAGGATTCAGAGGCGGATATAATCCGTTCCCCTGCAACTTCAACGACCACAACAGCTTCTGATGCTGACATGCGGCGCCCATCTGCATCTCGATGCCGTTCGACCGTGACCCGGTAACGGACAACATCAAAAAACGATTGACCAAGCCCCAATTCATCCCGCGCGATCATCTCAAAACTGGCCTGCGCCGTATCATAGGAATAGCCCAGAGATTCCTTGGCCTTAATCCGTTCCAAAATACGTGGAAGCGCCGGATTATCCTTGGCCACATCTAGCCCAGCATCGCTGAGACGGCGGCGCAGGTTCGACAGGCCCGCCTGATTTGACATTGGGATCACACGACGGTTGCCAACCACAGTGGGTTCCACATGTTCATAGGTAGAAGGATCTTTAAGGATCGCACTGGCATGCAGCCCCGCCTTATGGGCAAAGGCGGCTGCGCCCACATAGGGCATTTGTTTGACGGGAAGGCGGTTCAATATGTCATCCAAACTGCGACTTAACTGGGTTAGGTCCTCAAGCGCCTCAAGTGTAACGCCAGTTTCAACCAGTGATACATAAGGTTCCTTTAACAACAGTGTCGGGATCAGAGATGTCAGCGACGCGTTGCCACAGCGTTCGCCCAACCCGTTCAAGGTTCCCTGAATTTGACGAACACCCGCATCAACGGCAGCCAAGGAACAGGCAACAGCTTGTTCCGTATCATTATGCGTATGTATGCCCAGACGATCACCGGGAATCCCGCTGGCGATCACATCGCGCACAATCGACGCGATTTCACTGGGCATGCAGCCGCCATTGGTATCACATAGAACAACCCATCGCGCACCCGCTTTATACGCGGTTTGAACCGCATCCAAAGCATAGGTTGGGTTGGCCTTATAGCCATCAAAGAAATGCTCGGCATCAAACAGCGCTTCCCGACCTTGGGCGACAATATGGGCCACGCTGGCCTGAATATTGTCTAGATTGTCCTCCAGTGAAATGCCAAGCGCCGTGGTCACATGAAAATCATGGGATTTGCCAACCAGACAGACCGCAGATGTGCCCGCATTCATGACAGCGGCCAAAACTTCGTCATTCTCGGCCGATCGCCCTGCCCGTTTGGTCATGCCAAAGGCCGTCATACAGGCCTTTGTCTGCAGGTTCAGATCGAAAAAGGCGCTGTCGGTTGGGTTTGCACCGGGCCAACCGCCTTCGATATAGTCGACCCCCAACGCATCTAGCCCAACCGCAATGCGCCGCTTTTCTTCCGTTGAAAACTGTACACCCTGGGTTTGCTGCCCGTCCCGCAGCGTGGTGTCATATAGGTAGAGTCGCTCTTTGCTCATCTGCCTCCCGCCCTTTTATTGTTTTCTCAGAGTTGAGAACATTTACCTCTACAGTTTATCCACTGCCGCCGCATCAAAACCCGGACCGGGCACAAGCTCAACCCCGGCTTTTGACATACGCACCTCGACACCTGCCGCAACAAGGGCCTGTTTCAAGGCATCAACAGATGAGAAATCTTTGTTTTCCATAGCCACCACACGCGCGTCTGCCAAACGCTGCTCTAGCGAAGATAGATCCACAGAAACCTCGGTCCAACCTGCCAGTTCTGGTGTCAAAAGCCCAAGCATATGCGCCGAGGCCAACATGACACCCTTTTCGTAAAAGCAATCCTTTTGCGGATTGGCTGCAATCTCTTTGGCCATCGCATGCAGTTTCGCAATCGCACCTGCCGTGTTCAGATCGTCCGCAATCGCTTCAACCACAGCCTCATCTGGCCCCGTCGCGTCAGCATCCGCTAGCAATGTCCGCCATTGACGCAATGTCGCTTCGGCCGCTTTGGCTTTTTCATCGGTCCAATCCATAGGTTTGCGATAATGCGTGGACAGGAACACATAGCGGATCACTTCGCCCGGAACACCCTTGTCCAGCAGATCGCGCACGGTGAAGAAATTGCCCAAGGATTTGGACATTTTCTTGCCTTCAACCTGCAGCATTTCATTATGCAACCACACTTTGGCAAAGCCATGATCGGGTGAGGCACAGCAGCTTTGGGCAATCTCATTTTCATGGTGCGGGAACTGCAAATCGTTTCCGCCACCGTGAATGTCAAAGCTAGGACCAAACAGGGCCTCAATCATCGCCGAACATTCGATATGCCAGCCCGGGCGCCCACGCCCCCATGGGCTGTCCCACCCCGGTTCAACATCTGAGGACGGTTTCCACAGGACAAAATCCATAGGGTCTTCTTTGAATGGCGCGACTTCAACCCGCGCACCCGCGATCATGTCATCCACTGATCGACCAGACAGTTTGCCATAATCCTTGTAGGACCGCACACGGAACAGTGCGTGACCTTCGGCAGCATAGGCATGACCCTTGGCGATCAGGTCTTCGATCATACCAATCATTTGCGAGATATATTGGGTTGCGCGTGGCTCGTGATCAGGGCGCTCAATGCCAAGCGCGTCCATATCCGCGTGATACCATGAAACCGTTTCTTCAGAACGCTCTGCAATCAATTCTTCCAACGTTCCCGTCGCCCCGGCCTCTTTACGGGCCAAAGCTGTCGCGTTGATTTTATCGTCCACATCCGTGAAATTGCGCGCATAGGTCACCTTATCGGCCCCATATACGTGGCGCAGCAACCGCTGTAGCACATCAAACACAATCGAAGGGCGCGCATTGCCCAGATGCGCACGGTCATAAACAGTAGGTCCACAGAGATAGATCCGCACATTTTCAGGGTCAATCGGTGCGAAGATTTCCTTCGTGCGGCTCAGCGAATTTGTAAAACGTAGGTCCATGGCCCGTCCTTTGCGCATGCAGGTCTATCCGACACGGCGGGCATAGCAACTTCACATTCATTTGGAAATAAGAAGACCAGCCCGCTGAAATATCAGCAGGTAATGCAGCACGTAATGATTGTAGTTGCGTTGGTCATGACCAAGTGGCTATCACGCAGCGCCGGGTCTGCCAAGACAAAACTCTTGCTGCTTGTGCCCCAAAATTCGTGTAGACCTGTGGTATGACAGTTGACCTTGTAGATCGTATTTGCAAATCCCTACCCGGCGCGGTTTGGGAAGATGAACAGGACGGCGCGATACCGTCGTGGAAAATCGGCGGCAAGATGTTTGCCTGCCTTGGCCACTTGCGCGATGGTGTGTCCGTGAAAACCGCATCGGTGGAAGATGCCACGCTGTTGATCGATATGGGGATTGCTAGGAAAGCAAAATATTTCCACCCATCATGGGTGCGCATATCATTAGATTTGCCTGAAGCGGAATTACAAAACCGTATCGAGGTTTCTTATCAAATCGTCCTAGGCAGTTTTAGCAAAAAGAAACAGGCCCAACTGACAAACAGTTAGGCCTTTCAATAGTATATCACCATCAAACGGCGGCCTCATGTTTCATT
Organism: uncultured Pelagimonas sp.; assembly: GCA_947499735.1. GTDB lineage: Bacteria > Pseudomonadota > Alphaproteobacteria > Rhodobacterales > Rhodobacteraceae > CANMPP01. The sequence goes on from CANMPP010000001.1 coordinate 1,276,304, forward strand.
CATTCACGATACGGCTTCACACGTTCCGCGTCCGAATTCGGTTTGACCGTGATTGCCAACGGCAATGCTAACGCGCGCATCCATAGCTGGTTTCGTCACAGTCATACTATATCGAACCGTCAGCCCACTATTGTTCACGGCCTCAACGTTATGATCCACGGCAGAAAACTTATCTCTCTTGGCGCTGATCTGGACGACCTTACCAGACAGGTGTTCGTCGAACTTTTCGGGACGGGCCGCGATTGCCTGCGCATATTCGCCATGTTCCCTGCCAAATCCCCAAACCTTAACGGGTTTGCTTTTGTCTTCATATCCAATGACCACAAACTTCGGCATCCAGCCATTCGCATAGCGATCCTCAAGTTCGCAAAGATAGGTTCTGGCCTGAGCATTGGCGCCTAAAGCAATCCCGGCGAAAACAAGTGAATAAAAAAATTTCTTCATTCTGAGGTCCATTTACTTAACTTCTGACTTCGTCGTATTCGAAGGCGGCCATGTCTTTGAAACATATGCGGGGTTACTTTTTTCAATTAGAAAAAATGGTCAAGCCGCGAAGGTTCAAAATTGAACATTTTCACCGATATAGACCAATTTTTCGGCAAAATTTACATATGATCTGCTGACCCCAACCATCTTCAAGATAGATCGCCCATGACAAACGCAAATCGAATGGATGCCTTCTGCAGCGTTTTTCTAACGCCTTGGGCGAATTGAGATACAACACCCCTGATGTTATTGCTGTGCTTCGATTTCGCGCCATTTGGCCACATTCTGATTATGCTCTGCCAGCGTTTCGGCAAAGGCATGGCCGCCGGTTCCGTCCGCCACAAAGAAAACAAAATTCGTCTGATCTGGTTGCAGCGCAGCTTGGATTGCCGCGCGGCCCGGATTGGCAATTGGTGTCGGTGGCAAAGCGTCGATCACATAGGTGTTGTACGGTGTCCGCGCGCGCAATTCTGAGCGACGCAAACCACGACCAAGAACACCCTGACCTTTGGTAATACCGTAGATCACGGTCGGGTCTGTTTGCAATCTCATGCCCCGGTTTAAGCGGTTGATAAACACGCTCGCGACCTGACGGCGCTCTTCTGCAACGCCCGTTTCCTTCTCGATGATTGACGCAAGGATCAGAGCCTCTTCCGGCGAATTCAAAGGCAGGTCATCGTCACGCCCGACCCAAGCAGCCGTCAAAAGCGCCGTTTGCGCATCTTCCATACGTGACAGGACCTCGACACGGCTGTCTCCTTTAGAGATCTCGTAACTATCAGGTGCCAGGCTGCCCTCTGCCGGGATCTCGACATTGCCGTCCAGTACATCAACAGACTTTAGGCCTTCTACGACCTGCCAAGATGTGACACCTTCTGCAACGGCCACGCGATATCGCGTGTCTTGCTCATCCAAAACCCGCAGGTAGTCAGCCGGATCTTCCTCTGAAATTGGGTCAAATTCTGCGACAGTATCAAACCGTTGCGTTGTTGGATCCAATTCACGCACTTGCGCTTGAACGCGGTTGACGCCGATACGGTAGACCACTTCTGTACCACAGGTCGATGCACCGCCGCGGGTCACGATATCCGCGATTTCAGACATGGATGCTTGTTCTGGCACCAAATAGCTACCAGCCTTCAAAGCCGTTGTTTTATCCGCATAATCCACACCGATACGGAAAATCGCGCTGGATGAAATCGCACCCTGATCCAGTAGATTCTCGGACACGCGGCCCATATTCGTGCCAAGCGGCACCTGCAGGCAAATAGCCTGCTCCAGCGGCCCCGCATCGCTATATTGGCGCAGCGCCCACATCAGGACACCCGTTGCCAAAAAGATCAAAAGGACGAGCGCCGTCAGCGCGTTGGATGCCAGCGATCGCCTCATTTTGGGATTACTCCACTTTTCCGAAGATCACAGAAGCGTTGGTTCCACCAAAGCCAAAACTGTTGGAAAGAGCATAATCGATCTTGCGTTCTTGCTTTGCGTTTGGCGCAAGGTTTAGCTTGGTTTCAACCGCAGGATTATCCAGGTTGATTGTTGGCGGTGCCACCTGATCGCGGATCGCAAGGATTGAAAAGATTGCTTCAATCGCACCTGCAGCCCCCAACAAGTGACCCGTGGCAGATTTGGTAGAAGACATTGTCGCGTTTGCCGCTGCATCGCCCAACATCCGCTCTACAGCGGCCAATTCGATTGTATCCGCCATAGTCGATGTACCATGTGCGTTGATATAGTCGATTTGTGCTGGTTCAATGCCGGCATCTTTCAGTGCCATCCGCATCGAACGCTCTGCGCCATCGCCATCTTCAGACGGTGCTGTGACGTGATACGCATCACCCGTCAGACCGTAACCACAGACCTCGGCATAGATCTTGGCACCACGCGCCTTGGCATGTTCGTATTCTTCCAGAACAACGATACCTGCACCATCACCCATGACAAAACCATCACGGTCACCATCATAGGGGCGCGACGCTTTTTCTGGCGTATCTGCAAATTTGGTCGACAGCGCTTTACACGCATTGAACCCTGCAATGCCGATTTCACAAATGGCAGATTCCGCACCGCCTGCGATCATAACATCCGCATTGCCGTATTTGATCAAACGCGCAGCATCCCCGATCGCATGTGCACCGGTGGAACAGGCCGTCACAACAGAGTGGTTCGGACCACGGAACCCGTATTTGATCGAAATCTGACCAGAAATCAGGTTGATCAAAGAGGCCGGGATAAAGAACGGCGATACGCGACGTGGACCTTTTTCATCCATCAAACGGGTCGTGTCCTGAATGTTGGCCAAACCGCCGATACCAGATCCAACCATCACGCCAGTGCGTTCTAGGGCATCGATATCCTCGGGCATCCAACCCGCATCTTCCACGGCCATCTGCGCTGCAGCAACGCCGTAAAGGATAAAGTCCCCAACCTTACGCTGGTCTTTCTTTGCCATGTAGTCGTCTGGATTGAACGTGTCATCCGACCCATCGCCAAAAGGCACTTCACATGCATATTTCGTGGTGACGCGTTCTGGATCAAACCGTGTAATCGGGCCCGCGCCGGATTGACCATCCAGCAAACGTGACCAGCTGGCTTCGACGCCAGACGCCAAAGGAGTGACAAGACCCAATCCGGTTACAACAACTCTGCGCATGTGACTGCCTCTTTTCGTTCCTGCTCTTTCAAACTTGGCCCGCCTATACCGTCTAACCCGCCCTATGGGCAAGAGCGGTGCAGGCCAATTTGCTAGCTATATGGTCATTCTCTTGTGGTTAACAACAGGGCTTAACTCCATTGCGCCCCTAAATCGGCAGAGGACCGCGTGATCCAATGATCGACCAGCCAGTCGCATGGCTTGCAATAGCGGATCAAGTTCTTTGAAAAACCTTCGACCGCCTGTGGCATTTTGGGGCGTCCATGAAAACACACGACCTTGGCCGCAGCTGGCAATGCTGGCGGGCGCCAGTAATTTCCGGGAAATGGGTTGCAATCATATTTGAACGAGACGACCCAATCGCCCGGGATGTAGGTGAATTGGTCGTTATCCATCGCTTTATGTGACGTATATCGCTGCTCAGACCCGCGTGCTTTTTCAACCTCTTTATAGGTATTTGCAGCCAAATCTTGGTAAAGATAGGTGTGGATCGCGGGATCAAACCGAAACACCGATCCGTGCCCAGTTGGACGTCCTTTGCGCGCTTCCGTCCAGTCATGGCGCATCGCGATTGTGCCTGGCGCAAGATCAACAATTTCATCCAAAGAACCGGTGATGACCACATCCAGATCAAAGCCTAAAACAGGCCCATCAAGATCAGGAACCAATCCGGGCTTGAACAAAGACACTTTGCGCATGGCCCCTTGGCGATTGGCAACAGCCAACGCTTGCGCCATGGGTTCCGCAAAGGGTTCAACCGGCAGATCAAGCACCTCAATATCCGGATGTAGACCGTCGGCATGTTCCGTCATGCAGATAAACCGCACCGGCCGCGACAGATTGCGCCGCACACCGGAATAGAGACGGTTCACATATTCAGGCCCGAACAGCGTGCCCCACTTGATGCACATAATGTTGACTGCGCTCATGATCTGCCCTTTTTGCTTTTTCTGATGGATCTACCAGTCGGCAGAGCGGTTGGCCAGAGGTCAGAGCATGGCTGCACAGTGTCTACATATAGCAAAACCATATTTTTCTAGTTCGGCGACGAAGCCTTGCCCTTTGTGACGAAAAACAGTCAACCTTCCTAGGAAAGGGTTCATTTAAGGAAAAGCGAATGATCGCTTCTATAAAAAACTGTCTTGTCAAAACTGCAATAAAAGAGGCCCTTCGCAGGAAAGCTCCGGATGTCATACCTCTGTCGGGTATGGAAAGGTTACGCGGCAGGGATTATTTCGTGATAGAACTCATGCACCCATCTGCGGGTGATAGCTTTTTGGTCAGGAGCGAGCGCAACAACAAATTATGCGGTCTTTGGTTTACAAGCTCCTCCGCAGACACGGGATTGAACGCATCGGTTGCGTATCACACTGCAAGCTCTTGCCAGCTTAAAATAACGCATTACGCAAATGAGTTAACTTTACAGTACAGTTCTGCGATCGGATTCATCTGGGCGCGCTACACCTTTCACGCAAAACGTCAAATTTGGAAGTTTCGATTTAGCCTCTGGGCCTTTTCCAAAACGAAACTCCCAAGAGATGATCGTATGGAAGTGTTGGCGTGGCTTTACAACTCAACATTAGAAAACGCAGAACGCAAACCTGCTTTCAACCCCGTTACTTTTCTATATCATAAACACGGCAAATTCATACTTTTTCACCCTGAACAAGACAGATTGATCAATTATTATCGCATAATTTTTGAATCACTAGAAGCATCTGAAGATTTAAGACGTCATATGCCAAACAGGGATTACTCACTTTCCAGTAATGCGCTGGTTACATTGGACAAGTACGAAGTATCTGAAAGACGGCATAAGGACAATATACGACAGCAACGTATCCTAGGATGGTTAACGTTTGCGTTGTTCATTGCGAGCGTTGGACAGATAATAATTACTTTCTTTTAAGTCGGTTAGCCCTGAACTGAAATAAGGGGGCGTATCCGCTCCCTTATTTGCCCCTTACCGAACCAACCAGATCAGTTGCTCAGCGGCATACGGCTTTCGGCCATTTCGACCCACCATGAACATCCCGCAGGGATCGCGTCATCGTTGAAGTTGTAGTTCGCGTTATGCACCGCTGCGCTGTCGCCATTGCCAACAAGGATATAGGCGCCGGGGCGTTCTTCTAGCATAAAGGCGAAATCTTCGCCGCCCATGATCAACGGTGCGCTGTCGCATTGACCTGAAACCGATTTTGCGGCGGCAATTGCATGTTCGGTTTCCGTGTCGTGATTGATCATCACAGGGTAGTTGCGAGTGTAATTCACATCTGCTGAACAGCCAAAGCCCTCAGACAGGCTTGTGGCCAATTGCGTCAGTCGGTTTTCGGCCAGATCACGGTTTGCAGGGGCCAGTGTCCGCACAGTCCCCCGCAGCGTCACAGCACCGGGAATGACGTTGAACGCTTGGCTGGATGTCACAAAAGAGGTGATCGATACAACGATCTGATCCACCGGATCGGCATTTCGTGAAGCAATAGACTGGGCCGCGGACACGAATTGCGCTGCGCAGACCGTTGGGTCGATTGTTTCATGTGGCTTGGCCGCGTGACCGCCACGGCCCTCAATAGTGATTTCAAACACATCAGTCGCCGCAAAAAATGCACCGGGGCGAATTGCGAACTGGCCCAAAGGCATGCCCGGCCAGTTGTGCATGCCATAGACCTCTTGAATGCCGAAACGATCCATCATTCCGTCATCGCACATTTCCTTGCCGCCACCGCCGCCTTCTTCGGCGGGTTGGAAAATGACACAGACCGTGCCATCAAACCCACGTGTTTCGGCCAGATATTTCGCAGCACCCAGCAACATCGCCGTATGCCCATCATGGCCACATGCATGCATCGCACCATCGGTTTTCGACGCATAATCCAGACCCGTAGTTTCATGAATTGGCAGTGCATCCATATCTGCACGCAGGCCGATCACTTTGCCGGACCCTGTCTCTTTGCCCTTGATCACGCCGACAACGCCGGTACGGCCCAATCCGGTCACGACCTCGTCACAGCCAAATTCGCGCAGCTTGTCCGCAACAAGAGCGGATGTGCGATGCGTCTCGAACAGAATTTCCGGGTTTTCATGCAGATCGCGGCGCCACGCGGTGATTTCATCATGCAATTCGGCGAAACGGTTTTTGACCGGCATTTTGGTCTCCTGAGGATATAAAGAAGTCTATTTTCGCGGACAGTGCCACCCGTGGGCCGACACAGCAAGCTGGATTGCGTCAGAGATGATCACAACCCGTTCATACGGTTAATTTTTGGCAAGCTTCCGCTAGGTTAAATATCGGGACCACGGCGAAGCTTTTTAAACAGGCCAAAGCGATCAAAACGGAACCGTGACATGTCATGGTTGGTCTCTTTCCCCTGAACCATATCCGCTAGGATCCGACCAAAAGCGGGACCAATTCCGAAACCATGGCCGCTCATCCCAGTGGCCACGATCAGCCCGGGCAATTGTGGCACATGGTCAACGACAGGCACAACATCCGGCATAACATCAATCATGCCCGCCCATTGATTTTTGACCTTCACTTCGCCCAATTCAGGAAAGAACCCAGAAAAGGTTTGACGCATCGCCTCAAGCCGCGGTTTGTTTGGCGCAGGATCTAGGATGCGCATGCGCTCAAACGGGCTTTCATCATCATCCCCCCATTTTCGCGGCGTTGTAATCGCATCAGGATAGCCGTGGGGCGCTGTTCCCATGATGCGAAGGTTTAGTTCACCGCCCAACAAATGCTGGACATAGGGAAGCAGATGGCGCACGGAATCCCGGCCAACGAAAAATTCAGCAAATCCACCCGGCGCCAGCGTGTATCCACCATCGTCACGCGGGCGAAAGGCCGCACGCCCATCTGTGGCAGCCATGGTTGGACCGTTTTCGATCGGGTCCGTTGCCATCACATTGGATCGCACAGACAGCTGGGGAATATAGACGCCGTGCCGTTGCAAAAACAGGGACGACCACGCGCCACCGCCCAACACAACCTTGTCACAGGCAATGCGCCCCAGTTCTGTAACGACACCCGTAACCGCGCCAGTGGACATATCAAGCCCGCGCACGGCACAGCCTTCGCGGATCAATGCGCCTTCACTGACAGCAAGACGCGCCAATTCTGGGACGGCTTGCCAAGGTTCAGCACGCATATCCGTTGGTGTGTGCATTGCACTCAGCCACCCCGCATGAGGATAATCCAACGCGGCCAGCATCTCGTCACGTGATTGCAGAACCGTAGATACACCGTAGTCTTGCGCGCCTTCAAACCAATCCGCATGGCGTGCGGCCTGTTCCTCGGTGCGCGATAGATAGGATACGCCAACCTGTTTTAGCCCCAAACGCCCTTTGCAGGTCTCGTCCAGTTCTTTCCAAAGATCTTGGGATTCCAACGCAATTGGAATTTCATCATAGTCACGCCCCTGAACACGGATCCACCCCCAATTGCGCGAGGATTGTTCCGCAGCTACCCTGCCCTTTTCCAGAACGATCACGGACAAACCAGCCCGCGCCGCAAAGAGAGCAGTTGAGACACCGAGAATGCCGCCACCGATCACCACGAGATCTACCTTATCGGGCAGCTCCGCGTGATGTTCCGGCGGCGTTTGGAGTTGAAACGGGAATGTCATGAAAGCACCTGAAGGTAGGGATGGTCTTTAGCTAAGTTCTTCCAGAAGCTTGCGCATAAATGTTTCGCCAGCCTCCAATTGAGAAATTTCCAAATATTCATTTGGTTGGTGCGCCACCGCAATATCGCCCGGTCCACAAACCACGCAATCATATCCGGCAAGCTGAAAATGGCTGGCCTCGGTCCCATAGCTGACATAATGCGCACCATTGGCCCCAGTCACCTGACGCACCAGTTCTTCTGCAACATTGTTGCCGGGTTGGGGCGCGAATGGCGGCAAGTGGTAGTCGCCAAATGTGAGCGTGATGCCCGCATGTTCGTGAATGTCCTGCATCTTTGCCGTCAGTTCAGCCGCTTTATCCGCAAGCAATTTTTTCCAGCCATCCACATCAGCGCCCGGCATCAAGCGAATGCTGACTTTGAAAAAGCAATCCTTGGCCGTGATGTTATGTGCGGTTCCGCCTTGGATCGTACCGACATGCATATTGGACCAAGGCGGGTTGAACAATTTATGCATTTCAGGCGGTTCTGTCGCCCAAATGCGTTCGTTTTCCTGATTAATCCATTCAATGAATGTCGCCGCCCAATGTATTGCAGACACACCATATTTTTGTAACGACGAGTGAATTTCATACCCTTTAACATGCACGCCAATCTGCATGCCGCCTTTATGGCCTGACACCGGTTCCAACATGGTTGGCTCACCAACAATCACCGAAGATGCTTTGGGCAGGCGGGCCATGTCTTTGATCAACGGGGCCGCACCTGTGCAGCCGACTTCTTCATCATAGGACAGGGCCAATTGCAGCGGTCTGCTGATGCCCTTTTTATGCGCCTCGACCATGGCCCAGATGGCCAAAGCATCAAACCCTTTCATGTCCGTACTGCCACGGCCATACAATTTGCCGTCTTTCTCGGTCAGAACGAAGGGATCAGTATCCCACGCTTGTCCTTCCACAGGAACAACATCTGTGTGACCGGATAGTACAACGCCACCCTCGATTGCAGGACCGACATGGGCAAAAAGCCCCTGCTTTGGTTCGCCTTTGTGATGGTCATGCCGAAAATTTTCGACCCCATGGCTGCTAAGATAATCGGAAACCCAATCAATTAGCGGTATGTTCGTGTCTTTACTTACCGTTGGAAAGCTCACCAGCTTTTCAAGGATCGCACGCGGGCTCAGTGTTTCGACAGTTTGGTCAGTCATGTGGGATCTTTTCGTATATTATTCGGTTTCAACTAGGCCGTTCTGTTGGGGCAGAACAAGGTTTCTTTGTTGAGGACAAAAGAAATTCAGCCGACGCGCCAAAATTTGCATCACGACCTGCCTGAATAAAAAAGGCCGAGCGTTCATGCGCTCGGCCTTTCGTTGTTATATGATAGGCCTTTAATAGCCGCTTTCGGAAATCAGCACCTTATGGCCCGGGCTGACTTCTTTATATTCGTTTTGCACGGGTTCAAATCCAACTGGATGAATTGGCGATGGAATCGGTTTGAAATTTAAGTCTTTTTCAGACTTACGACGATGCGGATCTGCAATCGGAACAGCCGACATCAAGGCCTGCGTATAAGGGTGCTGCGGGTTTTCAAACACCGCACGACGTGGGCCCATTTCGACAATCCGCCCCAGATACATCACGCCAACATGGTGGCTGACCCGTTCAACAACAGCCATATCATGGCTGATAAACAGGTAGGACAATCCCAGTTCGGCCTGCAGTTCCATCATCAGATTCACCACCTGAGCCTGAACAGACACGTCCAAAGCAGACACCGCTTCGTCGGCCACAATCAGTTTCGGGTTCAAAGCAAGAGCGCGCGCAATCGCGATACGCTGACGTTGACCACCAGACATTTCATGCGGGTAGCGGCGCATAAAGCTGCGCGGCAGTTCCACCCGGTCAAACAAGTATTCAACCTTGTCCATCACCGCGCTGCCCGTTTCGATCCCATAATTTGTGATCGGTTCCGCAACCTGCTGCGCCAACTGCATCTGCGGGTTCAAAGACGCAAACGGGTCTTGGAAAATCATCTGCATTTGCAGACGCATATCGCGCAATGCACTTGGCCCAAGGCCGGTTACACTTTGCCCATCCAGCCAGACATTGCCAGATTCCGGTTCCACCAAACGCAGGATTGAACGTCCGCATGTGGATTTACCACAGCCAGATTCCCCCACAAGGCTAAGCGTTTGCCCCTTGTTGATTGTGAAAGACACATCCTCAACCGCATGCACATTGGCTACGGTGCGACGCATCAAGCCCCCTTTTACCGGGAACCGTGTGATAAGGTTGCGCACTTCCAAAAGTTTTTCATCTGTGCCCAAAATCGGATCAAGGTTTTGATCCTCTTTGCCCAACAAACGCATCGGCGATGGGACATCCGTGCCCGTCATTTCGCCCAAACGCGGAACAGCCGCCAACAAAGCTTTTGTATAGGGATGTTTGGGATTTTCAAAAATCTCGGCAACAGGGCCTTCTTCGACCTTTTCACCGCGGAACATAACCACAACACGATCCGCCATTTGCGCAACAACCGACATGTCATGCGTGATGAACATCACAGCAGTCCCTGTTTCGCGCTTCAAACGATCCATCAAGGCCAAGATTTCCGCCTGAATTGTCACGTCCAACGCTGTCGTCGGTTCGTCCGCGATCAACAAACGTGGCTTACACGCCAAGGCCATCGCGATAACAACACGCTGCCGCATACCGCCCGACAATTCGTGAGGGTACTGTTTCAAACGACGTTCAGGTTCAGGAATACGAACTTGGCGCAGCAGTTCCAATGCCTCTGCATCGGCTTGTTTTTGCGTCATGCCTTTATGAACACGTAGGCCTTCTGTCAGCTGGTAGCCAACCGTGAACACCGGATTGAGCGCGGTCATCGGCTCTTGGAAAATCATTCCGATGTCATTGCCACGAATTTCGCGCATTTCGTCGGCAGATTTTTCGGCCAAATCCGAAACACCGGTTGAATCGCGACCATCAAACAGCAATTCGCCCTTTGCGATCTTTCCGCCACCATATTCAATCAGCCGCATCAACGACAATGAAGATACAGATTTCCCAGAGCCAGATTCGCCGACGATGCACACCGTTTCACCGGCAAACACGTCAAAACTGACATCTTTCACACCGGCCACTGGGCCATCTTTGGTCTGAAACTCAACGCGCAGCGATTTAATCTGTGCAACAGGAGTTTTATCGCTGGCTGGGGTCGTGTCGTCGAGCATGTTTGGTCCTTTGGTCTCGGAGTCGATTTTGATCTGGCGTCGAAATCTTAACGTCTAACATTTGTGGGCCTCCCAAAATGAGGAATACTGGTCTGCCCGGTGTCTGACTCGATAAACTAGAAAGCATAGTCGCCCTGAATGCTCAAAGTTAGTGCTGTAAATTGTGCAGTGTCAAACCGAATGCCGCTAAAATCAGCGCCTAAATGCCTAAATATATTGCAATTTCGCCCTGTATGTTTGGATAATAAGCAGATTATAGTATCAGCGACATCGCATGGTACGCTCAGACATTGGCAGACCATAAGTTTCGCACAACGTCCTGTTCGTGCGATATGTGCGATCGGCACCACAACGGAGACTATTTATGACGCTTAAATCACATCTTCTTGGCGCAGCGGCGGTTCTTGCCTTTGCATCCGCTGCCTCCGCAGAGCGCGGCTCTGACGGCGAAGTCAAGATCCTGTATTGGCAGGCGCCTTCTATCCTGAACCCATATCTATCTGGCGGCACAAAAGACGTCGAATCTGCCTCATTGGTTGTTGAACCCTTTGCGCGCTACGATGCAGCTGGCGATTTGGTGCCATGGCTCGTCGAAGAGATCCCCACGGTTGAAAACGGTGGCGTCTCAGAAGATCTGACATCCATCACATGGAAGATCAAACCTGGAATAAAATGGTCCGACGGCACAGATCTGACCTCAGCAGACGCGAAATTCACCTATGAATATTGCACCGATCCTGAAGGCGGATGCGCAAGCGCGACAAAATACGAAGGCATTTCCTCAGTCGAGACGCCTGATGACCTGACCGTGATCGTTCATTTCTCCACATCAACACCGGTTCCATATGGCCCGTTCGTTGGTGGAACCGCCCCGATTTTGCAGGCAGCACAATTTGCCAACTGCCTGGGCGCCGCAGCGTCCACATGTACGCAAGAAAACTACAATCCGATCGGCACTGGTCCTTTTGTTGTTGATGAATTCAAACCAAACGACGTCATCACCTTCTCGGCAAACCCGAACTACCGTGATCCAGCCAAGCCTGCCTTTGCAAAAGTTACCTTTAAAGGTGGTGGCGACGCAGCAGCAGCTGGTCGTGCCGTTATGGAAACAGGCGAATTTGACTACGCGTGGAACCTACAGCTGGCACCAGATGTGATTGCAGAAATGCAAAAAGGCGGCAAAGGCGCACCGGTTGCGGGTTTTGGCCCTCTTATGGAACGCATCATGCTGAACCATACGAATCCAAGCTCTGCACTGGGTCCAGATGAACGCTCTGTCGTCGGTCCACACCCGTTCCTGCAAGACCCCGCCGTTTACAAAGCCATGTCCATGGCCATCGACCGCCCATTGCTGGTAGAAGTTGGATATGGCCAAGCCGGTAAACCAACATGTTCCTGGGTCCCTGCCCCAGAAGCCTATGCAATCTCACCAGAAGGTTGTGACGTTCAGGACATTGAAGGTGCAAAAGCGCTTTTGGATGCCGCTGGTATCGTCGATACAGATGGGGATGGCGTTCGCGAAAAAGATGGCGTGCCGCTTTCCATCCTGTACCAAACCTCTACAAACGCTGTTCGTCAGGATTTCCAAGCTCTGATCAAAGAGTGGTGGTCTGAAATCGGTATCGAAACAGAATTGCGCAACGTCAACGCATCCGTTTTCTTCGGTGGTGATGCGGGATCCCCTGACACGTTCCAAAAATTCTACGCAGATGTAGAAATGTATGCGAACACGTTCAACGGAACCGATCCGCAATCATATTTGGGCAATGGCCTATGCGACAAAGCGCCGAAGCCATCTTCGCAATGGCAAGGCGAAAACATTTCGCGCTTCTGTTCTGAAGAGTTTGACGCATTGCACGCAGAACTGTCTATGACCGCAGACATCGCCAAGCGTCAGGAAATTGGCCAGAAAATGATCACGATGGCGTTCGAAGAGGGCATGATGATTCCATTGGTACACCGCGGTCGCTTGTCCGCACATTCCAACAGCTTGGGTGGCGTTGTCCTGAATGTTTGGGATTCTGAATTGTGGAACATCGCGGACTGGTACCGCCTAGACTAACCACACACTTGCCGGCGGCGTTTTTCGTCGCCGGCCATGCGAATTCGCCTAAGGGCGAAATCAACTTATCGCCCCAAGACCTTATGTAATAAGGAAAAAATTAATTACAAAACGCTCAAAATTCTCATGTTTTGATATATCCTACTTTTCCATCGCAAACGCCAATATTCTGAGCAGTTGTCAAATTTTGATTTCTCAAATGTCTTTTATCAGTTGGTCAAATCGAGGTTTTTCTCCAACCTCCCCGATATTCCAAAAGACCCACAGGGAGTTAAATAATGAAACTTAGAACATGGTTGCTTGGCGCAGTCGCGACCACTGCACTGGCACCGGCTGCATTTGCTGACCGCGGATCAGACGGCGAAGTCAAAATCCTCTACTGGCAGGCGCCATCCATTCTGAACCCATATTTGAGCGGCGGCACAAAAGATCTGGAATCTGCATCTTTGATTCTGGAACCTTTGGCGCGCTATAACCAAGATGGTACTTTGACACCTTGGTTGGTTGACGAAGTGCCAACTGTTGCAAATGGCGGCGTTTCTGAGGATCTGACCACCATCACATGGAAACTGAGCGAAGGCCTGCTTTGGTCTGACGGTACACCACTGACATCCGCAGACGTGAAATTCACATATGAATACTGCACGGACCCTGACGGTGGTTGCGCCTCAGCAGCACTGTTTGATGGCGTTGTAAGTGTTGAAACACCTGACGATCTGACCATCGTTATCACATTTGGCGCACCGACACCGGTTCCTTATGGCCCATTTGTTGGTCAAGAAGCACCTATCCTGCAAGCAGCACAATTTGCTGACTGCCTTGGTGCAGCCGCGTCGTCCTGTACTGCGCAAAACTATGGCCCAATCGGCACCGGCCCATTCGTTGCTGACGATTTCAAGCCAAATGACGTTATTGTCTATTCTGCGAACCCGAACTACCGCGATCCAGCGAAACCTGCTTTCGCTAAGGTGACATTCAAAGGTGGCGGCGACGCAGCAGCAGCTGGTCGCGCAGTTATGGAAACAGGCGAATATGACTACGCTTGGAACCTTCAGCTGGCACCAGACGTCATTGCAGAAATGGCAGAAGGCGGCAAAGGTACACCAGTACGCGCATTTGCGTCCTCACTGGAAAAAATCTACCTGAACTTCACAAACCCAGATGCATCTCTGAGCCCTGAAGAGCGCGCGGTTATTCGTCCGCACCCATTCTTGCAGGACCCAGCGGTTGTAAAAGCCCTGACCATGGCAATCGACAAACCATTGTTGGTTGAAGTTGGTTACGGTGATTCCGGTACTGTGACATGTTCTTATGTACCAGCACCTGCTGTTTACACCGTAGACATCGAAGACTGTCTGACCCAAGATCTGGAAGGCGCGAAAGCACTTTTGGACGCGGCAGGTATCGTTGACACCGATGGTGACGGCGTACGTGAAAAAGACGGCGTTCCTTTGAAAGTTCTATATCAGACATCCACAAACGCTGTGCGTCAGGATTTCCAAGCTCTGATCAAAGACTGGTGGGAATCCATTGGCCTAGAAGTTGAACTGCGCAATATTTCCGCATCCGTCTTCTTCGGTGGTGATGCAGGTTCTCCTGACACATATCAGAAGTTCTATGCTGACATCGAAATGTACACATCCAGCTTCTCCGGCACAGATCCTCAGTCCTACCTGGGCGAACAGACCTGTGACAAAGCACCAAGCCCGTCTTCACAGTGGCAGGGTTCCAACACATCTCGTTTCTGTGACGAAGAATATGACGCACTTTATGCTGAATTGACTTCAACAGCAGACTTCGAAAAGCGTGTTGAACTTGTTCAGAAGATGAACGTCATCCTGTACGAAAAAGGCATGATGATCCCTCTGGTTCACCGTGGTGACACATCCGCTTATTCAAACACATTGGGCGGCGTTGTCATGAACTCATGGGACTCTGAGCTTTGGAACATCGCTGATTGGTACCGCATCGACTGATGTCGTTACGAACGGCCCGCAAGATTTTACCTTGCGGGCTACTTTACCCAAGGATAAGGCCCTGATCTGGGCCTTCCCCAACAAGAAATAAAACCGCCAGTTCCTCATTTCTGGCCCCGACCAACCCCAAGCACCGAGGCGCGGATGCTCACCTTTACAATCAGGCGATTGATTTTATCGATCCCGACCCTTCTCTTCATTAGTTTTGCAGTTTTTATGCTACTGCAGCTGGCACCAGGCGATCCAATGTCCCAGGTGCCTCTAACAGTTCCCCCTGAAGTTAAGCAAAAGATGCGCGAAGCGCTTGGATTGGGCCAACCGCCTTTGGTCCAATATTGGAAATGGCTGGTACAAGTGTGCTGGCTGGAGCCAAAAGTCTTTGTAGACTGGGTTTTCGGAACCAGCTTTTACCAAGGTGAATTGCGTGTCATTTCCTGGCAGACCCGTGGTCCAGTAATGGATCTGATCCTGCAACGTATGCCACAGACGATGTGGGTTGTTGGTATGGCCTATTTGGTCGCGATCCTGATTGCGATCCCGGTTGGAATTTATTCCGCATATCGCCACTATTCCACATTCGATCAGGTCGGCACGTTCGTCACAATGGTTGGTTTCTCCATTCCACCATTTTTCACAGGCCCATTGATGATCGTTATCTTTTCGGTTTGGCTCGGCTGGTTGCCGTCGATCTATGACACAACTCACGTGGTTGATTCATGGTCCGCATTGATGACCCAATTGGCACAGATGGCCATGCCGGTTATGGTGCTTGCGCTGCAAATTACTGCAAAGCTTAGCCGCTATATGCGCGCGTCCATGCTAGATAACATGGGCCAGGACTATGTCCGCACCGCCCGTGCCAAAGGCATGTCTGAAAAGACCGTTGTGATGAAGCACGTGCTGCGCAATTCCATGATCCCTGTGATCACGGTGATTGCTCTTGACCTGCCAGCGATCTTCTCTGGCGCCATCATCACCGAACGGGTCTTTAAAGTGAACGGCCTAGGCGATCTCTTGATCGGTGCCTTGTTTGCATCCGATATGCCAACAGTCATGACAGTGACCTTTATCTTCGCCGTCTTGATCGTTCTGTTCAACCTACTCGCAGACGTGCTCTACGGCGTGTTTGACCCACGCATTCGTTACGATTGAGGCCAGCTATGACTGATCAAACACAAAATATCGCCCCGATCGAAGCACTGAAAGATGCAGGGCCCATAGCGCCACCACGCAACAAATGGCTGGACGTTTGGACACAATTCACAAAGCACAAAGGCGCTTTGGTCGGATTTATCTTCTTGGTTTTCATCACCGCAACGGTGATGTTCGGCCCAATGTTTTGGGATGTGGATCCGGGTAAGATCGATATCCGCAACAAAAACTTCCGCCCCATCTATACGGTGCTTTGGGACAGCGACGCGAAAGTAAGCTGGAGCAAGCCCCTTGGTTCAGACAACTTGGGCAAAGACCATCTTGCCCAACTTTTGCAAGGTGGCCGTACATCTATGGCTGTGGGTTGGGCCGCAATGGCATTGACCCTGTTCATCGGTACGGCAATTGGCGTTATGGCTGGCTACTTTAAAAAGATTGACGGCCTGCTGATGCGGATCACAGACTTGTTCCTTGCCCTGCCCGTTCTGCCACTGCTGCTTGTTGCCGTGACTTTGTTCCGTGAACCTTTACGAGCAGCCTTTGGGCCTGAAGGTGGCATGTTCATCCTGATTGTGACGATTACAGCTGTCACCAGCTGGATGCCAACCGCACGGATCGTACGCGGCGATGTTCTGGCGCTGAAGGAACGTGAGTTCGTCGTCGCGGCGCAATCCATTGGCACCAAACCGGGCAAGCTGATCATGCGCCACATCCTGCCAAACGTACTGTCACCTATCCTGGTGTCTGCTGCGCTTGGTCTGGCGACAGCGATCATCACAGAAAGCGCGCTCAGCTTCCTCGGTGTTGGTTTCCCACCGGATTACCCGACATGGGGAAAAATGCTGGCTGATGCGGTTATCCGTATGGAGCAATATCCAGAACGCGTGATGCTGCCGGGTCTGGCCATTTCCCTAACCGTTTTGGCGGTGAACTATATGGGCGACGGTATTCGTGACGCATTGGATCCACGGATCCGCGGTCGGTAAAAACCACGCAACTGCAAATACAAAAACGCCGGGGATCTTTCCCCGGCGTTTTTTGATGTCTAAATGACACCATCATTTTGCCAAATACCTACCAGATATAAACATCGCCATATTCAGTGCTGGTCATGAAGAAATCTTCAGTCAAATGCAGATCTTCGCCAGACACGTTCTGAACTGTGATCGTCCCTTGCGCGCTGTCTGTCGCAATATCCAAGACCAAGGATTGGTAGTTCGCCAATGTCACTTCGGTAAATCCGTCTGGAATGATCAGGTCGCTATATTCGAAATAGATTTTGTCATCTGCATCGATCTTAATCGTGTCATCCCCGAAGTCTGCTCTTTTGAATACATACACGTCAGCGCCTTCGCTGCCGATCATCACGTCATCGCCCTCATGGCCGAAGATTGTATCATTACCTGCACCACCCCGCACCGTATCATTGCCTGTCACAGCACGGATCCAATCATGTCCGTCGTGACCAAAGATATAATCATGACCTGCGCCTGAATATACGAGATCATCACCAGCACCGGCATCAATGCTATCATTGCCCATTCCGCTGCTGATCCCGTCATCCCCACCGCCACCGGCGATGACGTTATCGCCATCTAGACCAATAATCGTATCGTCACCGCTTAAGCCACGAATTGTATCGTCACCAGCGGTTCCTTCGATTTGTTCATCCCCTCCGGTGCCATTCAGGATTTCCGGTTCGCCAATATCGTAATTTAGAATGATATCTTCCAAGGCAAATCCATCGGATAAGCCGTCAACCATCAAAAAGAATTCACTGAAGATGTTGGCTGTGAAAAAGCTAAATCCGATCGAGGTCCCAAAGGCCTAATAGACAAGGTTTGAATAGCTGATCTCGAGGCCGGAGAAATGCACATAGTCTTCAAAGAACCACGACACATCGATCATATCACCGTCAGCAATTGAAAAATCCAGAATTTCAACTTGCGTTGATCGCCCTTCGTCCGCTGCAATAATGAATAGATCGGCGCCCGCACCACCGGTCACATCGTCAGACCCGCCCGCCAAAATAGTATCATCACCGCCCAGACCAAAAATCTGATCATCCCCTTCACCACCATAAAGGTAGTTGTCCGCATCATTGCCCATGAGCGTGTCTTGGCCAGATCCGGTAATTACGGCTTCAATCACGGTGTTCGGGCCAATGGTCAGCAATCCACCGCTAACCCCCATGTCAAATGACGATCCGGACGCCAAGCTCACATCATTTTTTTCATCTATATGCGACAGATCTATCGTGTCGAAACCATCGGAATCCACGATGGCAACATTGTATTCACCAGACAGGTCCATTCCATACTGCGCCAGTGACGTGTCATTGCCATATACCGTGTCGCCGGTGTTTATCGTCGTTGGAGCACCATAGAGGTTTTGAATGGCAATGATATCTGCGATCTGCGGCGTCACCTGATACGTTTTATCACCATCAAGCCAAGTGTTTTCGGTCTGATCGAAATACGACATGATCGAGACATCCCAGCTATCATTTACGAATGTCGCATCCGTTTCATAATCTGCGGACGAATTGTAATCGCCTGCATGTCCTAAGCCGAGGGCATGACCAATTTCATGGATATAGGTCCGCAAGTAATAGTCATAGCCGTACAGATCATCCCAATTATCCGAAATGTTGATTTCGACATTTCTGGTGATGCCGCTATAATACGCCCAGTACTGCGCGTAAGCACCACTGCTTTCATCGTCAAATGTGATATCTGCATCGCTTGTCACATATTCAAATGTGAGACCGCTGACAGCCGTCCACGTCTCTAAAGCGCGGACCGCATAGGTCCTACCGGTATTATCAAGACCTGAAATATCAACGCTGATCGAACCGCCGGTTTCTACGTCAAATTGATGGGCAAAAGACCCCCTATCTTCCCAATAGCCATCCGTCAGATAGTCCGCGATATCCTCGACCGGACTCGCACTCGTCTCGTTTGCGGAACTAGACGAAAGTACCGCTCCATCCGGCGCGACAATCCCGCTAACAGCGCCATCGCCCAATGTTCCGCCCGTATGGCTATCATATTCAGTAATCGATGGATCTGACTGCATACAAATCAAACACATAAAAACACCCCAATACCTACAATCCACGCAAAAGCGCATCACCTAAGGTCAGCCTAATATAGGGAAATGGGTCTGTCTTTTGTTTTGAATTTAAGATTTGCGAAGAAGCGTTTCAGACTTGGTAATAAACACTCAATATTTCGCGACCACGAAGAACAAAAAGAAACGGGCACCCCGAAAGGGATGCCCGCAACATTTCAAATTGTCGACAGGGATTAAGAAATCCGTGTCAGCAGATCATCCAAAGATTTCTTCGCATCGCCGTAGAACATGCGTGTGTTCTCTTTGAAGAACAGCGGGTTTTCGATGCCGGAATAACCGGTACCTTGACCACGTTTGGACACGAAGACCTGCTTGGCTTTCCAAACTTCCAGAACAGGCATGCCTGCGATTGGAGAATTTGGATCTTCTTGCGCCGCAGGGTTCACGATGTCGTTGGAGCCGATAACAATCACAACATCCGTTTCTGGGAAGTCGTCATTGATTTCGTCCATTTCCAGAACGATGTCATAGGGCACTTTCGCTTCCGCAAGCAGAACGTTCATGTGACCTGGCAGACGACCCGCAACAGGGTGGATCGCAAAGCGAACCTCTTTACCCTGTGCACGCAGACGACGTGTCAGTTCCGCGACGTTTTGCTGCGCTTGCGCCACGGCCATACCGTAACCCGGCACGATCACGATGCTGTCTGCTTCATCCAGTGCTGTGGAAACGCCATCCGCATCGATTGCAACTTGTTCGC
This sequence comes from uncultured Pelagimonas sp., assembly GCA_947499735.1. Taxonomy (GTDB): domain Bacteria; phylum Pseudomonadota; class Alphaproteobacteria; order Rhodobacterales; family Rhodobacteraceae; genus CANMPP01. The sequence goes on from CANMPP010000001.1 coordinate 1,296,330, forward strand.
CATCGATTTCCTGCGCCGGACCACCGGATGCGCCACCAAAGCCGCCCAGAATAACCGACACAAAGGACCGGTTCATCGCCTTACACATGATGTAGGACAGGATCGCACCTGACGAACCAACCAAGGCACCCACAACGATCAATAGGTCGTTGCCCAAGGAAAAACCAATCGCTGCAGCCGCCCAACCCGAGTAAGAGTTCAGCATGGACACAACAACCGGCATATCCGCGCCACCGATACCCATGATCAGGTGATATCCGATGAACAGCGCCAGAAGCGTCATCAGCATCAAGGACCAGCCTGCGCCATTGCCCATATAAACGAACAGCAGAACCAGAGACAGGATCGCCGCACCCGCGTTCAGCATGTGACCGCCTGGCAGTTTTGTCGCCTTAGAGTTCACTTTGCCAGACAGTTTGCCATAAGCAATCACAGAACCGGTAAAGGTCACCGCACCGATGAACACACCAAGGAAAACCTCGACCTTCAGGATGCCGATTTCTACAGGCGTTTTATGAGCAACCTTTGCAGAAAACCCTTTCAGAGCCTCAATCGCAGATGCATCGCCATGCAGATTACCAACCTGGTTCATCACCAGCTCAGCGTTAAAGCCAACGAAGACCGCTGCTAGACCAACCAGCGCGTGCATACCAGCCACCAGTTCTGGCATTTGGGTCATTTCGACCTTTGCTGCCAGTTGATAACCAATCACACCACCGGCCGCGATCAGCACCAGTGACAAGATCCAAAGACCTGCACCCGGACCAACCAGCGTTGCGAAAACCGCAAGGCCCATGCCGACAATACCGTACCACACAGCGCGCTTTGCGCTTTCCTGTCCTGACAAACCGCCCAGGGACAGAATGAAGAGAACAGCCGCGACCACATAGGCCGCTGTTGTAAATCCGTAATCCATCTAATCTCTCCCGATCACGATTTCTGGAACATGGCGAGCATGCGCCGTGTCACAAGGAAGCCGCCAAAGATGTTGATGCCTGCCATAAAGACGGACAATCCGGCGAGGATAACCACCAAAGTGCCACCAGATCCGATCTGCATCAAAGCACCCAAAATGATGATCGACGAAATCGCGTTAGTCACCGCCATCAAAGGTGTGTGCAAGGAATGCGACACGTTCCAGATGACCTGGAAACCGATGAAGACAGACAGAACGAACACAATAAAGTGCTGCATAAAGCTGGCTGGCGCGATTAGGCCCACACCCAGCAGCAATGCACCACCAACGGCCAACAAGGTAACCTGTTGCTTGGTCTGCGCTTTGAATGCCGCCACTTCTGCTGCGCGCTTTTCCTCTGGTGTTAGCTCAACTGGCTTTTCCTGAGGTTTCGCCGCAATCGCCTTCACCTTTGGTGGGGGCGGTGGGAATGTGATTTCACCCTCATGCGCAACGGTTGCGCCCCGGATGACGTCATCTTCCATGTTGTGGTTGATCTGACCGTCTTTTTCAGGTGTCAGGTCTGACATCATGTGGCGAATATTCGTCGCATAAAGAGACGAAGATTGCGCTGCCATACGGCTTGGGAAATCTGTGTAGCCGACAATTGTGACACCGTTTTCGGTGACAATTTTCTCGTCTTTCACAGTGCCTTCCGCGTTACCGCCACGTTCAGCCGCAAGGTCGACAATCACAGAACCCGGCTTCATTGCCGCGATCATGTCTGCCAACCATAGCTTTGGCGCATCCCGGTTAGGGATCAAAGCAGTGGTGATAACGATGTCAACTTCTGGTGCCAGTTCACGGAACTTGGCCAGCTGTGCTTCGCGGAATTCTGGGCTGGACACGGCCGCATAGCCGCCCGTTGCCGCGCCGTCTTGCTGGTCTTCTTCAAAGTCCAGATAGACGAATTCTGCGCCCATGGATTCAACCTGCTCGGCCACTTCTGGGCGAACGTCGAATGCATAGGTGATCGCACCCAAAGATGTCGATGTCCCAATTGCGGCCAGACCGGCAACACCGGCACCCACAACCAGAACTTTTGCTGGTGGAACTTTACCCGCCGCTGTCACCTGACCGGTGAAGAAACGACCAAAGTTGTTGCCTGCCTCAATAACCGCGCGGTAACCCGCGATGTTGGCCATAGAGGACAAAGCGTCCATTTTTTGAGCGCGAGAAATACGAGGAACCATTTCCATCGCAATAACATTCGCGCCAGAAGCTTTAGCCTTTTCAAGGCCTTCTTCATTTCCGCCGGGATTAAAGAAGGAAATCAGCGTTTTGCCTTCTTTAAGATATCCCATCTCTGCGTCAGTTGGCACTCGCACCTTTGCGATGACGTCTACGCTATCCCAAAGCGCATCCGTGCCAGAAATGACTTCAACGCCTGCTTCTTCGTAAGTGGCGTCGGAAAAACCTGCCGTGAGACCAGCGCCGGCCTCAATCGCACATTCATATCCTAGTTTTTGCAACTGCTTGGCACTATCAGGCGTCATAGCCACCCGATTTTCACCCGCAATCACCTCATTCGGCGTACCGATCTTCATTTATGTTGTCCCCCCGTACAGAACACAGGTGTTTAGCATTTGAGAGAGATTTTAAGAGCCGCACATCTGCATAGTCCAGGATGTGCGCGCCATAGCCCCCTCTTACGCGCGGCTGACGTAAATCACAGGATTGAAAGAAAGGAAAGCAAAACTGGGATACTAGTTGCAAACCCCATCAAATCGCCCCCATTCCCGCATCAATTACTCAGGAATTGGTTTTTCTTTCGCTCTCAATTTAAGCATACACGTCTATTTTTCAGACGCAAAACCTGCACGGATAGCAAAACCTAGCCAACAAGCCTTGCTGATTGGGCATAAATTTCCGAATCGACCTTGGTCGCTAATACAAGATTACTGCGCAGCCACCCGCGCCGCGGACTTTTGTGCCGACCAATCCGCCACAGCGCGGCCAAATGCCTCGAACAGCGGCTTGGATACAGGATCTTCACCCGCTTTCCATTCTGGATGCCACTGCACAGAAAGCGTAAAGCCCTTCGCGCCATCAATATAAATCGCCTCCGGCGTCCCATCTGGCGCATGCCCTTCCACGACCACGCGCGGACCTGCGGTTTTGATCCCCTGCCCGTGCAGCGTGTTGGTCAGAACCTCGGTCTTGCCCCAAAGCTGATGAAACACGCCACCTTCTTTCAGGGTCACGTTATGGCGCAATGCGAATTTTTCAGCCAAGCTGCCTTCTGGTGGCATTCTATGGTTCGAGCGACCGGGCAAATCCCGAATTTCGGGGTCCAGCGAACTGCCAAAGGCCACAGCCACCTCTTGAAACCCGCGACAAATCCCCAGCAGCGGCTGCCCACGTTCAACCAGTGCACGGATGAGCGGCAAGGCCAGACCATCACGGTCGCGATCCATTTCACCATGCGCCTCGGTATAGGTTTCACCATATTCTTCCGGATGCACATTTGGACGACCACCGGTGAACAAAAAGCCGTCACAGCATTCCATGACGCTTTCCAAATCAACCGCACGAGGATCGGTGGGGATCAACAACGGCATCGCCCCAGCCACATCGGACACGGCTTCAATATTCATGATGCCGCCGCCATAAATCTCGTAATCGTCGCTCAAAACTGACTTATTGCAAATGATACCGACGACGGGTCGAGACATGCCTGAAAACTCCTATTGATATGCAATGGGTTTTATAGACCGCACAGCATAAAGAAAAGCCATGCTTAACACGCGTCAATTCAAATTTTCCCATCATTGGAATTTTTGCTCAAACCCTGACCATCCCTTTCGGAAATTTTGGCCAGGATTTGACCAGACCGGCGCCAAATTTGGGCCGTTCTAAGCGACCCCTTTTAGCCCCGCCGCCTCTAGCGCGATGACTGCGGCTGCCGCATCATTTTCGGATGTATCCCCTGTGACGCCAAGCGCGCCAATCACAGTGCCTTTTGAATCTTCAATCAGAACACCGCCGGGAACAGGCACAACATTGCCATTAAAGGCACCATTTACGGCCGCCATAAAATAAGGTTGTTGCTCAGCACGCGCCATCTGCGCCGAGCCGGGCATGCCCAACATCACAGATCCATAGGCTTTGCCATGGGCGATGGCAAACCGTCCCGGAGGGGCCCCATCGCTGCGTTCAAAAGCGATCACATGACCACCCGCGTCTAGAACGACGACCGATAACGGTTTCCACCCGTTCTCTTTGCCGTGATCTAAAACCTTACGAATGATCGCGCGCGCTTTGCGCAGGTTCAAAACTGCCATGGTGTTTCCCTCCTCCCTTTAGGTACACAACCTAGTGATTTATATATGGCTTATCCCGCTGCCGCCTTCAGCTCCAAGCGCCGGGCATGCAGAACTGGTTCGGTATAGCCTGAGGGCTGCTCGATGCCTTTAAACACCAAATCGCAGGCTGCGGTGAATGCCAGCCCGTCAAACCCAGGCGACATCGGCGTATAGGCCGGATCATCAGCGTTCTGACCATCCACAACAGCCGCCATCTTTTGCATCGCCGCCAGAACCTCATCCAGCGAAACAACACCATGATGCAGCCAATTCGCCAAATGTTGGGATGAAATTCGACAGGTCGCACGATCCTCCATCAGGCCGATATTATTGATGTCAGGCACTTTGGAACAGCCGACCCCCTGATCAACCCAGCGCACCACATAGCCCAAGATCCCTTGAGCATTGTTTTCGATCTCTGACGCGATGTCCTCGGGTGACCAATTCACGCCATCGGCGGTAGGAATGGTCAACAAATCCGCCAAGGATCCACGCGCACCGCCCGCTTTGATGTCGTTCTGTCGGGCAAATACGTCCAGCTTGTGATAATGCGTTGCATGCAATGTGGCCGCGGTCGGGCTGGGCACCCATGCGCAATTTGCACCGCTCATCACATGGCCGACCTTTTGATCCAACATATCGGCCATTCGATCGGGCATAGCCCACATGCCTTTGCCGATCTGCGCCCTGCCCTGCAATCCGCAGGCCAAACCGATATCCACATTGCGATCTTCATAGGACGCGATCCAAGCTGCCCCTTTCATCTCGCCCTTGCGGATCATCGGGCCCGCCTCCATCGAGGTGTGCATTTCGTCGCCAGTGCGATCAAGGAAACCAGTATTGATAAAGGCCACGCGGGATTTGGCCGCGCGGATACATTCCTTGAGGTTCACAGATGTGCGGCGTTCCTCATCCATGATACCGATTTTGACCGTATCGCGTGGCAGACCCAGCATATCCTCAACTGCGCCAAACATTTCATTGACCAAAGCAACTTCCGCAGGCCCGTGCATTTTCGGTTTCACAACGTAAACCGATCCTGTGTCAGAATTCCCGCCATTGCGCGCCAGATCATGTTTCGCAATCAAAACGGTTACGGCGGCGTCCATCAGGCTTTCCTGAATTTCCGCACCATCTGGCAGTAGGATCGCAGGATTGTTCATCAGTTCGCCAACATTGCGCACCAGCATGACAACACGGCCCTTCAAAGACCCCGCATCACCGTTACGGCCTGTATAGGCAATATCATCGTTCAGTTTGCGTTCAAACGTCTTGCCCCCTTTGGTGACCGGTTCGACCAGATCCCCTTTCATCAGGCCCAACCAGTTGGAATAGGCCTGAACCTTGTCCGTTCCGTCGACACAGGCCACAGAATCTTCGCAATCCATGATCGCCGTCAGCGCGCTTTCCAGAATGATATCTGCGATACCTGCCTTGTCTTGCTGGCCAACCGGCGTCGTTGCATCCAGTTTAAGAAAGATATGCAAGCCATTGTTCTTCAAGATAATTTGCGTCGGCGCGTCCTGCGGACCTGTGAAACCTATAAACGCTTCGGGATCGGACAATGGCGCTGCCGCCAAAGCCGCGCTGTCCAGATCTGCCCATGACCCGGATGCCAATGGCACAGCTTCATCCAGAAACGAACGTCCCCACGCAATAACGCGCGCGCCACGGTCCGCATCATAGCCTTTGCCAGATGGCAAATCGCCAATTGCATCTGTGCCATAAAGCGCATCGTAAAGGGATCCCCAGCGCGCATTGGCCGCATTCAGCGCATAGCGCGCATTGGTGATAGGCACGACCAGCTGCGGACCAGCAATGGTTGCTATTTCGGGATCAACATTGGTGGTTTCGATTTCAAACGCACCACCCTGAGGCACGATATAACCAATATCGTGCAAGAAATCTTCGTAAGATGATGCTTCGAATTCCAAACCTTTGCGCGCGCGATGCCATTCGGAAATCCTAGCCTGCAATTCGGCACGCTTGACCAAGTTTGCTTTGATACGGGGATCAAATTCTGCGGCAAGATCTGAAAGACCTTTCCAGAACGCATCCGCGTCAATGCCAGTGCCCGGCAATGCCTGCGTTTCAACGAAATCGACCAAAACCTGATCAACCTGCAATCCAAACCGGTCTTCGCGCTGCGTCATGATCGTCCCCCAAATATCGATGTAACCGAGCAAGGTATAAGAGCGGCCTGCACAACAGGCAACATTTTTCACATCAGATGTTAACTCTCACCCAGAGAGGTATTGCGCCAAGCGTTTGCAAGGATGATGGTGCGCCCATGACACCTGAAACAGAATTCTCTTTCGCGGCTCTGAGCAGTTCGCCGAGACGGCACATAAGGGTGTTTCAAGTCCATCAGTTTCTGGATCGTTTTGCGATGGGTTTGACGGTTGCCATTGTCGCCCTAGCATTGATCGATCGCGGAATGGACCTTTTCCAAATTTCGCTGCTATTTGGGATCTATTCGCTGACGACCCTTGCGATGGAATTGCCATTCGGTGGGTTGGCGGACAGTGTAGGACGCAAGCCTGTCTTTCTAGCAGCGGTCATTGCCAGTATAATCTCGCTGGTGCTGTTTCTCTCGACCAGCGATTTCTATGTTCTCGCGCTATCATTTGCCTTTATCGGTTTTGGACGGGCATTACGGTCAGGCACGCTGGACGCGTGGTTTGTTGAAACCTTTAAAACCATGGCACCGAATGTAGACATCCAACCAGCGCTCGCAAAAGCGCAATGGGCCAATGCTATCGGTCTGGCACTGGGTGCCGCCGCGGGTGGCCTGTTACCAGATCACTTTGGGTCAACGGCAGAGAGGTTAGGTTTCAGCGCCTATGATGTGTCCTACGCGACCAGCTTGGCTGTGATGCTTGGCGTTTTCACCTATACCCTGTTTTTCATTGTAGAAAAACCGCGCCCGCTGAACCCTGACGCCCTAAAACAAGGGTTTGCAACTGTGCCTCTGGTGATCAAAGATGCAGGTCTTTTCGCCCTAAAACATCCGACATTATCGATGCTTTTGGCGGCTTTGGCGTTTTTCCTTATGGCAACCAACCCGGTCGAGGTGATTTGGCCGACCCATGCCAAGCCTATGTTAGAGGATGGCTATGCAAATACGGTCATTGGTTTCTTGACCGCATCCTATTTCTTCGCAATCGCGTTTGGCGCATCCCTGTCGCCATATATCAATCGGATTTTCAAACGACGCAATGCGATCACCCTTGCCGCGGCTTTGGCTTGTTTGGCGGTTGCCCAGATTGCATTGGCCATGCAAGGCGGCATCTACGGATTCGCAGCGGTTTTCATCCTGTATTCTGTCGCCCTTGGTGTTTCTGAAACTCCGGCCAGCAGTATACTTCATAGCTGCGTAAAAGATCGCCAACGATCCACGATCCTGTCTCTGAAATCCCTAATACAGCAGCTCGGTGCGTCTTTGGGCCTGATTTTGGCGGGTACCATAGCTGAAGCCTATTCCACGCCAACGGCATGGATCGTCGGCGCTGCGTTTCTAGTCGTTTCCGTGATCCTGATTAGCATTCTGGTCAAACGGCTGACGTGACAGATCCGTTTAACCTGAAAGTCCATACAGCCTACAGCCCCCTAGCATCCAGCGATACTTGCGCCTGCTATCAAGCCTCAGCTTTTTTTTCCCATCGGCCGGATTCTTCTGACCAGTATTGGGCCGAACATCCCGCCCCGGTCAGCGATTTCCATTGCCCGCGCGCATGGGACAGCGCCATTTGGTCATGCCCGTCAAAAAGAATGCAGACACGGTCCAAAGCATTCACTTCATCCGGTGTGATGTCAGCCCCATCCACGCTCATCAAACAGGCCGTGTTTGCAGGCAGGTCCGTTCCTGAACTCAGCAAAACCGGTTGCAACACGTCATGCGGACCACCTTCGACACCATGTGGCAGGAACCCATCATCGGGTCCCAACCACAGTTTTTGATCCAGCCAATCCATCCGCCCAACATCCTGCCCACGCACGACAACACGCCATCCCTGCCCCAAGGCACGGGACAGCAATTGCGGTAAAGTCGCCTCTAAAGGCTGACGTGTCAGGTGATAGAAATAGGCCGCGCCCAAAGCGGGATCTCCTTATTCGTACTGATCACGGACCAAACGATCCAGCGCCATCACACCCCAACCTGTTGCGCCTTTTGGCGACAGGGTTGTAGGCGATTTCACCTGTGCAACACCGGCAATGTCCAAATGGATCCAAGGCATATCATCTTTGACAAAGCGCTGTAGGAACTGCGCTGCGGTGATTGTACCGGCTGCGCGACCGCCTGTGTTTTTGATGTCCGCCTTATAGGATTTGATCAGATCATCATAAGCTTTGCCCAATGGTAGACGCCACGCGCCTTCGCCTTCGGTTTTGGCGGCTGCTAGGAACTGATCTGCAAAGGCATCATTGTTCGACATCACGCCAGCATTTTCATGGCCCAATGCAATGATGCATGCCCCGGTTAGCGTCGCCAGATCCACCATTGCGGCTGGTTTGATAAACTCCTGCGCATACCACAGCACATCGGCCAAAACCAAACGTCCCTCGGCATCTGTGTTGATCACCTCAATCGTGGTGCCTTGGGCCGAGGTCACAATGTCACCGGGACGTTGCGCCAGACCATCAGGCATGTTTTCCACCAGCCCAACCAGACCCACAACATGTGCAGGTGCTTTGCGCAGGGCAAGTGTTTTCATCACGCCCGACACAACGCCAGCGCCGCCCATATCCATGGTCATGTCTTCCATGCCACCGGCAGGCTTGATCGAGATCCCACCTGTATCAAACACAACGCCTTTACCAACCAACGCAAGAGGGTCACCTTCGCCACCCTTCCAGCGCATGATCACCATTTTGGATGGCATCGCAGATCCTTGACCCACACCAAGCAAGGCCTTCATGCCTAGCTTTTCCATGTCGGCCTCTTCCAGAACTTCGACCTCAACACCTAGGTCCTGCAGCTCTAACAAGCGACGCACGAATTCTTCTGTGCCCAAAACATTGGCCGGTTCGGATGTGAGATCACGGGTGAAAAACACCCCCTCTGCGACAGCCAAAGACGCAGCACAGGCCGCTTCCATCGCCGCAACATCGTCACACAGAACCGTTGCCGGTTCCGGCGTGTCAGATGGCTTTTCTTTTCGGATGGTGAACGCATAACCGCGCAGGACAAGGCCAAGAACCACATCACCAAACAATGCCATGCCACCAGACAAAAGCGTGACCGCTTTATCACCCGCAGCTTTCGCAATTTCAGCGCCCGCCAGTCGTGCTTCATCCGCATCTGGTGCATCAGAAATTTTCACAACAATCAATTTTTCAGCGGTCAAACCAGAGGGCAAATCAAACACTTTTGCTTTACCGCATGTTAGGTCTGACCACGCCTCAAGTGCGGTCAAACGCGTCAACAGCCCCCCTGTTGCGGCATCCAAAGTGGACAAACCTGCATCCAGCGCCCCGGTTTCAGCAACAAAAACGGCCAGAACACCGTCTTGTTTCGTCAGGTCCGCATCAGAGGCAGCTGCAAAATTGATCTTGCGCATTTCGGTCATATTCGGCTCTCCATATTCCGCTTATACAACACCTAGCCCCAAGGGCAGTGCTTGACCAGAGGCAGGTTTTCAGTCACTTCGAAATTGGCTGAATTCGCCACATTTGTATTCAGGAGAAGACGCGTGCACAAATTCGACAGATATGTCCTGTCGCAATTGATGGTTCTGTTCGGCTTTTTCGCCTTGGTTCTTGTCGCGATTTATTGGATCAATCAGGCCATCATCCTGTTTGATCAGCTGATCGCAGATGGCCATACGGCGGGTATTTTTCTAGAACTTACCGCGCTGACCCTGCCCCCCGTCATCGGACAGGTCACGCCAATCGCCAGCTTTGCCGCGTCTGTTTATGTGATCAATCGCCTGATCAATGATTCCGAAATCAACGTGGCCCTGGCGACAGGCATGTCACCTTGGCGCATTGCCCGCCCCGTTTTATATTTTGGACTGATTGTGGCCGTGTTGATGTTGATCCTGTGCCATTCTTTGATCCCCAATTCCCGTCAATTGCTGCGCGACAAAGAACAGGAATTGTCAGGATCGATCGCTGCTCAGCTTTTGAAAGAAGGCACGTTTCAACATCCGTTGGACGGTATTACGTTTTACATCAGAGACATCGACATCAATGGTCAATTACGGGATGTGTTTTTGTCCGATAGCCGTGATGACGGGAAAAACATTACCTATACGGCTGAAAATGCCTATCTGGTTGATGCGTCTGAAGACGACGATACCAGCGTGTTAAAATTGGTCATGCTGAATGGGCTGGCACAGGTCATTGATGAAAACGATTTACAATTGTCTACGACATATTTTGAAAACCTGACCTATGACATTTCATCCATGATCACGCCGGTCGCCCAAAAACGACGCCGGATTGAAGGCATTCCAACATGGCAATTGCTATGGCAGACAGCTGATATCGCCATTGAAGCCCGCGACACCGAAGGCGAAGTGCTAGAAGAGGCGCATTTGCGCACCGAAAATGCGCTTCTGTGCATTGTCGCCGTTCTAATCGGTTATGGTGCTTTGATCGCTGCGGGCTATTCGCGATTGGGGGCTACACGACCTATTTTGTTTGCCATTTTCCTTTTGGTTCTTGTCAAAATTGTCGAAAGCAGCGTCACAGACCCGGTCCAAAACAATGCGGATCTGTGGCCCTTGGTCTATTTACCTTCGATTATTGGCCTCATCATGGCCTGTGCGCTGATCCACATCGCAGCAAGATCACGACGCGTGAAGCGGACGCCCGATCAGAACACCCCCGATGGGCCACAAGGGGCAATCGCATGATACTGCACTTTTATCTGGCCCGTCGTTTCTTTACGATGTTTATGGCAATTCTGGCAATTTTTGCGCTATTGCAAATCTTGCTAGATTTCATCGAACAGTTGCGCCGCTTTGACGGCGTGCCATTTGGCACAGTCTTGCGCCTAACGCTGTTGAAACTGCCCGACGGGCTTTACCAGCTGATCCCGCTTGTGGTCGCATTGGCGGCCATATCGATGTTTCTATCCATGGCGAAATCCTCTGAACTTGTTGTCGCCCGCGCATCTGGCCGCAACGGTATCGTTTTGATCGTTGCCCCATGCTTGGTTGCCTTTGCAATTGGTCTGTTTGCGCTGGTAATCGGCAACCCAATCGTTGCATCAACGTCAAAACGTCTGGATGTGCTGACAGACCAGATCAAAAATGATGGCGCCTCTAGCCTGTCCATCGGTTCAGAAGGCTTATGGCTGCGCCAAGGGTCACAAGATGGTCAAACCGTGATTCAGGCACGCGGTGCGGATTCACAAGGAACCCGCCTTTATGATGTGGATTTCCTGACCTACGCCCCAGAAGGCGGACCACAAATGCGCATTATTGCCAGATCCGCCGAGCTGAAAGATGGCGCATGGCATATCGATAGAGCAAAGATCTGGCATCTTGATGAAACAACCAATGCCGAAAGCCAAGCAACGTTTCATGACGAAATGCGCCTTTCATCCCCCCTGACAGCAGCCGACATTCAAGACCGGTTTGGTGATCCAGCATCCGTTCCGATCTGGGACCTGCCTAACTTTATTTCACAACTGGAAACCGCGGGTTTTACAGCACGACGCTATATCGTTTGGTTACATGTTGAACTGGCCCGTCCAGTATTTTTGCTATCAATGGTTCTGATTGCGGCCGTCTTTACGATGCGTCCTCAACGGGCTGGGCGTGTCGGCCTTTCTGTGCTGGCAGCCATCATGCTTGGATTTGGATTATACTACGTGAGAAATGTCGCCCAAGTTCTTGGTGAAAATGGACAAATACCTGTTTCATTTGCCGCATGGGTCCCACCTAGCGCCGCCTTTATGTTAGGCCTAGGATTGGTTCTACAAAGAGAGGATGGCTGAATGCCAGCCAGGTTTGAATTCATGCCTTTAAGGCGCTTTGCCCTGTCGCTTTCTGTACCGATGATGGTGTTGGCATCTGCCACGGTTCCGCTCATGACCCTATCCAATTCTGCTTTCGCACAATCGGCGTCTGACGCGCAAAGTGACACACCAGCGTTGCTGGTTGCGGATCAGGTTTTGGTTGAAGGGCAGACGCGTCTTGTTGCGATTGGCAATGTTGAAGCATTCCATGATGGTGTACGTTTACAGGCCACTCAGATCACATATGATCAGATATCGGATCGATTAGAGATCCTTGGACCTGTCCGCATAACGGATGCTGATGGGAATGTTTTGACCGCTGACATCGCTGAATTGGATGCGTCTTTGGAAAATGGCATTCTGACCGGCGCTCGGGCGGTTCTGGACCAACAGTTGCAATTGGCAGCTGTCCAGGCTGAACGGTTGGGACGCTACACGCAGCTGTCAAAAGTTGCGGTCACATCCTGCCAAGTTTGTGGAAAAAACGGTGTTCCCCTTTGGCAGATCCGCGCGGAACGCGTTATTCATGATACGGAAGAAAAGCAGTTATACTTCGATAAGGCGCAATTGCGCATTCTGAATATACCTGTCGCCTATGTCCCCAAATTACGTTTGCCAGATCCGACACTAGAACGGGCGCGTGGTCTGTTGGTGCCGTCACTGCATACGACCACTTTGCTGTCCACAGGCGTCAAACTGCCCTATTTTATCCCGATCGGAGATCATCAGGACGTTACTCTGACCCCCTATCTGTCGCAGGCGACCACAACTTTGGAATTGCGGTATCGCCGTGCCTATTCCAATGGTGATCTGTCCGTGGAAGGGGCTGCCAGTTATGATAGTTTGCTAAACGATGAACTGCGCGCATATATCAACATTCAAGGCGAATTCGATCTGAAGAACGATTTCGATCTTACATTTGATATCGAAGCTGTCACCGATGATGCGTATCTTAACGACTATGATTATCTGGATTCAAAAGAACGTTTAGACAGCGCCTTGACCACCACCCGTGTGTCTCGGGATGAGCTGATTTTTGGTCAATTGGCCCATTACGAATCGCTGCGGGAATCAGAAGATAACGCAACCCAGCCAACCATCATTTCCGACCTAAGATATGAACGCAGAGTCTATAACGAAAACATCCCCGGTGAATTGATCCTATCAGCCGAAGCCCACGGCCATTACCGGTATTCGACATTGCCCTATGACAGTGATGACGACGATTCCATCGTGGATGGCCGCGATGTCGCGCGCCTGAATGTAGAACTAGAATGGCAAGACCGTTGGACGTTGCCCGGCGGCATTCGTGCAGGCGCTGATACGCATCTTTGGCTTGATCGGTATCGCACGTATGACGACGACACATCTGTTGAAGATGTTGCATCAGCAGCAGGCGGCGTTCGGGTTGAATTGCGCTGGCCGTGGGAACGCACAGGCCGACAAGGCGCGCGCAGTATCATTGAACCTATTGTTCAACTGGGTTGGGTTGGCGGCAGTCGCGATGGCAACCCCAATGACGAAAGCACGCGGGTTGAATTTGACGAAGGCAATCTATTATCCCTCAACCGTTTCCCCGCCGCGGATCGCAGAGAACTAGGATGGCAAATGGCAGCTGGTTTGCGGTATACACAGACCGCAAAAAACGGCTGGTCCAGCGCCTTCACACTAGCACGCCTTTGGCGCGAAAATGCGGAGGACGATTTTTCGATATCCTCGGGTCTACAAGGCACAACATCGGATTGGTTGCTATCCTTGCAATTCACCGACACATCCGGATTCTCGCTGGCAGCACGAGGCATTATCACGGATCAGGCCGATGTTTCCAAAGCCGAAGCACGCGCCTATTGGTCCAATGATGTTGTGGATCTCGGGGCGTCCTATCTTCTTTTGGTCGAAGATGAAGACGAAGATCGCGATGACAGCCAATCGGAATGGTCATTGGATGCGGCCTATCGCATGAGCGACTTTTGGACTATTTCGACCGATCTACAATACGATGTCGCAGATGATCGGCTTGACCATGCCGGTTTAGGACTGCAATACCAAAATGAATGTGTCGAGGTGACATTATCGGTCACACGGGATTTTGCCTCGTCCGAGAATTTGGATCCTTCAACGGATCTGGACCTGACCGTATCGCTGAAAGGATTCAGCACAGGCGGCAGCGCCAAGGAGTATCGCCGTACATGTCGAAACTAACATATCGCTTTCCAATCTTCACCAAGCTAAGCCGTGCGCTGTTCAAACAGTCGCTACTGGGCGCAACCGTTGGTCTTGCTGTCATCTCTATGAGCGCCAGTGGCCAAGCCCAAAGCTTGTTTTCGCCTAAGATCTTAGTGAACGAAAGTTCGATCACTCTGTACGAATTGCGTCAACGTGAAGCCATGTTGCGACTGTTCCGCGCACCCGGCGATCCTGCGACATTGGCAGAGGAACAATTAATCGATGAGCGTTTGCGCCTTCAGGTGTCTTCTGACGCGGGCGTGCGGCCATCGGATGAAGACGTTGCAGATGGTATGGCCGAATTCGCAAATCGCGCGAATATGGATACGGCTGCTTTCCTGCAAGCTTTGGCAAATTCGGGCGTAGCACAAGAAAGCTATCGCGATTTTGTGTATGCTGGTCTGGCTTGGCGTCAATATGTACAGCTAAGGTTCGGACGTCGTGGCGCAGTTTCTGAGGAAGAAATCGACCGCGCAATTTCCTCTGGTGGTGGCGGTGGTGGCCTGCGTGTTTTGCTGTCCGAATTGATCATGCCGATCCCACCGGGTGAAGAGGCCAGTGTTGAGGCACGGGCGCAACGTATCTCGCAATTGACATCGGTGGCAGAATTTTCGGCAAACGCACGCCAGTATTCAGCAACAGCAACACGTGAACAAGGCGGCCGTCTGCCATGGCGTGAGCTGAGCGAATTGCCACCTGCGCTACAACAGATCGTCTCAGGACTAAAACCGGGCGAAGTCAGCGATCCTTTGTCATTGCCAAACGCTGTGGCCCTCTTCCAACTACGTGACATGGAAGAAACCGTATATAAGGCACCGGATATCAGCAGCGTTGAATATGCCGCCTATTATTTGCCTGGCGGTCGTTCAGCCGACACTTTGGCGCAGGCCCGCGTGCTAAAGACCAAAGTGGATCGATGTGATGATCTTTACGGCATCGCAAAAGGCCAGTCCCAAGACCGTTTGGTGCGTGAAGTTTTACCGCCAGCACAATTGCCCAGTGATTACGCGATTGAATTGTCCAAACTGGATGAAGGCGAAGTTTCCACCGCGCTGACACGCAATAACGGCGAAACCTTGGTATTCTTGATGATGTGCGGCCGTACCACGGTTGTGGCGGACGGCGTGGATCGCGAACAGTTCACAATCGGATTGCGCAATGCCCGTATCGCCAGTGCAGCAGACAGCTTTATGTCGCAGCTGCGCAATGATGCGCGGATCATTTACAAATGACCCATGCCCGCCCTGCCCCGATCGCGCTAAGCTGTGGGGAACCGGCAGGCATCGGACCTGAATTGGCGGAAAAAGCATGGGAGGCCACCAAAGGAGGCCTTCCATTCGTGTTTCTAGGTGATGCCAATCATTTGCCCGGCACCGTGCCCCATCAGATCATCACCGATCTAAGCCAAGCAACCCACATCTGCGGTTCTGCTCTGCCCGTTTTGCAAATTGACATGGCTGCCCCCCGGATCCCGGGACAACCACAGCCCGATCAGGCACCCGGCGTGATCCGCGCCATTGAATTGGGTGTGGAACTGGCAAAATCCGGCGCGGCCTCTGGCCTGTGCACTTTGCCGATCCATAAAAAAGCACTGCAAGACGGTGCGAATTTTGCATACCCTGGACATACAGAGTTCCTATGTGACCTTGCTGGCGTTGACGAGGTCGTCATGATGCTGGCGTCTGATCAGTTGCGCGTTGTGCCTGTTACAATCCACATTTCTATCGCTGATGTGCCCAAGGCCCTAACAGCAGACCTATTAGAAAAACGCATTCGCATCACACATGACGCGCTGAAAAATCAGTTCGGTATCGCCAATCCCCGCCTTGCCGTAGCCGGCCTGAACCCACATGCGGGCGAAGGCGGAAAAATGGGGCGCGAAGAAATTACTTTGATTGCCCCTGTACTGGACAAGCTGCGCAGCGATGGTTTGGATCTGCGTGGGCCATTACCGGGCGATACGATGTTTCATGCGCGGGCACGACAAAACTATGATGTCGCAATTTGCATGTATCATGATCAGGCCCTGATCCCGATCAAAACACTGGATTTTGACCGCGGCGTGAATGTCACGCTTGGCCTACCCTTTATCCGCACATCGCCTGATCACGGCACAGCCTTTGACATTGCTGGCACGGGCGTGGCAAACGTCACCTCTACTTTGGAAGCGTTGAAGCTTGCTTGGACACTTGCAGGCGGCACCTAGAAACGAGGGTTGAGATGAGCGGAATTGACGGGCTACCCCCTTTACGCGAGGTTATTGCCACGCATGAACTCAGCGCGCGCAAATCCTTGGGTCAAAATTTCCTGCTCGACCTCAATCTAACTGCAAAAATTGCGCGTCAAGCAGGGGATCTGTCCGGCTTTGACGTGATCGAAGTCGGCCCCGGCCCCGGTGGATTGACCCGCGGCCTGTTGGCCGAAGGTGCACGAAAAGTTCTGGCCATCGAAAAAGATCAGCGATGCTTGCCAGCATTGGCAGAGATTTCGGATCACTATGATGGTCGCCTTCAGGTGATCAGTGGCGATGCTCTGGAAATCGATCCGTTAGAACATCTAACGCCGCCCATCGCGATTGCTGCGAACCTTCCTTACAATGTGGGTACCGAGCTTTTGGTGCGTTGGTTGACACCGAAAGAATGGCCGCCTTTTTGGACCAGCCTGACCTTGATGTTTCAACGCGAAGTGGCTGAACGGATTGTCGCCCAGCCGGGATCGAAAGCCTATGGTCGCCTTGCCATCCTGTCGCAATGGCGCGCGGATGCCAGAATTGTCATGTCCCTGCCCCCCGGCGCGTTTACCCCCCCGCCAAAAGTCAGCTCGGCTGTTGTGCATCTACGCGCACTGGAAACGCCCCGGTTCGATGCAAATGCCAAAATTTTGGAACGGGTTGTGGCCGCTGCTTTCAATCAACGGCGCAAAATGCTGCGTGCCGCGCTGAAAGGGTTGGCACCTGATATCGAAGATCGCTTGAATGCCGCAGGGATCAAACCTACGGAACGTGCAGAACAAGTTTGCTTGGAAGCATTTTGTGCGCTCGCCCGACAGTTTGAAACCTAGGTCAAAAAACACTTGAACATAACAAGAACATCCGAAAGGGTGTTCACATGACCAATTCCATTTCAAACACGCTAGCGCGCCGTATTTTTCTGGCCAAACAAGGCCTGTCTACCTCTCCTTCCCGCAAGCTCGACAAGGCGGGATTGTTGGATGTGATCACAGGGCTGGGTTTTATTCAGGTCGACAGCATCCAGACGGTCACCCGCGCCCATGACCAGATCCTGTTCACGCGGAACCAAACATATCAGCCAGAGCATCTGCGCCAGTTGCTGGAAGAAGATCGGTCTCTATTTGAACATTGGACCCATGATGCCTCTATCCTCCCCATGGCGTTCTACCCATACTGGAAACTCCGTTTTCCTAGGGAAGAACGCTGGTGGCGGGACCGCATGGCACGGCGGGGTCGCGACGATTTTGATCAGGACTTTCCTCAAACCCTTGCGCATATCCAAAAGAATGGCGCCGTTTTGGCACGGGAATTAAAAGCCCCAGACCATGTTTCGGGCGGATGGTGGAACTGGCATCCATCCAAAACAGCCCTCGAATTTTTCTGGCAAACCGGGGATTTGTCAATTTCACGGCGCGAAGGGTTTCAAAAGGTGTATGACCTGCCCGAACGCGTTATCCCTACGTCGCTGTTAAACTGCGAAATCTCTGAACAGGATTATATTCACTGGGCCTGCGAACAAGCATTGCAGCGTTTGGGCTTTGCCACACCCGGCGAGATCGCCGCCTTCTGGCGTTTGGTCACACCAGAAGAAGCGAAACACTGGTGTGAAAGAAACAGCGACCACCTTAAGACGGTCCACATATCACCGTTTGATGGGGCAAAAGCACGTGCCAGCTATGCGCTGGCGGATCTGAACCTTTCCCCTGATGCTTGGCCAGATCCTCCGGCCCGTGTGCGCATTCTTAGCCCCTTTGATCCATTGATCCGGGATCGCAAGCGCATGGAACGTTTGTTCGGCTATCACTATCGGATCGAAATGTTTGTGCCGGAACCAAAGCGCACATACGGCTATTACGTCTTTCCCCTGCTGGAAAAAGATCGGCTGATCGGGCGGGTTGATATGAAGGCCTATCGTAAAACCGGCATTTTGGCCGTGCGCAAACTATGGTTGGAAACAGGTATCCGCGCAACAAAGGGGCGTATGGCGGCAATCGATGCCGAGCTGGCACGGATCGCGCGCTTCTGTGGTACGCCTGACATTGTAAAACAGCCTGACTGGCTAGCCAACTCATGAACAAAAAACGCCACCTCAAAGGGTGGCGTTCTAACTTAAACTGAAAACAGCCGTTTATTCGGCTGCGTCAGGTGCAGATTCAGGTTTGGCTTCTGGCGCGGATACATCCGCTGCCGGTACGTCACCCGTCGCGTCAGTTGCCTTTGGTTTACGGCTACGCGTCGTTCTGGGCTTGTCCGCTTTTGCGCCATCTTCCGATGTGGATTTCTTCGCAGTGGTTTTACGCGGCGCACGTGGTTTGCTTGGCTTTTTAGCAGGCTTTGCAGGTGCTTCAGTTTCTGCCGCCTCAACGGTATCCGCTGATTTAGACGCCCCACTTTCAGGTGTCTCTACCAGACCGCTGTCCTCGTCGGATGCGGCAGGCATATCGAAAATATCAGGCTGTTCCGCACTGCCTGGGTCCACGATTGGATCCGCCATCTCAGGCTGCTGCGGCTGCTGGTCAACCGGCGCAGGGGCTTGATTGCGGTGGGCCTCGCGTTGTGCATCACGCTCGGCACGTTCGCGATCGCGTTGTGCCTGACGTTCGCGGTTTTCCCGCTCTTGCTGTTCGCGACGCGCATCTTGTTCACGCTGTGCCTCTGACAACAAACGCAGGTAGTGTTCCGCGTGCTGTTGGAAATTCTCCGCGGCAACGCGGTCATTGGACAACGTCGCATCGCGCGCCAGCTGATTGTACTTGTCAATAATCTGCTGGGGTGTGCCACGCACTTTGCCTTCAGGACCGGAACTGTCAAAGACCCGGTTTACGACATTACCCAGCGAGTTACGATTACGATTATTTTTCGACCGCGATCGAGATTTAGAAGAACGCATTATCCTAGATTCAGCCTTTGGTTTACCGCTCTGGGAATAGTAATAGAGCCATTGTTATATCCGGCTCGATCCCACGAATTTTTGGATTGGTATAGGGCGGGACCGCTGCAAGCATCGACCGCCTCGACCTGAACATGATTGTCATGAAGCCCGCCCCGGGGCAAGGGTTTTTTAGCGAAAAAACCACCAATTCCGCTCAAAGGCAGAATTTATTCGGCTTTGCGCCCAGAAACGACGCGATCCCGACCGTCTAAATCTTGCAGAATCACAACCTCTTGCAATCCAGCATCGGTAAATAACCTGTAAACATCTTGCCCCTGCTCCGGGCCAATTTCAACCATAAGGCGACCACTCTGAAGCAAATGTTCTTTTGCGTGCGTAGTAATTGTGCGATATGCGCTTAATCCGTCGGCAAAATCCGTTAACGCAATATGCGGTTCATGCCCCGCCACCTCTTGTGACAGCCCATCCATTTCTGACAAAGCAATATAGGGTGGGTTGGACACGATCAGATCAAACTGCTCATCAACTGGGGAAAACCAGTCCCCTTGACGCAACTCGACCCGCTCGGTCAGCTCAAATCTCAGCGCGTTGTCCTGAGCAACCTGCAGCGCTGCAGAACTGACATCCACCCCAACCCCATGAGCTGCCTTCACCTCACAAAGCAAAGTCAAAAGGATGCACCCTGTTCCCAATCCTAAATCTAAGACCGATGAAAACGGTTCTCTTAACGCTTCTTCCACAAGACATTCCGTTTCAGGGCGTGGATCTAACGCATCTTTTGAAACGATAAATTCACGACCATAGAACAGGCGATGCCCTAAAATATGACTGACCGGTTCACGCAAGGCTCGACGGGCCAAGGCCTGATCATAACGCAGCGCCGCTTTTTCCGGCAGGTCTTCACCAAGATGCAGCAACAAGCGATCGGGTTTGATCTCTAACGCATAGGCCAACAACAAACGCGCGTCCCGTTCAGGACCTGCGACGTCTGCATCGGCCAATCGTGCAATCCCGTCGCGCAGGGCTAGACTGGCCCTCACGCGCCCATCTCGGCCAGCAATGCGGCCTGCTGTTCCGCCGTCAATGCATCGATGATTTCGTCAATATCGCCCTGCATAATCTGATCAAGACGATAAAGCGTCAGGCCGATACGATGGTCGGTCATACGTCCTTGTGGGAAATTATAGGTCCGAATCCGCTCAGACCGATCTCCGCTGCCCACCTGGCTTTTGCGATCAGCCGAACGTTCAGAATCGATCTTCTGGCGTTCTGCATCATATAGGCGTGCACGCAAAACCTGCATGGCGATTTCGCGGTTACGGTGCTGGGATTTTTCTGAACTGGTCACCACAATACCTGACGGGATGTGTGTGATACGTACAGCCGAATCCGTGGTGTTCACGTGCTGACCACCGGCTCCAGAACTGCGCATCGTATCAATGCGGATATCGTTGGCATTGATCGCGATATCGACCTCTTCAGCTTCTGGCAAAACAGCGACAGTCGCGGCCGATGTATGGATACGCCCCCCGCTTTCGGTTTCCGGCACGCGCTGAACCCGGTGCACACCGGATTCAAATTTCAGGCGCGCAAAAACACCATCGCCCGCGACCCGCGCGGTCAGTTCCTTCAGACCACCAAGATCAGAAACCTGTTCCTCAATGACTTCCCAACGCCAACCGTGATTTTCGGCATATCGTTGATACATGCGGGCAAGATCGGCGGCGAACAATCCAGCCTCATCCCCACCAGTTCCGGGGCGAATTTCGACCATTGCCGCACGGCTATCGGCCTTATCCTTCGGCAGTAATGCCAATTGCACGGCGTGTTCTGCCTCTGGCAGACGGGCGCGCAAGTCCGGCAATTCTTCCTCGGCCAGTTCTTTCATATCAGGATCAGACAGCATCGCTTCGGCCTCTTCGAGGTCAGCGCAGATCTGTTCCCATTCAGAAATCGTGTCCACAACAGGACGCAATTCGGAATATTCCCGGCCCAGCTCGGCAATATCACCTTCGCCTGTGGCCATACGCGCCTCGACATATTCGAGACGCTCTTTGATTTGGATAAGTCGTTCAGCAGGGATCATAGCGCTGCATTGCCCATCTGGACGATGGGGTCAAGAGGCAGCGCCCCGTCATACGCCCTAGAGCGCGTGACGCGTTTCAATCAACCGCACGAAAAAGCTGGACCCGATAGGTGCCACATCGTCGTTAAAGTTGAATTTCGGATGGTGCACCATATAGTCCCCACCCTGCCCAAGCATGAAAAACGCTCCCGGACGGGCCTCTAGCATGTAAGAGAAATCTTCAGCGCCCATTTGGGGTGGGCGGTTCAAATCCACATTGCCGGACACTTCTTGCGCAATCTTGCCTGCAAATTCGGTTTGCGCAGGGTGATTGACGGTGGGTGGGTAACCCAGTTCAAAATCCAGATCCACACGCACACCAAAGCTGGTGGCGATGCCCTCACAAATCTCAGTAATCCGTTTTTGTGCCAAGGCGCGCACTTCCGGCGCAAAGCTGCGCACAGTGCCGCACATGGTCCCAACTTCTGGGATCACGTTATAGGCCGTGCCCACATTCACCATTGTCAGCGATACAACAATCGAATCCAGCGGATTTACATTGCGCGCAGGGATCGTCATCAACGCTTGGCCCAATGCAAGGGCAGCAGGCACCGGATCAATCGACCGATAAGGATGTGCCGCATGGCTGCCCTTACCTGTGATGGTAATGGTGAATTCGTCCGCCGCGGCAAGTATTGGGCCGGCCGCACTGCTCATTGCGCCCGGTTCACGGGTTGGATCGGTATGGATTCCATAGACCTCTTCCACACCAAAACGGTCCATAACCTTTTCATCCTCAACCATAATCCGGCCACCACCAATGGTTTCTTCAGCCGGTTGGAACAGCAAAACGACTTTGCCTTTAAACTTGCGCGTTTCCGCCAAATAGCGCGCTGCACCCAATAGCATGGTTGTGTGGCCATCATGTCCACATGCGTGCATTTTGCCCTCAACGGTCGAGGCATAATCAACGCCGGTTTCTTCGGGCATCGGCAATGCGTCCATATCCGCACGCAACGCAGTGACAGGACCATCGCCCTGCCCATTGATCACAGCAACCACGCCAGATTGTGCGATTCCCTCGTGGATCTCATCCACACCCATTTCTTTTAAACGTTCGACCACAAATTTGGCCGTTTCAAAACAGTCCAATCCCAATTCGGGATGCGCATGAATGTGGCGGCGCCACGTTTTCATGTCCTCTGCAAACTCGGCAATTCGATTGACCACAGGCATATGCTGGACTCCTATTATTGTTTCGCGCATGGCTGTCATAAAGCTGACGTTTTCAGGAGATGACCCATGCATGATCCTTCCACAGACAATTTGATCGAGGACCGTAACGGCGGCATGCCACGGCTGCTAGAGATCATGCAACGGCTACGGGATCCTAAAACTGGATGTCCTTGGGATATCGAACAAGATTTCAGCACAATTGCGCCCTACACAATCGAAGAAGCCTATGAGGTCGAAGACGCAATCGCCCAACAGGATTGGAAAGAGCTGAAATCAGAATTGGGGGATTTGTTGTTCCAATCGGTGTTTCATGCCCAAATCGCGAAAGACAAAGGTTTATTTGATTTTCAAGATGTTGTGCGCGAAATCTCAGACAAAATGGTGTCGCGTCACCCCCATGTCTTTGGCAGTGAAACCAACCAAAAATCCGCAGACCAGCAAGTGTCGGATTGGGAAACGATCAAAGCAGCCGAACGGGCGGGCAAAAAACAGGGTGGCGCATTGGACGGCGTGGCATTGGGGCTGCCTGCCCTTTTGCGCGCGGTCAAACTGCAAAAGCGTGCAGCGCGTGTTGGATTCGATTGGGACAGCACCGATCAAGTGCTGGATAAATTGGTCGAAGAGGCACAAGAGCTACGCGAAGCGCGCGACGCAGATCATGCTGAAGAAGAATTCGGGGATCTGCTATTCGTCATGGCCAATCTCGCCCGTCATATGAAAATCGATCCCGAAAAGGCCTTGCGCCGCACCAACACCAAATTCACCCGCCGTTTTGCCCATATCGAGGCAGAGCTGGCAAAGCAGGGCAAAACAGCTTCGGACAGTTCTTTGGAAGAAATGGACGCGCTTTGGGATCAGGCGAAAGCCTTGGAAAAAGAAGGCTGATAAGGCGCAGAACAATTATGCCCTATGCCAGTCAAATTCAGACTAAAGATGGCAATCACCCGCCCTTTCCAACACAGGCCACACCCCCAGGCGGAAAGACCGTGTTAGTCAGGTATCTTTCGTCCAGGTGCCTTGCCACCCAACGCGTTTCGAAGCGCAAAACTGTCTGCAAACAGCTGTTCAGCCCGCTCACCACCAATGGCATTGATGATGATTTGGTCGATTTCCATCCAAATGTCATACACTTGCTGCAGCAGATCGTGCCCTTTCTCGGAAAGCGACAAAATGCTGGCCCGTTTATCGTCCGGATTGTCGCGAATTTCGATAAAGCCGTTGTTTATGAGACGTTTGGTCATTTCGCTCATGCTGGCAGCGGACACGTTAAATTCCGCAGCAAGCATGCGTTGAGACGCCTCACCCATATGATCCAGCGCATGCAAACACCGCGCCTGCCCCCCATGAATTCCAAGCGGTTTTAAAAGATCGCGCAGCCGTTCTTCAATCAAATGCGTGCTGTGTAAAAGCGGATGGAATCCTGGCTTTATATCTGATGTGTACATGTTCTTGGATCCCTGAATCAGTCGCCGGTAAGATGCGCATAGAATGAAGAGCATGCAATCCTGAACACGCCTTAAGAGACACAAAACCCTTATTCTAATGAATAACTTGTAACTTTCGGGCATGAATAAAACACTTTTTAGAACGCCCTCTTTAAGACCCGTGTTCTATGACAGGCCCTTGGCACAAACGCTGTTTGCAACTTGGCCCTATGATCCACAACGTTAGGCCCCTTTTTCGGGCCAATACTGGGGAATCCCCCTAGATGCGCGGCCTGCGCTTTCACCCAAGTTTGAACTCTGCGGCACAATCACCAATTGACTTGACCAAATCCCTAAAGAATAGTCCGCGCAAATTGTCTTGTTCGGAGTGCACTATGAAATCCCTGTTGTCCGCAATCGCCCTTTCCACGGTGGCCATCCCTGCCCTTGCTGATGAAGTGAATATCTATTCTTATCGCCAGCCAGAGCTTTTAGCCCCCCTGACTGAGGCTTTTACAGAAGAGACAGGGATCAACGTGAATGTCGCCTTCCTGAACAAGGGCATGGTCGAACGGTTGAGCGCGGAAGGCAAAAGATCGCCTGCGGATCTGGTTTTCACCGTCGATATTGCGCGTTTGTCCGCTGTCGTTGACGCCGGTCTGGCCCAGCCCATTGAATCTGAAATCCTAAACACCAACGTGCCCGATCAATACCGTGATCCCGGCAAAGAATGGTGGGGCCTGACGACACGCGCGCGCATTATATATGCCTCGAAATCCCGCGTAGATCCCAGTGACGTCACAACATATGAAGATCTGGCCGACCCAAAATGGAAAGGGCGCATTTGCACCCGCGCGGGCACGCATGCCTACAATGTTGCGCTGCTGTCTGCCGTGATTGAACATCAAGGGCTAGAGGGTGCAAAAACATGGCTCGAGGGTGTGAAAGCAAACTTGGCGCGCAAACCGCAAGGTAATGATCGCGCACAGGTGAAAGCGATTTGGGCAGGTGAATGCGATATTGCCATCGGCAACACCTATTACATGGGCAAAATGCTAGAGGATAAAGAACAAAAAGCCTGGGCTGAAGATGTGAATGTTCTGTTCCCAACATTTGAAAACGGCGGAACCCATGTCAATATTTCCGGCGTTGCGTTGACCAAGCATGCACCAAATAAAGAAAACGCGATTAAAATGATCGAGTTTTTAACCTCGCCCAAGGCGCAAGAAATCTATGCCGAAGCGAATTATGAATACCCAATCGCGCCGGGATCTCAGGCCAGCGATCTGGTGGCCTCTTGGGGATCTTTCACAGCGGATGACGTGAATCTTATGACGCTAGCAGGCCATCGCGGAGAGGCGTTGAAGATCATTGAAGAGGTTGGCTTCGACGATTGATCGGAAAAACTTTGCGTCTCTGAAAAGGGTGCCTTATCGGGGCGCCCTTTTTTAATATCCCTGTCAGACCATCATACCGGGTGAATAAAGTGTAAAGTTCTTGTGTGACGCGACATAAAATGGTTGATTTTTAAATCATTAACCGCCATCGGTTATGTGCGACCGTTACCGCACCCGACTGTCTCCTTTTCTGGCGTCATTCTTGTTTGCACCGACTGACGCCGACATTGTCGCAATACCGCGGACAGTGAATTTTATTTGAGGAGAACGGTATGCCTACAGGTACCGTAAAATGGTTCAACACTGAAAAAGGCTACGGCTTTATCGCACCAGAAGGCAGCTCAAAGGACGTGTTCGTACACATCTCTGCGGTTGAGCGTTCCGGCCTGACAGGTCTGGCAGACGGTCAAAAAGTTTCTTTCGAAATCCAGCCTGGCCGCGACGGCCGCGAATCCGCAGTGGATTTGGCAGCTCTTTAAGAGCCCGGTTGAACGTTAGACAAATAGAAAAGGGCAGGTTTCACACCTGCCCTTTTTCTTTTGCTGCATCTGCACCGTGTCAAGACGCGCTCGTTAAGGGTCCTATACATAATGTTACCGGCCCTTACCCCCCTCGAACATCAAACCTTTTCCACCAATCCTGCCGTTTATAGAACTGAATCAAAAGACGGCTGTGGGGATGAATCGGTCGTTCAAATAGAAGAACTAAAGGCCGCTTTTGACAAAAGTTTCGGTTTCAATATTCTTTTGAGACCTAAGCTTTCACTGCTTCCCAAAGGTCAGGGTAAACGCGAACGAGGCCAAATTCATCAACGATCAAATCCGTTTCATACCCGCTATCGACCGAAGTGTATCTATAGCTATTCTCATTCAACCGCTCATATCGCTGCCTCAGCGGTTTGAACGTCCAAGTTTTATCATCCAGCCAGACTGCAGTGAACTCAGCCTGATCTCCGATCCTTAGCCCAAGTCGCTTGATAGCGTTCGTGTTCGTAGCTGGTGTAAATCCAAGATCGATGTCCAGCAACGTATCAACAGCATCCACAGCTTTGTCATTCAATGTCCACGTGCCGTTGGCTTGCCGCGTAAGAGCGAGATTGAGCCTATCCGCCCCAATCCAACGCTCGACGGTGGCGGCGTGACATTCCCACTCGTCATTGCAGGTCACGGAATAGGCTATTCGGACAGGATAACTTTCCGCTGCGTAGATAGCCATGCCCGAGACTACGTGAGAAGTCCCGTTATGGTTAATCGAACAGGCTTCAGAACCTAAAATATCAATCCGTTGCCACATAATACTTCGCATCATTGTCTCCATCCATCGCTTGCGCGTTGCTTCTCGCATAGCAGACATTCATGCGGCACGCAGCATCAGTCAATTTGGGCTCAAATCTGCCATTCGCTGCTAACTGGCCGATTGGCGCGTTTGCCTTGTTCGATGCATCTGTGGAGACATGATTGAAAAAGGAGCTTCTATTCCTTCATCATATCTTGCCTCTATATCCTGATAGGTATTTGGTGCGGCATTGTGCATGCTCACTAGTGCGCAAACAGGGGGTGGATCAGTTTACGCTTGAACAATCGGGTTCTTTCAGGGCCGGATAGTGCCCAGACATAGACACCGCACAAACCATACCCCAGAAAAGCAAAACGGCGCCCGATTAGGACGCCGCCGAGTTGCTCTCGAAAGATCGAGTGCGAAACCTAGGATGCTTCTTTGATGAAACCAACCGCGTCGCCGAATGTCTGAATTGTTTCAGCAGCGTCGTCTGGGATTTCGATGCCGAACTCTTCTTCGAACGCCATAACCAGTTCAACTGTGTCCAAGCTGTCTGCGCCCAGATCATCGATGAAGGATGCGTTTTCGGTCACTTTGTCTTCTTCGACGCTCAGGTGCTCGACAACGATCTTTTTTACGCGCTCTGCGATATCGCTCATAATATATCCTCACTTTGCGGGTCTGCGACCCTGATTGCCCTGCCTAACGGCCCGAGCCTTTGATTGCCTTACCCTTGATTTTGCGGGGTTTCGGCGGCTGAAGCCCGTTCGGGCCGATGAATGCCCAAATAGGGCGTGATGAGGGCGATTACAACCATAGTTACCAAATCCCTCATCAGAAACTGACGCGCCTATAGCACAGCAGGGCGCGTTGGCAAATCTTTTCGCATGACGCACATGCGAAAGGACTTATAGCATGGCCATACCGCCATTCACATGCAACGTGGTGCCCGTGACATAAGCGGCTTCTTGGCTGGCCAGATAGACAACTGCGGCTGCGATCTCTGCAGGGTTGCCCATACGGCCCGATGGAATTTGTGTCAGGATAGCGGATTTCTGATCATCATTCAGCTTGTCCGTCATCGCCGTTTCAATGAAACCGGGTGCAATCGCGTTCACTGTGATGCCGCGGCTTGCGACTTCATAGGCCAGCGATTTGCTCATGCCGACCATGCCGGCCTTGGCCGCCGCATAGTTGCCCTGCCCCGGATTGCCTGTGGCACCAACAACAGATGAGATATTGATAATCCGACCCCAACGCGCCTTCATCATGCCGCGCAGCACGGCTTTGGACAGGCGGAAGGTAGATGTCAGGTTGACGTCCAGAACCTGGCTCCATTCGTCATCAGACATGCGCATGAACAGATTGTCACGCGTGATGCCGGCATTGTTCACCAAAATGTCCAAACCACCCATGGCCGCAACAGCGTCTTTGGGCAGCGCTGTAACGGCCTCAGCATCGCCTAGGTTACAGGGCAAAACAAACGCGTTTTCACCCAATTCTGCTGCCAGCGCCTCGAGAGGTTCCACACGGGTGCCAGACAAACTGACCTTGGCACCTGCTGCATGCAGTGCCTTTGCGATTTCGCCGCCGATGCCACCGGATGCACCAGTGACCAGCGCGCATTTTCCTGTCAGATCAAACATTGTTTTCTTCCTCTCGCTCTAGCCGTTCAACTGTTCTACAGCCGCTTTGACATTATCAGCCGTGCCGACAGCCAGCACAGATGCGGGTTTATGGATGCGGCGCACCATTCCGCTTAGCGCCTTGCCCGCGCCGATTTCCCAGAATGTATCGACACCCTGATCAACCATCGTATCAACGCATTCACGCCACCGCACAGAACCACAGACCTGATCAACCAACAAGCTGCGGATGTCATCCGGGTCTTGTGTTGCCGCAGCACTGACATTTGCAATCAAAGGCACCGCAGGAGCCTTGATTGTCACGTCAGCCAACGCCGCCTTCATGGCGTCAGCAGCCGGTGCCATCAATGCGCAGTGGAACGGTGCAGACACAGGCAGTAACAGAGCGCGTTTCGCACCCGCCGCTTTGGCCAGATCCGCAGCACGTTCTACAGCGGCTTTGTGGCCAGAAATCACAACCTGTGAAGGATCATTGTCATTCGCCGCCTCACAGACCTCGCCCTGCGCAGCTTCTGATGCAACGGCGCGCACCTGCTCTAACGACAGGCCCAAAACCGCAGCCATCGCCCCAACACCGGGTGGCACCGCGCTTTGCATCGCTTCACCGCGCAAACGCAATAGGCGTGCAGCATCCGCAACAGAAAGAGCACCCGCAGCCGTCAGCGCGGAATATTCACCCAAAGAATGGCCCGCTACATAGCTGGCCGCATCAATGGTCACACCTTCCGCTTCCAAAGCACGCATCGCCGCCAGAGATGTGGCCATAAGCGCCGGTTGAGCATTGGCGGTCAATGTAAGGGTATCAGCATCGCCGTCCCAAATCAGCTGAGACAGCTTTTCGCCCAGAGCGTCATCGACCTCTTCAAAAACGGCTTTTGCAGAGGCGTAACTGTCTGCAAGATCTTTGCCCATACCGATCGTTTGGGCGCCCTGCCCTGGAAACAGAAAAGCTCTGCTCATGTTATTCTCCAAATCACGACGCATCACAACGCCTTTTGAAGACTGGCATTTACCGTGACATCGGGCCGCACGCAATGGATCTTGGACAGATTTGTTGTCCCTTGGGCATGAATGCAGATCCAACTTGGATCAGCCCCGAAAAAGGCGTTCCTAATTTCACAGTTGTGATGGGCGCGGGATTGCCACAGTCCCAGCAGTTTGATTGAGTTAAGACCAGAGGCAGAAAAAGGCAGGGCTATGCATCCCCACCCCAAATACATTTCAAACACAGAAGATCGTTTCGGATCCATCGCCAAATTGTTTCATTGGACCGTAGCCTTTGGCATTCTATTGGCGCTGCCCCTTGGGATCATCGCTGAACGTTATCCAGAAGATGGTGCCAGTCTAGATGCCAAAGTGTTCCTGTTCTCGCTGCATAAAACAGTCGGAATCGTCATTTTTCTAACGGCCACATTACGCATTCTCTGGGCCTTGGGTCAGCCCCGCCCTGCCCCATTACATCCTGAGCGCAAGGCAGAAACCTTTTTGGCAGAGTTAATTCACTATCTGCTCTACGGATCGATGGTCATCGTGCCACTGTCCGGTTGGATCCATCACGCGGCAACATCAGGCTTTGCCCCAGTGTTCTTACCCTTTGGCGATGATTTGTTTTTTGTTCCGAAAAATACAACAGTGTCAGAAACTGCATCCTCTATCCATTGGATTGCCACCAAGATCTTGATAGCGTCTTTGGTGCTTCATATCGTCGGGGCGCTCAAACACCATATCATTGATCGTGACATCACCTTGCGGCGTATGTGGTTTGGCACCGCGTCTGGCGGGGTAGCAGGCACGCATCCGTCATATTTTGCACCGATTGGGGCCATTGCGATCTGGATTGTGGCCATTGGCATTGGCGTTACAGTGCTGTCCTCTGACCATAGCGCCCCGACAACAAGCGGATCGGTTCAAAGCGCAGGCGGCAGTTGGACCGTTGAAACAGGCACCTTATCCATCGATGTGCAACAATTCGGATCGGTTGTATCCGGCGATTTTGCCGGATGGCGCAGCGCGATTGATTTTGATCCTGATGCGACCGAGGGACAGGTTGGAAACGTGCAGGTGGAGATCGACATAGCCACTTTGACATTGGGCTCAGTGACGGAACAAGCCTTGGGTGCTGGCTATTTCGAAGCAGAGCAATTTCCAAACGCGCATTTTGCTGCAGACTTGTTCAAAACCGAAACAGGGTATGAGGCCACAGGAACCCTGACAATCCGCGAGATTGAAATTCCAGCGACCTTACCCTTCATCTTAGAAATGGTTGATGGTGTCGCACATGTGTCGGGCCAAATGCAGGTGGATCGCCGGGATTTTGGCATTGGTTTGGCAACCACAGATGACAGCCAGCTGGGCTTTTCCGTTGCGATCAATGTCGCGCTTACCGCGCGCCCTGCGCAATAATCAGCCCCACAGAGCATTAAAAAGGCCGCCCCTATTTTGGGGCGACCTTGAAACGTCACATAAGCGTCAGGTTACATCAACCTGAACTGATCCAGAATTACTCGGCCTTTTCAGCTTCGATAGAAATCAGAACCTTCACTTCATCAGAAATGAACGGAGCAAAGGCACCCAGCCCATAATCTGACCGCAACACTGTCGCAGAGGCATCAAAACCCAACCAAGGTTTTTGATTGCGCGGATGCACGTTCGCCTGGTTCAATTTCGCATCCAGAACAACCGGCTTCGTCACACCGTTTAGCGTCAAGTCACCCGTGATCAGCGCCGTTGTTTCGCTGGTTACTTCAATAGAGGTCGAAGAAAAGGTAATTTCTTCCTCCTCAGAGGCGCCAAAGAAATCTGACCCCATAAAGTGATTGAACCGTGCTTCCCAGCCCGTCAGCATGTCCGTTTCTTTCATAGATACGGTCACAGATGACGCTGCTGGATCCGCCTCGTCATATGAAATTTCGCCCGCGAATCCAGAGAACATGCCGTAAGTTGTAGAATAGCCCAAGTGCTCATATGAGAACACAATCTGGCTGTGGCTTGAATCCAAAACATATTCATCCGCAGCAATCGCTTGGCCGGATGCAAACAGGGACGCAGCAGTGCTGAGTGCGATAGAAGTTATAAGGTTTTTCATGAATGTAGCTCCGATTGAACTGCGTTTTAGTGTCGACTCATATTCGTCGTAGGTGACACTACGATCATTCGCGGCAGAAAACACATCACCTGATTGTCTTTTCTCATCAAATTCTCGTAATCGATCCAATGAATTGACCACCGAACGCGTGTGGATTTGGCCCGACATCCACGATCTGATCGCAGGCCTATCGTCGTTGTTGCATTCTGTGCCAAATGCTGTAAATAACGCGGACCTTCCGTGACTTTATTCATCGCGCAGTCTCTCGTGGGCCGGTACGGAAGGTCCATTGCCGACCCTATGAAATGCGCCCGAAAAACTGGAGATACCATGCCTCTGTATGAGCATGTTATGATCGCGCGTCAGGATCTGTCCAACGCGCAGGCCGAAGGCCTTATCGAACATTTTGGCACCGTGCTGTCCGACAATGGCGGCGCACTCGTTGAACACGAGTACTGGGGTGTCAAAACTATGGCATACAAAATCAACAAGAACCGCAAAGGCCACTATGCCTTTCTGAAAACTGATGCGCCTTCCGCAGCAGTTCAAGAAATGGAACGCCTGATGCGCTTGCATGATGACGTAATGCGCGTTTTGACCATCAAGGTTGACGCACATGAAGAAGGTCCATCCGTTCAGATGCAAAAACGTGACGAACGTGGCGATCGCCGCGAACGTCGTGAACGCTGATAGAGAGGATCTAAACCATGGCTACTAAACCATTTTTCCGTCGTCGTAAGGTTTGCCCATTCTCTGGTGAGAATGCGCCAAAGATCGACTACAAAGACACGAAGCTGCTGCAGCGTTACATTTCTGAGCGTGGCAAAATCGTACCATCCCGCATCACTGCAGTATCCGCGAAGAAACAGCGTGAATTGGCTCGTGCCATCAAACGCGCACGCTTCCTCGCTCTGCTGCCTTATGCTGTGAAATAAGGAGCTGAACTGATGCAAGTTATTTTGATGGAACGTGTCGCCAAGCTGGGTCAGATGGGCGATGTTGTTGACGTTAAACCAGGCTATGCCCGCAACTTCCTGTTGCCACAAGGCAAGGCTCTGACAGCGTCCAAAGAAAACGTTGCTTCCTTTGAAGCGCAAAAAGCGCAACTGGAAGCACGCAATCTGGAAACAAAGAAAGAAGCCGAAGATCTGGCGTCCCGTTTGGACGGCGAACAGTTCATCGTGATTCGTTCTGCGTCAGATGGCGGCAACCTGTATGGTTCTGTGACACCTCGCGATGCGGCTGACGTTGCAACTGAGGCTGGCTTCACAGTTGATCGTAAGCAGGTTGTGATCCGTGCTCCTATCAAAGAGCTGGGTCTGCACATTGTTGACGTTGTTCTTCACCCAGAAGTTTCTGCGGAAATCGCACTGAACGTTGCCCGTTCTCAGGAAGAAGCCGAGCTGCAAGCATCCGGTAAATCCATCCAAGAATTGGCAGCTGAAGAAGAAGCGCAAGCTGAATTCGAAATCAACGAGCTGTTCGATGATATCGGTTCTGCAGCGTCTGAAGATGACGACGAAGGCGGATTGGTTGAAACACCTGAGGGTGACGACTAATCAAGAGAATTCATCGAATTCTGCCAAGGCCGTTCAAAAACGCGAAGGTTTATCCTTCGCGTTTTTTTGTTTCAAAACAGAAGTTTAAGTAAATTTCGAAACTGTAAACTACGATCTATTTTCCAGTTCCAATTCCCAGACCACTAACCTTCCCTCAACTCTTTGTCCTTACTTCATAACCAAAGAAATCTGTTCGGATAGTGTAATGTTGAAATTCTCCAAAACGAAAACGAATGCCAGCGTTCTGTCATCAGACGATCAAAGCTCTGATCTTCTAAAGATGATTGATCAAACGCAAGCAACCATCGTATTTCAACCTGATGGCACAATCATCGAGGCCAACGAAAATTTCCTATCGATTTTTGGCTATTCCCTGGAAGAGATAAAGGGCAAACATGACTCTTTGTTTGCGCCACGCAACGCCTCACAATCAGAATCCTATAACGACATTTGGAATCGGTTGGCAAATGGCGACGTTATCACCGATCAATTCGAACGCTCCACAAAATCGGGCGCTACAATCTTCATTCAAGCGACCTATTGCGCGTTAAAAGATGAAGATGGTGCGGTTTATAAAGTCATCAAAGTTGCCAATGATATTACACAGCGGCGCGTTGAACTGTCCGCCATTTCCGGCGCATTGCAAGAACTGAGCGCAGGAAAACTATCCCAAC
This sequence comes from uncultured Pelagimonas sp., assembly GCA_947499735.1. Classification (GTDB taxonomy): domain Bacteria; phylum Pseudomonadota; class Alphaproteobacteria; order Rhodobacterales; family Rhodobacteraceae; genus CANMPP01. The sequence goes on from CANMPP010000001.1 coordinate 1,330,272, forward strand.
GCATACCGGATAGCGAAAACCCAGAAATATCCGAAATTACGCACGCCTTTAATGGTGCGATTGAGCAATTGTCGAAGATGGTGCGAAATGTAAAACAGATATCCGGTGATATCGGTGCCACGTCCAAGGACATGACATCTAAATCTCACGATCTGTCACGCCGTACCGAAAACCAAGCTTCGACGCTCGAGGAAACAGCAGCCGCTGTCGAACAGTTGACGCGCAATGCCGGTGGCGCAGCAGAGAATGCGCAAAAGGTCGGTGAATTGACCGTAGATACGCGGGAATCCACGAAAAAGGGTCAAAACCAAGTGCGCGACCTGACCGGTGCCATGGAAAAGATCCAGCATTCATCGAAACAGATTTCGCAAATTGTTTCTGTGATTGAAGGGATTGCATTCCAAACGAACCTACTTGCCCTAAATGCGGGTGTTGAGGCGGCGCGCGCTGGTGAATCCGGACGTGGTTTTGCAGTTGTTGCATCTGAAGTACGTGGATTGGCGCAGCGTAGTTCCGAATCTGCACTGGAGATCAAAACATTGATCGATGCCAGCTCTCGCAACGTGTCCGAAGGCGCATCCATGGTGGATCATGTGGCTGAAGAATTCACAACGATCTATGACGGTGTTAGCAAGATTTCGGAAAATGTCCTTGAGATCACCAATGGCATGAAAGAGCAGGCAACTACGCTTAATGAAATCAATGTTGCTGTGACCCAGTTGGATAAGGTTACCCAAGAAAACGCCGCAATGGTCAATCAGACCTCGATGGCTGTTGACGGCCTGACAATGGGTGCGGGCAATTTGGTCAAAGAAGTGTCTCAATTCTCGACCGACAACGTGGCACCTGCCGGAACTATGGATAAATGGAAAGCAGCGGGATAATTTAAGATCACGTCAGCAAGCAGGAACAGCCCTGCTGTTCAAAATAAAAAAGCCGCTCTGTCTGTCAGAGCGGCTTTTTCATATCTGTAAATCGAGAAACGATTACTCTTTGTCGAGTGCGTCAACCGCTTCTTGCAATTCGTCCAACGTCACTTCTTTCTCAGTGACAGTGGCTTTTTCCAAGATCAGGTCGATAACTTTATCTTCGAAGATTGGTGCGCGCAGCTGTTGTTGCATCTGCTGGTTTTGGCGAACGAATTCAAAGAATTCACGCTCTTGACCAGGATATTGACGCGCTTGAGAAATGATCGCTTGGGTCATTTCTTGTTCGGTCACGTCAATCTCAGCCTTTTGTCCCAGCTCGGCCAACAACAGACCCAGACGGACACGACGGCCAGCCAGTGCTTTATGCTCATCTGTTGGCTCGATCTCTGGATGATCGTGGCCTTCAACCTCTGGGTTTTCTTCGTGCCACAGCTGATGTGCGATTTGACCCGCTTCAGCGTCTACCAGGGATGGTGGTAGGTCAAAGCTGACAATATCGTCCAGCTTGTCCAGCAACGAACGCTTCACAACCTGACGCGCCGCACCTGCATATTCACCTTCCAGACGCTCACCGATCTGCGTTTTCAACGCATCCAAGCTGTCGGAACCGTATTTCTTGGCAAATTCGTCATCCAGTACGGCTTCTGCCACACCTTTGACTTCTTTGATTTTGCATTCAAATACAGCAGGCTTACCCGCCAGGTTTTCCGCACCGTATTCTTCAGGGAAGGATACTTCTACGTTTTTCTCATCACCTGCGGACAGACCAACAAGCTGCTCTTCAAAGCCCGGGATGAACTGGCCAGATCCCAATTCCAATGGGAAATCTTCTGCCGCGCCACCTTCAAAGGCTTCGCCGTCAACTTTGCCCAAGAAGTCCAGAACCACTTGGTCGCCGTTTTCTGCAGCACCCTCTTTGGTTTCAAAGTTCTTTGCGGAAGACGCCAGATTGTCCAGAGCTTCTGAAATCTGTGTTTCGCCAGCTTTGGCAACCAGTTTCTCCAGCTCAAGACCAGACAGGTCAACCTCTGGGATCTCAGGCAGTTTTTCGTATGACATCTCTACTTCGACATCATCGCCTGGTTTCCAGTCGTCATTGGCCATTTTGACCTGAGGCTGCGCCGCCGGACGGTCACCGCTTTCCTCAAAATGCTGGTTCATCGCGCCATCGATGGTTTCCTGCATGGCTTCGCCCATAACGCGCTCGCCAAATTGCTTTTTCAGCAGCGCCATAGGCACTTTGCCTTTGCGGAAGCCTTTGATTTCGATTTCTGGCGCAGCTTCTTTCAGCTTTTCGTCAACTTTTGCGTCCAATTCGGCCGCAGTCAGCGTAATCGCGTAAGCGCGCTTCAGACCTTCGTTCAGCGTCTCGGTGACCTGCATAGATTTCCTCACGATCAATAGGGCGGAGCCCTGCCCGCCTGCGAAATATCTGGGGTCTTCTAAGCATGTGTTGCCAAGGGCGCAAGGCGATTTTACATCTCAGACGCTGCTGAAATAGAAAAGCTTATAGAATTCTCGCACCATATCAGATCTTAGGGATCAAGCATCGGGCTGGACACCCAAGTCACGTCGTAACCAGCAGGCAGGTTTTCGCCCATCCAAGCGGTTAGTTTTTTCTTCAATCGCAGCGCGGTTTCGTTGCGATTGACCATGTCACAAAGCCACAAAACCGCCGTCGCCTGTCCGCGCGATCCGATTTCAGGATAGATGTAAAAACACCCGATATACGTGCCTGTATCGTCTCTGACGATCCAAGAAAATGATCGGTTCGATGTAAATTCCCGCTCATGCCAGGCAAGGTCAATCGCATTATCTGCACGGGTCAAACCCGCCGGCCATGTTCCAAACACGCCAGTCAGCAAAGGTGCGGTGGCAACGACGGCTTCAAAATCCTCATCCACAACATCCGGCGACAGAGGGGTAAAGCTGACATCCCCCAACACCATATGTCGCGGCAGATTGCTATCGGCAAAATCAGGATGGGGTTGCATCTATTCTGCTGGCTCCTTGGCTTCACGCATGAACGGGTTTTCCTCGGGGATTTCATAATCCGGTGTAAACACCCCTGCTTCTTTCGCCTCGTTCATGTAGCGAAACGTTTGGATGGTCATACGCATCAAATGATCACCTGCTTTGATAGCGGGATATTTTTCGATCGTTTCAGGCGTTTGGAATTTTTCCAACGGTTGGACGATCGCGTGATAATCTAGGCCAAAAAACAAGGGTAAAGAATACCGTTCGCGTCCGGTATTCACCACGCGATGTTGTGTCGACTTAAATTGGCCGCCTGACCATGTTTCAAAAATATCTCCAATATTGACGATGAAGGTTCCTGGAATTGGCGGGGCTTCAATCCAGATATCATCGGCGTTCATCACCTGTAGACCCGGTGCGCCCTGCAAAAGGATCGTGAAACATTCGAAATCAGAATGCGCAGAAATACCCGTTACATCCTTGGTTGAGGGCATATTATTTTCGATATAGCGCAACAGGCGCAACTGCGAGGTCGGGTTCGTGATGTATTGCGTCAATTCGCTGCCATCCACACCCAGCTCGTAGGCCAGCGTGTCCAACATGCGCAGGCCGAGGTTAAACACCGCATCATAGTAACTGGACACTGTTTCCTGCCACCCTGCCAAGTCTGGCCAGACATTTGGCCCCGTCATCCGCCAACCATGCAGATAATCGGGATGATCTGCTGGGGCTTCAAAGGACATATCCCAAGCTTCGTTGAAGTTAATCTGTACCGGAAACTTCGTTCCGTTTTCTTCAAATGGGACATAGCCACGATGGTTGGTGGTGAAACCTGACCAGTATTTCATTTTAAAGCTGCGGGGCATTTCATGAAACTGTTTGGAAGCCGCAAAAACCGCATCAATCAGATCCTGCGAAATCCCGTGCCCGGTGATGTAAAAGAAACCGGATGTCCGCGCCGCATCGCCCAATGCGCGTGCCACGTCTTGCTTGTCGGCGTCCGAGCCATTCAGCAATGCAGAAAGATCAATAACCGGCAGTGTCGCGTCATCAATTGTCAACGCTTTCAGTTCTTCTGTATGAGATGTTTCGGCCACAGTCTCTTCCTTCCATCACGCATTATGTTCGGGATCAGACAAGCATAAGGACACGCTTTTGCGTCTCGGAAATGATTAACAATATGGAAATCACACATGATTTTGCCCGTTTTTTGGGCCATTTTGGGTCTGGATGCGTATTTCGATCCACTTCCAGTAACGCGGCGAAGCGTTGCTAGCGCAGGCTAACCTGGAAACACGAGCCACCTCTTTGCAGAGCAATCGGGCTTTGGAACGGGAATGGAAAGGAATATCGAATGTACAATATGAAACGTCGCACATTGCTGAAAACAGGTGCTGCTAGCCTAGCCGCTTCCAGCTTGGCCGCGCCGCTGATCGCACAATCCCGTAGCTTGAAGGTCGGCGCCTATGGTGGCTATTTCGAAAACAGCTTCAAAGAATACGTCTATCCCGAATTCACCGCGGCAACCGGTATTTCTGTTGAAAGCGTCACACAGCCCAATTCAGCCGATTGGTTGGTGACGATGCAACAAGCCGCGTCTGCGGGCAAAGTACCCACAGATATTTCCCTTTATGGTCGCGATACGATGATCAAAGCCAGCCGTATCGGCGGCATGTTGGCGCAGCTGGATTTGTCTAAAATTCCGAACACGGACAATATGGACAGCTATTTCGTCTTTGAAGGATCAGAGGGGCCACAAGGCGTTGGCGCGATGTCGTGGTTTTCGGCCATGGTTTACAATCCGAATGAAGTTGAAACACCAGCCAGCTGGGCAGATTTCTGGGACAGCGATTTGTTTGAGGCCTCCCTCGGTTTGAACACGATCTTCAATTCGGGCCTTTTGGATATCACAGCCGCTACATTCTTTGACGGAACCGAAACATTGATGTCCAACGAAGGCATTTTGGCGGTCATCGATAAGGTCCGTGAACTGAAACCAAACGTTGCTTTGTGGTGGAATGCTGAAAGCCAGATGGAACAGTCCATGAAAAATGGCGACGTCATCGGAGGGCAATATTATCTGGATGTCGCCAATCTGATGGCGCTGGATGGGTTCCCGATTGCAGCGACATTCCCAAAAGAAGGCAATGTTCAGGATTACGGATCTTGGTGCCTGTCTGCGGGCACAGAAAAGGCGGATGAGGCCGCGGAATTCATGAACTTCTCCTCCCTGCCCTCCACGCAGGCCCTGATGAGCCGGAAAATCGGTACCGCGCCTTTGGTTCCACAATCCTCCACAGATCTGACAGATGACGAATTTGCCTTCGTTTCAGGCTCTCCTTCCATCAAACCAGCTTATGAAGCCTATCTCGACAACGAGACCTTCATCAAAGAGAGCTGGGACAAAATGTTGGCAGAAGCCTAACCCGGGATGCATGATCTCGTATTGAAAGGTGTTTCCAAGTCTTTTGGGAACACCGTCGCTGTCGAACCGATCGATTTGACCTTTGGCAAAGGGCAGCTGACTGCTCTGCTTGGCCCTTCGGGATGTGGCAAAACGACCTTGCTGCGGATGTTGGCCGGGTTAGAGGAACCAACGATTGGGCAGATCACCCTTGGCGGTGAAGACATAACGTTCAAACGCGCCCATAAGCGCAAATTCGGAATGGTGTTTCAAAGCTTTGCATTGTTTCCCCACTACACCGTGCGCGAAAATGTCGCCTATTCGCTGACCATCAGCGGGGTCGCTAAGGACATCGCCTTTGCCAAGGCGGATGAGCTGCTAAATACCGTTCAGTTGGGCGGCTTTGGGGATAGACGCATCGGGCAGCTGTCCGGCGGACAACGCCAACGTGTCGCCATTGCACGCGCTCTGGCGCAAGAGCCGAAGGTGTTCCTGTTAGACGAACCTATGTCGGCATTGGATGCCAAGTTGCGCGAGGAAATGCAGGTCGAATTGCGCATGCTGCAACAAAGCCTTGGCATCACAACCATTGTCGTAACCCACGACCAGCGCGAAGCTATGACAATGGCCGATAAGATCGTTGTCATGTCAAATGGACGCGTTGAGCAGGTCGCGCCACCCCAAGAGATTTATCACAAACCTGCAAATGCGTTTGTGGCGGATTTTATTGGCAAAACCAATTTCTTCGACGGTGTCTTTGAAAATGGTAAAGTTCAGATTGGCCAGACCATTTTGGATTGTGATGCAGGGTTCATCGAAGGGTCCGACATTCGCGTCGCGATCCGACCGGAGCAGATCTATATCGACACAGCCCCAGACGTGAACCGTATCTCGGCCGATGTCACATTTGTGCGTGATCTGGGGCCGGTACAGGAATATCATCTGAATTCCGAAATTGGCCCCTTGATCGTAGAATATGCCGCTGGCGAGGATTTGGCGAACAAACCAATCATGGGTCAAAAAACCACCGTACGCCTCCCTCCAGACGCGTTGCAGGTTTTCCCACGTGAGCCACGCCCATGAACACCGCGTCGCATGATCCCCGCGCGCTGCTGCGCAAAACCGCGATGACGGTTTTGACCACGTTCATCATCGTGCTGTGTGTCGCGCCCTTCCTCCTTGTTCTAGCCATTTCTTTTGGCCGCAAGGTCGAAGGCGCCGCATGGGTTTGGGATTTTACCTTTGCCAATTACCAGCGTTTCTTTGTTGGAACGTTGTGGCCAGACGAGGTGACCTTTCTTTACCTTCAACAGCTTAGCTATTCTTTTTATTTTGCGCTTATCGCATCCATCTTTGCGGTGCTCACTGCCCTGCCCTTTACGCTGACATTGTCCAAATTGTCCCGCAACGCCCAAGCAGCGTGGCTGGTGTTTATTATGTCGTCTCTGTCACTGTCAGAAGTGTTCATAGTCATGGGCTGGGACATTTTGCTGTCCAACAATTCAGGGCTACCGAAACTGTTTCGTGAAACCGGGCTGACCCAGTGGCTCAAAGATGTCGGTTGGTTTCAAACCCTACGCGATTGGGGGCTGGCCAATCCACGCAACGTCAAATTCAAAACATCAGATTTCGCAACGGTCCTAACCATGAGCTACCTTGTCTGGCCCTATGCAGTGATCCTGCTCTATCCCGCCCTATCGCGCCTTGATCCGTCACTTAGCGAAGCGGCGCGCACCATGGGCGCAGGCCGTTGGACGATCACCCGCACGGTGACCCTGCCCTCTATCCGATTGCCATTGCTCGGCACGACGCTGCTGTTGTTTGTGTTTTTGTTGGGCACCTATGTGGCCGTCACGGTCTTTGCCGCGCCGCATAAACAAACGGTCGCCGTGGCGATCTATTCCAATGTCCGAGGCTCCAATCTGAACGCACCGTTTGGATCGGCACAGGCGATCATGCTGCTGATTTCAGCCAGTTTCTGTCTGTATCTGGGGCATCTTCTGAACAAGAAAGCCGAGGCACCCTAATGCGAATTGGATCCATGATTTACATGTGGCTGTCAGCGCTGGTTCTTGCAATGCCGATCTTTGTGGTCTGTGCTGCCGCCCTAAATTCCGGGCGCAGCATGTTTTTCCCACCCCGTGAACCAACCCTCGCACGGTTCAAGGAATTTTTTATCTCGGAACCGATTTGGACCGAGGCATTGATGAACTCGATCATCGTTGCCTTTGGCGCAGCCAGCCTAGCGGTGCTGATGGCTTGGCCCATTGCCTATATGCTGTGGTCCAGCGGATCCAAATTATCCAAAATCCTTGCAGGTCTGGGATCCATGCCGTTTGCAGTGCCGCCAATTGTTTTTGGCGTCGGCCTGGGTTTCTTTTGGGCCTTTACCGGGGGATTGGGTGAAATGTGGGCCGGCATCATCAGCCACGCCGTGTTGCTGATGGCCCTTCCGATCGTAACAATTTCCATTGGTTTGCAGTCGATTGACCGGTCACATCTGAACGCCGCCGCCACAATGGGGGCCACAGATCAGGTTGCGTTTCGCACAGTCGTTTTACCCCAAACGATCCCTTATTCGATCTCGGGCTTCTTCTTTGTTCTTGTGCTGTCTTTCAACGAATTCATCGTGATTTTCTTTGTCTCGGCCTCGTCCTATGCGACCGTGACGCTGCAAATTTTCAACTCTCTGCGCAATGGCTACACCCCCACTATGGCCGTCGCCGCGATCACTTTTCTGAGCGTTTCGATCATCGTATTTGCCGCCGTCGCAAGGTGGGGCGATTTGCCAAGATTGATGGGCGCTGATCCAACACGAAAATAGGAGAACGACTTATGCCTCGCCAACCCACCCTTGTCGGCCAGCCGGTTCTTATGGTGATCGATATCCAAAAATCGGCCTTTCTGGATGAAAAGGCCGGAATTCCGATCATGGACGGCTATCGTGACAATATGGAACGCGCACGCAGCATCGTTGATGCTGCCCATCAAGCGGGCATTCCCGTCATCTTTTTCCAAGAAATCCACCGCCGCAATCTGATCGATTATGGGCGCGAGTTAGATGGCACAGAGGGCATACATTGCCTTGAAGGCGAACCGGGCACACCCGTGGCTGAAAAAGAAATGGACATGCGCCCCACGGACTATTTCGTTCACAAGCGCCGTTATTCGGTATTCTTTGGGACCGAAACCGAGATCCTGCTAAAGGGCCTAAAGGCGCAAACCTTGATCATGATCGGTGGCATGACAGATGTATGCGTCCACTATAGTTTCGCCGATGGCCATCAGCATGATTACTATTGCCGCGTCGTACAAGATTGCGTCGGCGGAACATCACCCGAAGCGCACCAAGCATCCTTAAACGCAATGGAATACCTGCAGGAAGGCGCGTTGATCAATGCCGATGACATGATTGCGGAAATGCTCTCTCATCAGATTGCAGCTCAGTAAAGGGCCCAACCGGGAATGATCACGCTAACCCGTCAAGATCTGGAAGACATGCTAAACGGAGCCGCCGTTTTCGGCGCTGGAGGCGGGGGTGAGATTTCCGAGGGTCTGGAACTGATCGATGCTGCGCTAGCAGAAGGCAAAAAATTCCGAATGGTTGCATTGGCAGATGTTCCAGATGAGGCATTGCTGTGCACACCCTACCTATTGGGATCGATATCAGACCTAGAAGATCCAAGCCACGATCACGGGACCGCCGCAGGCTATGGGCGCATGTTGCAAACGGCCTATGCACGCCTTAACAGCGCGCTAGACGCGCCCGTCTATGGTACACTCGCCTGCGAATTAGGAGGAACGAACACAGCCGTTCCATTTTTCCTAGCAGCGATGCAGAACACATGTGTGATCGACGCCGATCCTGCCGGACGTGCGGTGCCCGAGATCACCCATTCCAGCTATTATCTCGCGGGCCTACCGGCCGCACCAATTTTCGCAGCAAATGGCTATGATGAAGCGATGGTCCTAGACGGCATCAAAGATGATGCACGCGCCGAAACTGTCCTGCGGGCCTTATGCCAAATCAGCCAAAACACGATCGCCGCCATTGACCACGTCCTGCCTGCGGCGGATCTTAAGGACAACCTGATCTCCGGAACGCTTTCCAATGCGTTGAAAATAGGTCGATTGCTGCGAGAAAAGAAAGAAACCCCCGCCACACTCCCCCAAGACATTGCGCAGGCCAGCGGTGGATGGGTCGCGTTTGAGGGGGCCGTTACCTCCAGCGACTGGGAGACAGAGGGTGGTTTCACCATAGGAACGCTGGCGCTAAGCGGGCAAAACGCCGATGCAGGTCGAACAGCCAAGATAATGTTGAAGAATGAGAATATGGTTTTGTGGTGCGATCATAAGATTTGCGCGACCATCCCTGAAATCATCACTCTGATTGATCGCGATACAGGCGAGGTTTTGACCAATCCTATTTCAAACAACGGACAAAACATCGCTGTCTTGGTTTTGCCTGCCCCATCAATATTCACCACGCCAAAAGGATTAGAAATCTTCGGCCCCAAATATATAGGTTTAGATCAGCCTTTTGTTGAAACGACATAAGCGTCCAACAAAACCGATAGCACTGCTTTAGGCCGACGCACCAACGGAACATGATCATATTTTGGAGCTGTCGCGGGTTTGTTCCGCTTATCTAAGTTGGGAAACTATAGAAAAGACGAAACCACATGGAACCTGATCTTGCCGAAATACCTCGCAAAAACCACCATCTCCGGGAAGAGAGAAGAAACTTAAATACAACTTAGCTTGTTGCAGTCCGAAGCAAGCAGGGGTGATCTGTGGAGTTGAAGACGGCACAACACAAGAATTGACTGACGACCGCAACTTATTGCCAGTCGCATTAGGAGTGCCTTGCTAAAAAACGTTACCAGTATGATCTGGAAGATTTATTGAGGCAAAAGTCGAATTTTATTGAACTGACTATCCAAAGTACTTTTGCACTTTACAATCTTTCAGGATCTCTTACTCGTTGTTTTCAAATCAGCCCAAGTCTGAGCAATTCCTTCTTCAAGCGAAATTTCAGGCCCCCATCCAAAATCCTGTCTCGCTTTTGTAATGTCCAGTACAATGCTGGGAACATCAAAATTTCGTCCGGGTTTATATACCGGTTTGACATCGCCACCGACGATTTTGCAAATGCACTGAACAATTTCAGAAACAGAGGCCCCTGTTCCACTGCCGGCATTGTAGATCCCACTTTTCTCTGACCTCACAGCTTTTAAACAAAGCTTCGCCAAATCGTGAACGTGGATAAAATCACGCGTTACACTTCCATCTCCCCAAACCTCAATCGGCTCTTCGCGCAATATTCTGCCCAGATGGGTACCTATCAAACCTTGAATGCCTGCATGGCCTTGACGAGGTCCATAAGGATTAGATGCGCGTAATACAACGTGCTGTAATCCATGCAATTTATGTTCCATAAACAAATAGTTCTCTATCGCAACCTTAACGATTCCATACGAACTAATCGGATTTTTAGCATGTTCCTCGGGTACGGGATCGGCCTTCGGGACACCATATACCGTTCCTCCAGACGACAAGTATATCATTTTCTGAACATTGGTTTGACGCATCATCTCTAGCAAACGTACCATTGCAATTAGATTGCCATTAATGTCTGCGACAGGGTCCACATTCGATGTTGCAGGGACAGTTGTGCTAGCTAAATGAACCACTACATCTACACCAACTAAAGCCTCATACATCTGTGCCGTATCGCTTAGATCGGACATTACATATTCGACATTGGGCAAAGGCGACCGAAAAACTTCGGGCCGGCGGTCTAAAACCCGCACACTAAGCCCTCCACGTAGTAATGCATCTGTTACGTGTGAGCCAATAAAACCACAACCGCCGATTACGAGGGCTTTCATAAGAGTATTCCTTTTAGGCGACTAAATCTCGACTACAGTTTGGCGAAAACATCCAACAAAAACTGTGTTTTGATTTTTTGGTTTCGTGACCCAGGCATCTTAGTCAGATTACGTTTTCCTTTTTCAGCTTGTAGTTCGACACCAATCAACCTACCGAATGAACGCAGGGCGTTGACATCATAGTTTTCATAAACAATTGGCAATGGATTGATGCCAGTTGATCGAAAGAACTCTGTCCACAGCAATCTTCCAGATTGCTGCCTGTGCCATTCATCGATCAAGGCCTTAAAATCATACGGTACATCAATGAGTTTTTCATCGATAGCAGCCTTATTCATCGACGCGCCTGGTACAAAATCACCTTCTCCGTTTACCATATGATAAACGCCACTGCGTGATGCTAGGAAATGACTAATTGCTTGATCGACACCATCTTCTCGCTGAATATGAATCCATTCAGCACCTGGAAATGCAGCTCTAAAATGAGGGAAAGGCCCATCATCCAAAGGGTCGAATACCGTTGCTAACTTCATATCGATGCGTCGGATTTGATTGGCCATAATTTTGAAAGCAAAAACGCCGTTCACCACGTGCCGCTCTTGCATCACCTTCAATTCCGCCAGCCAATCTGAGGATTCTTTCCCAATCCAACTAAGGAAATACTCATTTGGTTTACCTATTCCCATGCGCGCCATGTCTTCGCAAACCATGGTCGAACCGCTGCGCTGTGTGGTGCACACAATGACAGTTTTCATCTGCTCAATTTCCATTTTTTCTATTTTGACAGAAAGCTAGATCACTTCTTGACGCTTGTCGAGCGACAAACAGAACCCAGTTCAATCACCGGTCGTTACCTCGGTTTCCAAAGCCAACCGACATACCGTACCATACCATGCAATATTCCGTAAACTTCTCAACCGCCCAAAACTAAATCGCCAGATCGATGCCTGAAGTATGAAGGCCATCAGGTCCAATTGATTGAAACCATTCAATGTCACGAACCTAGGATAACCCCATATTTATCTTTAATTCGTGCATTGCTTTCCGCATATTCCTTCATAAAGCTCTCTCGAGATATATCAGACATTAACTGATACGGACCGGATAAGTTTTTTTGCATACTCCAGGCACAATGGATTTCGGAAAGCTTCCGTTTTGCCGCTTCCAAACCGTGATCCAGAGAAGCTCTCTTCAACTTGATCAACACCTCATTTCCAATAGAATCATTAGTTTCGGCAGGTGGCGAAAATAGTTGATCACGATCCAGGGATAGAATTTCAGCAAAATCAGCGCACACATCGCCATTTCGCAACATGGATCTATCAAAAACTCTCACATGAATTTTGTGAGGTACCAGCTGGCTTTCTATCCGCCCTAAAAGATCTTCAAAGTTCAAAAGTTTTATATACGACTGTTGACGCAAAAAATTAAATAGATCTGGCTCTGTAAGAAACTTTTCATCAAGAAAACCTGGATCACCGCGTTGAACAAGAATTTTGTTCCGCTGATTATATAAAGACTCGACAAATCGATCCTGCTGACGCAGATAAATCACGACTTCAACCTCAAAATCCGCGAGAACCTCCCGATAAATTGAGAAATCTTTCTGACGTGAGATACCTTCTGCAGAAATAATAGGCGTCATTTCGTTTTCTTTTAACGCACTAATAAAGCAGCATTTCTGTTCAGAATTAAAACTATCAAAAGCGCTTTTGTAATCTGCTAATGTAGATGCCAAAATATTGTGCCGAAATGGAGAAAGCCAAACGCTGGTTTGTTGATCCGAGTTGGCAACAGGTAATTGCGGAAAGTAATATCCCTTGGACTTTAAATATTTTTGGGAACCATCCAACATAATCTGAATACTGCTGGTCCCGGTCTTTTGCAGCCCAATATGAAGTACGATGCGACGTCTCATACTCCTCACCTCTACGAAATACGACAATTTTGGACTGAAGCTTCGTCATACAACTGCCCATATCTGTCAACCATCAACTCAAGTCGAAAATCTGCGTCAAACCGAGCACGCGAATTGGTGCCTGCGCGATTGCGAAACTCGCCTGAGTGCATTGTGCGGAGCGCACTCAAGAACGCTTCCATATCCAGCCCCCCCTCATTGACAGGAACAACCACCCCCGCACTTTCCGATCCTTCACCCAGCAAATTTGGAATCTCTCCAACAGCACTCGCAACAATCGGCAACCCTTTGGCCATCATCTCGATTAGCACCAAAGGCAAAGATTCTCCAATAAAGTAGCTAGGTAGGATGCCAACGTCAGTTACTTTGAAATAATCCTGCAGGTTCGCAACTTGTCCAATGAGATGCACATTTTCCTGAGGTTCAACGCGCAGCGCATCTGCCGAAGGCCCCTCGCCTATAAGCATCAAATCAGTTTCGATTCCTTCAGCATTTAAGCGTTGTGTCGCTTCCACTGCCTCTGCCCAACCTTTGGACGGAATCGCCCGAGAAGCCAAGCAAATCACCATTGCGTCTGGCCTCAACCCAAGAGTTTCACGGGTAATAGGGTCATTACCTGGTCGTTCTTCTTTCATACCATTTGGAATTTTAGACAGATTACTTGGACGCGCATAAGATTCAAAAACCGCTAAATTTTTTTCAGCGGTATAAACCATTCCACTGGCCCGTTCGACCATTTCCGGAAAAACCGTAGAAAAAGACGGGTCAACTTCCGGGTTTTCCAGAAGCGTCTCATGACACCCGTGCATAGTTATTATCCACGACGTATCCGTCGGCATCTGATCGAGATAACGATAAACTAATTTATCCGCCCACCAGATAGAGCTGTGTAAAACATCTATGTCAAACTCCATCACAATCTTAGCGAGATCAAAACCAGGGTCTTGAGCGTTAAACAAAGAAATTCCGGGATCCAGTTTCCGCACCACAGCAGGATGCGTTGGTTGGCTTTCGGCATTTATCAAAATAACCCGGCCTCCCCGTCGCGACCACTCATTGACTAGTGAAATCGCAAACATCTGCCCCCCACCGGGAGACAGATCTGGCGCAATGACCGCAAGCGCAGGCAAAATCTTTCCACGCGGACCTGAACTTGGCAGATTGTCAGGGTCTTCAACGTTGAAACGAGTAATATCTTCGTTCAAGAATTGTTTCACCCGCTCCAGTGCCGCATCACTTTGATCATATGTCTGCCCAATATAGGTACGAACCTGTGCCAATTCATCAAAATATTGTACAGATCCTTCAACGTTGTGGGTCACAGTGTTCGAATGGCGTCGGTGAAAATTCAAGGCGTCTTTAGAAAATCCCAAAAAACCACCTTTCATCGCACGAATATAGAAAAACCAATCTCCGCAAAGACGCATTTGTGTTACTTGCTCAACAAAAGCGTCATCTGGCACAAATTTCCTGAACATAACTGCGCTCGCATTAGGGATAGTATTTGCAATTCCCAATCCTGAATCAGCTTCTTGATGATCCGTTGCCCTGTAGTCTTTATCCCACCTGCCCTCGGCAATCCTATTCAAATATAGCGGGCGATAGTCGCCAATATGCTCGCCATTGGCCGTCACTGGCACCGAAGCACAGGATGCTATGCACATATTCCGATCATCAAAATGCGGCAGTAATGTCGTTAAGAGTTCCGCCTCACAATAATCGTCTGCCTCCGCCAACCAAATCAAATCTGCCTGGGCGAGATCCATTCCCTTTAGCCATTGGGCAAATGGAGAGCCTGAATTCTCGGTATTGACTACGACCTTCGTACCAAATCTTGTTTTTGCAAACGCTTCAAGAACTTCGGCCGATTTATCTGAAGAAGCATCATCGAGCAGAATAATCTCGAAGTCCTGAAAATTTTGATTTTTAATACTCTTCAAGCGTTCAGGCAGATAGGCCTCGTAATTGTAGTTCGGCACCACGACACTCACTTCTGGCGAGATGCCAGCCACACGCCTTAGATGATGCATCAGCATTGGACCAATATTGTTTACAGTATAACCGTCCTCAACTTGTTTTCTTCCAATTTCTCCAGCCTTTTCACGAGCATCTTTATTAGTTGCATAGTGAATAACGGCTTCGGCCATTTCATTGACATCTTTAAAACTGACAGCAGTTCCACAGCCAGACTTTACAAATTCTGCTGTACCGCCAGCCTTCTCGAAACATACGACCGCCGCACCAGCTTGCGCCGCGTACAAAGTGACAAGTGGGAATGGATCTTCTTGGGAACTGAGAATAAAGATGTCAGCGCCCGCCAGCTTGCCCGATACGTCGTCCTCATATCCACAGAAGCGAATACGATCAGCTAATCCTTTCATTGCGACCAAGGACTTACAAGCCTCTTCGTCAGGCCCACCTCCCAACCAGAAAAATTCAGCATTAATTCCGGCTGCGAGGACCCGTTCGGCGGTCTCAACAAACTTATCAGGAGATTTACGCCAATGCACAACACCGCACCCAGCAATAAGTATACGGTCGTCAGTAACGCCCAACGCCATACGCGCCTGTTGGCGTTTTTGCTGCCTACGCGCGGGACTCGGATCAGACAAAGGTTCAATAAAACTATGAGCCGCAGTTAATTTATCAGCTGAAAAGTCAAACACATTTTTTAAAGTTTCGGCAACCGTACCACCTCCGGCCACAACGTGGTCCGCATGTGATTTAATTAACTCAACCTCCGCTGGAAACATCGACAGTACTGCCTCCAGCTCATGAATGAACGCAACACTGGGCGCCTCCTGATGCCAATACTTGTAGAAATGACCACTAGCCACGGAATTCACAAGTACGGCTTTGACTTGCTCACCAGCCCATTCTGCTAATTTCTCTTCACGCTCATGCTCATCAAAGTCGGTAAGTACGATCACCGGAGCAATTTTTTCGAACTCCGCCTTGAAATCTCCCCCCCGCATTGCGACGATACCAACTTCAAATCGTGTCGACCTTTGAACCCAATCTGCAAACATCCGCACCACTTGCGGAGCTCCGCCGATTTGCAGGTCATGCGTTACCAACAAAAGTTTTCCACGCCTCCCATTTCCACGTAAGACGCTCGCCTTACGTTTTTTGGGGCTTCCTTTGCTCTGTGGATTTAATGCGGCTTTCTCATAGAACCCAGGTCTAACCGTTCCATTGTTGCAATCTGGTGTTGCATCTGGATGCGGCAACAGGCCCTCTTTCCAACCCTTAGTCAAATAGTGCTCTAACGGATCACAGGCGACTTTGTTGCGGAACAGGTAAGTACTTTCATACCATCCAGAATCGAAATCTGGATGAGGGGACTTTCCAGAAGACCATCCAACCGTAACGTAGTGCAACAAGGGGTTAGTATTTGCGTCTAAGCCATATTCTTCACGGTACCAGAGTGTATCAAACAAAGGATGAGGAAAATGATTATCTTTCCAACCTCTCATCAAAAAGTGTGACAATGGGTCAAGATCCCCATCAACCAGTTCAGGGTGTTGCTCTAGATACCAGTTAGTGTCGAACAAAGGATGGAGCTGCCGCCCTTCTTTCCAGCCTTTTGCCAGATAGTGCTCGAGTGGGTCAGCCGCGGCTTCTAAGACATCCGGATTCTGTAAAAAATACCACGATGGTTTAAATATGGGGTGTGGTGACAGCAGATCCTTCCAACCTTTTTTAGTGTAATGAGAGGTTGGTTCGATTTTATCCGCATTAGAGATCTTCATCTGCTTACGGTACCAATCAACGTCAAAAAGCGGGTGAGGAGAGCGTCCTTCTTTCCACCCCTTTCTCCGAAAATGCGCAAAAAGGCCACCTCGATATCCCAGCGTATCAGGATTATTTTCCGCGTACCATTCTTCGTTAAAAAACATTGCGTTAGGTGACATCATTTCAATGCTCGCATTTTGTGCACAGGCTCGTGCGTATTTTATTTTCTTCTCGGAGTTTTTCTGCAAACACCGGCAATGTCTAACGACTTAATTTTCCAGCACGGTGACGCGCAGATAGATGACGCGAAATACTTTTCAGCCTCCGCTTAACTCTAAAAGAGAGCCTACCTACAAGCCCCCCTTTACTCTGCCCAGAAAAAGAAGAACGCAACCCAAGCATTAACATATCTTCTTTCTGCCGCTCCGCGATTACCTGCCCAACACGAATTTCGCGTCTGGCGACATCGAGTTTCCCCAAACCGGCTTCAACCAAACGCTCGCTTTCGGTCAATTTTTGCTTGATTCTGGCCACCTGCGCATGAGCAACTTTCAAATCATGAGCTCTTTGAATATGTAACTCAGCTTCATTTTGCGCCTCCCCAACCTGCTCTTTCAAATTCGCATTTCTAGCCTCAAGAACAGAAAATTCTTGTTGCAAGCAAGACACAAGCTTTTCATGTTCTTTTGATATTTCTTTTGAACTTTGCATAAAGCCGTCGACTATCGTCTCCAAGACAGGGGTAGCACGATTAAAATCAATCCGAATACTATCTAACAGAGCATGATCGGCAACATCCTCCCCATGCAGTGCCCATTTTTCGAACACTTGAAAACTACGAGCAACCCAACTCGGAATTATCGGATCGGAAGAATCTTCAAACTTTTGCTCATTGTAGCACTTTAAGTTTGAACCCAAAAAGTCTGCGACTTCCGCTTCGGTTTGATCCGAAAACTCTGGAAATACAAAACCTGTATCGGTCTGAATTTTTGAAATCACATTATGCCAATCATTCGCAAGACGATCGAATGAGATGAAGCTACGGCCATATCCTCGGGTATGAAATTCAGCATCCAACATGTGACGCAACCAAAGCAAAAGTGCATACGTTTCAGGCCAACCTTCGCGCTTACGCAGTGAACGTGCAACCTCGATTGGATTCCGGTGCGAAAAAACAAAAACAGGATTAATTTGTTCGCGTTCCAGCAAAGGACGCCAAAACTCCAGCAGACGGCACATTCTTGGGTCTTGAAGCACAAAAAACGAAGAATGAGTAAATTCACTCACGACAGCGTCGGCGCCCATTTCATAATATTTGGCCGCTTGAGGGTGAGTTATCCAATCCGCTTCAAACTCTTGCCAATCAAACCATGAAGATCCAC
The DNA here is from genome assembly GCA_947499735.1 of uncultured Pelagimonas sp. Lineage (GTDB taxonomy): Bacteria > Pseudomonadota > Alphaproteobacteria > Rhodobacterales > Rhodobacteraceae > CANMPP01. The sequence continues at coordinate 1,348,508 of CANMPP010000001.1, forward strand.
CGTTTTCGAGAACCCTATCATTGAGATTCTGAATATTCATAGCTCCAACAGATCCCAAACGATCGAATTCAATCTCGGACACCACTCTTTGGGGCGTATCGCATCCTAATTTTGAAAGCGTGCCTTCAAGCAGCGATGTTCCAGACCAGTGCATACCTAAAACGATAATTGCAGTTCTTTCGTGGGATATGTTCGTCATTATAAGTCAATACTTTTGATTTTGGTCTTGGACGATTTTTTTCACTACACAGAAATCGCGTCACGACTATTTTACGATTGGAGCGACCCGTTTTTCGGAAAAGAGAGACAAACCCTGACATCAAACCAAAATACAACGCAAGGCATTTGATGTATCTTCATTATTTTCAAGGAATTACCCCGCCACAGACAAGCACTAAATCGACCATACTCGACCCCCCAAACAAAGACAAGTTCACCTCAAAAAAAACACTGACTCTGAAGGATATCTCGACGAGATTCAGCTGATCTATCGCCAGATGCAATCACCTATCAAGGAACGCGCTAGGACCAGCTCCCTGCACAGAGGCGCGCTCAAACCGGCCCATCCAGTGTCCACTCAGAACTCCAGAAATAAGGAAATCACAACGCTAAATTTGACCTTTCTATTGAAGGCATTAAAAGAACTCAAACAAGGAATTTTTATTTGGTGCGGGTGGAGGGACTTGAACCCCCACGCCTTGCGGCGCCAGAACCTAAATCTGGTGCGTCTACCAATTCCGCCACACCCGCATACCAATGGGCCGTTTGGCCCGATGTCCGCACCACCTATCAAAGCTTGATCAGGAGTGCGAGAGGAAAAATGCACTTTTTTGCACGTTTTTCCAAAAAATTTGCGGCAGGCCAAAGGCCAACCGCATCAAGTCTTTAGATCACAAAGTCTAACCAATTCGATAATTTGGTGCTTCTCGGGTGATTTGCACATCATGCACGTGGCTTTCACTTAAACCAGCGCCTGTAATCTTAACAAACTGGCAATTCTTGCGCATCTCATCGACTGTTGCACAGCCGGTATAGCCCATCGCCGCTCGCAGACCTCCGACCAGTTGGTGCACCACTGCGGACGCGGATCCTTTATAAGGCACCTGCCCTTCGATTCCTTCTGGAACCAGCTTGTCTGTGGCCGCATCTTTTTGGAAATAGCGATCCGCAGATCCACGTGCCATTGCGCCCATGGATCCCATGCCTCGATAGGATTTAAACGAACGACCTTGATAAAGGATAACTTCACCCGGGGATTCATCCGTGCCTGCAATCATGGATCCAACCATGGCGCAGGACGCACCGGCGGCGATGGCTTTTGCGAAATCGCCTGAGAATTTAATACCACCATCGGCAATCACGGGCACATCGCCCGCTGCCTTCGCGCAATCCATAACGGCCGTCAGCTGTGGAACGCCAACACCGGCTACCATGCGCGTGGTACAAATCGAACCGGGACCGATCCCAACCTTAACGGCATCTGCCCCCGCATCAATCAAGGCTTTCGTGGCCTCTCCCGTCGCGACGTTACCTGCGATGATCTGCAAATCTCTGGACAAGGATTTGGCGCGTTTGACGGCTTCAATCACACCTTCAGAGTGGCCATGTGCCGTATCGATCACAACGATATCCACGCCGGAATCCACCAGCGCTTCCGTGCGCTCAAACCCGCTATCACCAACTGAGGACGCAGCGGCCACACGCAAACGGCCAAGGTCATCCTTGCAGGCCGTTGGGTTCAACACAGCTTGTTCCGTATCTTTTAGCGTCAACAAACCTGTCAGTTTGCCGTCACCATCCTGAACCAAAAGCTTTTCAATCCGACGTGACCGCATGAGGCTTTTGGCCTCTTCAAGATCTGCAGGTTCCTGCAACATCGCCAGATCAGAAGATGTCATCATCACATGCACCGGCGTATCATCTGAATTGGCAAAGCGCATGTCGCGATTGGTCAAAATGCCCAAAACACGACCGGCCTCATCCACGACAGGAAAGCCAGTAAAGTTATACCGTTCAATCAGCGCTTTCGCATCAGCAAGCGTTTGGTTGGGCTTCAAAGTGACCGGATTGTAGACGATCCCACTGACAAAGCGTTTCACCCGGCGCACTTCACGGGCCTGCTGATCAACCGTCAGGTTCTTGTGAATAACACCTATGCCACCCGCCTGCGCCATGGCAATCGCCATGCGCGATTCAGTCACAGTGTCCATCGCAGAACTGAGCAATGGAATGTTCAGATCAATCGCACGGGTCACTTTGGTCCGCGTATCTGCCGTGCTTGGCAGCACAGAGGACGCACCGGGAACCAGAAGAACATCATCGAAGGTAAGGGCCTCGCGAATCTCCATGAAAAAGCCTTTCGGTAGGAGGTGTCGTTTGGCGCTTCCCTATTGCACGGATCTGACTTGGGGGAAAGAGGGGAAATGAGGCCTATGCCCCATCCAGTTTGCAAAAACATCGCTGGAATAGGAGGGAACTCCGATAAAAACTCCCCCTTTTCACTCTTCATTTACCATGTCAGCATGATGTTATATTATACACGCACAAAAGTGGTTTGCTCTGCAACAGCACCCGTTTTTGGTAATGATTGGATAAAGTTGAGTGCTTTCGCATGACAATTAATAAAGTTGAACCTTATTTTCCCTCCATTTTCTTTGCGCTTGCAGGACTTTTGTTTTTCTTGATTGCTGGTTTTCTGAACACCCACGGTATGGCCGTGCAAAAGGCGCTTTCAAATGGCGCGCATTTTGACGGTTTGGTTGTGGACCTGCTTTTTGTTATCGCGGCCTTGCTGTCTTTGGGATGCCTATTGGCTGCGGCCTCAGAAACGATCCGGGTCAAGCATCTGATTTGTGAACACTAAGGTCTCGCGCTGCGCTTTTTGCCCGAAAGCCCCTGACGGGTGCGCAAAAGCAATACAAAAGCGCAAGGCCTTTCGTTTTGTGAAAAAACCCTTGTGCTTAGGCCGTTATTCTATTGTCCCGGCGTTCCTAAAACTCTTGTACATTCAACACGCACTCCAGAATTTCCCGTTCCTTTTGTGGATCGCGCATGAACCGCGCCTACGATGTTCTTCCACTTCCCCTCACACGGGTCGGTTTTGAACACCATACATGTTCTTGATGAATGCAATCTGCCTTTTCACCGCGCGCGAAATCGCTATGTTCGCGCGACACGTATCGGAGCAGCATCATGGATCCTCTTGTTATTTTCACCCCCAGTGGAAAACGCGGCCGTTTTGCCGTTGGTACCCCAATTTTGACCGCTGCCCGGCAATTGGGCGTGGATCTGGATAGCGTGTGCGGAGGACGTGGCATTTGTTCGAAATGCCAGATCACACCCAGCTTTGGGGATTTTCCCAAACACGGGCTGATGGTTGAGGATGACGCCCTTTCTGATTGGAACGCAGTTGAGCAACGCTATCAGGACAAACGAGGCCTGACACCCGGTCGGCGTTTGGGCTGTCAGGCCACTATTCAGGGCGATATCATCATTGATGTCCCGCCTGAAAGTCAGGTCCATAAACAAGTGATCCGCAAGGCGGCATCGGATCGCGCGATTGATATGGATCCTGCCACAAAGCTGTATCTGATCGATGTTGAGCAGCCCGATATGCACGAACCCTCAGGCGATGCCGAACGTGTTTGTAAAGCCCTTCGCGAGCAATGGGGGCTGGAAAACGTTCAGATCAGCTTTGATCTAATGACCAGTCTGCAGCCCGTTTCGCGCAAAAGCGATTGGCGCATCACCGTTGCCGTGTTCCAGGGGGATCAGGCCCAAGCACCACGCGTCATTGCGGCGTTTCCGGGAATGGACGTGCAAGAGGTCTATGGCCTTGCCATCGATCTTGGATCAACCACTGTCGCCGCGCATTTAACATCCCTGTCGACCGGCGCTGTGCTGGCGTCCTCGGGCGTGATGAACCCGCAAATTCGCTTTGGCGAAGATCTAATGAGCCGCGTGTCCTACGCGATGATGAACCCGGGCGGTGATCAGGAAATGACCCGCGCCGTGCGTGAGGCGATTGATCAGCTGACACATGAAATCGCGAAAGAGGCTGGTGTCGAAACGACCCGCATTCTTGAGACCGTTTTTGTCTGCAATCCCGTCATGCATCACCTTTTGTTGGGCATTGATCCTGTCGAGCTTGGCCAAGCGCCGTTTGCATTGGCCACATCCGAGGCCCTGAACATCAGCGCCCGCGATCTTGGGCTAACCGCGCTTCCTACCTCTGCGCAAATCTATGTACTCCCCTGTATCGCGGGCCATGTCGGCGCAGATGCGGCAGCGGTGGCGCTGTCTGAACAGCCGGGACAAGCAGATGATCTAACGCTGATCGTGGATGTCGGTACCAATGCGGAAATCCTGCTTGGTGATAAGACCCAAGTGCTGGCATGCTCTTCCCCAACTGGTCCCGCCTTTGAAGGGGCGCAGATCAGTTCGGGCCAACGTGCAGCCCCCGGTGCAATTGAAGCGATCCGCATTGATCCCGTCACGAAAGAGCCCCGGTTCCGCGTAATCGGCTGTGACCTTTGGTCAGATGATCCCGATTTCACGACCCGCACCGCGCAAAGTGGTATCACCGGTATATGTGGGTCTGGCATTATCGAAGCCGTGGCTGAAATGCGCATCGCAGGTCTGGTTGATCCCGGCGGACTGGTTGGATCGGCGGAACAGACAGGCACCCCGCGCTGCATCCCCCAAGGACGCACCCATGAATATGTGATCTATGATGGCAGCGCCGAAGACGGCCCCCGCATCACCGTGACACAGGGCGATATTCGCGCAATTCAACTGGCCAAATCCGCGCTCTATGCCGGTGCGCGATTGCTGATGGATGAACGTGGTGTGGATAAGGTCGCGCATGTTGTGCTGGCAGGTGCGTTTGGCGCGCATATTTCGCCCCTACACGCGATGGTGTTGGGCATGATCCCAGACGCACCGCTAGACCGCGTCACATCCGCAGGCAATGCCGCGGGTACAGGTGCACGTATTGCGTTATGTTCGCGCAAAGCCCGACGTCAGATCGAAGCACAAGTGCATGAAATTACAAAGATTGAAACCGCGATTGAGCCGAAATTCCAAGAACATTTCGTCAATGCAAACGCGATCCCGCATGCCACAGATCCATTCCCAGAACTGTTGAAAAACGTCACCTTACCGGATGTGTCGTTTAATACGGGCGGGGATGCCAAAGCCGGACGTCGCAGGCGGCGTCGCTAACCAGTACTGTAATCTGCGCTAAAGAACTTGTTTTGTCGTGGAAACTGGATCAATAGTTGATCCAAGTCATGTCCACCGCATCATTTTACAGGACCCAATCTTGCGTCGCAGAAACCACTTTTATTGGATTGAATAGCTCGGTTTCACCCAATACCCAGATTTTACAAAATCAAAACGGTTGGGCGTCATTTGTGGTTTTCTGTTGATCGTATTTGCTACCTGTCTGGCTGTCGCAGGATGCATAGCACTGATCAACTTTTTTAAGGCGAACCTTCAGTTCAGCAATTTCAAAGGCGATACTGACGGTAGCGCCATCCGAAATACCGGTCTTGCCTTGGCCGCAATTTTTGGCACGCCTTTTGTGATTTGGCGAACCGTTATCGCGGCCAAACAGGTCGACATCGCCGATGAATCCCTGACCAACAACAAGGTCAGCGCCGCCGCACAGGATTTGACAGCGCGCCGCGAAATCATAACGGCCTCCGACGTAGACGGAAGTTTGAAAGAACATAAAAGCTGGGAGGACGATCTGGTGCTGCGCTCGGCAGCAATTGATCGCCTCGAAGGTGTTGTCGAGGAAAAGAACATATGCACCGAGAATTGTCAGACTGCTAGCCACCTATATTCGTGGCAATTTCCCTGCCGAAAATTTGGAGTTCTCCGAACCGCCTTTTACAAGAGCGACACCACGACTAGACCTGCAACGCGCCGTCGATACAATTGGACGCATACACAAGTTAGCGGTTGAACAAGACCCATCAAATTGGAGATTGGACCTACGATCATGCAATTTTGACGGCTGCCTGTTCCAACACTGTCTGTTAAATTTTGCGAGTTTTCGACGCGCTGTGCTAACCGGAGGGCGCTTTGACCATGTGATTTTAAACGATCATATAGCAGGCATTACTCCCAGTTTGAATCTTGAAAAGTTAACGGGAGCGACCTTTATCGGCGCCGACATTTCCGCATTGGATTATCTCGGCTCACCGAAGGTGATTGAAAAAACCTTTGGGACAAAGGACACACAGACATCGTACCGTCTGGCAGGCCGCCCAGTTAACAACAAGCATGAAATTGCGTCGACCCTTTTCCATTCTTCAAATTCAGAAAATCTAACCGAACACGATCAGCAATTGATAACAGAAATCCGCAATACCGGTTTCATTAACTGGTCGCCTTTTGACTCGACCGATGGCGCCACCGGCCAGCTGTTAAAGAAACTTTGGAACAAACTAGACATGGACAAATGGCCCTACAATAGCGCGTCTTAATTTTTGGCCCCTTCCAAACATTAAACACCCCGTATTGGTACAATGCTGCGATTGCACAATAACCCAAGGTCACATAAACCGATTGCATGCGAACAACTGAATTTCTCCGCTCTGTTCCCGTCCTGACATTTGCCTTGATTTGCTATAGCGCTGTTGGGGGCTGGACTGCCTACAAGATTGGCGTACCACTGCCATGGATGATTGGCGCACTGTTTTTCACAGGATTGATTGCCGTCAACAAACGTTCAGAACGTCTGTTGCAGGGATACAAATTCCCAAATGATTTCAGGCAGATATTCATCGCCCTAATCGGTGTCATGATTGGCACGCAGGTGACGCCCGAAGTGATGGAGCAGGCTGTAGAGCTGCCATGGACGATCACCGCTTTGGCTCTTTTTGTCGCGCTGGCCCATCTGGGAAATATGTTAATTTTCCTGTGGCTGGGCGGATATGATCGGGCCACGGCCTGTTTTTCTGCCACCCCCGGCGGACTGACCGAAAGCATCATGTTCGGCGAAGAGGCCGGCGCGGATATGCGCGTTCTGACGGCCCAGCAATTTCTACGGATCATCGTTGTTGTGACCGCCCTGCCCTTTGGATTGTCCCTATGGTTGGGCCATCCTGTCGGCAGCGCTGCTGGCATGTCCTTTGGCAATGGCACAGCCCCCAGCTCAAGCCCTGGTCATATTGCCCTTATTTTGGGGGCTGCCTTGCTGGGTCTATGGTTGGGACCAAAACTGCGCTTGCCAGCCCCTCCTCTGACCGGTCCAATGCTGATCGCCGCCCCATTGACTGTCACCGGCGTGCTAGATCTTCAGCTGCCTTTTTGGCTGATATCTCTGGCACAAATTGTGATTGGTGGCTCATTGGGCCTGCGCTTTGTCGGGATGAGCGCGGCTTTGCTGCGCAAGGCACTGTGGCTTGCGATTATCAGCGTGGCCTTCATGCTGGGACTGGCCTGGATATTTGCAATTGCACTCAACCATGTCACAGGCATTGAAATTCTTCCCTTGGTTCTAAGCTTTGCGCCCGGCGGCGTGACGGAAATGTCGTTGATCGCGCTATCGCTGGCCGCCAGCCCTGCCCTGATTTCGGTTCATCACATTATCCGCATCATCCTCACAATCATCGAGGTGACCTTGGTCGCAAAATGGATGGGGCTAAAAAGCCAAGCCTAGCTGAGAAAAGGATTGGGCCGCACAGGTCCCTTTTGATCTGGCGCAATTTCAATGTTCAAGCGGTCCAACCCGTCTTGCATAATCGCCCGCAACGTTTGTGGTGGCACGTCCATCTGGGTGGCCGGAATTTCGATTGGATCCAACACACGGATATGCACCACCCGTCGACCCACGGGTTGGGGCACAAAGGCGTGCACACGGTCTTTCATCCGCACGGTCAACCAATCGCTGCGCAAACGTTGAATACATTCCGCAATTTGTTCCTGACTGAACGACACACCCGGATACATCCAAGGCTGCAATCGCAGTATCTTGCGCAAATCATCTGCAAGCTTGGCAACTTCGGTTAGGTTCGTCTGCCCGGGCGCTGCACGTTTACGCCGTTTCTGTTGTCGCAACACGGCCTCAGCCATATGAAATTCTGTGCCCTCTGGCACATCAACATTCAAATGACCTGCCAATTTTCGCGCCAGACCAACGGCGACGGCAGCATGACGTTCCCAAAATGTGCTATGGGACATTGTAATACCGTGTCTTTGCGCCACATGCATGTTGAGACCGTCATAAACATGGATCAAACGGCGTTCTAACCGTCCCTGTGATGGGATCATCCCAAGGCCTTTTTCAAGATAGGTCATCGCCTCCTGCAACGCATGCGTTTCATCCGCAAGAAAACGGTATTTATAGACCAGGGGCGCAATAAATACCGGTCGGTCCGATCCGTTTGCCGCAAGGTCTGATGCAGCCTGACGCGCCATATCCGTCACGCCGGGAAAACAAGGGCCGATTTGATCACCGACCCAATGCACCCCACCTTCAGGATGGAGCAATACACCATCCCCGCGTTTGGCCAATTCAACGGAATGATCTTTACCCGCCCGACCACGTCCCGGGATCTGCGCAATCAGATTATTTGCCAACCAAAACTTTTGGGCCCATTTTCCCATGCCATTCACAATCGTATGGGTGGCCCAACAGCCCGGCCGAATATCAAGGCGGGACATGATTTCTTTGTCCACCATCCAGTCGGTGAAAAACTCGGGATGGTTTAACACCAAAAACGCCGCTGTATCTCTATTCGCGGCACAACGTAGACGCGCCAAATCCGCCTGCGGAAAATCAACCTGTGTGATATTTGTCAGCCCACGAATGCCCGGGATCGCATTCAAACATGGCACACGGCGCAAGCCGGGGATGCCCGACAAATTGAACAACCGGTTCACAGGTTCCAAAACCCGCATCAAAGTGGCATTCGGACGCGGCGCAACAAATGTTGACAGTTGAGCACTCATAAAGCTTCACCTTCGTTTTCTATGAAGCTTTGATATCGGGCCGGTTCGCGCGCGACAGTAGTCTGGAAAACCAGACCTCTGTCAGGAATACCTGACCATATCCCCTCTTTCCCGGGGATGACGTAGCGGCAAAAAAATAGAAGCACCATCAACAAGACGCAAATTGGGCGGCAAGAGACATCTTCTTACCGCCCAATCAAAAACTTATTCATCGATCAATTGGCCAGTAAATCATTCAACAATCACGGCCAGATTTGGAATTACGACCGGATTGAACGCTGTTTACGACGACGCATAGCGACAATCGAACCCAATGCACTGGTCAGCAACAATGCAGAGGCAGGAACTGGCACCGGTGCGACTGTGTATGTCAGGTCAAGCGTAATACCCAATGTTTGGAAAGGATTTCCAGATGTCAGCAGCGTTACGCCGAACAGACCATCGCTGTTCAAATCCGTCAAATCGGCGGCTGTGAGCATACCAAAGCCTGCGACATCACCGAAATCGGCAAAAGAAATGGTTGTATCGTTTTCCTGTTCGCCAGAAATAACCGGCCCAAAAACAGTATCAATATCAACATCGCTATTTGTATCATCCATAAGCGTGCCGGACGTGTACGAAACAGTTGCGAAGTCAGTCACTTCATCACCATAGGTGTAGAAGTTGGTTGTTACATCAATTCCGCCTTCGGAAACGGTTTGGGAAAAATTATATACCAAAGGAGAAGCGACCTCGGCTGAGTTGCCCTCAAACCCAATTGAGCCGCCAGTGAAGGTCAGTGCAAAGCCGCTGCTCAGCTGTGATGCGATGAGGCTGGTAAAGTCGAACTCATAGCCGCCATCTGTGCCAAATGTGTCAATTGTTTGTGACACCGTCGCGGCAGAAGCCGACGAGCCTGCAAGTGCCGCTAGAAAAGCCGTTGTGTGAACTAAAGATTTAACTGAGAAATGCATTTGAGAACCTTCATCAAAATTCAACATGTTTATTTGGTGATTTCGTGTCAGGCCTCAAGCGTCAAGCGACCTTGCGAGGAAGATAGATTAACAAAATCCCCGCATCAAGAAATTTTATTTCAATTTTGAGTATTTAATTTCCATATAAATGCTATCCAGCTGATTTCTCTTCCAGAAGCAGCCATTCTTCTTCAGCATCTGCCAGCTTGGTATGGCGTTCAGTCAAGGCTTCTGTGGCTTTTTGGAACTTCACAGGCTCACGCGTAAAGAGATCGGGGTCAGCCAGCAGTTGTTCCAATTTCCCGATTTCAGCCTCCAAACGCTCCATCACAGAGGGCAATTCTTCAAGACGGTGTTTTTCGGTAAAGCTAAGCCCTACTGGTGCTTTTGCCGCTTCGCTAGGTTTTGCACTTTTCGTCGATGTCGACTTAGCCTTCTTGGCTTCTTCTTGCGCATCCTGTTTCTTTTGAGACTGGTAATCAGACCAGCCCCCCGCATAGGTCACAGCCTGCCCATTGCCTTCCATGGCGATTGTGGTGGTCGCGACGCGGTCGATAAAATCCCGGTCGTGGCTGATCAACATAACGGTGCCATCATAAGCATCCAACAGATCCTGCAACAGATCCAATGTCTCAACATCCAGATCGTTGGTCGGCTCGTCCAAAACCAGAAGATTGCTTTCCCGCGCCATAAGCTTGGCCAGCAAAAGGCGTGCCTTTTCACCACCGGACAAGGACCGCACGGGTGCGCGGGCCTGGCGATCATCAAACAGAAACTCTTTTAGATAGCCCACCACGTGTTTTGGTTCACCGCGCACGAGGATTTGGTCATTCGCACCACCACGCATCTCCTTGTCCGTAGACAAAGAATCCCACAGCGTCATATCCGGATCCAATTGCGCCCGAGTTTGGTCAAACACGGCAGGTACCAAATTGGTACCCAATTTAACTTCACCCTCGTCTGGATGAAGTTCACCCGTCAAAATATTGATAAGCGTCGTTTTTCCAACCCCATTCGGGCCAACAAATGCAATCCGATCCTTACGTTGAACGGTCAGATCAAAATCGCGCGCAATGACCTTTTCACCAAACGCATGATTGATCCCCTTAGCCTCGATCACCTTTTTGCCTGATGCCGGACCAGAGGCCAATTCCATCGCCGCAGCCCCCTGACGCTTGGTCATGGATGCCCGGTCCTGACGCAGATCTTGCAGCGCCCGCACCCGTCCCATATTCCGTTTGCGACGGGCAGAAATACCCTCTACCGCCCAGCGGGCCTCTTCCTTGATCTTACGATCCAGTTTGTGACGGGCGATGTCTTCTTCTTCCCACGTCTTGTCGCGCCAGGCTTCGAATTCCTTGAACCCTTTTTCCTGACGCCGCACCATCCCGCGATCAATCCATAGGGTCGCACGGGTCAAGACATCCAGAAAACGCCTGTCGTGAGAAATCAAAACAAAGGCGCTGCGGGTTTGTTTTAATTCGTCTTCCAACCAACCGATGGCTTCAATATCCAAGTGGTTGGTTGGTTCGTCCAACAGCATCAATTGGGGTTCCGAGGCCATAAGTTTGGCCAATGCAGCACGGCGGCGTTCCCCGCCAGATGCAGTTTCAACAGGACGATTGGGATCAAATTTCAACCCTTCGCCAGCACGCTCGACCTTATACATTTCAGACGGATCCAAGCCTTCGCTGGCGAAATCGCCCAAAGTCGCAAAGCCTGACAAGTCTGGCTCTTGCTCCATATATCCGCAGGTCACACCCGATGACAGGACGCGATCGCCCCGATCAGTTTCGACGAAACCTGCCATGACCTTCATCAATGTCGATTTGCCTGTCCCGTTGCGGCCAACCAAGGCGACACGGTCGCCCGGTTGTACATTTAGGGAAAGACCGGAAAAAACGGGATCGCCGCCAAAGGTCAGCGAAATGTCGGAGAGCTGTAAAAGAGGTGCTTGTGCCATGGGCAAACCGCTAGGGGGATGCGCGAAAAAGGTCAAGCAGACATAAGAGAATTACGGTGATTTGCAGGTAGCTTTGTCGCGTCCCGACTATCCAGCCACCGCGCGCAACAATTTCTTGCGCGCATCTGGTATCGCGGCAACTTCGACACCCGTAAACACATGCAAGGTCTTCATATGAGAATCGATCACAGCATGATCAGATACCCAACCGCCCATCATGAGATAGGTCCGCAATAGCGGCGGCATATGTTTAAGCGCTTTTTTTACATCTGCCTTTCCCCGCAAACGATCTGCAAATTTGAAGACCTTTGGCGCTTTCACACGTGGTAACCAACGTTTTGGTCCCAAATGACGATCCCGCAACATAGCAAACGCGTCACTATATGCGCTCTCATCCGTGCCATCAAAGCTTGCGCAGCCAAACAGCAACGCGACACCATTCTGATCGACATAAGACGTCAAAGCGCCCCAAGCGATGCGAAGAATGTCAGGATCTTTCCATTCAGGCGCGATACAAAAGCGGCCCAATTCCACCATTGGACCGGGGAACCCCATCAGGGCGGATAGGTCGTAAAACTGAGCAGAATAGCTTTTTGAAATCTCAGCCCCATCGCGCAGATGCATAAAACGAAAGCAACAGACAAGTTCACCTGTTGTGCGCTCTTCCACCAAAATATGATCACATAGGGAATCAAACCGGTCTTCATCGCGTGTGTTGGATTTCAAAAAAACCCGACCTCGCAATTCTTGCGCCAACTGTACATCCCGCGCATGCGTTGCCAGACGCGTGGTGTAACGCCCTTTTTGCAACGCTAGCTTTGGCATAAGGCCAATTTCCCGCAGTGGAGCACTGTCTGGCACGCGTTGACGCGGATCAAGTATCGGCGCGTTTTTAGAACCAAACGCGCCATATGATCATTCCCCGAAGAAGCTGGATGCGTCCAGTCCGCCAATATTGCCAAAGAGCTGGCGGATGAAGCTGATATCGCCATCCCCCGTTTTTGTCACACGTTGAACCAGCGGCACCACGTGACCGTCTTCCAACCCATAAGTCACAATATTTTCAACCACATCATTTTCCGCAAATGTGATGGCAAGAACTTCGCGGTCCACAACTTTGGGACGTGTCCATGCATAATGTCGGACACGCGATTGCACGTAGTAATAGCCGCCATTGCGAATGGCACCTGTTGTGCTGGGCACGCCGATCAGGTCTTCGACTGAACCGCGCGTATCAACGCCGGGCACGATTTGTTGCAAATTCTCTTCCAACGGAACATAGCCGTGTTGGCGATATTGGGTCGTGCACCCCATCACACTGATAACCGCGACAAATGCCGCAATCGACGACACCCGTTTGCCAAACTTGCCAATTATCTGCATTCCGCGTATTCCGCTTTCTTCCATTGTCTGGACTGAGATCATATCATAGCCCAGACCCTATGCCACAGAGATTGTTGCGGCACGTGTTAATTGTGATCCGGCATTAGCCGATCAACGGCAGGCATTCAAGCAAAGGACGTTTCTTGAATAATCATGAGCATAAAGCGGCGCAGTTGCAGGTGTCCTCTCTGAGCCAAAATAAACCGACCCGCTTTGCCCTTGCGCCAAGCGAACAAGAGCGACGCGCGCTTGCAGCCGAGCTGGGTATTTCCGCTCTCAAAAAGTTACGCTTTGAAGGAAAAGTTGCGCCTGAGGGCAAAAATGGATTCGCATTGACCGCAACGCTGGGTGCGACGGTTGTACAGGAATGTGTGATCACTCTTGCTCCTGTGACAACGCGCATTGATGCCCCTGTGGCGCTGCGTTTTGTTCCACCAGCGCAGATGGAACGTTTTGCCACCGCGTCTGAGGACGGGGCAGAAATGGAAATGCCAGAGGATGACACTGTAGATGAGCTGGGCGATGTCATCGACCTAGAGGCCGTGATGGCCGAGGCATTGACCCTGAACCTGCCATCATACCCCCGCGCTGAGGGTGCCGCCCTTGGGGAAAGCGTTTACGCCGATGCGGGAATCGCCCCTTTAAAAGACGAAGAGCTTAAGCCGCTGGCCGGTTTGGCCGCTCTTAAGGCGAAAATGGAGGCCGAAATGGGCGGTGCAACCGGTTCAAGTGATCAAAGCGCAGCTGCAAAACCCGAAGATACGCAGGATCCAGACGAATAGAGCAGAGAAAAAGCTTGCTCTTTTGAACTTTCTGCGTATTTTCGCGCCTTCATCGAAATTCCGGGCTTGCCCAAGCCCTCGGCTTTTGACAAAGAGACCGGGAAACGCAAAGACGGGCCAACCGTCCGCGCGATATCGAAATTGAATGTAACACACAGGCAGGCTTCCTGCCCGTCCTAGATCGAGGTTGAGGCCAATGGCTGTCCAACAGAACAAAGTTTCCAAATCACGCCGCAACAACCGTCGTGCGCATGATGCACTGGTTGCTGCAAATCCAAACGAATGCTCCAACTGCGGTGAGCTGCGTCGTCCACACCACGTATGCCCATCCTGCGGTCACTATGGCGATAAAGAAATCATCGCTATGGCAGACGAGATCGATCTGGACGAAGACGCAGCTTAAATTGATCTAACTGACCGGGCTTGGGCGAAATGAGCGCTGCACAGCAGACTGCCCCTTCTGGCGCAAAAAGCGCTACTGACTCCGAAGGTCGTACTGGCCCGGTGGTTATTTCAGTTGATGCAATGGGCGGAGATCGCGGTCCTGCAGCTGTTGTTGCAGGTGTCGCGGCTTCGGCCAAAAAGAATTCTGACATTAAGTTCATCTTGCATGGACCGGAAGCAGAGCTGACCAAATTGGTCGCACGGCGCCGGATTTTATCCGGGCGCTGCGAAATCCGTGGTGCGGATCGCATCGTCAGAATGGAAGACAAGCCCAGCCAAGTCATGCGCAACGGCAAAGGGACCTCTATGTGGTCCACTTTGGATGCTGTGCGTGCGGGTGAGGCGCAAGTGGCTGTAAGCTGCGGCAATACAGGCGCGCTTATGGCGCTGTCGATGATCCGATTGCGCAAGCTGCCTGGCGTCAATCGCCCTGCCATTGCTGTGCTATGGCCATCCAAAAACCCCCAACATTTTAATGTTATGCTGGATGTTGGCGCGGATATCCGTGCTGATGCGCCCGATTTGTTGCAATATGCCACGATGGGTGCCTCTTATGCGAAAACAGGGCTAGCCCTAGAAACCCCTCGTGTGGGTTTGCTCAATGTGGGAACTGAAGAGCATAAAGGCAGGGCTGAACTAAAAGAAGCCCATGATCTTATCAAAAAACATGCTGAATCCGGCGCTTTTGAATTTGTTGGCTTTGTTGAAGGCGGCGATATTCCCGGTAAGAATTGCGATGTGATCGTAACGGATGGCTTTACGGGCAATATTGCGATCAAAACCGGTGAAGGCACCGCATCCCTGATTGGGGATCTGTTGCGCGACGCTTTTGCCTATTCCCCCCTATCTCGCATTGCATCTGTTCTCGCGCTAACCTCTTTGCGTCGCTTGAAAAAACGCATCGATCCGCGTCGCGTCAATGGTGGCGTGTTCCTAGGGCTGAACGGCACTGTCGTGAAATCCCATGGATCTGCGGATGCGACCGGTGTTTCAGCTGCTATCAAACTGGCCTACGAATTATCCCGTTCCGGCTTTCATGACACCTTGGCAGGACAGCTTGCACAAACGGGCCAATCAGCGCAAAGTGAACTACCGCCACGTGCCAGCTGATTGCACGCTAGAAGACAGGTTTATTAAATGACTATAAGAGCAGTCGTCGTAGGCATCGGACATTACCTGCCCGAACGCGTCGTCGAAAACAGCGAATTCGAAAAAACGCTGGATACCAGTGATGAATGGATTCGCAGCCGGTCAGGGATTGAGCGTCGTCACTTCGCCGCAGAAGGTGAAACCACGTCGGATCTGGGCACCAAAGCAGCACAAGCGGCACTGGCCGATGCAGGTCTAGAAGCGTCAGATATCGACGCCATAGTCTTGGCAACATCAACGGCCGATCTAACCTTCCCCTCCGCCGCGACAATGATCCAGCAAAAACTGGGCATGGTCAAAGGCTTTGCCTACGATCTTCAAGCCGTTTGTGCTGGTTTTACATTCGCGATGCCAAACGCAAACGCATTGATCACCAGCGGTCAGGCCAAACGTGTTCTTGTCATTGGTGCCGAAACATTCTCGCGCATTATGGATTGGGAAGATCGTTCAACCTGCGTCCTGTTTGGCGATGGTGCTGGTGCCGTGATCCTAGAAGCGCAAGCGGGTACCGGCGAGAATACAGATCGTGGTGTTTTGGCCTGTGATATGAATTCAGACGGGCGTTTCAAAGACCTGTTATACGTGGATGGTGGAATTTCCACCGGACAATCCGGCGTTTTAAAAATGCAAGGGCGCGAAGTTTTCCGCCACGCTGTCGAAAAATTGGCAGGCACAGCAAATACATCACTGGAACGTGCTGGTCTAACCAAAGAGGACGTCGATTGGGTGGTCCCACATCAGGCCAATATTCGCATCATCCAAGGCACGGCCAAAAAACTAGGTCTCGGCATGGATAAAGTGATTGTCACCGTTCAAGATCACGGGAACACATCCGCGGCTTCGATCCCCCTGGCACTGTCTGTCGGGTATCAAAATGGCCTAATCAAACGCGGGGACATCGTCGTAATGGAAGCAATCGGCGGCGGACTGGCATGGGGCTCGGCGGTTCTGCGTTGGTAACGACCACTTTCAACGCTGCTCTCTGAATTGTTATATTGCGCAGCACATTCCCAAAGCATGGGAATAAAATAGCGCTGAATTTGGGCCAAAACCGGGCATGTCGCGAAAAATCGCTGACAAACCACGGCATTAGCCCCTTTTCCACCTCTAGAATTCATTGACACATCGATTTTGGCACGCCATCTTTGCATAAGTATTTAGGAGGGGTAGCTATGGGTGAAAAAACCTTAACTCGCATGGATTTGAGCGAAGCCGTCTTTCGCGAAGTTGGGCTTTCACGCAATGAAAGCGCCGATCTTGTGGAAGCTGTATTAAAACACATGTCAGACGCTTTGGTTGACGGTGAACAGGTCAAGATTTCGTCCTTTGGGACATTCTCTATCCGGGATAAATCCGCTCGGATTGGGCGCAATCCCAAGACGGGCCAAGAAGTGCCTATCCAACCGCGCCGCGTTTTGACATTTCGTCCATCACATCTGATGAAAGAACGTGTTGCTGACGGTAATAAATCCTGATTGCGCGTAATTTCTTAACGCTCACCTGTTTCTATCAAACGAACATAGGTTAAAGGAAAACAGGTTCTATGTCGAAATCCCGCGACGCATTTCGCACGATATCTGAAGTTGCGGAATGGCTGGACACGCCCGCGCATGTTTTGCGTTTCTGGGAGAGCAAATTCACGCAAGTGAAACCCGTCAAGCGCGCTGGCGGGCGTAGATACTATCGCCCGGCCGATATGCAATTGCTGTCCGGCATTAAAAAGCTGCTGCATGAGGATGGCCTGACGATCAAGGGGGCGCAGAAAACATTGCGCGAAAAAGGGGTGAAATACGTCGCCTCTCTATCAGATCGTTCCTCGCTAGAAGACATCGAAATGGAGGCCGCCGCGCCTATCGAAAGCGCGCCATATGTCGAAGCCCCCATGCCAGATGCCGAAGACGAAACAACTGTCATTCCCTTTGAAACAGAAGATCAGGCCAGCGGCGGCGATGTTGCAGAGGAAGAGACAAATGATGATGTTTCAGATGATGTGTCCGGGTCTGACATAGATGAAGCCATCGACGCTGAGGATGACGTCGAAACTGCATTAGAGCCATCCACGCCAGAGGTATTGAATCAGTCAGATCAAGATACTGATATTGTGGACGCAACAGCCGAGGGAACAAATGACGCACTTGAGGAGGTCGTTTTACAACCCTCTGATGAAGCCTCTGATGAAACGACGTCACCTTTCGAGGCTGAAGCGGCGGATGATGACGTAGCGCCCCTGATCGATGAAGCCCCATTAGACCAAGCACCCGAGGAAACAGCGCCCGAAATCAGTGAGGCAGGTCCTGAGGAAACGCTTGAAATAGAGGCCTCATCAGATGGCGATACGTCCTCGCCAGAACCCGACGAGGCAGAAGATACAGTCGAAATTAGCGAAGAAACAATTTCGGAAGCTTCTGAACAAGGGACATTACTTGATCTGTTAGGCATTGTAGAGCCAAGCGTTTCTGAGACGGAAACGCCAGACGAGACAGAAGACCATTCTACACAACCGCCCCCAGATGCCGAATTTGCGACTGACGAGGAGACAGAAGACCCACAAGAGACAGTCGTCGCACCCGTGGAAGACATGGAAACAGAAGCGGTCGAAACCGTTGACAAAGACGGTCTAGACGACGCTACAGATAGTGAAGACAACGATGATGAGTTTGTCGCACTCATCCCCGAAGATGAAACACCTGCACAGCCATCAATCCCCGCTGAGGTCGATTTTGCGGCCCTTCCGGAAGGGCATGGCCCGCTTCACCTTGTTGCAGAGGCGTTACAGGCTCACACCGTAGATCGGGCCACAATCCAATCTCATTTGGAACAGTTGGCGCCTTTGGCAGGCCTGTCATCACCATCACATTTGAATTGATTGAAAAAACACTTCACGAGGGGTTGCCTCTGCCCATAAAGGCGTTATGAGAGTGGCTCACATGTCGGGCTATGGCGCAGTCTGGTAGCGCGTCCGTCTGGGGGACGGAAGGTCGCAGGTTCAAGTCCTGCTAGCCCGACCAATTCATTCGACAGTGACAGTTAATTCAAACGCCAGTGGATGTTTACGAAATCCGGCGCTGTTTTTCTGTTTCCAAATGCTGTGATGCGGTGTCTTCAAATTGATCCAGGCTTGATGGGCGACCAAAATAAAAGCCCTGCAGCGTGTCACACCCTAATGACGTAAGCAGTTGTAATTGTTCTAACGTTTCAACACCTTCAGCGGTGATTTTCATATTCAGCTTGCTGCCCAACATCACGATAGCTTCGATAATCTCGCGTGATTTCTCTGGATTTTTCTGAAGAGCACTGACAAAAGACCGGTCAATTTTCAACCGATCAAAGCCGTATTTCCAGAGATAGCTTAAGCTAGAAAATCCAGTACCAAAGTCATCCATGGCTATTTGCACGCCAAGCTCTTTCAGCGTGTCGATTTGCATCTCAACATATTTGCAATCATCTAGAAGAAGCGTTTCTGTGACCTCTAATTCCAACCTTTTTGGGTCAAACCCTGTCTCTGTCAGAATTTCTGCGATCATGCCCCCCAACAGCCCACTCTTAAATTGCTTCGCAGATAAATTGACCGCCAACTTAATATCTTCAGATGCCTCTTTGATCTCTTGGATCGCTGTACGCAACGTCCATTCACCAATTTCGTCGATCAAACCCAGCTCTTCAGCCACCGGAATAAAGACACTGGGAGGGACATTTTCACCATGAATGTCCTGAAGGCGTAATAGCGCCTCGTACCCCATAACGCTTTGATCGGCAGATGAGACAAGGGGTTGATAATGAATATAGAACTCTTTGTTCTTGGTCGCATCCAAGAGGCGCGCCTCTAGCATACGTCGCCTTTCTATTTCAGCACCCATTTCTTGACCGTAAAACGCAAAGTCATTTCGCCCTGCGGCCTTTGCATAATAGAGGGCTGCATCTGCTTTTTTCAAAATGTCATCCAAACAATCGCCATCAATAATTTTGGCAACACCAATACTAACCGAGCTCAAAACCGAATCTTGTTTGCATTGGAATTCGCCTGCACAGGACTTTAAGATCCCTTTGACACGCAACTCTACCTTTTCTCGCGTGATATCCGAGAAACCAATCACAAATTCATCCCCACCAAATCGCGCAGCGATGTCCCCAGGGGTGCAGTTTCTCTTTATGATTTTGGCGATGTGCACCAAAAATGCGTCCCCAACCGCGTGGCCTTTGGTGTCATTGATAGATTTAAAATTATCCAAGTCCAAATAGCACAAGAAAGAAAGACCTTCCGCCCTTCCCGTTGTAGCCGTCGCTTGCTCTACA
Organism: uncultured Pelagimonas sp.; assembly: GCA_947499735.1. Classification (GTDB taxonomy): domain Bacteria; phylum Pseudomonadota; class Alphaproteobacteria; order Rhodobacterales; family Rhodobacteraceae; genus CANMPP01. The sequence continues at coordinate 1,368,439 of CANMPP010000001.1, forward strand.
AATTCTCGCCGGTTCATTAGCCCCGTCAAAGGATCAAATCGTGCAAGAATTTCAGCATTTTTTCGAGATTTTAGGGCGATACGCCGCTGAAGATAAAAGGCTAGACTTGGCACCGCGAAAATAATTGCACTCAGCGCGGCAATCGCAAAACCAAACATCCGGAAACTTTCCGAAAACTTCAGATGTGAATTGGTCTGATCGATATAAATTTTGACAGCACCGAATGTATTACCATGCTCACTCACCAGTGGAACATATGCTTCTGCATATAGTTCAGGCCACCCGTTTTCTGCATTTCCCGACATCAGTTTTACGAATGGTTCACGGGTCTTCATCACGTTGAGAACGGTCAAATCCTTATGCAACACGATGCCACGATACGTTCGATGTCCGATATCATCAGAAACCAACGCCAGACGCGCATCCGTAGAAAATAAATTGAACCGAAAAACCCCACCAAAGGATTGGATCGTACTAATGATTTCATGTTGTTCAGCGTTGGGCACCCCAGTATAGGTCAGGCGTTCCAAATCGACCAGAATACTCGTCATAAATTCGGACCAATGTGCCGCCTTACTGAAAGCATCCCGATAGACCGCGTTGTCCACCGCGCGACTGACCCCAAACAGTACCGACACCACAATCACGGCAACAGCTAGTAGGCCCGCGACGAGAAGGACGAAGGAACGCCACATAAATTTTACCCCAAATTTCACAATCGTCTTGGCTTAACTGCTAGCCATTCAATATCTAGGTACACTAAAGTTTGTTTACGCGCGCCAAGGTAAAAACCTCAAAATTAAGTAAATATTCAAATAGCTAAAATTCCTGCTTAAAAAACAAGCCCGTTGACCTTTTGTCGGTTCTAAGCCAACGGTAAACAAAAGATTGAAACACACTATCAGACGATAAGGCGCATAGATGACAGGTCTTTTGGCAAGCCAACAAATAGATGCGTTGATCGAAACACGTGCTATTTCTGCGACTCAACCTTTTGTAGAAGGTCAGGTGCAACCGGCCAGCCTGGACCTTCGATTGGGCACCGAAGCTTATCGCATCCGTGCATCTTTTCTAGCCGGAGCGCAGAAAACGATTTCAGAGCGTATTTCAGAATTCGAAATGCACCGCATTGATCTACGCGATGGTGCCGTTTTGGAAAAAGGGTGCGTTTATTTGGTTCCCCTCATGGAACATTTAGACCTGCCCTCGGATATTTCCGCAATTGCAAATGCCAAAAGCTCAACCGGGCGTCTTGATCTTTTGACCCGTACTATCACAGATGGCGGCGTCGAATTTGATCGGATACCTGCAGGATACCAAGGGCCGCTTTACGCAGAGATCTGTCCACGCTCTTTTTCCGTGTTGGTGCGTCCGGGCATGAGACTGAATCAAATCCGGTTCCGCAAAGGGCGTTCCCTTCTCGATGATCAGGAATTGTTGCAATTGCACAAAGCCGAGCAATTGGTTGCTGGTGGGCCTGCGGTGATTTCGGATGGTTTGGGTTTTTCAGTTGATCTGACACCGCGTGAAAACGGGATCGTAGGATACCGCGCGCGACCGCATACAGGCGTAATCGATCTAGATAAGCTAAACCACTACGACCCTGATGAATTCTGGGACAGTTTACGGGCCCAAGATGGGCGTCTTATTCTAGATCCAGATGCGTTCTACATTCTGGTCAGTCGTGAGGCCGTTCATATCCCGCCCTTATATGCCGCAGAAATGGCACCCTATTTGGCCATGGTGGGTGAATTTCGTGTCCATTATGCAGGTTTCTTCGACCCTGGTTTTGGTCACGATGCTGCAGGCGGTACAGGCGCAAGAGGCGTCTTAGAAGTACGCTGCCACGAAGCCCCTTTTGCGCTAGAGCATGGCCAAGTCGTCGGGCGTTTGGTTTATGAAAAAATGGACCAGCAACCAAACCAACTGTATGGCCAAGGCATTTCGTCAAATTATCAGGGTCAGAGCCTAAAACTCAGCAAGCATTTTAAAAGCTAAATACCGCATATCTGTTATAGAATGCGGTATTGCAATCATGTCTGGTAATTTTTCCGCCTTACAGGCCGTCACTCGGCATAAGGCTTTTAAAGATCAGCGAGGCGGTGTTGATACAAGAAGATCTTGCATGGCTGCGGCAAGGGCTGCCTCATCATCAACGAGATCTTCATCCCGGCAAATCACATTGCCAATTCCCGTCGCTTCAACTTCTGTATAGCCATATTCCATAAGCGACTCGACAAATACGTCATTTGGACGATCCACAATAACGCTTTTCCATGGGCCGCGATAGCAGCTTACAACAACAGACTGAGCCATTGCTTGTGTTGCAGATATCGCGACGAGCGCACCGATTACATAGTGTTTCAAAATTCAACCCCCAGTTTTCATAAAATAACGCGCTGAGACGTTCTAACAGACATTCTTGACTGCATGTCAAAATCAAACACAGAACGCTGGATGTGTAGATGGGAAAAATAAAAGCACAATCTCAAAAATTAAGAAAGCGCAATCACCTACAAGATGAAATCAAAAGCGAAAAACAGCTCTCGCGTGATTTTTATGAAACAATTCAGACAGGTATGCGCCTTAACTACAGAATTTTTTGATATAGTTTCAAATAGAAAGCAGCATCGCTTATTTCTGCATCATCAGATCCGCCAGTCAGCAAAGCAAAAATTAGATATCCTTGTCTGAGTATTGGGATCGCTGCGTAGAATCGTCACCCTTCGTTGTCTTTACAGCTTTCTGGCCGAAAGATCGGGAAACGCCTTGCATCCCCATATTGATCCCTTTGTTCAGGAACCGACGCATAACCTGGCGCAGCAACATATTGATGATCTGATTGGCATTCATTTTGGCACACCTATATATAAATATTTTCAGTATCAGAACGCTATGATGAAGCGCCTCTTACACTATTGAGTCCAGCCAAGACATCCGATGTAAGCGATAGACCGCGATGTTCGTCTGTTCCGCCCCAGTATAACATATTAAGCGCGGAAAAGAACATCCGCTTGGTCGTTCACAAATATGTGGTGAATGAACACGCTTGAGACCCCTTGCACTTAATCTTCAAACAGTTCCGATTGTCCCTCGGACGTTTCTTCATCCGCATCGACATCTCCGTCACCCATGATGGGCGTCGCGCCCGGTGGCAGGCGATTGTCCAACAATCCGGCAGAGCGTAGTTCTTTCAGGCCAGGTAAATCGCGCGCATTTTCCAAACCGAAATGATCAAGGAATCCCTGCGTCACCACAAATGTAACCGGCCGCCCGGGTGTCATTTTGCGGCGACCAAAACGGATCCATTCCATTTCGATCAGCTGATCCACTGTCCCCCGACTGACCGAAACACCACGAATGGATTCAATCTCGGCCCGCGTAACAGGTTGGTGATAGGCGATGATGGCCAGGGTTTCGATGGCAGCGCGTGATAGTTTGCGCGTCTCAACCACTTCATGCTGCATCAGAAACCCTAAATCAGGGGCAGTGCGCATCGCCCAGGCATCGCCCACCTTTTGCAACTGCACGCCCCTGCCCTCATAGCGTTTGCGCACATGTTGCAGGGCTTCCGCCGCATCGCATCCATGCGGCATGCGCGCCTCTAAATCTTTGACGCGCAGCGGTTCGGCGCTGGCGAACAGCAAGGCCTCAACCATGCGTTCCTGTTCCCCCATAACGGGTGCGTCAAACAGGCTTTCTGTTTGTTCTGCGGCCTCATCAGACGGGTGTGGTATGTCGTCGATCTCACTCACGAGGAATCTCCCTCTTGCGCAAATGAATGGGGGCGAATGTTTGATCTTGGCTGATTTCGGCTTTGCCCTCTTTGACCAGCTCCAGAGAGGCAGCAAAAGTAGCGGCAGTGGCCGAACGCCATTTCACTGGATCATCATACCACCCGTCAGGCAGCCATGTCTGGATATCGATCCAATCCCCGGCATACCCAATCAGCGGACGCATCCGTTCCAAAGCCTGTTCCATGGTAAAAACGCGATCGCGATCCATGACAAAGGGACGAAATTCGTCCTTGGTTCGGATCCGTGCATAGCCCTGCATCAGATCAAGCAGCGTGGCCGTGTATTTCACATGCCGCACCCGTTCGACCTGTTCAGGCAGGCCGCGCGCAAAGAAATCACGCCCCAACTGATCCCGTGCCATCAGGCGCGCAGCGGCATCACGCATTGCCTGTAGCCGTTCCAACTGAAACGCAAGATGCGCGGCCAGCTCTTCGCCCGTTGGCCCCTCTTCTGTCGGATCCGGTGGTAAAAGCAGTCGAGATTTCAAAAAGGCCAGCCAGGTCGCCATAACCAGATAATCCGCCGCCAATTCAATCCGCAGCTCTTTAGCCTTTTCAACAAATGTCAGGTATTGCCGCGCCAGTTCTAGGATTGAGATCTTGCGCAAATCCACCTTTTGCGTGCGCGACAAGGTCAGTAGCAAATCTAGCGGGCCCTCGAACCCTTCGACATCCACAACCAAAGCTTCCGCTGCCATACGTTCTGCAACGGACTGTTCCGCTTGGGCGGCCGCGGGATCGTTTAACCCGTCTTTGAAATGCAGTTGCTGATCGTCATCCATGGTGTCGCGCTAAGAAACAAGCGCTTCAAACTCAGCTCTCATCGCTGCGATGTCAAGCTCTGTTGCTGCAGGACGCGCGGCCAACACAGCGTTAGCGCGTGATTGCGCGGCATCGGACATCTCTCCGATCCGTTCCATCACCGCCATCATTTCTGCCAGATCAGAATTACAACACAGCGCAACATCACAACCTGCCGCAAGAGAAGCAGCACAGCGTTCAGGAATTGTCCCGTTCAACGCTTCCATCCCGATATCATCGGTCATCAGCAATCCGTTGAAACCGATATCGTTGCGGATCAGATCAATCATCGTGGAAGATATTGTTGCAGGTTGGGGATCGATATCTTCAAAACTAAGATGCGCCGTCATGCCCATTGCCATATCTGCAAAGGGTTTGAAGGCCGCAAAATCGTCGCGTTCTAACATATCGCGCGGGGCGGTGATCCGCGGAATGTCTTTGTGGCTGTCGATCTGGGCCAGACCGTGACCAGGAACGTGTTTCATAATCGGATATACACCAGCAGCCAGATGCCCGGCCTCGACGGCCTTACCAATCTCAACAACCTTTTCCAAATTATCCGCATAGCAGCGGTTACGCAGAAATGGATGTGTGGTCTCACGCGCGATATCCAACATCGGCGCACAATTGGCATCGATACCAAGTGCCGCTAATTCCAGCCCGGTGATAACCGAACGCACATACATGCCGCGTGCCGCATTCACCCCCAAACGGGTAACATCATCCAAGGGGGGCAGCCATTCTGTCGCCAGTGGTTGACGCAAGCGCTGAACACGCCCGCCCTCTTGATCGATCAGAATTGGTGCGTCATGACCAACACAATCGCGCAACGCATCCGCCAAAGCACGAATTTGACCCGCATCTTCTAAATTCCGATTGAACAGAATAAAGCCGAACGGTTTGGTCTCTTTGAAAAAATCCCGCTCGGTTTTGTCCAGAACAAGCCCTTGAACGCCAAGAATGGCCGCGCCAAATCGGCTCATTTTGTGACCACCGGAATACAATCTACGTTCTTCTCGATAGATGTCGCGCAAAAGCGGCGGGCCTCTGCCAAGTCGGCAAAACCGTGAACACGCAGACGATAAATCGTGCGCCCACCCGATTGCGCCTGCATGACGACGCGCTGTTTTCCAGCCAAGAATTCACCCATAAAGCCAGAGACCCGCACCCATTCCGAACGCGCGGACTCGGCACTTGGGAAGGCTCCGATTTGTACAAGACGTGTGCCTGCAGGCAGGGTTGTGTGGTCCAATTCATCTACCGTGCTTTGCGACGCCGCAGGGGTCGTTGTGACCGGTGCAACAGTGCTGGCAGACAAGGATGCAGCTGACGCCAATTGCAGCCGTGCACCTGCGGGACGGGCATTCGGGCGTAAGGAACGCGCCAGCGAATTGCTATGTTGTTTCAGATCACTTTCCAAAACCGCCTGAGGTTCTGTCGCGTCAACAGGTTCGGGTGCAGGCGATGTGAAGGTTGTCGCATTTGCCGCTAGCTGATTGGCCAGTGCCTCAATCGGGTCTATTTCACCTACGGTATCGTCAGACACAGCGGAAACCGAGGCATCAAGCAATGTTGCTTGGCTGTTGTTCAGCTCATCCTGCGCAACAGACAGGGCATTATTTGCGGGCGCTGCATCAGTCGCAGCAACCACAACAGGGGCATCTCTTGGAATGTCCTTTAGCGCAATATCATCTTCGCCCAGCCCAGCAGGAACTGGGGCCAGCACCAAACGTTGTGCAGGGGCCTCAGCCAAACTGGTACCGGCAACGGCGTTCACAGCCAAACCTTGGTGATCTGCCAATTGGCCACCGGGATTGTCTGGCTGGATGCGCATTGGGCCTTCAGCCGCCATGACAACAGGAATACCGCTGACATCGCGCATCATAACACGATAGCCCCAGACACAAGCGCCAACCACCAAACCAACGGACACAACCGCCCCGGCCCAATTGGTCACATGTGTCAAAGTGACCGCACTTGCATTGCCTGATTGCGGCGCGTACTGCGCCTGGCCATAGGTATAATCCGCCATTTTTGCCCCGTTTCACCTGCACCTTGATCGGCACATGGCTTTTGACTTGCTAAAGACTGCTCGTTTTGCCGGGGCGGTGGCTGTTCGTTCAGCGCATCTCTTCCACCGGCGTCACACCAAGAATAGCAAGACCGGCAGAAATAACAATGGCTACGGCACGTGCCAGCGGAATTTTGGATTGTGTTGCAGCCAGATCATCTTGCAAGAAACGCAGATCTGTTTCCTTGTTTCCTTTGTAATAGAAACTGTGGAATTCCGATGCCAGCTCTTGCAGATAGGTTGCGATACGATGCGGTTCATGCGTGCGCGCAGCGATTTCCACCAGACGTGGCCATTCTGCCAGCTTTTTCACCAGCGTAATTTCTGCATCAGACGTCAGGCCGGACAGATCCTGTGCCGCCAAATCCGCATCCGTGATTTTCGCACCTTGCTCAGACGCATTGCGCAGAACCGAACAGACCCGCGCATGGGCGTATTGCACATAGAAGACGGGGTTTTCTGATGACTGTTCCAACGCTTTGTCAAAATCAAAATCCAGCGTCGCATCATTTTTGCGGGTCAGCATGATGAACCGCGTCACATCTGCGCCAACCTGTTCAACCACGTCACGCAACGTGACAAAGGTCCCTGCGCGTTTGGACATCTTGAACGGCTCGCCATTTTTATACAGCTTCACCAGCTGGATCAGTTTGACATCCAACGGGACTTCCCCATCGGTCAGCGCCGACACAGCCGCCTTCATGCGTTTGACATAGCCACCGTGATCGGCGCCAAAAATGTCGATCAGCTGATCACAGCCACGCGTCACCTTATCGTAATGATAGGCAATATCGGGCGTAAAATAGGTCCAGCTGCCATCGGATTTTTTAATCGGACGATCGACGTCGTCGCCGTGGTCGGTCGATCTGAACAATGTCTGTTCACGTGGTTCCCAATCTTCAGGCTTTTTGCCTTTTGGAGGCTCAAGAATGCCATCATAGATCAGGCCCATATCGTCCAAGCGTTGGATCGCGTTTTCAATTTGCCCAGTGCCGTACAGTGCTTTTTCGGATGAATAGACATCCATTTCAACACCAAGAACCCGCAAATCTTCGCGGATCAGCTTCATCATTTCGGCTGTTGCAAATTCGCGGATATCGGTTAGCCAGAACTGCTCACCTTTGTCCAGATACGCGTCACCAACCTTGGCCTTTAGCGCCGCGCCCACGTCTTTCAAATATTCGCCGGGATAGGTTCCATCAGGGAACTCGACCTCCTGACCATGGGCTTCCAAATACCGCAAATAGACGGAGCGCGCCAAAACATCGACCTGCGCGCCGCCATCATTGATGTAATATTCACGCGTCACGTCATAGCCCGCATAGGACAGAAGCGATGACAAAGCATCGCCCACAACCGCGCCACGTGTATGGCCGACATGCATCGGACCTGTTGGGTTGGCTGACACGAATTCAACATTCACCCGCACGCCCTGCCCCATATCGGATTTGCCAAAATCATGGCCCATCTCAAGGATCGACTTTGGTACAGCCTGCCAAAGCGACGGTGCCAGACGCAGGTTCAAGAAACCGGGACCTGCCACTTCTGCGCTGGTGATACGGTCATCTTCTGCCAGCAAGGCCGCCAGTTTTTCCGCAATGTCACGCGGTTTCATTTTGGCCGGTTTTGCCAGCACCATCGCCGCATTGGTGGCCATATCCCCATGCAAAGGATCGCGCGGTGGCTCTACCGTCACGGCGCGGGTTTCCAGCCCCTCCGGCAGGTCGCCAGATCGCACCATCGCCTCGATCGCTGTAAGGACCGTGGTTTTGATATCGGTAAAGAGGTTCATCGTCTTGCTCCGCTTGGGGGTTTAGCCATTTGGCGTATCAGGCGTCTGATACCACTTTGCGCAGCGACGTCAAATGCACCGCGTGCTCGGATCAATCAGATTTTGGCGGATGGAACGAAATGATCTGTGCGCCCGGTTCTGCCTTTGGGCGTTCTTGCGCTGACAAAAACACCAAAGTCCCGTTTGGCAAAAGCTCGGCCAGGGGCTGTGCATCGGGATGTGTATCCATCCAATGTTGGAATGTGAATTCTTCCGTAACGCCGGTCACACGGAACGCATACCCGTCCAGCATCGCAGATCGCCAATCCCGATGGGTTTGATCCAGAGCCAAAGGAATACCGCCCAATGTCGCAGGCAATGCATGGCGGGCACTGTATTCTTTGGCCCGTTTCAATTGAAACACATGCGCGCGCCCAAATTCTGGCGCAAGATCCGTCGCAACCAGCGTGTTATACGCATCATTATCTGTGGCTGCGATGACGGTTTGGAAAGCGACCAGGTCCAGTTGATGTTCTGCGCTTTCAGAAAGAATATCGCCAAAAAACACCTGCACACCCGCATCTCGTGCCACGCGTAGATTGGTGTGATTGGGATCAGTCACAAGCACGGGGATATCGCATTTCATCAAGGCCTGCGCCAAAGACGCCGCAAATCGCGATCCGCCCACAATCAAAACGCCCGGCGTGTCAGCAGCCTTTAGGCCAAATAACCGTGCGATCGGTCCCAACGTAAATCCATGCAGCACGACCGTGCTCAACACCAAAACAAAGGCAAGCGGTGCAATCAGTGCTGCATCTTCAATGCCCGTTTCCACAAGCCGCGCACCAAACAATCCCGCAACCGCGACCAGCACAACGCCACGCGGCCCTGTAAGGGCCACAAACAGGCGTTCACGCATCGGCAAACCCGACCCAATCGTGGCCAGTAAAACCGGCAAAGGGCGTGCAATCAGGATGACTGACAGAACGAATAGCCCCGCACGCCAATCCAGCAGCGCCAGCGTATCAAATCCCATATTGGCCGAAAGCAGGATAAACACACCCGACACCAACAGCACCGTGGCATGTTCTTTAAAGCGGTATAGCTCGACAAAACTGGGCAGGTTTGCATTGGCAATCCACAGCCCCATCAAGGTGACCGCCAAAAGCCCGCTTTCATGCAGCACGCTGTCAGACGCTGCAAAAACCGCCAGAACTGTCGCAAATAAAACCGGTACTTTCATATATTCCGGCACCAAGGCACGGCGAAAGGATTGCGCAATGGCCCACCCTGCGAACAGGCCGAGCACGGTCGCGACACCAATGCCAATCGCCATATGCAGCGCAGCAGCACCGATACTATGGGCATCCGCGAACACAACGACCAGCTCAAAGGCCAGAACCGCAGCCAATGCGCCAATCGGATCATTCACAATTGCTTCCCATTGCAGCAGCGCTGCTGGACGACGTTGCAAACGCGCGGATCGCAGCAAGGGTGCGATCACCGTCGGGCCAGTCACAATCATGATCCCGCCAAACACAGCAGAGCTTTCCCAGCTAAGGCCAGCGGCAAAATGCAGCGCCAAGGTTGATGCCAACCAGCCCAAAGGCGCGCCCAAGACAACCAAGCGACGCACACCTTTGGCCGCTTCGCTGAGGGAATGGAAATTTAGAGTCAAACCACCTTCAAACAAGATAATCGCCACCGCGACAGACACCATGGGCGATAAGAGGTCGCCAAAAACCTCTTGTGGATTCAACACCCCCAATACAGGCCCGACCAAAAGGCCAGCTGCCAGCATCAAAACAATGCCCGGCAACTTCAAACGCCATGCCAACCACTGGCTGCCAACGCCCAATGCGCCGACCAACGCGAACCCCATCATCGGGTCCATACCTACCACCTGAACTGGATCCGCCATAGGCCTATCCGTGCCGCGTGATCAGAGTTTTCCCGGTCAGCCGTTCATGTTGCACCAGCGCAAAGCGATCGGTCATACCTGCCACGTAATCCGCAACGATACGTGCCAAGGACGCCTCGCATTCCGCCGCCACATTCACGGCATTCCAGCGCGCGGGCAACAAAATCGGGTCATTCATATAGATCGGAAACAATTCATTCATCACTTCGGTCACTTTCTCGCGCACTTCAACAACGCTGGGTGCGCGGTACATGTTTTCGAACAAGTACGCCCTTATGACCTTTAGATCGTTCCACATTTCAGGGGAAAAAGCGATGACCGATTGCCCTAACCGACGCAGATCATCGACCGAATTGGCCCGGCTTTGGGCGATCAGAAGTCGAGAAGTGTCGATCAAATCCGCCACCATCACCCCAAAGATACGCCGCAGCGCTTCGTGTTTGCGCCGATAGCTGTCTGTGTTCGGATAGGCGCGATCCACTTCTGCATAAGCAGCGCCGACAATCGGCAGATGTTGGATGTCTTCCTCTGCAAACAGCCCCGCGCGCAAACCATCCATCAGGTCGTGGTTGTTGTAGGCAATGTCATCGGCCAATGCTGCAACCTGCGCCTCGGCGCTGGCATGTGTTGTCAGCTCCAAATCATGACGCGCATTGTATTCCAGCAAAGCAACCGCCGGATCTAACACCGGGCCATTGTGTTTCGCGATGCCTTCCAGCGTGTCCCATGTCAGGTTCAGACCATCAAATTCCGCATAATGGCGTTCAAGCGATGTCACGATCCGCAGCGCCTGCGCATTATGATCAAAGCCACCATAGGGCTGCATCAACGCATCCAACGCATCCTCGCCTGTGTGACCAAAGGGCGTGTGGCCCAGATCATGGGCCAGTGCGACCGCTTCGGTCAGATCTGTTTCCAACCCCAAAGCGTTGGAAATCGTCCGGGCAACCTGTGCCACTTCGATCGAATGGGTCAGGCGGGTGCGATAGAAATCGCCTTCGTGTTCCACGAAGACCTGCGTTTTGTGTTTCAAGCGCCGAAAAGCGCTGGAATGAATAATTCTATCCCGGTCTCTTTGGAAACACGACCGAAACGTGCTTTCCTCCTCGGGGTGTAGCCGTCCTCGTGCGACGGTCGGTGCGCAAGCATGGGGCGCGTGCATTCTTTTTGTCCTGTCCTTGTCGCCAGTCCCTTTGCGCCATATATTGTTTTTCGAGACAGAGATAAACCTTTGAAACTGTCCTGCCCTGTCAGGACCGCTTTACATTGCGAGAGCATCACTATGCAACTGCCCCCACAAGTCACGCCCCGTGCTTTTGAACGCTTGACCGAAATCGGTGCCGCCGCCCAAGGCAAAGCCCTGCGCGTGGCCGTTGAAGGTGGTGGATGTTCCGGGTTCCAATATGAAATCACGCTAGATGATCCAGATGGTGAAGATCTGATCCTTGAAGGTGCGGGCGAAAAGGTCGTCGTCGATCAAGTGTCTTTGCCTTTTCTATCTGGTGCTGTGATTGATTTCACAGAAGAGCTGATCGGCGCACGGTTTGTCATCAACAATCCGAACGCGACCAGCTCTTGTGGATGCGGCACATCATTTTCAATGTAATCTATTTAAATCAGATAGATGCAGAAATAGATTCATCTAAAATCTGAACAGCGTGATCAATTTGATCTGCAGTGATCGTCAATGGTGGAGCAATTCGAAACACGCCCATCATGCCTTTGATGGATGCGATATTCATGCTAAGCCCGCGCTCCATACAGGCCGCCGTGATTTTGGCACCTAGGTCGTCATTCGCATCCACATCAGCGCCTGCCGCCGGGTCCGCGACCAGTTCCAGACCTAACAACAATCCGCGACCGCGCACATCACCCACGCAATCATATTTGTCTTTCAGGTTGTTCAGACCTGCCTTTAGCTGCGCGCCACGTTCACGGGCCGCTCCGACCAGATTATCGCGTTGAACAATCTCTAAAACCTTCAAACCAACCATTGTAGGCAACGGGTCGTTCACATGGGTCGTATAGAACAGGTAATTGTTCTTATAGGCCTCTTCTTCAATTTCCTTCGACGTGATCACCGCCGATAGGGGCAGACCCGCGCCCAGGGTTTTGGACAATGTCAGAATATCTGGCACAACCCCGTCACGTTCAAACGCATACATAAGCCCGGTGCGACCAATGCCCGTTTGCGCTTCATCCAGGATCAGCAACATGCCCCGTTTGTGGCATTCCTCTTGCAGTGCCTTTAGATAACCGACCGGCAAATCAATGACACCGCCCGCCGATAGGATCGGTTCCGCAATAAAGGCCGCCAAAGCCCCAGTGGACATCGCATCAATCTGCGCAAATGCATCCTTCAATTCGACCCGCCAATCCAAGTCGATGCCCGGAAACCGGCGCCGATAGGCATTGGGTGCAGGGATTGCGAAACTGCCCACATCTGCAGGCCCATACCCTTTGCGCCCCGCCGCATAGGTGGCAGAGGAGGCACGCCCAGTCACGCCATGCCAAGACGCAGAAAAACCTACGACCTCGTATTTACCCGTCACCAAACGCGCCATGCGCAAGGCGGCTTCATTGGCCTCGCCCCCGGTGGATAGGAAAAACGCACGATCCAGACCTGTAGGCATGGTTGCGGTCAGCGCCTCCCCAAGGGCAATCACAGGTTCGCTCAGCATGATGGAATTCAAATGGGTGACAGTTTGAACCGCTTCGATCACGGTTGCAGAAATTTCCGGATGAGAATGTCCCAAAATGGCGCTCATTTGACCCGATGTGAAATCCAGCACGCCCCTGCCTTCTTCGTCATACAAATACGGCCCCTCTGCACGCGTGATGATGCGGGGGAAATATTGAGCGCCAAAGCGAATGAGGTGCTGATCTGCGCGGTTTTGTACAGTGTCTTTCATTGACGTCTCTCCTGTTTTTCAGGTTTAAGACTATCCATCGACAACGCGCATTGGTGCGGAAGTTTGCCAGAAAATGAGAATAATGCGCGTGTGATCTGGCAAAACGATAAAATCGCGCAACAGCATGCAGATTGACCATGGACGACTTGGACCGCAAAATATTGGCTCTCTTGCAACAGGACTTTAGCCAGACAACCGCACAAATTGCGGATCACATTGGTTTGTCTGTCTCGGCCTGTGCAAAGCGCATAGCGCGTCTGAAAAAAGATGGCGTGATCACACGGGTGGTTGCGAAACTGGATGCGAACCATTTTCCAAAACCCGTGGTTGCGGCCGTCATGGTCACGTTATGTACGCCCAAAACAAGCATTTCGCGCAAATTCGTGGAACTGGTCAAAGGGATCGACGCGGTTCAGCAATGTCACATTGTGAACGGTGATTTTGACTACCTATTGATCGTCAAGACTGCCAGCACAGAAAGCTATCTGGAACTGGCAGAAGAGAATTTCGGATCAAACCGGGATGTACATATGTACAAAACCCATTTCATTTTGCGTTCGGATAAGCAGGAAGACAGTGTTCCTGACTTTTGCCTTTTCAGCTAAACAGCACACATAGGCACTATCGATAAAGGCCGTCTATTCCGCCGGAATGACCCGCATTTTGACCTTTTGAAAGAAATCAGCTTTTTCGCTGTAGACCATCCAAAAACCCGAAAAGATAATAAGTGCAGCCCCGCCCAGCATTTCCAATGTTGGAATATTGCCGAATGCCAAATATCCAAGCCCGATCATCCAGACGAATTGCACATTCATCATCAATGTCACCACATAGGCCTGCAAATGGCGCATTGCCTCAATCAGGATGAAACGCGCACCGAATAGAACAGATGCGTAGCCAAGCAAATAGGCGACATCCATCAACGACATAGGCGCCCATACAAATGGCAGCATACAGCCCAGCGATACCATCATCGCCAAATTTGGCCAAAACACCTGTGCTAACGGAATACGTTCGGTGATCGCAATCTTACGCGCCAACAGGATAGAAATTGTTCCCGCACCGGCCCCAAGCCCTGCCCAGGCAAAGCCAGAGATCTGCGCAAGCGCATTTTCTTGTAATCCATTGTAGTTGGGTGAAATCAGGTAAAGCCCGGCACATCCCATGACCACCGCAACCCAGATCTGTGGCCCAGGACGTTCGTCCAGAATTGGCCCGCTCAGCGCCGCGGCCAAAATCGGCATAAGCGCGACAAACAAGAACAGTTCCGCCAGCGTCAAAAGTGACAATGCGTTGAAAAAGCCAATCGCGGCAACGACGGTCAAAGCCGATCGCAGTGCCATTGTCCAACGGTTCCCTTTGCTCACGGACAAACGCATCATATCGGGATTGGACGAAGACCAATCTGATTTGATCTTTGGCAATGCCAAAGACAGCATTACGATTATGGCCGAAGACAGCGCCAAAAGTTGAGGGGCTTCAAACCCGCTCGCAAAATATTTTGTGATCGCATCTGCGCCGGCATTCAATGCAGCACATATCACAACCAAGGTTGATCCAATTGCAAACCGTGATTTCATGCGCGCCCTGCCCGGGCAAAGCCCTCAAAGAATGCATCGAAATGATCAGAACTGTTGGCCGCCATATCGATCACTTGCAACGAATCCGGCGACAACGCGTTCGCAACATGAGGACGCATTGCAGACCAGTCACCTGAACGCGCGCCTTCCATTTGCATCATCAAATAGGACATTTCACGCAATGGCGCATGTTGCGCACGGCCTTTGTCAAATCGCATACGTCCCGCAGAATAGGTGCCAGAGAACGCGGCGCGCCCTGCAACCCCTGCGTGCCAGTTGCAGACGAAGTAGCTGTGATAGTCATCCGAACACGACACTGCATCGTCGGAAGTCAATTGAAAATTCTTCGTTTGCATATGAAGCCAATTCGTCCAAGCCTGCGGGGGTTCTTCCCCTGCGTATACCAGTGCGACGCAAATTTCCGCTAACAAATCCGCGTTCTGGTCGATGAAAGCCATCAAACCAGCAAAATGCAAGCTCTGAACGGCCTCTTTCGTAAATTGCGGGTTAATTTTGCCATACTCGCTTAAGTAGAATGCAATATGGGTCAGCTCATATGACGCTTTTTTATTTGGAAGAGAAAAAGTCGACACGCGATTCGCAAATGCGTTCAACCTATCCTTGAGCCCATCACCGGCAACCGGATCAATCCCGCGTCGCAACATCAGACGCTGCGCTTCGGCGCGCTGAAGGTCAGATAGCTCGGCCCCAACAAGGTCCATTTCATAGGCTCTGCGCACCAATTTTTCGCCCATATCCCCGGGCATGCCCAGCGCCTCAAGGTCCAAAATCATGGATAGCAGAAAACGGTAATATTGCGGCAGGAACTCCAACCGCTGTGCGGCGTTTTTGTAGAAATCTTGGAAGGGCAGCAATGCATCCGACTCAACGTCGGCTTTTGTTGCGACCAAAATGTTCAGAAGTTCAGCATTTTCTTTCATCCAAAAGACATCATCCTGATCTCGGCGCTGCGTTGCAAAGCAATGAATCAAAGCACTGAAGCGATCTTGCTGAACTGCAACTCTGGGTGCGGGTTTAAACGCAATGACATTGCTCATGGGATGGCGTCCTTGTGAAAAGATGAAAGAGGGTATCGGTTCCGCCCGCGCCGCATGGCACCGTGGTCACACGGCCCGGGCTGGAAAACGATTATTTGGTCGCAGGCTTGGACCAAGAGATGAAGCTCTCAACCGCGTCGCCAGTTTCGGAGCGTGTCGCCTCTGGACCGGACCAAGAGATGAAGCTCTCTACCGCATCACCAGTTTCGGAACGTGTTGCCTCTGGGCCGGACCAAGAGATGAAGCTCTCTACCGCATCACCAGTTTCGGAACGTGTTGCCTCTGGGCCGGACCAAGAGATGAAGCTCTCTACCGCATCACCAGTTTCGGAACGCGTTGCTTCTGGGCCGGACCAAGAGATGAAACTCTCAACCGCGTCGCCAGTTTCGGAACGTGTCGCCTCTGGGCCGGACCAAGAGATGAAGCTTTCAACCGCGTCGCCAGTTTCGGAGCGTGTCGCTTCCGGGCCAGACCAAGAGATGAAGCTCTCAACTGCGTCGCCAGTCAAGGCGCATGATTCTTCTGGGCCAGACCAGGAAATAAAGGTTTCGACACCTTCGCCGGAAAAAATCGACCGCGTTTCTTCGGCGTAAACTTTTGCTTCATTTTCAATGTGTTTCAGTTGTGCAGACATCTTGAAGATCCCGTTATGTTGGATGTTTCGATGCCAATTTTCTTGCAACATAAACGCGCATTCGTTAAAGTCTTTTCTAGCATAAATTGTGCTCTCGAAATTTTATCCACATGAAGAAATTTCGATAAAAATATATTTTTGTTTGCCTATGTGAATTGCTCACATAGGTTATTTTTCTGTGGATAATAATTTAACGAAGGTTAATCTCTAACGACATAAGCGGATGCCCAATGGTTTATTGGTCCGACTCACCGTCAAGAGAATCATTTTTGCTTGCGAGGAAAGGTTCAAAAAGCTGCACGGCTTTCGTGAATTTCAGCCTCTTGCCTATCCACCGGACACACGCGATACCGGTCCCACCACAGGTTTTGCCCGGAGAGTTTGATGAAAATCGCTAGTTTCAACATCAATGGGATCAAGGCCCGACTGCCCGCCCTATTAGATTGGCTGACAGAATCCGCATCCGATGTGGCCGTTTTGCAGGAAATCAAATCTGTCGATGAGGCCTTTCCGAGAGAGGAAATAGAAGCGCTTGGCTATCAGGTTGAGACACATGGGCAGAAAAGCTTCAATGGTGTTGCGATCCTCTCCAAGCTGCCGCTTGAAGATATCCGTCGTGGTCTGCCCGGCGATGACAGTGATGAACAAGCGCGTTGGATCGAAGCCACTGTTGTAGGTGATACGCATGCTTGCCGCATCTGCGGACTGTATTTGCCGAATGGCAACCCTGCCCCCGGTCCGAAATATGACTACAAACTGTCATGGATGAAACGGCTAAAGGCCCGTGCAGCTGAATTGATGGCAGATGAAATGCCTGCTTTGATGGCTGGGGACTATAATGTAATCCCGCAGGCCGAAGATGCCTCTTCCCCCAGTGATTGGGAAAAAGATGCCCTCTATATGCCCCAAACCCGGGAAGCGTTTCGCAGTATCCTGAACCTCGGCTTTACCGAAGCTTTCCGTGCGCGTGATCCTCGGCCCGGTCAATATACGTTCTGGGATTACCAAGCGGGCGCATGGCAGCGCAATTACGGCATTCGGATCGACCATTTCTTGTTGACCCCCCAATGCGCTGATCTGTTGAAAGACTGCCAAATCGACAAAGATATCCGCGCCCGAACGAAACCGTCAGACCATGTGCCGATCTGGGTCGACTTGGCCCTATAGCGCCATCACTGAGATGTGACATCTATCTTATGCGGAATTTGGCATAAACGCGGCATGTCACACGTGCGCCTACCCTTAATTTTTGCCTGTTTGGGCCTAACGATCATCGCTGTGCTGAGCAGCTATGAACGTGGGCCCGCTTTGGCTTGGGCCAGCCTGATCGGAGGCGTGGCGGGGTTCGCACTATATCACGCGTCTTTTGGCTTTACGGCCGCTTGGCGGCGCATTGTTCGGGAAAAGCGTGGTTCGGGTCTGCGTGCGCAAATCATTCTGATCCTGATGACATGTGTTGTCTCGTTCCCGATGATCCATTGGGGCAGCGGGGTCTTTGCCGCAAGCGGCTACATACTACCTATAGGTGTGGCCAGCGCCATCGGAGCCTTTGTTTTCGGGATCGGCATGCAGTTGGGCGGCGGCTGTGCATCGGGTACGCTATTTACAGCGGGCGGTGGGTCCATACGCATGATGATCACATTAGCCGCCTTTATCACAGGATCCGTCATCGCCACGTTTCACTGGGGCTTTTGGACCACCTCAGATGGATCCGTGCTGCGCGATGTACTGTCCTACCGGTTTAACAACAATCGCGGCATTTCTTTGATCGCCACGTTTGGCCCGATCGGCGCGTTGTCTGTGATGACTACTTTATTCGGTGCAATTTATCTGGCCACCCTACGTATCGAGACCTCGTATCATCAGACATTGGACCCCATGCGTGCAACAACCTCTATTTTGCGTGGCCCATGGTCAGTAACTTTGGGTGCGATTGTCCTTGCTGGTGTCAGCATCGCAACCTTTGTTGTTTTGGGCCGCCCCTGGGGGGTGACATCAGCATTCGCCCTTTGGGGCGCAAAGATGTGGCAAACCATCGGGGGCACCCCAGAACACTGGCTGTACTGGTCAGGCTGGCGCACAGGCCAATTGAACCGCTCTGTCCTGGCGGATGCGACCAGCGTCATGAATTTCGGCATTGTCTTTGGCGCAATGGCCGCCGCATCTTTGGCTGGCAAATGGGCCCCAAACTGGAACCTGTCACAACGTGACATATGGACCGCCATAATCGGCGGCCTGCTGATGGGATACGGGGCCCGTCTGGCCTATGGCTGCAATATTGGGGCCTATCTGGGCGGTCTGGTTTCCGGATCTGCCCATGGGATCTGGTGGCTGATCTGGGGGTTCGCAGGAAGCTATCTGGGAACGTGGCTACGTGACGCCCTATCAATGGACCCGCCTGTGACACACAAACCGGCTTAGAAGGATCAACATGTTTCGCTATTTCGCATTATTCACGATGATCGCAACCACAGCTCTTGCAACACCGTCGGAACGCCCCGGCTGGGTGGTTCATGAGACCGAGATTGCCTATTCAGATCTCATCAAAAGACTATCCACCGCGGTAAAGGCGGCCAAATTCGGGGTAGTCACGCAAGCAGGCCCAACAGGCGCAGCACAGGCCCGAGGGATTACCATCCCCGGCAACCGCGTGATTGGCGTCTTCAACAACATATATGCCGTGCGTATGCTAAACGCGTCTGAAAGCGCGATGATAGAGGCCCCGATCCGGTTCTACATCACCGAAAACCCCGATGGCAGTGCCGCGCTAAGTTATAAGACACCCAGCCACGTATTCGCCCCCTATGCGGAAGACAGCGATGAGGTTATGGTGATTGCCCAAGAACTGGACGCAGCCTTTGATGCCATCGCCCGCGCGGCCCTCAAGTAGCTGGTACCAATTCGAACGCGGCCTCAGCCACATCATTCCCATTCACTTGGATCGTGATCTGGTGAGGTCCGGGATGCAGCGTAAAGGTACTGGCATTGCCTTTTAGCTTATGGGCCTTGGCAAAAACCTGTGGCTGCTTTGATTTCAGCGCACCCGTCTTAAGTTTAAACACTTTCTCAGCCGGTTTTGTCGGGCGGTGGAATAGCAAACGATAATCTACCATAACCGGCAATGCATCCGGCGAGATAAGTTCTACCTCAATGGGCAGGGCATCGCCGATTTTGACCTGTTTGGGGATGCTCAGCTTTGCGTCTACCGTACCAGCTTTATACCCTAGCAGATCCAACGCCCCGCGCTCGCCGCGTTTAACAGCGGTTCGCAAAGCATGTCGGGTCATCCAAACCAGTTCTTTTGGATCTTGGCGCGCATCACATTGCCAATCAGACAAGGTCTTCACGACAGTTTCAGGCATGATCTTGGACAGATCATTCATGTGATTGGCCACCGAGCGCGTCACATAGCGGGTCTTATCCGCATGCAATCGCCCCAGAAAACGCAAAGGCACCGATGGATCCAGTTCGATATTCTGGGCCCAAGGCAAGGTAGGACGCGTGCCCTCGCTGACCAGTCGCCGCACATGATAATTGTCATCCTCAGCCCAAAGATCCAGTCGCGCCAAGGTGTCATCAGGCCAGCGGTTTAGAAACGGGCGGATGTAAAATTCCATCGAAAAGCGTTTGGTCGCCTCATAGATCAGATCCAATGCCAGATCCCGGTGCTGCTCTAACCCATGTCGAACAGCCAAAATACCCGGGACCGCATGAATAAAGCGACCAAAATCATCATCCGTTTTACCCGGATCTAGCGCAGGCGGCATGGCAGCGCGCAGTGCTTCGGCCATTTTTGGAAAATCCGCAGGCAATTGCGCCTCGATACAGGTCGCGATCCAATCCAAACGCCCTAACAAGGTTTGTCCTTCAAACCCGCCCAGCGCCTCGGCTTGAAACCGCTGTGCATCAAACCCTGCAAGACCCGCATATTCCGTGGCAAGGTCCCCAACCGTATCTGCATTAAACAACTGATCTGCGAGGGAAAAGCCCGCCCCGCCACCAGATCCATCCGGTCCCCGTGCCATATTTTTAGCCCCTTAAAGGGTCGCGTTGATGGCACCGCCATCAAGAAGGATGTTCTGCCCCACCATAAAACCAGCATGCTGAGAACACATAAACGCGCAGGTTGCACCGAATTCAGCAGCGGTCCCATAGCGGCGCGTCGGGATCGTCGCCTCGCGGTTGGATTTTGCCTGATCTGCGGAAATCCCGGCAGCCTGCGCAACACCTGCATCCAAAGACACCGCACGATCCGTCGCATGGATCCCCGGCAATAGGTTGTTCATCGTCACGCCATGAGGCGCAACCTGACGGGCGGTACCCGCCACGTAACCAGTCAGGCCGGCACGGGCGGAATTCGACAGGCCGAGCGCAGGAATGGGCGCTTTGACCGATTGCGATGTGATATTCACAATACGCCCCCAACCATTTTCAATCATGCTCGGTAGGCAAGCCTTAATCAGGGAAATCGGCGTCAACATATTGGCATCTAGTGCTTTTATGAAATCTTCGCGTTCCCAATCAGACCAAATTCCGGGGGGCGGTCCGCCCGCATTCGTAACAAGAATGTCAATGGACCCAGCCGCGTCCAACAGCTGTGCACGACCAGCCTCGGTTGTGACATCTGCGGCAACTTCGCTAACAGATACGCCAAAATCATCCCGAATGGCTTGTGCTGAGACCGCCAAAGCCTCTGCCCCGCGCGCATTCATCACCAGATCAACACCTGCTTCCGCCAATGCGCGGGCACATCCCAGCCCCAGTCCTTTGCTTGACGCACAAACAAGTGCGCGTTTTCCACGAATACCCAGATCCATAAGTCCCCCCAAATGAGCCATCTCATCATTGTCCGACTCACACTGACAGAAAACATGCCCTTATCGCAACATGGAACTTATCGGTTTAAACGTTAGGCAAACCACAATTCTTAGCTGAATAAATGTGACGTAAAATCACCTTACGGAAAAGTTGCGCGCCAATTTTCGTATATTTCCCATTATGGTTTGGTAACCGCCGCTGTATGATCCTACACTAATCGGCAACATGACCGAGATGACCACAACGCCCTCCCGTAGGAGCCCAGATCCCACATCATGAATAGAATGAGCACACCACAGTTTACGCAAAGCCTGCCGGTCTATAGGTCCGCAGATTTCAGCGTATCCAATGGTGCCAATCTGGGCGATGCCATAAGCTTTGCCGAAGATCTCGTTCTTGATGACATCTACCGCGTTGGCAATCACCCAACGCTGGAAATGCTACAAATCGAACAATCCGATATGCCGCCTTTTGCGATTTCCGCAGATAGCGCCGTTGGTGAAAAAGGCGCGCAATTGCATATCGACTGCTGCGTGACCTTTATGTCTGCCCAAGGCGCGACCTGCGAAGCCATTGTGATGGTAGAAACAGATTCCCTTGGCGATGTGGCCGAAATCTATGTTCTGCCTTTGGCTGAATTCATTCCCAAAGGGGAATACGCGCTGGTTGGCATATCCTGCGATGACGCCTTGGTGAAATACGCGCAAGTGGCCTGCATGTCCTTTGCGTGGGGCACCAAAATCGCCATGGCCAATGGGATGCAAAAACCCATCGAAGAGCTTCGTGTCGGCGATATGATCCTGACACGGGACAACGGACCACAAAAGCTGCGCTGGATTGGTCACAATACCGTGCGCGCGATTGGTGCCTTTGCCCCTGTGGTCATTTCTGCCGGGGCCATGAACAACGCCGGTGATCTGGTGATCAGCCCGGAACACCGCCTGTTCATCTATCAACGTCGGGATCATCTGGGTGCTGGCCGGGCCGAGCTGCTGGTGAAGGCGCGCCATTTGGTCAATGGAACCACGGTCAAACGGCGCGAAGGTGGGCATGTGGATTATTTCCAAATGCTGTTTGATACGCATCAAATCGTCTATGCCGAAGGCATTGCGGTTGAATCCATGTTGCTAGACCCCCGTACTGCCGCCGCCTTGCCCGCAGATTTGGGCCAAACACTTGGTGGCACCCTGCCCGGACATGACCGCAGCCAAAGCGACGCGCTAGAGGTTAACGAAACCCTGTTAAATCATCCCAACCTTGCCGAGATTTTGAAAAAATCCTCGGGCGGGTGATCCCATCCGCCTGTGTTGTGTCTGCGCCTAAAACAAAGACAGCTCTTCAAAAATCAGACCCCATCCGCTCGACAAAGCTTTCACGACGCGAAAGCCCATGGTTGAAACCGTCTACAGGGCAACCAGCCCAATATTGGACGTGGAGATCAGTGGACCTATTCGAAAAACGGCAGAAACGCGCACAATCCTTGCTGAACGAATTTGGATTGGATGCATTCGCATTCCTGCCCGGTCCCAATTTCGCCTATCTCACAGATGTCCACCTTCACCTTATGGAACGCCCCACCCTGTTTATTTTGACACGAGATGGCGGACAGGCCGCGGTGATGCCCGCCTTGGAACGCCTGAAATGGTCAGCGGCCATGCCTGAGGCTGAAACCTTTTACTGGGATGATGCGGACGGGCCGGATGCGGCCTTTGCGCGTTTAGCAGACTCCCTTGGAACGGACACCACCATCGGGGTCGAGGGCTTGCGCATGCGGGTGATGGAATACCTCGCCCTTGCGCGCCACTGGCCACAAAGCCATTTGCAAAACGCAGATGCTGCCCTAACCGATTTGCGCATGCTGAAAGATCCGGGCGAGGTTCAAGACCTGCGCCGCGCGATTGAAATCAGCGAACATGCTTTGGGTGATCTGTACGATGGCGGGATCGGCGGGCGCAGCGAACGCGAATTGGTCGCACGCCTAAAGGCCGCGATGCTGGCCCATGGCGCGACAGGGTTTTCCTTTGATCCGATCATCCTGACCGGTGGCGAAGCTGCCAATCCCCATGGCGACCCAAGCGATCGCATCGTTGAACCCGGAAAAGTGCTGCTGACCGATTTTGGCGCCAGCTATGGCGACATGCATGCGGATATAACACGCACCGTATTTTGTGACTTTGCCAGCGACGAACATGCTGCGCTCTATGACACCGTGCGCCGCGCCAATGAGGCCGGGCATGCGGCCAGCCAGATCGGAAATACAGTTGGCGCAGTGGACAGAGCCGCAACCAAAGTGCTGGCCGCGTCGCCCTTTGCCGATCTGATATTGCACAAGACCGGCCATGGTCTGGGGCGTGAAATTCACGAAGCCCCTCAGATCGTCCACACGAATGACCGTAAATTGGAAACAGGCATGGTGTTCACCATCGAACCTGGCCTTTATCGCCAAGACGACATCGGCGTTAGGATTGAAGACAATGTCGTCATGACCGAAACAGGCGCTGAGTGCTTAACATCCCTATCACGGGATCTGCTGACCAAGGCGTAATGGTTTCAGCGCCGAATGCTATGCCCTTGCCATTTATGAACTGAAAATCCAATTTGATCCGAAATTGTTAAGGCATTTGAGATCACGGGCGGGATTGCAGGCAGAATGGCAAACCAACAACATATTGAGTGGATTCTGGAAGGCGTCGAAGCATGGAATGCGCGGCGCGAGCAGGAGGATTTTGTTCCTGATTTTGAAGACGTCAAACTCTTTGAGATCTTTCGGGAGGCGAAACAATTAGATGAAAAGAGTCGTCTCTCTTTATTAGCGGTAAACCTTCGGCATGCCAATTTGCGGCGGGCAGACTTGCGACAAACCAACCTGCGATTGGCAAATTTGCAGGAGGCTGATTTATATAAGTGCAATCTAAAAGGTACCGATTTGCGACAGGTCACCTTTACGGAGACTGATTTGAAGGAGGCAAACATAGGGAAAGCCGATTTGCACTCCACTAGATATCTGCCCTCCAAGCCAATCAAGAATAATGTCGGCGCCCCCGACTACTTGGAACTGCACACAGATTTGTCTTTATCAAAGAATTTAAGCCAGACCCAACTAAATAAAGCTAAAGGGAATAGCGGCACGATCCTGCCCGGCCAAAACGGCACACCCAATCCCAATAATTTGAAACGGCCAGAACATTGGCCCGATTTGGAGGAGGTGGAAAAGGAATTATCCGAATGGCCGGTTGATACCGAAAATAACGACCACGTCGGAAAACAAAACTCTGCAACCGGATTTACCGGTCTCGTCAAACAGCAAAGCACTGCCAGCATACGATCCGCGCTTAAGCAGGATTATCCTGATATGCGCGATCTGTGTCAGGCCATGGTCGCACAGGTTCAAAAAGAAATTGCCGCCCACGATGTCACGCCAAAACCCAACAGTGACGAAGGTTTGGATGATTGGAATACCAAAGCAAACCAGCTGACCGAACTCAGCGTTGCATTTGAAATGCTGCACGACAGCCTGCCAACTTCTCAAACCGTAGATGGTGGCGGCATCGACACGAAAACGATCAAGGATCGCTTGATTGGCGTGATGAAACAGTTGGACCGCCTCGTGAAGCAATTGGATGAAGATAACGGAACCTATGGCAACCTTTGGAAATTGGGCGTGATCGGTGTTGGAACGCAGTTGCTGGGCTTATTTGGAATAACATCAGCTATCGGTGTGCCCGTTGCCGCAGGCGTTGTCGGTATTAACACGGTGCGTATCTTGATTGGCAAAAACTCCTAACGCCTTTTTCCCTGTGCATGGCCCGGAATCAAGCCGCAGGCGCCGGGCCAGAGGCGGGCCGTCCCCGCGGCCTGCCTCTCTTTGCATCTCCAAAGTGACATTTGACAGGTCGCAGGGGCTTGGCTGGCATAAAGTGAATTCTAGCTAAGGTGTTGAGGCAAACCACGACCCGACTCTAGCCCTCTCTATCATACCCTCTGGCGCAGCCGTGCAAATCACGTTATCTGCCCCGTCATGACAAATCGTCCTGATCTACCGCCCGAAATTGCCCGTCGCCGCACCTTTGCGATTATTTCGCACCCGGATGCGGGGAAGACCACCTTGACTGAAAAGTTCCTCCTCTATGGTGGTGCTATTCAGATGGCGGGACAGGTGCGGGCCAAAGGCGAGGCGCGGCGCACGCGGTCTGACTTTATGCAGATGGAAAAGGATCGCGGTATTTCGGTTTCGGCCTCCGCCATGTCCTTTGATTTCCGCGAATTCCGCTTTAATTTGGTCGACACGCCCGGTCACTCGGATTTCTCGGAAGACACCTATCGCACGCTGACGGCGGTGGATGCAGCCGTGATGGTGATTGATGGCGCGAAAGGCGTGGAAAGCCAGACCCGCAAACTGTTCGAAGTCTGCCGTCTGCGCGATCTGCCCATCTTGACCTTCTGCAACAAAATGGACCGTGAGGCGCGCGATACGTTCGAAATCATCGATGAGATCCAAGAAAACCTTGCGATTGATGTGACGCCCGCCAGCTGGCCTATTGGCATGGGGCGTGACTTTATCGGTTGCTATGACATGCTGAATGATCGTTTGGAGCTGATGGACCGTGCGGATCGGAACGTGGTTGCCGAAACCATTTCGATTGATGGTTTGGACGATCCCGAACTGGACAAACATGTGCCAGAGCACTTGATCGACCAGCTGCGCGAAGAGGTCGAAATGGCACGTGAATTGCTGCCTGCGCTGGATCCTCAATCGGTGCTAGAGGGTCACATGACCCCGATCTGGTTCGGATCCGCGATCAACAGTTTTGGCGTGCAGGAGCTGATGGATGGCATTTCGACCTATGGTCCCGAACCACAGCCCCAAAATGCAGATCCACGCCATATCGCACCGGAAGAAAAGAAAGTCGCAGGTTTTGTGTTTAAGGTTCAGGCGAATATGGACCCAAAACACCGCGACCGCGTGGCGTTTCTGCGTCTGGCGTCCGGCCATTTCAAACGCGGCATGAAACTAACCCATGTGCGCACGAAAAAACCGATGGCGATTTCCAGCCCTGTTTTGTTTTTGGCGTCCGATCGTGAATTGGCGGAAGAAGCTTGGGCCGGCGATATCATCGGCATTCCCAACCATGGCCAGCTGCGCATTGGCGACACGTTGACCGAAGGCGAAGTCATCAAAGCGACCGGCATCCCCAGCTTTGCCCCCGAATTGCTGCAAGGCGTACGCGCAGGCGATCCGATGAAAGCCAAGCATTTGGAAAAGGCCCTGATGCAATTTGCCGAAGAAGGCGCGGCAAAAGTGTTCAAACCGATGATCGGTTCCGGCTTTATCGTTGGCGTTGTTGGTGCATTGCAGTTCGAAGTTCTGGGCAGCCGGATCGAGCTGGAATATGGTCTACCTGTGCGCTTTGACAGTTCGCAATTCACTTCTGCACGTTGGGTCCATGGCGAACAAGATGCGATCGATAAGTTTGTCAATGCGAACAAACAACATATCAGCTACGACCATGATGGCGACGTTGTCTATCTGACGCGTCTGCAATGGGACATTGACCGGGTTGCGCGTGATTACCCCGATATCTCGCTATCCGCGACGAAAGAAATGCTGAAATGACATTGAGATTGGGCAGAGCATTGACTTTGCCCGACCTCTGTTCTGAAACTGCGTCATGACCACAAGATCAGACACTGTTGCGTCCTATGCTTTGCGTCCCGATGGGCCGCGTGTGACAGCGGTGTCCTGCATGCGTAATGAAGGCGCGTTCCTTTTGGATTGGATCGCGCATCATTTGGTGGTTGGCGTCACGCATTTTGTTGTGATGAGCAATGATTGCGAAGATGGCACAGACCTGATGTTGGATCGCCTGTCTGATCTGGGGCTGGTCACACATATCCGCAATGATGGCCCTTATGATAAAAACGGGATCCAATTTACCGGCTTGAAACTGGCCGACAAAACCGAGGCTGTGCGCAAAGCAGACTGGTTGATTTCCATGGATGTGGATGAGTTCATCAATATCCATGCTGGGGATCGGTCCATTTCTGCCTTATTGGACGCCCTGCCCGAGGCAACCGCGATCCCGCTGACCTGGCGGATCTTTGGCAATAATGGTGTGGTTCATTTCGAAGACCGACCCGTGCCACACCAATTTACGACAGCCGCCCCGACACTGCTCACTTGGCCTTGGCGCGCTGCGATGTTCAAAACGCTTTACCGCAATGACAAAACCTATGGAAACTTTGGTGTGCATCGGCCGCGCAATCCAAGAGATCCCCGTATAGAGCAAGCGCGCTGGTTTGATGGCGAAGGTCGTGAATTGCCAAAGATCTATCACACCGAGAAAATCTTTTCTCCGTTTGGTCGATCAAACTTTGCTTTAGCGCAGCTGAACCACTACCCGCTCGGCGCGATGGAAAGCTATCTTTTGAAGGTAGATCGCGGGCGGGTGAACCGCACCAGCAGATTGGGTATGGATTATTGGGTGGATCGCAACTTTCACCAAGAAGAGGATCTAAGCATCCGCATGCTTGATCCAACGGTTGCGAAACAAAGGGCGGCTTTTTCTACTGACCCAATCCTATCGCAACACCATCAGACATCTGTCGCATGGCGACGCGCACGTTTAGAGACATTGCTGCGCGAAGAGCCCTATCGCGCCTTAATGGCCCGCCTTCATATGACGCCCCCCACGCAGGTATTATCGGCTGATAACGCCGCAAACCTATTCCATTGGGCAAAATTGACGCGAAAGTGACACAGCATTAGGTCAATGACGCACCAAATTAACGATTTGTATACCATGATCGGTCAAAAATTTGGTTAACTGGCGGAAGAATTCATTTCGAACCCAAATTTCCTCTGTATCGAATGCGTGACTTTTAATGCAAAACTTTCCACCTGACCTGACCGGGCTGCACCCGAAAGCTTGGCAAAAAAATATTACCACAATTGGCGCCGAACGCGGTTTCACCAAAACCCTTGATGACAAGCACAGCGCGCTCTTTGTGGATGCTGGCAAAACTTTGTTTGTAAGCTTTGAAAACAAATCGGCGATTTCAGCATTATCACATACGAACACGCCTTTTGGCGTTGATATTGCCGCAGAGAGAAATTGGTCCAGCCTGACATTGCTCAGCCAAGGCGATACGTGGTTTCGTGCACCTGCAGTCTATGAATTCTTTGACATGTTGGACGACACGGGTTTTCTTGACCGGTTCCAAAAGGTTCTCTTTTTCGGACAAGGTCCGGCGGGCTATGCCGCATGCACCTATTCCGTAACCGCACCGGGCAGCAGGGTTCTGGCGCTGCAACCACAGGCCACATTGGATCCTCGTCTGACGGGATGGGATCGCCGCTTTGTCGAACAGCGCCGGTTGGATTTCACATCTCGCTATGGGTATGCCCCTGACATGATTGAAGCTGCAGCCCGCGCTTATGTCCTTTTTGATCCACGCGAAAGCGAAGACGCCATGCATGCGGCTTTATTTCGCCAGCCCCGTGTATCTTTGTACGAAATGCCGTTCCAAGGATCCGCATTGCAAATCGAGCTAAAACGCATGGGAATTTTGGAGCGTCTTATAGATGCGGCGGCTGAGGATCGGTTGAAACCAGCCGATTTTGCCAAAATGATGCGCAACGCGCGTCGTGCCCATACCCCATATCTACGCCATTTGGTCACATATCTGGAACGATCAGGGCGGGACAATTTGGCGTATCGGATGTGCTATAGTCTGGCCCAATCCACCAAGTCCGCGTGGTTTCGCCGCAAATTGGATCGTGTCGAACACCGCCATGCGGCAGAATAAATACGTGTGATTGGCGTTTCATGCGGATTGAACATTGGCAAGGCGACCGGCGCTATGCTATCGCCGCGCCATGCATACTCTGACACTTCGCCGCCCCGATGATTGGCATTTACATCTGCGCGATGGCGCAATGATGCATGCCGTTGCCCCTGAAACCGCCCGTCATTTTGGCCGCGCGATTATCATGCCCAACCTGATCCCCCCCGTGGTGACAGGCGCTGATGCCGCCGCCTATCGTGATCGCATCATGGACGCCCTGCCCCAAGGCAGCACGTTTAAACCGCTGATGGTGCTGTATCTGACAGAAGAAACAGACCCAGAAGATGTCGCAGCCGCACATGCTGCTGGCATTGCAACATCGGTCAAACTTTATCCCGCAGGTGCGACGACCAATTCGGCCTCTGGTGTGCGCAATTTCGACAAAGTGCGCCCAGTCCTAGAAAAAATGGCTGAAATTGGCATGCCCCTTTGTGTGCATGGCGAAGTTGTCGAAAACCACGTCGACATTTTTGATCGCGAAGCCGTGTTCATTGACACGGTTCTGGATCCGATCCGCAAAGCCACACCTGATCTGAAAGTTGTGATGGAACACATCACCACGTCACAAGGCGCACAATACGCATTGGAAGGTGGCGACAATCTGGGCGCGACCATTACAACGCACCATTTGGTCATCAACCGGAATGATATTTTGGTCGGTGGGATCAAACCCCATTATTATTGCCTGCCCGTCGCCAAGCGCGAAGAACACCGTCTGGCGCTGGTCAAAGCTGCCACATCCGGCAATGGCAGCTATTTCTTGGGCACCGATAGCGCGCCGCATCTGGATGGCGCAAAGCTTAGCGCATGTGGTTGCGCGGGTTGTTTCACGGCGACAAACACGATGTCCATTCTGGCAGAGGTGTTCGAATCCGAAGGCGCATTGGACAAGCTGGAAAACTTCACATCACTGAACGGCCCAGCCTTCTACAATCTGCCCGTCAATGAGGACACGATCACCCTGACCAAAGGTGATCCAGTGACCTATCCAGAGGCAATTGATACACCAGATGGCCGCGTGACGGTCTTTGACCCCAAGATGCCCCTGCATTGGCAGGTCAGCTAAAACAATCGCAGGCGTGCGCCACAATTTGCGCGCGCCCCCTTTTCCCTGCATCGAAAACTCGTTAGGTCACAGCAGCCCTAACCCCCGCACGACAGGAGACCCCCATGATCCCCACCAGTTTTCCCAGCAAAGACGAAATGGCCCGCCTTACGGCACAGATGCTTTGGGAAATCGAAGCGGTGCATTTCATGGATGACGAACCTTTTGTGTTCGCCTCGGGCTTGCCTTCTCCGGTCTATGTGGATTGCCGCAAACTGATCTCTTTCCCGCGCATCCGCACCACATTGATGGATTTCTTGACCGTGACCGTGATGCGGGATGCCGGTTTTGAAGCCTTTGACAATGTTGCAGGCGGCGAAACGGCCGGCATTCCATTTGGCGCGATGGTTGCAGAACGCATGGCTCTGCCCATGACATATGTGCGCAAAAAACCAAAAGGCTACGGTCGCAACGCACGGATTGAAGGTGCGATGTCGGAAGGTCAGCGTGTTTTGTTGGTCGAAGATCTGACAACCGATGGTGGGTCTAAAATCAGCTTCGTTGACGCGATCCGCGACACGGGCGCGACCTGTGCGCATACAGCGGTCATTTTCTATTACGGCATCTTCCCAGAAACCGAAAAGACCCTGGGCGATCACGGTGTGTCTTTGCACTACCTTTGCACATGGTGGGACGTTCTGGCCGCGGCCAAAGAAATGGGTAAGTTCAGCGAAGAAACCCTGTCCGAGGTTGAAGCATTCCTGAACAACCCTGTTAAGTGGCGGGAAGAGAACGCGAAATAAATGCGCCTTGGGCGTTTTGTGGATAAGTCGCGCCGCGACTCATCCACACCGCAAGATTTCGCGTCTTCCCAAAAATTTGGCACCAAAAACGCACCCTTTGATGCGTTCGCGAAACATATCCCCGTCTTTTGCACAATTTATCCACAGAATTACGAGAGTAGTCTTGCGCCCTCAAAGCGGTTAAGACTTCCTTCATCTCAGCGACACACCGTCCCGACACAAAATCTATCGAGCCTCCCATGAATGATCTGATGCCTGTTGCAGGTGCCACGCCAACGCCCGAAGTCCAAGATGCGGAAACGATGCCGCATTCCATCGAGGCGGAACAACAGCTCTTGGGTGCGATCCTAACGAACAATGATGTGTTTGACCGGATCGCGACAATCATTGGGCCCCAGCATTTCTATGATCCTGTCCATGCGCGTATTTTTGAGGTCGCAAAAGCACGCATTTCCAAGAACGCCCTTGCATCACCTGTGACGCTAAAGGCGTTTCTTGAGGACGATATGGGCTTGAAAGAACTGGGTGGCCCTGCGTATCTGGCCAACTTGGCCGCGGCCTCTGTTGCGGCCTTTGCGGTGCGCGACTATGCGCAGATGCTCTATGATCTGGCCATCCGGCGCGATCTAATCCGTCTGGGCCGCGATATCGCATCCAAAGCAGCCAAGGTTGATGTCGATAGCGAACCCCGCGAACAAATCGTTGAAGCCGAACAAAAGCTTTATAGCCTGGCCGAACAAGGCACCAGCGAAAGCGGGTTTCAAAGCTTTCTGAAAGCGGTCACCGGTGCGGTCAATGTGGCCAACGCGGCCTATCAAAGGGATGGTGGGCTTGCCGGAATTTCGACCGGCCTGATCGATATGGATGGCAAATTGGGCGGATTGCACCCCTCAGATTTGCTGATCCTTGCGGGCCGCCCATCTATGGGGAAAACATCTCTGGCCACAAACGTCGCCTTTAACGTCGCCAAAGCCTATCGCAAAGGCGTGAAACCAGATGGCACGGAAGGTACGATTGATGGCGGCGTCGTTGCCTTTTTCAGTTTGGAAATGAGCGCCGAACAATTGGCCAGCCGTATTTTGGCAGAAGCGTCTGAAATTTCGTCGCACAAAATTCGCCAAGGCGACATGATCGAAAGCGAATTCCGCCGTTTTGTTGAAGCGGCCAAAGATTTGGAAAGCTGCCCGATCTTTATCGATGACACCCCGGCCCTGCCCATTTCCCAAGTTGCGGCGCGCTGTCGGCGCCTGAAACGGACCCATGGTTTGGATTTGGTCATCGTGGACTATTTGCAGCTGTTGCGCGGTCAATCTGACAACCGTGTTCAAGAGATCGGCGAAATTTCGATGGGTCTAAAGGCCGTCGCAAAAGAGTTGAACGTGCCTGTAATCGCGTTGTCCCAGCTATCCCGTCAGGTGGAAAGCCGCGATGATAAACGGCCACAGCTGTCGGATTTGCGGGAATCGGGATCGATCGAACAGGATGCGGACGTGGTTATGTTCGTGTTCCGCGAAGAATATTATGTCGAGCGTGAAAAGCCATCCGATGACCGTTTGGAAGAAATGGCCGCCTGGCAGGAACGCATGAGCCGACTGCACGGCAAAGCCGAAGTCATCATCGGCAAACAACGTCACGGCCCAATCGGCACGGTTGAATTGTCCTTTGAAAGCCAGTTCACCCGCTTTGGCAACTTGGCCAAACCGTGGCAGCAAGGTGATGAGCACGGATCATAACATCCGGAAATCAAGGGCGCTATTCAGACAGTTTCTTGCGCAAAACAGGCGCAAATCTGATTTCGCTCTTGACCCTTCCCTAGAACAATCGCAAAGCGGATGAATGGCACAGGCAGTTCTAACGATTGATCTTTCCGCCCTGCGTAGCAATTGGCGCAGTTTGAATAACATGACCGGATGCGAGACCGCAGCGGTGGTCAAAGCTGATGGCTATGGCTGCGATTCTGGGCGCGTTGCTTCGGCTTTGTTGCAAGAGGGTGCACGCACCCTTTTTGTTGCGCAAACCGAAGAAGGCATCGCCCTGCGCAAAGCGGTCGGTCCTGATCCTGCGATCTATGTTTTCTCCGGCCATATGGAAGGTGACACCGCGCTGATCCGGGATTTAAACCTATGCCCTATGATCAACTCCATCGATCAAATGGTACGCCATGTTGAAAACCTGCCCGGCCATGCCTTTGGCATCCAATTGGACACCGGCATGAACCGTTTGGGCATGGAAGATGCGGAATGGACCGCATTGCGCGATATTGCCATTTCACAAAATCCCGTATTGTTGATGAGCCATCTGGCCTGCGCCGATGATCCTGATCACGATATGAATCCTTATCAATTGGCCAATTTCCGCAACATGACCGATGGGATCAACGCCCCGCGATCCTTGTCTGCGACCGGTGGCATTTTGTTGGGGGCAGATTACCATTTTGATATGACCCGTCCAGGCATCGGCCTATATGGCGGGATGCCTTTCTGGGATGCCCTGCCCGTCATTCGCATTGATGTGCCTGTTATCCAGATACGTGATGTTCTACCGGGCGAAAGCGTCGGTTACGGCAACACGTGGATCGCGGACTACCCAACCCGAGTTGCCACAATTGCGGCCGGTTACGCTGACGGTATTTTGCGCGGGATGGGACCACATGCATCGCTTTGGGCAGGTGATGTTCAATGCCCGGTTCTGGGGCGCATTTCCATGGATATGATAGCCGTTGACGTCACTGCGTGCAGCGAACAACCAGACTATTTGGAACTGACAGGCCCACATCAGTCGGTTGACACATTGGCAGACTGGGCGGGCACGATCGGCTATGAAATCCTGACATCTTTGGGCGCGCGATATGCGCGACGCTATATCGCTCCATGATCCTTATTCAGAATTCACTGGGCAAAATCGGGGCCTCGGTTCTAGGGCTGCTTGCCTCAATCGGTCGCGTCACGCTTTTTACCCTAGCCGCGCTTAGCCACGTACTGCGCGCACCTTTCTATATCCGCGAATTCTGGACCGCCCTGATACGCATCGGCTGGCTGTCCCTTCCCGTTGTTGGTTTGACGGCCCTGTTTACGGGGGGCGCACTGGCCTTGCAAATTTATGCAGGCGGTGGGCGCTTTAATGCCGAAGCTTTGATGCCCCAAATCGTAGCTGTTGGCATGGTGCGCGAACTGGGACCCGTTTTGGTTGGCCTTATGATTGCGGCGCGCGTGACATCTTCCATCGCAGCTGAAATCGCCACAATGAAAGTCACCGAGCAAATCGATGCTTTGGTTACCCTTTCAACGGATCCGATGAAATACCTCGTGGTTCCACGCGTTTTGGCAGCCCTGTTGGTCGTCCCATGTCTTGTCGGCGTGGGCGATTTGATCGGTATCGCTGGGGGATGGAGCGTCGCGACCGGCTCGCTTGATTTCAATTCGGCCACCTATCTGCGCAACACGGTTACCTTTCTTGAACCGTTGGACATTGTATCCTCCCTAGTCAAAGGATGTGCCTTTGGCGGGATTGCAGCGCTGATGGGATGCTATTTCGGCATGAATTCCGGACGTGGCGCACAAGGTGTTGGCAAGGCGACGGAAACATCGGTTGTTGCCGCATCCGTTCTTATCCTTGCCGCGAATTTCGTTCTAACAGGGGTATTTTTCTCGCTATGATCTCGCTCCACGGTGTTGCAAAATCTTTTGGCCATAATGATGTTCTACGTGGCGTTGATCTGGAGATCCCAAAAGGCAGCTCCATGGTCATTATCGGCGGGTCTGGTACGGGCAAATCCGTTACACTGAAATGCGTATTGGGTCTGGTTCAGCCAGATGCAGGTCGGATTCTGGTGGATGGCCAAGATGTCACACAGGTTAAACGCGATGCGTTTCTGGCGCGATTTGGCATGTTGTTTCAGGGGGCGGCGCTGTTTGACAGTCTGTCCGTCTGGCAAAACGTGGCTTTTCGCCTACTGCAGAGATCAAACAAGCTGAGCAAGACGGACGCAAAAGAGATTGCCGTGGAAAAGCTACGCCGCGTTGGATTAAAGCCCGATGTCGCCGATCGTTTCCCTGCGGAATTGTCCGGGGGCATGCAAAAACGCGTCGGCCTGGCCCGCGCAATCGCCGCAGATCCCGAAATTATCTTCTTTGATGAACCAACCACGGGCCTAGATCCGATTATGGCGGGTGTGATCAATGATCTGATCCGCGAAATCGTGGTTGAACTGGGCGTCACGGCGATGACAATCACCCATGATATGTCCTCCGTCCGCGCAATCGCTGATCATGTCGCAATGCTGCACCATGGGCGCATTCAATGGACCGGACCAATCAGCGAACTGGACCATTGCGGAGATGCGCATGTCACCCAATTCATCACGGGTAGCGCTGAAGGGCCGATCGAGGCCGTTAGATAACGCACCAGCCCCCGTAAAATCGAATCGTTGTCACGCATACAGATCCCAATTCCGGGATTATTTTTGACATAAAAAACAGGATTTTACGCAGAAACCCTATCACCGTGATAGAAAAATTCAGACAAGGTTAATGTCTAAATTTTAATCAAAATAAGAATCCAATGCGGTCAAAAGCTCAACGGTTTCAGCGGACTACGCGGATTTTCGCCGATGTTAAATTGGTGCAAGTTCTGTAAGCACATCGCCCAACACCCGTTTATGGGGAAGTCTTGACCAACATATACCTTTCGTAAACGATCAATTTTCGTCAAATTATTCCCCATCGGTATGAGAAGGGGTTAAGATATGTTTAACGATATCGCTGAAACTACGGCATTTTTAAAATCCGTCATGGAACGCGCGACGATGTATGTGCTTGCACTGCTGGCTGCGATTGTATCCCTCTATACCATCGCCTGCGCTTTTGGACTGACGCCATGGTTGAATATGGTTGTCCAAACCGGACCTGACACACAGGTGCAAGTCGGCGTTGGTGCACAAATCATCGGCACGTTTTTGCTGATTGGCCTGTGCAGCTTTCTGCCATCCAATGCCCGCGTCGCGCGTCTTGAATATTCGCATCGCCGCTTTGAAATGAACATGCAGGACGTCGCCCGCGCCTACTACGTTGCACATGCAGAAGACCGCAAAGGTGCGTTTAAGATGCAATCAGAATTCGATTCCGTCCGTGAACGCCTTGCTTTGATGCGCGAACATCCAGATTTGGACCAGATCGAACCGCAAATTCTGGAACTCGCCGCACAGATGAGCCACGTTTCCCGCGATCTGGCGGATACCTATTCTGACGAAAAAATGGATCGTGCCCTGTCTTTTCTGCGCCAAAGAGAAGAAGAATTAGAGCAGTTTAACGCCCGTATTGACCGTGCGAAAAGCATTGTGGGCGAAATGACCCGCTGGAAAGATCGCTTGGATCTGGATGAAACAATGGCGCGTTCGCAGCTCTTTGCATTGCGCGATGCTTTTGCGGATGCGCTGCCTGAACTGGACGATCTAGACGCACCGGCACCCCAAGCCATTGAAGACACGCAAACGACGCCTTTGCCCAATGGTGTAAAAGTCGCCTACCCCTACGCTGCAGCGGCTGAATAAATTCCCTTGCCCGACCCTGCGCTTGATCAGCGCGGGGTCTTGGGCCATCTCCTTGACCTTATTGTTGTAAACGGGCATCCAACGGTCATGGCCAAACCTGTCAAAAACTATGTCTGCCAATCCTGTGGCTCTGCCTTTTCCAAATGGTCAGGGCGCTGCGAGAATTGCGGCGAATGGAACACGATCAACGAAGAAGCCCCGCTCAGTGCAGGCCCCGGCAAGAAAAGTCTGGGTGCCGCAAAGGGCCGCAAAATGGCACTGACAGACCTGTCTACTGACGAAGCGCCCCCGCCACGCACATCATCAGGCGTTGATGAATTGGACCGGGTTCTGGGGGGTGGTCTGGTGCCTGCCTCGGCTGTGTTGGTTGGTGGCGATCCTGGCATCGGAAAATCCACCTTACTGTTACAAGCTGCCGCCGCCTTTGCACGACAAGGGTTAAAAGTGGTCTATATTTCAGGCGAAGAAGCCAGCGCCCAAGTGCGCCTACGCGCACAGCGGTTGGATTTGAAAGATGCGCCTGTGCAATTGGCCACCGAAACCAGCCTACGCGATATTCTAACCACATTGGATGCAGAAAAGCCTGATCTGGCGATCATCGATTCCATTCAAACCATGTGGGCCGACAATGTGGACAGCGCACCGGGATCCGTTGCGCAAGTCAGAGCCTCCGCGCATGAGCTGACGACCTTTGCCAAACGCAAAGGATCTGCGGTGATCATGGTGGGCCATGTCACCAAAGAAGGTCAGATTGCGGGTCCCCGCGTCGTTGAACATATGGTTGATACGGTTCTCTATTTCGAAGGCGAACGTGGCCATCAGTTCCGCATTTTACGATCCGTCAAAAACCGTTTTGGGCCAGCGGATGAAATCGGCGTGTTTGAAATGACCGGGGCTGGCCTACGCGAGGTCGGCAACCCATCTGCTCTGTTCTTATCTGAACGCGGCTCACCCGCCCCCGGATCCGCTGTATTCGCCGGGATCGAAGGAACGCGCCCTGTTCTTGTCGAATTTCAGGCGCTGATATCCCCCTCGCCCCATTCACAGGCGCGCAGATCTGTGGTGGGCTGGGATGGCGGACGTCTTGCGATGATTCTTGCGGTGTTAGAAGCGCGATGCGGGATTCCTTTTGCAGGGCTAGATGTCTATCTAAACGTCGCAGGCGGCATGCGGGTGGCAGAACCTGCGGCAGATCTGGCGGTGGCGGCTGCGCTGCTTTCCGCCCGTGAAGACAGCGCGCTGCCCGCCGAAACCGTCGTTTTTGGAGAAATTAGCCTCTCTGGCGCATTAAGACCGGTGTCCCAGACAGAAAACCGGTTGAAAGAAGCGCAAAAACTTGGTTTCACAACAGCAATTCTGCCAAATGGCGGAAAAGCGACTGCATCACAGGGCATGGGTCTGACCCAAATGAGCGATCTGGCTGCATTCGTTGGAGAAATTTTCGGCGCCGGTTGAGGCGCACAACTAAGAAGGGCAGACAGTCGCATGGAAGGCTTTACCCTAGTCGACGGCGTTATCGCAGCCGTGATCATCCTTTCCGCAATCCTCGCCTATTCGCGCGGATTGGTGCGCGAGGTATTGGCGATTGGTGTTTGGATCGTCGCCGCGATCATCGCAGCTATGTTTGCGCATCAGGTTCAACCCTTGATCCGTGAACTGCCGGTGATTGGTGATTTTCTAGCCACATCCTGCGAGATGTCGGTGATCATCGCCTTTTTCGCAGTTGGCGTCGGGGTGCTGGTTGTTGCCAGCTTCTTCACCCCATTCTTCTCGTCCATTGTTCAAAAGTCCTTCTTGGGCGGATTGGATATGGGACTGGGCTTTTTGTTCGGTGCGGTGCGGGGCATTCTATTGGTGGCCGTCGCGTTTTTCTTTTATGAAACCGTCATCACGGCCCAAGACATCCCAATGATCAATGACAGTCGCTCCGCTTCGATTTTCAGCCAGTTCACTGGCAAAATCGAAGAACAGAACCCTGTGCAATTGCTGGCCTGGTTCGAAGCACAAGGTGACCAGTTGATCAGCGTGTGCGAAGCACCTGCAAGCACAGATAGCTGATCAGACCTAAAACCAGACAATGCAAATCGGCCAATCGTAAGATTGGCCTTTTTTGTGCAAAGACACGTTTTACGAGCAATCCCTTCGCGTGAAACGACCCTTGGAACAGTTGCCGAGATTCAATTGTAATCGTTCCGTGACAGTTCGTCACAATGCCTCTATGAAGGCGCTAACTGCCACATGGATTCGGAGTTGCACCTTGTCCAATCGCCCAACGTCCCCCGACTTAGACCTTGATCAAGATCGCCTGCATGAAGAATGCGGTATATTTGGCGCCGTTGGCGTCAGCAACGCCGCCAACTTTGTTGCTTTGGGTCTGCATGCGCTCCAGCATCGCGGCCAAGAAGCCGGCGGGATCATCACCTATCACAAGGATACTGGTTTCAACTCGGCACGCCGCTTTGGCTATGTGCGAGACAACTTCACATCCAAAAGCCTGATGGACACCCTACCGGGTTCCGTAGGTATCGGCCATGTTCGCTATTCCACTGCAGGCTCTAAAGGCCCCGCAACGGTTAGAGATGTCCAACCCTTCTTTGGAGAATTCTCCATGGGCGGCGCGGCCATTGCCCATAACGGCAACCTGACCAATGCTAAAGTGCTGCGCAAAGAACTGATTCAGCGCGGTGCGATTTTTCAGGGCAGTTCCGACAGTGAATGCATCGTTCATCTTATGGCGCATGCCATGGGGCGCACGATTGCAGATCGCCTGAAAGAAGCGCTGCGTCAGGTCGAAGGTGCCTTTGCCATCGTGGCTATGACACGCACCAAATTGATTGGTGTGCGCGATGCCCTTGGCATCCGCCCGTTGGTTTTGGGACAGACCGGTGACGGCTATATCCTGGCATCCGAAACATGTGCCTTGGACATTATCGGTGCCACCTTTGTGCGTGAAATCGAACCTGGCGAAATGGTCGTGATCACAAGCGATGGAAAAATTGACTCTTTCCGTCCGTTTGAACCCACACGCCCGCAGCCATGTATCTTTGAATATGTCTATTTCTCACGTCCCGACAGCATCATTGGCGGCAAATCTGTCTATGAAGTGCGCCGGGAAATCGGTCGTGAATTGGCACGCGAAGCTCCGATTGAAGCAGATATGGTCTGCCCGGTTCCAGATAGCGGAACACCCGCTGCGATTGGCTTTTCGCAAGAAAGCGGAATTCCATTCGAAATGGGGATTGTGCGCAACCAATATGTGGGGCGGACATTTATCGAACCAACAGAACAGATCCGCAATATGGGCGTGCGTTTGAAGCTGAACGTGAACCGGTCCTTGCTGCGCGGCAAACGCGTGATTTTGGTGGATGACAGTGTTGTACGCGGCACCACATCGCGCAAAATCAAAGACATGGTTCTAGAAGCGGGCGCGAAAGAAGTTCATTTCCGCGTCGCCTCGCCCCCCACAGCATGGCCTTGCTTCTTCGGCGTTGATACACCCAACCGCGACGAACTACTGGCGGCAACAATGTCAGAAGACGAAATGCGCGACTTTATGGGCGTAAATTCGTTGAAGTTCATCTCGATTGATGGCCTCTACCGCGCGGTCGGCGAACCCAATGGTCGCGA
This sequence comes from uncultured Pelagimonas sp., assembly GCA_947499735.1. Lineage (GTDB taxonomy): Bacteria > Pseudomonadota > Alphaproteobacteria > Rhodobacterales > Rhodobacteraceae > CANMPP01. The sequence continues at coordinate 1,408,669 of CANMPP010000001.1, forward strand.
CCCAAGCGCGCCATCCTATTATGATGCGGTCTTCACCGGGGATTATCCGATCAAGCCTCGCGACATGATCGATGAAGGGTTCCAACTGAAAGCGGCGGAATAACCATTCTCAGGCGCGAAAGTTTCGCTATTTACCTAGATCCCCAAGATCGTACAACGTTTTTGGGGATCACATTTTGCAAGAGATCCGCCATCTGGCAGTGTAGCCGCCGCCAGAAAGATCACCGTCAGAAAAATCGTTGATATTGCCCATGGCAGCGCATTGTTAGGATCTATTGATCATGTCCCTTCTTTCTCTCGACAGCCGTTGGCGTGCTCTTCAAGAAAAGGGCGGGGTTTATGATATTGGCTTTGATGCGCCGTCGGATTGGGACCATGCCAGTTGGCGCGACAGGGATGGTGCCGATGTTCAGGTGGGCGCGGATCGTCTGACGCCGGATTTATGCAAAATCAGCACAGATCATTTCATTCGCGCCACCCTCCCCCTAGAAATCCGCGGCGCGGATGAAGGGTTTGCTTTCGGGGTCTGGGTTCTTGTCAACCGCTCCGATTTCTTGACATATATCGATGGGTTTTCATCTGGAGATTTCAGCCATCTCAATGGGTTAGAAAGCGTCATTTGCAATGACCTGCCCGGCTTTGATGCCGATGAACCCTATAGCTGCACCCTGATTGCGCCACAAACACAAGACGCCCGCCCCTCTTTGACCCTAAATGATGCGACAGATCTAAAGAGCGCACAGGAAAACGGGGTATCCTTAGACCAGCTGCTACACATCTATGCCGCAGCGTCCATGGATGCCGAACAGGCCTAAGCGACGCCATTTGATTGACAATCCAAGCATAACGGGGCACTCACCGCGTTATGACAAAACCAATTGCCATAGTTACAGGCGCGTCTCGCGGGTTGGGATATGCCCTATCAGAAGCGCTGTCTGACACGTATCATATTCTGGCCGTTGCCCGCACAACTGGCGCGCTGGAAGAATTGGATGATGCCATCAAAGCGCGCGGGAACCAGGCCACATTGGCCCCCATGGACGTCACAGACCGCGATGCTATGGCACATTTGTGCCGCTCTGTTCATGATCGTTGGGGTGGCGCAGCGCTATGGGCCCATACAGCCGTGCACGCGGCACCTTTGACGCCTGCCCATCATATCGAGGCAAAGGATTGGCAAAAAACCATTGCGACCAATCTGGACGCGATGGGTCATCTGGTTCCATTCATGGCAGCATTGCTGGGCACATCAGGCAAGGCGGTGTTCTTTGATGATGGGTTTGCAGGACAAAAGTTCTTTGGTGCACATGCGGCGACCAAATCCGCACAACTGGCTTTGGTGCGGTCTTGGCAGGCAGAATCCGCAGCAAATGGACCCGATATCCGCATCCTAACACCACGCGCTATGAATACCGGCCTCTATCGTCGGTTCTTTCCGGGGGCAGATCCGGCAACACTTGCTCTGCCACGGGACGAAGCTGCACGGCTTTTGCCACAGATCCTAGATTAATCGCCTCTGCCATTGCCACAGGCCGCTCATGCCTTGCCCCGCCTACCACCATGGCCTAATGGGTTAGGATGAAAGAACAGCACGTTGGGCAAAGGCAGAGTTGATGCGCATTCTCATAACAAATGATGACGGGATCAATGCGCCAGGTTTGGCGACGCTTCAAAAGATAGCGGAACAGATTGCTGGTGACCCTGATCTGGTTACGACGGTTGCGCCGGCCTTTGAACAATCTGGTGTCGCCCATTGCATTTCTTATTCTCATCCAACCTTGATCAGTGAAATGGGCCCGCGCCGTTTCGCGATCGAAGGCAGCCCCGCCGATTGCGTGTTGGCCGCTGTGCATGTGGTGATGAAAGACACACCACCGGACTTGATCCTGTCCGGTGTGAACCGGGGCAACAATTCGGCTGAAAACGCCATGTATTCCGGCACGTTAGGCGCTGCAATTGAAGGAGCATTGCAGGGCATTCCGTCAATTGCCATGTCCCAGTTTTTTGGCCCAGACAATAAAGACCTGAATGATCCTTTTGAAAGCGCACTGACTTTCGGCGCAGAGGCTGTGGCCAAAATTCTGGCTCAGGATCCAAAGGAACAAGACGGGTATCGTTTGTTTTACAACGTGAACTTCCCGCCCTGCTCTGCAGCCCAGACCAAAGGTCTGCGCGCGGCGGAACAAGGCATTCGCCCCAATACGCGGTTTTCAGCGATTGAACAGGCGTCACCAACAGGGCGCACATTTCTTTGGGCCAAGGGTGGCAACCAACAGCAAGCAACTGCACCTGGCAGTGATGCGGCCCTAAATCTGGATGGCTATGTATCGATCACACCAATGCGTGCGAACCTGACAGATTACTCTGCGCTTTCAGATCTTAAGGATGCCCTTTCATGAGCTTTGACGCGGATGCGAAAATGCAGCTGGTCTTTGCCCTGCGCTCCAAAGGGGTGACGGATCGCACCGTGCTGACAGCGATGGAAAAGATCGATCGCGGCTTGTTCATTCAGGGCTATTTCGCAGATCGCGCCTATGAGGATATGCCTCTGCCGATTTCCTGCGGCCAAACCATTTCGCAGCCATCCGTTGTGGGCTTGATGACGCAGGCCTTGCAATTGGGGCCACGTGACAAAGTGTTAGAGGTCGGAACAGGATCCGGGTATCAGGCCGCAATCCTTAGTCAATTGGCCCGTCGGGTCTATACGGTGGATCGGCATAAGCCTTTGGTCCGCGAGGCCCAAGAGGTGTTTGAGGCGCTTAATCTAACCAATGTCACGGCCTTTACCAGTGATGGAAGTCAGGGCTTGCCAGATCAAGCCCCCTTTGATCGGATTATTGTAACAGCCGCCGCAGAAGATCCCCCACCCCTGCTCTTGGCGCAGCTGAAGATTGGCGGTATTATGGTGGTGCCGGTTGGCCAATCCGATACGGTTCAAAGCCTGATCCGCGTCCTACGCACCGAGACCGGCTATGACTATGAAGAATTACGTTCAGTCCGTTTCGTCCCCCTGTTGGGCGGCGTCGCGCGGGACTGACAAGAAAAACAAGTTCTCGGCAAGACGAGAAAGTGATGAGGATATCGAGAGGATCTTAGGATGACAGTGATGCGTCATGCCGTTCCCGTTTTAAGCCTGCTGTTGACGACCACTTTGGCAGGTTGCGGCGCAAGCAATTTGGATTTGGACCTGCGCGATACATTCGGCGGTTCAACAGACACATCTGCCGCAGCCCAAAATGCGGTTCAGGCACGGCCATTGCCGGATTCTCGTGGTGTGATTTCATACCCCAATTATCAGGTCGCTGTGGCGCGACGCGGCGATACAGCCGCAAGCATCGCCAGCCGTCTGGGAATTGGCGCGAATGATCTGGCGCGTTATAATGGCATTCAAACGGATGACCCCCTGCGTGAAGGCGAAGTTCTGGCGCTGCCAACGCGGGTCGCGGCCTCGCCCATTTTAAACGGCCCCTCTGATACGGGCGCCATTCAACCCGTGGATGTCGACGTGACAACACTGGCCTCCAGTGCAATTGAACGCGCAGATGCCACCCCTGTTATCCAAAGCGCATCCTCGACAGCCTCGGGCAGTGAACCGACACGTCACAGGGTTCTGCGCGGTGAAACCACATTCACCATCGCACGCCTCTATGATGTGTCACCGCGTGCCTTGGCGGAATGGAACGGTCTTGATCGTGACTTTTCCATTCGGGAAGGACAGTTTTTGCTGATCCCACCAAAGGCCAACGGCACCCCATCGGTTGCTGTTGCCCCTTCCGTTTCAACAACAGAAACGACCGCTCCCGGCGCTGGATCCGAGACACCAACGCCCCCGTCGGCTGTAACACCTTTGCCCGTTGAAGACCTGCCATCTGTTGCGGAAAGCAAAGCACAGGAAAGTGTTGCCGCAGCAGCGCCCGCGGCCCCTGTTGCAGATATCGGCCAATCCGCGCAGACCTCAAATGGCACAATGCTGATGCCTGTCTCTGGCAGTATCATTCGCGAATATGCGCCCGGTCGTAACGAAGGTATCGACATTTCAGCAACAGCAGGCGCGCCTGTCAAAGCCGCGGCCAGCGGCCAAATCGCAGCTGTCACGACGAACTCGGAAAATATCCTGATCGTTGTGATCAAGCACCCGGGCGACCTGCTGTCAGTTTATACCCATCTGGATGACCTAAAGGTCAAAAAAGGGGATGCTGTTAGCAAAGGTCAAAACATCGGAGCCGTGCGCAGTGGTGATCCATCGTTCTTGCACTTTGAAGTGCGCCAAGGTTTCGACAGCGTAGATCCATTGAGCTACGTGAACTGACATCCAAAAATTGAGCGTTTAAATGAAAAACGGGGCTGAATGCGCCCCGTTTTTTTTTCGTTTATAGTGCCACGCCTTTGCGCCCGGCCAGATCGGTAAAGAACTGCCATGCCACCCGGCCAGATCGACTACCCCGTGTGGCCTGCCATTCGATGGCTTGGGCACGCAAATCCGCGTCGCTGATTTCCACACAATACGCATCGCAATAGCCCCGGATCATATCCAGATAGGCGTCTTGCGAGCAGGCATAGAACCCCAGCCATAAACCGAAACGATCCGACAGAGACACTTTTTCCTCGACCGCTTCGGCTGGGTTGATGGCTGATCCGCGTTCATTTTCGATCATGTCGCGCGGCATCAAATGGCGGCGATTGGATGTCGCATAAAGCAAGACATTATCAGGCCGCCCTTCAATCCCACCATCCAAAACAGCCTTCAGGCTTTTGTAATGCGCATCATCATGGGAAAAACTAAGATCATCGCAAAACAGCACAAAGCGTTTATCGCTAGCGCGCAGGACATTCATGAGACGTCCAACGCTTTCCATATCTTCGCGCTGCAATTCCACCAATTTTAGGTCATGCCCGCTCTCGCGCACAGCCGCATGTACGGCTTTGACAAGGGATGATTTCCCCATCCCCCGCGCACCCCAAAGCAGCGCATTGTTGGCAGGCAGTCCGGATGCGAATTGCGTTGTATTGGCCAGCAGCGTGTCACGTGTTTCGTCAATCCCGACCAGCAAATCCAAGGCCACACGGTTGACGTCTGCAACCGGAGCCAATTGATCAGGATCGGTGTGCCACACGAATGCAGAGGCCGCATCAAAATCAGGATTGGCCAGAGGCTGCGGTGCCATACGTTCCAGCGCCGCAGCAATGCGTTCCAAAGGATCAGAGGTCATTGACGTCGATATCCTCGTCTTCGTCTTCTTCATCAGCATTTTCATCACGTTGCGCTTCAAACCGCGCGACGAGGAAAATCGAAATTTCATACAGGCCATAGACGACCGTGAACAGGATCACCTGACTGATAACATCAGGCGGTGTGATAATGGCTGCCAAAGTCAGAATGCCAACAACCGCGTATTTGCGCACGGCCTTCAAACCATCCGCAGACACCAAACCCGCCTTGCCCATCAGCGTCAAAAGGACCGGCAATTGAAAACATAGTCCAAAGGCCAGAATTAGTTTCAACGAAATATCCAGCGTTTCATTGACCTTGCCGTTAAAGACAATGGAAATGCCTTCCTCTTCAGCATCAGCCAGTTCAACCGGACCTGTTACACCGTCGGGCAGGATCGCTGTCAAAAGGGATGATGCATCGGCAAAGCCCAAAAAGAATTTCATCGCCAAGGGCGTCACCATGTAATGCGCCATGGCTGCGCCTAAAAGGAACAATACCGGGGATGCGATCAGGAAGGGCAGGAATGCTTGTTGTTCATTCTTGTAAAGGCCCGGCGCAACGAAACGCCATAGCTGATAGGCAATGGCAGGGAAAGACAGGCCCAGACCCGCCACCATCGCAATACGCATCAGAGTAAAGAAATACTCTTGAGGCGCCGTATACTGCATCACTGGGTTGGGATTGCCCAAAGAATGCATCGCGTTTTCAATTGGGGCCAACAGGAATTTCAGCAAAGGCTGCCCAAAGAGGAAACAGATCATAAAGCCGACCACAAAGGCCAAGACCGATCTGATCAGCCGTGTGCGCAATTCGGCAAGATGTTCGACCAGCGGCGCGGCGCTGTCGTCTAACTCATCATCATGATAGGCCATTACGTATCCTTTGGCGCAACATCAACCGCAGCGGTGGCCTGATCCAGATCGGCTTTTAATTCCGCCGCTTTGGCTGCTGCAGCCTCTGCTTCGCGCGACTTCCGCTCGGCCGCGGCACGCGCAGCATTGGCTTCTATGCGCTTTTTGTCCAATTCTTGTTCTGGTGTCAGAGCCGGCTTCGGTGCGGGTGCAGCGGCATCACCATCCAATGACGATTTTACGGAATCGCCAATTGAGTTCATCGTGCTCTGCACCGGATTTGTCACCGTGGCTAAGGTTTTCTGCAAATCCCTAGCACCGCTGTGTTCCGCAGCATCATTCATCGCCGACGTGAATTCACGCGCCATGCCGCGCGCTTTGCCAACAAAGCCGCCGACCTGTTTGAAGAGCACAGGCAAATCCTTGGGACCAACGACTATAAGCGCAACGGTCCCAACAACCAGCAGCTCTACGCCACCCATTCCAAACATTGATTAGACCTTGTCTTTATCCTCGGGCGTGATGTCTTTGGCCGCGTCGACCGCATCTTCTGCAGCATCGGCCACTTCTTTCGTTCCTTCGCTGACGCCTTGTTTAAAGGCGGTGATGCCCTTGCCCACTTCGCCCATCATCGAAGAAATCTTGCCCCGGCCAAACAGGACCAAAACAACCACTGCGATCAAAATTAGCTGCCACGCGTTCAGACCCATTTAAGCCTCCCAAATTTTTGGCATTACATCCCTATAGATTTCCCTTGTTGTACGCGCGAAGACACGGATCGAAAAGCGTAAAGCATCTTGTGCTTAACTGTTTGCGACAAAAACTTGTCAGTTGACAGAATTCTGTCAGTATATGTGCCATGAAGCGATCTGATCGATTATTCGAACTTTTACAACGTCTCCGCAGTGGGCAGGTTCAAACCGCTGCCACGCTGGCGCGTGAATTCGGCGTGTCTGAACGCACCATTTATCGGGATATGGATCGCCTTGCGGCATCTGGCATTCCGGTCGAAGGTGCGCGAGGCTATGGCTATAAAGCCCAGCCTTTGACCACCCTGCCCCCGCTGAACTTAACGGATGCGGAATTGGACGCATTGCTTTTAGCATTGTCTATAATGGCCGAACTTGGGCCCGATGACACCGTTGATCCCGCAATCAGCCTGTTGACGAAGGTGGCAGCAGTATTGCCCAGTCACGCAGGGGGACGCGCCCATGATATTGATCTGACAGGTGATGATTTTGCCAAGGCGGCGCAGGGTTTTCTTCACATGCCCCGCCTGCGCAAGGCCATTGCCGCGCGCCAAAAACTGCGGGTGGATGTCGCAGAGCACAGCGACGTCATAAGACCGCTTCATCTGGATTATTGGGGACGGGTCTGGACCTGCATTGGGTGGAGCGAAACAAAAGATCAGTTCGAAACCATCCGTGTTGATCAAATTGACGCGCTTGCCCCGCTGCCGGGCCTGTTTGTCGATGAACCAGGCAAGACCTACAAAGACTGGCGCGCCGCCCAAGCCATGGACGACGCGCCAGATGTTTAGCAATGCGCCCGTTACTTACAGGGACGCGCCGTAGATTTTTTCGATATTACTGCCGATCGCACCAGCGAATTCGTCATCCGACTGCTGTTTGCTGAGACCCTCGGTCAATGCACGCGAGAAAGACGCGATCATCTTTGGCTGATTGCTCAGACGTTCACAGGCTTCATCTGTGCTATAGCCACCAGACAGCGCAACAACGCGAACGACATGCGGGTGATCAGACAAATCGTCATACAGGCCGGATTCCGTTGGGATCGACAGTTTCAGCATCACATCGGCCGTCAGGTTTTCCAGCTCTGCCGCAATGGCCGCTTTCAACATGGTTTCAGCCTCGGCCTTTGTGTCAGACGTGATGTTCACCTCTGGTTCGATAATCGGGACCAGACCGGCATCTGTCACCACTTTGGCGACTTCGAATTGCTGGGCAACAACAGCTTTGATGCCCTCTTTATTGGCCGCGTGGATCACAGAACGTTCTTTTGTGCCAAACACGCCCAAAGATTTCGCCTCGGCCAGCAATTCCACCAGACCTGGCATGGGTTTCATCATCTGGACATCGTTTTCGACCTCTTCCAGACCTTTATCGATCTTAAGGAAAGGAACAACGCCTTTTTGCGACCACAAAACCTCTGCAACCGGAACGCCATCTATGTCACCGCGCATGGTGCGTTCGAACAAAATGGCGCCGATCACTTTTTCAGATGTAAAGGCAGGCGCCTGAATGATCCGCGTGCGCATAGCATGCATTTCATCAAACATCGCCACTTCGCCTTCATACATGTCCTCGGTCACACCATAAAGTTTGAGAGCTTTTGGCGTTGATCCGCCGGACTGGTCCAAAGCCGCCACAAACCCTTTGGCCGTGGTCATCTGTTCTTTCATCGCTTCAAATGCGTCTTGACCAAAATCCTTGCTCATCAATGCCTCCATATAACTGACAATGCGTGTTGAGGGATAAACACATATTAACATGACAGAACAGTGGCACCGACACACATTTAGCGCTAACAAATTACATTTAGCGCTAACAAATGATCTAAAATTCAGCGACTTGCCGCCGACTGCTCATGTTCTTGGCACACGGTCCCGGATTTCCAACCAAATCCCGTCCCGCGCCCGAACGGTCAGATGCGCCTCAGGAATGGGTTCTTTGCCAGGTACCGGGGCAAATGAAAGATCTCGCACCATCAGCGACAGCAAAAGCACCCCTTCGACCATAGCAAAGCCCGCACCAGTGCAGACACGAGGGCCCGCAGAAAACGGGATATAGGCATGACGCTGGCAGGTTTTGCCATTCTCCGTGTGCCAACGTGTCGGATCAAACCCATCAGGATTGTCCCAAAGCCGTTCATGGCGATGCAAATGCCAAGGGCTCAGGACCAATTGTGCACCCTTTGGCACATTTCGATTGCGGAAGGTTTCGCTGCCTGCTGCTTCGCGCACCATCATCGGCACAGGAGGATAAAGGCGCAGCACCTCGCGAAACACATCACGGCTGGTGGTCAGCGCACGAATTTCACCAAATTCCCCCTGCTCTAACGCCTGTGCTTCTGCGGCCAGCTTGTCCTGCCAATCAGGATAAAGCGCCATCAGATACAGCCCCCACGCCAACGCACTGGCTGAGGTTTCATGCCCAGCCAGAAAAAAGATCGCAACCTGATCAACCATTTCCTCGGTGCTAAAGGTTTCTCCTGTTTCTGGATCTGCCATGGTCATGATTTTGGTCGCCAGATCATCTGGCGCGATGCCAGCGTCTATTTCGCGCATGCGATCTTCCGTCAGCCGGGTGATCAGGGCGCGAATGTCTTTGGCGGCTTGTCGCGTATCGCGTCGGAAAAAACGCGGCATCCAAGCGGGCATCGGTATCAGGGCTGCCGGATTCAGAATGGGCTGCGTACGTTGATAGATGCGGAATTTGTGAAAGACCTCATTCGCGATTTCGTGCTCAATCGGTATAGAAAACAATGTGCGAAAGATCACATCAGCCGCCGCATAGGACGCGAATTCCTCTATTTCGACCTGACCATCCGTTTGGGACTTTAACCGTTCCAAAGCTGCGTTCGCCGCCGCCCACATGGCCGGATATGTGTCTTTCAATCGCCCGCCTTCAAAAGCCGGATCAATGATACGTCTTTGGCGTTCCCAAACAGCACCATTCGTCACGAACACCGAATTGCCCAAAAGCGGGCGCAAACCTTCGCTGACCCGATCGGATTTTGGAAACTCTTTGGGCCGTTCTTTTAACAGCAGCGCGACCAGATCGGGTTGATTGACCAGAAAACTGCGAAAAAACGGCGTTCGAAATTCCGCCATCCATGCACGATAAAGCTTGGCAGGTTGCGCCGACAACAGATCCTGTTTGAACAGCTTCATATATCGCCAAAGCGACACTTTATCTGGTCGTGCTTGTGGTTTTGGCGGATGCGGGGGCTGTGTCATGGCGCGAGCGATGTAAATTTTGAAACTGGCCGTTCCATTCGACTAGACGATGGCGGGCGGTTTTCATAGCGGGCGCGCAAGGTTTCTGGCCCAGCCGTGATTTGAAAATAATCATAATCTTTCGGACGATCAAACGCGCAGAGATATTGGAAATGCAGGCGAAAGAATTTCCAGCGCAGTTCTTTCCAGCGCTCAGGGCTGAGCGCTTGTGTAAATTGTGCAGAGAACACGATGGGCCAGCGTTTGCCTTTATTTGGTGCCACGCCGGACACCGAAACAGGGTCGCATAGCGCAAAGGCGCACCCATCACCGGGCGCAGTGACATCGATCCATGTCACTTCATTTCGCTGACACAGGAAATTCAGATCCGTCCGCAAACGATGCGCATGGCGTAAGAACGAAACCATGGGCACAACCTGCCCCAGGCTGAGAAACCCTAAAGCGGGTCCTGTGTCGGACACGCCCTTCTCGCGGATCAAATCAGCTAGAATAGACACCCCTAGATGCGCGCCAGAACTATGCCCAACCACAAGGACTTCACCGAAATCACCGTTCAAGGCCTGCGCGATCTCTTCCCTGAATTCTGCCATCCGTGTTTCCAATTCCGGCGGATTTGCCCCTTTGTGACGGGCGGAATAGGCATAATCATGCATCAGATAATAGGCAAAGATCTTACCATCTTTGGCCTTAAACCAGCGCAGCAGCAACCATCCCAGAACACTGCCAAACACAGCGCCCAGCATATGTGCCAGTGCCCCTATCCAATCGGACAGGTTCGACATGACGTTAAAGCAGGCCCATGCAAGACAAAGTGCCAGAATGCCCTGAACCAACAACATACCTACGGGATAAAGGGCTGCGATAATTGGCCCTTTGCGCAACTGCATCAAACGCCACAATGCGCCGGTTGCAATATATTCCCAGGCCGTGATGATCAGCGCTCCATAAGTCGCGGGGATCGATCCCGACATGCTGTCGCGCACGATGTCAGACCACACCAAAACCTCGACATCGCTATCAACGGACAGGCCATCCATCTGCGATGTGACATGCCATCCAAACCGGCCCTGCCCCTTTTTCGATTGAAGGCCTAGCGCATAACCTGAAATCTCGGCCTGCGCCTGCCCTTCTTTGCGATAGAGCTCGCGATACCGGCGGGGATGGATGGGATCATATCCGGGAATGTAGAACACTTTGCGACGGCGGACAGGGGATGTTTGCGTTTCATCAAAACGACCCAATATACCCTCCGCCCCAATCGGTTACGCACTTCTCTGTTTTTGAGTATGCATGCGAATGCACAAATCTACAAAGGGGAAATCTGTTGGAACTTAGCCAAAGGTTGCAAGGCTGGGGAACGTTTCCAACAACCATAGCGACAGGGTTGTGAATCCCCCAGTCACCAACAGGATCCCGACCAAAAGCAAAAGCACGCCAGAGACTTTTTCAATCAAACCCATATGGCGCTTCAATTGGTTCATAACACCCATCGCCCGGTCGAGGAAAATCGCCGCCAACAGAAACGGAATACCCAATCCCAGCGCATAGGCCCCTAGCAGTGCAGAGCCGCGAATGATCTGATCCTGTTGTGCCGCAATTCCCAAAATCGTGCCCAAGTAAGGGCCGATACATGGCGTCCAGCCAAAGGCAAAAGCAAGCCCTAGAATATAGGCACCAAAGGCGCTGCCCCCCTGATCGCCTGCGTCCAAACGCGCTTCACGGTCCAGAATGGGAATGCGGAACACATGCAGGAAATGCAGACCAAAAATGATCACAACAACGCCCGCGATCCGGGCCAATAGGATCTTGTGCTGCAGAAACAATGACCCAAAGGCCGAACTGGCCGCGCCCATGATCAGGAAAACCGTAGATAGGCCCAAAACAAAGCAGACAGACACACCAATGGCTTTTGCCCGGGCACGTCCATCGCTTTTTATCTCGGCAATCGAGGCACCTGACATATAGGCCAAATAAGGCGGGACAATCGGCAAGACGCAGGGGCTGATGAACGACATCAGGCCCGCGGTTGCGGCAACAAACATGGCGGCGGCAAGCGCCGCTTCAGCGAGATCGATTCCAAACATGGGTCCGGTTTAGGTGAATTTTCCACAAGCGTCATCTAGCGAAGTCTCACAGCTGCGTGGGAAAATAGGTTTTGACTGTAACAAATCGCCACGGTCCAACATCCTGCCGCCGATACAGCGTGGACAGGCACATCACCCAGCGGAAAAATCACCCCGACGTTCAGGCAAACGCCAAGCTTGCAACAAACGATCCACATTACCCTGCAAATTGTCCTCGCCTGACAGTTCCAGATCATAGACCCGTCCCTGATGCACTTGATGGAAATCCGCCTCTGCACTTCCAACCGGACGATCCCCGCGGGCAAGTTCGCGCGCATTCAGTTCATCCAGACCACAATGCAGGCCCACAAAGAACACGTCATAGGGCACTAAAATCTCGCGCAACTGCTCTAAACCGCCGGGCATATCCAAAATATGTTCAATGATCAGATTGTTGCCCGCAGCCGCGTAAGCGCCCAAAGAGCGATGGAACCCATCAAAGAATGCAGCACGATCTGCTTTCCAATCAAATTCATTTGATCGATATCGCGCCGTCGGCAAAATTTGCGCATCCCGCAAATGGTCAATTGAAACATGCCAAAATGGCGCTTCAATCTGCGCCTGCACCGCCTGGGCCAAAGTGCTTTTTCCACTGCTTGATGGTCCGTGAAGAAAAATGATCTGCGCCGCCATAAATTATTCCTTTTGACCCGAATAGGTGTCCTTAACTGCTTCGCAATATCATCTTCAACACGGCGGCAACAATGTCTTCCGGGCGATCTTCTTGAACAAGATGCCCCGCATTTTCGATAATCTGGCAGGGCTTATCAGAAATCTTTTGCGCCAAATCATGCCCTTTCGCGGGCGGTATCCAATCGTCCTGCGCGCCCCATAGAACCTGAACGGGACACGGCATCTTTTGATAAATCGGTTCAATTTCGTCTGTATAGCACTGATCCATCTGTGCGATCTGCCGATAGAATGCGGGTTGTCCAACCGCTCCGATCCAAGGCGATAGATAGATCTGCAACGCATCCTCGGGTAATGCCAGATGTGCAGACGTTTGAAGATAGGCCCGCAACAACGCTTCATGCATGTAATCGGGCATTTCGGCAAAAGCCTCTTCATGTTTTCGCACATGCTGCACGAATGGAGATCCCCAAGGCGCCAATGCAACCGCATCAAAAATCGTAAGAGATCGATACTGCAACCCGTTCAGGAAATGGCCGCGCAATACCGTCGCACCACCAAAATCATGTGCCAGAATGTCAGGTTGCGTTAATCCCCAATGCGCAAACAACCCCGCCAGAACGGTATTTTGGACACCTAGAGACACATCTTGGTCGCAATGCATTTCTGATTGGCCATAACCGATCAGATCATAGAAATAGACCATACGATATGGCGCGATATGCGGGACGATACGTCGCCACACCTGCGCGGAAAATGGCGTTCCGTGGATCGCAACCAAGGCAGGTCCTTGGCCCATCCTGCCCCAGCGCACCAAATTGCCCTCTATTTGTGTGGAATTGGGTAGCAAAAGCATCGCGATTCTCATATAGTTATTTAGCTAAATAACTATATGATTGAGAGCATGGACCGGTCAATTCAAATCAAAGCGCTCTCAAGCGAGGTTCGGTTGCAAATTCTGCGTCTGTTGGCGGATCCCGCTACGCATTTCGGCACACAATGGTCCGCAGATCCCGTTGATTTCGGTGTCTGCATGACCCTGATCGCCAAGGCCCTCGGCGTCTCTCAGCCCACAATCAGCCGGCATCTGGATATTCTGCGCCAAGCAAATTTCATCTCGGTTCAGAAGTTTCAAAAATGGTCCTATTGCCAAAGGAATGATCCCGCGTTGACCGATTATTTGGCGTGGTTGAAACAAGATCTGCAGCTTTAGCATCAAACAAAAACGCCCCGCAGATGCGAGGCGTTTTCAAATTTAGATTGGGACGATCCTAGGTCTTATCAACCAATGGACCACCAGCCGCGGCGTTTAGGTTTTGGCGCAGCATCTGTTGTTGCAGCTGGCGCCTCTTCCACAGGCTCTGCCTCTGCCGTGGTTGTTTCCCCTGCGGCTTCCGCAACAGGTTCCGCAGTGGCTGGTTCAGACGCAGTTGCCGCCATAACACCCGCAATCACATCTGACGCTTTACGGCGCGTGCGCTTTGGTTTTTCCTCTACCGGGGTATCCGCTACAGGGTCTTTGGCAACTGTTGGGACAGAAGCTTCTGCCACGGTTTCAGGCGTTGCCTCAACAGGCGCTGCCTCTGCCGGCGCGGCGGGTGCTTCCTCAGCAACAGGTGCCGCGGCAGCTGTGTCATCCGCTTGGGTTTTGCTGGATTTTGAACGCGAACGGCGTGTCCGGCTGCGTTTTTTCGGCTTTTCTTCTTCCACAGGCGCAGCTTCATTGACCGCGTCACCGTCGGTTGAAGCGTCAGCAGCGGGTGCTTGATCTTCGCCAGATGGTGTTTCTGTAACGGCTTCACCCTCGCTTGGTTCAGCAGTCGTCTCACCCGCAGCGTCACTTACGGTATCGTCGCTTGGTGCGCTATCCGCGTTTCCACCAAGATCCTCGCCATTTTCTGTGCCCGCTTCAGCAGATTTTGATTTGGACTTGCGACGACGACGACGGCGTTTTTTCTTGGGCTTGTCCTCTTCAGACGTCACCTCTTCTGCCGTGCCTTCGATCACATCCTCTTCAGCGTCGCTTTCTGCAGCCTCATCGATGGCATCCATGATGGATGTATCAACAGAGACAACCGGCGCGGATGCAATCGGCACATTGCGTGTCGCAGTTTTGAACTTCTCGATCGAGAAATCAGGCGCGACCAAATGCGGATCCAATTCGATACGAACCGACATACCATAACGCGCTTCAATCTGGGCGATATGTTCACGTTTTTGGTTGATCAGATAGTTCCCGATGGCTACCGGCACTTTGACCAAAACCTCACGCGTGCGACGGCGCGTGCCTTCTTCTTCGATCTGACGCAACACTTGCAGCGCCATATTGTCATCGGATCGGATCAGGCCCGTTCCATGACAATGCGGACAAGGCTGGGTTGTTGCCTCGATCATGCCCGGGCGCAGACGCTGACGGGACATTTCCATCAGACCAAAGCCAGAAATACGACCCACCTGAATGCGGGCGCGATCTGTTTTCAGCTTGTCCTTCATCCGTTTTTCAACGGCTGTGTTGTTCTTGCGCTCGTCCATATCGATGAAATCGATGACGATCAGACCCGCAAGGTCACGCAAACGCAACTGGCGCGCCACCTCTTCCGCGGCCTCCAAGTTGGTCTTCAGCGCTGTTTCCTCGATAGATCCCTCTTTGGTCGCACGACCCGAGTTCACATCCACCGCAACCAGCGCTTCTGTGACACCGATCACGATATAACCGCCAGATTTCAACTGAACGACTGGATTGAACATGCCACCCAGATAGGTTTCGACCTGATAGCGCGCAAAGAGCGGCAATTGATCCTGATAATGCTGCACGTTTTTGGCATGGGACGGCATGATCATTTTCATGAAGTCCTTGGCAACGCGATAACCGCGTTCCCCTTCAACCAAAACCTCTTCGATCTCGCGGCTGTACAGATCACGGATCGAGCGTTTGATCAAATCGCCCTCTTCATAGATCTTCGCAGGCGCAACGCTTTTCAACGTCAGCTCGCGGATCTGTTCCCAAAGGCGTTGCAGATATTCATAATCGCGTTTGATTTCGGTCTTGGTGCGTTTGGCACCAGCCGTGCGCACGATCAGACCCGCACCTTTGGGCACATCGATTTCAGCAGCAATCGCTTTCAGTTTAGAACGATCCGCCGCATTGGTGATTTTGCGGGAAATACCGCCACCACGCGCCGTGTTCGGCATCAAGACACAGTAACGACCTGCCAGAGACAGATATGTCGTCAGCGCAGCGCCTTTGTTGCCGCGTTCTTCTTTGACCACCTGCACCAGCATAATCTGGCGCACTTTGATCACTTCTTGAATTTTATAGCGACGTGGGCGCGGTTTGCGCGCCGGGCGAATGTCTTCTTCCGTATCATCATCAGCCACAGATTCGATCGTTTCATCACGATCTGAAGCATCTTTTTTGGACTTGGATTTTGACCGCGATCTGGTGGATTTGGCAGGCTTTTCCGCTGTTTCTTCGCTTGTGGCGTCAGCGTCTTCTGCTGTCGCCTCGTCTTCAGCCGCACCTTCTGGTGCTGCTTCTTCCGCAACGACTTCGTCCTCAGCAACCGTTTCAGGCGCATCCTCGACAGTCGCGTCGGCCTCTTCAGCTGGTGTTTCTTCAGAAACGGCCTCTACAACACTCGCCTCTTCGGCAACCGGTTCTGCATCCGCAGTTGCGCCCTCAGACGAAACAACCTCTTCCGCCGGGGTATCAGCAGATGTGTCGGTTACATCTTCAGTAGAACCTGTAGCATCAATCGGATCAGATTTGATGACAGGATCATCAGACGAACTGTTTGCGGCCATAGGGCGTTGAGGTTTTTCTTCGCTCTCTATGTCTGCCTCAGTCTCAGCAGCATCCTCGCCCTCAGTTGTGGGCCCCATGTCTTCTACAGCAGGCGTGTCTTCTACCGCTGGAATGTCTTCTGCAACGGTTTCAACTGGCGCGTCTTCGACAGTTTCCACAACAGGTTCAACCGTTTCAACGGTCTCTGGTGTGGTTTCTACGATGTCTGCACTCGGCTGTGTTTCGCCAGTTTCTACAACATCGCTGACCAAACCTGCATCGACACTATCATCGCTGAGGTCGATGGTTTCCATACCACCGATGACTGGAGCAACAGGTGTCGCAGGTTTTGCATTTGTGTCTGCCTCGACGGCATCCGTATCCGTCGCCGGATCTGTTTCGGCCTTAGCCGCATCAGAGGGTGTCTCGGTCTTCTTAGACCGTGAACGGGAACGAGAAGATTTAGAACTGCGCGAGCGCTTTGGTTTGTCTTCGTCATCCTCAGCAGCCGCCAATGCAGCTTCTTCTTCCATCAGCGCCTGACGGTCAGCAACGGGGATCTGATAGTAATCTGGGTGGATTTCTGAGAATGCCAAAAATCCGTGGCGATTTCCGCCGTAATCTACAAAAGCAGCCTGTAGCGAGGGTTCAACCCGCGTGACTTTGGCTAGATAGATGTTTCCAGCAAGTTGACGTTTGTTTTCAGATTCAAAGTCGAATTCCTCAACCTTGTTTCCATCAACCACCACAACGCGCGTTTCCTCGGCGTGGGTGGCATCGATAAGCATTTTCTTAGCCATGTTTTCCAATTGCGCAACACAATGGGCGCTGATCGTGTCAACGGTCCATTTGAATTACGTCTGATAGAGGCGATAGCGCGCAATAGGGATCGGCGTGACATGATGTCCCCTGCCTCAATCCTCAAATATCTGTCGCGCTTCATCGCGGTTCTGCTCCGACGCTCATCCCAGCATATCAAGCTTTCAGCCATCATATATCTGGTCGGCGCCCGTTAAGGGGCTGGCCACAAAAGCGTGTGACCGGGCCATCAGTCTGGCCGTGTGATCTGCGCATCAGCGTCAAAATCGTCTCACGACCGTCAATCATCTGTCCGGAGGCGCGGGTTACATCGGCGCGCTCATCCCTTCAGCGAAACTCTCATTGCGGAAGGGCGAACCTTCCATCATCCACAATATGATTAGTGCACCATGAAATACAATGGTGAAAATGACCTTAGGGCCCTAGTTTTCCACAAGGACGCGGGTCTGGCACGATTTAACCACCCAAGATAGCTTAGAAAACCAATGGGCCATTTGATCATCCCAGTTGAGAACATCAAAAAAAGAGGGCCGGATATCCCGCCCCTCTTTGCAAAAGATACAAACATTCAAGGTGATCTATTCAAAGGCCTTGAGGCGTTTCAAAAGGCTGGAAGAATCCCAGCGCCCACCGCCCAACGCCTGTACGTCTTTATAGAATTGGTCGATCACAGCGGTCATTGGCAGCGATGCGCCTAAATCTTCCGCACTGCTTAGGCAATTTCCTAGATCCTTGCGCATCCAGTCCACAGCAAATCCATAGTCATAGAAATCATCCGCCATCGTGCCCAAACGGTTCGCCATTTGCCAACTGCCAGCCGAACCGCCGCCGATCACCTCTAACACTTCTTTTGGATCCAGACCTGCTTTCTCTGCAAAATGCACGCCTTCCGCCAAACCCTGCAATACACCAGCGATACAGATTTGATTGACCATTTTGGTCATCTGCCCCGCACCCACCGGCCCCATATGTTTGGTTTGTTTTGCATAGGCCGACATGATTGTGTCCGCACGGGCAAAATCCGCCTCACTGCCGCCGCACATGATCACAAGCTGACCGTTTTCAGCACCTGCTTGACCGCCCGAAACAGGCGCGTCGACGAAACCAATGCCTGACTGTGCCGCGATATCAGCCAATTCGACAGAAACCTTGCCTGTCACAGATGTATGATCCAGGAAAATGGCCCCTTCCGACATACCAGCAAACGCGCCATCATCGCCCAGACAGACGGAACGCAGATCATCGTCATTGCCCACACACGCACAAACAATATCAGCGCCATCCACTGCAGCCTTGGGCGTGGTGGCGAACTGACCGCCATATTCCTTTGCCCAAGCTTCCGCTTTAACCGTCGTTCTGTTGTACACTGTTACGTCATGACCGGCTTTGACCAGGTGCCCAGCCATGGGATAGCCCATCACCCCCAACCCCAAAAACACAAGTTTAGCCATATCGTTCGTCCTTTAAATTCATCATTGTCCCGGCGCCCCGTTCAACGAATGCCAATTTTCGTGAGTGTCGCATCTGGCATTCGGCTTGGCATTCTGTCTATGCTCGGGTAATCCGTTAGAATAATTCAGTAACGCATGACGAGGGCATAGGAAATGGCGCTTTTGTTCCGGTGGCTTCTTAGACTTGTTACAGGCCTCGTAGCGATTACAATTGTTGCGGTTTTGATTGCCTATTATTTGGCATCAGGTTCATTACCGACATATGATAAACGGCTTGCAGTCTCGGGTACCAATTCCGACATTGAAATCATACGAGATCACGCCGCTATCCCGCATATTTTGGCCGAAACGAACCATGATGCGTTTTACGGCCTAGGCTATGTGCATGCTCAGGACCGTTTATGGCAAATGGTGATGATGCGGCGCACCGTACAAGGGCGTTTGTCAGAAGTGTTTGGGCGACGCACCTTAGACACAGATCGTTTGATGCGACAGTTCGATTTGAACACATTGGCAGCACGATCCGTCCAAGTGCTAAGCCCTGACACGCGCGCCGCCTTGGCCGCCTATTCCGCCGGGGTGAATGCCCGCATCTCTGAAATAAACGCAGACAGTTTGGGCCGCGGCGCACCAGAATTTTTTCTGTTCAAATCCGCAATAGCCCCTTGGACGCCAGAAGATTCCGTAGCGCTGGTGAAACTGATGGCTCTGCAAATGTCAGGCCATATGCAGCGCGAGATCTTGCGCGCGCGCACCTCACTGGCCCTTGGCGGTGATGATGAGCGCTTAAAAGATATCCTACCCGACATTCCCGGGTCAGGTGTGGCCGCTTTGCCGCGTTATGCGTCCGTGATGCCCAATACGCCTATGTCAGAACCGCTAAATGCCTTTGCGCGTGCAGAGCTAGGACAGGATTTCTGGCCCATTGCAGATGATGGCATGGCCGGTGCATCCAATGCCTTTGCCGCCGCGCCCTCCCGCAGTGCAGGTCAGGGATCATTGCTGGCCAATGATCCGCATATGGCACTGACAGCACCTGCTGTCTGGTACCTTGCCCGCATGGATCTAAACAGCGGTCCGGTGATTGGGGGAACCATTCCCGGTATACCTGCAATTTTGGTCGGACGGTCGAATATGTTGTCTTGGGGGCTAACAACGGCCTATCTCGACGATCAGGATTTATATGTTGAGCAAATCAACCCCGACAATCCATCACAAGTCAAAGGTCCCAATGGTTGGGAAACCCTGCGCAAACGGCGCACCATCATTGATATCAAGGATGAATCCCCTGTTTCAGTAGACCTTGCATGGAGCAGCAACGGACCATTGCTGCCAGAAACCATGCAAGACCTTGCCCAAATATCACCAAGAGGCCACAGGATTGCACTAAGCTGGACAGGGTTTAGTGCGACAGACACGTCCTTGGATACAGCAATCGGGATCATGCGCGCCCGAACCCGTGGTGAAGCGATAGCCGTGGCGAAAGCCCATGTCGCACCCGCACAGATGCTAACCCTTGCTGATCAAACCGGGATCGCAACGCAGCTGATCGGGGCGATGCCCAGCCGACACTTGCGCCATCAGGGCCAAGGCCGCATCCCCAGCCTTGGCGCGATTGCCTCAAATCGCTGGCTGGGCACCCTGCCCTATTCAGACAATCCGCGATTTGACAATCCTCCCGGCGGCATTGTCGGGAACACCAATAACAAAGTGGTCGACCGTCCCTTCCCCAAACATGTCACATTTGACTGGGGCGATAGCCAACGTGTCCAGCGTTGGCAGGAAATCATGGGACGCCGAAAGGCACATACATCTGACAGCTTCCGAGAAGCGCAACTGGATGTTGTGTCCCCCGCATCACGCACATTGCTTCCTTTGGTGGGCAAAGACCTCTGGTACACAACGGAAGCCGCAGAAGCAGGCAGCGCAGACCGCCAACGCCAGCGCGCATTAGCTCTTTTGGCCGATTGGAACGGCGAAATGAACGCGCATCTGCCCGAACCGCTGATCTATGCCGCATGGATGCGTGCATTACAGGCCCGTTTGATCCAAGACGATCTTGGCCCTGTTGCTGCCAGCTTTACCCATGTTGACCCACTCTTTATCGAACGGGTCTATCGCGACATCGATGGTGCCAGCGCCTGGTGTGACATCAAACGATCCTCAGCGATCGAAACCTGCAGCGATATTGCGCGCCTTTCCCTGGATGACGCTTTGGTTTGGATATCTGAAACCTATGGTGATGCCCTGGAATCCTTGCGCTGGGGTGAAGCGCATCAAGCAACACAGGATCACCAAACCTTAGGACAGGTTCCGATCTTGCGTTACTTTGTGAACATCCGCCAAAGCACCTCGGGTGGCGATCACACATTGATGCGGGGCAAAACCGCAGGAAAAGGCACGAACCCATTCCACAATGTGCACGCGGCAGGATATCGCGGCATCTATGATTTCTCCGATCCTGACAGTTCGATGTTCATCATGTCGACAGGGCAATCGGGGCATTTCTTGTCCCGGCATTATGACGATCAAGGGCAATTATGGCGTCGAGGCGAATATTTGAACATGAGCCTCAATGAAGATCTGGCCCGCGCGGCTTCGGTCGGTGTGACCTATCTTGTGAAACAATGATACGCGCGGGTTTGGCGAAATTCTGCTTCTGTAAAAACGTCAGAGAATTCTGTAATCTAAGACCCGTTTTTGAGATGCCTTTTAGAAATTAGAAGCGAATTGCGCGTATTCATCCAGTCATGATGACACGCCTGACTCGCATACCGCTATTGCTGACGCTCTTTGCTGCTTTGATCGGCTGCACCCCGACAATTATCGGGCTAGAGTCCAAAACAGAACGTCCTTGGCGTAACACATATTTCTATTCGCACGCCTTATCTGCCATTCCCGTTTTCAACAATGATGTGGAAACATTCACATCTTACTGGGGAACACGCTATGGCGTGCCGAAGAAATCCTATCGATTTGGCGAAAATTCAGGTCGTTTGATACGTCCAGATTCCGACAACACAACTGACGCCATCAAGGACCTCGCAAAGCGCGCAAAAGGTAAAAAGGACTTGATTATCGTCATGTTGGCCAGTGAGGGCGCGCAAGACGCCTTAATGATCCAGCCTGTACGCAGTTCAGCAACCCGTTATTCTGCCCGTCGGTTGAAAAGATTCCTGTCACCTTTGAACAAGCACCCCCAATTGATTGTCATTCAGGCATGCCACTCTGGCACCTTGATTGACAACCTTGCGCACAAAAACCGCATCATTATCGTCTCTGACGCTGTTGGCGGAAAACAAGGCCCCTGCCTGCCAACCGGTAGCTTATCGCCATTCACAGAATATTTTGTCGACAGTATGCAAGGGGCCGGGCAGTTAAAAGAAGTCTATGAAAGAGCGCGTGTAAATTTAACGCAGCACAGTTCCAGCATTCCCTATCCGTTGCGCATCCACGCCAGCCCGGATGTCTATGTGGGTGAAAACATGACTGAATTTTGGACGGGCGAAAAACCGAAAAAATCTTGGGCCTTCTGGAAATAGGCAAAAGCCTATAGAATGCGGCGTCTCATTACAGGCTATCAAATGTCGCCCGGTCTTTTTTAGACCACAACACCTGCAATTCATATCCGGCCTCGCCCATGACCTCGGTTTCAACCAGACCTTTGTCAAAAAGCCACGCCCGTTTTCGGCCATCGGAATAGGGCAACACGAATTCTTCGCGTTGACGCTCAGCGCCAAGCGCTGCCGTGACTGCTTCTAGAAAGGCAGTCAAACCTTCGCCAGTTAAGGCCGAAACAGCATAGATACCCTCTTCACGACTGGCACGCAGACGCACGGCATCCGCTTCTTCAGGGTCAAAATTATCCAGCTTATTCCACAATTCGATCTGAGGAATTGCTTCATCCACACCAAGGCTGCCCAGAATAGCAGTGACATCTTTGGCCTGATCTTCCGTGTCATCATGACTGATATCACGCACATGCACGATCACATCCGCTGCCAACACCTCTTCCAGTGTCGCGCGGAAAGATGCCACCAATTCAGTTGGCAGGTCAGAAATGAAACCAACCGTATCTGATAAAATGACTTCCGGACCTGTTTCTAGCCTCACCGCCCGCATCGTGGGATCAAGCGTGGCAAACAACATATCTTTCGCCATGACTTCGGCCCCTGTCAGACGATTGAACAGGGTTGATTTTCCGGCATTTGTATATCCAACAAGCGCCACAATCGGAAACGGCACCTTTGCGCGGGCCTGCCGATGGAGGGCACGTGTTTTCACGACCTTTTCCAATTGGCGGCGCAAACGCACCAATTGTTCATCAATCGCACGGCGGTCAGCCTCGATCTGCGTCTCACCCGGACCACCAACAAATCCCAAACCGCCCCGCTGACGTTCCAGGTGGGTCCAGGCCCGTACAAGCCGGGTTCGTTGATAGGACAAAGCGGCCATTTCGACCTGCAGCACACCTTCCCTTGTGGCCGCACGATCCGAGAAAATTTCAAGGATCAGGCCGGTGCGGTCCAATAGTTTGACACCCCAAGCCTTTTCCAAATTACGCTGTTGAACAGGCGTAACGGGGCCATCGACCAAAACCAATTGGATTTCGTCGGCGTCAAATTGATCATGTAATGTATTGATTTTACCCGACCCGAACAATGTGCCCGGCTGAGGTCGTGACAGGGGCACAATTTCCCCACCCACGATTTCAAGCCCGGGCAATGCCACAGCCAAAGACAACGCTTCTTCCAAAGCGCTGTCCGCCGGACGACGGTCAGGATCGGTTTTGATGTCGGGATGCAGAACCCAAGCACGGGTTACTGGCGCGGCGTGTTCTTTCACTCAGCCCCGCCATCACCATCATAAAGCGTGATAGGTTGCGCAGGCATTATCGTCGAAATGGCATGCTTATAAACCAGTTGAGATTGCCCATCGCGGCGCAGCAACACGCAGAAATTATCAAACCAGGTGATCACGCCCTGAAGTTTTACGCCATTGATGAGAAATACAGTGACCGGAACTTTTGTTTTGCGGACGTGATTTAAGAAAGCGTCCTGCAGATTTTGTCTATCCGAAGCCATTGAAATGCCTTTGTTCTTGCTCTGCACCCGGATTGGCGCAGCCTTTGTTTCAGACCGAGTATGTCTTGCGCGCAACAGAACTTCCAGAGGAAAATCGCGCTTGGTACAATTGAACTTGGCGACTGTGGGTCATTTACCCCAGAACTGCGTCCAAATTTCAGGCGTAAAGAGGACAACGATTGCCAAAATCTCCAATCGGCCCAAAACCATGCTGGCACATAGGATCAATTTACCACCCCAAGCCAGAGCAATCAGATCCACACCGCTGCTCGTCATTTCGATCAACGGCCCTGTATTGGTCAAACTGGCAACCGCTAGAACCATCGCAGGTTCAAAATCGATCCCGACAAGCCCCAGCACCAAGCATATCGCCGAAATGGTCAGCGCAAACATCATAAAGAAGACCCAAGCGATAAAAATCCCGTCCCGCCCGATCCGCGTGCCAGAACGCCCTACGCTGACAACCTGTGAAGGATGCACCAGTTTTTCAACTTCGCGACGACCATTGAGATACAATGCGACAACGCGCAATAGTTTCACACCGCCAGCGGTGGTTGCGACCCCGCCCCCCATAACTGCCAAACCCATTAGGATCAGGTCAGGTGTGTTCAGGCCGGACCACGATTGCACGCCCCCCCAATCCCCACTGACGAACCCCGTGGTGGTCAAAAAAGACATCGCCGTGAAAAACGCCCCCCAAAACCCGCGCAGAAACGCGAGTAAAGTGGGTGGTTCACCAATTTCAATCGCTCCCAGCCATTGGCGAAGCATAAGGACAATAGGCACGCTACATACGATCATGAGGCCGGTGCGGAATTCGGGATCAGCCGTGATACCCGCGCTTTTTGCAGCTTTCGTATCACCCGCGAACGTCAAACGGGACAGGCCAAACATCAAGAAACAGCAGATGACGGCTTCGTCTGCGATACCCATATCGGTCAACACTGCGCCATGTGCCGTCACACCTGATGTCGACATGGTCGACATAGCAAAAATCACAGCATCCAAACCGCTATGCCCCAAAAGAACCAACATCGCGGCCAATGCCGCCGTCAAACCAGCATAGATTGGCAGCAATGCCCGGATCGCACGGTATAGGCGCGTGTTTTGGTCCGCTTTTTCCAATCCCTGCCCGCTTAGATCCCCCGGTTGTCCGGGCTGTCCACGCGAGGTCACTTCGAAACCACCTAAAGACAACGGGGCCAAAATCGCGGCAGCAGCCACCCAAATTATTGCCCCTCCCATCCAAGCCACCTGGGCACGCCACAGATGTTCGGCGTTAGACAAACGCCCGGAATCAAACAGGCTAAGGCCGGTGGTCGTGAGACAAGACACCATTTCAAAATAGGCCGATAGGAATGTCGTCGTTCCAATGGATTCATAAAACGGCACGGCCAACATCAATGGAAGGACCACAAAACACCCGAACAGCGCCTGCAGATGCGTCATCGACGTTGCATTGCGCCCCAACCCGTTACGCGTGATGCCAATCATCGCAACGAACAAAAGCCCGATCAATGCGGCATAAAAGAAACTGCGCGCCTCGTGAAAAGCCTCCAACGTCAATGCATAGGTCGCAGGCACCAACATAGAGGCCGAAAAAACCCCCATAACCAGCAAAAACAGCGGTAAATTGCGAATTGGATTTATGGGGGGCGTGGCCATGGTGGTTAAAAGAAATCGATGGAGACTTGCAGCAATTGCTCAAGCTCGGGCACATCTTTGGCCATTGAGAACAGAACGATAATATCCCCCTCTTCTACGACCGTTGCACCTTTTGGGCGAATGACGTCTTCGCCCTTTCGAATTGCACCGACCAAAACGCCTTCTGGGAAATCCACATCCCGAATAGGTTTCCCCGCGATGGGCGACGTGGACAGAACCTCGGCTTCCATCACCTCGGCCTCGGCATCGCCGATGGAATACACAGATCGCACCTTACCATGGCGCACATGGCGCAAGATTGAGCTAACGGTTGTGGCCCGCGGATTCACAGATGCATCAATGCCAAGTGATCCCATCATGGACACAAGCGTAGGGTCATTGATCAGCGTAATCGCCATTTTCGCGCCGGATTCTTTGGCCCGAACGGCGGCCAGCATGTTGGTTTTATCGTCATCTGTGACCAACAATGCCGCATCAGCGCGATCAATATTGGCTTCAGCCAGCAGCGCAGAATCCATGCCATCGCCGTTCAAAACAATGGTGCGTTCAAGGGCTTCAGCCGCCTTTTCAGCAACCTTGCGATCTTTTTCGATGATCTTGACGCGCACACGGTCCTTACGGCTTTCCAATGCATGCGCCACGGCCAGACCAATATTGCCCCCGCCAACAATCGTCACCCGTTCCAATTTATGCTGGGTTTTCCCAAAGATTTCCATGCAGCGTAAAACATCATCGGAATGAACGACGATGTAACAACTGTCACCGACAAAAAGCTGGTCTTTGGATTCCGGGGCAAACAATGTGCCATCACGGCGCACGCCCACCACGACCGCGCGCAAGGTCGAAAACAGATCAGACAATTGACGCAAAGGCGTATTCACGATGGGGCAATCAGGATCCAGCATCAGCCCCAACAATTGCACATCCCCATCTAGGAATGTTTCCGTATCAAAGGCCGCGGGTGCCGCCAAACGTTGAAGTGCGGCTTCGGCAACTTCACGTTCCGGGCTGATGACCACGTCAATGGGCAAGTGATCCCGCCGATAGAGATCAGAATAAATTGCGTCGAGATATGAGCGCGCCCGCAGGCGAGCAATTTTGCGCGGTACCGAAAAGATCGAATGAGCGACCTGACAGGTCACCATATTGACCTCATCCGAATGCGTAGCCGCGATGATCATATCCGCGTCCCGCGCACCGGCACGTTCCAAAATATCTGGGTAGGATGCAAAGCCAGAAATACCCTGAACATCCAGACTATCCGTCGCACGCCGCACGAGATCGGGGTTGCTGTCAACGACAGTGACGTCGTTTCGTTCGCTTGCCAGATGCCTAGCTATTTGCCAGCCGACCTGACCTGCCCCACAAATGATGACTTTCATACACCGCTGCTCCGGTTTCGTTATGTGCTATTTTTCAGAACTCATAGGGGCTTGGCAAGGGGGTGCATGGCGCGCGTGACATTCTAGGCCGCACATGTTGCGCAATACACGGGTTTGCCACCATCAAAAGATGCAAAACAAAAGGGGCAATATTGCCCCTTTTACCAACCTGATACGTATCGCAGGACCACATTTACATCAATCGCAATCGAATGCAGATCCCGAAACACATGGTTTTAGTCCGCGGTCCTATTCGGCCGCATGTGTGTTTTCTTGCTCTAACCGTGCAACGCGTGCACCGGATTTTGCAGATGTCACCACGCCAAGCGATTTCAATTTACGGTGAAGCGCCGAACGTTCCATACCAACAAAGGATGCCGTACGAGAGATATTGCCACCAAACCGATTGATCTGCGTCAGCAGATATTCCCGCTCAAACGCTTCACGCGCTTCACGTAAAGGCAAAGTGGCAAGGGTTCCCAACACCACAACACGGTCTTGATCGGACTGCGCAACGCCGCCCTCTTGCGGCAATTCACTGGCCTCGATCGGTTTTGACGGATCCCCCAAAATCAGAACCCGCTCAATCAAGTTTTTCAATTGGCGGACATTGCCTGGCCACGGCATGGTTTGCATCAGCGCAATCGCATCGTCAGAAAGTTCGCGCATGGGCAGGCCCTGAACGCCGTTGCATTCCGAAATGAAATGATTGGCCAACATTGGGATATCTTCACGACGATTTGCGAGGGAGGGAACGTCAATGGGCACAACATTCAAACGATGGTACAGTTCTTGGCGCAGCGTGCCGGCGTCAATTTCATCGTTCAGGTTTTTCGCCGAGGACGAAATCACGCGCAAATCGACTTTGACCTTTTCAGTTCCCCCAACCCTGGTGAATTGCTGATCCACGAGAACCCGCAGGATTTTGGATTGCGTACCCAAAGGCATATCCGCGACCTCATCGAAATAGATCACGCCGCCATTGGCTTGTTCCAACAGCCCCATTTCGACCGTCTTATCCGCTTTTTCACTGCCAAACAGAATGGTTTCCATTTTTTCCGGTTCAACACCGGCACAATCCACAGTCACGAAGGGGGCTGACGCCCGGTTTGAATGCATATGGATATAGCGCGCAGCCATTTCCTTACCCGCACCTGACGGGCCGGACAGCATCACGCGCCCATTGGATTTGGTCACTTTTTCCAACTGACTGATCATAAGTCGATAGGATGGGCTATCGCCGATCATTTCGCCAGCGCCTTGCTCACCCCGGCGCAGTTCGGTGTTTTCATGACGCAGTCGCGACGTTTCCATCGCGCGACGGATCACAACCAGCAATTGGTCGATATTGAAAGGCTTAGAGATAAAATCATAGGCGCCCTGCTTAATCGCAGCGACAGCAATTTCGATATTGCCATGGCCCGAGATAATGACAACTGGCACATCTGGATAATCACGTTTCACGACTTTCAGGATATCAATCCCGTCCATCTTGCTGTCTTTCAGCCAGATATCGAGAATGATCAGCGATGGCGTTGCCTTTTCGACCTCTGCCATAGCTTCGCTGGAATTGCCCGCAAGTCGCGCCGAATATCCTTCATCCTCTAGGATATCTCCGATCAATTCCCGAATATCACGTTCGTCATCGACAATCAGAATATCGCTCATTGTGCCACCACCTTTTTATTGTCACCCTTAACTTGGGTCATCTTATTCACCAACTCTTCATCCTCCCCGAGTTCCGTTTCACGGGACTGGGTCAATACTGGTAATCTCAATACAGCCATCGCGCCAAAGCGATCGCCACCTTCAAAAACGGGCGCATCTTCTAGAGACAATGTCCCGCCATGTTCTTCGATAATTTTCTTCACAATGGGCAATCCCAGCCCAGTCCCTTTGTCACGCGTCGTCACATAAGGTTCGAACAAACGCCCGCGATCTTCGGGCAAGCCAATACCATTGTCAGAAATGCAAATCTCAACCATCTCGTCATCTCGCATCAGCGACACATGAATTTTGCCGCTATAAAGATATCCCTCAGGTAGAGTTTCAACATAAGTTTCAATCGCTTCACCAGCGTTTTTAATCAAATTGGTTAAGGCTTGACCGATCATGGTCGCATCCAATTCGGCGGCAATTTCGCCATCTGCAAGCTCGGTTGAAAACTGCACATCAGGCTGACCACTCTCTTGCAGAAATACGACGCCCCGCAAGATATCGCCCAGATCCTCGGGTTTGCGATCTGGTTCAGGCATGCGGGCAAATTTGGAAAACTCATCAACAATACGGCGCAAATCCCCCGTTTGGCGCACAATGACATCTGTCATCTGCTGCAAATCGGCCGCGTCTTTCGCATCCAAACGGCGGGAAAATTTGCGCCGGATCCGTTCAGCCGACAATTGAATCGGGGTGAGAGGGTTTTTGATTTCATGGGCAATACGCCGCGCCACATCGCCCCATGCGGCCATACGTTGCGCGGACACCAATGTGGTCACATCGTCAAAGGCCAGAACGTAACCTTCGCCTGCACCATCGCTCATACGACGGGTCGAAAGGCGCACAAGCAAATGTTCCACCTTCCCCCCCCGCGAGACTTTGATTTCTTCTTGGACGAATTCCCGCCCTTCATCGCGCAACCGTTCCAGCAGCGATCCGAATTCAGGCACGGCGACATTCAGCGGCATTTCCGTGCGGCTTTCATGCCAGTCCAACAACCGTTCCGCTGAACGGTTCACAAATGTAATACAGCCTTCTGCATCCAAACCTACAACACCTGAGGTGACAGAGGTCAGCACGGAATCAAACAGACGTTGACGACGTTCGATATGGCGGGTGTTTTCCAGCAGGGTTTCCCGTTGCCCTTTCAGCTGACGCGTCATCTGGTTGAAATAGCGCCCCAGCATGGCAATTTCATCATTGCCCTCTTCTTCCAACACGTGAACGTCCAGATCGCCGCCGCCAACGCGCTGCGCCGCCCCTGTCAGGCGACCCACAGGGCGCGACAGGCGTTCAGCGAACCACAGGCCTGCCCATGTGGCGGCAAGGATCAAAAGAACGGCAAACCCGAGATATAGAAGCGCAAAGTCAAACAGGCGGCGTCCACGTTCGGCCTCGCGTTGCTGATAGAACTGCGCCGTTTCTTGTGTATCATCCAGCAAACGCACCAGATTGCCGTCCACATCCCGCGTCACATATAAATACCGGTCCAAAGCCGCGTTCAGTTTTACAAGCGCTCGGAATTCATTGTTGCTCAGGTCCTGAATGACCGCGATGCCAGTGTCCTGCAAGGCCAGAAAATCGGCGCTGCTGGGCGGTTCATAGTCAAACAAATATGACCCTTCACCCCGCTGACGGATATCTGCCTTTGCGTCAATGATATAAGCCTCACTCAGACCGCGCTGAATTTGTGTTTGGCCATCTTGCAGCAATTGGCGCAACACGCCTTCATCCAGCGTATCATTGCGTAACAGCGCCGTATCCAAATAACGGGCCAGCGCCTCTGTATCCTCAATCAAACCTTCCGTTTGCTGGGCTTCATAAGCCCGCGCGGCCGTAAGCGAAGCACCGACCACATTTTGAACACGGGTTGAGAACCATGTTTCCAAACCAAGATTAAGTGAGATCACCGCAAAGACCGCAACAGTCACTGCTGGCAACAGGGCCATAAGGACAAAGGCCCCGGTCAAACGCAAATGCAACCGCGATCCTGCCGAATGCGCGCGGCGCGCAGCAATCAACCGGGTCACGCGGATCACAACCAGTGCAATCAACAAAAGAACGTAGACAAAATCCACAAGCAAAACCAAACGCTGGCCAAGCCCGCTGCCCAGTTCAGTGTCCCAAGGACCCATAAAGAGAAATGTCAAAACAGCCAGCGCCGGCCCCATAAGGACAAGCGCAAGGGTTCCAAAATTCTGCAAACGCCGCAAGCGTTGCACCCGAAGGAACCGGTTTTTAGCAGACCCGCGCGCTGCGGGTCTTTTATTGATGAAGCTGCGTGCCATTGTGGCCACAGGTCACTCCGCTCATATGCGCGACTGTTGCGCCGCTACCGCCAAATTTTGTGGTCTTCCCTAGGCTTTCGCCCCAGGCGCCACTCTACTGTGGCCCTTTTACATCAATTTGCGGCGGCGTGTCACGTTAATATCGAGGTCTGTGATCTTCTTACGCAAAGTATTTCGGTTAATGCCAAGCAGATCGGCGCATTTTGCCTGATTTCCGCCTGTTGCCTCTAGAGCAATTTCGATCAGCGGCGCTTCTACTTCTTTCAAAATACGCTGATACAGGCCGGGAGGTGGCAGGATCGCGCCATGCAAATCAAAGTAACGACGCAGATGCCGCGCGACGGATGTGCTCAGCTTTTCTGTCTCGCCACCGCGCAGAACCGGACCTGTATCTGGTTGATGGCCAAGGACCGCTTCGACCTCAGAGCGGCTGATTTCATCATTACGCGCAGTCAAAGACAGACGGCGCACCGCATTTTCCAACTGACGCACATTGCCCGGCCAGCTATAGGCACGGAACAATTCCGCCGCGCTTTCAGATAGCCAGCGCTTTGGGCTGCCTTCGCGTTCGCAACGCAGCAAGAAATGTTCAGTCAGAAGCGCGATATCTTCGACACGTTCCCGCAAGGCTGGCACATTGATCGTCGCGCCGGACAGACGGTAATACAGATCCTGACGCACCTGCCCCGCATCCATCAAAGCACCAAGCTCGCCCTGAGATGTCGCCATAAACCGTGGCGAATGTTCACCGGCATTGTCCATCATGCGCACAATACGTGCCTGAACCTCATCCTCGATATCGCCGATTTCATCAATCAACAACGTACCACTTTTCACACGCGCCAACACACGTGATGGGCCTTCAATATCGGCCAATTCCGCACCGGTCACAGTCACGAACGGCAAGGTCCGGCGATCAGAAAAATCATGCACAGAGCGCGCAATCAGCGATTTACCTGTACCGCTTTCACCTGAAATCAACACAGGCAGATCCGTGTTCATCACGCGTGCAACCAGACGATAGAGCGCCTGCATCGCGGGCGTCTTGCCCACCATTGGCATTTCTTCTGGCCCATCCGCATCCAAAACAGGCGTTTCGCGGATCGGTGCGCGTGTGCGATTTTCCAACGCCTTTGCCGTGCGCTTCATCAGATCGGGCAAATCAAAGGGTTTGGGCAGATAATCATAGGCCTCCGCTTCGGCGGCCTGAATAGCGGTCATGATAGTGTTTTGGGCCGAAATCACGATCACCGGCAATCCGGGGCGATCTTGTGAAATTTTTGGCAGCATTTCCAAACCATTGCCGTCGGGCATAACAACATCAGAGATCACAACATCCCCTTTGCCTTCACCAACCCAGCGCATCAATGTGGTCAGGGACGAGGTGGCATGCACTTTGCATCCCGCGCGCGTCAGAGCCTGTGTGAGAACTGTACGGATTGTGCGATCATCATCTGCAACTAATACTGTGCCGTCCATGGTGGAGACTCCTTTAATTCAATTCTTTTTCCGGTGCGTCTTTCGGCGCACGCGGCAATGAGATGCGAAACACTGTGCGTCCCGGTTTACTATCGACAGAAATCCATCCGTCGTGATCGGAAATAATCTTGGACACCAATGCCAGCCCAAGACCCGTTCCGTTTTCTTTGCCCGATACAAACGGGTCAAAAATATCTTCTCGAATTTTTTCCGGTAATCCCGGGCCGTCATCAATCACTTCGATTTGCAAAGGCAGAGACATGCCGCTGCCATCCGCGCGGCGCAGTCGGAAACTGTGTTCGTAATATGTATGCAGCGTGATCTTGCCGCCTTTAGCAGGATCTGATGCTTCTGAGGCGTTTTTGACGAGGTTCATCACCACCTGCAGCAATTGATCGGGATCCCCGAATGCTGTTGGCAAAGATGGGTCATAATCTTCAACGATCTTCATATGCGCCCCAAACCCAAAGAGGGCAGAACGGCGCACACGATCCAAAACGTCATGCAAATTGACTGCTGTGCGTTCGGGCGGTGACAGATTTCCAAATTGTTCAACCTGCTCAAGCAGTTTCACAATACGCCGGGTTTCTTCGACAATCAGGTCGGTAAATTCCAAATCGGCTTTGGGTAGGTTCATCGACAAAAGCTGCGCCGCACCCGCGATACCCGCCAATGGATTTTTGATCTCATGTGCCAACATTTCCGCCATCCCAATGGCGGATTTGGCGGCGGATTTGACCGAATGGTTCTGCGTCATCCGACCCGCCAATTCCCGGGGCGAGACCAGCATTACCATCCAACCGGGCCGCCCAGCCAACGGCGCGATTTGCAGCGAGGACACAACCGGCGGTCGCCCAAATGTGCCCACATCGACATCATTCACAAATAGCGGCGATCCATTTTCCCGCGCCCGTGCCAGGCTTTCTTCCAAATGCGTATCAACCGCCAATCGGGCCCAAACGGTTTGTCCCAACAGCATCTTAGATGAGGCATTTAGAAAAATTTCCGCCTCGGGGTTCACATCCGCAATACGATCTTTTTCATCCAATAAAAGCGCTGGTACGGGCAATGAAGACCATAAATGTAGGTCTGGTCCGGCTGACATGGCATCCAGACGCTTTGCCATTACCTCTTTTTCAATCTTTTCCATCTGTGCCTTGTCACCTCTTACGAGGTCTTCTTGTCGTGTCGGTGTCATGCTGCCGCTTTCTCGCTGCTTGTCACCAACGCGTGTTTCAAATTATCGATCACATCTGCCGGGACATCTGCCCGCAGGATTGTCTGGCGCACTGCTTTGGGCGTTTTGGCCCGGTCCATATACCAACCCAGATGCTTGCGAGCGCAGCGCAGGCCCAGATCCACCCCGTAAAACACCAGCATATCTTCGTAATGCGCACGTACCATGGCCACCAAATCGTCGCCTTGTGGGATATCAGGCGCGGCAGTGCCGTAGATCTCATGCGCGATTTGGGCCGGGATCCAAGGGGCCCCTTGCGCACCCCGCCCGATCATCACACCGTCAGCGCCCGACAGGTTTAGCGCCTCGCGCGCACTGGCTGCATCCACGATATCGCCATTGGCAATAACCGGAATAGACACCGCATCTTTGACCGCGCGAATGGCCGCCCAATCTGCCTGCCCTTTATAGAACTGACACCGCGTGCGCCCGTGTATGGTGATCATCTGAACGCCTGCAGCCTCTGCCCGCTGTGCAATATCAGCCGCATTCAGCGATCCATCATCCCATCCCAACCGCATTTTCAAAGTCACCGGCACATCAACCGCACCGACAACCGCATCCACCAGCGTTAAAGCGTGATCAGGCACCTGCATCAGCGCAGACCCTGACCAACCGCCAGTCACTTTTTTCGCAGGACAACCCATATTGATATCGATCACCTGCGCGCCCATATCGGCAACCTGTCGCGCCGCCATGGCCATCGCATCCGCATCCCGGCCAGCCAATTGAACAGAAGTGCGCGACACATCCAAACCCAGTTCAGCCTTTTCGCGCGTACCAGGGCGTTCTGTCAGAAATTCGCCCGAAGCGATCATTTCCGACACGACCAAGCCCGCACCAAACCGGCTGACCAAATTACGGAAAGGTAAATCCGTAATTCCGGCCAGAGGCGCCAATAAAACGGGCGGCGCGATTTTTTGGGAACCTAGCGAAAAGCTCAAGAGCCTATTCCTTGTGCATACGTTAACAAAATACGGATCAAAGTGATGGCTTTCAATGCACCATACTACAAAAACGGTGAACCGTCGTGCATTTGCTAATTTTTTAGGCATTTTTGCAGATATTGCAGTTCGCGCCTGTGACGCTTAACAAGGGGCAAAAATTTGGAACCTTACCACTATGACTGCCACGCCTCGGATTGCCGCCCTGATTGTTGCTGCTGGACGCGGCCGTCGCGCAGGTGGTCCCGTGCCAAAGCAATGGCAATCCCTGTTGGGAAAACCTGTGGCCCGCTGGACGCTAGAGCGCTTTGCCGCGATTGCTGAGCTGATCATGGTCATTCACCCTGATGATCGGAAATTTGCTGAAAACCTTTGCGACGGCCTGGATGTGACCCTTGTGGATGGGGCGGATGAGCGCGCAGGATCGGTGCGGGCTGGATTACAGGCTTTGGCGATCGCGCCGCCCGATATCGTCTTGATACATGACGTTGCCCGCCCCTGCATTTCCATCCAATGCATCCAAACCGTCATCGACACTTTGGCCGATCACGCGGGCGCTGCACCTGCCCTGCCGGTGACAGATGCGCTGTGGACGGGCGAAAATGGAAAGGTCACAGGCCCCCAAGACAGAACCGGCTTATATCGCGCCCAAACACCGCAGGGCTTTCGCTATGCAGATATTATGCAGGCACATCGTGACTTTTCTGGCAACGCAGCCGATGACGTCGAGGTCGCCCGCGCGGCTGGTCTTGACGTTGCGATCGTGCCGGGCGAGGAACGTAATCTAAAAATTACCGTTCCCGCGGACTTTCACCGGGCCGCGCAGATTTTGAAAGAAGACAAAATGGATATTCGTCTTGGCAATGGGTATGACGTACATGCCTTTGAATCCGGCGACCATGTCATCCTATGCGGCGTTGAAATTCCACATGACAAGGCCCTCAAAGGTCATTCAGATGCGGATGTCGCGATGCATGCGGTGACGGACGCATTGTATGGCGCAATGGCCGAGGGCGATATAGGACGACATTTTCCCCCGTCTGATCCGCAATGGAAAGGCGCTGCGTCAGAGATTTTTCTAAAACATGCTGTGGATCTGGCGCAAAGCAAGGGCTACGCGATTTCCAATATCGACGTGACCATCATCTGCGAAAAACCAAAGGTTGGCCCACATGCGCCAGCTATGACCGCGCGCATGGCCGAGATCATGGGATTGCGCGAGGACCGCATTTCCATCAAGGCCACCACGTCAGAACGCCTAGGCTTTACGGGCCGCGAAGAAGGGATTGCCAGCATTGCCACGGCAACGTTGGTGGCGGCATGAATTGGATCGCAACATTGGGCCCAGTCGGATATATGCGCCCTGCCCCCGGCACATGGGGGTCAGCCGCATCCGTATTACTGGCGCTGCCCTTGCTTTATACCTATAGCATCGCTCTTTTCACCCTTGCCACGATTGCGGCCTGCATCATCGGCTATATCAGCGTTAAGGCCATGACGGCGGGCGAAGCGGATCCAGATCATTCTGAAATTGTCATCGACGAATTGGCAGGTCAGTGGATCGCGTTGATGCCTGTGGCCTATGGCGTTTGGTTCACAGGCGCATCGCCTTTGGCATTGTATCCCGGCCTTCTAACAGCCTTTATCGCATTTCGTGTCTTTGACATCTGGAAACCATCGATCATAGGCAAGGCCGACGCGCGCAAAGATGCGTGGGGCGTCATGCTAGATGACATTTGGGCCGGCATCTTTGCGGCAGGTGTTGTGGCCATTCTGGCGATCCTTGCACATTTGCCGGTGATCCTATGAAGATCGCTGCCGAAATCGTGAAACGCGCAAGCGCGCGCGGTCAAACCATCACCTGCGCCGAAAGCTGCACAGGCGGTATGATTTCTGCAGCGCTGACAGATATCCCCGGATCATCCGCCATATTCGAACGCGGTTTCGTCACCTATTCCAACACAGCCAAGACCGACCTATTGGGCGTTGCAGCCGATAGCCTTGCCGAATACGGCGCGGTTTCAGAACAGGTTGTCGAAGAAATGGCATTAGGGGCGTTGAAGAATGCAAACGCTGATTTTGCCCTCGCTGTCAGTGGAATTGCAGGTCCCGGAGGATCTGAACACAAACCTGAAGGGCGCGTTTGCTTTGCCCTTGCCACACCGCAAACGGTCTTTTCACAGACACGCGACTTTGGGGCATTGGGCCGGGACAACGTCCGGGCAGCCGCGCGGGATTACGCATTGCAGCTGATCTATAAAGCGCTGGATCTCGGATCAGACTGACATATTGCCATACAGTTCCGCAGCACGGGTTTCAAAAGCGCGCACGATCTGTTGCATCGCCTGAAAGAAAAACATCCCCGCAGCGCCTGAAAGCAATTTGTTGCGAAATTCAAAATCCACATCGAAATGAATATTCACACCACCGGTTTCCGCATCTTCAAACCGCCAATTTGACCGCATATGCGCAAACGGACCGTCCAGATATTCGGTTTCGATCTTATGCTCGTCAGACCAAAGGCGCACACGCGAGCCGAATTTCTCACGAAACACTTTGAACGAAATCACCAAATCCGCCAGCATTTCGCGATAATCGCCTTCGTCCTGATCCGACCGGATCCGCGCCGCAGCGGTCCAGGGCAAAAACTCTGGATAGGATTTCACATCTGCCACCAGATCATACATCTGCTGTGCCGTATAAGGCAGGTGACGGGTTTCAGCATGTTGCGGCATCTGGTTCAGTTCTCTAAAGCGTGACTCTGGCGCACCATGTCGTATGTTGCGCCGGAAAATTCAAGACCTAAGCACATGCGCAAAGGAACGACATGACACAACCTGCCTATGTTGTTGACGAAATGATCTCTGCCAAAGCAATCGCTGCACGGATTGAGGAATTATGTCGCGAAATTGTAAAGGAATTCCGCGACACAGATAAATTGGTTGTCGTTGGCCTGTTGCGTGGATCTTTCGTATTCATCGCAGACCTCGTGCGCGAATTGGACCTGCCTGTCGAGGTCGATTTTCTAGAAGCTTCGTCTTATGGCGATGGCATGGAAAGCTCACGCGAGGTACGCATCCTAAAAGACCTGCGCGGTGCCATTGAAGGGCGCGATGTTCTGGTGGTCGAGGATATCGTCGATACTGGTTATACATTACACCATGTGGAAAAATTGCTGCGCTCGCGCAATCCCAAACGGATGCGGACCATTGCCCTTTTGGACAAACCTGTCCGCCGTGAAGTGGATTTCAAAGCAGACTGGATCGGGTTTGAAATCCCAGACGAATTTGTCGTGGGATACGGCATCGATTTTGCCCAACGCAACCGCAACCTGCCTTTCATCGGCAAGGTACGGTTCACGCAACAAGGCTAAGACCTTATAGCCGCGTATACCGCAAAAAAAAGCGGGCCCCTCAAAGAGGTCCGTTTTCCCTATTTATGATCGCCAGACCTCACAAAAGCGTGGATATAGCGTCAATATCCGCCATATGCCGTTCGGTTAGAACGTCAAAGGTAACCGCCTCTGATGAAGTGGGGTGATACCTTCTGAACTCACCTTCGAATTCCCAAGCCGAGATATGATCCTGCACACGCACACATATCTTTTGAGGGTCTTCTTTGGCCCAAAAGACAAAGGTTAGCTGACCCGCAACAACCCAGCGCGTGATCAGCTGTTCAATGGTTTTCTCCGTGCCTTGATCCGCCCTAACGATTGTCATCAATACCAGCGCCATGCTGGTCTAACCGTTTCTATAGGTGTAGCTGTACCCGTTGATGGCAGGCGCGCCACCCAAATGGGCGTAGAGCACTTTGGATCCTTTCGGAAAGAACCCTTTCTGGGCAAGGTCAATCATGCCTTGCATGGACTTACCTTCATAAACCGGATCTGTGATCATCGCCTCGGTCCGCGCAGCCAAACGCATGGCTTCGTTTGTTTCATGGCTGGGGACACCATAGGCGGGATAGGCATAATCTGGATTGATGACGATCTCATCATCACGAACCGCTCGGCCCAGTTCGACCAGATCCGCAGTGTTATCGACGATGCCGCGCATCTGTTCACGCAATTGCTCAGGCGTGCCCGATCCATCAATTCCAATCACCTTATCCGCCCGACCATCCGCCGCGAAGCCCACGATCATTCCAGCCTGCGTTGATCCTGTGACGCAACATACGACGATATAGTCGAATGTGATGCCCATTTCCTCCTCTTGCGCGCGGACTTCTTCCGCAA
Organism: uncultured Pelagimonas sp.; assembly: GCA_947499735.1. GTDB lineage: Bacteria > Pseudomonadota > Alphaproteobacteria > Rhodobacterales > Rhodobacteraceae > CANMPP01. Next base: position 1,447,547 of record CANMPP010000001.1, read on the forward strand.
AGCCCACATATCCCAAACCGCCATATTTATGCACTGATGCGCCCGCCGGGATAGCATAGGGCGCGCCACCTGCATCGCGAACAGATTGCATCGCGTCTTCCCAGCTTTTGCGAATGCCAATGTCAAACCCTTCATCCACCAAACGGCTATCAGCCCCCATAAGACGGGTCATCAGGATATTACCCACGCGATCATAGACGGCATCCTCGTGCGGGACCCAGCTTTCCTGAATAACAACACATTTCATACCGATCTTTGCGGCCGTTGCCGCAACCATACGCGTGTGGTTGGATTGCACCCCGCCGATTGACACAAGCGTATCGGCACCGGATGCAATCGCATCTGGCACAATATATTCCAGCTTTCGCAGCTTATTGCCCCCCAGAGCCAGCCCGGAATTGCAATCATCGCGTTTGGCATAGATATCAATGCCAGCATCCAATGCCTCAGACAGGCGGGGAAGATATTCAATCGGTGTTGGGCCGAATGTGAGGGGGTATCGTTCGAATTTTGACAGGTTCATGGTGCAGTTTTCCTTGTAAGACACTGCACAAACGTTAGAGGAAAGGTTAAGAAAGGTGCTCTCATATTTACACCTCAAAACTCGCCAACCACCCACACTTTAGCCATTGATTTTACTTTTATCTCTAAATATTCATTAATTATGGAAGATACTTTTACAGATATCGAAGTCGATAAGATTGACAGAAAGATTCTCAGGTTGCTTCAATCTGACGGTCGCATGAGCAATGCCGAGATCGCGAACAAAGTGGATGTGAGCCCCGCAACATGTCACAGACGAACGCAGCGCCTTTTTGACAAAGGCATCATCAGCTCGGTCACAGCACAGGTCAAACCTGAAGCCGTTGATCTTAGCGTTATGGTTTTGGTTGGCGCCGTGTTAGAGAGGTCGACACCCGAAAGCTTTGCCGAATTCGAAGACGCTATTGGAAAATTTCCGTTTGTCTTGGAATGCCACTGCGTGGCCGGCGATTTTGACTATTTTCTCAAGATACGGGTGCGCGACATTTCGGACTTTAACAAACGTCACCGTGCCCAGCTTTTGACTCTTCCCGGCGTACGGCAATTGCGTAGTTTTTTCACCCTTAAAGAAGTCATCGAAAACGCACCGCTCGAATTTTAAGGCAATTTAGGCCCTTCCCAACCCTGTATTTCACTCCGAAAATCCCAATTTTCGAGCAGTTCGCCTCATTTCTGACGGCGGTTCGCGATAATTGTTGCTCTCTTAAGGAAAAATATTGACCTTTCGGTAAAATAATTTGAGGTTTCCTGATATCAACAATTTGAGGACATGCTATGACGAATGAGCTTGCTACAAATTTTACCGGTCTCGAGTTTGTAAATCCATTTGTTCTGGCGTCTGCCCCGCCGACCGAAAGCAAACGCAAGATTCTAAAGGCCTTTGAAGCGGGTTGGGGTGGTGTGGTAACCAAAACGATCGGCCTACACCCAGTCGAAAACGTGGCCGGGCCAAAGACAATCTATCAGCGCGCCAGTGAAACCGCGCCTTATGTGTCGCGTACAAAACGGCCTGATACTGTATCGCATTCTTCGTGGAACTGGGAATTGATTTCCGATCAACCACTTGAACAGTGGCTGCCAGATCTAGAAGAAATCAAGGCGACCTATCCAGACCGCATGCTTATCGCGTCCATCATGGCAGGCGCAGGCAGCGAAGAAGAAATGGACAATTGGCGCAAGCTGGCAACCGCATGTATAAATGTCGGATGCGATGCGTTGGAATTGAACCTGTCCTGCCCCCATATGGACCGCAAGGACATGGGCGCAAATGTGGCCAATGACGAAGATATCATCAGATCCATTCTGGCAGCCGTCACCAGCGTCGTAGACGTGCCAATCTGGGTGAAACTGACACCTTCCACATCGACGCTCGTGGATGCAGCAGCTGCCGCCTATGACGCGGGCGCATCCGCGATATCGCTTTGCAACACATTCCCTTCCCTGCCCTTGATGGATCCCGAAACCTTGAAATTCGAGGTTGAAGTTGACGGCTTGGTCACATCCGGTGGTTTGGGTGGCTTGGCGATTTTGCACCAAGCCCTGCAGCGTGTTTCAGACATTTCGCGCGCCTTTCCGGATAAATCTATTTCCGGCATTGGCGGGATCAAAGGGTTCAACGAAGCGTTCAACTTTATCGTACATGGCGCAGGGAACCTGCAGGTTTGCACCGCTGCGATGGAAGAAAAAGGCAGCGGCGGCGTTGGCATCAAACTTATTCAAGAGTTGAAGAACGATCTCAGCGATTACATGAAGCGCAAAGGCTATTCTTCCATTGACGAATTCAGAGGTATCGCACGCGAGCGGATTGTTGAACATTCACAGATCCGCAGAAAAAGCGATGACTATAATGGTGGCTACGTGAAATCCGCCTAACACTTTGAGCTTTATCATGATGCAGCACACCGCCTATCCCAACAGGATCAGGCGGTGTTCTACTTCACTCTGAAATCACCGTTGATACCGCCAAGGTTGCCTCTTTCTTAATGGTGAAATTTAGAAACCTGCCATCGTTTAGGCGAGGTGAAGATTGACGCTCAGTGACTTTACTGCCCTGAACCGACATTTTCATGCTACTATCCAAATTATTTTTAGCATTTTGGATAGAAATATGAAACATATCGATATTTTTTTAAAATCTTTGCAGCCTTAATTTTAGCATCGGTCATCGTCGTAGTAGGCAGCTTAATTCTTGCGCCGGACCGGTTCGGCGGACAGGCACAAAATATTTTCAAGACATTGGAAGATTACGATCTTCACTTAACGATAGGCCCAAATGGGCCCGGCTTAACCCACTCGCGAACCATTACCGATGATGAAGCGAAAGACGCTTTGGATCTACAAACCAGAATTGACGCCATTGCACGTGACTACGACTGTTTGGTTGCCCAATCTTGCCCTGTGGCAGACTTGCGAACATTGGCTGAACTTCTCAACTTTCCGCAAGTAGATCAGTCAAAATTAGAGAACCAATCACATCCTCAACATGACACTTGGATCGTAATATTTGGTGCGGATAGAACAATCGAAAGTGCAAACTTCGAAATCAAACGAGCGAAAGCCCTGGGATATAATGCCGAATTGGTTCTTTTAGATGGCTGGTTCCGGTCTGTCGCAACATTCGACACGGAGGAAGAAGCATTTCAGTCCCTGACACCGATCCAAGCGGAAATGAATCGGCCGGATGCTTATGTGCGATTACTCAACCGATGGTGTGAGAACAGTACACAGGTAGACTTTGAAACACCCTATACCAAATGCGACGCGACTTAACACAAATACTTAATTTCTTATTTCAAAACAATAAGATAGGCCAAACAAGATTGGCCTATCAAATAATCAAGTTGAGCTTCGCTTTTGCGGCACCAGGGCGCGGACAAGGGCGCTCATATCCAATTGACCAACCTTCTGCCCTTCATGCGTCACCAGATAGGTGCCGCTGGAGGAGCCACCGGTTTGGGAAATGACCTGCTCTAGCGTTGCTTCACGCGGGATCTCTCCTGCATGGGTAAGGGTGGTATCAACCGGGTCCATGATCGAACGGACCCGTAGAACCCGGGCGCGGTTGATGTCGGAAATAAAGTCGACGATGTAGTCATCTTCGGGGTTCAACAGAATATGCTGCGGCTCGCCCTGTTGAACCACGCGACCATCCTTCAAAATCACCAGATGATCCGCCAGCTTTAACGCTTCGTCCAAGTCATGGCTGATAAAAACGATGGTCTTATTCAGCTCGGTTTGCAGTTCCAACAACAAATCCTGCATGTCGGTTCGGATCAGCGGATCAAGGGCGGAAAACGCTTCATCCATCAACATGATCGGTGCATTGGACGTCAAAGCACGCGCAATGCCCACCCGTTGCTGCATCCCGCCGGACAATTGGTGGGGAAAGCGTTTTTCATATCCAGCCAATCCCACACGCCCCAACCAATGGGTCGCATCCGCGCGATAGCTATGCGCGCTCTCGCCGCGCACGATTGGCGCCGTCGCCGTGTTCTGCAACACATTGCGATGTGGCAAAAGCGCGAAATGCTGGAACACCATGGACATGTCTTTGCGACGCATATCGCGCAGCGCTTTGTCATCATAATCCAGAACGTTTTCGCCTTTGACCAAAACCTGCCCGGCCGTCGGATCGATCAAACGATTGATATGGCGCACCAATGTGGATTTACCAGAACCAGAAAGGCCCATGATCACCGTGATCTCGCCCTCCTGCATATCCACATTGATGTCGTTCAAGCCCAGCACATGGCCGTGCTCTACATTCAGCTCGTCTTTGCCCATGCCGGCATAGACATGATCCATCATAGAAGCAGGGTTTGGACCAAAGACCTTATAAAGGTTACGGATCGAAATCATTGCATCACTCATTTCCTGCACCCCTTAGAATTTCTGACCAGCATTGACGCGGGCCAAAGCGGCCTTTGTCACGCGGTCCAGAACAACGGCCAAGATCACAATGCCCAAGCCAGCCACCAGACCAACGCCCAGTTCAAGTGAACGGATGCCGCGCAGGACCAGAACCCCCAAACCCGGTGCAGACACCAAGGACGCGATCACAACCATAGCAAGGCTCATCATGATGGTTTGGTTCACGCCTGCCATGATATTGGGCAAAGCCAGCGGGATCTGGACCTGATAGAGTTTCTGGCGCGGTGTCATACCAAAGGCCTGCGCCGCTTCCAAAACCTCTTTATCTACCATCCGAATACCCAGATCCGTTAGACGGACCACCGGCACGATGGCGTAGAGAATGATCGCAATGCCATAGAGTTTCGGTTCCGTCACCGAGAACAAAAAGATCAACGGGATCAAATAAACAAAGGTCGGCAGCGTTTGCAGCATGTCCAATATGGGGATCATGATCCTTTGCAACCTGTCAGACCGCGACATGGCAATGCCTATAGGCACGCCTAAGACCACACAGATGGCCGCACAGACAAAGATGATCGCCAGCGTCTGCATGGCATGTTCGTAATGATCGATAAAGGCCAGCCCAAACAAAGACGCGCCAACACCAATCACCAAAGACCAAGACCGTGAAATCAGGAATGTTGCCAGCAAAAGCAGCGGCAGAGAGATAAACCAAGGCGTGTTTTCCGCCAAAAACAGACCGCCGTTTAGCATCCAGCTGAGCGGTTCCGTGATCGGATCCAGCACAAATCGCAACCCATCCTTGATCGACAGAAACGCGCTTTCCAACCCTTGGGTCAGATCCCGTGTTTTTGGAACGCGGCCACAGGATTCATTCAACGCATCCAGCGACGGGAATGGCAATTCCCACAAAGAAGGACCGCTTGTATCGCCGCTGGCCTGTGCCAAAAGATCCGCCATGGATAGCGGGGCCTTTGATCCGCCCGCATCACACCAGTCACGCAAACCAATTGAATCAAATAGGAAATCATAGCTGGCCATACGGGCCCTCCGGGAATGGGTCAGAGATTGACATGCAAAAACGGGACAACTTTAAAATCAGTCCCAGACATGCAAAAGGGCCGCCCAATCAGGCGGCCCGCATGCGATAGGTGCTCTTACTTAAGAAGAGCGCCTAGTTTTTCCTTGGCTTCATCATTCAGCCATGCGCCCCAAATGTCGGCGTTATTGGTCAGGAAATTCACGGCTGCTTCTTCCGAAGACGCGTTATTTTCATCCTGCCATGCCAGCAGCGCGTTCATGTCCTCGACGGTGAACGAAATGTTCGACATCAAGGCCGCGATTTCTGGCTTTTCCGCTTCGAATTCTGTGCTCACAACCGTCCAAACCGGGGATGGTGGGAAATCAGAGATCTCTGGATTGTCGCGATCTGCTTCCTGGTTGCGGTGATGTGCCTCTGGATCAACCGGACCGATTTCAACCTTGGCCATTTCGTATTTGCCCAAGATCGCAGTTGGCGCCCAGTAATAGCCAAACCATGGCTCTTCCGCGTCAAAAGCAGCCGCGATAGACGCCGCCAGCGTTTCACCTGACCCGTGGCCAAAGTTTTCGATGCCGTTTTCTTCCAGCTTCAATGCACGTGCGATATTGTCACCCGCAACACGGCACCCCCAGCCTTCTGGACAGTTGTTGAAACGACCGCCAACCAGCTCAGGATTGGCCAGAATGCCGTCCATTGTCAGCAGCTCTGGATGCTTTTCCGCCAGATATTTAGGGATCCACCAGCCTTCAACGCCGCCGGGTTCCAAAACAGCTGTCAGTTCTTTCACACGACCTTCAGCGACCAGTTTCTTGTAGGCTTCACCGCCACCATTGACCCACATTTCGGTCACGATGTCAGGCTCACCATTTTCAGAAAGCGATGTCACGGCAGGTACTGTGGATGACGGAACGACCTGCACATCGCAGCCATATCCCTGCTCCATCAGGAATTTGGCAACAGATGTGATTGCCGCAGAGGATTTCCAATTCATTTCGGTGATGGAAACGCTACCACACTCTGCTGCGGATGCGACGGCTGGCGCCATCATGATGCCAAATGCAGCACCGATCATACGAATATTCATTCCTAGCTCCCTGAATATTTTATTTAGTAGTGCTAATAATTCTCTTTTCCCGACTCTGCAAGTTGGTTAATAAGAACCTCCGAAAAACACCGCAATTCGTCGCTTTCCTCAGGAAACACACGCTCAGAGATTAACCATTTTCGTTTTGACAGGTCACAAAAATAATTTGCCAGGCTTAGCATTATGAACAGAACAAACGCCACTTTAACCGCATTACGCCGAATCCTGCGGGTGACAGAACGCCATGGCCGCGATGTTGCGCGCTCGGTCGGACTGACAGCAGTGCAACTGCGCTTGTTGAAATTCGCCGATGACACCAAGGACGCCACGCCAAAAGCCTTGGCGCAGAAAATGCAGGTTTCACAGGCCACTGTGACCGCCCTTTTGGATAAATTGGTGCGTCATGGAATGATTGAACGCCTGCAGTCCGAAACCGATCGACGTCAAAAACGCATCGTCGTAACACAAGCAGGCGCAGCAGCCCTGATCAATGCGCCAGATCCAATGCAGCGCGATTTTGCCAAGCGCTTTGAAGCGCTACAGGACTGGGAACAGGCCATGATATTGGCGGCGGTTGAACGGATTTCCGTTTTATTGGACGCTGAGGATATTGATGCATCGCCCATCTTAGCCACAGGCGATATGATCGGCGAAGATGCCATTGAAAGCACGAAGCCCTACAAAAATTAAGGCCGCGAAACCGCAGCCTTAACACAGTCTTTCAAAGATCTAGATGGCACGATTTGCGCGCCGTCCCGTCACATGAAATTACCCACTAATACCAGCTTGCGTCATGCATTTTTGGGCCAGATCGCGCATGGCATACCCTTCGCCCGCACGCTCCATCAAACAGGACATCGCAACACCCAAAGCTTCAGTGTCGCAATCCAGATTGTCGTAACTGTCGGTCAAATCCGACATACGCGCAATGACCGGGCTTTGCGTTGAACTTTGTGCGGCGGTCAGGCCATTCAGCAACTCCAACCAAGTGGATAACGCCATCTGCCCCAAGACGCGGCAATGCGCCGGACTTTCTGCCAATGCGGGTGTTCCAAAGACAGAAGCCAAGCCGAAAACGGCTCCGCATAGACGTGAAATATTCTTATTTTTCATGCGTTTAATTTTCCCAGTCGTGCACGACGCACCCCTATCAAACCAAGCGCGGAAAGCAACAGGATACCGCCAGCAGGCAATGGCACAGGCGCGACATCTGTTGTCAGGTAACGATCAACGATTTCGCCTGATAGGGAATAGATATACGCGCTTGTCCCGGATGTGCGTGCGACAAGAGTATCCCCATATAGCTCCAAAGTCATTCCAAAGCTGTAATTGCCGGCGGAGGCTTCGATCAACCCGATCTGCTCGCCCGTAGTAACATCATAAAGATAAACCGCACCCGATCCATTCTCGCCATTTTGGCCATACGCGCCTACAGCCGCAATATCGCCATGGATCGCGACAGAGTATCCATAGTACGTATCATCCTCATCAATACCTGAACGCAGTTCGAACAATCTTTCGCCCGTTTCGGCATCAAAAATATAGACCTCTCCTTCCCAGTCTTCCGTACTATTGAAATAATTATCCTTATAGACCCCAGGAGCGCCGGAAATTGCCGTTGTTCCAAACACATCAACATCCGTGCCGAATTCGGCAAAGTCTGAATTTTCATATGAGAGGCTCGGTTGATAAGTAAAACTACTCATAGAGGCGCCAGTCGTAGCGTCATAAGTATAGACCGCCCCCATGCATGTGTAACCACCGCAAGGATCGCCATAGATTACCGTTTCACCCTCGATCGCAACGGACCATGCATTTCCTTCAGAGAAAGAAGAAATTTGCTCGCCTGTTGTGACATCGAAAACATGTGTAGTATTTCCAGACCACGAAAGCTCATTGACCACAGCAAGATCACCCGAAAGATCCATATCGAAAAAGAATTCACCCGAGCTGTAACTTCTGTCAGGTTCAAAAACACCAAGTTGCGCACCCGTCTCGACATCAAAAATGTAAACGATCCCCCCGTCTGACGTGTAGCCGGAAACCACCGCGTAGTCGTCGGACAAACCCGTTTGCCAACCAACAGTGCCACCCGCCAAATCGGTTGGAACAAATGTTTTCACCAAATCCCCGGTCGTTTTGTCGTAAAGGTTGGTATTGAGCAAAACATAGTCCTCTGAAATGCTCGCAGACCCCAACTCTCCTTGACGGAAATCACCTTCGACTTTTGCAATCTCTGTGATCGTCAAAGTAGCCGCATTCGCGACAAAGGGGAAACATACCGCCATGGCGGCCGCCCGTAAAATACGCATATAAAATTCCTTGCATTATATGCACTTAAGCAATTTTTATTAATATAAATTTTTCTTCAAAATTATTAATAATTTTTTAAAATCAGACACTCAAGTAAAGAAATTTTAATTTCTCGCTTCTCGAAAAATTCCTTGCAACAGTGCACCAAAATTCATCACCCACCAATAGCCCCCCGCAATATTTCCGCTGCGACGGCCCTCTGGGCATTGCGTGATGATCTTTACGTTTCGTCACGAAAAGCTTATGTAAAAGCTCAGCTAAGTTTTGAGGCCATTGATGACTGATACAAGTTCCCAACAAGACGCACCGATGGAAGGCACGCCTCTGATTGCGCCTTCCAGCACCGAGCACGCACTCTTTGACAATGTGGTCGAGGCCATCCGCACGGTTTACGATCCAGAAATCCCAGTGAATATCTATGATTTGGGCCTGATTTATACAGTCGATATCAATGACGAAAACGAGGTCCGCATCATCATGACGCTGACCGCGCCGGGCTGTCCTGTTGCAGGTGAAATGCCGGGCTGGGTTGCAGAGGCGATTGAACCTCTGCCGGGCGTGAAACAGGTGGACGTCGCGTTGGTCTGGGAACCACCCTGGGGTATGGACATGATGTCTGATGAAGCCCGTCTAGAACTCGGCTTTATGTAGTTCGTCCAAGGTCAGCATGCAAAACTTTGCCGCCAGACTTGCCCGCCATGGGTTGGAAATGAGCGGCGGGTTTGACATCGCAACGGATCCTGCATTTCCAGAAGATGCGTCATTCTTAGCGTTGATTGGAACCGACACCACACGGTTTTGGCCAATCTTTAGCGCATCTCCTGAATACAGGTCTGGCCACCCCCATGCGATGGATGTCTGGAGCAGACGTGTCATATCTCAAATCATCGATGAGATCTCTCAACACGGTATCGAACTAACGGCCTATTTCCCATTCGGCGGCCCCCCTTGGCTCCCATTTACAAAATGGGCCGAGGCCGGCGAAGGTGCTTGCGTTTCGAAAGCGGCTTTGCAAATTTCTCCACGGCGTGGATTGTGGATGGCCTATCGTGCGGCCATCGCCCTGCCCTTTACACCTGACAGTTTGCCCAAAGAAACACCCAAACAATCCCCGTGCGAGGGCTGCCCTGCCCCGTGCACGACCTCCTGTCCTGTTGATGCCATTCGAGACGGGGTTTACGATGTAGATACATGTCGCACCCATCTGCGCAGTGGCCGGGATGTCAAATGCCACGATGGATGTCTGGTGCGATTGGCCTGCCCGGTTGGAACGCCGCCCGTATTGGAACAGCGACGCTTTCACATGCGGGCCTTCACGTTTCCCGCAGCTTAGCGCAATCGCTGCAAGAATTGCTGTGTCTCTGGTTTTTGGGGCGCGTCAAAAATTTGCTCCGGTCGCCCCTCTTCGACGATGTGACCTTGATGAAGGAAGCATACTTTGTCTGCTGCTTCCCGCGCGAAATCCATCTCATGCGTGGCCAGCACCATCGTCATACCAGCGCCTTTCAGGGTGCGCAAAACATCCAGCACCTCGCCAACCAATTGCGGATCAAGCGCGGCGGTAATTTCATCCATCAACAACACTTCGGGCGACATGGCCAATGCACGTATGATCGCAACCCTTTGCTGCTGCCCGCCTGACAATTGATCCGGATAGGCATCGATGCGTTCGCTCAGATTGAAACGTTCAAAAAGCGCCTCAACTTCGCTGCGCAAATCGGACCGCGTGCGCCCATGCACCCGACGTGGGGCCAGCATGACATTTTCCGCTGCTGTCATATGGGGAAAGAGATTGTAGCTTTGAAACACCATACCGATGCGCCGACGGATCGGTTCAGGATCTAAACCCGGTTCGGCAATATCAACATCGTCCAGATAGATCGCGCCATCATCGATCGGTTCTAACAGATTCAAACACCGCAAAAGCGTCGACTTACCAGACCCGGAAGCCCCGATCAGGCACGTTAACTGCCCCTCTTCAATGCTCAGGTTGATATCAGCGCAGACCAGATTGCCCGCAAAAGATTTCTTTAGGTTCTCACAGCGCAATTTGACCATATCAGTGCCCCTGCGCTTTGCGCTGTTTCGCCACCAGATAATCCGCATAGCGCGTGGCTGGGATGGTCACGACCAGAAAGATCAGGGCGGCCCCAACATAGGGCGTAAAATTGGCCAAAAGGGATTTTTGCACCCCGGCTTGGCGAAAGATCTCAACAGGGCCAATAAACGACAATAGGGCCACATCTTTTTGCAGCGCGATCAGCATGTTCATATTGGCCGGCATGACCCGGCGCAGCGCTTGGGGCAGAACCACGTCACGCATGATATCCCATTGCGATAACCCTAACGACGCCGCAGCCGCCCGTTGCGAAGGATGGATGCTATCGATGCCCGCCCGAAATACCTCGGCCACATAGGCGGAATAGGTCAAAACCAGCGCCACGGTCCCCCAGATATAGGGCGAATTCCACGGACGCATCAGGCCAAGCCCCGGAATGCCAAACCCAATAAGATACACGACCAGAATAACCGGAACACCGCGAAACACATCGACAAAGACAGCTCCAAAAATCCGCAACGGGAACAATGCCGGTTTTCGCGTATCCCGACACAGTGCAATGATCAGGCCAAGAATGGCAATCAAAGGCGCGGACCACAGGAAAATCGCGATATCCCACCAAAACGCATCCAGCAATTTGGGAAACGTGCGGGTGAAGACCTCGGCGTTGAAGAAACTCTTTTGCACCGCAGGCCATCCCGGCGCGCGCGGCACCAAAAAGACCAATGCGGCCAAAACGATACTGGTCGACACAGCCGCAATCACCATCCCCCGCTTGCGCAGACGGTTTTCGTAAATTTGGCGACGCGTTTTTTGAATCATAAGATGAATTGAGAATTGATTGCCGTTTCAAAAGAGCATTGGCATCACTTCGCCTTAGGTTCAAGTCGCGTGGTGAAATCATTGACACTGATCAGAACCCGATTACAGGTCCCGCAAATGGAAACGGCAATCGAACGTTCCGGTCATATTGGGGAATATGGTTTGCTCGCTCGGACCTGACTGAGGATTTCCGCCCCTAAGACCGGAACAAATCAGCATGTTTCTTAAAATGGGGCACCAAAATTTCACGGAACGCCCGTAATTTTTCTGACGGCCACACATCTGCATGGCTGACAACCCAGATATCCAAATAGGGCTTTGGCGGAAGCACGGGAACCTGGACCAAACCATCCGTCTGGCGCCCTAAAAACATTGGCAGGCGAACAACCCCCAATCCCGCTTGGGCTGCAGCGATCATGGAACTCATATCGCTAAACCGAAACCGCATTTGGTGGTTGGGATAGGCTGGATTGCAGGGTTGGGGCACGGCCGGATTGCCATCATGAACGATCCAATCAACCACTTTATCTGGATCTTTTTGGATATGTTTGGCCATCTCGACACTGGCAAAGCTCGCATGATCTTGACCACTTAAACGCAAACCTTTCAGTGTATCGCCCGGTTCATTGCTGATCCGAATGGCCAAATCTGCCTCAAGCCGGTTCAAATCCAGAAGATCATTGGTCGCCACTATCCGCAGTTCGACCTGCGGATAGGCGGTTTGAAACTCATCCAGAATGGGTAAAAGGAACCCAGAGATCAAAAGTTGCGGCGCAGTCAGAGTTAACCGACCAGTCAAGCCGCGATCCCGTCCCTGCAAAGCCCGACGCAGATCATGTTCGTGGGTTTCCATCCGGGCGGCATGTTCGGCCACGCGATGGGCCGCATCTGTTGGTCGATACCCGTCTGGCAAGCGTTCGAACAAAATTGTGCCCAGCGCATCCTCCGCACGTTTCATGCGGCGCGCAACAGTTGTGTAACTAACACCCATCGCGCCAGCCGCTTCGGCCAAGGTACGGTGACGCACCAACAGCATCACAGATCGTAGATCATCCCAAGAAACATCCATACATGCATTTTTGCACATCGAAATCACAAACACACGCGTTTTCGCACGCACCATCACTGTCTAGCATCGCAGCATCATAGTTTAGCGAAAAGGACATCCCATGATCTATGCCTACGTCGAATTAAGCGTCACAAACCCAACAGCTTTGGCGCAATACCGCGACGGTGCAGCGGCCGCGCTTGCAAAACATGGCGGCAAAGTCGAAAGCAGCACCCGCGATTTTACACCATTGGATGGCGCACCTCAGGTTCCAGATGCTGCAGCCCTGTTAAGTTTTCCAACAAAGGAGAGCGCGCTTGCCTGGGCGAATGATCCCGAACTTGTCGCATTACACGATTTACGCAGAAATGCAGGTGGATCAAAGATCCTTTTGCTAGGATAGCCCTACTAGGCTGAATGCAACCTAGGCCACACCATTTCTACAAAACTGTTCAAACCCGGGCCGGTCAGACATCCGGCCCATCCATTCCGAAACAGCAGGCAGATCCGGGCGCTCCATCGGCGTCATTTCCCAACGATTGGTGGACAAGGCCAAAACGATATCAGCCAGCGTAAATGCATCGCCGCAGATAAAGGGCCCAGCGCGCTGCAAATGATTTTCCAACAGCGACATTGCCGTATTCCAGCTGGCGATACTCTCATCCTGCACGGCGATATCTGCGAATTTTGGATGTTTGCGCACCCGCCCCATAAACACCCCACGCCAAGCATTGTTAAGATCGCTGACCTGCCAATCCATCCAGGCGTCGATCTGCGCCCGCTTGGCTGGGTCTACGGAAAACAACGACGTTTCGCATTTACTGGCAAGATATCGGCAAATTGCATTGGATTCAGACAAAACCAAACCCCCATCGATCAGAACTGGCACCAGTCCTTTGGGATTCAAACGTAGAAAATCGGGATCAGATGTGGTGCGCGTAGCCCCACCCCAATCCTCACGATCCAAGGCTAGGCCCAGCTCAGCACCGGTCCAGAGCACTTTGCGCACGTTAATCGAATTGGGTTGGCCCAAGAGTTTCATAGATCGCTCCATTCGACGCCATTCATAATTTAGTTCGTTTCATCTTAGCGTCTCCACCCAACAATCGCGCCCATTCAATTGGGTAAAGGTCGCGTGGATTGCATGTCGGGCTCATGAGCAAAGCGTTGAACCCAGTTCAAAATAGTCGGTGCGTTGGCCGACCAGTCGACATCCATGCCGCGATCTATGGCGATATCAAGTGTGCACGCTATCGTCAGGGCCGTAAAGTCAACCGTGGCAGGGGCCGTCCATTGCACCTCCAACCATGTCAGGACCTGCCCAGCGCGAAACGTTTCATAGGCCAATACAGGTTCTGAGGATTGACCAACTGGACGGGCGTTTTCGCGCAACCAAACGGCCACCCCATCAAGGAAGCCAAAGGCGATATGCCTCATATATGTTGTCTCTACGGTTTCGTCTGGGAACCACTGTTTGCGCCCCGCTTTCTGATCGAAATACGCGCAAATGTCCCTGGTATCCGCCAACCGGGTTTCACCATCTTGCAGCATCGGGACCCGAGCCAGAGGTGCTATTTCGAAATACGACGTATTTACATCACGCGTCTTTGCTTCAATCTCTGTGATTTGATCTACCAATCCCGACATACGTGCAGCAACGCGTGAAATCCGCGCATATGGCGAGTTGGGTGTGTAATAGAGTTCCATGTGCTCGCCTCTGTCTCTGCCTTTGCGCCGCTTACCATGAAAACGCAGTTCTCTATCCGTCCCACGCGCTAGACATTACACCCGCACCGTCCAAATAAAATGCGCAACTGACAGTTTCCGCCAGCTGTGCAATTATTTTCAGACTTGTGCAACTTGGCCTATTCCACCAATGGCACGCCTGTCGCCTCTTGCAGCCACTCCGCTTCGATCTCGGCTAGTTTTCCGCTGTCTTTTAGTGCTGTGATGGCCGCATCAACACAAGGTTTTAGCGCGCTGCCCTCTTCCATCAGCATGCCAAATAGATCTGGGTTGTCACTACGCTCTGCCGGGAATTGACCGATCACCGCGCCGCCATCTAGGACAACCGCTGACAGATATAGCGCTGTGGGCAGATCAAACAGGGCTGCATCGACCTGATTGGCCTTCATCGCCTCAACCACATCGGCATTATCCCCATAAAGCAGCGGGTCTTTTGCCGGGTCGATCACATCCATCAACATGGTCACACCTGTTGTGCCCGCCATGCCGCCCCAAACGACGTCTTTCAATGCATCAACTTCCGGCACCGTGGCCGCCGCCGCCTTGTTTACCAGCACCGCCATAGGCGCCGCATAATACGCCTCTGAGAAATCAACGATCTTATCGCGATCTTCCGTGATCGAGAATTGCTGCATGTTCAGGTCAAAGCTTTTAGCACCCGGCTGGATCGCCTCGTCAAAGCTGGTACGCACCCATGCAACCGCATCCGCATCAAACCCCATTTCCGCCGCCACAGCATAGGCAACAGCCGCCTCAAACCCGGCCCCTGCTTCTGGCGCATCATCCATAACCCAAGGGTAATAGGCAGGATTGCCCGTGGCAAAAGTCAATGTCCCATCCGTCAGCGTTTTACCCGCCGCACATGTGTCAGCAAAAGCAGCACCGGTTAGGCAGGTCGCAACAAGCGTTGTGGTCAATAGGGTACGGAGTGTCATTGTGGATCCCTCTTGGTTCTCTTTAGTTGTCTATTCATGGACCATTAGGTCCTATTTGGGCTTAGTCTTTGCCCCCTGTCACGCTTTGTCCAGTGCAATACAAGATCTAGGACTGTTCAAACTATGCTTTTCACGGAAAGAAGGCATTTAAGGCATCCCTCGCCCAAAGAAGGCGTTTTCACTTTCTTTTTACAAAAGAAGGCTATATAACCATCTTATGGAATACGCAGTCCTTACAGGCGATATCATAGGCTCAACACAGCTCACCTCAGGCGAGTTGGATAAATTGATGTGGCTCTTGAGCAAGACTCAATACTATCTATCCCATTGGCCGGACACGCAGGCCTATTTTGCGCGTCGTGGTGGGGATGGATGGCAAATGGTGCTGAGCAATCCAAAATATGACCTACGCGCCGCACTCTACATCCGTGCCAGACTTTTGACGACAAAGCTCCCAAATGGGGCAACACGGATCGCACTGGCCAGCGGTGATGGAGATATGGCAGACCAAAATGACCCCAATCGCGGGCATGGTCCGGCCTTTACCGCCTCTGGCCGTTTGCTAGAGACACTGAAAGCGCGGTCTCAAATGGCGCACGCCGGGTCGGGGGCGGAAAACGCCTGTATCGCACTGGCAGATCATATCAGCCAAGGCTGGACACAGGCCCAGGCCCGCGCCCTACGCGCAGCCTTACCACCAGAATCCGGGCCACGTGCACAGGCGGCAGCCAAGCTGGGGATTTCCCGTCAATCCGTCAATGATGCGCTTTGGTCAGCGGGCTTTCCCGCCATTGAGCGCGCATTGTCCTCTTGGGAGAGCCCATAAATGCCCTCACTCGCCCTACCCAGCGACATGATACAGACCTTCATCGCGCTGCTGCTGGCACATATGCTGGCTGACTTCCCCCTTCAAACTGACCGTATGGTCGCGCAAAAGCGCAAGCTGCCTGTGTTTCTGGCCCATATAGCACTGGTGTATGTCGCCACATGGGGTGCATTAGGCGGCGCCTGGCATGTCGCATTACCAGTCGCCATAACGCATGGCCTCATTGACGCGTTCAAAACATGGGTCCTGAAGAGGGAACGGGCAAACACGCTCGCCGCCTTTTTGGGCGATCAGACGCTACACGTGCTCACCCTTATCGCCGCTGCGATCTATTGGCCAAACGCGATCAGCAACGGCCTTTGGGCACAGGCGGCCCAGTTTCTTACCCCACCGGCGCTGATCATCACCGGTTTCATCCTAACCGTATCCATGGGCGGGACAGTGGTGGGCAAAATCATGTCTGGCTTTGATATGACCGAGACCGGATTGCCAAACGCAGGGAAAATGATCGGAACATTGGAGCGCGTGATGATCTATATCCTCGTTCTGTCCGGCCAACCCGCCGGTGTCGGTTTTCTCATCGCTGCCAAATCCGTTCTGCGGTTTGAAACCGCTAAAGATGACCGGAAAGTCAGCGAATATGTCATCATCGGAACGCTTGCTTCTTTCGCCTGGGCACTGGGCGCGGCATCCATCACAACCTTGCTTCTTGAGATTGCCACGCAAAGCCACTAGATTAGCCCCATAACAGAAAGGCGCCCCATGTTTGGCATTCCCGGAAAACCTCCCGTCACGTTGACACCAGCAGCGGTGAAGCAAATCACACGTCTGATGGAAAAGGATGGCCAATTTGGCCTGCGCATTGGCGTGAAAAAGGGCGGCTGTGCGGGCATGGAATACACCATGGATTACGTGGCCGAAGCGGGTGCACATGACGAAGTCATTGAACAAGACGGCGCGCGCGTATTGATCGCCCCCATGGCGCAGATGTTCTTATTCGGAACTGAAATCGACTATACGACCTCGCTGTTGGAAAGCAGTTTTGCCTTCAACAATCCCAATGTGGCCGATGCCTGCGGTTGTGGGGAAAGCATCAAGTTCAAAGATGTTGAAGAACTGAGCGACGCCTTTCCTGATGGCGTGCCCAAGCTCAGCTAACCCCCCTCTTTTCCACATCACCCACCGAAACGATCTGCGCATATTTCGGATGCAACACGCGCTATTTCGCGCGTTTGCCATGCGGATGTCACATGTTCCAAAATTGGTAGCGCTATCAGTCAGGTACCCCCCTTGACCCCTTGAATACAAAGGGGTTTATGGCACAAAATACTGAGTGTGTGATGGATTTGAAAAGGAACTGATATGCGGCGCAAACTGGTAGCAGGAAATTGGAAAATGCAGGGCACCAAGGCAATGTTGCCCGAATTGGACGCGATTGGTGCCGCCGCAACAGTGCGCGCAACCGAGGTGATGATCGCGCCACCCGCGACTTTGCTGTCGCCGATCTCAGATCGTAATTTGCCCATCTCTCTGGGGGGCCAGGACTGCCACGAAAAACATGCAGGTCCTCATACGGGCGATATCTCTGCCGAAATGTTGAAAGACGCAGGCGCGGATTATGTGATCCTCGGGCACTCCGAACGGCGCACCGATTACAACGAAAAATCTGAAGATGTCTGCGACAAGGTCGAGGCCGCATGGGAAGCGGGCCTGACAGCTGTTGTCTGCTTGGGTGAAACCCTGCGCCAGCGCGAGGCAAAGAATACGCTCGACATTATCGGCGCGCAGCTGGCCCTATCCGTGCCCGATGGCGCAACGGCCGAGAACCTTGTGATTGCCTATGAACCGGTCTGGGCGATTGGCACCGGATTGGTGCCCAATACACAGCAAATCGGCGAAGTACATGACTTTATGCGCGCCAAACTGGCCACGCGTTTTGGCGCACAAACCGCCAATGGCACTCGCCTGCTTTATGGCGGCTCGGTCAAAGCGGCCAATGCAGCCGAAATCTTTGCCGTGTCTAACGTAGACGGCGCGCTGGTGGGCGGTGCCAGCCTGAAAGCGGCCGATTTCCTACCGATCATCGAAGCGCTGAGCACACAGGCGCAGGCGGCTTAACGCACAGGCAGGGCGCAAACACGCCCTGCCCGCCTCTTCAGGCACATAGCACCAGAATAAAATTCAGGGCCAGTGCCAGATACCCTGCCAGATCCGCATCCAGAACATGCCATTCCGCACAAAGTTGGATCGCGATAACGGCCCCCTGCATCAGCCGAGCAAAGGGGATCACCCCGGCAAAACGGCGCAGCAACTCTACAAATTTCCTCATTTGTCATCCTATATGTTTGCAGGCTGGCCAGCCGGTGTTACGGTTCCTCTCAAGATGATTTCAGAATGACTTTTTTCGCTGCTCAAACGTGAGGACAGCACAGGACAAGAGCCGGACAAAACAGGACAGAATGCCAACATTTGGAGAATTGATTGGCGCAGAAATGCGCGCGCGCCGCGAAGGCAAAGGCATGACCCAATTGCAGGTCGCCCAATCTGCCTTTGGTCCCGATAGTGAAGACCGCCAAATCCGCCGCTTTGAAAATGGCGAGGTCAAGCGCCCACAGGCCAAAACATTTCAACCGATTTGTCAGGTCTTGGACATTTCCCAACAACGCATCGGCGAGTTAAAATCGCAGGCCAGCAATACAAAAGACATCCATGCAGATGACTTTGCCACCTTGCGCGCTGAAAAGGGATCGCTGAAACAGGCCCTGTCTGATCTAAAATCCCTAACACGCGGCCAGTTGGAAACCATCGCCACCCGATTTGAAATTGACGGCGCCTATAACCTGCCCGATCCACAATTGGTCGACCTGCTGAGCAAAAAGGCACATGATTATCGCACACTTCGGGCCGAAATTGACGCGATCAACCCCGAACTCAAACGCCTGTCCAATCTAAAAGCCGCAGCCTATGCCGCGATTGAGGATGGCGATCTAGAACAGGTCGAAACCCTGCTCTCCCATGTGCAAGAGGCGGAATTGGACGAGGCCGCAAAAACCGCAGAATTGCGCGCCAACAATGCCCTGCTGCGCGGCAAGGCCGAACAGGCCTATCGCATCCTATCTGCCGCCGCAGACAGTTTTGCCGCAATTAGTCCGGTCTTACCCGCTGATAAAAGATGGCGATGGGCAAATTCCTTGCACCACCACACAATGCGTTATGGCGGCGATGGCCTAAACCTATCAGCCCAGATGAACAAAGATGCACTGTCCAGCCTAGATCAAATAACACACCCGACCCTTTGGGCCACCCATCAAAACAACCTCGGAATTGCATTGGCGGATCAAGCAAACCGAACCAATGGCGCACGAAGTACTGACCTACTGGAAGAAGCGGTAACCGCCTATCGCGCCGCACTGCAGATACGAACAAAACACAGATTTCCAAATGATTGGTCACAGACCCAACAAAACCTATCAGTAGCACTCGCCCACCAAGCAAACCGGACCACGGGTGTAAAAGGCACAACACTTCTAAAGCAAGCTGCCAAAGCCTGTCGCGCCGCGCTTGAGATCCGCACGAAAACCGCATTTCCAAACGATTGGGCCATGGCACAAACCAACCTCGGCAACATATTGTTAGATCAAGCTAAGCGTCTCCCCCCTACGCCAGCCGCCACACTGCTAGAAGAGGCGGCTACAGCCCATCGCAATGCGATGCAAGTTCACACAATAAAGGCGTTTCCGATAGCATGGGCCATGGCGCAGAATAACCTTGCGACTACGCTACTAACTCAAGGCATCCTCAAAACTGGAGCGGAAGGCTACACGCTTCTGAAACAGGCGGTTACCGCCTATCGCGCCGCACTGGAGGTTCGCAACAAAGGCGAGTTTCCAGTCGACTGGGCAATGACACAAAACAACTTATCCCTTGCACTGTACAACCAAGGCATCCGCAACACCAATGCGAAAAGCTTCACGTTATTGGAAGAAGCCATAACCGCCTGCAGGAGCGCGTTAGAGGTTTACACAAAAGACACGTTCCCTGTAAACTGGGCGATAACATTACACCATCTAGCAATGTCGCAAAGTGCTATCGCTAGACAACATCAATGTCTTGATCCCTGCGCGCATTTGAAATCCGCCCTAATCCTTGTGGAGAATGCATTGACTGTGTTTGATCCGGTTCACATGTCGTACCATTATGAAATGACCAGAACACTCAAAACCCAGATCGAAGCCGCCCTCGAGGCCCTGCCCTGTTAAGCGACTTAAAACAGCGCGACCAGCTCTTTGCCGTTTTTATCGCTGCGATCGGCCAATAGTCTGGCGCGGCGGCCGGTTTGTTCGGTGCGGCAGAGTGCAGGTGGCACAAAACTGTCGTGGCGTGCGATGTCTGGCAGGATCTCTGTCAGTTCATCCCGCGCCTCGGCAGTCATAGCATTGATCCCTTCGCGGCCCAGATAGAGGCTCTCGGACGCGATGCCGTTGGCGTTCAGCAGGTGATGTTCATCCAGCAGAATGTGGAAATAGGTCAAGTCGTCGCTGCCCTGATCCACATGCACGCCGCAATGGCCGATCAGATCTTTGGCCGGGACCAGCACTTCGTTTTTACCAAACATGCGTTGCGCGATAATACCGGTCACCAAAATGCGGTGCTGACGTGAAACACGCAACGGTGCAGCGCCCTCGACCGGGATGACAACCGCACGCAGTCTTGGTTCGGCAATTTGATCACACACCCCAAACGTTCTGGATCCGATCCAGCGTATTGGTTGGCAACCTGCGTCTTTGGTTTGCACCAAATCCCCCGCCCGCAAGTCTTCGATCGCCTTAAACCCATCCGGGGTTTCGATTTGCGTTCCATTGGCAAAACACACGGCCAGAAGAGCTTCGCCTTCCGTCACCTCTTCATAGTAAACGTTGCCGTAAATGTCGAAATTGACGGAATTCTGGGTACCTGATGATATCGGTGCAATGGACTCAGCCGTCAGCGTTGTCGGCGTACTACCATCTGGCAACTGCGCACCAAATGCCGCGGATCCCGCAACAGGTGTGAAGGTCGTCGTGCCCGGTGTAATTTCATAAAAGCTAACGATTGTGGTGGGCGATGTGCTGATATCCAGCAGCATGATACCTTCACCACTATTGGGATTGCTGTTGTCTGGCGCTGTTGTGATCGTGTCGAATTGATAGACCCAAAGGTCATTTGCGGCATCGTAGACAGGTGTGATACTGCTTAGCTCTTCATAACCCGCTTCGGTTCCATCCGGATTATACGTGACAATCGCAAAATTGGCCGCATCGCCTGCCTGATATTCTGCATCCGTCAGAGATACTTCGACATATTCACCGATTCCAGTGCTCGATGCCACACCATCCTGATAATGGATTTCGGAGATAAACGCCATTTTACCCTCACAACTTTTACACCACCTGCCCAATGAAACGGGCCGGATCGAACCAGTGGACGACTTTAAAAGTCGACTATTTGGAAAGTAGTATACCGCGCCATGTAACCTTTGTGTATACCCTTTATTTACCCTTTATAAGATGCAGACCAAATCACCCGAACCCATTGAAATTATAGCAATTCAATAGGCGCAAATTTGCAACTATCGACATCCACAGACAGGAAATTAGAGGACAAATGTTCGATCTAGCTGTGCATCATTTCTGACTTGCACTTATGGTCAGGCAGAGCCAAATTTGACAGTATGCAAACAATCGATCAGTCCCCCACCGAAACCGACTTTGTGCAGAACCCCTACCCGGCCTACGAAACCATGCGGGCCTATGGGCCGCTGGTATATTGGTCGGAATTTAACATGGTCTGCGCCACAACACATGAGGCCGTGCACACCCTGTTGAGGGATCGCCGCTTTGGGCGCGAGACGCCATCGGAACTGCGCAAAGCGCCAGATCCCCATACACAAGCATTCTATGATGTTGAGGCACATTCCCTTCTAGAACTAGAAGCACCGCGTCACACCCGCCTTCGAGGCTTGGTTCTGCGCGCGTTTACGTCTCGCCGCATCAAAGCACTGGAACCTGAAATAACGCAACTTAGCCATGACTTGGTGGATCGGCTGCCAGATCGCGACTGCGATATTCTGACCGAATTTTGCCAACCCCTGCCCGTCATCATTATTGCGCGCCTTCTAGGTGTCCCCGAAGAAATGGCGCCCCAGCTTTTGAAATGGTCCAACGCGATGGTGGCCATGTATATGGCGAAACGGGATCGCGCCGTTGAGGACGCCGCAAACACGGCAGCGCGTGAATTCAGTGACTTCATGCGCGCCTATATTGAAAAGCGCCGACATCAGCCTGCAGATGACCTGATTACTCATCTTATTGCGGCCGAAGAAGATGGCGAAAAACTGACAACCGATGAAATGATCACAACCTGTATTCTGCTGTTGAATGCTGGACATGAAGCAACGGTTCATACGCTTGGAAATGGTTTAAAGGCGCTTTTGGAAAACGGGATCAAACCCAATACGGAAAATAGCGCAAATATCACCGAAGAGATCATGCGCTATGATCCGCCCCTGCATATGTTCACCCGGCATGTGTATGAAGAGGTTGAGATGTTTGGCCACACATTCCAGCGTGGAGATCAGGTTGGCTTACTGCTGGCATCGGCAGGGCACGATCCAGCAACGTCCCCCGATCCAACGCGTTTTATTCCCGACCGGCCAAAGCCCGCACATCTGGCGCTTGGGGGCGGCATCCATTTTTGTGTGGGCGCGCCACTCGCCCGGTTGGAGATTAGTGCAGCTTTACCGGTTCTCTTCGAACAGAGGTCTAATCTGGCGCTAAATGGCACAACGGAATATGCCAACATCTACCATTTTCATGGCTTAAAAGAATTGCAGGTCACGTATTAATTGCAGGATTAGGGCGGGGGCACAAAAACGTGGGTGCGATTGCGAAACGTTGCAACCGCACCAAGTGTAAACGCCCGAATTGGCAAATTTACATTGACGTGTTCAGGCCTGCACCCGATCGGTAAACCATATTCAGATCACCGTTCGACGAATAATCAAATCCGCTTTCGGCCTCAGATGAGGCGCTTGCATATGGATTTTCTGCGATTTCTACGCTGGCGTTTTCGGCCATCGTTAACGCAACGATTGAGCCATTTTGTGAGGCTGCGTCAGCGAAATATGTATCAGCAAGCGACAGGTTCGCAACCGCAGCCCCCTCTGCGGTGCCAGTCCCGACAAAACTCGATAAGCTGCTGCTCCCTGCAATCGCGATCGCGGCTGCATTTTGATAATTTTCAATGCGCACAGTGCCACCGTCATGCGTCACAATCAAATCATCGCCATCTTCAGTTAAGTCATACCCAGCGCGATTATCAAGTTGGATCAACAGCTCGACGCCCTCAGCAACACGGATTGTGTCGTCCCCGCTATTTCCGCCGACCTGCACAGCAACGGTACCCCGTTCCACAACGATTAGATCATCGCCGGTACCGCCATCCACTGTCAGCATTTCTTGGACATTCACGGAAATCGTGTCATTTCCTGCCCCACCGTCGACATCCGCATGCAAAGTCGCAGCCAAACGCAACCGATCATCAACAGTGTCCGGGCGTTCATAGGTCAGATCGTTGCCGAAGAAAACATCCCCAATCTCGCCCAAATTGTTCAATACTTGGCCGCCCATCACAGCCGTAATGGAAACGTTATCATTTCCACTCCCCGCATACACGTTTTGCACAAGGGCAGAACGTAATGACAGGCTATCATCGCCAGTGTCTGTGTAGATGCTATCAGCCAGTTCGGAATTTATCGCAACAGCATCGCTGCCTGCCCCTGTATAAACGCTGTCAACGATATCCGCGTTTATAGCCACCGCGTCGTTGCCTGCCCCCAAACCTACAGTGTTCACCCACCCCGCATCGATTGCGACGGCATCATTCCCATCTCCGGTATGCACGCCTTCTACCGATTCCGCCTGAATAGCGATCGCATCATTACCTGCAAACGTGTCCACATCAGAGACCGATTGAGCCATGATACTCAAAACATCATTCCCATCAGTCAACTTCGTCGATCCAACCTGACCCGTTGTCAAAATGCTGACCTGAGTGTCGGCCTCGGACACACCAAACAGAGCAAGGGTGATTTGCGTCGTAGCCGATGGCCCGGATTGCAAAGCAGACAACGCCTTGGACATCGCTGCCGCCTTGACTTGATGCGCGGCGATAGAGGCCTCGTTCAAGGCATCGTATTTTTCTTCGATCGGCTTATTGTCCCAATCTGGGTCCGAGGACGCATCTAAGAGAAGATGAGTCCTTGCCCTATCCGCTGCCCGTAATTCTTGGCGCGTCGAAACCAAAACATTGATCTCATCCGCACTATAGTTGAACTCTCCCGTGCTGGCATCACTTTCGCCACTAGACGCCGTGGTGACAGATGCAGAAGCACCTTCGTCGCTGGCATTTGCAGTTAAGAGGGTCAGTGCCATATTGGCGGATGTGGTCGTGGATGTAATAGACATATCAAATCACCGTATGCTGCCCCAGATGAAATAGCGGCCCTGGGGAAATGAATTTCACGCCAATAGGTTCGGGTGAATTTTTGATGAAATAAAAAACGTCACTCAAAAATATAGCGACATTCAAATTAAAACTGTTAGCGACCTTATTAATAAGACAAACACATTTCGTTCGCGCATCGGTCAAATGCCTCATTCCGCAAAAGTGCAGGTGCGGTTGGATCACACCCGCACCCGACCAAATTTCCAGCGTGTATCGGCCTAAAACGACTTATTCAGCCCGCGACCAGAACCGGAATGCATCACAAAATTATCGCCACCTGCGTATTGGTCTTGGCGGGGCTTATCTGCATATGCCCCCTTATCTGAGGCGACTTTTTCACCACCGCCCGACTGGCCTGTTTTTTCTCCTGCGCCCCAGGCGACCCAAGATGCCGCAACATTGGCTTCGCTTTCCCCGGCAGCAGCTGCGCCATCATGCACCCCACCTCCGTTCGGGTTGGGGGTTGATCCACCGATCGCGATGGTTCCCGCATTTTGGTAATCCTCGATACGGACACTGCCGCCGGCATGCATGACGATCAGATCATCACCCTCTTCAATCACCGAAAAGCCACCTTCGCCCGTATTCAGCACCAATTCAGCACCTTCTGCGACACGAATAGTGTCGTGACCACTATCTGCGCCAACCTGAACACCAACTGTTCCGCCTTCGATCATAATCAAATCATCGCCAGCGCCACCAGAAACGGTCATGACCTCCTGAACATTGACGGAAATAACGTCATTGCCATCGCCACCGTCGATATCTGTATAGTCAGCCGTGGCTGCAAGCAGCCTGTCGCCCAGTTTGTTCGTGTCGTAGACAATGCCAGATGCTTCCGCAGCCAAAAACTGTGATGCACCAATAACGGCATTCACGGAAATCGCATCATCACCCGAACCGCCATCGACATTTCCAACCAAAGCTGCGTTGACCGCGACACTGTCATTCCCAGAGCCCGCATAAATATTCGCAGCGATTTCTGCGTTTATCGCAACCGCGTCATGGCCCGAACCCCCATACACATCATCTGCAATCTCGGCGGCAATCGCGATGGCATCATTGCCAGAACCAGTATCTACATTACTGACTGTGTTGGATTTAATCACAACCTCATCATTCCCACCATATGTGGAAACATTTGACGTGGACGCCGACAAAATATTCAACGAGTCATCGCCGTCCGTCATTTTGTGAACCAGAACAATCCCCGAGGTCGCAATAGCGGCCTGCGCCACGCTGCTTATCGAGGCAAAAAAGGCCAGTTTGGTTTCTTCGGAATTCGAAGTGTCGGTCGACAGTGAAGCAAATGCAACCGACATGGCAGCTGTACTTTCTTGATAGCGGGCAGCCACAGTCGCATGCAGTTCTTCAGGCAAATTGGCGGCTTTTTCCGCTGCAATTGCTGCACCTGCCTCGGCCTCTTGTTTCGCAACCGCATAATCTTGCGCTTTTGAAATCAACGCATGGATCTGGCCCGCACTGTAATCAAAATTGGTTGTGTCGCTCTTTTTACTACTGGCCAGAACCTCTGTCACAGACGCGGACGCGCCTGAATCGCTGGCTTGTGCAGATAAGAGGGTCAGCGCGTTACTCGCTGCAGTCATGTTAATTGTCGACACATCAAATCACCTTACAAAGGCCTCGGGGAAAATAGTGTCCGAGGAAAATAAAAATTTATGTCAGAAGGTTAGGCCAAATTCTTGACGAAACAAGAAACATCGCTCAAATAAATAATTAAACTCAGAGTAAAAGTGTCAGACTTTTCGTCAAACATCTTTCAGGTGACGGACCGCCACACTTGCAATCTTACAGTGGCAAAGCCAGCGTCGATTTGATCTCTTCCATCGACAAAAGCGCGGTTACATTGTGCACTTTCACCTCTGAAATCAGCGCCTGATAAAACGCATCATAGGCGCGGGCGTTTTGGACGCGGACCTTTAGGATATAGTCAATATCGCCCGCCAGACGATGGGCTTCCTGCACCTCTGGGCGTGCGCGCAAGGCAGCTAGGAATTTGCTCTGCCATTCGGCCTCGTGCTCAGATGTACGGATCAGGACAAAAAACGTTGCTTCAAATCCCAGAGCTTCCGCATCCAACATCACGGTTTGCTGGCCAATGATACCAGCCTCGCGCATTTTGCGAATGCGATTCCAGACTGGCGTCTTACTGGAACCAACAATTTTCGCGATTTCATCCAGCGACCGGCCCGCATCGGCCTGCATTTCGCGAAGGATTTTCCGATCTGTCTCGTCCAAACGCATTTTCGTTCTCACTTTTTGCAAAACCAGAAACATCATCCACATTTCCGCACTCACTTGGAACATATTTCCCTAAATTCTGCAAGGACTAGGCAAAACATGGGACAAAATTCTATATAAGTAGCCAGCAACGAAAGATATGAGCCAGATGCAACATTTTCCGATTTTCCTCAATACGCGTTCGGGCCGAATCGTGGTCTCAGGCGGCGGCGATGCGGCGGTGGCCAAACTGCGCCTGTTGCTAAAGACCGAGGCCCGGATCGAAGTATACGCGTCCAGCGCAGATGACGAAATTACAGGATGGGCCAAATCAGGCCAGCTGCGCTTGGTCACGCGGGACGTCCGTGAAGGCGATTTGGTGGGCGCGCAATTGGTTTATGCCGCACATGAAGACGACCTATTGGATATGCGTATCGTTGCCTTGGCGAAACGCGCGGGCGCTTTGATCAATGTGGTCGATGATCTAGAGAATTCAGAATTCATCACACCAGCCATCGTGGATCGCGACCCGGTGACGATTGCAATCGGAACTGAAGGCGCAGCGCCGGTTCTGGCCCGTAAAATCAAAGCAGATCTTGAGGCACGTTTGCCTGTGCAACTGGGGGCTTTGGCCCGCATAGGCAAGACCTTTCGCCACGCGGTCGAGGCCCTGCCCTTTGGTCGTGCACGCCGCGATTTCTGGCGTGATTATTATGAAAGCAAGGGTCCTATTGCGATTGCATCAGGAGAGGATGCGGTCGAGCCTGCGCTAGAAACGCTATTGGTTGACCATATGTCTCGCACCGCCCGTGCAGGACATGTTGCGTTTGTCGGCGCAGGTCCGGGGGATCCGGAACTGCTGACGCTCAAGGCACGTCGTCTGTTGGATGAGGCCGATGTGGTCATCTATGATCGTTTGGTCAGCCCCAGCATTTTGGAACTGGCACGTCGCGAGGCGCATTTGATTGATGTGGGCAAGACCGGATTTGGTCCCTCTACCCCGCAAGAACATATCAACGCTTTGATCGCGGATCATGGAACCAAGGGCCGTCAAGTTGTCCGTCTAAAAGGCGGGGATTGCACCGTGTTTGGCCGCTTGGACGAAGAGATCGACGCATTAGATGCCGCAGGCGTGTCTTGGCAGATTGTTCCAGGCATCACCGCGGCCTCTGCCTCGGTCGCGGCATTGGGGCAGAGCCTGACAAAACGCGGGCGTAATGCCTCGGTGCGTTTGATCACAGGCCATGACATGCAGGGCTTTGCTGATCACGATTGGGCCGATCTAGCCCGTGATGGTCAGGTCGCCGCGATCTACATGGGCAAAAAAGCCGCGCGCTTTATTCAGGGACGCCTTTTGATGCATGGTGCCTCTCACGACACACCTGTGTCTTTGGTCGAAAATGCCTCTTTGCCGTCGCAAAGTATTATCGGCACGACCCTTGCAAATCTGCCCAAAGATCTGGCAAAGGCCGATCTTGACGGACCCGTATTGACCTTTTTGGGGCTTGCGCCACGCGCGGCGGCCTCACAGACCAGCCAAATGACGCAGGAGCTTGCCTGATGCCAAAGCCATTCAAACCTAAAGTGATCACATCCAACGCCCTGATCGAAGGCGATGTTGTGTATCTGGCCGCAGATGACACATGGGTGCGCGATCTATCCGCAGCCGAAGTATATTCCGAAAAGGACGCAGCCGAAGCGCGTCTGGCCCAAGCCAACAAACGCCAGCACGAAATCGTAGGCGCCTATCTGGCCGATGTGGCCGTTGGGGAAAACGGTGTGCCTGAACCGGTACATTTCCGCGAAGATTTCCGCCGCACCGGCCCATCGAACTATTTCCACGGCAAACAAGCCGACGCCTAATCGAAACATCCCACCCAGCCAAGACAGCCTTGGTCAGGAGATCCGCCCATGTATCGCTATAACGACTTTGACACCGCCTTTATCAACGAGCGCAACAAACAATTCCGCGCTCAGGTCGAACGCCGGATTGACGGATCGCTCACAGAGGATGAATTCAAACCTTTGCGTTTGATGAATGGTCTGTATCTGCAATTGCACGCCTATATGCTGCGCGTGGCCATTCCGTATGGCACATTGAACAGCGCCCGCATGCGCAAACTGGCCGAACTGGCCGAGCGTTGGGACAAGGGCTATGGCCATTTCACGACGCGCCAGAACATCCAGTACAACTGGCCAAAGCTAAAAGACATCCCCGACATGTTGGATGCGCTGGCTGAGGTCGAAATGCATGCGATCCAAACATCGGGCAACACGATCCGCAACGTAACGGCGGACCATTTCGCTGGCGCTGCTGCCGATGAGATCGCAGATCCGCGCCCTGTGGCCGAACTGCTGCGTCAATGGTCCACAGACCACCATGAATTCCAGTTCATGCCGCGCAAATTCAAGATTGCGATCACCGGATCACCGAACGACCGCGCAGTCACCTATGCCCATGACATTGGTCTGCGCATGGTGCGCAATGATGCAGGTCAGCCGGGTTTTGAAGTGATCGTAGGCGGCGGTTTGGGTCGGACACCGATGATCGGCAAGATCATTTCAGACTTCGTCGCACAAGAAGATCTGCTGCCCTATTTGGAAGCAATCGTGTCCGTCTGGAACCAAATTGGTCGTCGTGACAACAAATATAAGGCGCGTATCAAGATCACCGTGCATGAGCATGGGATCGACGACATCCGCGCGCGTGTTGAAAAGCGCTATGCAGAAATCCGCCCCTCCTTTACCGGTGTGGATCAGGACATGCTGCAAGAAATCGAAGCACATTTTGCCGCGCCTGCGTATCGCAATGCGCCAACAGACGAATTTGACGCGGCCTATAAAGCGGACCCCGTATTCCGCGCATGGGCCGACACAAATCTGGTCCAGCACAAGGTGGATGGCTATTCCATCGTGCAGATTTCGATCAAAGCCCATGGTCAAACGCCCGGCGATGCATCAGCCGAACAGATGCGCGTGATGGCGGATCTGGCAGAGACCTATGGTCATGATGATATCCGCATCAGCCACGAGCAGAACGTGATCCTGCCCCATGTGCACAAATCCGATCTGCCCGCGCTCCACGCTAAGCTGAAAGAGCACGGTTTGGCGACTGCCAATATCGGCCTCTTGTCCGATATCATCGCCTGCCCCGGCATGGATTATTGCGCTCTGGCCACAGCACGCTCTATCCCGATTGCCCAACAATTGGCTGAACGCTTTGACGCATTGAAGATCGAACATGAGGTGGGCGAGCTAAAGATCAAGATCTCTGGCTGCATCAATGCCTGCGGCCACCACCATGTTGGTCATATTGGCATTTTGGGTCTCGACCGTGCAGGCGTGGAAACCTATCAGATCACACTGGGTGGGGATCACACAGAAACCGCACGTGTGGGTGATCGCACCGGTCCCGGTTTTGGCTATGACGAAATCGTTCCAGCGATTGAACGTATTGTTCTGGCCTATAAAGATCTGCGTGAAGCCGAGAATGAAACCTTCATTCAGGCCTATCGCCGTGTCGGCATGGACCCGTTCAAAGCCGCATTGTATCAGACCGAAGAGGCTGAAAATGCCGCCTAGTGAGGGAGTTTCCCTACTGCCATGGGCACAGGCCGAGGAGGACATACCTTCCGGCCCTGACCCAAAGCAGCTGGCTGACCTGCAGGCCCGTGTCGATGCGTTAAACACGCGCTATCGGCACCATTCTGCGACGGCGGTTCTGGAGGGCGCGTTGCGGGATCCAGAAGCTGGTGACATCGCAATGGTGTCGTCCTTTGGTGCAGAAAGCGTGGCCTTGCTGCACCTGGTCGCCATGGTGGACCGCTCGGTTCCTGTTCTATTCATCGACACGTTGCTGCTGTTTGCAGAAACGTTGACTTATCAGCAGGAAATCGCAGAACGCCTGAACCTAAGCGATATGCACATCATTCGCGCAAGTGATGAGGTGATCAATCAACGCGACCCTTATGGCGCATTGAAATTCACCAATCAGGACGCGTGCTGCCTGCTGCGCAAAACCGAACCGCTCAACCAAGCACTGGACGGGTTTGACGGTTGGATCACAGGGCGCAAACGGTTCCAATCCGGCAGCCGCGCGGCATTGGAATTCTTTGAACTTGAGGCCGAAACAGGCCGGATCAAAGTCAACCCATTGGCCCATTGGGCCCCCGAAGATGTGCGCGCCTACATGGATGAAAACCGCCTGCCCCGGCACCCGCTGGTGGCGCAAGGATATCCATCCATCGGCTGCGCGCCCTGCACAACCAAAGTGGCCGAGGGCGAAGACCCGCGGTCAGGCCGCTGGCGTGGCCAACAAAAAGAAGAATGTGGGATCCATTTTGGCAAAGATGGACCGATCAGAACTGGAGCAAAGACATGAGTGTCATCGTGACCGATAGCGGCTTTGCCGCAGATGACTGGAGCGGCGAATTTGACGGATCCGTCAATCTAGACCTGACATCCGACACGGATGTTGAAACTGTAGATTTTGGCAAAGCAGCGATAATCCGCGTGGATTTCCCCAGCTTTGCCGATGGGCGTGGTTTTACAATCGCACAAATCTTGCGCACTCGCGGCTATAAGGGCCGTTTGCGCGCCAAAGGTCACGTGATTGCCGACCAATATTCCATGGCCCGTCGTTCTGGCTTTGACGAGGTGGAAATTTCTGATGATCTGGCTGCTCGTCAACCTGAGGATCAATGGACCTTTCGGGCCACTGGGGATACATACTGCTATCAAACACGTCTGCGCGGCTAAAATTGTCGTATGACGCGCCAGCGAACTGCTAGCTTTCAAGATAAACACAAAACAGCGAATTGACTGATATGACCGACGCACCTGCACAAGAACGTGCCAAACCAGTTCTGCCCGATGCGCAGACAGTAACATTCGTAAAACACTGGACCGACCGCCTGTTTTCCTTCCGCGTGACGCGCCCTGCCTCTTTGCGCTTTCGCTCTGGCGAATTCGTGATGATTGGTTTGATGGGCGAGGTCAATGAAAAGACCGGCAAGCCCAAACCGATCATGCGCGCCTATTCCATCGCTTCCCCATCCTGGGATGAAGAAATGGAATTCTATTCGATCAAAGTGCCTGATGGCCCGCTGACGTCAAAGCTGCAAAAGATCGAAGTGGGCGATGAAATCATCCTGCGCCCCAAACCCGTTGGCACGCTGGTGCATGACGCATTGCTGCCGGGCAAACGGATCTGGTTCTTTGCGACAGGCACAGGTTTTGCGCCATTCGCATCGCTGCTGCGCGAACCGCAGACCTATGAAGATTATGACGAGGTCATCATCACGCATACCTGCCGTGAAGCAGGCGAGCTGGAATATGGCGCAGCACTGATCGAAGATCTGAAATCCGACGAATTGCTGAATGAAGTGATCGGCGAAGGGTTCTGGAAGAAGATCAAATATTATCCGACAACGACCCGTGAAGAGAGCCCCAAAATGGGCCGCATCACCGACCTGATGCGCTCAGGCGAAGCATTCACAGATCTGGGTGTGACAGGCATGTCCCCCGAAACAGATCGCGCGATGATCTGCGGCAACCTCGCCTTTAACCTAGAGCTGAAAGAGCTATTCGAAAGCTATGGCCTAGAGGAAGGCGCAAACAGCGATCCGAAACATTACGTGGTCGAAAAAGCGTTCCTAGACTAAATGTTTTGCGTAAGGCGAATGAACAAAAGGCGGGGACATCCCCGCCTTTTTTTGTGTTTTAGACCTAAGATACCCCCTGCCTCTGTCAGGTTGGCGTGTTAGGCGACACGCGCGCAAACAGCGCGTTCATCACATAAGACATGACCAATGTCATGCCAACATGTCCAATAAACGATGATTGCGTATATGGACCAAAGCCCATCATAAAGCTTCGTCCGATAAAGGGTGCCAAAATACCCTGCGCCACGAACCACAGAACCAGCCCAGAAACGACACCCACCCAGAACACTTTTCCCGGCATCCAGTGACGGATCAGGTAGACAAAGCTGCCAAATCCAATGGCTCCGATGATGCTGTGTAGACCAAAGGCGACAGCATAGGACATTTCGATCCCTGTCAGCTTGGCGACGATCGCAATCACCAAACGCGCGGGCTGAAGTGAGGCGTCAAATAGAATGGGTGAGATCAGCCAAGCATAGAGTTCGAACAGAACTTCCCCGACAATACCCGCCCCGACAATAGCAAGTATGATCGTGGTTGGGTTTGATAGAGCGGGAGGCATGGTGGACGCACCGGGATGGGGTGTCATGTAGAGATCTCCTGTGTGATTGACAGCCGCGCGTTGCACAGAACGCATTCCGCTCAACAGGTAGACTGGAATGATGTGATTACCAGCCAGGCACGCTTCACACAGCGTCACAAAACAGGCAGCCCAATGTGATCCAACAGAAAATGCAACGGGCCGCCCCTGATGTAGGGACGGCCCGCAAGTTCCTAAAATCTAATAAGATTAGTCCCCGCTTAAAAGCGTCGATGCAGCGTCCTTAACTGCGTCTGTAGCAGCGTCTGTCGCCGCATCCGTTGCAGCCTCGGTCGCTGCATCTACAACGGCATCTGTTGCTGCTTCAGCCGCTGCATCTACAACTGCATCTGTTGCAGCATCAACAACCGCATCCGTTGCGGCCTCTGTCGCGGCTTCTGTCACAGTTTCCGTTACGGTTTCAGTCACAGCGTCTGTCACTGTTTCAGTAACGGTTTCTGTGACGCTTTCAGTGACGGAACTTACCGTTTCTGTTACAGCACCGGTTGCGCTTTCAACCGCGTTGGCCGCAGCACCAGACACAGCCTCTGTTGCACTTCCCGCAACCGAGCTTACTGCTTCGCTTACCGTTTCAGCCACATCCGCACCCGAGGCGATCGCTTCAACTGCGCCGGTGGCCGCGTCTGATACGGCTTCACCTACGGTTTCCGTCACGCTGCTAACCGCATCTGTTGCGGCC
Source organism: uncultured Pelagimonas sp. (assembly GCA_947499735.1). GTDB lineage: Bacteria > Pseudomonadota > Alphaproteobacteria > Rhodobacterales > Rhodobacteraceae > CANMPP01. Next base: position 1,481,566 of record CANMPP010000001.1, read on the forward strand.
TCTGTGACGGTTTCTGTGATAGATCCGGTGGTGTCTGCTGCCGCTTCTGTTGTGGCTTCTACAGCATCTGCGGCGCTTTCTGTTACGCTGGACGCAACTTCTTCCACAGATTTACCAGTTGAAAACACATATGCTGCTACACCGGCTGCAATAACTATTGCGGCAATCGCTAACTTTTTCATTATCATGCTCCCCCAAGGGCAATTTCGTTACGAGCATTTAGCTCCTGCACTGTCATCTGCCGTCTCTCCCAAGTCCCAACAAGGGGGAAAGCTGCGCAGTTTTCGACATTTGCAGGATTTCGCGCTTGTATTAACGCCCGGCCAAGACTAGGTTGCCGCACCAAATGGATTAACCATATAAGGACTAAAACCATAGCCCGCAGACCGCATAACGCGCCCCCGCAGCGCGACACTGGCCCCCGCATTAACGAACGTATCCGTGCCTCTGAAATCCGCCTGATTGGCGCGGATGGTGAAAACGTGGGTGTTGTCACCCCGTCCCGCGCAATGGATATGGCAGATGACGCCGGTCTTGACCTCGTGGAAATTTCGCCCAACGCGACGCCGCCAGTCTGTAAGATCATGGATTATGGCAAGTTCAAATATGAACAGCAAAAGCGGGAATCTGAAGCGCGCAAAAAGCAAAAAGTGATCGAGGTCAAGGAAGTCAAATTCCGCCCCGGCACAGACACGCATGACTACGAAGTCAAAATGCGCAATGTTTTCAAGTTCCTCGAAAACGGCGACAAAGTAAAAGTCACGCTACGCTTCCGCGGTCGTGAAATGGCGCACCAACAGCTGGGACGCGAATTGCTGCAACGTGTGGCTGAGGATGTGAAAGAGATCGGTAAGATCGAAAACATGCCGAAAATGGAAGGCCGCCAAATGGTCATGATGATCGGCCCAGCGCCTGCCAAGTAACAGATGGTTGTGTTGGTCTTTTGAAAGAGGCCAAACAAACAAAGTCAGATGAAAGCCCGCCTTTTTCAGGCGGGTTTTTTATTTTGGCTGCAAGAAATTCCCAGCCCGTTATTCGGACATTCGACCAGCAGGTTTTAGCATTTTCATTTGTATTAAAATTCAAGTGAAAATTTCTTGAGCAATCTATCACACGGCCCGCATAACGGGCCCGATTTAAAGAGAATGGACAGATACCTGGAATATTTCAGTTGGACATTAACCAACTTGGAGAACCCGTTGTGCCAAAGAACATTACATCCAACCCATTATTTTCAGGCCTAGCCCTTGCGATTGTTGCACTCACCTCACCGGTGCAGGCGGCGACCTATACTCTTAATAATAAGTTGACCGCGGATGATGCGGCATACGATGACCATTTCGGTACATCTGTCGCTATTTCCGGCAATACCGCCATTGTTGGCAGTATCTACGATGATGACGATGGAGCCGACAGCGGATCGGCCTATCTGTTCGATATCACAACAGGCCAACAAATCGCAAAACTAACAGCAGATGACGCGGCATCAGGCGACTATTTCGGTGACGCTGTCGCTATTTCCGGTAACATCGCCATTGTCGGCAGCGTCTACGATGATGACGTGGGCACAAACAGCGGATCGGCCTATCTGTTCGATATCACAACAGGCCAACAAATCGCAAAACTAACAGCAGATGACGCGGCAGCCGGCAACCATTTCGGTGACTCTGTCGCTATTTCCGGCAATACTGCCATTGTTGGCAGTGACAGAGATGATGATGCTTTCACCACAAGCGGATCAGCCTATCTGTTCGATATCACAACAGGCCAACAAATCGCAAAACTAAGAGCAGATGACGCGACAGCCGGCGACCGTTTCGGTACCTCTGTTTCAATTTCCGGCAATACCGCCATTGTGGGCAGTTACTGGGATGATGACGATGGATCCGCCAGCGGATCGGCCTATCTGTTTGATATCACAACAGGCGAGCAAATCGCAAAACTGACCGCAGATGATGCGGAAGCGGGAGACCGTTTCGGAAGCTCTGTCGCGATTTCCGGCAATACCGTCATTGTGGGCAGTTACTGGGATGATGACGATGGGCCCGCCAGCGGATCGGCCTATCTGTTCGATATCACAACAGGCAAGCAAATCGCAAAGCTGACCGCGGATGATGCCGAAGCCGGCGACCGCTTCGGAAGCTCTGTCGCGATTTCCGGAAATATCGCTATAGTGAGCAGTCACTTAGATGATGGCATAGGCAGCGACAACGGATCAGCCTATCTGTTTGATATCACTTCGGGCGAACAGATCGCAAAGCTAACCGCACATGACGCCGACTTGGAATGACAATTTCGGCTTTTCCGTGGCGATTTCGGATGGGACCGCGATTGTCGGTAGCTACGGGGACGATAACGACAGCGGAGCGGTTTATCTGTATCCAGGTTCGGCTGCAGCAGTTGCACCTGTGCCTTTGCCAGCTGGCATGTGGTTGATGGTTTCCGGTCTAGCCAGTCTAGGACTTGCACGTCGCCGTTTCAAACCGCATAACGCTTAGATCCAGCGGATCAATCATAGTGTTCAGAACCACAGGACTGCCCCATCCGGGGCAGTCTTTGCATCAGCCACAATCGTCACTTTCGGATCCGGGGTACGGCCCGAACGCTTTACTGTGATTTGCAGCGTTCGATGTCTTTCACCATTTCTTGGAAATCATGCAACGCAGCGATTTGCGCTTCACTCAGTTTGGTTCGATCCAGATCCGCTTGATCGACCAGCACATCCAGCGCTTCTGAGATTCGCCCAATCTGGCGACCATAACTGCCCACCTCGCTTAGGATCTGCCGTTCGAGATCGGGCTTTTTTGTCCGTCCCAAATCGATATTGATCAATCCCACCTGCCCCACATTTTGAAACCAATTCGACCACATATCAAAGGTCTGGGTCACCGCACCGCCCAAAGGGGCCCTAATTCGCATTGTCATTGATATTCTCCTAGGACATCCCTGCTGCAGTGCAGCATTTGACACAGCCAGCTGTCAAGCCCTAGCTCATATGCCCGTTAGGTGTAGCCACCTATACTTTCGACACAAAGGATAGCCTTCTGCATCGCCACGTTCAAAGCCGAGGACTGGCATAACCATCTCATCGAAACGAGGGATCCTCGCCAAACGCGAACGCCCCCTCACCGCCCAGATGGGCACAGTTGCATGAGTGGAGCACGACAATGACAAATTCTTTGAACACCCCAGCATTCGCATTTATCGGTACAATCTCCGACGACTTGATCGCTGATGGTTACACGAACACCTCCGGCGGCAGCCTGAATGAGGCAACCGAAACACCGGACCGCGTCAACGGTCACGCCGGAGATGACGCAATTTCAACCGGGATGGGCAATGATTTGGCCGCCGGGGATATGGTTGGTTATGAGTGGTCCTATGTCGACGGTAAATGGGTTTTCGATCCATCAAAAGTGATCATCAGCGATTACAACCGGACGAATGCCTATAACGACGTGATCACGACTGGAGTGGGCAATGACGTATTGCTTGGCAATGGCGGCCATGACACGCTGTTTTCTGGCGATGGTGCGGATACAATCAACGCAGGCATTGGCAACGACCGCGCCTTCGGTGGAAATGGTGATGATATCATCAACCTCGAGGATGGCGATGATTATGCAGAAGGCGGTCTTGGCGCAGACATCATCAATGGTGGTGCGGGCACAGACATCATGTATGGCGACATTCGTGGCGACAACCTTTTGTCTGATACCGGTACAGACGCGACGTCTTTGACCCAGCTGGCTGCAGCAGGCGATTGGACCATGGTGGATGCCTATGGCGGAACAGCGATCTCGCATGCGGCAAACACAATCGAAGGTGAAACATACACGATCGCCTTTGATCTGGCGGCCAACCTGTCTGGCGGATATGCGTCGGCTAAGGTTGAAGTGATCTGGAATGGCGAGGTCATCGACACAATCGAGGCGACATCAGGTGTGTATGCCCGCCACGAGGTGGATGTTGTCAGCACAGGTAGCGAAGGCGAATTGACCTTTAATATCTTGGAGACATCCAACAACACGCTCTATAACTTCGATGGTCCAATCGTGTCCTATGCGGCAGATATCGATATTGGCGGCACCACTGTAAGTGCCAGCGCCTTTGCACCAGGTCAGGCCAATCTGTACCAAGTGATTGACGGGCATCTGAACGTTTTCGATGTGGCCACGAACACGTATACCAAAGTTGGCGACGCGCCGGGCTTCCGCATCAATGCCGTTGGTTTCAACGTTGAAAACGACATGATCTACGGTGTTGCGAAGTCAAACGGCACAGACAGCCTGGGCAACAATGTATCGAACACAGATATCGTGATGATCGATGCCGATGGCGCGACATACCGTGTGGGCGAAGGGTTTTATGCGGATTATGTTGGTGATTTCGATGGGGATGGCAATCTGTGGACATTCCACAGCGCGTTGAACCGGTTGAGCATAGTAGACGTGGATACATTCGACGCGGATGGCAATCCTCAGATCGATCATATCCATTTCCCATCCTCCATGTTTGGCGATCGGACTTATGATTTGGCCTTCAACACCGCTGAAAATGTGTTCTATGCAGTTGTGTCCCCAACCCGCCACGGCAATGACGGCAAAGTGGTTCGGATTGATATCGCGAATGTTCGCAATGGCGGGCAGCCCACTTTCTCAGAAGTGGCGATCACCGGCACGCTCATTGGTGATCAGATGAGTGATGGCATGGCATCAGGTGCCTTTGGTGCGGTGTTCTTTGATGGCGATGGCAACCTGTACTACGGCCTAAACCGTGGGGATCACGACATGGATTCATCGACTGACTCACAAGGCGCGATCTTCCGTGTGAATGTGGACTGGGCAACCGGGCGCGCATATACCGAATTCATGGCCGAAGCGCAGTCAACCGGATCCAATGATGGCGCGGTTGATCCACGCTCAGCCGATGCGTTTGCGGAAATCGACGGAGATAGCCCCGTGCTGTTGCGTGAACCCACACTGACAAAAGTGGAAGACGGCAATGATTCCCTACGCGGTGGCGAAGGCAATGACGAACTGCACGGCAATGGCGGTGACGACGAGCTGAGCGGCGGCACCGGCGATGATCTGCTGGATGGCGATCAAGGAAATGATGTGATCAATGCAGGAGATGACAATGACACAGCCTTTGGCGGCGACGGCGACGACAAGATGCGCGGCGAATCTGGTGATGACACAATGTCAGGTGACGCTGGTCGTGATTACCTTAATGGTGGCACAGGCGATGATCATCTGAATGGTGGTGCCGATGCGGACAAGATCGTAGGTGGAACAGGCGCGGACACAATTGAAGGTGGTGCAGGCAATGACCACATGTGGGGCGGCAATTGGAGCGGCGACAACGCAGCCGATACATTTGTATTCTCCAGCGGTTCAGGCAAGGATTTCGTCCATGACTTTGAAGCGGATCAAGACATCCTTGATCTCAGCGCCCTCAACACAGATCTGGAAACGCTGCTTGCCGCGTCCAAAGATCAAGGTTGGGCCACAATCATTGATCTGAACAAACTGGAAGGCGCAGAGGCCGATGACAAGATCATTCTCAAGTCTACAGATCTAAGCGATCTGGGTGCCGATAACTTTATCTTCTGATCTCTGATCGTCGTACAAAACATCAAGGGCGGGTTCATCTGATTGACCCCGCCCTTCTCTTGTCTGCGATCCCCCGGCTTCAGCCTTGGCGCAACACGGATAGGATTTCAGCCATAATGGATACGGCAATTTCTGAAGGGTTCGTTGCGCCGATGTCCAGCCCAACCGGTCCATGGATGCGCGCAATAGCGTCTGCCGAAAACCCAGCCTGCTCCAAACGCTCGACACGTTTCGCTTGAGTGCGCTTTGACCCCAACGCCCCGATGTAGAACGCTGGTGAATTCAGCGCCACATGTAGGGCCGGATCATCCAGCTTAGGGTCATGGCTGAGCAAAACAACCGCCATACGCGCATCAGGGGTCAGAGAGGTCAGCGCCTCATCAGGCCAGTCTTGCAACACAGTTCGGTCCGGAAAACGCGACGCCGCGCCAAAGCTTTCACGCGGATCAATCAAAACGAGCGCAAAACCGCAGGCCTCGGCCATAGGAACCAAACACTGCGCGATATGAACAGCGCCAATGATCGCCAATCGCAAAGGCGGGTTGTGTATCGCAACAAAGCGCCCATCTTCTTCGAAGCCGGATCGATCTAGGCGGAACCGGGCCGCATAGCCCGAATAGGCCAGATCGCGCGTATTATTGTCTGGATCCACGACATAGGCCACGGCCCGTGCCGCGGCACGATCAGCAACCAATTGCGCCAACATGTTTTCGGGTAAAACCGCGCCGACCGGCTCTAGCAAGACTTTGATCTCGCCGCCACAGGCCAACCCAACCGCAAATGCATCATCATCTGCGACACCAAATTCGAGAACCCGTATGTTGCCAGTGGCCAACGCATCCTGCGCCTCAAGCACTACGGCCCCTTCAACACATCCGCCAGACACAGACCCGGCCATATCCCCATCCCCAGAGACAACCAATTGCGCCCCAACCCGGCGCGGGGCGGACCCCCAAGTTTGGATAACCGTGGCCAACACCGCCCCTTTGCCGGAGCGATGCCAATCAAGGGCGAGTTCTGGGATATCATTGAGCGCCATAGGCGATGCCCCTTACCGTGTTAGCGGCCCCTAGCTTGCGTCACATCATGGGTATAAATCCAGTCCATTCCCGCACGGATGCGACCCGGAGCAACATGTTCACTAAGCGCGAGCATAGAATGCGCAGTTTTGCGCAATATCGGCCAACGAAGATGGAATTTCCACGCGTTGTTTGATGCCGCCTTGGTCACGGCCACTGCGCGATCACGACGCAATTCTTGATATGCCGCCAACGCGAGCTGTCGATCAGAATACGCGTGCAAGCAATCTGCCAAAACCCAAGCATCTTCGAGTGCCAAATTGCCACCTTGCGCCATAAATGGCAGCGTAGGATGCGCAGCATCCCCCAGCAGGGCCCTACCATCGCCGAACCAGTTCTCGGCAACGGGATGGCGGAAAAGCCCCCATAGCCCCGGCCTATCGACGTCGGCAAGTATGCGTTGCGCTTCGGCTCCAAAGGAGGAAAACGCGCGTCTTAAATTGGCCACATCATCGTGATGCGACCAACCTTCATCCGCCCAAGTTTTGCGTTCTTCGACCGCAACGATGTTCAATTCGGCCCCACCGCGCAAAGGATAGGTCACCATATGCCGGCCAGGGCCCATATGAATGTGCGCTTCGTCTGGATGCCCGATGTGATTGGGTATCACAGCACGCCATGCGACCTGATTTGTAAAGAAAGGGGGCGTCGCCGGGTTCAGTTTTGGACGCATGACCGAATGCAACCCATCCGCCCCAATGACCAGATCACTTTCGCAATGATCCCCGTTGGCCAGCTGCGTCGTCACGCGTTTGCCCCCAGTTACATTGGCTACTTTTTGCAAAAGGCGAATTTTGACACCTAGGTCGCGCGCTGTTTCAGCCAAAGCTTGGATCAAATCGGCACGATGTATGAAAAGGTAATCTTGCTTTTGTGAACTGGGCATACGGATCACAACACGGCCTGTCAGACCATCTTTCAAAACAAAAGCCCGGCTCACTGGTGCGGTTTCCCGCAACCGCGCCTCCAATCCCAGATCTTTGAGCACGGCAAGGCCATTGGGACTGATTTGGATCCCTGCCCCTTCTTCGCGAATATCTGGCGCTTGTTCTAGAACGTGAACCTCGGCGCCATGTCGCGCCAATGCAATGGCCGCAGCCAATCCCCCAATGCCCCCACCGATGATGCGGATTGTAGATGCTGAGAGTTCCATTGCATTTCCAATATTGAAACGGGCCAGCCCCGTATCTCACGCGCTGGCCCGGATTTCATTTTTCCCTGTGTCGGCATTACACCGCACATATATCAGTCGTCGCGGTGAACCTTTTCACGACGCTCGTGACGCTCTTGCGCTTCCAAGCTCATCGTCGCGATTGGGCGGGCGTCCAGACGTTTCAAAGAAATCGGTTCGCCGGTCACTTCACAATATCCATATTCGCCTTCATCGATACGACGTAGGGCCGATTCAATCTTTGCAACCAGCTTGCGTTGACGATCCCGCGTCCGCAGTTCCAGCGCGCGGTCGGTTTCTTCTGACGCACGATCGGTTACATCGGGAATATTGCGTGTGGAATCCTGCAAACCTTCGATTGTGTCGCGGCTGCCTTCTAACAATTCCTGCTTCCATGCCAGAAGCTTGCGGCGGAAATATTCCACCTGTTTGTCATTCATAAAGGGTTCATCTTCGGCCGGACGATAGTCGTCAGGCAAGAAAGCCTCAGTTGTCATGTGCTCTCTCCAAATTTCTTTTGCTACTCGCCAAGGAAAATTCTCCTCCCAGCCACAGCCTTTTCTGCGGCTGCGTTTATCGCAACCCAAGCGCCGTGTCACTAGCGAAGTGAACAGATCCGTTTTATCACGAAAATGTCCTAAATTTTGCGACTATTCCCTAGGCATTCTTCGCAAAAAAGAGACATTCTTGCATCATCAAACAGATCCTTAGATCTTCAAGTGCCGCGCCGTTTGGCTTGCAAGTACTATCTGTCCGCCCTACCCGTATAGGTTAGAAAGATTAACGACTTGGAAATGATTTCATCCAAGCCAGCCAGAGAGATACCCCCATGCGCTTTGAAAGCACGGAAAGCTATGTTGCCACGCAAGATTTGACACTGGCCGTCAATGCGGCCGTGACTTTGGGCCGCCCGCTTTTGGTCAAAGGCGAACCTGGCACCGGGAAAACGGAACTGGCCAAACAAGTGGCGAAATCATTGGGGCGCGATTTGATCGAATGGAACGTTAAATCCACCACCCGTGCTCAACAAGGTCTGTATGAATATGACGCAGTCAGCCGATTGCGCGACAGTCAGTTGGGCGATCCCAAAGTAAACGACGTCACAAACTACATCCGCAAAGGCAAGTTATGGCAGGCCTTTGAAGAAGGCGCCAAAAGCGTTTTGCTGATCGATGAAATCGACAAGGCCGATATCGAGTTTCCCAATGATTTGCTGCAAGAGCTCGATAAGATGGAATTTCATGTTTACGAGACCGGCGAAACCATTCGCGCCGTGGATCGCCCGGTCGTGATCATCACCTCGAACAATGAAAAAGAACTACCCGACGCGTTTCTACGCCGGTGTTTCTTTCACTTCATTTCCTTTCCAGATGCCGACACTTTGGCCAAGATCGTCGGTGTTCATCATCCCGGCATCAAGCAGGATCTGTTAAAAGAGGCGCTCAGCAGATTTTTTGCGCTTCGCGACGTACCAGGATTGAAAAAGAAACCGTCAACTTCGGAAATGTTGGATTGGTTGAAACTGTTGCTTGCGGAAGATCTAAGTGCCGAGGATCTGCGAAAAGATGGCAAAGACACATTGCCCCGCATGCATGGCGCGCTTTTGAAAAACGAGCAAGATGTGCATTTATTTGAACGCCTTGCCTTTATGGCGCGCCGCGATCGGTAAAGTGGTCAGAATCAGCCCATCAGTGGTCAAATCCGTCCCCCGACTCATTTGGACAATTTTTCTCTAATTTAACCCAAATTAGAGAAATGGAGTGCCACAAGATATTGTGGACTGCGTGACCGACGCGACAACCGCGCGCAAATCCCTGCCCCCCCAAACGTGTCATCCAAGCCACATGGCACATAAGATAAACATCTTAACAATCTGGAATAAAACAATTAAATCAAACAAAACACCAAACACGCACAAAAGCATCTATTTTTTGCTTCAAGCTGACCTCTTCACCGTAGTTTTGCCTTATAATCCCCTTAACCATAACAATAATTCCGCGGATAAGCTTTGCGATAAGATCTGAATAAGATCTCAACTGTAGTAAGAGGACAGGCAGCGTAAAATGCCGATTGATCGAGACAACAACCACAGTGCCTATTGCTGGGGCATAAACGTCACCTTGGTTGGCATCCCATCGGCGAACCCATGATGAATAGACTGTTCCTTCTCTTTTTGTTGATCGCCAGCGCGTGCACCCACGCGCCCACCCAAGACGCGTCTGTGGCAACCCGTGCTGCCAATGTAACCGACAGTTCTGCTTTGGCACCGATGAAGACGTTTGCCGCGCCGCGTCCTGCGCCGACATACAAATCCAACTCAGATTTGGCGCGCGATTTTCTGGAATTGGCATTCTCTCTGGAATCTGGCCGCCAATTGCCTGCTCTGACCCGCGTCGAAGGGCCTGTGACCGTGCGCGTGAACGGATATATGCCCGCCGTCATGTCGTCAGACCTAAACCGTTTGTTGCAACGATTGCGCAACGAGGCCCGGATCAACATCACATATACGACCGCTTCAACTGCCAAGATCACAATCAACGCTGTCAGTCGCGCCGAAATTCGTAGATACCTGCCACAAGCCGCCTGCTTTGTTGTGCCAAATGTCAGCACTCTTGCGGAATATGCCAAGGCGCGTCGCACCCCACGCACAGCCTGGTCTAATCTACAACAGCGGGATCAAATCGCGATTTTCGTTCCAAACGACACAACCCCGCAAGAAATGCGCGACTGCCTGCATGAAGAGCTGGCACAGGCATTGGGGCCGCTGAATGACCTATATCGCCTGCCTGAAAGCGTGTTTAACGATGACAACATCCATACAATCCTGACCGGGTTTGATATGCTGATGCTTCGGATCTATTACGATCCCGCCCTACGATCCGGCATGAGCAAACAACAGGTCCGCGCCGCCCTACCCGGTATTTTGGCGCGGATTAATCCAAATGGTGCGAACCGGCCTTCCCAAACGCTCAGCAGTACGCCCCGCGCATGGGTCGAGGCCATTCAAACCGCGCTTGGCCCGGGTGCCGGGCATGCCACACGTCGCGAGGCCGCCCAACGCGCGTTGCAAATCGCAACCCAGTTGAATTGGACCGATCACCGTCGTGGCTTTTCGCATTATGCAAACGGGCGCATCTTACAAGCGGTTGATAATGGTGCTGCTGAAACCCAGTTTATGAATGCACAACGCTATTTCGCAACGCGCCCAGAATACAGCCTATATCGGGCTTATGTCGCATCCCAATTGGCGGCCTATGCTGTGGCAGACGGACGCGCAGCCGATGCGATCGGTTTGATTTCCCCGCATCTAGATACGGCCAACCGTCATGAAAACGCGGCCCTCTTAGCAACCCTCATGTTATTGCGCGCTGAAGCGCTAGAAATCGCGGGCAAGTCATTAGAGGGACGTCAGGTTCGTGTGGACTCTGTTGGATGGGCGCGCTACGGGTTCGGCTCAGACTGGGCGGTACGCGCCAAGATGCGCGAAATCGCGTCACTCAGCCCAGCCAGTTACGGGAATTGATCCATGATTGTCCTCGCCGCTTTGCTTTTGGGCCTGTTTTGGGGATATCGCTCTGCCAGTAAAAAAGGCGGCGATATCAAGGATAAAGTCCAGTTTGCCATTGTCTATGCCATGCTGTTCTCAATCATTGGTCTGATCATCACCATTGTGGTCCACCGTTTGGCCAGCTAGCCTACGAACCCATGTTCGTCCCTTTCTTCCAAAATCTCCGCGACCTTGGTGTTCCGGCAACTTTGCGGGAATATCTTAGCTTTTTGGATGTACTGAAAGCCGAGCTGCCAGATTATGACGTAACCGCATTCTACTATCTGGCCCGCACCACTTTGGTCAAAGACGAACGCCATATGGATCGGTTTGATCGGGCATTTTCGGCCAGCTTTCGGGGCATCGAGGCAATGGATCTGGATCAGATCTTGGACCAGCTTGATCTGCCCCAGGATTGGCTGCGCAAAATGTCCGAAAAAGTGCTGAGCGACGAAGAAAAAGCACAAATCGACGCGCTTGGCGGATTTGATGAATTGATGAAGACCCTGCGTGACCGGCTGAACGAGCAAAAAGATCGCCATCAAGGCGGCAACAAATGGATCGGCACCGGTGGCACATCCCCTTTCGGGGCATATGGCTATAACCCAGAGGGCATTCGCATAGGCCAAAACGAAAGCCGCCACCGCCGCGCTGTCAAAGTTTGGGACCAGCGCACATTCCGCGCATATGATGACACGGTTGAATTGGGCACACGCAATATCAAGCTTGCATTAAAACGGTTACGACGCTGGGTCCGTGACGGTGCCCAAGAGGAACTGGACCTACCCAGTACAATCAAGGCCAGCGCAGAAGCGGGATATATCGACGTCAAAACCCGGCCCGAGCGCCGCAACTCTGTTAAATTGCTATTGTTCTTAGATGTCGGCGGCTCAATGGATGACCACATCAAAGTGGTGGAAGATCTGTTTTCTGCAGCAAAGGCGGAATTTAAACATCTAGAGTATTTTTACTTTCACAACTGCATATATGATGGCGTTTGGCGCGATCCAGCACGGCGTTGGCGTGAACAGACATCGACCTGGGATGTGATCAACACCTATGGCAGCGATTATAAATGCGTGATCGTTGGGGATGCATCTATGTCCCCCTATGAAATCGCCCTACCCGGCGGCGCCAATGAGATCTGGAACGAAGAATCCGGTCAGGTCTGGTTAGAGCGTATTTTCGCAAAATGGCACGATTTTGTCTGGATAAACCCCGTGCCCGAGGCCCATTGGCATTATACGCAATCAATTGAAATGATCCGCGAACTCGCACCCGAGCGCATGGTTCCTATGACGTTGGACGGTTTAGACAAAGCAATGCGAAAACTGCAATAATGTGTCTATTCTGAAATAGGCTGTCATTGCGGAACCACGCGCACCTTTGACTCGATGTGACCGAATTGCAGGCTCCCACCAATGAGCCGCGCCACGCAATATTGGCCCAAGCACCAGGCATTCCTACCCAAGACAGGACCTACATCCACACCTAGGCCAACGGCAACAGAGAGCGGGACGAAGTGAGCTTTCGCCGCGGTCGCGCGAATGGCGGCTTCAGGGAAGACATCGCTGATCTTTTAGGAGATATTGCAAGTCAAACGTTCTTGTTTTATTCTCCTTCAAGCAAGGAGAGCATTTCACATGTCAGTTATTAGCCACATCACATTTGGAACAAATGACCCAGAACGATCCGGTCGCTTTTACGATGAGGTTCTTGGCGTACTGGGCTTTGGTCGATTACCAAAACCTCCGGGCAAGCCTCCTGCATACGAGAAAGGCGGTATGCCAACAGTTTATATCTACACACCTGAAGATGGCCGCCCTGCAACTTGGGGAAATGGCACACACGTGGCTTTTGTTGCAGATACAAAGCAAAGTGTAAGAGACTTCCATGAAGCTGCTCTACGCTTGGGCGGCAGCACCGAAGGCGAGCCAGGGCTACGCCCGCATTACGGCGACAATTACTATGCCGCCTACGTCCGTGATCCGGATGGCAACAAGCTCCAAGCTGTGTGCTACGCATCCAACGAATGACGCCTTTCCAAAACCAAGTGCGGACATTCGTAGCGGGCGCAGCAATCAACAAGATGGGCTCTAAACCGCCATTCGCTGCATTTCGCGTGAGGGTCCGTTTCCTGACTTTCTCAGACCTTGGGTCAGAATTGTAGCGAAAGATCAAAGCCGTCTGACGCTTCAAAGTCACAAATCCCTTTGCAGTTCCCAATTCAAATGACTCGGTGATTTTCCGCCAATGCAAATATCGATTTACCATTTGTTAACTTAACCTAAGGCAAACCATAGTTAACGATGCGCTAAATTCACTTAAGAATTAGGGTGATCGTTGTTTGTATATGCGATTACCTCCTCGTTCGTTTCACCAAATTGAAAGAAAGGTTTGAGTTTCGATGTGCACGCCGCGGTGCTTTTAGAAAACGGTATTGACCAATCGCTTTCTAAAAAAACTACCGCAACTATCCCTAAGCAAGCAAATCGCAAGCCTCTGCGATGCGGCGTTTAAATGGTACTTGAACTCATACTTGTTCGAATAGGCTTACAATGACTTTGGATGCAGACACTCCGACGCAAATAACGCGCCCCCTTTTGTCTCACTTGTTTTTCGTGACGCTGCCCGTCATCGCTTTAATCACAACCGTGACGACCATTTTCATTTTATGGGAAACATCCAAGACGAACCGATTGGAAGCACTGGAATCTGAAAATCGTCTGGATCACATCTATGCCGGCGTCTTTGAAGATGCGATCAGTGACAATCGCATGGAAGATGCGCGCAGGTTGGCCAAACGGATGATCGCCGATGCAAAAATCGACTATGTGGGCCTTTCCAGAAACGGAATAGTTCTATTCAGCGAAGGCATGAATCAAGATGTCAGCTTTCTAAGGCATGTTGAACTCTCCCCAGATCACCTACTGGACGATGCCCAATGGGTTCTTACAATTTGTTCAGCAGTCGAACCCATTCTAACGGCTGTTGGGATACGTTTCTTTAGAATGGGAATGTTTGTCATCGGCTCAACCGCTTTGATCATCCTTGTGTTTCACATGGCGATTAAGAGCAACATATTGCGCCCATTGAGTTCATTAATTTCTTCATTCCTTGTCCTGAAATCAGGGGATTTGCAGCATCGCAAACTCGCCCCGACATATATTCAGGAAATCGACGAGCTGATATTTGGATATGATCGTCTTTTATCTCGCTTAGACAAAGACAGAACACTGAACACACGTCTATTCGAGGCCATCGAAGCATTGAGCGGCGTTTTGTTTTTTGATCCCGAAGGCAACATTCTAGCGTCCAATCACTATGCTTTAAATGCGCTTGGGAAAACGGATGACGGGCAAGACATCTCTGATATTCTGACATTCCTTGAGCGAATTAAACAAGTCGCACAAGAAAAAGATTCAGCCTTTCATGATTGGTTCATGGCCGAAGATGGCCCAACTGATTTCGATCTGGAAATAGAGGGAGATCGGTGGTTCCGGTTCACACGGGCCCATCTGGCCCATGGTGCAACGATCTGTACGCTGCGCGACATTACAGAACGGACCCAGCTGAAAAGACAGGCGGAACAGGATCGGCGCTTTAAAGAAATCGGGCGCGTCGGCAGTGGCATTGCGCATGACATTAACAACTACCTTCTGGCCATTACTGGATCGGTCGAGCTGGCATTGAAAGAAGTACCCGAGGACGGGGAAGCCGCGCGCCTGTTACAGTCGACTTTGGAGCAAGGGGACTGTGCAAAACGGACAACCCGGCAGATTTTGGGCTTTTTGCGGGATCAAAGCACCGAACCAGAGGCCTTTACACCCAAAGTGGCGTCTGAGGACCTTAAACGCTACCTGATCGCCAGAGGCGCGGCACCGGACTGCCTGACGCTACATATTGAAACAACACGCTCTCTGCATGTCGAACGTGTTATGTTTGATCGCGTGCTGACCAATTTGGTCGAAAACAGCCTACACCAGGCCGGCGATACAACGCCCGAACTGACCCTGAGGTTTGAAGATCTGGTTCATAGTGGCGGGCAATCTATTCAGGTAACACTGCAAGACAATTGCGGCGGCTTTGCCCCTGAGATCATAGAATTGGCGACCGAAGCCTTTTTCACCACAAAACCGCAGGGCACAGGAACAGGTCTGGGCCTAACTATGGCCAAGGAATTCGCTTTTGCCTCCGGCGGCGATATTCACATCGCGAACAAAGACAACGGGGCTCTGGTCCGCTTGACGCTACCCTCCTTTGATGCAGCCACCCACGTGGCCAGCCCAAAAGAACAGCTGAAGGAAAAACTGGAATTTTCCGGCATGGATATCGTTCTTGTCGAAGATTCAAAGCAAAACCGTCTTCTGATGGAAAAAATGCTTTCTCAAGGGGGAAATCGCGTCACGTCCTTTGAGACACTGGATGGCATCCGTAATGCCGCGTGGGACAAAGCTTCGCCGCCAGATGCGATCGTATCTGATTTCAATCTGCCTGACGGAAATGGGCGGCAAGCGGTCGAATTGATCCGCATGGCGTTTGACATGGATATTCCATGCCTGTTTGTCTCTGGCGACGGAACACAGGCCGCATTGCAGCACCTGGCCAAAAATGAACGCCTCTTGTTAAAGCCGTTTTCCTTGTCAGAACTGCGTGAACATGTTGCGGGCTTGGTAAAGTACAACGCGCCCAAAGCAGCATGAGATCCGTGTCTCAACGGTGACTTGGTAGAGCTATAAAAAGAAATCTTAGGTTCAGCGAACCAAGGAGCACTTCGCAAAATGCTGATAAGTCTTTGACTTTATGGTGGGTCGTGAGAGGCTCGAACTCCCGACATCTTCGGTGTAAACGAAGCGCTCTACCAACTGAGCTAACGACCCGCCGTGAGGCTGGTATTTCTCAAATAACGCATGAGGATGCAAGTGCGAAAAACAACTTTTTCTATCTTTTTGAGATTTTTTTTTCAGCCAAGCCCGATATGACTAAGTTTTATTGGGGTTCACCCGTTCATCAAACAGAACCGGCCCGCTCCCGCGTGACGCAACTTTGTCCTGCTCGTTGTAAAGTGGACAAGCTTCAAGTGATAAACACCCGCAGCCAATACAAGAATCAAGCTGATCGCGCAGTTCTTGCAGCACCAAGATTCGCAATTCCAGCTCATCTTTCCAACGCTCCGACGCTTTTTGCCAATCCGCTTTGCGCACCGCGCGTGATGTTGGTAGCCGATCTAACATCGATTTGATTTCAGATAGCGGGATTCCCAAGGACTGCGCCACACGGATCACGGCGACCCGCCGCAATTCGCGCCGATCATAGCGCCTATGATTGGCCGGCGTGCGCCAACTTTCAATCAACCCTAAGTCTTCGTAATAATGCAGCGTGGAAATGGCGACGCCAGAACGCGCTGCCATGTCCCCTACGCTAAGATCCGTTAGCTTTGGTGCGGTTGCCATGCCGAATGCCCCAATCAAACCTCAAGGTCACTTTAGGGGAACATGGCATGGGCAGCACCCAACAACAACTGTCAGTACATTCTGCCAGCTTAGAAAGGGGCCGCGCGATTTTATTCGGCGGTTTCCACAGCAGTTTCTTCGCCCTCGCCCTCTGTCGTCACGTCCTCAGATTTGGGCGAAAGGCGTAATTTGGCGACGACGATTTTATCACCCGCATCATTGGTGCGAAACTGATTGATTTTAACCTTACCAATCGGGGGGATATTGATGCCCCTTCCCGCTTCCAACGCTTCATAGATGACATCAAACGCGGCTTCGACGGTTTTCCGTGTCACGCCTTTTTTCAATTCATCCGAGCGGGCGACGATCGCGTCCACCAATTCTTTCTTTTTCAAATCAGCGCCATTATCTTCAATTTCTGGCGCATCCGCTTCAGATTCTTCAGCGATTGTAACTTGGCTCTTGGTGTTCATTGTATCATGCACTTTTCATTAAATGATTGAAACGATCGTAGAAAGCAGCAGAAATAAGTGATTAAAACCGGGCATTCTGCCGTGTTTATGCCCGAGAGCGCGAAATGCGGGATCTATACCAGCTATAAGGTCAATCCCAATTTCATTCGTGATGTTTTTGACCAATTGCGCGCACCTAACGCAAAACCGTTTACCTAAGTTAATATTAACCGGCTCAACCCATTTCGCAAAGGATTTCTGAGTGCACGCCCTCTGAAAACCCAAGAGCCCCCTCGCCTGCCCAGACAATTCGCCCCAACCGCATGAAATGCAACCATACGGTCCGGAAAAACGGGACAGATAACAAAAAACCCACCTCTGATAGAGGCGGGTTTTTCGTTTTACGTGGTGAACGGTCCGTCAGTGCGCGACAGATCCCGCCTGTGCAGATTGTTCTTGCAGCCGCGCCAGTGCTGCCGCCTCTTCTGCTGCGGCATCCCATTCGATGGATTCTGGTTTTTCAATCAAAGCACGCTCCAACACTTCTGAAACATGTTTGACAGCCACGATTTCTAAACCGTCTTTCACATTGTCTGGCAGTTCAGCGACATCCTTAAGGTTGTCCTCAGGAATAAGCACGGTTTTGATACCACCGCGCAATGCAGCAAGCAGTTTTTCTTTCAGACCACCAATCGGCATCGCATTACCACGCAAGGACACTTCACCTGTCATGGCGATATCTTTGCGTACAGGAATACCAGTCAGAACGGACACGATTGATGTGACCATCGCCAAACCTGCAGATGGGCCGTCTTTTGGCGTTGCACCATCGGGCACGTGAACATGGATGTCCATCGTGTCAAATTTTGGCGGTTTCACACCGATTTCTGGTGCGACAGAACGCACATAGCTGCTGGCCGCTTCAATGGATTCTTTCATCACATCGCCCAGCTTACCCGTGGTTTTCATCCGTCCCTTACCGGGCAGTTTCAACGCCTCGATATGCAACAGATCACCACCAACAGACGTATAAGCCAACCCAGTTACAACACCGATCTGATGCTTATCCTCAGCCAAGCCATAGCGATGTTTTTTCACGCCAAGGAAGTCGTCCAGGTTCTCGGATGTGACCGACACCTTTTTCTCTTCTTTTTTGACGATCTTAGTCACCGCTTTACGGGCCAGTTTCGCAATCTCGCGCTGTAGGTTCCGCACGCCCGCCTCGCGGGTGTAGTAACGGACCATATCGATCAACGCGTCATCTTCGACCTCGAACTCGCCCTTTTTCAGGCCGTGATCTTTGATCTGACGATCCAACAGGTGACGTTTCGCGATTTCCAGCTTTTCATCTTCTGTATAGCCAGATAGCGAAATGATCTCCATCCGATCCAGCAAAGGACCCGGCATGTTGTAGCTGTTGGATGTGGTCACAAACATCACATCAGAAAGGTCATATTCGACCTCCAAATAGTGATCGACAAAGGTCGAGTTCTGTTCAGGATCCAAAACCTCCAACATCGCAGATGCCGGATCACCCCGGAAATCCTGCCCCATCTTGTCGATTTCATCCAACAAGATCAGGGGATTGGTGGTTTTTGCCTTTTTCAGCGCCTGAATGATCTTACCGGGCATGGACCCAATATAGGTCCGACGGTGACCGCGAATTTCGCTTTCATCGCGCACGCCGCCCAAAGAGATACGAATGAATTCGCGACCTGTGGCTTTCGCCATGGATTTACCAAGTGATGTTTTACCAACACCGGGAGGACCAACAAGGCATAGGATCGGGCCCTTCAGCTTGCTAGAGCGCGCCTGAACAGCCAAATATTCAACGATGCGCTCTTTGACCTTATCCAGGCTATAGTGATCCGCATCCAAAATTTCCTGCGCACGTCCAAGGTTCTTTTTCACGCGGGATTTTTGTCCCCACGGAATGGACAACATCCAATCGAGATAATTGCGTACAACCGTTGCCTCTGCCGACATCGGAGACATATTGCGCAGCTTCTTGATCTCGGCATCAGCCTTTTCGCGCGCTTCTTTGCTCAGCTTGGTCGCGTCGATCTTTTCTTCCAGCTCGGCAATTTCATTGGCACCGTCTTCGCCATCGCCCAGCTCTTTCTGAATGGCCTTCATTTGCTCATTCAGGTAATATTCGCGTTGGGTTTTCTCCATTTGGAGCTTAACCCGCGTCTTGATTTTCTTTTCAACCTGCAGCACGCCCAGTTCGCCCTGCATCAGGCCGAATACCCGCTCCAGACGTTCGGATACAGAAAGCGTTTCCAACAGTTCTTGCTTTTGATCCAGTTCGATTCCCAAATGGCCCGCGACCAAATCAGCCAATTTGGCGGGTTCAACGCTTTCGCCGACGGCGGTCATCGCCTCATCCGGGATGTTCTTTTTGACTTTCGCATAGCGTTCGAATTCTTCTGCCACGGAACCGGTCAGAGCCTGAACTGCGACCTCATCGCCCACAGTTTCGATCAGATATTCGCAGCGCGCTTCGAAGAAATCGTCATTGTCGATAAATTCGGTGATTTTCACCCGCTCTTGACCCTCAACCAGCACTTTTACCGTGCCGTCGGGCAATTTCAGCAGTTGCAGCACATTGGCCAAAACGCCGGTACGATAGATACCGTCCTGATCTGGTTCATCCTGCGCCGGGTCGACCTGAGCGGACAGAAGAATCTGCTTGTCGTCATTCATCACCTCTTCCAACGCGCGGACCGATTTTTCGCGTCCAACGAACAGTGGGACATTCATATGCGGGAACACAACAATGTCGCGCAATGTCAGCACTGGGTAAGATTCGTTGAGAGATTGTTTCATGCTCGTATCCTGTTCTTGGCAAGACGCCCCGCCCCGTTCGCGGCAGCTGGGGTATCTCCTATGGAGAGAGTAACATGGGGGGAAACGTGGCCTGCTTCAAGTCGCAATTCACATCGTACTTGCCATGTCCCTAACAGCAAGCATGGCCTGAGGATCGGCGGGATGCAAGGGCTGGCCGATTTTGTGACCACCCGCTACCGCAACATATATCATGTTTTGCTTCAAAACCGTCATAGTTTGAAAATCGCAACATATGCAAAGTCAGATCGTCGAACGCGCCCAGTTTTGTGCATCCACAATCGGACGGGATTGCAGCGGCGGCTCAGGGTTTTGACCTGACAACACATAGGGGCTGGCGATAGATTTATCAGCCATTGAGCGCGTTAGGAAAGCAATCGGTAGCGGTAGATCTTGTCGGCCCGCCGTTTCAACCTGTTGTCCCAATGTTTCCAAACATTCAAATTGTTCTTCAACATTCAAACCATAGGCACTGGCATATTTTTCGGGCCCAAAACGCAGAATTTCCGCCCTCTGGAACAAAGAAAAGACGATATCGGTCCGCTCGTCCGCACGACATTTCGGCAAATCCTGCATTCCATCAAAAATTGTTTGGACCGCGTCATAAGACGCACCCACGGTCTGACGCATATGTGCAAAACGAAACGCAAAACTAATTGCTGTGCCCAAATCACAGCTTGGCTGAGACAAGATCCACTTCAGCGATTGCGGCGACAGCATTTCGGCGTGATGTTCAATCAAAATATGCCAGAATGCCGGCGACCGGGTCGTTTGCAGCCAGAGGTCAAAATTTGGATCATCCAAATCCAATTGATCCGGCAGTTCCAAAAATTCATCCCAGCCATCCCCACATTCCAGCGCGAATTGGAAAACCGTGTAGGCCGCGCGCAACCAAATTGGCAACGCGCCTTTGGCAGCGGCAGAGTAACCCAGATCACCTTGTGCTTCTTCTGCTGACAGGCGATCCATACGCAACAGGCTGATCTGATCCTTTTGCGCCGTGGCGACAGAAGACGCACCAATTTCACCCTCAGACAGCGCCAAAAGCAACAACGCACAGCCGTTCCGCTCTCTAAGCGACAATATGCCGAATTCGGGCGCGGCCAAGGTTGGATCCTCTTGGTCCAGGCGCTGAAATTGGCGAACAGCCAAAGGCAGAACAAAAGACACGCGGGCCAAAAGGGGCAAATCAGCCAAAGATTCGTTGCCGAGACTGCGGGTCTCGCGCTGTTCTAGCTGGTTCAGCCCTTGGGTATACATCTGCTCAAGATTATGTGCGATCATATCAATCCCGCCTTATTTTCTTATTCAAACCGGGTGCCGAAACATTGGGGACTGCAATCTGTCATCTAAGGAAAATTTTTCTAGCCAATAACAGATCAAAATGTTCGCTTCGCACAATTCAGGTATTCATAATTCATTAAGGCACAGAGTTTTTGTCAAATCAATTAAGGATTTAAATACCATTGGCCTACACAACCCAGAAGAAATTCAATCGCCAAAAGAATGGGCCGCCCACCTATGTGAACGGCCCTAAGACTTGAATTGAACATGTCGCCAACGACAGATCAGAGTGGATCAATATCGCCTTGTGCACGCAGCGCGTGAAATTCCGCTTCCCATGCGTCGAACGTTCCATTGGCAATCGCATCGCGCATTTCAGACATGATCTGCTGGAAATAGTGCAAGTTATGCCATGTCAAAAGCATACCAGAAATCATTTCGTTTGAGCGGAACACATGATGCAGATAGGCGCGCGAATACTTGCTGCAAGCAGGACATGTGCAGGATTCATCCAAAGGACGGGGATCATCCGCATGGCGAGCATTTTTGATATTCACCTGTCCGCGTCGTGTCCATGCCTGACCAGTACGACCAGACCGGGACGGCAGAACGCAGTCCATCATATCAATCCCGCGTTTCACAGCACCAACAATGTCATCGGGTTTCCCCACACCCATCAGGTAGCGCGGCTTATCTTCTGGCAAGAACCCGGGCGCGAATTCCAGACAGCCAAACATCGCCTCCTGCCCTTCGCCCACGGCCAAACCACCAATCGCATATCCGTCAAAACCGATCTCTCGCAGGGCCTCTGCGCTTTCGCGACGCAGGTCTTCTTCCAGCCCCCCCTGCATAATGCCAAACAGCATATGGCCGGGGCGATCGCCAAATGCCTCGCGCGAACGCTTAGCCCAGCGCATCGACATGCGCATGCTTTTGGCAATTGTATCGCGATCCGCGGGCAGCGCAGGACATTCGTCAAAACACATCACGATATCTGACCCAAGCAATTCTTGGATTTCCATCGAGCGTTCCGGCGTCAGGTGATGTTTTGACCCATCAAAATGCGATTTGAACGTGACACCGGTTTCATCCAGCTTGCGCAGGGAGGATAGGCTCATCACCTGAAACCCGCCGCTATCGGTCAAAATCGGGCGATCCCAATTCATGAATTTATGCAGGCCGCCCAGTTTGGCGACGCGTTCAGCCCCAGGGCGCAGCATCAGGTGATAGGTGTTGCCCAGCAAAATATCCGCACCGGTTTCGCGAACGCTTTCCGGCATCATGCCTTTGACCGTGGCAGCTGTGCCCACAGGCATAAAGGCAGGCGTGCGAATGTCCCCACGCGGGGTTGTGATTTTTCCGGTCCGGGCGCGCCCGTCCGTGGCGTGAAGTTCGAAGGATGTACTCATGCGCGTTCCCATGCCCTATTGCGCGCCGCTTGCCAAGTCTGTTGCGCAACCGCGATGTTCACGTCATGATGCATTATACCCCGCCTAAAGGGCCAAAATGAGCAAAAAAGACAAAAAAACGTCCACAAAGAAGAAAACAAGCAAACCGGCCTATCCCGGGGGAATTGATGCCATTCTGGACCGGATGGCCGTACGACGCGTGCCATTTGATCGCGCCCCACGTGAAGGGTTACCGCCACTGGATATCGATCTGGCACCATTGACAACAAAGTCTGTCAAACACCCAGACAATGATCCACGCGAGGCCCGTCCCTTCCGTTCAGATTTCCATCGCAAACGCTATGCATTGCGGCGCGAATTTATAGATGCGCCCGAATTGGTCTTTCTAAACGGTTTTTTGATTTCGCATTTGCGCAAAACCAGTTGGCCGCAAGATGCGCCAGCCTTGTTTCAACGAATATGGGCCGAGCATGGAGATTTCTTAATCCAGCATCTGGACCAACGTTGGCTGGTTTCAACCATCATAACTTTCGGCGATCATGGCGTCACCCAAACCCAGCGCAGCCTTGGCCTGTCTATGGGTGTCTTGTTTGGCATGATGAAACTATATGAAAGCGAACGGCTTTTCAGCGGTTTCCAATCCAACGAACCCTATAAAATTGGAGATCGGGTTCCCGGACCTCTGCCCATGCAGATGGATGGCTTTGCTGTTGGCAATGGTGACTTGGACATCCACCTTATTGGCCGTCTTTGGACTGAATCCCAAAAGGATGATGTGATCGGCCCTTTGGCGCGTCACCTATTGTCTGCATTGATGGAGGAACGCAGCGGGCTGTTCAATCGTTTGGCGGATCTAAGGGACCAGATTAACCGCGCCAATGCTGAAAAGGGTGTCTTTCCTGTAAAGGCCCCTTTGACGCTAGTACCCGTACCCGCGTCCTGTGTTGTAACAGATCCAGCAAAGGTCAGCTGGGTTACGGTCAGCACGGTCAAAGCACCACTGGCCGAGATCGCAAAATTTGCCGCACATCATCTGGATATCGGGGCCGCCGAGGTGATCCTATATCTTGATGAACCCGACGAAGAAATCGTTACTTTCTTTGCCCCGTATCCCAAAGTGACGGTGATAGAATGTTCAGATGCATATTGGGTCGATCTGGGCAAATCACGGCCCCAAGCCCACCAATTGCGCCAAACTTTCAACGCAAGCCACACATATGACCAACTGGCATCCACGACCAATTGGGTCATTCACTTAGATGTGGACGAATTCCTGATTTCAAAGCGCCCGATAGCCGAATGTCTAGCAGAGGTCCCTAGTGATGATGCCGCAGCGATCGCGCGCACTATCGAAGGGTTGGCACGCGATGACGGCGCGGTTGAACACTTTAAGAAAACGCATCGACAAGCAGGTGTTGGTTCTTCTCTGTTGGAAGAGATCTATCCAACTTTTGGGCCCCATTTGCATGGCGGCTTTGTCGGACACAGCGTGGGTAAGTCATTTACCCGTACCCATTTAGAAACCTCTGGCATCCGGCTGGGGATTCATGGGCCGCGCCGGGATGGAAATGATTTTGCCAATCGCACCCCATTGGCAGACGTGTTTTTGGGCCACATCCATATGTCCAGCTGGGCGGAATTTATATCAAAGCTGCCGTTTCGGCGCAGCCGCGGGTCTTATAGATCGCACGCAAAGGTCACATCGCGGTTGGGCACCGGAGAGCTTTTAGACTTTCTGGTGGAACACGAAGGTGAAACAGGCCTGCGGCAGTTTTATGAAGAGGTCTGCATGGACAGTGAACAGTTGCGCCAACGTCTGGACCAACATGGCATGTTGATGCCCTATGATTTGGACCTAGATGCAAAAGTCGCCCGTATCTTCGGGCCCTAACATAGAGTCGCTAGCGATTCTTAGGTCCGACGTCGAGCGCCGTTTTCATCTGAGAACACAGGATCACATGGGCAATATTCGCGAATTGAGACAATTCAGGACATAAAAGTCTCGCTATCTGCCCAGAACTGGCCCTGAAATTCCGATTTTATTGACCTCAAAGTGCAAAAACCTTAAAGAGGCGTTCAGGGCGGGCGGCCAGACCTAGATATGGCAGCGCCCCGCACCTAAACGCAGATGCGCGGGCCGTGATGAATGTCCGCAAGAACGGACATAAATGACGAAATTTTCTGACCTCGATCTGAACCCCAAGGTTCTCAAGGCTATTGATGAAGCGGGCTATGAGACGCCAACGCCTATTCAGGCAGGTGCCATCCCCGAAGCACTGAAAGGCCGTGATGTTTTGGGTATTGCGCAGACGGGCACCGGAAAGACCGCCAGTTTTACGCTTCCCATGATCACGCTACTGGCCCGTGGCCGCGCCCGGGCACGCATGCCAAGATCTTTGGTTCTGTGTCCGACCCGTGAATTGGCCGCGCAGGTGGCTGAGAATTTCGACACTTATACAAAGCACCTAAAACTTACCAAAGCGCTGTTGATTGGCGGCGTTTCGTTCAAAGAACAAGAAGCTTTGATCGACAAAGGTGTAGATGTTTTGATCGCAACACCCGGCCGTTTGCTGGACCATTTTGAACGCGGTAGATTGTTGCTGACAGGTGTTCAAATCATGGTCGTCGATGAAGCAGACCGCATGTTGGATATGGGGTTCATCCCTGATATCGAACGTATCTTTTCGCTGACGCCCTTTACGCGTCAAACACTGTTCTTCTCTGCCACTATGGCGCCCGAGATCGAACGGATCACCAACACATTCCTATCGGCCCCGGCCCGGGTGGAAGTCGCCCGTCAGGCAACCGCGTCCGAGACGATTGAACAGGGCGTTGTTATTTTCAAAGCGTCTCGCAAAGACCGTGAAGGGTCCGAAAAACGCGCCATTCTACGCGGCCTGATTGAACGCGAAGGTGATGCATGCAGCAATGCTATTATCTTCTGCAACCGTAAGGTTGACGTCGATATCGTTGCCAAATCTCTGAAGAAATACGGCTATCAAGCTGCGGCGATCCATGGCGATTTGGATCAAAGCCAACGTATGAAGACATTGGATTCCTTTAGGAACAACGAATTGCGTCTGCTTGTGGCCTCTGATGTGGCGGCGCGCGGGATTGACATCCCGTCTGTCAGCCATGTGTTCAACTACGACGTTCCAGGCCATGCCGAGGACTACGTGCACCGCATTGGCCGCACCGGTCGCGCAGGCCGTGAAGGCAAAGCCTTTACACTTGTCGTGCCACGGGACGAAAAGAATTTTGATGCGGTTGAAAAGCTGATTCAAAAAGACATCCCGCGTCTGGAAAACCCGGTTAAGAAAGCGCCTGCGAAAAAGGCTAAGGTCGAAAGTGACGCGCCGAAAGAGGTCGCGACAGCTAGCGAAACACCCGAGCGCGGTTCCTACAAATCCCGGGGCGGTAAATCCAATAACAACCGGTCACGTGATCGGTCGAAATCCGACCGCAACACGATCGTTGGCATGGGTGAACATATGCCAGAATTCATCGCGCTAAGCTTTGAAGAGCGCCGCGCGATCTAAGATTAACATCAAGATATCAGGTCTTTGACGATTTCCGCCAGGTCCGCGAAATCGTCAAACGCCACATCATGTGGGATATCTTCGATAGGGCTAACCCGTATGCCTTTTGTGAACAAAACAAAGGGCACGCCTGCCCTCTTGGCCGTTTCGGCATCCGTTTCGCTATCCCCCACATAGATCCCGGTCGTAGATCCCAGATCCTGAAAGGCCTTTTGCAACGGTTCAGGATGCGGCTTACGGACAGCCAACGTGTCCCCAGCAATGACAGATCCAAACATATCTTGCCAATTCAGCGTATCCAAAACCACGCTCAACGCCGCCTGTGGTTTATTGGTGCACAGGCCAATAGGCACTTGCATGGCCTTCAAATCACTCATGGCTTTTTCGACGCCATGAAACAAATCAGTTTGTGATGACGCTTCTTTATAGCGTTTAATGAAATGCTCCATGACCACAGGGCGGTCAGTGACTGATAGGGTCGTCGCAGCGATCAGGCGATCAATAAAAACCTGCTCGCCCAAGCCAACAAACCCACGATACACATCGATATCGAGCTCTTGCAAATTCACATCCGCAAGAACCGCATTTCCCGCCTTGGCGATCGTCGGTAAGCTATCGATGAGAGTGCCATCTAAATCAAATACAACCGCCATAATGTGTTCTCCTCCGTTTGGACAACACATTGCACAAATGAGATATTTTCGCAAACATCAGATTTAAAAGAATAAACCCCGATCCTGTCACAATGTACATTAGGACAGTCCGGGGTTTGGTTCATGCCGGTTGGCGTCGGCGTTCTCATTGGTTTTGGCAGTTCATACCCATTCTGGGAAGCCCATTTTTACTCAAATGTACACAAACATGAAAAGAGCGTTAACAAAGCCCTTAATCAGATCACCCAAATTAACTGAGACGGCTGATCACAACCGTCATTTCAGGTTTTTTACCGATCTCTGCCATGCAAGTGGACTTGGCGGCCTTAATCAACGCGCTTTCCAGCTTGTCATCATCGCGCAACGTGCTTTCTTTGGAACGTCCCAGCAACTGCGACAGGTCCTCTTCCAGCACCTCAAGCAACGGCGCTTTAGAGCGACCGATTTCTGGCAAGCCAGAGATTTCGCACCATGGCTCACCCAAAGGTTCGTTTTCATCATCCAAAATCAAAGTGATCACAACATGGCCGTTTAGCGCCATACGGATACGATCCCGTACCACGCCGTCCATGGCACCAATTTTGACCGAGCCATCCAGATAAGTGCGACCTGTTTCGATGTATTCGGTCACCTTGGGCTCATTGCCCGTCAGATCGATCATCATACCATTGACCGCCAGAATGCTTTGACGACCTTTGCTGTCAGACAGTTTACAATGTTCGCGTAGGTGACGGTGTTCCCCATGCATCGGGATCACCATTTGTGGGTTCACGACATCCTGCATGGTTTCCAAATCTGGGCGATTGGCATGGCCGGACACATGATAGAGGCCTGCGCGATCTTCAACTACATCCACCCCTTTTTCGGACAGCTGGTTCATAATGCGGATCACGCCCTTTTCGTTTCCAGGGATCGTTTTTGAGGAAAACAGGAACATATCGCCCTCTTTCAGCTCAATCCCGTGAAATTTCCCGCGCGCCAATTGGGCCGATGCCGCACGGCGTTCGCCTTGGGATCCCGTCACCAGCAGCATCACATTGTCACGTGGTATCTGTACTGCATCTTCGGGCCCGATCACCGGTGGGAAACTGTCCAAAACGCCGGTTTCAACCGCGGCCTCAACCATGCGCCGCATCGCACGCCCCAAAAGGCAGATAGATCGCCCTGCCCGCGCGCCGGCCTCGGCCAGTGTTTTGACGCGTGCCACGTTTGAGGCAAATGTGGTTGCAACCAACATTTGCGGGGCTGTTTTCACCAGTTTTTCAATTTCAGGACCAACAAGGGATTCCGATTTCCCTGCATCCGGCGAGAAAATATTGGTGGAATCACAAATCAACGCTTTCACGCCACCTTTGGAAACCTCGCCCCATAGTTCAGGATCCCATGCTTCGCCGAGCACTGGGTTTTTATCCAATTTGAAATCGCCTGTATGGATCAAACGGCCCTGCGGCGTATCAATGACCAGCGCGCTGCTTTCTGGAATGGAATGCGAGATGGGCAGGAAACCAACCGAGAACGGTCCGGCCTGAACGGTTTCTGGCCATTTCGAACAGGTTGTGACGGTTTCTGGACTATAGCCATATTCGTTCAATTTGTGGCGCGCGATATTGGCGGTAAAGGCACGCGCATAGACAGGCACACCCAAAGCTTCGAAGTAATGGCCAATCGCACCAACATGGTCTTCATGAGCATGCGTGATGAACACCGCTTCCAACCGATCACGGTTTTCTTTCAGCCATGTGATATCAGGCAGGATCAAATCAACGCCTGGCGTGCCATCCATATCAGGGAATGTCACACCGATATCGACCAAGATCAGACGCTCGGCCCCTTGTTCACCATATCCATACACATAGGCATTCATACCGATTTCGCCCGCCCCACCGAGGGGAAGGTAGATAATGCGTTCACTGCTCATTTCGTTCTGCCTTCAATTATACAGTTCCAAGCGCTTTCAAGACCCGCGCTTTAGGGCAAATTCTTGTTATGCTCATGGATGACGGTCAATCCATGCATGGTCAGATCGTAATCGATCTCGTCAAATAACATTTCGCCCTGCGCAAAGAGCGGGGCTAACCCCCCGGTGCCAATCACCTTCATCGGGCGTCCATACTCGGATTTGATCCGTTGGACAATGCCATCGATCAGGCCAATGTATCCCCAGAACACACCCGATTGAATACAGCCAACCGTATTTGTGCCAATCACTTTCTCCGGTTGGGTCACATCCACATGTGGCAGAGCCGCCGCCCCTTTGCCAAGCGCTTCTAGGCTAAGGTTCACACCTGGGGCGATCACGCCACCAATATAAGCGCCGTCTTCCGACACGACATCAAAATTAGTCGCTGTGCCAAAATCCACGACGACCGCATCCCCACCATAGCGATCATGGCACCCGGCCACATTGGCCAGACGGTCCGGACCAATCGCAACACCATTGTCGACACGCGGATCAACAGGCAGCGCGCAATCAGGTTTTCCGACAACCAGAGGACGACAATTGAAAAACCGATCCGAAAAAACCCGCAAGTTAAACACAACCCGCGGCACGGTTGATGAAATCACCACATCGGTGATGTCCAATGGCACGCCATAATGTTTCGCAAGCGTTGAAAACCATGTGAAATAAGCATCTGCCGTACGACCATGATGGGTCGATGTGCGGATTGAACATAGGAATTCTGACCCATTCCACACGGAAAAAACGGTATTCGTATTACCGCAATCGATGGCCAAAAGCATGGTAGGCTCTATTCCTTATTCAAAAAACACATCCGCCGCCGCGATCACCTCGCGGCCTTTGGGTGTCTTTAAGACAAGATGCCCATCAAGGTCCACCGTTTCAAACACGCCCGTGACTTCGCGTCCCGGCAATCGGGCAGTCACGGTTTCGCCCAAACGCGTGGCGCGTTCCAACCAAACAGCGCGCAACGGAGCAAATCCGTCTTCCACAAAGGTCTGTTCCCAAAACGCATAAGACTGGGCCAGTGCCTCTAGCATCTGTTCTGGCTGTAGGCGAATACCGATTTCTTGCAAAACAGAAACAGGACGCAATGCCCGCGCTTCAACCTGACCTATTTCGGGCGCCGCGATAAGATTAACACCGATGCCGATGGCCAATCCACCACGTGGCAGGCGCTCTAATAGGATGCCAGCCATCTTGCCGCCATTCAGCAGAACATCATTGGGCCATTTCAATGCCAACCCACTGCTGGTCCCGGTCAACGCAACCATCGCATCATAAAGTGCCAAAGCCGAGGCAAAGCTGCGCAATGCAATCTGTTCGGGCGGTTCATCCGGGAAAAGAACCAAAGTGCCCGCGAAATTTCCATCTGGAAAAGACCAAGCCCGCCCGCGCCGACCGCGCGCGGCCGTTTGTTTGATCGCGACAATCCATTCGGGGCCGCGCAAGTCACCTTCGCTGCGCGCCGCCTCTGCATTGGTGCTATCCAATTCAGGCAACACTCTGCGCCCATATCCATCAGGCCAAGCCATGCGGATCCTCCGCCTTCATGCCACGCCGCATTTTGGGAAACCAAAGCCGCGCATTTTGTTGTGTTATATCAGTTGACCAAAGCCGCCGCCGCAAAGCCAGCCGGACCTTCAATCCCAAAGAGGTTTCCAATCCCAACCAGAACCGCGATGCCGCACAGGATCACAAGCCCGTAAAGGACAGGATTACGTACATCATCCATCGGTTCATCCGGCGCATCACCAAAGAACATGTAATATGTGATACGCAGGTAGTAATACGCCCCGATGACAGATGCGATAACGGCCATAACCGCAAGCCAAATCATATTCGCATCAACCGCTGCGACAAGAACGGCCCATTTGCCCCAAAACCCGATAAATGGTGGAATGCCAGCTAGCGAAAAGAGCAACGCCAACAATGCCAGTGCTTTGGCCGGTTCACGCGCGGAATACATGCCAAGGTTTCGGATATCTGACACTGGGCGGCCGTCACGCTCCATCGTCAATATGAATGCAAAAGTTCCGACATTCATGATCACATAAAGTGCCATATAGATCAGCATCGCTTTAACACCGGCTACATTTCCGGCAGCCAAACCAACCAAAGCATATCCCATATGCGCGATCGAAGAATACGCCATCAAACGTTTTATATCGGTCTGACCGATGGCCGCGAACGCGCCTAGGAACATGGAAAGGACCGAAATCAGCGCGATAACTTGGCTCCAATCAGCCACTGCATTGCCAAACGCGTCATGCATGACACGGGCGAATAGGCCAAGTGCGGCCACTTTGGGCGCGGTTGCGAAGAAGGCGGTCACAGGCGTTGGCGCCCCTTCATAGACATCCGGCGTCCACATATGGAACGGAACAGCAGATACTTTGAATCCCATGCCCGCAATCATCAGAACCAAGCCGATCAACAGTCCAACACTGACATGGCCATGTTCTGCAGCCGCATAAATGCCTGCGAACTGGGTCGTGCCGGAAAACCCGTATACGAGCGAAGCCCCATAAAGCAGCAATCCCGATGACAATGCGCCCAGCACGAAATATTTCAAACCAGCTTCCGTCGAACGCACACTGTCGCGCCGCATAGAAGCGACAACATACAGTGCCAAGGATTGCAGTTCTAACCCCATATATAGAAGGATCAGATCACCCGCTGACACCATCATCATCATGCCAACAACGGACAGCGCAATCAGGGCTGGAAATTCGAAACGAAGCAATTTGCGTTTTTCTAAATAGCTGCGGCTCATGATCAAAACGATGGCTGAGGCCAGTAGAATGATCACTTTGGCATAATGCGAAAACGGGTCGTCCTGAAACATACCATTGAAACCGGTTTGCGTATCAGGCCCGGACGTTCCAATCCAAACTGCCAACAGGCCCATCAGCCCCGCAGTCGCCCACAGCAAAGGGCCCGCCAATTCGTCCTTTACGGTATAGACGGCCGCGACCAAGCTGCCCATCGCAAACAAGGCGAGCACGATTTCCGGCAGGATCAATGTTAGGTCCGCTGACATAGGCGCTCCTCCTTAATGGCTGGCCGATTGGGCATCGGCGTGCTGAACACCGATCTCACGGGCAAAACCTGCCTCTGTGATAGCGGTGTCATAATGTTCGACCAAAGCGGCCACAGACGGCCCGATACGATCCAGAATAGGCGCGGGGTACACACCAAAAATCAAAGTCGCGGCAATCAACGGTGTAAAGATCGCTTTTTCGCGCCAATTCATATCGGTGATGCTTTTCAAGCTTTCTTTGATCAGATCGCCCATCACGACCCTGCGATAGAGCCACAAACCATATGCGGCGGATAAGATCACACCGGTTGTCGCAAACATCGCCACCCAGGTGTTGACCTGAAACATGCCCATCAGGGTCAGGAATTCGCCGATAAAACCGGATGTGCCCGGCAGGCCAACATTGGCCATGCTGAAGAACATAAAGATCACCGCATAGGCCGGCATCTTGTTGACCAGACCGCCATAGGCATCGATGTCGCGGGTATGCATGCGATCATAGATCACACCAACGCACAGAAAGAGCGCGCCTGATATAAACCCATGGCTGATCATCTGAAAAATCGCGCCATCTACGCCTTGGCGGTTGGCTGCGAAAATTCCCATTGTGACATAGCCCATATGGGCCACGGAACTATAGGCGATCAGTTTTTTCATGTCCGACTGAACCAGCGCGACAAGCGATGTGTAAACAATCGCGATGGCTGACATCCAATAGACGAGCGGGGCCATTACTTCGCTGCCCACAGGGAACATTGGCAGGCAGAACCGCAAAAAACCGTAGCCGCCCATTTTCAACAAGATCGCCGCCAAAACAACGGAACCCGCCGTTGGGGCCTGAACATGCGCATCGGGCAACCATGTATGCACAGGCCACATCGGCATTTTCACAGCCAATGAGGCGAAAAATGCAAGAAAGAGCAAGGTTTGCATGCCACCAATGATTTGGATACCCAGCACGGCAAAGGTCTCAGTCGCAAAGCTATGGTTCATCAAAACGACAATGTCGGTCGTGCCAGCATCCGCATACATGGCGATCATCGCAACCAGCATCAAAACGGATCCCAGCAGCGTATAAAGAAAGAACTTAAACGACGCATAGATGCGGTTCGCACCACCCCAAATCCCGATCACCAAGAACATTGGGATCAGACCGGCCTCAAAGAAGAAATAGAACAGAACCAGATCCAGTGCCATAAAGACACCCAACATCAGTGTTTCCAAAACCAGAAACGCGATCATGTACTCTTTCACGCGGGTCGACACATCCCAACTGGCGGCGATCACCAAAGGCATGCAAAAGGTCGTCAGCATAACGAAAAGAACACTGATCCCATCAACACCCATCTTATAGCTCAGGCCCATAATCCAGCTGGTTTCTTCCACCATTTGGAATTCAGTCACACTTGGGTCGAATTGGGCCAGGATCAAAAGGGACGCAAGAAATGTCGCAGAGGTCGCAAACAGGGCCAACCATTTGGCATTGCGATTGGCCGCTTCATCCGATCCTTTTAGGAATATCGCCAAAACGAGAGCTGCCATCGCCGGCAGAAACGTCACAATCGAGAGCAGATTGAACATTAGTGTGCGCCTCCGCGGAATGTCACCCAGGTGATGAGAACAACGATGCCCAACACCATGGCCAAAGCATAGGTAAAGACATAGCCAGATTGCGCACGCCCCGCGAGACGCGTGAAGAAGGGCACAATTCCCATGGCGATCCCATTGATTGTACCATCAATAATTTTGCCATCACCTGTCTTCCATAAGGTCCGCCCCAGCGCTTTCGCTGGTTGAATAATCAGGACATCGTAGATTTCGTCAAAATACCATTTGTTCAATAGGAACTGATACAGGTGCTTTTGATTTTCCGCCAATTTCACAGGCAGCTTTGGGTTCTTGATGTAAAACAGCCAAGCAAAGGCAAACCCGATGCTCATCGCGATAAAGGGTGATAGTTTCACCAATTTTGGCGCGTAATGGGCATCATGCAAGACGTGATTGTCCGGATGCATAAAGATCGCCCCTTGCGGCGCAAGGCCTGTGCTATGCGTATCCTCGGCGTAGGCGTCTTTATGATGATCGCCCTCAGGCTCGGCCGCGTGCTGATCCTTGTGATCACCGGCATGGTCATCGTCTGAATGCGTATCGTGATGGGCCATCTCGGGCATACCAAAGAACTTCGATACATTGTCGCCAAAGAAACTACCGTACCAGACCATCCCCGAAAGGATTGCGCCCAGTGCCAGAGCACCCAGTGGAATGACCATGACAGCAGGGCTTTCATGCGCATGTGCATGGGTGTCTTTATTGCCGCGCGGTTTGCCATAAAACGTCAAAAAGATCAGGCGCCAGCTATAAAAGCTGGTGAAGAGCGCCGCGATGACCAGCATCCAGAACGCATAGGTTGACGCCCAATTTGCACCGGCCCATGCGCTTTCAATCACGGCGTCCTTAGATAAGAAACCGGCGAAACCAATATGTGTTAGAGGAATGCCGACACCAGTGATTGCCAGCGTTCCAATCATCATCGCCCAGAATGTCAAAGGCATCTTGTTGCGAAGACCGCCGTAATTGCGCATGTCCTGTTCGTGATGCATCCCATGGATCACGGAACCAGCGCCTAGGAACAACATGGCTTTGAAAAACGCATGTGTGAACAGGTGGAACATCGCAACGGAATAAACGCCGACACCTGCCGCAACAAACATGTAGCCGAGTTGGGAACATGTGGAATAGGCAATGACGCGTTTGATATCGTTTTGAACCAAACCAATCGTTGCGGCGAAAAAGGCTGTGGTTGCACCAAGGAATGTGATGAAACCCAAGGTTTGGGGCGCATATTCAAACAATGGCGACATGCGGCAAACCAGAAACACGCCCGCGGTTACCATGGTGGCCGCATGGATCAAGGCCGAGACCGGTGTTGGCCCCTCCATCGCGTCAGGTAGCCAAGTGTGCAACAGCAATTGCGCAGATTTTCCCATCGCGCCAACGAACAGCAAAAACGCGCAAAGCTCTGCCGCGTTCCATGTGGTCCAAAGAAACGTCAACTGCGTGGCCGCCAGTTCAGGTGCCATAGCAAAGATATCGTCAAAAATCACGCTATCAGTCAGGAAAAACAGGGCAAAAATACCCAAGGCAAAGCCAAAATCGCCAACGCGGTTGACGACAAAAGCCTTCATAGCAGCAGCGCCAGCCGATGGTTTGCGATAGTAAAAACCGATCAGTAGATAAGACGCGACGCCCACCCCTTCCCACCCAAAGAACATCTGCACCAAATTATCCGATGTGATCAGCATAAGCATCGCGAAGGTGAAGAACGACAGGTAGGCAAAGAAACGTGGCAGATAACTTTCCTCGCCTTTCTTAAAGGCGTGATCATCTTTCATATAGCCAAAGGAATACAAGTGCACGAGGGCAGAGACCGATGTCACAACGATCAGCATAATCGATGTCAAACGATCCAACCGGATGGACCAAGACGTGGACAAGGTACCGCTTTCAATAAAGCGCAAGACCTCGATATGGCGCACCTCTGGCCCGTGGGACAGGAAGACCCCCCATGATAGGAAGCACGCCAGAAACAGCAAAGTGGTCGTGATGATTTGCGCCCCACGGATCGTGGTTACACGCCAGCCGAACCCAGCAATCAGCGCACCGACTAACGGTGCAAATAGGATGACGCTTTCCATCAGATTAGCCCTTCATCACATTGACATCTTCGACATCAATCGTGCCACGGTTGCGGAAGAAACATACAAGAATGGCCAGCCCAATCGCAGCCTCAGCCGCCGCGACTGTCAGAACGAACAGGGTAAAGACCTGCCCGGCCAAATCCTGCAAATACCATGAAAACGCGACGAAATTGATATTGACTGCCAGCAACATCAGTTCAATCGACATCAAAAGGATGATGATGTTTTTCCGGTTCAAAAACAGACCAAAAATACCAATGACAAACAACACAGCCGCCACTGTCAGATAATGTCCAATTGAAATCATGCCAGCGATCCTTTGGTGCAACACATGTGCTTTGTCATCTTTACAGCCCCTGCCCCGGCTTCACGTCTTTTAGCTCCATCGCTTTGGCCGGATCGCGGTAGATCTGGGCCAAAATATCCTGGCGTTTGACATCTTTACGATGGCGCAGCGTCAGCAGGATGGCGCCCACCATCGCGACCAGCAAAATCAAGCCGGCCAGCTGGAAGGGCAGAAAGTAATCATCATACAGGATCATCCCCAATGACGCAGTATTATGGGTCGTTTCATCAATAGGATGGGCCACCTGACTAGACGCAATTTCGGCGCTTTCCCACACGCCATAGGCCATACCCAGCTGCATCACCAAAACCAAACCAATCAGAAGCGCGATAGGCACATATTTCGCCATCTCTGCCTTTAGCTCGGCGAAATCTACATCCAACATCATGACGACAAATAAGAACAAAACCGCGACCGCCCCGACATAGACGATGATCAGCAACATCGCGACGAATTCCGCCCCCATCAACACAAACAAACCCGACGATGACAGAAACGCAAGGATCAGCCAAAGAACGGAATGCACCGGATTGCGGCTGACCACGGTAAAGAAACCGCCCAATATGGCGCTGAGCGCAAACATATAGAAGGTGAATACGATCATGGATCCTGTTCCTCGTCCTCATCCAATACGGCCTGTGCCAATTCCATCGCCCGGGTCATTGCAGGCAGTCCAGAAAAGGCGCCAATTTGGGCAATCGTTTCGGCAATTTCACCCGGCGTCGCGCCCGCCTCTTTTGCATGGCGTACACATAGACGAAACGGTGTTTCAGCTTGCGCGCCTTGCATCGTCAAACCCGCCAATGTGATCAGAAGCCGTGTCTTTGCATCCAGCCCATCGGGACGCGCGGCTTTTCCAAAAAACGCCTCCATTGTGTCTTTGGGCATGGTTGGCCATAGTTTTTCCCAGTCTTTCACATCAAATGAAGACAGGCCCGAAGTCATGGTTTTTGCCATTTCCTGCGCCTGTTCCATCATGATCTCAAAGGGGTTTTTCGACGTCATCTGTAAGGGGCATCCATTTCAAGATTGCGCGCGATTTGTGCTTCCCAGCGCTCGCCATTGGCCAAAAGTTTGTCTTTATCGTAAAACAGCTCTTCACGGGTTTCTGCGGCAAATTCGAAATTTGGCCCTTCCACGATCGCATCCACCGGACAGGCCTCTTGGCAGAACCCGCAATAGATGCATTTGGTCATGTCGATATCATATCGTGTTGTCCGGCGCGATCCATCGTCACGCGGTTCTGCATCAATTGTGATCGCCTGTGCCGGGCAAATCGCTTCGCATAGTTTGCATGCAATGCAACGTTCCTCGCCGTTGGGATAACGGCGCAATGCATGTTCCCCGCGAAAGCGGGGCGACAAAGGCCCCTTTTCGTGTGGGTAATTCACTGTGGCTTTGGGTGCGAAAAAGTATTTCAAGCCCAGCTTGAACCCTTTTACGAAATCCATCAGGAGAAAATATTTTCCTGCTCGGCTCCAGTCGATATCTGTCACGGGCTTCCTTTCGTCATCTCGAAACGTGTTATACACGTCCTACAAGCGCGCGTGCGGCTTACATATCGCAACCACATCCGCCCCATCACAATCCCAACGCATCCTCAGCCCGAGCACGTAGTTCTGCACGCGCGCTTTCAGGATACGTTTCTTCAAGCGTTACCAGCACATTTTCGATCGCATCTGCCGGGTCCAACTGCCCAGAAGCAATCGCAAGCGTGCAATTCAAATAGTCATCCATTCGCACAAAGTTTCCAGCCTGAATAGCGGTCAAGTCTTCACTTTTGGATAATAGATCCGCCTGCGTTTCATAGCTTAGATAGCTAAAGGTCAGTTCACCTGCGACCGCCCCAAGTTCACCAATGTAATCGTCACGATAGCTGCGAATTTGAGGTCTTTGGGCTTCGTCGATCAACACATTTTCATTGACCAGCATGTCGAATTCTTCAGAGCAATCTTGCGACACAGCTGTGGTTGCAAAACCAAAACCGCATAGGGCAGCCAATAGTCCGGGAACAAAACGTGCATTCATGAGGGTCACTCCCTTTATCCCGCAATCAGCCAGCGCGCATAGAACGCGCCGAAAACTTCGAATTTGGCCAAAAAGGCCACCAAGACAACCCAAGCCAGCGACATGGGTAAAAACACTTTCCACCCCAACCGCATCAATTGATCATAGCGGTAGCGTGGCGTGATCGCCTTTACCATTGAGAACAAGAAGAAGACGAACAACATCTTGCCAACCATCCACAACACGCCGTCTGGCAGGCCGGGAATAGGCGACAACCAGCCCCCTAGGAACAGCAACGACACAAGGGCGCACATCAGAACGATGGCGACCAATTCACCCATCATGAACAGCAAGAATGGCGTCGACGAATATTCAACCTGATACCCTGCAACCAGTTCAGATTCTGCCTCAGGCAAATCGAATGGCGGGCGATTGGTTTCCGCCAGGGCCGAGATGAAGAATAAAAACATCATGGGGAAATGCGGCAGCCAATACCAATTGAAGATGCCCAGCTTGCCATCTTGAGCCGCCACGATATCCCCAAAATTCATGGACCCGGTGGAAATGATCACACCGATAATGATCAGACCAATGGAGACCTCGTAAGAAATCATTTGAGCCGCAGAGCGCAGAGATCCCAGAAACGGATATTTCGAATTGGACGCCCATCCCCCCATGATCACCCCATAGACTTCGAGAGATGAGACCGCAAAGACATATAGAATGGCGACATTGATGTCAGACACCACCAATCTATCTGAAAACGGAATAACGGCCCATGCGATCATGGCCATGACCAAAGACACCATTGGGGCGAGGAAGAACACGAATTTGTCAGCGCCTGCGGGAACGACGACTTCTTTGACGATGTATTTTCCGAAATCAGCAAAGCTTTGCAACAGGCCGAACACGCCGACCACATTCGGCCCGCGACGCATCTGAACCGCGGCCCAAATTTTGCGATCCGCATACATCAAAAACGCCAGAGACACGAATAAAGGCAGGACGAGCAGAAGAATTTTGCCCAAAGTCAGCAACAGAAAGCCAAGATTGGTATG
The DNA here is from genome assembly GCA_947499735.1 of uncultured Pelagimonas sp. Lineage (GTDB taxonomy): Bacteria > Pseudomonadota > Alphaproteobacteria > Rhodobacterales > Rhodobacteraceae > CANMPP01. Next base: position 1,520,727 of record CANMPP010000001.1, read on the forward strand.
CAGGAAAAAATCAGCCATCTACTTCGCCTCGCAACGTTGTATGTGTCGCATCAGAACAGTTTGAAAGAATGTCACGGGCCACCAAAATGACCAGACCGTCAGGCTCTTGCACAGATACCGAATAGACTGCATCCCCCTGCAGCCCACCATCCACACGTTCCACATTGGTCCTGATTTGGCGCAAAAATGAAAACCCATTTTGTTCAGCCGCATAGGCCGCAGCACAATCCGCGAAAGCGGAGACATCTTTTGAACGACTGCCTGTTGCCAAGACGATGACCTGCAATAGATCCGTGTCCAGAAATTCTGATGAGGTTTGAACAAGCTTGCCTTGCGGAACCACCGGCGCATCTTCTGACGTCGTCGCTTCCGCCGTAGGTGTACAGGCCGCGGCCAAAGCAAAACCAGCGCAACTGGCAAAACGAAGGAAAGATGAAAGGGCCATTTGCACCATTTCGTTACTCCGCAGCCATTTGCGTTTTTGCGCGTTCTTTGGCAGCCAAGCTCAACTCGGCCATCAGTTCAGATGCGCGGGCAATCGGATTGGTCAGATAAAAATCCTTCACCGAATTGCGGAATTCTGCTGCGCCCAATTTGCCCAATTCAAGAGGCTGCCATTCGTTTTCCGGGACATGGTCAATTGCCCGCAAATGAGGAATATCCTTGGTAATCGCTGCGCGACATTCAGCCAAGCTGTTCCAAGGTAAAACCGCTAAATGCGCGGAAAGCGCACGCAAAATTGCCCAGTTTTCTTTCGCCTCACCCGGTGGGAAAGAGGCACGTGCGGATAATTGTGGGCGGCCCTCTGTGTTCACAAACAACCCGCTTTCTTCAGTATAGGCAGCCGCTGGCAAAATGACATCTGCGCGATGCGCTCCACGATCGCCATGGCTGCCCTGGTAAATAACGAATGCACCGGGATCGATATCGACCTCATCCGCGGCCAGATTGTAGATGACATCAGCGCCCTCTGTCGCAGCTACCAGTCCACCATCCGTCACAGCACCGATATCCAGCGCGCCAACGCGGCTGGCTGCGGTGTGTAAAATCAACAGCTTGCCATTTGTCTTCGCAGCGACATCCATCGCTGCGGCCAATACGGCCGCGCCATCGGCCTCTTGCAAAGCACCCTGCCCAACAACCACAATGGATGGTACGTCCTTGATCGCCCCAAAATTATGGCTTTGCAGCTTTTCAAGCGCAGCACGATCTGTTCCCATATGCACATAATCATAGGTCAGATCAGCCGCTTCGCCGATCAGGGCGACATTTGCACCGCCTGCCCAAGCTTTGCGAATGCGGGCATTGAACACCGGTGCTTCATCGCGAGGATTAGTACCGATCAACATGATATATTGCGCATCGTCGATGTCTTCGATGCTGGCCGTACCCGCATATGCGGACCGGTTTTCTATCGGCAATTTGGCGCCATCAACGCGGCATTCCGTCGTTCCGCCCAAACCATCAATCACCGCTTTCAAAGAATAGATCGCTTCTGCAGGCGCCAGATCACCGATCAATCCGACAGGTTTCTTCGCCTCTGTCAATTTACCGGCAACTACTGTTAGCGCTTCTGCCCAAGACGCCGGACGCAATTTTCCGTTTTCTCGAAGATAAGGACGGTCCAAACGTTGGCGTCGCAATCCATCCCAAACAAAACGCGTTTTATCCGAGATCCATTCTTCATTCACGCCATCATGATTCAGCGGCATGATGCGCATCACTTCGCGCCCTTTGGTATCCACACGGATTGCCGATCCAAGTGCATCCATAACGTCGATTGTTTCTGTTTTGCTCAATTCCCAAGGGCGGGCCGTGAAAGCATAAGGTTTTGAAACCAAAGCACCAACCGGACAAAGATCGATGATATTGCCCTGCAAATTGGAATCGAGCGTCTCATTCAAATAAGACGTAATTTCCGCATCTTCCCCACGCCCCGTCTGCCCCATTTGAGAAATTCCAGCAACTTCAGTCGTGAAACGCACACATCGTGTACAAGAAATGCAGCGCGTCATGTGGGTTTCGACCAACGGGCCCAAATCCAGATCCGTCGATGCGCGTTTAGGTTCACGGAAGCGTGAAAAATCAACACCATAGGCCATGGCCTGATCCTGCAAATCACATTCGCCGCCCTGATCACAAATCGGACAATCCAAAGGGTGATTGATTAAAAGAAATTCCATGACGCCTTCACGCGCCCTTTTTACCATAGGGGAATTTGTTTTAATTTCAGGCGGTTCACCATTGCGACCCGGGCGCATATCGCGCACCTGCATCGCGCATGAGGCCGCAGGTTTGGGCGGGCCGCCGACCACTTCCACAAGGCACATCCGGCAATTGCCAGCAATCGAAAGACGTTCATGATAGCAAAAGCGCGGCACCTCTACCCCAACCTGTTCACAGGCTTGGATAAGGGTCATAGCGCCATCTACTTCTACCTCTTGCCCATCGATGATGAGCGTGCGCAGATCGGACATAACGTGGTCCTTTTCGTCGGTGTTGGCGAAGGCTAGCCGAACATCCTGCTCGGCACACGCAACGTGTTTAGTTCTGTCTACCCCGCAATGGCATGAGTTTCCAGATATATCTGCGTGATATTACGGGCAAAACGCCAAACAAATGATGTAGAAAATAGATGCTATCCCGCCTAATTTCATCTTTTGGCAAAAAGAGTTTCGCAAGTCGTAAATCATAGTTAACGCATGCCTAGCATAGGCTTTCGTTTTGCGAGATCAGACCACAAACACCCCGACAGTTGACGGGCATTCAAAGACCCGTTTTCATCGATGCAAAACTGCGATCTTAACGCAAAAGTTCGCCGATTTGACCACCAGCGCGAATTTGGTCGCGACCAAACGCACACAGCTGGGATCGGTCGTAACCATCGACACCGCGCGCGGATAGCCAGGCCTCTGCTTTTTTGCGCATCCGGTTCTTTTCTGCTTCTGATGTGACATAGTCATCGATTTCATCGTTGCTATATCCAAGCGCACGCGCGCGGGATTTCAACCCCTGCAACACGCTGAGCGCCTTGATCATGCGCGCACTGATATCATCACACTCTTTACGAATTTCATCCGCTATCGCGATGGACATGAGATGATTATCGATTTCCGCCACATCCCGTAACGGGATTTTGGCATGGACCGGCATAGCTACAGTCATGCCAGTCAAAAGGGCCAAAACCGCCCCGATGTTTTTACTCATAACCCCCTCCATTCCCCTTAAGAACCGTGAGACATTCACAATGTAAATGCGCGTTTGATAGGCAATATCAAGGGGGAGGATTGACGTAAAAGCCGCTTATTCGTCACAGCTGGCGGAAAGTTGCAAAACATCATCCACAACCGGCAATGTCGCGCCATCCACCGTTGGATCAACCGACCAGTTGATATCAGATGTTCCAAAATACTTGATGCAATAGCGGGTTGCTTCGTATTCCGCGGCCAATGCCGCGCCGGTTTCGGATTTGGAAACAGGACGCACAGAAACCACAAAATCTTTTCGATTGCGTTTTTCTATAGGTTTTGCCGAAGCCCGGAAAATCTGGCCATCAAAACTAGGCCTTTTGGATTGAACCTTTAACGCGCCTTCGCTGCAACCAGCCACGACACCGGCCAACGCGATCATTGCAAATAGCTGTTTCATAAACCGCCTCATTTCATTTCCCCCTCTTCTTGCGGTTTAACGCAATTTGGTCAAGCGATCCCAGCGATCTTTAGCCAATACCGCAAAAAGGCCCGGAAGTTTTTCCATGCGATGTTAGAAGAGGTCGATGCAAAAGAGCCATTTTTCCAACTCATGGGCGAATTCGGCAATCACCACATCCGCATTCCCGATAATGCGCGCAGCCTAGCAACATTTGCGCCACGAGCGGCATTTCAAAACACGTTTTACGTCATTCAGCCGCAATGGCACTTAACTTTCCCGATTTCTGCGCTTTAATCCGATCTTCGATTTCCTCTCGGAAATTGCGGATCAGACCCTGGATAGGCCAAGCAGCGGCATCACCCAAGGCGCAAATTGTATGTCCCTCGACCTGCTTGGTCACATCCCAAAGCATATCGATTTCTTCCAAATCTGCTTCGCCCGTCACCAAACGATCCATCACACGCATCATCCATCCCGTGCCTTCCCGGCAAGGCGTGCATTGGCCGCAGCTTTCATGTTTGTAGAAATGCGCCAAGCGAGCGATGGCCTTGATAATATCGGTATTTTTATCCATCACGATCACCGCAGCCGTACCAAGGCCAGAGCCGAGATCATTGCGTAGATAATCGAAATCCATAATCGCATCGCGCATGTTTTCACCGCGCACGCAGGGAACGGATGATCCCCCAGGAATGACCGCCAGCAGATTATCCCATCCGCCGCGGATTCCACCGCAGTGTTTTTCAATCAACTCTTCAAAGCTGATCGACATCGCCTCTTCGACAACGCAGGGATTGTTCACGTGACCGGAAATCGCAAACAGCTTGGTACCCGCATTGTTCGCACGGCCAAAGGAACTAAACCACCCCGCCCCACGGCGAAGAATGGTTGGAACCACTGCAATGCTTTCTACATTATTAACCGTCGTCGGGCACCCATACAGGCCCGCGCCCGCAGGAAAGGGGGGCTTCATGCGAGGCATCCCTTTTTTGCCTTCAAGGCTTTCAATCAATGCTGTTTCTTCGCCGCAGATATAAGCGCCTGCACCATGATGCAGATATAGGTCAAAATCCCAGCCAGACCCGGCAGCGTTTTTGCCCAAAAGCCCTGCATCATAAGCTTCGTCAATCGCAACCTGCAACGCTTCACGCTCGCGGATATATTCGCCACGAATGTAAATATAGCATGCATGCGCCTGCATCGCGAAAGAGGCGATCAACGCCCCCTCAATCAATGTATGCGGATCATGGCGCATGATTTCACGGTCTTTGCAGGTGCCCGGCTCGGATTCATCGGCATTAATCACCAAATACGCCGGACGCCCGTCGCTTTCTTTCGGCATGAAAGACCACTTCAATCCGGTTGGAAACCCAGCACCACCGCGCCCGCGCAAACCGGAAGCTTTCATTTCCTCAACGATCCAATCGCGCCCTTTTGCAAGGATCGCTGCCGTACCATCCCAATGGCCACGGGCCTGCGCCCCTTTTAGGGAACGGTCATCCATACCATAAATGTTGGTGAAGATACGGTCCTGATCTTGAAGCATTGCCTAATCCTTGTCGGTTTGCTTATCGTCCAGTCGTGCGCCCTGAAGGGGGTGCGTGCCCTTTTTTAGAGGCGCGCATTTGATAACTTAACCACAACGCCATGACAAAGCCAACGCCGGCCAGCATATCAAACAACACCATTACCTTTTGTGACACGCCCAGCGCTGCGCCGACGATCTGAACCAAAATCCAGCTCAAACCCGTCGCAGCAATAATAACCGCGATTCTGCGACCTTGTTTGCGCCGGGTTTCACCTTGCATCAGAAAGTCTTTCTTGGCGGTTTACGCATTTGGTAAAAACGCTTTAACGCTTTGCCTTGGATTTTGCCAGCGCCGTTGCTTGCGAAATCCAATTATCCGTCACCGGCCTGCCCCGCAAACTGATCAGCTGCGCCTGCATTTCAGAGGCCTTTTCAGGCGACCATTCTGCGATTTGCGAAAATTGTGTAATGCCCATATCCATCAAATGCGTTGCCAATTTTGGTCCGACACCTCGGATCAAACGCAAATTGTCTGGCTTGATTACAACGATCTCTGTTTCGGTTGGCTCTGAAACAGTTGTTTCGCTCATCTCGGAGACAACGTCATCAGCCAGCTCCACACTGTCTATAGCCGGTGCCGGCTCATCAGCGGGCGCCGCAACCGCCAATTCTACAGCGTCTTCCTGTGCGTCTTCAGTTTTCGTTTCGATCTCAGTTGGATCTTGAACATCCAGCGCTTCGACACTCTCGACCTCTGGAAGTTTAACATCAGCAACTGCTGTTTCGGAAACACCATCCAATGTAAAAACATCTTGCACGAATTTCAGGGAAAACAGCGACATCCGGCACAGGATTTCGGTGTTTTGTACAGCGATTTCGGCAGGCAATGCCATCATGTCGACCATAGAGGCAACAAGACCAGGGTCTGGCTTAAACATAGTGTCAGAAAAAGTCGAAAAATCAGTACTTTGTGGAAAGGCCATGGAGAGCTCCCTTTGTAATAGCCAGTAAAACACGCAAACAATGTTTACGCGACATCACCGGCGCTGCCCTCCCGCAGTGCCTTTTAAGAGGCTCGCACAGAACAATGTTTCGCGCAAGCCCCCATTGTTTTGCTCTCATTACCGGCGGCTTAATACACATCTCCATCTCCGACACGCTTAGAGAACTCGGTCTCTCCGCCTCCAGACAGGGTTTTGGCCTGATCAACCCAAGCATCTCGCGACACCCGGCCCTTGAACCCTTTCAAATTCGCATCAACCCAAGCAACCTCATCCGCGCTCCACGCTGCAATTTGATCAAAATGGAAGAATCCAAGGCTAAAGCAAAGTTGCTCCAATTTAGGACCGATACCTTTGATTTTCTTAAGATCATCGGCTTGCCCACCGCGCGCAACGGTTAAAGATTGGGGTTTAACACCTTCGCCTGCCCCCTCCACGACGCCGTCCTTATCAAAATCTTGATCCACGACTTCAGGTGTGGTCACAGTCTTTTCTTCAGCACTTGGCGCATCTTGCTCAGAAACAGAGTTTTCCGCCACAGTATTCGCCGCAACGTCTCCCCCTGCGTCCGCGATATCCGCCTCTTGTTCTGGGGAAACCACCGTATCCTCCACCTGTGGCGCGCTATCATCCGTTGGCGAAGGTGTTGCTAAAGCAGGATCTGCAAGATGTGTTGTCTCTGGAAGCGCCGATTTTGGTTCTTCACAGAACAGCCAAATGGCAATATTTCCGATAAAATATGTTGAAAACGCGCCCAGAACCAATGCAGCCAAAAACCCGCGATGCGCAAAACCAAACGTGTAAAGCGCAATTATAACACCGATTATTGCTGCGATCAGCCAGCACGTATTGCGACAACTTGCCAAGACATCTTTCATTGGCACCTCCCCCCGTGTTTCACAATTATACGGGTTGGGGATTATGAGTCGTACACATCCCCACTTTTCACCCGCTCAGAAAATTCGGTGTTTTCACCGGCCGCCAGTTTCCTAGCCTGCTCTTGCCACATATCACGACTGACACGCCCCTTAAAACCTTTGAGGTTGTCATTGACCCATGCAACTTCGTCAGGCGTCCAATTCGCAATCTGTTCGAAATGGAAAAACCCCATTTCGTTGCATAATTTTTCCAACTTGGGACCAATGCCCTTGATCTGCTTTAGATCATCGGCCTTTCCGTCGCGGGCCGTTTCCAGCGTCGCAGGTTTAATGCCGTTTTTTTCTGCATCTGGTTCAGCCTGTGCCAAAACCTTCTTCGCGGCTTTCGCCTCTTGCTCTGCCTGTTGCGCTGCTGTGCGGCCACGCGGGGCGATTTCGATCAAACCCTCGCCAATAGCGGCATGCCCGGCGCCCGCTCCATTCGGCATATGGTTGGCACCCATTTGCCAAGGTGCACGCAAAGCCACCTCTTCGCCATCAATCCGTTTGACGGTGTCGCCAATATCATGCGCCAGATGCGCAGATCCATTCAACCGGATTGCCGCATTCTTATATTCAGTCAGCGCTGTAAGACCCGATTTAGGTTCTGATGCAAAGCGCCCGTTTTGTGGTCCAACCTGAGGAACCTTGCCCGTTGAAAGCTGTTCCAGAAGGGTCGCCAAAGATTGCGCCGTCAGATCCTCGTAATAATCTTTCCCAATCTGCGCCATTGGTGCATTGGTACAGGCCCCCAAACATTCGACCTCTTCCCAAGAAAAAGCACCATCGTCAGAAAGCTGATGGGCTTTTGGTGCAATCTTATCCTTGCACACGGCGATCAGGTCCTCCCCGCCGCAAATCATGCAAGACGTCGTGCCGCAAATTTGGATATGCGCAACTTTTCCAACCGGTTGCAGCTGAAACATAAAGTAGAATGTAGCCACTTCCAGGACACGAATATAGGCCATGCCCAACATTTCGGCGACAGTTTCAATCGCGGCCCGGGTCAGCCAGCCCTCTTGTTCCTGAGCACGCCAAAGCAACGGAATAACCGCGCTTTGTTCCCGCCCTTTGGGGTATTTCGTCACCTGCGCCTCCGCCCATGCCAGATTGGCGGCCGTGAAGGCAAAGCTTTCCGGTTGTTCTTGGGACAAACGACGCAACATGTCTAAAGCTCCAATAGGTTGAAGGGCGAGAATTCGGTCAAATTCAACTAGCCAGCCGCAACAGGTGTAACCGGTGCCAAAGGCGGGCAAGGATCGGTTACCAATTGAATTCCGCCCGTTTCCAACATGACCGCCTGCTTTTTGCCAACTTTGTACGTAGCAATAGATTGAATTTTTTCACGGGCAAAACCGGTTTGGAATTCAACAGGCAAATAATCGCTTTCATCCACCAGTTTACAACCAATCGATGCGACCGCCTCATCAAAAAAGACAACATCTTCCTCAACCACGCCCTTTGGCAGTCCAAGGAAAAACGATTGCACTTCCGGATTACAGCCCGCAACCAATGACAAACATGCGGTTACAACAAAAAAACGTTTCATTTCACACTCTTTCTACATCTTTATTGAGAGGCGGCTTGGCGCATGACCCGTTGTTTGGATCCTTGGCTATCTCTTGCCCCATCGTGTTTTTTCTTTCGCGAAACTGATCCCAGTCCGCCTATCCTTTGTTGCTACAACAGCAAATTATCAAACGGGTAAATCTGCACCGTTTTTTGCTGAGTCATCTGTCAATTTCCCCAAACACCACGTCCATTGTTCCAATGATGGCCGCGACATCAGCCAATTGATGGCCGCTGGCGACATGATCCATGGCCTGCAAATGCAAATACCCGGGCGCACGTAGCTTGACCTTGTAGGGTTTGTTCGTTCCATCCGCGACGAGATACACGCCGAACTCGCCCTTGGGGGCTTCAACGGCGGCGTAAACTTCGCCGGCAGGAACGTGGAACCCTTCTGTGTAAAGTTTGAAGTGATGGATCAGACTTTCCATATCCCGCTTCATATCTGCGCGTTTCGGCGGCGTTAGTTTGCCCCGAGACAAGATATCGCCCTGCCCGTCGGGCGCGCGAAGTTTGTCAATCGCCTGTAAAATGATTGATGTGGATTCCCGCATTTCCGCCATCCGGCACAAATAACGATCATAGCAATCGCCATTTTTACCAATCGGAATTTGGAAGTCGAATTCATCATAACATTCATAGGGTTGGGCACGGCGCAAATCCCAAGCCAAACCTGAACCGCGCACCATGACGCCACTAAATCCCCATTGCTGAATCTCGCGTTCCGTTACAACACCAATATCACAATTACGCTGCTTAAAGATCCGATTTTCCGTCAAAAGCCCGTCGATATCATCAAGGACAGCCGGGAACGCATGTGCCCATGTCTCGATATCATCCAACAACTCATGCGGCAGGTCTTGATGCACGCCGCCAGGCCGAAAATAGGCCGCATGCAACCGTGCGCCGCAGGCACGTTCATAGAACACCATCAGCTTTTCACGCTCTTCAAAGCCCCAAAGCGGAGGGGTCAGCGCACCCACATCCATTGCCTGTGTAGTGACATTCAGCAAATGGTTCAGAACCCGACCGATTTCAGAATAAAGCACGCGGATCAGGGACGCACGCCGTGGCACTGTTGTGCCCGTCAGTTTTTCAATCGCCAAACACCAAGCATGTTCTTGGTTCATTGGCGCAACGTAATCCAGACGGTCCAGATACGGCAGGTTTTGCAGATAGGTGCGGCTTTCCATCAGCTTTTCAGTGCCACGGTGCAGCAGACCGATATGAGGGTCGCAGCGTTCTACGATCTCGCCATCCAGCTCTAGCACCAAACGCAACACCCCATGGGCCGCTGGGTGTTGAGGGCCAAAGTTGATGTTGAAATTACGTATTTTCTGTTCACCGCTCTGCACATCAACAGAGCCATCATCGTAGCGAGAGCCATCCATCATCTTTTTTCTCCCGCCGCGTCCATGTCATCACCCGGCAATATCCAACCGTCGCCAAACCCGTTGTCTTTGGTGATATCATCTTCTTTCAGATAAAATGAATTTTCGTCATTTTTCTCCGGAGCAAAAAACAGCGTATACAAAAAGCCTGCCGGACCTAGCAAAAGGAAATCCAGAATAGAGCCACCAATAAAACCTTTCGGGTTTGTTGAGATAACCCTTAGTTGCTTTAAGATAAAAAGAACGAACACGACTGAAAAGATGCCAATCAGCACAGCTATGAGTAGAACATTCATTTCGCATCGCCCCCTTGCCATTTCAGCGGATCTTTAAATTGCTTATACATTGCAAAACACGTGTTTTTAAGCAGAAGAAACACCACAACCACAATGAATAGCGCACCGCCCCATGCTGCGAAAAACGATGCGGGTGTGCCGCCCTCATCCTGCGGCCAAGAGAAAAGCGGCGCGTTTTGAGATCGTGTTTGGATCAGCTCGAACACAACTGCAAAGACGATCGCGAACAAAATAATCGACACGGCTGCAGATATGAAAAAGCTTTTCCGACCTTTCACGATCCAGCCTCCTCTTTTTCATCTCCGGGCAGCACATATTCCGCGCCTTCCCATGGGGACATGAAATCGAATTGGCGGTATTCCTGAACCAATTGGACCGGTTCGTATACCACGCGTTTTTCGGCCTCGTCGTAGCGAACCTCGGTATACCCCGTGGTTGGGAAATCCTTGCGCAAAGGATAGCCGCGGAACCCGTAATCCGTCAGGATGCGGCGCAAATCCGGGTGACCAGAAAAAATCACACCGTACATGTCAAAGACTTCGCGCTCGAACCAATTGGCTGATGGGTGCACCCCCACAATCGACGCGACACTTTCCTCTTCACGCACAGCCAAACGCAGGCGAATGCGGGTGTTTCGGTACATTGAAAGGAAATGGTAGACGACATCAAAACGTTTACTACGTTCAGGATAATCAACGGCTGTGATATCGACCAAGGTCGAGAATTTGAAATTCGGGTCCAGTTTCAAGGTTTCGACAAAACCCACGACATTGGCAGGTGCAACATCCACAGTTAATTCGTCAAAAGCGACAGACCAGCCCAAAACCGCTTCTGGGCATTTCAGTTCGACCAATCCGCCCAGTTCCTCCAAAGCTTTATTCATCGCACCAAGGTCCCCGTTCTACGGATCTTACGTTGCAACGCCATCAAACCGTATAGCAATGCCTCCGCTGTGGGCGGACAGCCTGGCACATAGATATCGACCGGCACGATCCGATCACATCCCCGCACCACGGAATAGCTATAGTGGTAATAGCCCCCACCATTGGCACAGGACCCCATGGAAATCACATAGCGTGGTTCTGCCATCTGGTCATAGACCTTGCGCAGGGCGGGCGCCATTTTGTTGGTCAGCGTACCAGCAACAATCATCACATCAGACTGACGTGGGGACGCACGTGGCGCGATACCAAAACGTTCCGCATCGTAACGCGGCATCGAGGTATGCATCATTTCGACCGCGCAACAGGCCAAACCAAAAGTCATCCAATGCAACGACCCTGTCCGCGCCCAATTGATCAGATCCTCCATAGAGGTCAGCACAAAGCCTTTGTCCTGTAACGACGCATTCAACTGCGCGGTCGACACTTCTTTATCTGCGCCGACCTGTGTGCCTGTCATCACTCCCATTCCAGCGCTCCCTTTTTCCATTCATAGGCAAAGCCCATCGTGAGGACGAAAAGGAACACCATCATCGACCAAAAACCGATCATGGAAATATCTTTGAACGCAACTGCCCAAGGGAAGAGAAAGGCGATTTCGAGATCAAAAATAATGAACAAAATCGACACCAGATAGAACCGGACATCAAATTTCATCCGCGCATCATCGAATGCGTTAAATCCGCACTCATACGCCGACACTTTTTCTGGATCCGGATTGCGCACCGCTAAAACAAGAGCTGCAAGAATGAAGACAAGGCCAAGCGCAACGGCTAAGGCCAAAAAAACAAGAATCGGGAAATATTCCCTCAACATATCTTCCACGGGCGGCTTCCTTTCTAAGCGCATTTTTTGCGCTGTGCTGATGCGGGTGCTTAACCTGATAAAACCTTTGTCAGGTTCATCTGGCCGCGCGTATCCGCAGGTGGCAGGACCGTTTAATCTCTCCTACGCTTGTCTTGATGAAGGGTCAATGAACGCGCCTAATTTTGTGACGATTTTTCACAAATCCCGACGACGCGTTCAATATCGCTTTCAAAGCAAAGCTATATTTTAAGCTTGCTGGAAAACTGCTGAAACTTCCGCCCGAATGATCCGCGCAATCAAAGCACAATCAGCCAGACTAAAGGTCAAAGGCAAACGCATATCCAATAGCCCATCCAGGATCAGATCAGTTTTTTCCATCGGCTCAGAGTCCACATAACGCCAACTGTCATAACGAGAGGTAAAGCCGCGTGGCTGGCCTTCGCCAAACCACTTTAATTCCACACCGCGTTTTGCACAACGCGCCAAGACGTCCCGGACCTTGGCCTCGGTCCAATTGAGCAAGAGGAACTGAATTGAGGATCCCACATATGTTTCCGCTTCGGGGCGATTGGTCAGGGTCAAACCAGGGGTACCTGCCAAGCCTTCTTCAACCACGTGATAGCGCGCATTCCACGCGGCGACCTGTTCATCCATATTCGCCAATTGCGGGCGCAAAATTGCGGCACGCAGATTGTCCATCCGACCGGAAACGTTGGGCGTGTGATATTTCACCCGCTCAAACACATCTGCCGAGGGCGCAGCAGCATGGCGTTCATACATCATATACGAGCCCGATAAAATCACCGCACGCGCAGCCATTTCTTCGTCATCGGTAATTAGGAAACCGCCCTCGCCGGAATTCATATGTTTATAGGTTTGCGTTGAAAAACAGCCAAACAGGCCATGCCGCCCCGAAGGCGTACCATTCCAAGAGGCCCCCATCGTATGTGCGCAATCCTCGATAACCTTGATGCCATGCGCATCGCAAATCTGCATCAACGCACCCATATCGCAAAGATGCCCCCGCATATGCGACAGCATCAGAACGTCCGCCTGATCTGCTTTGGCCTTTAGGTCATCCAGATCAATGACCAAATTTTCGGTTACACCAACAAACACAGGCACCGCACCTATGGCCGCGATCGCGCCGGGAACTGGGGCCAAAGTGAAGGCGTTTGTCAAAACTTTGGCACCCGCCTGCACGCCCAAAGCACGCAAAGCGCAGCCCATCGCATATCCGCCCGAGGCCACCGCGACACAGTATTTAGCCCCAGTGTAAGCGGCGAATTCCTGTTCCAACAGCGCCGTTTCACCCAGTTCATCCCCGAGCGTATTATATCGATGCAATCGACCACTGCGCAGAACGTCCAATGCCGCTTCAATGCCGGCTTCAGGAATTGGCTCTTGCTGAGTAAAGGATCCCGTGAAAATTTCAGACATGTCTCGCCTCTTGAATTGATGCGCTCTGCATGCGGCAGGCCCATCATGGCGTCAATGGTGGTTAGAGAAAAGCGGGAATTTAAGCGCGATTTAATCTGGCAAAAACAACAGGCTCTGTCGCATCTATAAGCATCTCGACAAGACTAGTTTCCATATATTGAAAACTATCAGGAATATCGAGAACAATGACCTCGGTTTGCGCCAATGCGCCCCGAAAATCAGCGCGCAAACGGGCTTTGTGATCATGCTCCATGCAGAAAATCACATCCGCCCATTCGATATCATCAAGGCGCACCTGACGTCGCGCACTGCGGGCCGTACCGGCAGAGCGTGCAGAAACACCATCAACTTTGCGCCAAATAGCCTCCCCTGTCGGGCTACGCCACTGATTGCGCGAACACACGAACAAAATATTCAAATTAGAGCACAACATATCACCCAATCAGGCGCGACACTTCTGCAGCCAATTGATCAAAATGGCTGATCTTCCCCTCAGATGTCAGTTCCTGTGTTATGTCGCCATCTGGACCAAAGGTTACAAGGATCGCAGGCACATTGCAGGCCTGCGCCGTTTTGAAATCAGTTGCCGTGTCGCCCACGATGAGACTGGTTGCACGATCGCCCCCTGCCCCCTCCACTGCTGCCCAAAAAGGCGCAGGATCTGGTTTTCGCGTCGGCAATGTGTCCGCGCCGATCAAGCTGGCAAACTGATCCAATGCCCCCAATTCACTTAACAAGCGACGTGCCAGACCTTCTGGTTTGTTGGTGCAAATCCCAACCGCATATCCATCATCTCGCAATGCAGCCACCGCATCTAGGGCACCATCATAAAACCGCGTATGAGACGAAACATCCTGCTCATATGCATCCAGCAAAGGTTGATACCAGCGATCAACCTCGGCCTCATCGACAGGCCCAAGACGCGACAACCCCAGACGCAACATTGCCCGACCTCCGCGCACGGCTGTGCCTGCATCCCCAATTGGGTCCAACATCGGCCCGACACCTTTTTGCACAAAACAGGCATTGGCAGCGGCAATCAAATCCTGACTGGAATCCACCAGCGTTCCATCCAAATCAAAAATCACACAACGCATAAGCCATTCCCGTCCTATTGCACCTAACAATCAGCAGATCCTTGCGCAGGTTTGTCACATCCCGAAACCAAGAGTGACCCCAAAGCAGCGATTGTAAGCTTGCCCTTAATAATAAGAGCGATAAAACGTCCCCTACAAAGATACAAACAGGAAGAGGCGTCGCGCAGACATGTCATCCAACCTGAGCACATTAAATACGCCAACCGCGCTCATCGTTTTGGCGGCTGGCAAAGGGTCGCGGATGAAATCCGATCTACCCAAAACGCTGCACCCCGTGGCCGGGGCACCCATGCTATGGCATGCGATGCGCGCTGGGGGCACCTTGGCACCGCAAAAAAGCGTCGTTGTGACGGGGTTTGGCGGGGATGCCGTAAAGGCGTCTGCGCTTGCCTATGATGATAAGGTCGAGATTGCGTTGCAGCGCGAACAATTGGGCACTGGCCATGCCGTATTGCAGGCTAAAGCCGCGCTTGACGGGTTTGATGGGGACGCATTGGTCTTATATGCAGACACCCCTTTCATCCAACCAGAGACGCTGCAATCTATGGCGGCGGCACGTAAAACCCATGACATCGTTGTTCTGGGCTTTGACGTGTACGATCCGTCCGCCCGCTACGGTCGTCTGGTGACCGAAGGTGATGATTTACTAGAAATCGTGGAATTCAAAGACGCCACAGAAAACCAGCGTGCCATCACGCTCTGCAATTCTGGCGTTGTCATGGCGGATCGCGCCACATTGATGTCTGTTCTGGAAGACGTCACAAATGACAATGCGGCCGGCGAATATTATCTAACTGACATTGTCAGCATCGCCCGATCCCGCGGTCTGAGCGCAACCGTGGTCAAATGCGAAGAGGCCGAAACCATGGGCGTGAATTCGCGCGCCGAATTGGCTCGCGCTGAAGCGGCCTATCAGACCAGAATGCGCGATAGCCTGTTAGACAAAGGTGTCACGATGCAGGCTCCTGACACGGTGCATGTGGCATGGGACACTGAGATTGCGCCGAGGGCAGAAATCGAACCCTATGTCGTGTTTGCACCTGGCGTTTCTGTTGCATCAGGGGCCAAGATCCGCGCCTTTTCCCATCTAGAAGGTGCACATGTCGCCTCAGGTGCGGTGGTTGGCCCCTATGCGCGCCTACGCCCTGGTGCTGATTTGGGCGAAAACACCCGGGTCGGCAACTTTGTCGAGATCAAAAACGCCACCCTTGATGCAGGTGCAAAAGCAAATCACCTGACCTATGTGGGGGATGCTCATGTCGGCGCAAAAGCCAACCTTGGTGCAGGCACGGTGACCTGCAATTACGATGGGTTTAACAAGCATAAAACCGAAATCGGTGCGAACGCCTTTATCGGATCTTCAACGATGCTTGTTGCCCCTGTCAGCGTGGGGGATGGCGCTATGACCGCATCGGGTTCGGTGATCACCAAAGACGTAGCGCCCGGTGATCTTGCGCTTGCGCGGGCACAGCAAGTGAACAAACCCGGACTGGCAAAACGCCTGTTTGAAAAATTGAAGAAAATCAAAGAGTCCAAAACCAAAGGGACGACATAAAATGTGTGGAATTGTAGGTGTTCTTGGTAATCACGAAGTCGGCCCCATTCTGGTCGAAGCTCTTCGCCGGCTAGAGTATCGCGGCTATGACAGCGCCGGTATCGCAACGATCAATAATGGTCGGTTGGATCGCCGTCGCGCGGTGGGCAAACTGGTCAATCTCAGCGATCTATTGGTACATGATCCGTTGCCGGGAAAATCTGGCATTGGCCACACCCGTTGGGCCACACACGGTGCCCCAACCACTGGCAATGCCCACCCTCATCGCGCAGGCACAGTATCTGTCGTGCATAACGGGATCGTTGAAAACTACAAAGAGCTGCGCGAAGAACTGCGTACATTCGGCAAAGAACCCCAGACTGAAACGGATACAGAAACGGTCGCGCTGCTGGCGCAGCACTATGTGGATCAGGGATTGAGCCCTGTTCAGGCTGCCATGACGACCATTGATCGATTGCATGGGGCCTTTGCTTTGGCCTTCCTTTTTGATGGTGAGGACGATCTTTTGATTGCCGCACGCAAAGGATCACCTTTGGCCATCGGCTATGGTTCCGGCGAAATGTTTGTGGGCTCGGATGCAATTGCATTGGCCCCGATGACCGGTGAGATTTCCTATCTAGAAGAAGGGGATCGTGCCGTTCTAACACGCAAGAGCGTCCAGATCTTCGATGAAAATGGCACAGAAGTCAGTCGCGAAATCAAGAAGATCCAAATGGATGCCGCCCGCATTGACAAGGCCGGGTATAAGCATTTCATGGCCAAAGAAATTGCCGAACAACCCACCGTTCTATCAGATGCCCTTTCCGCCTACCTTCGCGGCGATGATATCGTTTTGCAGGGGGGGGATGCCATTGATTTCACTCGAATCGAACGTTTAACGATGGTTGCCTGTGGGACGGCTTACTTCGCCTGTCTAACTGCGAAATATTGGTTCGAACAAATCGCGCGACTGCCTGTCGAGGTCGATATTGCGTCCGAATTCCGCTACCGCGAACCTCCGATTTCAAAGGGCACGGTCGCTTTGTTTGTTTCGCAATCCGGCGAAACAGCGGACACGCTTGCCGCGTTGCATTATTGCAAAGGCAAAGCGGATAAAATTCTGTCTGTTGTCAATGTAGAAACATCCTCCATTGCGCGCGAAAGCGATTTGGCCCTGCCCATTCATGCCGGCGTAGAAGTCGGCGTTGCATCAACAAAAGCCTTCACCTGCCAGCTGAATGTTCTGCTATTATTGGCCCTGAAGGCCGCAGAAACCCGCGGTGAAATGAGCCGCGAAGATGTCGCGAAAATGCTGCGCGAATTGCGCGGCTTGCCAGGATTATTCAACGCCGCATTGGGCGGAGAAGCGATGGTGGAAGACGCAGCACATAAAATCGCAGAAGCACGTGATGTGTTATTTTTGGGGCGCGGCGTGATGTACCCAATCGCCCATGAAGGCGCACTAAAGCTAAAAGAAATCAGCTATATACATGCAGAAGCCTATGCGTCCGGAGAACTAAAACACGGCCCCATAGCCCTGATTGACCAACATGTCCCTGTGATCGTCATGGCACCTCGCGACGCATTATTTGAGAAAACAGTCTCAAACATGCAAGAGGTCATGGCACGGGGGGGAAAGGTTGTGTTGATCACCGATGCAGCTGGTGCCAAACTGGCCGGAGACGACGTTTGGCAAGTCATCCGCATGCCCGAAGTACCAGATACGCTAGCGCCGATCCTTTATGCGTTACCTGCCCAACAGATCGCCTATCACGCGGCAATTGCCAAAGGCACTGATGTGGATCAACCGCGCAATTTGGCTAAGTCTGTTACCGTAGAATAAAGCAGATCCGCTTTTTACATCCATCAGGCGGCGATATCAAACACCGGCAAAGAGGCTGAGCGTTACTTTCAACGCTCAGCTTTTTCCGATGGCCAATAGTCAACGCAGGGCGATGCGTAAAAAGACCAAAGCAAACGCCTACGAAAATGACATCTCAGCAATATTTTCCAGGAAAAATAGTAACATTTCTCAAGCCCCAGTTACCTGACGTCAAAATAAAATCAAGCAGTTCAGATCTTTACGATATTTTAGAATAGTCATTTTAGATTCACCTCCGGATGGCAGCAATAAGTATAGGCCGTTCTTATTTCGACGTTTTTTCCTCAGTAGGTAGGTTTCACATGCGCTATATTTTCCAAGTTTCCACCCGCATATATGCGATTGTTTTGCTAGCGCTGCTTGCCTCATGTGTATTGGCTCTATTTCTTCTGCAACGCGCGACAGAAAATGCATATTCTCTTCGAGAACTCGAACTAAAACATCATCTCGAAAACAATCTCAGCTATTTTCAAAACTTGCAGAACCAAGTCGATGATGGCGAAGTCACTTTAGAAGCGGCGCAAGCAACGGCTCTCAATTTCATTCAGCATTTGAGATACGGTGAAAACGGCTATTATTTTGTCTATAGCTTTGATGGCTATGAATTGATGCATGGTATTAGGCCTGAGCTTGCGGGAAAATATGCAATGGACACATTGCACGAGGCAACCGGTCGATACCTAAGCCGCGAAATGGTTGAAGTGGCAACAGCCGAAGGTCAAGGTGTGGTGCGCTACCCGGCATCAGCACCCGGGCTTGAGGGCGAGCACGAGAAAATGACCTATGTCATGGCATTTGAACCTTGGGGCTGGGTTCTATGTACTGGCGCTTACTTTGTCGATATCGACTCGGATTTGGCCAAGTTGCGCAATGTCATATTGTTTGCGATGCTGTTCTTGCTGGTTGGTTTGTCGACTGTCTCCGCATTCTTAGCACGCTCTGTCACCAATCCACTTGGAAGAATCAAAAACCGCATGCAAAGCTTGGCGGATGGGGACACTGGCACAGCCATTCCCGAAACAAACAATCCATCCGAAATCGGCGAAATTGCACAAACTTTGGAAGTGTTCCGCCAGTCACTGTTGCGTCAACACGAGCTTGAAGAGCAAGATCGCGCACGTTCAGAACAGCGGAAATCTGTGGTTGCTTCACTTAGCGAAAATTTGGAAAAACTGTCAAACGGCGACTTGGATGCTCAAATCCAAGAACGTTTCCCAACCGATTTCGAACAACTGCGCACCAATTATAATACAGCCGTTCAACGCGTGGCCACATTGCTGGGCGATATTGTTGGATCCGTTGGCGCAATCAACGCTGAAGCACAATCTCTTGATCATGCGTCCGAGGAATTGGGGCGCCGCACCGAAACCCAAGCTGCATCACTGGAAGAAACCACAGCAGCGATTCACGAATTGGCCGGTTCGGTTAACAAGTCTGCCGAAGATGCCTCTCATGCCGCAAACCGCGTCAGCGTAACACGGGATCAATCGGTCCGCGGTGGCGAAGTCGTCGCAAAAACCATTCAAGCGATGCAAGACATTGAACATAGTTCTGAAAAAATCTCGAGCATCACCAATATGATCGATGACATTTCTTTCCAGACCAACCTCTTGGCGTTGAACGCCGGTGTCGAAGCAGCGCGTGCTGGTGAGGCAGGTCGAGGGTTCGCGGTTGTGGCATCAGAAGTCCGAGCACTAGCAGGCCGTTCATCTGAGGCCGCGCGTGAGATTGCCAAATTGATCGCAGAAGCGTCTAAACAGGTGAAGGTTGGCGCATCCTTGGCAAGCGATTCAGGTGACGCCCTTGAAGGTATTCAAAGCAATGTTTCCGAATTGGAAGAAATTGTGCAATTGATCGCCAATACTGCAAATCACCAATCGCAAGGTTTGAAAGAAATCTCCACAGCGGCCGACCAACTAGATCAGGTTACGCAGCAAAACGCAGCCATGTTCGAAGAAACTGCCGCCTCAACAATGCGTCTAAGAGACGAGGCACATTCCCTACAGGGAAGCGCGTCACAGTTCCACATGGTGCCCCCTTCTGAACATCAGGAAGCAGCATTGGACGCAGATTTTGTAGCCACTGAAAAACGCGCAGCCGGATAAATTTAATCTGGCGTCTCCCAAAAAGCATCGTGCGCGATTAGACCCTGCAGATCGCGCACACGTGCCTACAAATAGTCTGCGAATTATCTTGATCCTGCAGGTCATTACTTTTGGACCCACTACTTTTGACCAAGTGATCTATAGTTTGCGTAAATTATAGCGTTTCAAAAACGTTGGGATAACAAACTAAAATGTCATTGCTCACAGGTATCAAACACCTGTAGAGCATGCACCAATGTCCTTATCAAACGCGCATAACTGTATCGACCAATTGATCCAACTCGGAAATACCGAAAAGGCCGCACAAATGGCGGCCTACCATAAAGTTGCCCGGCGATATTTGGGGATCGACAATCCAACAGTAACAAACCTTGCCAATCAATGGCGCAGCGAGTGCGATCTTGAAACACGTGTCGCTTTGGCAAAAGGATTATGGGAAAGCGATATTTTTGAAGCGCGTCTCGCGGCGATCAAATTGCTGACACAAGCGCGTATTCGCCCTGATGGCGAGGTTTGGAACCTAATCATATCTTGGGTCGCTGGATTCGACAGCTGGGCGTTGGCGGATCATGCATGTTCCGCAGGCTCAAGACGGATTATGGCGGACCTGAGCCGTTTGGATGAAGTCGAAACATGGTCACATTCTGATCATCTTTGGACGAAACGAGCAGCTTTGGTCATAACCCTGCCCCTGAGCAAGCGCCCCTTCCCCAAGCCCGATGAATTAGAAGCCCGCGAACGCGTTTTGTCTTGGGCGGCATCCTATGTCGATGACAATGAATGGTTCATTCAGAAAGCCGTAGCTTGGTGGATCCGTGACATGTCCAAACATGACGCGGAACGCGCACAGGTTTTCCTAGAACAGTATGGCGACAAAATGAAAGCATTCGCGCGCAAAGAAGCCAGCAAACACCTGTAAACAACCTATTGATCTTGGAACACAACCAAGGTTGGCAATCCAGTCAATGGCGCATTTAATAAGCGCATTGCAGGTAGAGAAATTCGACTTCCCCCTGTCGCTGGTCCATCAATTGGGATCAATTCAACCTGTGCTGTGTCGCCTGTTTCTGGATACAGAACCCGCCCCGTTGCCGGTTCGGACACAAGAGGTGTTTCCAACCAAAATCCAGGCTGCGTGACATCTCCTAATGATGCAACTGTTTCACCCAGGCGCTGCTCGCCACCAGTTTGTGGCGCGGCGGAGGCAGCTGCGCGATCTTCTGCGCTGGTTGTATCGAACTGTTCAACAGTTGTCGCATTTGCCTGAGGTGCGGGTACATCCGTCAATTCCGTTTGACCAAAATCAGATCCATTAGGCCGCCCCTGCGGCCGAGCATCCGCAGACTGAAGGTTGATTTCGTCCTGTTCTGACGGATCTTGTAACAGTCCGGCAGTGTCGGAACAGGCAAGCAATAGTGTCAAACAGGCCAATGAGAGCGGTGTCGAAAAAGAAAACTGTTTCATATCGCCGAACCTAGGCTGGGCAGACGCATGCGGCAAGCGATGTTTCCGCGTAAAGCGCGCGAAAATGTCATGGCACGCGCCTTGCGCGGCATTGCACCGAAGCGTAGGTTGCCCCACATGGCTGCACCTTTGATCGATCCGTTTCAACGCCCAATATCTTACCTACGCGTCTCTGTGACAGATCGCTGCGATTTCCGCTGTGTCTATTGCATGTCAGAACATATGAATTTTCTTCCAAAAAAAGAGCTTCTGACATTGGAAGAGCTCGACAGGTTATGTTCCATCTTTATTGGCCTGGGCGTGCAAAAGTTACGGATCACCGGCGGCGAGCCCTTGGTCCGGCGTAATATCATGAGCTTTTTCCAAGCCATGTCGCGCCACCTGGACAGCGGCGCCTTGGAAGAGCTGACATTGACCACCAATGGATCGCAATTGCATCGCTTTGCCACAGACCTCTACAGCGCGGGTGTCCGTCGGGTGAATGTGTCCCTCGACACACTGGATGACACAAAGTTTGCCGATATCACCCGCTGGGGCCGCCTGCCCCAAGTGCTGAAAGGCATTGATGCGGCACAAGCGGCGGGTTTGCGGGTCAAGATCAATGCGGTTGCCCTAAAGGGCTTCAATGACGACGAATTGATCACAATCACGGAATGGTGCGCAGACCGCGATATGGATCTGACCTGGATCGAAGTTATGCCAATGGGTGACATTGGCAACGAAGATCGCTTGGATCAATATTGGCGGCTGACCGATCTGCGCGCCAAGCTCGGCGAACATTATACGCTAACTGATTTGCTGGAACGCACTGGCGGACCGGCACGCTATGTCCGCATTGAAGAAACGCAGCAAAAAATTGGGTTCATTACGCCGTTGACCCATAATTTCTGTGAAAGCTGCAACCGTGTGCGACTGACCTGCACAGGCGAATTGTTTATGTGTTTGGGACAAGAAGATAACGCAGATTTGCGCGCGCCTTTGCGGGCCTATCCCAATGACGATAGCCAAGTCGAAAACGCCATTCGCAACGCAATTGCCCTAAAACCCAAAGGGCATGATTTTGACTATTCCCGACAGGATGTCGCCGGGCGCATGTCGCGCCATATGAGTCATACAGGCGGCTGACACTTACTTTCTAAACAATACGAAACTAAAAAAGGGCCGCAAATGCGGCCCTGTGTCGTCTAATATATATGCCGATTAGCTTTTCCCGCGACGACGCAGTCCTGCGGCAGCGGCCAAAGCCCCAACCAGCAGCAATCCTGAGGCTGGCAATGGAACTGGCGCAACATCTACGCTTGGCAAGGTACCTGTATAGACACCACGAACCTCGGTGCTTTGGAAGATATTTTCACCCACGACAAACGTGTCCGTACCACCGGAATTCAGGTAAACGTCTGCGTTCGCGGCCAGAATACCAAATCCAAAGGTGCTGTTTACAGTGACTTCTTCAGCTTCATAGAAGTTGAAGATGACATTGCCGCTGTCAAAGTTGAAGTTCGACTGAATGTTAATGTTGGTTCCAGACACATTGACGATCAGCGACGCGCCGTTTTCAATTGTAAAGCTGGACAATGTCCCGCCTGACAAAAAGTCCGCAGCCATAGAAAGAACCGAAATACCATCTGCATCTGGCGTGCCGGCATTGATGGATTTCAAATTCGGATCACTGGCATCTGCAACCGCGTCAACTGTGTCCGTCAAAGCGGACAGATCGCTGGACAGCGATTGGAATGCCGATGACACAGCCAATGCATTCAGCGAGATACCCGTTGTCAGCGTACCGCCATTCGTATTGATCGTGCCTGTTGCTGATCCAACCTGTGCATCGCCAGCATTCACATTCACGTCATTGCCAGACACGTCACCACCAACGATAAGCGATCCAGTAATGCCACCAATGGTACCGTCCGAATACCCTTTGCCGTTCACGGTATAACCTTGCGACACAAAGTTATTGCCAACATAGACAGGTACTTCGGATTCACTGCGTGCTTGCAAATTGTTTAGCGCAACAACGCCATAAGACGAAATCACATCAAGTGCATCGACCGTAGATGCGACAGCGGGTGTGGAGAGATAAAGCGGCGCCACAAGCGCAAACGCTTTGAAGATATTTTTCATAAATGTAGTCCCAGATAAGTGCGAGATATATGCTGCAGGACAGCGATGATTAAAGTAGTCACAAAGGCAGAAGGGGAATTCCGCCTACAATAGGCAGTTAATACAATATTAACGATTCTTCAAGAAATTCAGAAATGATTTGATCAAATTTTAAAATAACCTTACAAAAATGCCAAATTAATTTCGCAAAAATTATAATTTAAGTTTCCTAAAAAACGAAATTCAATTTACGTCAATTCACTTTACTTACCCGTCCGCCACCAACCGGCATGACGACCCCGGTTGTGGATGGCGCAGATGTCGGTAGACCAAGGTTGGCGCGGACAGCAAGATAAGCAAAGGCTTGTGCCTCTAGCATATCACCATCCAGACCGATGGCTTCTACTGCCTCCACGGTGCAATCGATTGACGCCGCCAACATCTCCATCATCACCGGGTTATGTCGCCCGCCACCGCACACAAAAAGGCGCGTGGGCGGGCTGGGGCAGTGTTCCATCCCCAGCATCACAGATGTGGCAGCCATAGCCGTCATTGTCGCGGCGGCATCTTCATCAGACAATTCCCGCACCAGATCCAACATCAACGCGAAATCATCACGGTCCAATGATTTGGGTGGGCAGCGGTGAAAATAGGCATCTTTCAGGAACAATTCTAATGTGCCCTCCGCGACCTTACCTTTTGCCGCGCAGGCACCGCCCTTATCATAGGGTTGAGCCAATCGTTCAGCCATCAGGTCGTTGATCGGCGCATTGGCAGGCCCCGTATCAAAGGCCAGCAAAGCTCCGTCTTCCTCGGGGCTGTGTTTGCGGGGATCGACCCAGGTCAAATTGCCCACGCCGCCCAAATTCAGAAACGCAACCGGTTCACGTAAATTCGCATATTGCGCGCAAGCATAATGGAAAAACGGTGCCAAGGGCGCGCCTTGCCCACCCAAGCCAACATCAGCTGAGCGAAAATCCCAAACGACCGTCTTGCCCAACGCCTGGGCCAATGCCGCACCATCACCCAGCTGAAATGTCCCTTTTCCGCCCGGATCATGTGCAAGAGTTTGGCCGTGAAAACCCACCATCTCGCCCTCTAAATCAGCGACAACTTCAGCATGCGCGTGTTGAACGACCTCCAGTGCTGCCGCTTCACGCCTTTTATCATCACCGGGCCATAATCCTAACGCGTCACGAAGAATTTGTTGTTCCTCAGATGTATAAGGGCGATAGCTGGAGGCACCAAATTCATAGATCGCATGCCCATCGGTTTGGATAACCGCCGCATCAACCCCATCCAAAGACGTGCCAGACATCGTTCCGATCACCCAAATCGGATCTGTTTCGTTCTGCCCCTTCACCTTTGGCCCTCCTCGGATTATACGCTGTGCCACGACGTTATGGAGAATTGAGCGATGACCTACCATCCCAAATCGGACTTTATCCGCATCATGATCGAGCGCGGCTTTCTGGCCGATTGCACAGATTATCAAGGCCTGGACGAGGCGCTGATGTCAGGGGTGGTGCCATCCTATATTGGGTATGATGCGACGGCCCAGTCTTTGCATGTTGGTCATTTGATGAACATCATGATGTTGCGTTGGCTGCAAAAGACTGGTCATAAACCAATCACCCTGATGGGTGGCGGGACGACAAAGGTGGGCGATCCGTCCTTTAAGGCCAGCGAGCGCCCATTGATCAGTGCAGAGCAAATCGCGACAAATATTGCCGGGATGCAGCAAGTTTTTGGCAAATACCTGTCCTATGACGATACGGCCACTGGCGCTGTTATGTTAAACAATGCCGAATGGTTGGATCAGCTGAATTACCTTGAATTCTTGCGCGATATTGGTCGGCATTTCAGCGTGAATCGCATGCTGTCCTTTGAATCGGTGAAATCGCGTTTGGATCGGGAACAATCCCTGTCTTTCCTCGAATTCAATTACATGATTTTGCAAGCTTATGATTTTCTGGAAATCAACCGCCGTTACGGCTGTCTGCTACAAATGGGCGGGTCAGACCAATGGGGAAATATCGTCAACGGTATCGACCTGACGCGTCGCGTGTTGGATCACGAGATCTACGGCCTGACATCCCCTTTGCTTTCCACATCCGATGGCCGGAAAATGGGCAAAAGCGAAGGCGGTGCGGTTTGGCTAAACGCCGACATGTTATCGCCTTATGAATTCTGGCAGTTCTGGCGCAACACGACAGATGCTGACACAGGGAAGTTCCTAAAGCTTTATACCGAAATTTCGGTTGAGGAATGTGACCGTCTTGGCGCGTTACAGGGCTCTGAGATCAATGAGGCAAAAGTCATCTTGGCCAATGCGGTGACGACTCTTCTCCACGGTGCCGAAGCTGCGGCCGCAGCAGAAGCGACGGCGCGTGAAGTATTTGAAAAAGGCGGGGTCGGTGACGATTTGCCAACCTTTGAAATCTCAGCCGCGGATCTGGGCGATGGTCTATCCATTGTTCAGGCGCTGGTTAAATCTGGCCTTGTGAAATCTGGCAAAGAGGCGAAACGCCTGATTGGCGAAAATGGTGCCAAAATCGATGACCAGCCTTTGACCTCGCCCGGTCTGATGTTGGATGCGGACGCCTTGGCATCACCCGTCAAACTAAGCGCCGGTAAAAAGCGTCACGCTTTGATCAAATTGGTTGATTAATATGGGTGCGGGCGATCTATCGCCCCATCCCAAACAGCGACCCAATCAAAAACACACCAAGCAATGGCAAGAGCAAAACCATAAGTCCCAATAGAATGGCCGCAGTGGTTGGCCTTGGGGCTTCTATCGTTTTACCCTTGCCCTTCGCGAGTGGTGTGATTGTGCTTTGACTTTTCATGAAATCATTAACCATGATGAAACTTATCATATGGTTAATGAAGCCATGACCAAACTCGTTTTACCCCTGCCCCAATCTCCGGAATTTGCAAAAGCCTGCAAATTGCTCAGGCGGCCGGTCCAATCTTATTCACATGAAATATCAGGCCAGACGGTTCTACAGTGGCAAATGCAATCCCGTCCTCTTGGCCCATTTGGCCAAGTTGGCTTGATTTCGCGCGGCCCTGTCGTACGGCCTGGGACATCACCAGAATTATGGCTGGATCTGCTGCAACGAAATCCCCCTGGCAAACCCATCATCCTGAATGCGGACGGCATGTCGCCAGACGCGTTAAGAGACGCCGGGTTCTGGCCGATTGCGACCCCGGGCACTTTGGCGATTTTACCGCTGACGAACCGATCCGAAATGCGCCGTGGTTTGGCCCAAAAATGGCGCAACCGGTTGAATAAGGCCGAAACACAAGACATCAAGATCACGCGCCACAATCTAAGCGCCAATCATTGGGTGCTCAGCGCTGAATCCCAGCAGTCCAAAGAACGTCGTTATCGCGGCCTGCCCCCAGCCTTATCTGTTGCCTTTGCAAAAGCTAATCCCAATAAAGCCTTGGTTTGGGAGGCACGGGTATCAGGTATTCCTGTAGCGGCGATCCTGATCCTTAGACATGGCAGGATGGCAACCTGGCAGGTCGGTGTCAGCCGAGATCAGGGGCGTTCCCTTAGTGCAATGAACCTGTTGCTTTGGACCGCGATGGGATGGCTTGCGGATGAAGGGCACGCCATTTTGGATCTCGGCATGATCAATACAGAACACAGCGCAGGGCTGGCCCATTACAAATTGGGAACGGGCGCGCGGCCCAAGCGGATGAGCGGCACGTGGTTGCATTCCGGCCTTTTGGCGCCAATCGCGCAACGCCTTCCATCCTATTTGGCGGCGTAAACATAGCAAGCTACCAAACCAAAAAGAGCCGCCCTTTCGGACGGCCCTTTAGAAAGCTTATGGATCACAGATCAATCGATCACGTCGACTTTCAGCATTTGATCCGGTGTTTCCAGAACGGCACCATTTGGACCACGGCCCAGTTTGATCGCATCGACCACATCCAAACCCGACGTGACTTTGCCAATCACCGTGTACTGGCCATTTAGGAAATGGCCCGGTTCAAACATGATGAAGAACTGGGAATTGGCGGAATTTGGATCCTGCGCGCGCGCCATGCCCACGACCCCCTTGTCGAAAGGAATTTCGGAAAATTCCGCTGGGATATCAGGCAATTCTGAACCGCCACGGCCTGCCAAACGTGTGTCACCGCTGGCCAAACCATATTGAACATCACCCGTTTGCGCCATGAACCCTTCGATCACGCGGTGAAAGACCACACCGTCATATTTGCCTTCAGCGGCCAGTGTTGTGATCTGTTCTACATGTTTGGGCGCGACATCTTCCAACAGGTCGATCTCGACGATACCATTGGCACCCTCACCAGAGATCTCGATTTTCAAACCCGTTGCATGTGCCGCCAATGGCGCAGAAATCAACGCCAAAGCTGCGAAAATCTGGTTCATCTTAGCCATATTATTCCTCAGCCTCTGCGTCTGTGTCCGCGTCTGCTGCAACTTTGACTGAGATCATTTTGTCGGGGTAGCGTGGTGGTTCGCCTTTGACGATGGCATCCACGTGATCCATGCCAGATAGCACGCGACCATAAACGGTATACTGACCATTCAGGAAATGGTTGTCATTAAAGTTGATGAAGAACTGGGAATTGGCCGAATTCGGGTTTTGCGAACGTGCCGCACCCAATGTGCCGCGATCATGGGGAAGTTTGGAAAATTCCGCGGGCAGATCCGGCAGGTCAGAACCGCCTGTACCGGCACGACGCAGGTTAAAGTTGTCAGCATTTTCATTGCCATGCTCAACGTCGCCCGTTTGCGCCATGAACCCTTCGATCACACGGTGGAATACGACACCGTCATATTTACCCGCGCGTGCCAATTCTTTCATACGCTCAGCATGCTTTGGTGCAACATCCGGCAGCAACTCGATAACAACAGTACCGTCCTTCAGTTCCATCATGATCGTGTTTTCTGGATCTTTAATATCAACCATCTGGTGTTCCCTCGTTTGGGCAATAGAATTTCGTCCCGCCACGCTTACGCATTTTCGCCCCGAAAGCCAAGCCACCCCAATCAGACCTTATTGTGATAGCAAATGCCCGCCCAATACGCGCCACGGCCTGTGCAAGACCTTGCCGCACGCAGATTCACAAGAATCTCACTTTCCATGTGGTATCCAGGTTTTAGAACCCCGTGCAAAAGGTTAGAAACTTTCATCAAATCGTCAAACCGCATTCCGATGCGGACCAGCCAAGGAGCATTCTGCGTGAGCACCGACCCTATTTCCCCTCTTGAGCGCGGCAGAGAGCTCGGATCCCATGGACGCCAACAAAAAGAAGGCGTGATCGTTGTGCGTACGATCGCCATGCCAGCAGATACAAACCCTGCGGGCGATATTTTTGGTGGATGGCTGATGTCACAAATGGATTTGGCTGCTGGAAATATGGCCGGACGTGTGTGTCAGGGCCGTGGGGCAACGGTGTCTGTGGACAGTATGCAATTTCTGCGCCCCGTGAAGGTTGGTGATGAGGTCACGATTTATGCGACTTTGCTGAAGGTTGGTCGCACCTCAATGCGCATCCATGTGGATGTGTGGCGTCGCCCACGCTATTCAAATGAATCCGAACTCGTGACCAATGCCGATTTCACATTCGTGGCCTTGGACGAAGACGGCAATTCACGCCCCGTCTTCCAAGACGCGTGATCTACATATGAAAACGCTTGTTTTTCTGGGATCCGTGCGCACCAGTACGCCACCGCGCCCTGCCCGTTTGGGCGCGCGGGTCGCTAAGGCATGTGCGGCTTATTTGGAAAGCACTGGCATAGAGGTAGAGATGATCGATCCGCTGGATATCGATCGTGATCCTATCTTCAGACCTCAGTTTTCCTACGCATCAGGTCGCGCGCCTATTGCATTAGATAGTTTGGCAGAAAAAATAAAAGCGGCCGACAGCTATGTTATGGTCAGCCCGGAATACAACCATTCGATGAGCCCCGCTTTGGCTGATCTTTTAAACCATTTCGGCAGCTCATTGTTTTCATACAAACCCAGCGCAATTGTGACCTATTCAGCCGGTCAATGGGGCGGCGCGCGGGCTGCCGTCAATATGCGTACATTCTTGGGTGAATTGGGGTGTTTGCCAGTCTCGGCAATGATCCAAATCCCCCATGCGCAGGATGTTCTTTGTGAAGATGGTCAATTTGCGCCAGATATCGATGCGCAGCGCTGGCGCGGATATATGGCGCGTTGCTTTGATCAATTGGCGTGGTGGAGCGCGGCGGCGCAAGCCCAGCGTGCACAGGGTTTAGCGGCCCCTGCGTTTGTGAAAGATCCCTCTCAACGCAATGCCCCATAGCGCGAAAGCGGCGAAACGGGGAAGCTTGGCGTTGACGTGAGCGCTAACACAAGGCAAGACAGCCTTAACCAAACGAGGAGACGGAATATGTCCTGGAAAACGCTTGATGACATGGAACTGGCTGGAAAAACCGTGCTGCTGCGTGTCGATATCAACGTCCCCGTGGAAAATGGCGAAGTGACGGATGCCACACGGATCGAACGCATCGCACCTACCGTTCAAAACATCATAGACCAAGGCGGAAAACCTGTTCTTCTAGCACATTTCGGCCGCCCAAAGGGCGAAGTGAAGCCGGAATTGAGCCTGAAGCAGCTTGTTCCCACATTGAAAACATATCTCGGCACCGAGATTGTGTTTGGCGAAGATTGCACGGGTCCAGCGGCGGAACAAGCGATTGCGAACGCCTCTGAAGGTGCCGTTGTCCTTTTGGAAAACACCCGTTTCAAACCCGGTGAAGAAAAGAACGATGCAGATCTGGTGGCCGCACTGGCCGCTTTGGGCGATGTGTTTTGCAACGATGCATTCTCGGCTGCACACCGCGCGCATGCCACGACAACAGGTCTGGCCCATGCTTTGCCATCATGCGCAGGCCGGTTGATGCAGGCCGAATTACAAGCTCTCGAAGGCGCGTTGGCCACGCCTGTACGCCCGGTTCTTGCCGTGGTTGGTGGTGCAAAAGTGTCAACCAAGCTGGAATTGCTGGGCAATCTGGTGGCCAAAGTCGACAAGCTTGTCATCGGCGGTGGCATGGCAAACACATTCCTTGCGGCCAAAGGCGTCGATGTTGGTAAATCGCTGTGCGAACATGACATGGCGCCGACAGCTGTTGAAATTCTAGGTAAAGCAGACGCCGCTGGCTGTGAAATCATTCTGCCCAGCGACGTTGTCGTCGCCCGCGAATTCAAAGAGGGTGCGGATAATGAAACCGTTGCTGCAGAGGCCTGCCCAGCGGACGCAATGATCCTTGATGCAGGACCAGAGGCTGTCAAAACCGTCAATGCAGCGATTGATGCGTCCAAAACATTGATCTGGAACGGACCATTGGGCGCGTTTGAAATCGCACCTTTCGACACGGCCACAAATGCCGCGGCACGTCACGCCGCAGAAGCCAGCGCCAGCGGCAAGCTTGTGTCTGTGGCTGGCGGTGGTGACACTGTTGCGGCCCTAAACAAGGCAGGCGCAGCGGATGAGTTTACTTATATCTCAACAGCTGGCGGTGCTTTCCTGGAATGGATGGAAGGCAAAGAGCTGCCTGGCGTTGCCGCGCTGACAAGCTAAGCCTTTTTCACAAAACCATGAAAAGCCGGGCCTTATGATGCCCGGCTTTTTTGTATCTAGAATAGCGTCTTTGTCCCAAAAGGCGTTTCGATCTGCGCAACGATCCGCATGTGATCGGCGATTTCGAAAACAATCGATACCCCGTCCAAACGTCCTGCCAAAACAGGTTCTATTTCCTGCGCCTGCGGATGTTCAATCCGCAGCTCTTTCAACCGTAAACCCACATCGATCATCTTGCGTGCAGGATGCGGATCTGCGCGCCATTCAATAAAGGATGGGAATGCCCCGCCCATGGGCATGCTACCATCCTCGGGCACAGAAATCCGCCATGTTAGGTCACCTCGGGCCATATCAATGGCCGGACCAGATTGTGGATGGGCGCATGTCAACGCATCATCAATGTTATCTGTGCCCAGGATCCACGTGCCAATGCGAGGTGCCTCATCAAACTGGTCTAAATTGAACCAGCGTGCACGATCTGGCCTGGGTGCATCTGGGTCAATTGCAATCACTTCTAGATATGTATCGCCCCCCAATGAAACCAATCGATTATGCGTCCCCATACGCGGATGCGCACCACCTTTGGGCATATCTACGCCAAGCATATCTTTGATATAAGAACAGCCTTCATCCAAATTGCGCGCGACAACCGCAATATGATCCAGCCTTAAACGCCCATAAGCCATGTGGTTTTCCATCTTCAGAAAGGGCAACACACCGTTTTCAACACACCCAACGGCGCTATGTTAGTACGCGATTTGCTGCAGGCAAGGTTCCCTACCCTTAACAGCCACACATAGGCTGATATTGCTTTCTTCAAAGGCGCGTTGGGCATCTGCCTGACCGGTTATTTCCGACAACCCAGCGATGCGCACAATTGCCTCTGGTGCCGTTAATGCAGTGGAATGGCGTAACGCATCCCCGCCGCGCACGTTACTCATATCGACGATGGTGATTGGTAGATGGCGCAATAAGTCCGGGCTCTCAATCGAGCCTAGTCGATTTGGACGCCCTGTTATCAAACTGGAAATGCCCAAAGCACGATCAGATCGCGACACAAGCAAGACGAAATTTTCCGGGAACGGCTCAATACGTTCCGCCTGAACCAAAAACACATCTTCATCAATATCAGGGCTCATCAGAATGACGCGGGCCAAATTGCGCAAAATCGCCTTATCCCCGGCAATCGACATCTGCCGCAAAGTTTCCATGATCAACTGCGACCCCATGGAATGCCCGACCAAAACCACTTTGTGGCCATCACTCACCAAAGCCCTCAGTACGTCTTCCAAAGCATCACGCGAAAAAATTACACTGTCGCGATCATAAATATAGCCGGCAGTTTTTGCAGCAGACGGCCAGGAAAAGCTGATGACAGGTCTATCTACATCATAGTCATTGGACAATTGCGCCAAACGGTACACCGCCTCGCTCAGATTCACATTGTAGCCATGAACGAACAGAAGGACTTCGCTATCATCTGGTTCTCTGCGCAAGGATCTTAGAAATTCGTTCTGTCCTGAAAATGTCTGTTCATTGCGCACAGCAAAATGTTTTTTAACATTCACATCCTGCCATTTCGACCATTCGATTCGCCCCAATTTATGCGTTGGCGGCAAAGAAATATCCAAACGGGCAAAACTGGTTTGATCCGCACGTTTTCCCGACAGGTTTTGCGAATACAATGTCTTGTCTTTATGAATCCCAGTATACAGCGTCCCGCCGCCAGGAAACGTTTCATCATATTGCCGGTTCGTGACGGAATAAATGCGTTTCAAAACTGCTGCACCGGCAATTTCGGGATCGCTATAACTCATATACCCACGAGGGGCGCAGGCCATCAGCACAAAACACAAAGAAAACCATATCGTCGGACGCATAAAACCACCCTCATTCCAAACATAGTGCACAAACAGCACCAACAGTCCCGCAAGATCTATACATGGTCAAGGTAGACGTCAGGTGACAAGAAAACGTTTCAGCCTGCCAAAAGCGCACGCGCCGCTGCGCGGGCTTCTTTCGTGATGCTGTCACCGGAAATCATACGCGCGATTTCATCTTCGCGTTCCGTTTCTGGCAACGGCACGACCGTGGATGTGGTGACGTCATCGACGACCCGTTTTTCCACCCGCCAGTGATAGGCGCCAAGGGCTGCGACCTGCGGTGAATGGGTCACGACCAGCACCTGCCCTTCTTCACCAAGGGCCTGCAAACGCCGCCCAACCGCATCGGCGGTGGCACCGCCAACGCCGCGATCAATTTCGTCAAAAATCATGGTGGCACTGCTGCCTTGCGCCTCGGACAGGGACACTTTTAATGCGAGCAAAAAGCGGCTGAGCTCGCCACCCGACGCAATTTTGTTCAACGGTCCAGAAGGGGCACCGGGATTGGTTGCAACAGTGAACGTGACATTATCATGCCCGTTCGGACCAGCCGGTGCATGGCCAACCTGCGTGGTAAACACCGCGCGTTCCATTTTCAACGGGGCCAGTTCAGCCGCAACCGCAAGGTCCAAGCGCCGTGCAGCATCACCACGTGCAGTGGACAAGGTTTCAGCCGCGTTTTGATACGTTGCCTCTGCCACGTGCAACGCGTTTTTCAAGTCACTCATGTGATCAACGCTGCGATCTAACTTCTGCAAACGCTGGGACAGATCAGCCGCCAAATTGACCAATTCGACAGGTAAAACCTGATATTTGCGCGCAGCCCCACGCAAGGCGAATAGACGCTCTTCCGTGTCTTCCAATTCCGCCGGATTGAAATCCAGCGCATCCAAACAGGATTGCACGCCATGCGCCGCTTCATCCAGTTCCGTCATCGCACGCGACAGCGCTTGTAGCGGCGCATCCAGCCGTCCATCCGCCTGGTCAGCCGCACCATCAAGCCAGCGCATCGCATTGGACATCGCGCCCTCTGCGCCATCATAGCCCAACGCCTCTGCAGCCTGACCGATATCCGCCCGGATCTTTTCCGCCTGCTGCATCATGCGGCGTTTCATATCCAGCGCTTCGTCTTCACCCGGTTCAGGGGCCAGTTTTTCCAACTCGGCAACCGCATGACGTAGGAAATCTTCCTCTTCCTTGGCAGCGGCCAATTCAGCCTCGGCCTCAGCCAACGCTTTGGCCGCACGAGACCGGGTTTTCCACGCATCACGGCAGGTGGACATTTCGTCAGCGTAATCCCCATAGGCATCCAGAATATCCATATGCCCTTTGGGATCCAGAAGACCACGGTCATCATGCTGACCGTGTAATTCGATCAATTCCGCGCTTAGCCGGCGCAAAACCTCGCCAGAGGCGCGGCGGTCATTGATCCACGCTGTCTTGCGCCCTTCCGATGTGTTCACACGGCGCAAGATCAGTTCATCACCACCCGGCAATCCAGCTTCATCTAAAATAGCATGAACCGGATGCCCATCGGGCAAATCAAATACCGCTGTCACTTCGCCCTGCTGGGCCCCTTGGCGCACCAATTCTGCCCGCCCGCGCCAGCCCAGGACAAAGCCAAGACTGTCCAGCAGGATGGATTTGCCCGCGCCGGTTTCACCCGTCAACACATTGAGACCCGGTTGGAATTCCAAATCCAACTGGTCAATGATCAAAATATCTCGGATTTCAAGCGCGCGTAGCATTGGGATCGATCAGAGCCATTCGCCTTTGACCATCTGACGATACACTTGCGCCAACCAATTATCGCCAAACACACCTGTTTCTAGCCCATTTTTGGCCAACAGATTATAGCTGTCCTCATACCAATCGGTACTTTGGAAATTGTGACCTAGGATCGCTCCGGCGGTTTGTGCTTCATCCGTCAAACCAAGCGATAGATAGGCCTCAACCAAACGATGCAGCGCTTCGGCCGTATGAGATGTGGTTTGGAAATCTTCGACCACAACACGGAACCGGTTGATTGCCGCAGAGAAATGATCGCGGCGCAGATAGTAACGCCCGATTTCCATCTCTTTGCCAGCCAAATGGTCAAAGGCCAGATCGAATTTCAAAATCGCAGAGCGCGCATATTCACTATCAGGATAGCGTTCGATCACGGTGCGCAGGCTTTGCAACGCTTGGAATGTCAAGCCCTGGTCGCGGCCGACCTCTTCGATTTGATCGTAATAGGACAAGGCCAACAAGAATTGCGCATAGGCTGCGTCTTCGTCAGCCGGGTAGAATTCTATGTAACGCTGTGCTGAGCTGCGGGAATTATCATAATCCTGTTCATTATGAAACGCATATGCCTGCATAATCAGGGCACGTTTGGCCAGCTCAGAATATGGGTATAGGCGTTCGACTTCGCCGAAATAGTAGGCTGCAGATTCGTAGTCAGATGCATCCAATTCATATTCACCCCGCTCAAAGATTTGCTGAGCGGTGAATGTTTCAATGGGTTGACCGCCCGGGCCAAAGCCCTCGCGTTCCACATTTCCACAAGATGACAGTATCAGTGACATGGCAAGCAAGCCTGCCCCAGCAATACCGCGCGATCCGACATTTGACATGCCTGTTACTCCCTTGCCTCAGATGCAGTAAAGCGTCTGATCTTCACTGGCTCTAACACAGAAATTTCCGGTGCAAAACGCATAACCCTGTCCTGACATGACGAGCAAGCCCCGTTGATCAGATAAAAGCGTGATTTCGCCACTCATGCAATGAACAGATAAGGGGTAATCAATCTCTTAAAATTGAGAGATTAGGACAGTGACAGGATCAGGTGCGCCTTATGCGACTTGTGGAACCTCTTCCTTCACCACGCCGGCACCCGGCATGCTGCCTGCCATATCTTTGGATACAACGACGATGCGGCATGCATCCTCTTGTGCAAAAAGCGTGCGTAGCAATTGATTTGTGATCGCATGGCCCGCTTTGTAGCCGGTATAGTGGCCCAAGATCGGCATACCAGCCAAATACAAATCACCCAGCGCATCCAACATTTTGTGGCGAACAGGTTCATCACTATGGCGCAATCCGTTGGCACCAGCCGTTACGGTTTCGCCGTCAAAAACAACAGCGTTTTCACCGGGAACACCGCCAAGCGCCAAACCATTGCTCTGCATCGCATCCACATCCGCCTGACGGCAGAATGTGCGACTGTCACAAAGTTCGCGAACAAAAGCCCCATTTGCCAAATCAATCGCACGTTCTTGCTGACCAATCGCCGCATCCTCGAAATCGATGAAGAATTCCATCGACAGGCCACGGCCTGGTTCCAACTTGGCCCAGCCATGCGCTGTTTCGAAAACAACGGGACGCAGGATCTGCAATGCATGCGCTGGTGCGTTCTGCTCTGCCAGACCCGCCTCTAAAATGCCGGACACAAATTGCGCGGATGATCCGTCCAAAATAGGCACTTCTGGCCCATCAAGTTCAATCAACGCGTTGTGCACGCCACAGCCCGCAAGTGCAGCCATAAGATGTTCAACCGTCGATACCGACACGCCAGATGAATTGACCAGCCTTGTGCACAAAGGTGATAGTTCAACCAGATCCCAAGCCGCCTGAACAAACGTATCGCCCAGTTGGATGTCTGTTCGTTTAAACCAAATACCATACCCGGCTGATGCTGGCATGATCCGCAAATGAGCAGGTTTTCCGGAATGCAGGCCGCATCCGGAAAAAGAAACCATTGATCTCAGCGTTGTCTGCACGACATGATCCTCATTTGGTTGTTACGCAATCGGTTCATGAAATCTACGGGTGGCAAACCTTGAACCAATATTGGCCAGCATGGAATCAGTGCTGAACTGAAAACTAAACTAACCGTCTCGGCCCCAAGCTATAGTTTGCACCAATTTTGCTCAAATCAAAGATTGTAACCAACTGAAACATCTTCATGAGGAAAGCAGCGGATTTGTGCTTTCCTATAGGGAAACACATAAAAAAGCACCCCCGAGAATTACTCGGAGGTGCCTATAAATATTTGAAAACGTTAGGACTTAATTTGCCTGACGGCGCAGAAACGCCGGAATTTCAATCTTTTCGTCTTCGGGCTCAGCCGCGGGTTGCGGTGCCGCCGCATGGCCATATTGCGGCGCAGACGGCTGTGGGCGGCGCTGGACCGGGGCCTCATGTTCATGCGCATTTTGGCCAGTCATCTTACCAATCAACGAATTTATGCCAAACCGTGGTCGATCCGACGTCGGTTGGCTGTATTTCGGAGCCGCCTGAGGTTCAGGCGCCGCTGGTGCTGCGGGCTCTGGATCCCGTGTGCGAGCAGCCGCAGCATGAAGACGCGCTAACGTATCCGCAGACGGTGTACCTGGCGCAGGCGCGCGGGGTGCAACAAATGCATCTGGCGCAGCCTCAATTGAATCTTCACGAGGTTCAAACGCAGCCACTTGCGGCTGATAGGCGGGCGGTGGCAAATCATCGCTGGCCGGAGCCTGACGTGCGGCAGGAGACGCCGGCATTTCCGAGAACAGCGAGGGTTCTTCATCCTCAAACATGTCGACAGGCGCAGCTGCTACCGGTGCGGGCTTGGGCGCTGTTTTTGTTGTTACAGAATTCACAGTCAGCGTCGGCTGCTCTGGTGCAACAGCAGGCGCTTCCGCCATTTTTGTCATCTCTGGCTTGGCCAAGCTGCGACGTGGCAGCGGCGCGTCCATTTGAACAGAGGATGCATCAATGCCTGTCGCAACAACAGATACGCGCATCACGCCGCCCAAAGTTTCGTCCAGTGTTGAACCCACGATGATGTTCGCGTCTGGATCGACCTCTTCGCGGATACGGTTGGCCGCTTCGTCCAATTCGAACAGGGTCAGATCGTGACCACCAGTGATGTTGATCAGAACGCCCTTCGCGCCTTTCAGGCTGATTTCGTCCAGAAGCGGGTTGGCGATTGCTTTTTCTGCGGCTTGGATCGCGCGATCTTCACCTTCAGCTTCACCTGTACCCATCATCGCTTTGCCCATTTCGTCCATAACAGAACGAACATCAGCAAAGTCGAGGTTGATTAGACCTGGGCGAACCATAAGATCGGTCACACCTTTGACACCTTGATACAGCACGTCATCCGCCATGGAGAATGCTTCAGTAAAGGTGGTTTTTTCATTCGCCAAACGGAACAGGTTTTGGTTCGGAATGATGATCAGCGTGTCGACAACCTTTTGCAACGCTTCAACGCCGGCCTCAGCCTGACGCATGCGCTTATTGCCTTCAAACTGGAACGGCTTGGTCACAACACCAACGGTCAGAACGCCCAATTCACGCGCGGCCTGCGCGATGATCGGTGCCGCACCTGTCCCGGTGCCACCGCCCATACCAGCAGTGATAAAGCACATATGTGAACCAGCCAGATGATCAACGATCTGTTCGATGCTTTCTTCAGCGGCAGAAGCACCAACACTAGGACGCGCACCTGCACCCAAACCTTCAGTCACCTTGACGCCCAGCTGAACGCGGGCTTGTGATTGGTTTTGCTGAAGCGCTTGCGCATCGGTGTTTGCAACAACGAAATCAACTCCTTCGAGCTGCTTTTCGATCATGTTGTTTACAGCATTGCCCCCGGCACCACCTACACCAAATACAGTAATACGTGGCCGCAGTTCCTCGTCACCGGGCATCGAAAGGTTCAATGTCATTGTCTGTCCGCCTGTTTTATTCGAACCCGTTTTCAGGCTCGTTTTCACTTATTCACTATTAACTCTACCGGCTTCACACGACATCGTCACGTAAAAAACGCAAATTTGCCGCAAAATATGGGCTAAATTTCGCCAATTTCGGCAACATCAGGTGGGATGCCGCTATATGGAGTGGATTTACGCCAAAGACGCACAAACGCAGCAATAGAACCCACCCAAAAAGGTGGATCTAATCGACTTTTCAGAATTCACAGAGGCCTGCTCGACACTCTTGTTTTATAGGTCGCCCATTTTCGGGCTTGTTCCCAAAATGTTAGCAATCCTGCCCAGTCACGTCACGCGAAAAATCCCATATGCGCACAAAAAAGAGCGCAATCACCAGTTCTCGCGGAACCATTTGAACGCACGGCGCAAAGACCGGGATGGCAAACGGTCTACAGGAATTTGGAAATCCCACCATTCATCCTGGGGATGCGCGGCAAACAGGCTAAGACCGACCG
This sequence comes from uncultured Pelagimonas sp., assembly GCA_947499735.1. Lineage (GTDB taxonomy): Bacteria > Pseudomonadota > Alphaproteobacteria > Rhodobacterales > Rhodobacteraceae > CANMPP01. Next base: position 1,560,125 of record CANMPP010000001.1, read on the forward strand.
CTGTGGCAAAGCTAGGTCCGGTTGCAGCCTGTGGAAGTCCCTGAACACGCAGCGGACGCCCAAGGCGCACATGCTGACCTAGAATACGGCTGGCCAATCCATCCAGACCCAAGATCTGCGATCCGCCGCCAGTCAAAACAATTTGCTGGCTGGGCAAGTGTTCGAACCCAGCCCCATCAAGCACTGCTTTGACCTCTTCCAAAATCTCTTCGACGCGCGGACGGATAATGCCGATCAATTCGGCACGGCTCACTTCGCGACGGTCATGTTCCCAATCGCCCGTTTCGCCACCGATGTCGATCATATCACGATCGTCCATTCCAGTCGCCACAACACCGCCAAATCGGGTCTTGATCCGCTCGGCCATATTGGACGGAATTTGCAGACCCATCGAGATGTCTTTGGTGATCAGATCACCGCCCATGCGCACCGTGTCGGCAAAGATCATATGTTTCTTCATGAAGATCGAAACACCAGTTGATCCACCACCCAGATCGATACAGGCTGCGCCCAATTCCTGTTCATCCTCAACCAAAGCCGCAACACCAGAAACGTAAGCAGAAGAGGCAAGCCCTGCCAGTTCCAGATCACATCTTTTGATGCAATACGCCAAATTCTGCACGGCCTGCGCGTCAACCGTCAGCATATGCATGTCACATGCAAGCTCGTGACCGATCTGCCCGCGCGGATCGCTGAGACCGCTGCGGTGATCCAGCGCAAAATTCACCGGCTGTGCGTGCAAAACCTCACGGCCATGACCAAAATCAGGAACTTCACAAGCAGACAAAACGCGCGCAACGTCTTGTTCTTCCACATTCATTCCCGCGACATCAACCTTACCGGCAACACCATAAGACCGTGGTCCAGCCCCAGAAAAGGCTGCAATCACATGATCCACACGGATGCCGGCCATCTTTTGCGCAGCCTGAACAGCAGTACGAATGGCGCGCTCGGTTTCCCCCATCGAGGTCACTTCACCAAAACGCATTCCCCGTGATCGCGTCGTCGCCGCGCCGATCACACGGAAGCCCGATTGCCCCGCCAAAGATCCGATGCTTTCATCGCCAAAATTGTCGTTGCCATCAAACCGCAAAACCAGACAGGCCACTTTCGTGCTGCCGACATCCAAAATCGCTACCACACCGCGCTGCATTGCAGCTCGGCGCATATTCCGCATAGCCCGTTGCGAGTCATAGAGTTCTATCATTATGGTGCCCCGCCTGTTTTTGCTTTTATGGTTTCCCAATATGTTTCTGCCGCCACATCGTTCAAACGCAATGTCGCCCGTTCCGGCAATCGCAGATCGACAACTGCCAAATCATAGCCCAGAAGATCCTTGACCTGATCCATAGAAATCACGCGTTCCAGCGCTTGAACCGGATTGTCTTCTGGCAACATGATACGCTGCCCTTTGTCCAACACCACGTCCCAACGGCGACCACCGCGCCGTTCGAACCCGCGCAATCTAGGTGCCAGCGGGCCCATAACGTTAAACAGTGTCAGCGCCTCTGGCGTCGCTTCTTGCGCGGCCTCGCCTGCCACGACAGGCAGATCCGGATAATCTGAACGCTGACCGGCTGGACGCACGATTGCGCCACTGTCATCCACCAGCGTCAGGCCATCCTGATTTCGCACCAGCATCGCAGGGACCCGCTCTTCAATTTCAATTTGCAAAACACCGCCACTGCGCACCCGCAATGTGGCCTGCTGAACCGGATCCAGAACGCGCAATTTGTCCCGCATCTCGTCCAAATCCAGATCAAAGGAACTTAGCGGAAAATCCACAGGCAATAAGACACGAATTTCTTGCGCCAATTCAGGTGACGCGCCATCGATGGCCATCATATGCACCTGAAATTCCGGACGGCTTTGCACCGCATCTGTCACAGCTGCAAACTGATCAGACACCCATTGGCGATTGTCCTCTTTGGCATACCACGCCCCTGCAAACACACCAACGATTGTGACTGGCAAGAGCACACGCAAAGAAAAGGAAAAAAGCGGGGTCAGGCGCAGGCGTTCTAACCTGTAGGTCAGCCGCGATGGTGCGGGGTCACTGCGCCGGATCTGAGGTGGTTCAACAGCCAAGGGTTGCGCGACATAGGGATCTACCTGTTGCATGACGCATCCTCCACCAGCCATGCACAAAGCTGTCCAAAGCTCATCCCTGTATGCGCTGCCTGTTCAGGTGTCAGCGATGTTGGCGTCATGCCCGGCTGTGTGTTCGTTTCCAGCAGGATCAAACCATCCAAACCGCGCGCATCGTCCCAGCGGAAATCTGTACGCGATACCCCCCGACAGCCCAACGCATGATGAGCACGCAAAGCGTAATCACGACATGCATCTGTAATGTCTTGCGGAATGGCGGCCGGGATCACATGCCGGGATCCCCCGGGCTTATATTTCGCGTCATAATCATACCAACCATCCGTGATGATATCCGTGACCGCCAAAGCCTGACCACCCATCACTGAAACAGTTAGGTCGCGCCCCTGAACGTAATCTTCAACCATCAGCGTATCAGGCATATCTGCGCCCAGCTTAGGTGGGGTATTCGCGCCTTCATTGACAATATAAATGCCGACCGAAGACCCTTCATTATAGGGCTTCACAACATAGGGGGGTTTCATCACATGATCGCGTTCGACATCCGCACGATCAGCCAGAACACTGGCCGCAACAGGCAGACCTGCCGCGCGATAAATCTCTTTGCTGCGTTCTTTATCCATCGCCATAGAGGATGCCATCACGCCTGAATGCGTATACGGGATCTGCAACCATTCCAGCAAACCCTGCACGCAGCCGTCTTCGCCCAAAGGGCCATGCAACGCGTTAAACACAACATCAGGCGCTGCGGCTTTCAGCTGCTCGACCAAATCCCGGCCTGCATCCAGCTCAACAACATCATAGCCCTCGCCGCGAAGAGCGGCGGCACATTCTGCACCCGATGACAATGACACATCCCGTTCCGCGGATGGGCCACCCATCAATACCACAACTTTGTGGACTGCCCTGCTCGACATGTCCTACGCCTCTTTGTCCCGACCCCTTGCTGCAAATGTCAGCGAGGCCTTATTATACGCAAGGATCACACCTTGCTTTTATAACCAACACCCCCGCGAAAGGGGCTTCCTTGGAAAATTGCCTGTGCGCAGATCCCGGGCTTTTCTTTTTATCCGGTGACCTGCCTGTATCCTTCGGATGTGATCAGTCGTTAAGCGACAGTTCACCAATCCTCATGATTTCCCACTCTAGCTCTATTCCGCTGTGTTGGAAAACCTTTTTTCGCACCTCTTCGCCGAGATTTTCCAAATCTGCCGCTGAGGCATCACCGGTATTGACCAAAAAGTTGGAATGTTTGGGCGACATTTGCGCACCACCAATGGTTGCGCCGCGCATACCGGCATCATCAATCACCTTCCAGGCCTTCAGATCATGCACATCATCCGCCTGACCCGTCGATGAAAATCCCGCCGGATTGCGAAAGGTCGAACCCGCACTGCGGTCTTTTGTCGGCTGAGACGCATCGCGCTTGGCAATTTGATCAGCCATCTTGCGTTCAAGCGCCTCGGGATCGCCGCCTTCGGCCTCAAACACAGCATCGATCAACACCGCCCCCTCTGGCAGAGTGGATTGACGATATTGGAACTGCAGGTCTTCAGCGCTCAGCACCACCAACGACCCATCGCGCAAAAACGCACGCGCACTGACCAGATGATCCGCAACATAAGATCCATAACAGCCCGCATTCATACAAACGGCCCCACCAATCGATCCCGGAATGGTGCGTAAGAATGTCAGATCCAAACCGGCCGCAGCCGCCTTACGCGCCACCTGCGCATCCAACGCCGCCGCGCCCGCTGTCACGCGATTACCGTTGATTTCAGTAGCGTTAAAGCCGCGCCCCAGGCGGATAACAACGCCGGACAGACCGCCATCACGCACGATCAGGTTTGATCCAACACCCATTGGGAAAACCGGGATATCACCGGGTAGGTCGCGCAAAAAGCTTTGCAAATCATCTAAATCAGCCGGCTGAAACAACACCTCCGCCGGGCCACCAACGCGCAACCACGTCAATTCGCTTAAAGCACGCCCAGACGTCAATCGCCCCCGCACATTAGGAAGTTGCTCAATCATAATACCACCGCCGATGTTTTTCAGGGGGTTTAGGGGGTTTGATGGGGCGTTTCAACAGGGACAATCAAGAGGGACAGCAAGGAAACCAACAAGGCCCGGAATCAACCTCCCCCTGCGAAACTCATTAATTTAGACGCGAAATCCAACAAGCGCCCGCCATTGAAAACTGCATCAACCGCTGCGGTACCGCCTCCCGCACCGAAAACCTTCGCACCAGATTTTAACGCGATATCCCCTATGCCACCGCAGTACGTGACAATAACTTGTGCAGCTTTCATCAAAGCGTTGGCTAAATCCCGCAACTTGGATTTATCGGGTTCCGGCGCTTCAAGCTCTTCGGCAATATCTTCAAGGATTTCAACCGAAGCACCGTATGCTTTAAATGCGTTATCCTCATCGAGGATCAATTCAGGTGGATGATTGTGAGATCTGTCAACCCGAGGGGATCTGATAAAGACAAATTCGCCCGCATCATTGAGCAATTCCATTGCCTCTTCATGCAAATATCGCTGCCAAATCTCATTGATCTTTTTCAACGCCCGAGGTTCATCTTCCCAGATACCTTCGTCGTCTTTATCCAGCAGCGCGATCTCGGCAATCATCGGGCTGTTAGGTGCGGGTGCCGTTCCATCCAAAATTGATTGATACCACCAAATCCAAAATGCCCAAGAACTTGGCTCCCCTTTATTGGCGGGTCGAAAAGTAATTTCGGTCCAAATTCGTTGGATCGGATTAGAATTCGACCAAAGTGGGGCTTGCAAAACGTCTTCCCCCTTAGAAAGGCAATTAAAGTCAACCAAGATCTCGTTGACATAAATGCTTGCGCGGCTGCCCATTCTTGTTAGAGCAGATTCGAATACATCCTCGATACCTCTTACAAAACTTGATGGTACCGAGTAGGCTAGGTTTCTAACAGCATCAACAATTAGCGTTCTTTCGAAACTGAGCGCAACGGCAAGACTTCGACCCGCTAAAAACTCTTTAGACGCGACGGCGTTTTGGAGTGCGTCTTTTAGTTCATTGTTTTTTCTTGAGGTTGAAGACAAGACAATCGCTGTCAACAGACACCGAAGAAAAGGTAACGGCGTAAAATCGTTGTCGATAAGATTGCGATCTGTGAGCGTTGTGTTCCACCATAAAGGAACAAGTCGTAAAGCTAGTCGAGAAGCAACTGCCTCAGCCTCTCTTCGAAATTTGTAATCTCGCTCCAGCCTTGGCGTTCGCAAATCTTGCAACCAAGCATCAAAGCCATGCTCATCAACAATATCTTTTGGATCAACACTCATACCGCCACCATTGCGCAGCGTGAGTGGTTGATCAAGGACTTGTGTTAACCTTTTTCAGCGGTGTGAAACAAGCCGCGCATCCATGCGAAAAGGTGACGGACGGGCCAGCGTAGCAGGCTCATCCCGGCCAGAAGGCAGGCCATTCCGATCAGCGGGCCGTTTTGAAACGTGACATATCCCAATAGTGGGATTCCGCAGGCGACCAGCAGATAGGCGCGCCCCCAATGATTGTCTTTCGACGGGATGATCGCCAGCACATTGGCCAGGACAATCCAGAGGCACACCAAAATCAGGGACAAATTCATACCAAACTCCGCAGGTCTTTTGTTCTTATTTCCCAACCACAAGGCCACATTGCTTACCTTAGGGCAGAAGTTCAACCCCTACGGGAAACAAAAACGACGCCACAGCCATAGACTGGGCGCCGTTCAACTGTTTCAGGCGGATAGCTTAGCCCTGCAAGCGGGTTGGCAGACCGTTGGCCCAGGCCGAAATCGTACCCGCACCAAGGCAGACAACCATATCGCCCGGCTGGGCCTGTTCACGCACCAGGCGTTCCAGATCGTCCTCGCCCAAGATCGCGCGCGCATGGCGGTGGCCGTGCTGGACAAGGCCTGACACCAAATCATCGCGCCCTGCGCCCTCAATCGGGTCTTCGCCTGCGGCAAAGACCTCGGCAATGGCAACGACATCAGCTTCGTTAAAGCATGTGCAGAAGTCTTCAAACAGGTTGGACAGACGAGAATACCGGTGGGGCTGATGCACGGCAATCACGCGACCTTCGCTGGCCTGACGCGCGGCCTTTAACACCGCTGCGATTTCCACAGGGTGGTGGCCGTAATCATCAATGATGGTCACGCCATTGACTTCGCCCACTTTGGTAAAACGGCGGTTCACGCCACCAAACCCTGCCAAAGCATCGCGGATTTCTGCGCCGGTCATGCCCAAATGGCGGGCCACAGCCACAGCGCTGAGCGCGTTAGAGACGTTGTGATCCCCCGGCATCGGCAATGTGCAGTCTGTGACCACTTCGCCCGTGTCTTGGAACGCGATATCAAAATGCGCGACACCTGCTTTATAGGTCAGATTGACCGCCCGCACATCAGCCTGCGCATTGAAACCATAGGTCACGATACGACGGTCGGTAACGCGACCGACCAGCGATTGGACTTCAGGGTGATCGGTGCAGCACACGGCCAGACCGTAGAAAGGAATGTTGGACACGAATTGGTAAAACCCATCGCGCAGGTTTTCGATACTGCCCCAATGTTCCATATGCTCTGGGTCAATATTGGTCACAATAGCGATCGTCGCAGGCAGGCGGTTGAAGGTACCGTCGCTTTCATCGGCTTCAACCACCATCCATTCACCCTGCCCCATACGGGCATTGGATCCATAGGCGTGGATGATCCCGCCATTCACAACGGTCGGATCAAATTCACCCGCATCAAGCAGGGTCGCAACCATGGTTGTGGTGGTGGTTTTGCCATGCGTGCCTGCAACAGCAACGTTGGATTTCAGGCGCATCAGTTCGGCCAGCATTTCTGCACGACGCACAACTGGCATGCCTTGGCGACGGGCTTCGTCCAGTTCAGGATTGCCCGGTTTGATGGCGGATGAGATCACAACAACATGCGCGCCAGCAAGGTTTTCCGCCTTTTGGCCGATGTGGATCGTCGCACCTAACGCCTGCAGGCGCTCTGTAATCTTGGACGATTTCAAGTCAGACCCTTGAACGATGTAGCCATGGTTCAAAAGCACTTCGGCAATGCCGGACATGCCGATACCACCGATCCCAACAAAATGAATGGCCCCGACATCGCCGGGCAGTTTGGTTGGACCAGTCATCACTTCGTTCCGTTCACTGTTGAGATCCTTCATTACCCGCCCCTTCACTTATATGTTCTACTATTGCGGCCAGTTCATCAGACGCGCCCGGCTTGCTGACCGACAAGGCCGCGGACGCCATTTGCCCCGCACCTGCGGGATGTCTCAGCACCTGTTCGATGGATTTGCTGAGCGTTTCAACTGTTAGTTTGCTTTCCGGCATGCGGATCGCGGCACCTGCATCAACAAGCGCCTGCGCATTAGCCGTCTGTTCGTCCCGGATAGCCGATGCCAGTGGGATCAGGATCGATGGACGCCCAATCACCGAGATATCGGCAACCGATGATGCACCCGCACGCGAGATCACCAATTGCGCCTCGCTCATCAGGTTTGGCAGGTCGCTAAAGAACGGTTGCACATCGGCCTGAACCCCGTGTTCGGCATAGAATTGCGTCACCCGTTCGCCATCTTCATCACGCGCCTGATGGCTGATGCGCAGATGCCCGACCAAATCCATTGGCAAAGCCGCAATTGCAGGTGGCACAATATCAGACAGGATGCGCGCGCCCTGTGACCCGCCGATGACCAAGATGGACATGGGGTAATCACCCGGCTGAATATATCCAGCCCCTGCACGATCCCGCACGGCCTGGCGCACAGGGTTGCCCACATGCACACCTTCGACACCATCGGGCAATTCCGTCGGCCATGTACCGCAAGCAATTTTGTCCACGCGTGTCGCAAACAGCTGGTTCACCCGGCCCAGTACCCCATTTTGTTCATGGATCATGCGTGGCAGACCCAGCAAAGTGGCTGCGCCAAGCGCCGGGATCGATGGGTATCCGCCAAATCCGACAACGATGTCCGGACGATCCTTTTGCATTTTCAACGCCATTGCACCGACGCCTGCGGCAACACGAAACGGCACCGCCGCTTTTGCCAAAAGTCCGCCGCGTGCAAATGTAGCTGACGAGACCTGTTCGATCTCGACTTCATCCGGAAACCCACCCACATAGCGCGCACCGCGCGCGTCGGTGGACAGCTTCACACGCCAGCCCTTTGCCAGCATGGTTTCCGCCAAAGATTGCGCCGGGAACATATGTCCACCCGTGCCACCAGCGGCCATAACAAGAAGGGGTCTGCGCAAGGTCATCGTCGTTTAGCCTCGAGAAAAGTCAGTGTTGAGGCCCATTATCGTATCCCTTGGGCAAGAACAATTGGGCACCCCTGTATTGGAACTCTCTGCACAGAATTCCCCCTGATCATACGTCGGGTCATTGGCCAGATCACCGGCCACGACCACGCAGCCAGTCGGCCATTTCGCCCTGCGGACGTGTCCGGGTGAAGGCCAAGAGCATGCCAATGCCAACACCAGCCGCGATCAGAGAAGAACCGCCATAGCTGACAAAGGGCAGTGTCATGCCTTTTGCTGGCAGCAACCGCACCGCCACGCCCATATTGATCATGGCTTGCACGCCAAACATACAGGCCAAACCAGTACCGGCCAGGCGGATAAACGGATCACGTTCGCGCATCAAACGCACCAATGACCGGATCACGATTGTCGCGTATAGCAGGATGATACAAAGGACCAAGACCAGCCCGTATTCCTCGGCCGCAACAGCAATGATGAAATCAGTATGGGCGTCCGGCAGTGACCACTTCACCTGTCCCTCGCCAACGCCAACGCCAAAGAACCCGCCTTCTTGGATCGCGTTTGTAGCATAGCCCAGCTGCGTATTCGGATCGACGACAGGGGTTAGAAACCCATCAATCCGACGCGCAAAGTGTTCCGACATATTGTAAGCAACAGTACCGAACAGAACGACGCCACCGGCCATCAGGATCAATAGCAAAATAGGTGCGCCGCCGACGAACCACATCACGCCCCAGCCGAACAAGACCAAAGAGGCCTGCCCGAAATCAGGCTGCAATGCGAGGAACCCCACAACCGTGATCATAACGATAAAAGAATAGAACCGACCGGGCGGGCCTGCGACCTCTTGCGCGCCGGCCATCATCCAAGCACAGATGATGATAAACACCGGCTTGAGAAATTCGGATGGCTGGACCGAAGCGAAACCCAGCGAATACCAGCGTACAGCGCCTTTGCCAAAATCTGTTCCCAGAACCGGCAACATAGCTAAGGCGATGAATGCGCCGAAAAAGCCCAAAGTGCCAAGGCGCCGCACCGTGACCGGTGACAGCATCGAGGTGACCAACATGGCAACCATCGCCAAACCGCCAAAGAACAACTGCCGCTGAACGTAGTAAAACGTACTTAGCCCATTTCGCTCAGCCAAAGGCACCGAGGCCGCCAGCCCCAAAAGAATGCCTGCGCAAAAAAGCATTAAGATACAGGACAAGCTCCACTTGTCGACTGTACGCCACCACTTTGGAACAACCGGTTCGCCCCGCTGAACGGGAACGGCGCCGTAGACCATTTCAGTCATGAAAAACCGCCAATACTGCCTCATTTACGTGGGCGCGATATGCACCCTGCCCGGTTTTGCCCGGGTCTAAATCCAAGTTTAGACGATTTTTAGAGATGCCGCTAGCAAAACATCACATATGCAGGAGATACAGCCTCTGGTCACCACCCAACAAGGCCGCTATAGGCCAGATATGCAGGTAAACACGCTCATTCTAGGCGCAGGCGCAGCAGGCATGATGGCCGCGACCGCCGCAGGCCCCGACACATTGGTGATTGATCACGCAAAGGCCGCTGGTGAAAAGATCCGCATTTCCGGCGGTGGGCGGTGCAACTTTACCAATATGTATATCGAGCCCAAAGCCTATTTGGGAACAAACCCGCATTTCCACAAATCAGCTCTGGCGAAATACACCCAATGGGATTTTCTGGATCTCGTGCAGGCCCATAAAATCGCATGGCATGAAAAAACGCTGGGTCAGTTGTTTTGCGATGACAAAGCGACTCAAATCACTGCCATGCTGCGCGCTGAAATGGACAAAGCAGGCGCTAAACTGTTTTTGCAGACGGCCGTTAAGACGATCCGCCATGACGGTGCATTTATTGCCGAATTGGAACGCGAAGGTCGTACAATCACTGTACATGCCAAAAACCTGATCATCGCGACGGGTGGTAAATCCATTCCCAAAATGGGGGCCAGCGGCCTAGCATATGAGATCGCTAAACAATTCGGCCTCGATGTCACAGAAACCCGCCCTGCTCTGGTGCCATTCACCTTCGAAAAGGGGCGCTTTGCCGATATATCCGGCATCGCCCTGCCAACACGGATCAGCGCCAACAAAACCAGTTTTGACGAGGCCATGCTGTTCACGCATCGCGGCCTGTCTGGACCATCCGTTTTGCAAATCAGTTCCTATTGGCGCGAGGGCGAGCAGATCTTGGTCAACCTTTTGCCCGACACGGATCTCGTCGCGCATCTGAAAGAAAAACGCAAAACCGATGGCCGCAAAGCGCTGACAACCGAATTGGCCAAAATTCTACCCGCACGTTTGGTGCCCCTTCTGTCACAAGAAATGGAGCTGAAGGGAAATCTGGGCGACCTGTCTGACAAACGGATTGATGCGCTGAACACGTCACTGACCTCTTGGGCGTTGCGACCAACCGGCACCGAAGGCTATCGCACTGCCGAGGTCACATTGGGTGGCGTATCCACATCACGCATCGATAGTGCATCCATGATGTGCCGCGAAGTTCCCGGCCTCTATTTCATAGGGGAAGCATTGGATGTTACGGGCTGGCTGGGTGGCTACAATTTCCAATGGGCCTGGTCATCAGCTCAGGCCGCTGGTCGTCACATCACCGCCAACCGCTAACATTTTTGTTACAAAACATTTACAAAACCGGCCATTCTACCTAGTTTCCATGAACACTTGAATTTTCAGTGATCATTTCAAAGAGTTCTCTATGGCATTTTATGATGAACCGGTTTTTCAGCCCCGCAACTTCCAAAGGGCGATCGAGGCACAGGTTCCGCAAAAATTTTTGCGGGATCGCTGGAACCGTCTGCGGTTCGGTGAAACCGCGCCAAAAAGCGATGAATGTATTTTCATCAGGCCTGCAGATGTCACTCGCGTATACCGCCGCAAAAAAGGCGCTTTTTTCAAAAGACGCCACAGTGGGCAGATCCGAGGCGGCGATTGGGACATAAGCACCCGCGCCCTATCCCAAAGCCCAAAATATCAGGCCTGCGTTGCACATTTCAAAGACGGAAAGCCCTGGCAAGAAACCGGCGTTTTCCAATTGTTGCTTGAGCGCATTCAACAACACGGCATTTTTGATGGCTGCCGCTCGCTTGATGACATCCGCCAACGCTATGAAAATATGGATCGCCTCTTTGACGATTTAAAAAAGACACGCCAAATTCAGAGCATGTCAGAGCGCGACGAATATTTCAGACGAGAGCACGGTGGCGTCTTTGTGCATATCGATCGTCATGGCCTGCCAATTTTGGCCGGCAATGGAAATCACAGAATGGCAATCGCAAAGATACTTGAGCTGGATTGGATCCCGGCGCAGCTGGGCGTCATTCACGCCAAGGCCTTTGATGACGGCGTCTTGGACCGGTTGCGTCAGAAACCAAGTGCGCGGCCGGAACAGCCTTAAATATCAAAACTGGGCGCAAAGCGTGAAATGAAACCAAATCCTGCCAAATGCTCTTGCAAACGGTAGGCTTGGTCTAAATCTTTGCAGGTTAGTTTGACCGGCAGCTTTGCGATACAGGCCTTCACCAGTCGCTTTGCCTCTTTCACGTCGACGCCCAGAACATCATGCAACAATTTCGCAGCGCCAACGCCGTTCATTCCGGCCATCCAATCCAGAACGTATAACATAGGTTCGGGTTTGCTCAGCGGATCGCCCGTCAGTTCGTAGTTCAACAGATAGGTATCCACGTCTTCAAGAGAACTTAGATCCAAAACCGTGCCACATTTGCGTAGAACCAAAAACGGGGCTTGTCCAACAAGGCGGAAATCTGCGTCCTGTGTTTCGACAAATTCGCGGCTATCATAGGTGAACACCCAGCCATAGGCCTTGCAGGCAATCGGTTCGTCCACCACGGCCACCATATCGCTCATGCGCGCGACATGCGTGCGGGCGACGGTCAAAGCATCACATAAATTCAACATAACGCCCCCCAATAGCGATATGCACACTGGCAAAATACACAATCCAAGCGCGGGCAAACCGCGACTTGCTTCAGGGAGTTTGGCGCAAAAACGTCGACAAAACCCTAAAGTGAGGGGTAATTGTGCATCAATAGCGTCAAAAAATTATGTGACATCCAGACCAGCATGAACGCAGGCCGTGAAATCATCACCCCGTTGTTCAAAATTATCATACTGATCAAAGCTTGCCGCAGCCGGTGCCAACAGAACAACATCGCCGTCCTCGGCATCCTTAATGGCCTGCGCCACGGCATTTTCCATGCTCGTACAGATCGCCGCATCCACGCCGGGCAATCCAAGCGCAAAATTTTCGGCTTCGCGCCCTATGACATAGGCTTTTGCAACATTGGCCAACCCGTCAGACAAACCGTCCAAACCACCTTCTTTGGCAAGTCCACCACAAATCCAACGAATGGATTTGAAGGCTTGCAATGCTTTCAAAGCAGCATCCACATTGGTGGCTTTGCTGTCATTGACGAATGACACACCATTGGCTTCGGCAATCAATTGGCTACGATGCGGCAGTCCACCATAGCTGGCCAAACCTGCTTCGATCTCGCGCGGTCCCAGGCCCAAGGCACGACAGGCGGCATAGGCCGCACAGGCGTTTTGGTGATTATGGGCACCCGGCAATCCCTTCATCGCGCGCAGATCAATATTGGCGGCTTGCCGACCTTTACGCGTTTCTGCCAAAAACCCTTTGCGCGCAAAAATATTCCATCCCGGCCCGGTCAGTTTGGTGCCAGAGGAAATGCGCATCACCCGATCATCCTGTGGGGCCATGGCCAGCTGATTGGCCAAATACTGCCCTTCGATTTCGTCCACACCAATGACCGCACGATCTGGTCCACCTTCGGCAAACAACCGGCGCTTGGCAGCGAAATAGCCCCCAAAACCGCCATGACGGTCAAGATGGTCAGGGGATAGGTTCGTCAGCACCGCAACATCAGGCGTCAATGCGCGTGCCAGATCTGTTTGATAACTGGACAGCTCCAAAACCACGATCCCGCCATCACCTGGAGGATCAATATCCAGCACCCCACGTCCAATATTCCCGGCCAACTGCGCCTCGCGGCCTGCATGGGTCAGGATGTGGTGGATTAAGGCAGAGGTCGTGGATTTTCCGTTCGACCCTGTGACGGCCACAACCCGCGGCACGCGATCATAGATATCCCAATCGCCACGAGACAGGGATCGAAAGAACAGACCGATATCGTTATCCACGGGCACGCCCGCCTGCAATGCCGCTGCGATCACCCGGTTCGGAGTAGGATATAGATGCGGGATTCCCGGGGATGTCACCAAACACGCGACATCATCAAATCCACCTTGTTTGCAAAAGTCACGCGCATCAAAGCCTTCAGCGGCGGCGCGATCACGCGCGCTTGGATTGTCGTCCCAGACCACAACCCGTGCCCCGCCTGCCCGCAATGCCGTGGCGGCGGTCAGGCCGGAACGCCCCAAACCAAGAACACCTACAGTTTGGCCTTCGAAACCCTGAACTTCGATCATCCCTGCCCCCTAAATAGCCTGTCGCTATGCCGCATCTGTTTCTATGATCTGCGCTTCTATCCAATCTGCCCGCTCGGCAACAGGGGCTTTGGGAATATCCGCGATCTTATATCCGTATTCTGGCAATCGGTCACATAGCGCGTGATATTCTGCAAGCGCCTCTTTGTACCCATGCTGGCGATCCGCATCCTGAACGTAGATTTCAGGCCAAGGCGGCGTCAAAAACACCACCGGATGATACCGTATTTCCTGTGCAAGGGCTGCAAACTGTGCCGGCAAGGGCTGGCCTGTCCGATCAAACCAAATCAACGCATCAAGCACCGAGCGGTCATAAAAGATCACATCGCCAACGCTTGCTTCATAATCAGCTATAGCCAGTTCGATGCAGCGGGTGATGAACCTCGTTATATTCTCCCATGGCCGTATCCCTTCTGCGATGACACGTCGTCCCGGTTCGGGCACTGTTGCATATCTCCGCTTTGCGAGTTCCGCCAAAAGCGTAGACTTTCCGCCACCGGAACAGCCGCTCAGAACAATATGCCGCGTCATCCAAACCCCAAAAGAAAATGCCGCCTCCAGACAGGACGCGGCATTGAAATATTAGCGAAGCTTAAGAGTGGCCAACCCTATCATAGCCAAGATCATCGCAATGATCCAAAACCGGATCACGATTTGGGGTTCAGCCCAGCCTTTTTTCTCATAATGGTGATGGATCGGCGCCATCAGGAAAACCCGTTTTCCTGTGCGTTTGAAGTAAAAGACCTGAATGATCACAGACAGGGCTTCTACCACGAAAAGACCGCCCACAATGGCCAGAACGATTTCGTGTTTGGTTGCAACCGCAATTGCGCCCAATGCACCGCCCAAAGCCAGCGATCCTGTATCGCCCATAAACACCGCAGCAGGAGGCGCGTTATACCATAGGAACCCCATGCCACCGCCCACAAGGCCCGCACAGAAGATCAGAATTTCACCAGTACCCGGCACATAATGGACATCCAGATATTCGGTGAAATCAACCCGCCCGACCGTATAAGCAATGATGCCAAGCGTGGCAGAGGCAATCATCACAGGCATAATCGCCAAGCCGTCCAAACCATCCGTCAGGTTCACCGCATTGGCCGCACCCACAATGACAATCATGGCGAAAGGAACAAAGAAAAAGCTGAGATTGATCAGCGTGTCTTTGAAAATTGGCAGGGCTAGGCGCATCGACAGGGCCTCGGGATGATAGGCGCTGGCCCAGACCGCAGCGATCAACGCGATCACAAACCCAATCCCCAAACGGATCTTTCCAGAAACACCATCCGTGTTTTGTTTGGACACTTTCGCATAGTCATCGGCAAATCCAATGGCTGCGTAACCAATGGTCACAAACAGCACGATCAGGACAAAGGGATTGTCCAAACGCGCCCAAAGCAGCGTCGCAGTCACCAACGCGCCAATGATCAACAGCCCGCCCATGGTTGGCGTGCCCGCTTTCGCGAAATGTCCTTCGGGACCATCAGAGCGGATCGGTTGGCCCTTACCCTGTTTGCGGCGCAGCACATTGATCAAGGGCTGACCGAAGAGAAAGCCAAAGATCAGCGCGGTCAAAAACGCGCCACCCGCGCGAAAGGTGATGTAGCGAAACAAGTTGAAAAAATCACCGCCATCACTCAGGGCCGTTAGCCAATAGAGCATAAGATCTGTCTCCGTTTGATCCGGTTAGGTCCGGTTCCTATTTATTTTGCGTCCTGCGTCGGCGCGGATTGGCCCATTTTAGAAATGGCGTCAACCACACGCGCCATCCGCATAGACAGTGATCCTTTGACCAAAACGATATCCCCCGCATCCAGATCTTTGGACACGCGATCCGCCATTTTGTCGGTTGTTTCTGCCCAATGCCCCTGCTTTTGCAACGGCAAAGCTGACCAGAGTTCACGCATTAGCGGGCCAATACAATGGACCACATCAATGTCTTGCATACAGGCCAGAGACGCGATTGCACGATGCTGGTCTTTTTCGGTTTTGCCCAGTTCTTTCATGTCGCCCAGATAGGCCACACGCCGACCTTTGTTATAGCGACCCAAACCATTTTCTGGTTTGGCTGCGGCCAGGACTTCCAATGCGGCCTCTAGTGAAGCTGGGTTAGAATTGTATCCGTCATCGATCAATTCCAGTTTATTTTGGGGCTCGACCCGGTCCAAAACGATGTCCTGACGTTGTCCGCGTCCTTCGCCTGCATGCCATGTCCCAAGAGAGGTCATTGCACGTGCACGATCCCCTTTCACAGCATGAACAGCGGCCAAAGCCCCCATTGCGTTCACGCCGAAATGACGGCCAGGTGCCTGAACTTTGTACAGCAAGGGCACACGCCACGCCCGCCCTTTCACAACAGTCACAGCATCATGGATTTCCAGATGCGTCACGCGGTGATGGTTTCCAGTTTTTTCGCCAAAAGTGATGCGTTTTGCGCCTTGCTCTTTGGCCGCATCACGCAAGATATGACTGACGCCCAGGTCTCCATTATAAACCGCAACGCCCCCTTTGCTGAGACCGTCAAAGATGGCGGCTTTTTCACGGGCGATGCCCTCAATATTTTCAAAAGCGGCCAAATGCGCTGGGGCCACTGTTGTGATCACCGCAACATGGGGTTGCGTCATTTTCGCAAGAGGTGAGATTTCCCCGGGATGGTTCATGCCGATTTCAATCACCGCATAATCCACATCCGCAGGCATCCGCGCCAAGGTCAGCGGCACGCCCCAGTGATTGTTATAGCTTTTCTCAGCCGCGTGCACCCGCCCCTGATCCGATAGGATGGTACGCAACATTTCTTTGGTTGATGTCTTACCAACCGAGCCCGTGATCCCAATGACTTTCGCCTTAGACCGTGCGCGGGCGTGTCGACCCAACGCCTCTAACCCTGCAAGCACATCATCCACGATCAGCAATGGCGCAGTGTCATCCAAACCTTCAGGTATCCGACTGACCAACGCCGCACTTGCGCCTTTTTCCAAGGCTTGAGCGACAAAATCATGACCATCGCGCGCAGCTTTCAGCGCGACGAACAGATCCCCGGGTTGAATCGTGCGCGTATCGATAGACACACCATTGGCCTGCCAAACCTGCGTTGCGCGCCCGCCTGTGGCATTGGCCGCTTCGTCAAAGGTCCAAAGGGGATCAGCCATCACAAGCCTCCGCCATCTAATGCAGACACGGCAACACTGGCCTGTTCCACATCATCGAACGGATAAACCGTATCACCGATGGTTTGGCCTGTTTCATGCCCTTTGCCACAAATCAGCAAGGCATCGCCCGGTTGCAAAAGGTCAATGCCGCGTAGGATCGCCTCTGCCCGGTCGCCAATTTCCAAAGCACCCGGCGCCCCTTCCATCACGGCCGCACGAATGCTGGCAGGATCCTCGGAGCGGGGATTGTCATCCGTAATGATGATCATATCTGCATGATCCATCGCGGCCTGCCCCATCAAAGGACGTTTTCCCGCATCACGATCCCCGCCCGCACCGACGATGGCGATAAGGCGTCCCATCACATGGGGGCGCAATGCTTTGATCGCTGTGGCGACCGCATCTGGCGTATGGGCGTAATCAACAAACACCGTCGCGCCATTTGCTCGGGTTGCGGCCAATTCCATGCGCCCACGCACCGTCCCCAGTTTTGGATAGGCATCAAACAGCAATTCTGCATGTGTCCCACACGCAATGGCCAGCCCGGTGGCCAGCAAAACGTTTTCCGCTTGGAACCCACCAATCAGGTTCAGACGTTCCTGGCGGATAATACCATTGTATTTGATCCGCACATCTTGCCCGGTTGCATCAAAACGTTGCGCTTCCAAGCAAATATCAGCGCTTTCACGGCCAACCGTGATCACCTCTTGTCCGCGCGCCCGGGCAATGGCCAGCATATCAATTCCGCGCGGATCATCGATATTGATCACAGCCGTGCCATCCTCGGGCAAGACACGCGCAAACAGACCCGCTTTGGCGGCAAAATAGTCGTCGAAGGTTTCGTGATAATCCAAATGATCTTGGGTGAAATTTGTGAAAGCCGCAGCTGTCAATTGCACACCATCCAACCGCTTTTGCGCCAATCCGTGGCTGGATGCCTCCATTGCGGTGTGATCGATCGCCTCTGCGGCAGCACCATATAGCGCGCGGTGAAGCGTGATCGGTTCGGGCGTTGTATGCCTCAGCGGCATATACCAATCGCCCTCAACACCTGTCGTCCCTAGATTAACAGATGGCACACCCAGCGCCTGCCAAAGCATCCGTGTAAACGTTGAAACCGATGTTTTGCCATTGGTGCCTGTCACGGCCACGACGCATTCTGGCTGTGCGCCAAACCACAGGGCCGCCGTAAAGGCCAGCGCCTCTCGTGGATCTTCGGCGATGATGACCGCAGCAGCTGACGCATCCAGCGCCGATTTGGCCAATTGCGCGCCTTCGCTATCCGTCAAGATTGCAGATGCACCAAGTTCCAAAGCTGTCGGAATAAAATTGGCACCGTGAATCTGGGTACCCGGCATGGCCGCAAACAAAAATCCTGCCTTAACGTCACGGCTGTCGACTGCCAGTCCGGTCACCTGTGCGTCACGGCCACCTTTTGCAGTCAGTCCCAGCTCGGCGAGGCTTTTGCTCTTATTCGCCATGCTCCACCCTCAATATATTGCTTTGTCGTTTCTATACGACACGGCTTATTGTGATACCAGCACCTCTTGGCCGTCCTGCACACTTTCAAAGTCAGGACGCAGGCCCAAAAGAGGCGCAATTCTGCCGATCAGCTCTGACGCCACAGGCACGGCTGTCCAACCCGCCGTGCGGCGCGGTGTCTTTCCGGTGTTTTCAACGGGCTCGTCCAAGGTCACAATCAAAACATATTCCGGGTTTTCCAGCGGGAACATGGTCGCAAAGGTGTTGATCACCTTATCCTCGTGATAGCCACCCTGTTCATTTGGTTTATCCGCGGTCCCTGTTTTGCCCGCAACATGATACCCCGGCACTTCCCCAAGGGACGCCGTACCATCGGTGATCACCTTGCGCAGCATTTTGCGAGAGGCCAGCGCGACGTCTTCGCCGATCACACGATCCCCCATGCGCACACCACCGGTTTTCAGCAAGGTCGGCTGCACCAAACGCCCTCCATTTGCGATCATCGCATAGCCTGCGGCCAAATGCATGGGGCTAACCGAAATGCCGTGACCATAGGAAATCGTAACACTGGACAGATCGCCCCAGTTCTTCGGGAAAAGCGGTTTTGACCCTTGCGCCTCAACGATCTCGATGGGTGTGGGTTCCAACATACCAAGACCATCCATAAAGGTCTTTTGCCGGGCATTTCCGATCATCAAGGCCAAACGCCCGGTCCCCCGGTTGGAGCTTTTGGCGATAATGTCTTCAATGGTCAGCGTGCCATACCGTTTGTTTTGGAATTCGCGAATAGAATGGCCACCCAATTTGATGGGCTGGTTCGTGTCAATTTCCGTATAGGCATTGACCAAACCCAAATCCATCGCCTGCGCCGCCGCAAAAATCTTAAACGTAGAGCCCAGTTCATAAACCCCCTGAACAGCACGATTGAACAAAGGACTGTCAGATGCATCCCCTTCAATCAAAGGGCGCGGGCGTTGGTTTGGATCAAAATCTGGCAGGCTGGCCATGGCGATCACTTCGCCATTGTGGACATCCATCAAAATGGCGGCAGCCCCTTTGGCGTTAAAGATCTTCATCCCGCCATCCAGCACATCCTCCATCGCGTCCTGAACAGTCAGATCAAGGGACAACACCAACGGTGCGCCTTCCCGTGCGGGATCGCGCAAAACATCGTCGAGCTGTTTTTCAATGCCCGCACGACCTTCCAATTCGGCCGCATTGACACCTTCTTTGCCAAACCCGGTTCCCCCCAAAATATGCGCCGCCAAAGCCCCATTTGGGTAAAGACGCATTTCGCGTGGACCAAAGAGCAGACCAGGTTCACCGATTTCATGCACCTGTTGCATTTGCTCTGGGCTTAGTTTTTTGCGCACCCAAACGAATTTACGCTTTGGATTGGTAAAATCCTTGATCATGCGATCATAGTCGAGATCGGAAAAGATCGACGCCAATTCCTGCGCCGCCCGCTCTGGTTCGATCATCTGCTGGGGATGGGCATAAAGACTATGGGTTTCCATATTGGTGGCCAAAATCCGGCCCTTGCGATCCACAATATCTGCACGCGCCGCCGCGATTGAGACACCTGTTGTATGCGTGCGTGGTTCTTGGGGTTCTGATGCCGCCAACGTCCCCATGCGCACCCCGATTGCCATAAAAGCAAACAGGAAACACCCACCCATGACCAGCAACCGACCCTCGGCACGTGTGCGCGCTTTATCGCGTTGCTGCTCGTGGCGCATACGCAGATTTTCACGCTCAATCGCATCAGGGTTTTCGCCATTTTGACGGGCTTGCAAAATGCGCGCCAACGGGCGCAGCGGCGTACGATTCATGGCTGTGCTCCTGCACTAGAAACATCGACCGCCGCACTGAGATCCAAAACAAATGGCAAAGGCTGCGGAAGATCGGCGACCTCACTCATTTGTTCGGGGCGCAAAGGCACAAGACCAAGGCGTTCAAAATTCATATCTGCCAGTTCCCGCAAACGATCGGGACGGTTCAGATAGGCCCATTCAGCCTTTAGAACCGACAAACGCGCCCGGGCTGCGACAATATCAGATCGCAAATCGTCGATACCATCCAATTCGGCCTGCGTTGTATAATTCTCTTGATAGGCCCAATAGCCAGATGCAATCACCATCATGGCGGCCAAAATATAGAATAAATTACGCATCAGGTTTCTCCCAATACAGGCATGGACAGATCATGGGGTGCAATATCTTGCGCAGGCAACGTGGTACGTCGCCCAACCCGCAACCGCGCGGAACGAGAACGCGGATTGTCGGACAGCTCCTCTGCGTCAGGCCCGACTGCTTTGCGCGTCAACACCTCAAACGGGGCTGTCGCCTCTGGCGCAGCTTCGCGGGCATAACGGTTCACATGGGTCTTTTTATCACCATGCAACTGAAAGAACCGCTTTACCATGCGATCCTCGACCGAATGGAAGGTTACAACCGCCAACAGCCCACCGGGACGCAAAACACGTTCTGCCGCCATCAACCCCTGCCAGAGCGCACCGTATTCATCATTCACCGCAATGCGCAGCCCCTGGAAACTGCGGGTGGCCGCATGGGCCTGTCCGGATTTCGTCCGCCCCAAAAGACGTTCAATCAAGCTGGCCAGCTGCAATGTCGTGGTAAAGGGTTCGATCTTGCGATCCGTTACAATGGCACGGGCAATTTTTCGGCTCGCCCTCTCTTCCCCATAAAGAAACAACACATTGGCAATTTCATCTTCCGGCCATGTATTGACGATATCCGCCGCAGACAGCCCATCCTGCGCCATACGCATATCCAGCGGACCATCTTTCATAAAGGAAAAGCCGCGATCCGCCTGATCCAGCTGCATCGAAGATACGCCAATATCCAGCACAACGCCGTCGGCTTGGTCAATCACATCATCCAGCTGCGCAAAATTGCCTTTGACCAGATCAATGCGCCCATCGAATTCACCCAGCCAAGCAGATGCCATTTCATGCGCCAAAGGATCGCGATCAATCCCGATCACACGCGTGGCACCGGCCTCGATCAAAGCACGTGAATACCCACCTGCCCCGAATGTGCCATCAATCCAAACACCATCCAAACGCCCTGAATCAGGAGAGACCGCCTGAAGAAGCGGTCTCAACAAAACGGGAATGTGAGGTGTCGTCGCATCAGACATGGGTTACTCCCCCGGCGCCTGATCCAGCCAGATCACCGGATCAAAATCCTCGGGCAGATCATCCAATTCAGCCTCTTCCTGTTCGTGAACTGAATTATATGTATCTGGGTTCCAAATTTCGAACGTGTCACCCGACGCAATAAAGAAAGCGGTTTTATCAATGCCGATCTTATCGCGCAGCTTTTTGGGCAAAACGATCCGTCCGGTTTCATCCACAGTGCTGCTGACAGATTGACCGGAAAACATCCGCTCCAAATGACGGCGCTGCATCGATCCACGTGGCAATTTTTCGATTTTCTCGTCGACTTCATCAATGGCCTGCATTGTGTAGCATTCCAGATATTGGCGCGACACACCGCCATACACGATTACGAATTCAGGATGTAGACCTTCTGTCCAAGCCGGATCGCCTGCTTCGAGCACACGGCGAAACGAGGCAGGAATTGACACCCGCCCTTTCGTATCCACCTTGTTATCGCTCTCACCGCGAAACCTAAGCTTTCGGCTCACTCTACACTACCCTTTTACAGGACCGCCTACCGGCCCCTGAAATTGAAAACGCGGATCGATCTGCTGCCACTGATCAACCCGCGCCGCCCGCTTTGCGGGATGTGTCCAGCTGCACGCGCCACCTGGGGGGATGTCTGCTCGCCCGCGCGCCGGATCCTTTTGTTAAGATGAGGGATGGGACCTGTATGAAACCTGCTTTGTTATTGTTTTTCGGGATTTTTTTATCGGAGTCTTTTGCTCCACCCGTCCCTCATCTGTATCTAAGTGATACCTGTAGCGGACTCACCACGCAAGGAAAATTTTGGGATTTTTTGGGAGAAAATGGGAGATCTTGGAGATATGTCTCATGAATCGAATCACAATCACCACAAATTGCCTCAAGTGTGAATTAAAGCACCATATATAGTATGAATTTGATTGGAAAAAATTTCCCATGTTTTCCCAAACATCCGGGAAAGCAGCTCAATAAGCTCAGACGCCGTGTCCAGCGCCCTCTAAATTGAGAAAACGAATCATCTAAACAGGGGGAATTCCGTGACGCTTAGGGGTAAATCAGATACCACGGAGCACCCAGACCCCGAAACCATCGTAAATCTGGTCGCCTTTCCCAAACTTTCCCATATCAGCTACAAAAACACCAAAACGCGGCACCACACAGCACCCCAAGCAGGCACAAATCCCCGCCTAAACCCGATTGCGACGCATCCCGAATATATGGCGCACCACCCCCAGTAACAGGCCGAAACCAAGCCGAACACCACACCAGCCCGCAAAGAAACCCATACCTGCAAAAGCAGCGCCGCCTAGATTAAGAGGAACCCCGAGTCGAAATGCCGCCAAAGCATCCCGAGCAACATCCGTATCCCTGAGATGGAACACATGCAGGGCGCGCTCAAAGGCAGTCGCGTCTTGCAACACCCATAGGCTGGACCGCAAATCGTCATACCGCCTAAACGTAGCCGCCATATTCTTGGCGCGCATTTCCCCAAACGCACCGCCACTGGCCTGCTGCACCAACGCCTCTTCGCGTGACAAACCAACCTTTGCGGCATCCGCATCATAGGAATCAATTAAGCGCGACAGTTCAGCCACGGCCCCGCCAAGGCGCTGCACATATTGCTGTGAGAATTCTGGGAACTGGGACAATAGGACAGCCCCTACAATTCCCCCGAACAAAGCAAGAGTCTTTCCAGCCATGACGTGTCACCCCACGTATTTCACACCCGAACACACAAAGCTGTAAACTTAACAACGACCTGTGTCAGCAATGGCATAGCTCAACACAGGGCCGCAAGCAGCCCTTCGCCGAACCAGAACACAGAAAGAAACGTGACTAACAAGAAAGTAACCATTGCGAAACTCTGCACAACTAAAACCAGTAGGTGAGAATTGCCACCTTAATTGATTTATGAGCCTTCGCATGTCACAAACCCCCAAAAACAATGAGTTACGGATCAATCCAATTTACGATCAGCCAGACCCGTCTGGAGATGGAACAAAAATGCAGTTGATTGAGCAACTCTCAACCGCGTCCTCCGAAGACATTCCAGAAATACTGGCAAAGCTAAAAGCCACTATCAGAACCCAGCGGCAAGAAATCCGCGCGCAAGCGTTGCATAACCTGATGCAATATCGCGAAGCATTACGGGCGATTTTATCTGATACCACCACACCTCAACGCGACGTTCTGCGCGGCCAATTGCAATCCTATATGGATGTGATCGATCAAGAAGAAAAAGCCTGGGGCAGTGCGATCGATGAAGGCACGCAGCGGCCCAGCACAGAGAAGAAAAACGGCTCCAGTTCCAGTTAAGACACTACTAAAATACAAAAACGCGACCTTTTTACAGAGGTCGCGTTTTGCATTGGTTTCGTAAAACGGCGCTTATGACGCTGCTTTCCCATAAATTTGGGCGATCTTTAGAACCGCCTCTTCTGGTGGCAGCTCTTCGCTTTCGCCCGTCCGGCGGCTGGTCAGTTCTACAACACCGTTTTTCAATCCACGTGGGCCAACCGTGATCCGCCAAGGCAGGCCAATCAGATCCATCGTGGCAAATTTCGCACCGGCCCGTTCCGAGCGATCATCATATAGCGGCTCAAGGCCCAGCGCAGTCAGAGACTTATACAGGCTATCACAAGCGCCATCTGCCGCCTCATCGCCCTGCTTCAAGTTCACAATTCCACAATGGAACGGCGTCACGCCTTCTGGCCAGATGATGCCATTCTCATCATGGCTGGCCTCAATGATCGCACCAAGCAGACGTGACACGCCAATACCATGCGACCCCATGTGCACAGGAACAGGTTTACCATCCGGCCCCTGAACCGTCGCACCCATAGTTTCGGAATACTTCGTGCCAAAGTAAAAGATCTGACCAACCTCGATACCGCGCGCTGTGCGGCGGCGCTCTTCTGGCACTTCGGCAAAGATGGCGTCGTCATGCGTTTCATCTGTGCGGGCATAGCGGGATGTGAATTCTTCCAGCACCGCTTGGCAGGCCGCATGATCGTCAAAATCGACATCGCGATCGCCGAAGGACAAATCCGTGATGTCGCTGTCATAGAAGACTTCGGATTCACCGGTTTCCGCCAGCACCAAAAATTCATGCGTGTAATCGCCCCCAATCGGGCCACCATCCGCGCGCATCGGGATCGCCTGCAGACCCATACGTTCATAGGTGCGCAGATAGGTCACGAGGTGACGGTTATAGGCATGCAGCGCGTCTTCTTTGGTCAGGTCAAAGTTATACCCGTCCTTCATCAAGAATTCGCGCCCCCGCATCACCCCGAACCGAGGCCGCATCTCGTCACGGAATTTCCATTGGATGTGATATAGCGTCAGCGGCAGATCCTTATAGGAGTTCACATGGCTGCGGAAAATATCCGTGATCATTTCCTCATTGGTCGGACCATAGAGCATCTCGCGCCCCTGACGGTCTGAAATGCGCAGCATCTCATCGCCATAGGCATCATAACGACCACTTTCACGCCACAGATCCGCGGATTGCACGGTTGGCATCAACACCGGAATATGCCCAGCGCGCTGCTGTTCCTCATGCACAATGTCTTCGATCTTTTTCAAAACCTTCAAACCAAGCGGCAGCCAGGAATAGATCCCGGCAGATTGCTGTTTGATCATGCCAGCACGCAGCATGTAGCGATGGCTGACAATCTGTGCCTCGGCAGGGGTTTCTTTCAAAACCGGCAGAAAATAACGGGACAGACGCATGATAGGCTCCGCTTATAAGGTATCGTGGCCTGCCTTGTGCGGCATTGGGCATGTCTTGGCAAGAGGGCGCGCTTGCGCAGACGTTCAAAAACCGCAATGCTGCGTGCATTGGGTTTAAGGTGATTGATGATGCTTGACGAGGTAAACGACAAGAAGACTAGCAAAATCGTTCCTATCGTTGAAAAGCTGCTTAGTTTTTTCGGTATTGCGGAATGCCCAAGCTGGTTTCGAGATCTACAAAATGATCGTTTAAGATGTACACTCCTAGTGGGTATCTCCGTACTGCTCCTTTTGTTCATCGGAGCCTTTGCAGCGGCAGTGTCCAGCTTCTGCAAAACAATATTCAATCCGTCCAATATCAATCTAGGTATTGGCGCTTTGATCACAGCAGTTCTGAGTGCACCTTTCCTGCTCTGGAACACGGTTATCCGCCAACAATCCCTCGAATTCCAGAAAGAGGGCCATATCACCGACCGGATTTCCAAGGCTGTGGAACAGCTGGGCACGGAAAAGACGGTTAAGGTAGATGGCGATGAGAAAACTGTGCCCAATATCGAGGTGCGGATTGGCGGGTTATTGTCCCTTGAACGCATCGCGCAGGACAGCACCCGCTATGATCAAGGCCGCGACCATGTGCGCGTGATGGAAATTATATGCGCCTATATCCGCGAAAATGCGCCTGCGTCTGACGCGATTGATTTTCCGGAACCCGAATGGGAACCACTGAAAACCGATGCAACGAAAAAGGAACGCGAAGCGCATATCCAAGCAAGACAAAAACGATTTGACTGGCCAAATAAAGCCTCAGAATGGGTGAGAACGTTACCACCGCCAAGACAAGATGTTCAAACTGCGCTGGACGTACTCGGGCGCAGAACAGCTCAGCAAAGGCGAATCGAAGCGAATTGGCCAGAAGCAGGTCCACATACCAACGGATGGGTTTTCGACGAAGTGTGTATTGAACACCTACCGGACGACCCTATCGAACAACACATACCCCCCGAAACCTTGCGTCTATTCAAGCTCAAGGTATTTGATTGGCAAACAGAATTTCGTTCATTTTCTGGCTACAGACTAAACCTGCGCGAGACAAATTTGCAGAAGGCTGATCTATCACAATTTATTCTATCTGGAAGCAATCTTACCGATGCAAGGCTGGAAGGCGCAAACCTAATAGGCGCAAGGCTGGAAGGGGCTAACCTTATCCATGCCACAATGCACGGAGCAAACCTAAGTGGCGCGAGCCTGTCAATCGCAAGACTTCACTTGGCAAAGTTGGAAGGCGCAAGATTAGAAGATACAAATCTTGTTGGAGCAGGCCTTAACTCTACGTTTCTAGCCGGTGCAAGCCTAGGGAACGCAAGACTGGAGGGTGCAGAACTCAGGCACGCAACACTGGCTGGCGCGTTTTTTTGGAACAGCAGATTGGAAAGTTCCAGTCTGTGCGGGGCAAACTTAGAAGGCGCAACATTTGGTTATGTACGGTTGGACGGCGCAGACCTAAATCAAACTTCCTTTCCAGACTCGCGATTGCAATCTGCCGATTTTAGTCATGCTGATGTTTCCCACGAACAGTTAATCTTAGCTTTCGGTAACGCATCTGTCACATTGCCCGGAAACGTTATTCCGACTGAGACAAATTGGCCCCCACACTGGCCCGTTTGGAAACTGCCCCTGCAAGGCGAAAACAGCTACGATGCCGAATATCAAAAATGGCTGGTTGATCCTGCCGGATACACACCACCACCACCGCCCAATTCCAACTAATCCACCGCTTAATTGCCCACCCCTCTTGAACTGGCCCGCGCAACGCGAGACATAGGGATAAAGCATAAAGAGGCAGGTTATGGCATTACCGGTAGAGCAACAGGTGAAATATTGGGGCATTGTGGCCGTGGTTCTGGGCGTCGTGCTCTGGGCTTTGGGCAGTGTTTTGATGCCATTTATTCTGGGCGGCGCCATTGCCTATGTGCTGGATCCGGTTGCGGATCGGCTGGAACGGCGCGGATTGTCACGCGCGGCAGCCACCGGTGTGATCACTGTGGTGGCCTGTGTGATGTTCCTAATTGTCGCCCTGCCCGTTTTACGGTTGCTGATTGATCAGGCCATGCAACTGTCCACCACATTGCCCACGGTCATCTCTAACCTGCGCGATTTCCTGTCGGATCGCTTCCCCAGCCTGATGAATGACGGTGGGGTTTTGAACAATACGCTGACCAGCATGGGCGATACATTGCAATCCTATGCCGGACAGGCGGTTCAGACGATCCTTAGCTCGGCCAATTCTGTGATCCATGTGATCGTTGTTTTGGTCATCGCGCCGGTTGTATCCGTCTATATGTTGCTGGATTGGGACCGTATGGTGGCCGAGATCGACACGCTGGTGCCCCGTGATCACCGCGCTGTTGTGCGCCAATTGGCCAAGGAAATCGATGATGTTCTGGCCAGTTTCATCCGCGGCATGGGCACGGTTTGTGTGATCCTTGGCACCTATTATGCGATTGCCCTGATGGTTGTTGGCCTGCAATTTGGTCTGATCGTTGGTGCGATTGCCGGCATGATCACCTTCATCCCCTATCTCGGATCGCTTTTGGGCGGCGCAATGGCCATTGGCCTGGCGCTGTTTCAATGGTGGGGACCGTTGGAGGTGGATGGAGAGGTGATCCGGGCCGGCACCGATTGGGTGCGTATTGGTCTGGTCGCTGTGATCTTTGTGTCTGGCCAGACGGTTGAAGGCAATTTCCTGACGCCCAAACTGGTGGGTAACTCTGTTGGTCTGCATCCTGTTTGGCTGCTCTTGGCCCTGTCCGTATTTGGATCGCTCTTCGGCTTTGTTGGCATGTTGGTCGCCGTTCCCTTGGCCGCTGCGATTGGCGTCGTGACCCGTTTCGCCACCGGCAAGTATCGAGAGGGTCGCCTGTATCAGGGCGAAATTGGCCGGGAAGAGAAAAGCAACTCATGACCGATACACCAACGCAACTGCCCCTGCCCCTTCCGGTGAAACCCGCCTTGGGGCGGGAAGATTATTTCGTATCCTCGTCCAACGCTTTGGCCGTGTCCATGATTGCAGATTGGCGCAACTGGGTTAGCGGCAAATTGCTGCTTTTGGGACCCGCAGGTTCAGGCAAGACCCATCTGGCGCATGTTTGGGCCGCCGATAGTGGTGCGCGCATTGTTACGGCAACCGATTTGGCCAGCGCAGATATTCCGGCCTTGGCCGTATCAGGGGTGTGCGTCGAAGGGGGCGATGCGATTGCAACTGATCCAGATGCACAAACCGCGCTATTCCATTTGCACAATCTGGTCCTCGCACAAGGTCATCCTTTGCTGGTCACCGCATGTGAACCCCCAATCCGCTGGGGGCTGACCTTGCCGGATCTGAGATCACGGATGGAGGGCACCGGGTCGATTTCACTGGGGGATCCTGATGATCACCTGCTTGGGGCGCTTTTGGCCAAGCTGTTTGCCGACCGGCAAATCGTGCCAGCCAAGCAAGTGATTCCGTATCTCACAAAACATATGCCGCGCAGTTTTGCAGCAGCACAGAATATTGTATCAGAACTAGATGCTATTTCGCTGGGTCAATCCAAAGCGGTTAGTTTAAAAATGGCATCTAGCCTGTTGAAACCAAAGAATGACGAAAGTTAAACCAAGCGGATTGACGCAAAGTTCAAAACTGTCATCAAAGATTTGCAAAAAAGAGGCAACAAGCCGCCATGACACTTGCCAACTTTCTAAAATCCGCCCGCCCAGAGCCTGTAGACTTACCCGATCTGGATATTTCTGGCCCTGAACGTTTTTTCAATCGCGAATTAAGCTGGCTCAGCTTTAATTGGCGCGTGCTTGAAGAGGCCGAAAACCCTCGCGTTCCCCTGCTGGAACGCCTGCGCTTTATTTCGATTTCAGCCGCTAACCTTGATGAATTTTACACCGTTCGTGTTGCTGGCCTTCGCGAGCTGGTCAATGTTGGCAATACAAAACCTGCCGCTGACGGTTTGACGCCCGCAGAGCAGCTAAAACGCATTGATGAAAATGCCCGCCGTCTTATGGCGGAACAACAGCGTATCTTGAATGTCCTGCGCGGTCTGATGGTTCAAGAAGGCATCGAAATCGTTGCACGAGATGATTTAAACGATGATGATATCGCCTATCTAGCCGATGCATTTATGAGCCAGGTTTTCCCTGTTCTCTCGCCACTGGCCATCGACCCGGCCCACCCGTTCCCGTTTATTCCAAACACTGGTTTTGCGCTGGCGTTGCAGCTGGAACGGCTGAATGGCCGCCGCCCGTTGCAGGCCCTGCTGCCGATCCCTGCGCAGGTGAATCGGTTCATCAAACTGCCCACTGACGACGGTAAGTTCCGCTTTATTTTCTTGGAAGACCTGCTGCTTTTGCATGTCGATAGCCTGTTTCCGGGATATCGCGTCAAAGATCACTTCTCATTCCGCGTGCTGCGTGACAGCGATTTGGAAGTTGAAGAAGAAGCAGAAGATCTGGTCCGCGAATTCGAAGTTGCCCTGAAACGCCGTCGCCGTGGGGATGTGATCCGTTTGACCACCACATCGAACCCGCCGAGCGAACTGTGCAGCCTTGTAATGGAAGAATTGGGCGTCAAACGAAAAGAAATCGTTGAATTGGACGGTATGGTTGGTGCGGCCGATCTGAAGGAATTGGTTCTGGATGAACGCCCTGATCTGCTATGGCCATCCTTCACCCCGCGCGTACCCGAACGTGTTCAGGATTTCGATGGCGACATGTTTGAAGCAATCAAACAAAAGGACATGTTGCTGCACCACCCTTATGAAACCTTCGACATGGTGGTGCGCTTTTTGCAACAAGCTGCACAAGATCCCCATGTCGTTGCGATCAAGCAGACCCTATATCGCACATCCCACAACTCGCCCATCGTTCGCGCACTGTGTGACGCGGCAGAAGATGGCAAATCTGTTACAGCCCTTGTTGAACTAAAAGCGCGCTTTGATGAGGCGGCCAATATCCGTCAGTCCCGCAAACTGGAACGTGCTGGTGCTACGGTGGTCTATGGTTTCCTTGATTGGAAAACCCACGCCAAGATCAGCCAAGTGGTGCGGCGCGAAGGTGACAAACTGGTCACCTATACCCATTGGGGCACAGGCAACTATCACCCGATCACGGCCAAGATCTATACGGATCTCAGCTTCTTCACCTGCGAGGAATCATTGGGCCGCGATGCTGCGAAAGTGTTCAACTACCTGTCAGGCTACGCGATGCCGGAGGGTTTGGAAAATCTATCCATCTCGCCCCATTCCCTAAAGCCGAAAATGATCGAAATGATCGATTCTGAGATCGAGCACGCCAAGGCCGGTCGCCCAGCGCAAATTTGGATCAAGATGAATTCCTTGATCGAACCAGATATGATCGACGCCCTATATCGCGCCAGCCAAGGTGGCGTTCAGGTCGATTGTGTCATTCGCGGCATTTGTGGTGTGCGCCCTGGCGTCAAAGGCCTATCTGAAAATATCCGCGTCAAATCAATCGTGGGTCGCTTTTTGGAACATTCCCGCATTGCCTGTTTCGGCAATGGCCATGGCTTGCCCCATCGGGAAGCGCGCGTGTTTATGTCCTCTGCCGACTGGATGGGCCGCAACCTAAACCGCCGTATTGAAACCATGGTTGAAACCAAGAACCCAACGGTAAAAGCGCAGATTGTTAGCCAAATCATGGCGGCCAATTTGGCGGATACGGCGCAAAGCTGGGTGATGAACGGTGATGGCACATTTACCCGCTATCCGGTGCCTGAGGGCGAATTCGCCTTTAATTGTCATAAGTTCTTTATGGAAAACCCATCCCTATCGGGCCGTGGATCCGCGGGTGCAGCTGATGTTCCGAAATTGACCCATACGGATGGCGCCTAACACTGATTTTGCTATGCCCATCCAGCTTGCATGGGCATAGTATTCTGTTCACCACATATGTGACAATCATCTTGCACCGCTTGCAGGACGGTGGCATCAAGGATCTCCGTTAACGAGTAATATACTCTGGCATATGCAACACGGGCCTTGACCCGAACATCGCGCTGCCACAGTCTATGCGAGGGGGAGACCGTCTTGGACGGAACAAAGGAATACGGTTTGGGCGACTGGGACGGTGACACATCCAAATCCGAGGCGAAGCTATCAGAGAAAGCCGCGCGGGAACTGTCACGGGTCGGCGTTGTCGATATCGGATCAAACTCAGTCCGTTTGGTGGTGTTTGACGGCGCAGCGCGCAGTCCTGCCTATTTCTTCAATGAAAAAATCATGTGCGGCCTTGGGGCTGGCATGCACGAAACCGGCCTGCTGAACCCCGAAGGGCGTTCACGTGCAAAAGCGGCCTTGGCACGTTTTCGCATGCTGGCCGATGGTATGGGCCTGCCGAATCTGAACATTGTGGCCACGGCTGCAATGCGCGAAGCAAAGGACGGGCCTGAGTTTCGCAAGGAAATCGAAAAAGAACTCGGCATAACCGTTGATGTCATCGATGGTCAGGAAGAAGCCCGCCTATCAGCGCAGGGCGTTATGCTGGGCTGGCCCGGTGCCTATGGTTTGATTTGCGATATTGGTGGGTCCTCGATGGAGCTCGCAGAAATCGGCGATGGCAAAGTCGGGCGGCGCGAAACCTCGCCCCTTGGCCCTTTGAAGCTTGCGGATTTAGGTGGGCGAAAAGCCCGCGAAAAGCACATTCGCAAATGGATTTCGACCCTGCATGGTCAATTCGGCGAACAGCGCGACCGTATGTTTTTGGTTGGCGGCAGTTGGCGGGCGATCGCGCGAATCGATATGCATCGCCGCGACTATCCTTTGCATGTTCTGCATGAATACCGCATGAGCGCCGAAGCCATTTCAGAAACCATCAAGCTGATTGAAACGTCGGATCCGCAAGAATTACGCTCCGCCTGCGGCATATCCAACAGCCGGATGAGCCTATTGCCGTTGGCCTCTGAAGTGCTGGAACAATTGATCGATACGTTTCAACCTCATGATCTGGCTATCTCGTCCTACGGCATCCGTGAAGGCCTGCTTTATCAGCAAATGCCGGAAAAGCTGCGTCGACGTGATCCATTGATTGAAGCCTCGCGGTTTGCCGAAACAAAAGAGGCGCGTATTCCCGGACATGGCAATGTCCTATATCGTTTTGTTGCAGGCCTATTTCCCGATGCAGATGAACATCTGTCCCGACTATTGAAAGCCGCCTGCCTCCTGCATGATGTCAGCTGGCGCGCGCATCCAGATTTCAGGGCTGAGGTTTGTTTTGATTACGTGACCCGCGCCAATCTAGGTGGTTTGACACATCAAGAACGCGTTTTTCTGGGCGTGGCATTGCTACACCGTTACCGCAACAAACGCGGTGCACGCTTTAGCGATCTGTATTCTTTGCTGAGCGATCAAGAGATCCATAATGCTGAGGTTCTTGGCAAAGCCATGCGTTTGGGTGCCATGCTATGGATGTCAGATTCACCGCAAGACGTGGCCGAGCTTGTGTGGATCAAGGCAAAGGATCACTTGGTTCTCAATCTTTCCGAAGAGGCCCGCGATCTATTCGGAGAAGTGGTCGAAGCTCGCCTACAATCCTTGGCAAAAGCGGTTGGTGCATCCGCACAGGTACAAATCGGATCCGAGGCCGATCTTTAACAATCCCTCATCACCAGCGTCATAGATCGATTTCACCATGACTATCGCCGGTCCCTTCTTGATGTTTGGGATCCAACGGGGTTTTGCGGCGTAAAATGATATCGCCATTGGGCAAACGTTCCGGCGCATGATAGAGGCTAAGGTCCCCGATTTCATCGACCAACTCTTGCAAAGCCGGACCTGCCCGTTCCGCAAAATCCTGCAACCAGGGTTCGAAGCTTTCAGCCAGGCTTTGCAATTCCTCTAGGGCAGGCTCGGCCTCTTTAAAAAGACCTTCAAGCAGCATTTCAAAGCCTTTTTCGATCAACGCCCCGCCGTCTTCTGACTGGTTCGCCTCTTGTGCCGCCAGCCCAGTGGGACCCAGCAGAGGCACGCATAACAGAATAGAAAATAGATATTTCACGGGGCACCTATTTACATTGGCTCTCGTTCATATGGGGATGATTAAAGCCGGCTTAAAGGTCGATGTCCAAAACCACAGGGAAATGATCAGATGCGGTTAACAATGCCTGCCGCAGATCATCGCAGGACCAGCATAGCGCATCATCAAACGGATGCAAAATACGCCATGGCCCCGCCTGCCCTTTTAGATCCGGCGACACCATAATGTAATCCAGCAGCGCCTGAAGATAGCGTTTCTCTTGACGAATAAAAAACCGGGCGGAGGAATGCCGCGGACCAAAGCGATTGGTCATCACATCCTGCGCATGCGCATCATATAGGTCATGGGGCGCATCCCCGATTAGAATTTCAACCGATGAACGCCCAAACAGGTTTTCATATTGATCCAAACCCGGCCCATCGTTGAGATCCCCCATCAGGATCAAACTGTCCCCTTGCACCAGATGTGCTTCGGCGCGGCGACGTAGCCAAATCGCTTGCGCCAATTGTTTGCGCCGATTTGCGATAGAGATTGTTCTGGCTTCCTCATCCGATCGCGCGCCATGGGGTGCCTTTGATTTTAAATGTGCGCCAATGATGCGAAATGCGCGACCAGATGCAGATTTTGCAGCCAGTTCTAAAGGCGGTTTCGAAAAAATGACGGTGTCTTCCTGCCCGTCGATATCCAGATCTATGGAAAATTCCTGATCAAAACGCGGCGCATCCGGGGAAGATTGCGGATCATGTTCGACTGTCAGCACCGTTGGATCATACAACAACGCGATTTCCTGCTGCGTGTCATTGGCAAATCCCATGACAATCGCGCGCGTGCGCAAATCATATGTTTCCGCGAAGGTAGACAGCGCCTCATGCGTTGATCGTTTGCTGCCTGTATCTGGCGCCTCGATCACCATGACAGCATCCGCATCCATGGCCTGAAACACTTTGCCCAACGCATCGGCCTGCTGATCTTTGGTGATATTGTAGCGGGATGACCATTCATGGCCGTCCGTCATGTCGCCCTGATCATCAAACAGCGCATTAAACCAGGCGACATTATAACTGGCCAAACGCATGATAAAACTTCCTTACTGCCTGCGATGCGGGATCTCTTATGCAGGTTGATGCAACGCTGCGATGTCATCCCATGCAGCATTGATATCGGCAAGTTTCTTTTGCGCAAGCCCAACCGCTTCTTCCGGCACCCCGCGTGCGATCATCACATCCGGATGGCTTTCACGCACCAGTCTACGATAAGCAGCACGAATGTCTTCAAATGGCGTATCAGGTGTGACGCCAAGGATCTGATAATTACAGCATTCGCCTTTGGGCACGTAACGCATCTTCATGGATGCAAATTGACGATCTGTGATTTGAAAGATCTCGGCCACACGTTTAAGAAACGCATCCTCATTCGGGTGATATAGCCCATCGGCAGCCGCAATATGAAACAAGCCTTCCATCAAATCCGCCAGAGTTTGAGAGCCCTGCCCGAACATGCGAAAGATCCTGTGCGCGTAGTCTTCAAAGCCAGCCACGTCTTGACGCGCAAGGTTGAACACCTTGGCGGCATGGGCCTCGTCCTCGGCTGCGATATGGAAAACTTCGCGAAATGCCGTGACCTCATCGCGTGTCACCTGACCATCCGCTTTGGCCATTTTTGCTGAAATCGCGATCACCGCGATTGTGAAAGCCACCGAATGCTCACGCGGTGCACGCAATAGATCCAAGACCTCAGCAAGGGACTGCCCTTGGGTCAACGCCGAAATGGCTTGGGATATGCGGCTCCAAATTGACATGAGGTAATTATAGGTATTGGCGCAGCATTTGTCAGGGGCTGTTTTTGGATAGATTGTGCAACTCGCCGTGAGTTGCTGTGTAAAATGCGTGCAATTTCAAGCAATAATCGCCCAAATTTTGATGAAACGCAATCACAGCGCCCTTTGATCATGGTCGCCGCGCATGCGTGAACATGCGGTTCAACAATCCCAAACAGACAATATTTTCGTGAAATGAAACGCCAACTCTGTGCAAAGAGCACATGGCACCCTATATTTGAACAATGAAATACAATGTACTTTCCTGCCTCATGCTTTTGGCCACCCCTGTGGCAACAGTGCCGTTTGCCGCCCAAGCAGAAGAGGGCACCCAACTGGTGCAGATCGTCGATGCTGCAGAGGTGGAGATTGACGCATTTAAGTGGACCAATCGCGTGCTTTTGGTTTTGGCTGAGAACCCCAATGACCCTCGTTTTCTGTCCCAAATGGATCTGATTTCTCAAGACCCTAACGCATTGTTCAGCAGGGATGTGGTCATCGTGACCGACACTCACCCAGACACACGGTCGGTCTGGCGCAAGAAGTACCGCTCTAGTGGTTTCGGCATTGTTCTATTGGCCAAAGATGGGACAGTGACATTACGCAAACCGCGGCCTTGGCCGATGCGTGACATATCCCATTCGATCGATAAACTACCTTTGCGCAAACAGGAAATTCGCGACGGTAGCTGAGATCAGCTACAGATCGCCCCGCACCAAGAACAGATATCCTGTCATGCGGTCCACGATTGCAAGCGCCGTGTTTTTCATGTCGATGACGATGACAGATGTGGGTGTGGTCAATGCCGCGAAATACAAGGCTTGCATCTCATCGGGCATACATTTCAACGCCGCCGTTCCTGCCGCAATCAAGCGCATGGCAGCTGGGGCTTTGTCGCTGGCCGCTTGGCTGGTGAAATCATTGGGGCTGATTTCTGAATTATCAAATGCAATCGCGTTTTTGGCTTCTGCATGTTTTAGGGCGACCCGTGCGCTATCCGTGATAGGCACATTGAATTTCGCCTCGCCCGCACGGGCCTGATAGACCGCCGCGGTACATGTCTGCCCGCTTGCGAAATGGATCAATTTGCCTGGATGGGCCATTTCTGTGACCAAGGCATGTGCTGTATCAACATCATCCATCTTGCAACCAGCCAAGGCAACGACCGAGACAATCAATACTGCACGCACACAGCGCGTCAAAACACCATTTAAACCTATCAAAACACTACCACCTAAAACATCACGGTATTAAACGCATGCCCCTTTCAAGGGGCATAAAATCGCAACCGCAGACTCTCCTCACCACACCTGACAAGGATGGAGAAAGAATCTTTCCAACTTGTAAATTTGGACTAAGGGGGCAGGACCGAAGAACGTAGAATTGGTTTAAAACTCGACGTTTTCAAACGCTTCAGGGAATGCGGAACGTGCTGCCGTTTCGTCAATCATCAACAACGCATCATAGTCTGCCGGATCAAAGGGATCCTCAGCAGGCAGAACTTCACGACCAAACAGCCAATTCAAACGTCCAGCATCCAAGTTGCCCCGTTCAAACGGCTCATTCCCGAAATGAAGCCAAAGCGCCGCCATAAAGGCAGCATCCGCGCGTTTGTCTGCAGGTTTGCGGTCACGGTAGCGTTCGCGTGCTGACAAGGGCGTAACGCCTTTCGGATTGGCCCTACGAATGATGAATTGATAATCTGTTCCAGGCATCCGTCCTGGAAACCCGCGATGTTTTATCATTGGTTTCACCCGTATATCTTTAACCCGGTCAATCTGTTTTGTTTTGCTGATTTCAGCAGAACCACAAAACAACAACCGGATACGGGGATACTGCCCCTCTTCACACAGGTAAAGGGCAAAAGGGTAGCGGAGCAAATGACCCGCCACCAAATGATCTTATTTATATTTTCCAGTAAATTCTGGCTCAGATGTCACCGGCGTCACAATAACTTCTTCCACTGCCGAACCGCTGGAACACGCAGCGACACCAGCAACGAGGCCAAAAACAGCAACAAACTTAACGATCTTAGACATTGTCTACTCCATAGAATAAGACGGAAACACGATTTTACAAAGAGCACCCGCCGGGGTTATTTGAGGTTGATTGATCCACGCAATCCAACAAACTATACGACACCCTGAGAAAAATGGTTAATTTTTTCTTACCTCAGCTCTTTTTGGGGATAGAAGATCTTTTTTCGGCAACATCACTGCGCCAAATTCAGGCGCCCAGAAAGCCTAGTTTTCCTCAAAGAACATCCCAGATCCACAAATGAGACGAAGGCGCAAAATAGACACCTTTGTCCACCCAGGAAAAATAATCATATCTATTGTGAATTTGCAGCCCCGGCCCCTAAAAGGTCCTCCCGCCGGGGCTGCAGCACTCCAAAGCGCACTTAGGAGTGGTAACCGATATCGGGCGCGATCGCCCTCAGCTGTGTGCTGGCATCAGTCCGTAATCTTTTGCGCGTCACGCAATTTTGACCAAGCCAACCAACGCGCGCGTTTCTTGGGATTTTCCAGCAGACTTTTTATTCTACTTTCCGTATCCGGTGGAAATTTTGCGCATTCGCCCCCTGCTTTTAGGAGCAATCCTTCAGATGTGGTTGAAATATGTATCACGGGGGAAAAGCCACGCAAGCCCCTCAATTCGCGCCAAAGGTCCTGACGCACCTGCAACGCAAGCTTCCTTTTGTTTACAAAGGGAAATTTTTCGATCGCAAAAACATCGAATTTCGCAGGCAAACGACGTGACAACGTATAGTCACCCCCATTTTGGACACTATGCCACCTATTGCGTTTCATTCTGTCCAGCTCGCTTCTGCAAAATCGGTGATGTCGTTTCGCCGCTTTTACCCAACACCCCGCTTTCGTGAAACCACTTTTTGTTCAAAACCAACAATGCCCGCCCGCATCCATGATCCAAATGGCCATCGACATGCGCATAATCGCTGGCCCTCGATGACGTTGTTTTAACCAACTGCTCCGAATATTATCGCGATCTTCACGGCGACCTCTGGACTTGCCGTCAAGACACCCCTAGGAAGACAGCCTGCAATAATATGAGGTGGCCAATGAGTGTCACACAACGGGCGCGATTTTTAGATCGCAGCACCCCTCCGCATATCGCGACATTAATCATGATGGCTGGCCTTAGCGCCATTCCTATGAACATGTTCCTTCCGTCTCTGCCACATATGGCGGAATATTTCGAAACGGATTATGCGATTATTCAACTTAGCCTAACGCTGTATTTGGCGATTAATGCTATAACTCAAATCGTTATTGGCCCTATTGCAGATCAATATGGAAGACGCCCAGTTGTATTGACTGGGTTTATTGTTTTCATTTGCGCTACAATTGGAACGCTTTTCGCGCCAAACGTCTATGTCTTTCTTGCATTTCGAATGATGCAAACATCTTTGGTTGTCGGAATGGTGCTGAGCCGTGCCGTTGTCCGCGATATGTATGATCAAGCACATGCTGCATCCATGATAGGATATGTCACGATGGGCATGTCTGTTGTTCCAATGATTGCACCGACAATTGGCGGCCAATTGGATGGAATATTTGGCTGGAAAGCCATCTTCTTGTTTATGTTGGTTTGCGCGGCTATCGGATTTTTGATCGTTTATTTCGACATGGGTGAAACAAACCCGGATCGACAAAACTCTGGGCTGAGAGATCAAATACGAGACTACCCTGAATTGCTAGGCTCGCCCCGCTTTTGGGGATACGCCTTAACCAATATGTTTTCGTCCGGCTGCTTTTTCGCATATCTTGGCGGTGCGCCTTTGATAGGAAAACACATTTTCGGCTTGGATCCTGCGACGTTAGGTTATTATTTTGGGGCACCCGCGCTTGGATATTTCGCCGGAAATTTCATATCTGGCCGCTTTTCTGCGCATTTCGGCATCCAACGAATGATATGCGCCGGTGCCAGCTTGCAAGCATTTGGCATGTTGCTCTTACTGATTTTGTTCTCTTTGAGCTTTCAATCCGTGCTCGTTTTCTTTTCATTCTGCATATTTATTGGGCTAGGCAACGGATTGGTTATTCCAAATGCAACTTCTGGCATGCTGTCTGTCCGCCCTAAACAAGCAGGATCGGCAAGCGGATTGGGCGGCGGTTTAATGTTGGGTGGGGGCGCTTTTCTATCCCAGGTTGCGGGCTCGGCTCAATCCGGGGCGAATTCCGCATTCCCGTTAATCATAATTTTACTTATTTCCGCATCTTTTAGTATTTTGTGTATGCTTGGTGTATTGTTGCGAGAATACAATTTAAATCGCTCATAAACTCGAATGAGTTGTCTGGTTTAAATTCGTTTCTATAACAAATGTACACACTCACACAGGCGACCACAGGGGCCTCTTTATGGCTATCTTCACTGTTTATACTATTCCAGAGTCGGCCGTATCCGTTGTTAGCGGCATCGACGGTTCCACGTTACAATTATCCGGTTTAAATCAGGGCGACGGCAGCCATCTTTCTGACGCCAGCGCTGAAATTACGATCAGCAGCAACAGCTGGGTCAGCGTCCAGATCACTGAGAGCAGTTCAGGCGACGTAGCGTTTGGGGACAGCGACAGCTCACAAAGCCTAACTAACGCCATCACCTACGATGGAACCGCATATGCAGCAGGTCTTCGGGTAGAATCCGAATACGAGCTTCTCGTGGAAGATAGTGAAGGCAATCAATACACGATTGTCGCATTCAACATCAATGAACCGGGGGCAGCAAACACCTTTGGTACAGTAGAAGGCCTCGCTTTTGTCGGTGACGTGCCGCCACTGGACGAAACGCTGACCGTCATAGAAAGCTATGAGGGCCCCAATGATCGATATGCCAGCTTCACATCGCCACCATGTTTCACCACCGGTGTTCTCATTTCTACACCCGCAGGTAAGCGCCCTGTGGAAACGCTAAAGGTCGGGGATCTGTGCAACACTCTTGACGACGGCGCACAGCCAATCCGCTGGGTCGGCAAGCGTCACTTTACACAGGCAGAATTGGCCGCAAATCCAAAACTCTTGCCGGTACGCATTACCGCTGGCGCATTGGGCAATGGCATGCCAGAGCGTGATTTGGTCGTATCACGCCAACATCGCATCCTTGTTTCATCCAAAATAGCAGCGCGCCTTTTTGGGATCGCGGATGTCCTAATTCCAGCGATCAAACTGACACAATTGCTAGGCATCTTTGTCGATGACAGCGTTTCTGAAGTGACCTATTTTCATATCTTGCTGGATACACATAGCGTGATTTGGTCCGAAAATGCGCCAACTGAAAGCCTGTTCACAGGTCCAGAAGCCCTCAAATCCTTGTCCGAAGAAGGACAGGACGAGGTTTTGGCGATCTTTCCTGAACTGTTGGAAGGATCCTATACACCGGAGCCCGCGCGCCACATGCCAACACAGGCGCGTGCCGTTAAGCAACTCGTGTCACGCCACAAAAAGAACAAACAGCCTGTTCTCAACCTTAAGAACGCGGCCCTGAAACAGGTCTGATTGTCGAATTGATCACATGTTAACAAAACGCGCAATTTCAGCAGTTGCGCGTTTTGTTTTGCCTAGCTTGTCGCAGTATCATTACTGTCGTCAGGCCAATGCCGCGCCAGATCATTCAAACGAGATACATCCAGATCCTGCAATGACCCGGTAAGCCATGGGGAAAACCGCATTCGAACCGCATTCAAAACGGCATCTTCCTGCCCTTCGCACCAACGGTAGCCAAAGGTTTGCGCGTCTTTTGCAAATTGTTCCCAACTCGTGTCCGCACCCGAGGCAGATGCATTCTTTGGCCAAATAGCCAGCCCTTGTCGCGCCAGACGCAACCAATCAAATCGGCGACCCGGATCAATCTTGCGCCCAATCGCAAGATCAGAATGGCCGATGATGCGATGGACTGGAATAGACCATCGACGCATGATGCGCCCTAAAAGCGCCTCTAAGCACTGCATCTGAGGTTCAGAAAAAGGCTGCGTGCCGGTATTGGAAATTTCGACCCCAATTGAGCGGGAATTCACATCCGTGCATGCCCCCCAGGCCCCTGCCCCAGCATGCCACGCACGATCAGTTTCATTCACAAGCTGCCAAAGCTCACCGCCCTCGGAAATTACGTAATGTGCAGAGACCTGAGATTGCGGATTACATAACCAATCCCGCGCTCCAACGGCCGATGCCATGGCCGTATAGTGCAGCACAACCATATCAGGTTGATCTACGCCGCGACGGTCCCCAAAATTTTCAGAAGGATGCCAGATGGCCGAAGCATCGCGCCCCAGAACATCACGCATGGATTATCCGCCGCGTGCCGCACGAAACGGCGTTGGGTTCCATCCACAAGCAAATCCGTCGCCATCTGGGTCAACGCCCATACGATCCCGTTCAGGTCCGCCTTTGGTTAGGAAATCTTCCTGTGCTGCATCTGACGAGCGATAGGCGTTGCAGGCGCGCGCTGTTTTGCTCGCCGAGGTGCTTCCACGGCTGTACAGGCTAACTCCGACCGGGTTGTTGGTCTGCAACGCATATGCAACGATATTGGGCGTATTCGTACCTGTGCGCGTTGGCAAAGCCGTCGGTTGAATGACGGTATATTGCGCGCGGTTCTGCGCGATCAAGGCAGCGTCAGCTTCAATATCGCGTTGCGATGAAACCGCATCGAAATCATTCTCGGACGAAATCCCATTCGCACCGCTGACAGGTTGCGATACAGGCGCGGCGACCGTCCCGGCAACAGGGGCAACGGATGCCAAATCACCCGTCGTGATCGATACAGATCCATCTGGGTTCAGGGTTGATGCCTGAACCTCAACCGGTTGGCTGACGCCAGATGTATTGGTCGCCACCGGCGCGCCTGTTAACTGCGCTTCGCGCTGCGCTTGATACGTGTCGTAATCGCCAAAGCCAACGCCAGCTGCGCTATCAGGCACAGGTGTCGCACAAGCCGCTACAAAATAGCAGGGAAGAGCAACCACCGGAAAGGAACGTACAAATTTGCGCAGCATAGCCAGCCTCATAAATCGGTTTCAGAAACCGCTACCACCATTTGGACGGCTTGGCCACAAAGCCCGCCGCTTGTTCCAACGCATAAGCGGTGTTTAGCAAATCGCCTTCTTCCCATGGACGGCCAATCAGCTGCAGACCAAGGGGCAAGCCCTGTTTATCAACACCTGTCGGGATCGCGATGCCAGGCAAACCTGCCAAGTTCACGGTCACAGTGAAGACATCGTTTAGATACATCGCAACAGGGTCGGCTTCGGTCATTTCGCCCAAACCAAATGCGCTAGAAGGCGTCGCCGGTGTCAGGATCGCATCCACACCTTGCGCGAACACATCTTCGAAGTCTTTCTTGATCAGCGTACGCACCTTACGGGCGCGGTTGTAATAGGCGTCATAGAAACCGGCAGACAGAACATAGGTGCCGATCATCACGCGGCGTTGAACCTCGGGTCCGAACCCTTCTGCGCGGGTCTTTTCATACATTTCTGTGATGCCATCACCCTGCCCCAATTTGGCGCGGTGGCCAAAACGCACACCATCATAGCGTGCCAGGTTGGATGACGCCTCCGCAGGTGCGATCACATAATAGGCTGGCAACGCATATTTGGTGTGTGGCAGCGAGATATCTTTGATCACGGCGCCGGCGTCTTGCAGCATAGCGCGACCTTCGGCCCATAGGGCTGCGATTTCATCGGGCATGCCATCCAGCTGGTATTCTTTGGGAATACCAATGACCTTGCCTTTAATGTCACCGGTCAGCGCGGCTTCGAAATTTGGAACGGCCAAATCTACGCTGGTGCTGTCTTTTGCGTCATGGCCACACATGGTTTCCAAAACGATCGCTGCATCGCGCACATCTTTGGTCATCGGGCCCGCTTGATCCAAAGAGGATGCAAACGCAACAACGCCCCAGCGGGAACAACGGCCATAGGTCGGCTTGATACCTGTAATGCCGGTAAAGGCCGCAGGCTGGCGGATGGATCCGCCCGTATCCGTACCAGTTGCCGCCAAACACAGGTCCGCAGCAACAGCGGATGCCGATCCACCAGACGATCCACCCGGTGTTAGAGCGGTGTCATCATTGCCACGACGCCACGGGTTGACCGCATTGCCATAGCACGACGTTTCGTTGGACGATCCCATGGCGAATTCGTCCATGTTCAGTTTGCCCAACATCACCGTGCCCGCATCAAACAGCTGCGAGGTGACCGTGCTTTCATATTCCGGTTTGAACCCGCCCAGAATGTTGGACGCGGCCTGACTTTCCACACCTTTGGTGCAGAACAGATCCTTGATCCCCATCGGGATGCCGCACATGTCAGGCGCATTTCCCGCCTTGATCCGTGCATCCGCTGCCTTGGCCTGTTCCAACGCAATTTCTGGCGTCTTGTGCACAAACGCGTTCAACGCATCAGCCGCTTCAATCGCAGAAAGACAAGATTCTGTCAGCTCAACAGATGTCACATCGCCAGCACGCAGCGCGTCGCGCGCTTCGGCGACTTTCAATTTTGTAAGATCGGACATTATTCAACAACCTTCGGCACAGCAAAGAACCCTTCACGGGCATCGGGCGCGTTTTTCAAAACTTGGTCCTGAATGCCGCCATCGGTCACACCATCAACACGGCGCTTTAGACGCATGGGCGTGACAGATACCATCGGTTCCACACCGTCCACATCAACTTCATTCAGCTGCTCGATAAATTCGAGAATATTGCTGAACTCTTGCGCCAGTTCGGGCAGAGCGTCGTCTTCAACTTTGATGCGGGCCAGTTTGGCAACCTTTTTGGCGGTGCCGGTGTCGATGGACATAGGGGGCATTCTCCGGAATTTGGGTTGTCTGGACCTTTAGCGCCGCGAGCCCGCGGGTGCAAGAGAGAGCGGCACGATCCTTCGCCCTTGCACTATCTGCGACGCTCTCTCAAAACGGCACATCGTCCGGTGTGGTCAAAAACCGGGCGACCAGCTTTTTCGTGCCCGCCTTATCAAAGGCAACTTCGATCTTGTCCCCTTCAATCCCGACCACGTGGCCATAGCCGAATTTCTGGTGAAACACCCGGTCCCCCATTGCATGGGACGAAACAGCCGTCGCATTGATCACGGGTCCTGTGTTTTCACGGGACTGCGACATATGGCGATTGGCTTGCCGATCCTGAAGGCGCTTCCAT
The DNA here is from genome assembly GCA_947499735.1 of uncultured Pelagimonas sp. Classification (GTDB taxonomy): domain Bacteria; phylum Pseudomonadota; class Alphaproteobacteria; order Rhodobacterales; family Rhodobacteraceae; genus CANMPP01. Next base: position 1,604,621 of record CANMPP010000001.1, read on the forward strand.
CCCGGTGAATTATACGCATTCGCTTCGGCTGCACGCTGCTCAACACCCGAGGCATAGCCACCACCCCCGCCACCATATTGCCCCCCGCCATATAGGCCCGGAGGCGTCAGAACGGTCACGTTTTCCTCAGACAATTCATCAATAAATCGGGATGGCAGCTGGCTTTGCCATTGCCCAAACACACGGCGGTTACCGGCAAAGGAAATCGTACAAACCTCTTCGGCGCGGGTGATGCCCACATAGGCCAGCCTGCGTTCTTCCTCTAATCCCTTTTGGCCGCTTTCATCCATGCTACGCTGGGACGGGAACAAACCATCCTCCCAACCTGGCAAAAAGACACAAGGGAATTCCAATCCCTTGGCTCCATGCAGCGTCATGATGGAGACTTTTTCCCCATAATCATCGCTTTCATTCTCCATAACCAGACTGACATGTTCCAAAAACCCTTGCAGGTTTTCAAAATTTTCCAAGGCTTTGATCAGTTCTTTCAGGTTTTCCAGCCGCCCTGGAGCTTCGGGCGTTTTGTCATTTTGCCACATGCCCGTGTAGCCAGATTCATCTAGAATCGTTTCGGCCAGCTCCATATGGCTTACCTCTGGCGGCCCATATTCCATCTGAACAGACAAAACTGAAAGACCACCATCGATAACTTCATCCTGCGGTTCTACGATAGCTTTTTCTGGACCAAGCATCATCTTTCGCCAACGCGCCAGATCCGTCACAAGCGTGCGCAAATGCCCAGCGCCTTTTCCTTTGATCGCGCCCTCTTCAACGGCCAATGCAGCCCCATCAATCAAGGAAACACCATTTTCACGCGCGATCCGCTGGATCGTTTGCTGGGCCTTATCACCAAGGCCACGTTTGGGGGTATTCACGATCCGCTCGAACGCCAGATCATCACTGGGCGACACAACCAGCCGGAAATAGGCCATTGCATCGCGGATTTCCAAACGCTCATAAAAGCGGGGACCACCGATCACGCGATAGGGCAAACCGATGGTTAGAAACCGGTCTTCAAAAGCACGCATTTGATGGGCCGCGCGCACCAGAATGGCCATTTGATCCAAACCATATGGCTGCATCCCACGGGTGCCTTTTTGCAAAGATTCGATTTCTTCGCCAATCCAACGCGCTTCTTCTTCTCCATCCCAATGACCGATCAAGCGAACTTTTTCACCCTCACGCTCTTCGGTCCACAACTCTTTGCCAAGACGGGTCGCGTTGCCCGAAATCACGCTAGAGGCCGCAGCCAGAATATGCGGTGTGGACCGGTAATTCTGTTCCAGACGCACCACATGGGCACCTGGAAAATCTTTTTCAAACCGCAGGATATTGCCCACTTCGGCACCACGCCAGCCATAGATGGACTGGTCATCATCCCCCACGCAGCAAATATTGTGATGGGCCTGCGCCAACAATCGCAGCCACAAATATTGTGCGACGTTTGTATCCTGATATTCGTCCACCATAATATAACGGAACCAGCGCTGGTATTGCGCCAAGACATCCGGGTGGCGTTGGAAAATTGTCACCACATGCAGCAACAAATCGCCAAAATCGACGGCGTTTAGCTCTAACAACCGGCGTTGATACTGATCGTACAATTCCCCGCCACGATTGTTAAATGCGGCGTGATCTGCGGAGGGCAGGTTTTCAGGCGTCAGCGCACGGTTCTTCCAACCATCAATCAAATGTGCCAATTGACGCGGAGGCCAGCGCTTTTCATCAATAGCATTGGCACGGATAAGCTGTTTTAACAGACGGACCTGATCATCTGTGTCCAAAATCGTGAAATTGGATTTCAGATGCGGGCCATTCCCGTCTTCTATCAGAACGCCATCATCTGCACCGATCAGCTCGGCATGACGGCGCAGGATCTTGACGCAGAGCGAGTGAAAGGTTCCCAGCCAAGGCATGCCTTCAACCGTTTCCCCCAACATACGGCCCATACGCAACTTCATCTCTTTGGCTGCCTTATTGGTAAAGGTCACGGCCAAGATTTCGTTCGGGCGGGCACGTCCAGTATTTAGCAGATGAACCATGCGACTGGTCAGCGCCTTGGTTTTGCCCGTACCAGCCCCCGCCAGCATCAAAACAGGCCCATCCAGCCGTTCGACAGCTTCACGCTGTGCCGGGTTTAATTCATCCAAATAAGGCGTCGGGCGTGCGGCCATCGCCATAGAGGACAGGCTGGGGCGGGCTGCGGCCTCAAAGGCGTCTTCATCATCGTAATCGCTCATATAGCGGAAGATAAATCAGCACGAGGGAAAGGAAAAGCCTGTTCTCTTTATGTTCTGAATTTTCATTTAAGACGTTGATAAATATGGTCGATATCACACCAAAACCGAACCACTACAAGTCTATGAAATATATCATAAAATTCGATGAACTTCGGCAGTAGTCAATTAATAAAAATTACGGCAGAATTAAGCTTCATGAACGCTAAGTGAACACGCGGCCACCATAAGCCAGTAACACCACCTATTGCTCGGTTTTGAATAACTCTACACCTTTTAGCCCGGTCGCACGCACGTTTGGAGATAAACATGCAAATTACAACGATCTATTCCTTCGGAGGGTATGCTCCGCCGCCAAATATGTCGACCAATTCCGAAATCGCGGGCGCTACGCCTGTGACCAAAACGACAGAATATGCTGTCACTGTTACATATGACAGCGATCGCAGTGCAGCGCTTTATGCCGCAACGGAAAATGCATCCTCGGCATTGCCAACAGTTGATGATGTGGCAGAGATCGACACGATCACTGAGACGTTGCCATCAGAACGCATCAGTGCCGAGGAATTGGCATTCACCGATTTCGGCAAGGAACATGCATTTGCGAACCTCGCTGATGAGGCCGGCGTTATTCCTGAAGCAACCGATTACGAAGACAGCATTTTGCCCGGAGCAACTGCCATAAGCAAAGAGGCCGATGACGCCCTTGCGCCTTCACTGTTTGGGGATTCCGGCCTGATTTCAATCAGCGATGACGCATTCGCAGCATTTGTAGAACCTCAAGATCCTGCAGATGAAAACGCAGAAGCCTTGATGCAAATCGTGTCCATGCAGGACGCCGAGGTTGGGTTCGCAGCCGCCACAACCTTTGCAACCGCATCTGCACCAACATCGTCTTTGATGGTGATGATGTAAGGCTTTCGGGCCCTACCGATGAGTTGTTTTTCACCAAATCGCCTTGCCTTCCTCCCCTTAGGCAAGGCGTCGCTTCGGCCTACAGACATTCCTGCCCCATTGATCTTTGGCCAATAATAATGCACATGCCTAAAAATACAGACTAATATGCCAGATTGTACGCAACATTTTGCACTTGCAGAAAGTTCGTTGCGACACATTCAACAAGCGCATATGGTTAACGTTAAGCCAAGCAACGGATTGGCACGGTAGACAATTATTGGGCTGGGTAAATACCAGGGGGGATATATGCCGGATTTCAACAAGATCCTAATCGCAAACCGAGGCGAAATCGCTATCCGCATTATGCGAGCTGCCAATGAGATGGGCAAGAAAACGGTTGCGGTTTTCGCCGAAGAAGACAAGCTGGGCCTACACCGTTTTAAAGCGGATGAAGCCTATCGTATTGGCGAAGGTCTTGGTCCGGTCGCGGCTTATCTCAGCATTGATGAAATCATCCGTGTTGCCAAAGAAAGCGGCGCTGACGCGATCCATCCAGGTTATGGCCTTTTGTCCGAAAACCCTGAACTTGTTGATGCCTGCGAAGCCAATGGCATCACATTCATCGGCCCCAAGGCCGCGACAATGCGCGCCCTTGGTGACAAAGCATCCGCCCGTCGCGTTGCCATTGAAGCCGGTGTTCCGGTTATCCCAGCCACGGAAGTGCTGGGCGATGATATGGACGCGATCAAGGCCGAGGCGGCCGAGATCGGCTTTCCTTTGATGCTAAAAGCCTCTTGGGGTGGCGGTGGTCGCGGCATGCGCCCCATTGAAAACGTCGAAGAACTGCCAGAAAAAGTTCTGGAAGGTCGCCGCGAAGCTGAAGCCGCGTTTGGCAATGGCGAAGGTTATCTTGAAAAGATGATCATCCGTGCCCGCCATGTCGAAGTACAGATCCTTGGCGACACCTATGGCAATATCTATCACCTCTATGAACGCGATTGTTCCGTTCAGCGCCGCAACCAGAAAGTGGTTGAACGCGCCCCTGCCCCATATCTGACAGAAGAACAGCGCACCGAAATCTGTGAACTGGGTCGCAAGATTTGCGCCCATGTGAATTATGAATGTGCCGGTACTGTCGAATTCCTGATGGATATGGACACTGGCAAGTTCTATTTCATCGAAGTTAACCCACGCGTTCAGGTGGAACATACAGTCACTGAAGAAGTGACCGGTATCGACATCGTTCAGGCCCAGATCCTGATCGCCGAGGGCAAAACCCTGGCTGAAGCAACCGGCATGGATGCGCAATCCGATATCACGTTGCACGGTCACGCCTTGCAGACACGGATCACCACGGAAGATCCACAAAACAACTTCATTCCCGATTATGGCCGCCTGACTGCCTATCGCTCTGCGACCGGCATGGGCATCCGTTTGGATGGCGGCACGGCTTATGCGGGTGGTGTGATCACGCGCTATTACGATTCCCTTTTGGTGAAAGTGACGGCTTGGGCCCCAACGCCTGAAAAAACCATCACCCGTATGGACCGTGCGCTGCGCGAATTCCGGATCCGGGGCGTATCGACCAACATCGCCTTTGTCGAAAATCTGCTGCAGCACCCGACATTCCTGAGCAACGAATACACGACAAAGTTCATCGACACGACGCCCGCGCTGTTCGACTTTGCCCAACGCCGCGACCGGGCGACAAAACTACTGACTTATATTGCTGATGTCACCGTCAATGGTCATCCAGAAACAAAAGGGCGCGCGACCCTGCCCGAAGGATATCGCGTGCCAAAAGCCCCGGTTCAGACCGCAGAACCAACACCGGGCACAAAAAACCTGCTGGATGCCCAAGGGCCAAAGGCAGTTGCCGATTGGATGTTGGCACAAAAGCAGCTGTTGATCACCGACACAACCATGCGCGATGGTCACCAATCCTTGCTGGCCACCCGCATGCGGTCTATCGATATGATCCGCATTGCTCCAACCTATGCAACAAACCTACCGCAACTGTTCTCGATGGAATGTTGGGGGGGCGCGACATTTGATGTGGCCTACCGGTTCTTGCAGGAATGCCCATGGCAGCGCTTACGCGATCTGCGCACGGCAATGCCCAACATTCTGACTCAAATGTTGCTGCGTGGGTCAAACGGGGTTGGCTATACAAACTATCCGGACAATGTGGTTCAGGGGTTTGTCAAACAGGCTGCTGAAACCGGCATGGATGTCTTCCGCGTGTTTGATTCTCTAAACTGGGTCGAAAACATGCGCGTCGCCATGGATGCCGTTGTTGAAAACAACAAGATCTGTGAAGGTACAGTCTGTTACACAGGCGATATCCTGAACCCGGATCGCGCGAAGTATAACCTACAATACTACGTCAATATGGCGAAAGAACTGGAAGCTGCCGGCGCCCATGTTCTGGGTCTGAAAGACATGGCTGGTCTATTGAAACCCGCCGCTGCGCGTGTGTTGATAAAGGCGTTGAAAGACGAGATTTCGATCCCGATCCATTTCCACACGCATGACACATCCGGCATTGCTGGCGCGACCATTCTGGCCGCAGCAGAAGCGGGCGTGGATGCGGCTGATGCAGCCATGGATGCGCTGTCTGGCAACACATCCCAGCCAACACTGGGATCCATCGTAGAAGCACTGATGCATAGCGAACGCGATACTGGTCTGGATATTGGCGAAATCCGCCGTATCTCGGATTACTGGGAAGCGGTGCGCGGTCAGTATGTTGCCTTTGAAAGCGGAATGCAGGCCCCTGCATCCGAAGTATATCTTCACGAAATGCCCGGCGGTCAGTTCACAAACCTAAAAGCGCAGGCGCGCTCAATGGGTTTGGAAGAACGCTGGCATGAAGTGGCGCAGATGTATGCCGACGTGAACCAGATGTTTGGCGACATCGTCAAAGTGACACCATCATCCAAAGTGGTCGGCGACATGGCCCTGATGATGGTCAGCCAAGGCCTGACACGGGATGAGGTCGAAGACCCGCAGCGCGACATCGCCTTCCCTGACAGCGTCATCGACATGATGCGCGGCAATTTGGGTCAGCCTCCTGGCGGTTTCCCAGTTGGCATCATCCACAAGGCGCTGAAGGGCGAAGCGCCAAACACCGAACGTCCCGGCGCGTCCCTGCCGCCGGTCGATTACGACGCCACACGGGCAACCCTGTCAGAAGAACTGGGCGGCGCGGAAATCACAGAGGATCACCTGAACGGGTATCTGATGTATCCAAAAGTCTTCACCGACTATTACAAACGCCACGAGATCTATGGCCCAGTGCGCACTTTGCCGACCAAGACCTTCTTTTACGGCATGGAAATTGGTGAAGAAATTACGGCCGAGATCGATCCCGGCAAAACGCTGGAACTGCGTCTTATTTCCGTAGGCGATGCCCATGAAGAAGACGGCGAAGCACGCGTGTTCTTTGAACTAAACGGCCAACCACGCACCGTGCGCATCAAGGATCGGTCTTTGGAAGGCTCCGTTACGGTGAATGCCAAGGCTGATCCGGGCAACCCAAACCATTTGGGTGCGCCGATGCCGGGTGTTGTGGCAACTGTCGCAGTAGAAGTCGGCCAAGACGTGAAGGAAGGCGACCTGCTGCTGACAATCGAAGCCATGAAAATGGAAACCGGTCTAAGCGCAGAACGCGATTGTGTCGTCAAAGCGGTGCATGTGACCCCCGGCGGCCAGATCGATGCAAAAGATCTGCTGATCGAATTCGAATAAGATCGATTTCTCAGGAATCAACAGCATGGCGCGGCTTTTAAAGTCGCGCCATTTTCGTTTCCGCAGCGAAATCCTTGCTTTTGGATCTATGCCACGCTCAAATGATCATATTCTATTGGAGCATAGGCTATTCGACGTTCAATCGTATTTTTCTTGGCCAGCTTGGTCTTATTCGCCTACCAACCCGTGTTGGCACAAAACGCTGTGACTTTGATCTTTCCAGACTCGGACACAGCCATGAATTCAGCGCGATCACAGGCCCGACAAAGCCTACCACACGCCCTGCGACTGGCGACGCTTTCAAATGGTAAACTTAGCCCCTCTTTAGGGTTGAAAGTTGCGGTCCATGTTGGGAATCGCGACCGCAATGACACAGAAGTCATCTGGGTCAGCAATGTGGTCCAGCTGAACAATCGCCGCTTTACGGCAAAATTGGCAAACGATCCTCAAAACATTTCCAACAAGAAACGCGGCAGTAAGATACGGTTTGATTTGGGTCAGATTTCCGACTGGTCCTTGCCGGGAGCGGATGGAAAAATGTACGGGCACTTTACGACTCGGGTGATGTTAGAGCATATACCTGACTCGACGCGCGCCCAGCTTGCGGCGCGATTACAACCCAAACCTACCCCATCGAACTGGTAAACCTATGCAACACCTCGCTCTTGTCGCCGTTTTGGTGCCTCACTACGATGAAGGCATCGATTTTTTCACCCGCACCCTTGGCTTTGATCTGCTGGAAGATACGGATTTGGGAAACGAAAAGCGCTGGGTCCGTGTAGCCCCCAAAGGGGCACAAACCCAGTTCCTTTTGGCCCGTGCAGTCGGCGATCAACGCGACACGATTGGCGCGCAAGGCGGCGGTCGGGTCTGGCTGTTCCTGCAAACGGATGATTTTGCACGCGACCATGCCGCCTATCTGGCCGCTGGCGTAACATTTGAAGAACCCCCGCGCGTCGAACCTTATGGCACCGTCGCCGTATTCCGCGACCCATGGGGCAATCGTTGGGACCTGATTGAATTCGCCCCCACGTGATCGGCAGCCACGCTGTTTTTCCTAGGAAATGTAAAAATCCGCAAATCAGTTTCATTTTCCTCTTGCACCCTGCGGCGCAGAGGGCTAAATCCCCCCGCACACCAACTGGTATGCGGGCGTAGCTCAGGGGTAGAGCATAACCTTGCCAAGGTTAGGGTCGGGCGTTCGAATCGCCTCGCCCGCTCCAAGTTGGGAAATCTGTTTTACCCAAACAGATTAAGACGCGGCTCTCACCCGGAGCTGATCGATGGTTAAGCGGGCGTAGCTCAGGGGTAGAGCATAACCTTGCCAAGGTTAGGGTCGGGCGTTCGAATCGCCTCGCCCGCTCCATCGGATCACTTTTCTTCTACGACTAATCCACAGTGATAACTTGGCCTGTCATAGGGCCTTCGACAGCCTTGACATAGGCGCGGGCTACATCAGACGTTGCAACCGGTTTATGGCCGGGAAACCATGCGCCATATTTGTCTTCTGACACGTCTATCAAACCTGGGCTCACAACATTAATGCGGGCACCACGTGGCATTTCCAATGCGGCACCTTTCACAAAGCCCGCCAAAGCCCCATTGGCCGTCGCAGCATTTGCCCCCATCAGAATGGGATCACGATCCAAAATGCCGCTGGTCAATGTAAATGACCCGCCATCCGCGATTGCATCCAACCCCGCCAAGACCAGGTTCACCTGCCCCATCACCTTATGCGTCAGGCCCTTCATAAAGCTGTCTTGCGTAAAATCCTGAAGGTTCGCAAAGGTCGTATCCCCCGCACAGGACACAAGCGCATCAAAACGCCCTATCTGAGCATAGAGCGCCCTAACCGCGTCCAGGTCCGTCACATCAACCTGATAATCCCCGCTGGTGCGTCCAACGGTGACAATCTCATGCTTGCCCGTCAAACCCGATAAAGCGGCCCGTCCAATATCGCCACCGGCACCCACCAATATGACCTTCATCGCTGGCATCCTTGTCCAATTGTTTTAACTTAACAGGACCTAAGGGGTGAAATTATATTTTCAAGGTTATCGAAATATATATTCCCAGAGGCCCTGTTTCATTGAAAAAGTACGCCTAGTGTTTCACGTCAGCGCGCCAAGACACGCATCCGGCTGTCAAATTCACCACGATCAACGTAACAACCATGCAAATGACGATACCCAGTGGATGGATCAAATGCTTCACGCCCGTGCAGCGCGCGGCGATTGTCAAAGACCACCATTTCGCCCGCCTGCAGTTTTAACGTCACTAGGTATTTCGCATCCCGCGTCATCTCCATCATCTTGCGATAGGCGGCGTAGAATGGCGCCATGTGTTCAGGTGGGAGGTCCAAGATATCCGCAATATGGGCGTTGAACGCGAATTCATACACGTCACCATCCCCATTCACCCGGATCACTTCCTTACGCGACCGAATATCACACCCGGCATCATGGAAACGAAATGGAATAGTCGTTGTGCTAAGCAGGGCAAAAGCCGCGGGGTCTATGGTGCGCAAGTCATTTGCAATCGCAAACCCATCACAGAACAAGGACCCTCCCCCAACAGCGTCATTCGCCAAGCAATGCAAAAACTGGAACCCCGGCGCCAATTCCTGATTGGGCAAATCCGTGTGCATCGGCAAAGCAATCGGCGTGTATGCCAGATTATTTGGGTTTGGTTTGGATTTAACCTCGAAGGTCAGGCCGAAATTGGTTTCGCGCAAAAACCCAATACGGCGCGCCACATCCATGCCAGCCTCAGTGCTATCAGCAAGACCTTCAACGATGGACAGGCCATAGGCTTTGGTGTCCTGCATCCATGTTTGCAAAGCAGAATCGTCCGCTAGAACAGCGTCAGCCTTCGCACGGGGGATACCGGCGGCGCCAAGGCCTGAGCGCCACAGAATGGAGGGAATATCGGCAGGATCAACCCGGCGCGTTCCCGGACGATTTGCAGCCAACCAATCCAGTTCCAATCGGGTTACAGTGTCCGACCATGTGATAGAAAGATCTCGATCACTGATCTGCACCTGCTGCGCGGTCAAATCCCGCGGCAGTTCGGTCAGATCCGCAATACGTTCCTTGGTATCAGGATGAAGGCCCGCGGGATCATTGTCGCGCAGCCATATATAGGGAAACAAATTGGTCGAGCCATCGGGCCATGTCACTTCGACAGAGGACAGGTCCGGGCGCATGACAGCATTGGTCATGTGAGATCTCCTAAGATCAGAAAATTATGAGAAAGAGTTGGAAAAGCAGATTAGGCCACCGCTGCGGGGGGCGGCCACCAATCATAAGCTTTTCGATAGGGATGTCCGGGCATACGACCCAGAACAATCGCGTCTCTCATATCACGCTTTCCGCGTCCAATTTGTCTCACATCAGGGTGCCAGCCCGCGGACTATGTGACAAGCCCCTTTTCGACAAAAGCATGACCGCCTATAACCATGCGAAACAAAAAGCTAGGGAATTTCCAATGCGCACAGCCAGCCTGTCCCGCAAAACCGCCGAAACCGAGATTGCACTAAACATCAATCTCGATGGCACCGGCGAATATGACATTCAGACCGGCGTTGGTTTCTTTGACCATATGCTAGACCAACTGGCGCGCCATTCCCTAATCGATATGACCATTCGCGCAAAAGGCGATTATCATATCGATGACCACCACACGGTTGAGGATGTGGGCATCGCGTTGGGCCAGGCATTGGCACAAGCCCTGGGCGACAAACGCGGCATCCGTCGATATGGCGACTGTCACCTCGCGATGGACGATACGCTGATCCGATCAGCATTAGACCTGTCTGCCCGCCCCTACCTGATCTGGAACGTGGATATGCCAACCGCAAAGATTGGAACATTTGACACCGAATTGGTGCGCGAATTTTTCCAAGGCTTCAGCACCCATGGTGGCATTACACTGCACGTGGACAAATTGCATGGCTTGAACAGTCACCATATCGCGGAGGCCACGTTTAAATCGGTCGCCCGGGCATTGCGCGTGGCTGTCGAATCTGACCCCCGCAAATCAGATGCGATTCCATCAACAAAAGGGTCGCTCTAAGCAGTCCAAACGTCTCAAAAATTGCACATATTCACGGGTCCAAAGCATTTTGGGCCCGTTTCTTTTGCACGTATTAAGTGTATGCAAGCGATCCGCCGCAAGCCCCACAATACATGACACTTTTTGAGCAATAAGGGGCCAAATGGATTTCCGACAATTACAAAACACCTTAAAAATCACTAATTTTTCAAAAAACCCTGTTAACAAATTGAATTTTCAGTTAATCATTCATTAATACAAGTCTACTTTTCCCGCGTATTTAGCGCATTCACACGTAATTTACTAAGTTGGGAATTTAAGTGCCTAGTTATACCTATATTGGATATGCCCCCGGCTCACTTTCGATTGGTGCGACCTTTTCTCTGTCTGGATCCTACAGCCCATACACAGACCGCTTAAACTTTGAAATCGATGATGCCGCGTCAGGAAATACGATCGGTTTTGGAGGAAACAGCCATATTGATAATGGCGTTTTGTTTGACGGTGACCGGTACGCCGATGAGACGGGCGATGACGCAACGCAAACCGGATCGGTCATAAGCTTTGATGGAACCACGACGATTGATTCAGGATCAATCTATCTGGAACAATCCTTTACGCTGACCAAACCTGGTGGCGGAAGTATTAGTGTCTATCAGGTTGAAATTGACGGAACACTGGCGGGCTTCATCGTATCTGAGCAGCTGGTAGAGGGTGTCAATTACAACTACTCTTCGTCCAACGTGCAGCCCTTCAATGCACCTACATATGCGAACCTCGTAGACGTCTTGTGTTTTACCCGAAATACACTGATCGCGACCGACACAGGCGAAGTAGACGTTCAATCACTACAGGTGGGCGACCTCGTACAGACCGCCTATAATGGGTTGCAACCTATTCGCTGGATTGGAAAAACAACTGTTTCCCCCGCTGACTTGGAAGCCACGCAGAAACTACGGCCGATAAAAATTGCCAAAAACGCTTTGGGACAAAACCTGCCGAAACGCGACCTTATTGTGTCTCGCCAGCATCGCATGGTGATATCATCCACAATCGTACAGCGGATGTTTGGGGAAGAATCTGTTCTGATTGGCGCAAACAAATTGGTTGGCCTTCCCGGCATTCAAATCGACACTGGCACAGATACTGTTGAATATTTCCACGTGCTGCTGGACAATCACGAGGTGCTGTTCGCAGAAGGTGCACCCACGGAAAGTTTTTATACCGGCGCGCAAGGGCTTAGCACATTGGGCCAAGAGGCCCGTGAAGAAATTGAACTTCTTTATCCGGAAATCGTGCAGCCAGATTACCGTCCAATATCAGCGCTTCCCATCCCCAATGGCAAACGGCAGAAAAAGTTGATCGCACGGCACAAACGAAATCGTAAGCCACTGTTAAGGGGCACGCGAGAAACAAATATATTGGCTGCCAAACGTCGAAAACTCAGCGCAAAGCTGCGCGATAGCACCATAGCATCAGACAGCGCTTATATTCACTAGATCTGTCGGTTGTTGCATCAAGGCTTGACCTTGCGCCCTCATCAAGGCACCTGTCGTGTCGCGCAAAGAGAAAGGGCCACAGACATGCTGACAGCGATCATTGATTATGAAAGTGGCAATCTACATTCTGCGCAAAAAGCATTTCAGAAAATGGCGCAGGATACCGATGCGGGCGATGTGATCATCACCGATAAGGCCGAGGTCGTTTCAAAGGCAGACCGCATTGTTTTGCCCGGCGATGGTGCATTCCCCTCATGTGCAAGCGCCCTGCGCGCCTCTGGTTGCTTTGATGCTTTGGTAGAAGCTGTTCAGGTCAAAGCCCGCCCTTTTATGGGGATCTGCGTGGGCATGCAGTTGATGGCCGAAAAAGGGTTTGAATATGAGGAAACCGATGGTCTGGGTTGGGTCAATGGCGCGGTTCGAAAAATCGCCCCCAAAGATACATCTCTAAAAATTCCACATATGGGGTGGAATGATTTGGTCGTTGATCAGGCGCACCCTGTTCTGGATGGCCTTACGACCGGAGATCATGCGTATTTTGTGCATTCATATCAAATGGAAATGAGTGATTTGGGACAACGCATTGCGCATGTCGACTATGGCAGAGATGTGACCGCGATCGTTGGGCGCGACACCATGCTGGGTCTACAATTTCACCCGGAAAAAAGTGCTGATGCGGGTCTGCGCATGATTGCCAATTTCCTGAAATGGGCGCCTTGATCGCAAGACAGGTGCAAGACGCCCATAGGTTCGGTGTTATTTGATCCGCGTCCAAGTTTGGTCTCGGCATATACCTAGAACGCACCCGGATACTTTTAGGACATTCCCAGACAACGACATTTTGCTGTTATAGGTTTTGTCCCGGTCCGGTGCCCAAATCTTGCCCTTGCTATAGGCCCCTCCCCCATCGGCCATCATATCCCAGATGATCCGTTTGCCTTTTGCCGCGCTGTCGAATTCTTTGCCGGATGGATCAAAGCTATTGCTGAGCGTTCCGCAGATTTTACTGCCACAGGCACCGATCGTCACATAGCCAAATGCGCCATCATCCCCGGGCTGTGTTTTCCAAACACCATCGACTGGATCCGCAGCATGAGCCATCCCAGCCAACAACAGGGTCGCTGCAAGTACATATCGTTTTTTCATCATCTCTCTCCTCCTCCGATCTGGGAACACTGCGCCTTGGATCCAATCGACGCAACAATGACGCCGGGTCGTGACGTATCGACACTTTGGTAAGACAAACTTATCCAAGGACAGGGCAGCTCTGCCTGTTGCAACCTGCGCAGCGCAAGGGTAACCAGCACGAAACATACGCAACCCGCTATGGAGCTTCACATGATCCTCTACCCCGCAATCGACCTAAAAGATGGCCAAGCCGTTCGCCTATTGCGTGGTGAAATGGACAAAGCCACCGTATTCAACGACGATCCTGCCGCACAGGCCCGTGCTTTTGTCGAAGCAGGGTGTGAATGGTTGCACCTAGTGGACCTGAACGGGGCCTTTGCTGGTGAGCCGGTCAACGCAGCCCCGGTTGAGGCCATTTTGTCCGAATGCAAAGTGCCCGCACAATTGGGCGGCGGCATCCGGGACATGGCCACGATCGAAATGTGGCTGTCCAAAGGGTTGGAGCGTGTGATCCTAGGCACAGTGGCCGTTGAAAACCCTGATTTGGTGCGCGAGGCGGCCAAGGCATTCCCGGGCAAAGTCGCCGTTGGCATCGACGCCAAAGGCGGCAAGGTCGCCACCAAGGGCTGGGCCAATGTGACTGATGTTGATGCCACAGATTTGGCGCGCAGCTTTGAAGATGATGGCGTCTGCGCCATTATCTACACAGATATCAACCGCGATGGTGCGATGCAGGGCCCGAACACCGAGGCAACGGCCGATCTGGCCCGCGCCGTATCGATACCCGTCATCGCATCTGGTGGTGTGTCCTCTATCAAGGACCTAACAGACCTACGCGATTGTGGTGCAGACCTGAATGGCGCCATCTCCGGTCGCGCCCTGTATGATGGCGCAATTGACCTTGGCGAAGCTTTGAAAGCTTTGCAGGGCTAATACGCTTTTACCATGTGGCAATTTACCCGATTGCCGCATGGTCTGATATCACGCTACAGAACTAAACTGAATGGTTTACATAAAAGCGAGATACGTCATGTCGATTGTCACAACCTCTGACCTACCAGAATGTAGCGCCCTAAAGCAGCATATTGAAACCGGTGATTTCGTCGATTGCTATGCCGCCCCCTGTGACATGGCCACACGTCGAGCGGCAGAAATCGCCACAGAGTTCCCAAGCTGGGCCCAAGCATTGGTCAGATTGCGCAACATTCTCGTGTCTCCATTCGGTTTGAACGACACCTTACCTGAATCCGACAACACTATCGGCTTCTTCCCTGTGACCTATGAAACGGACACAGAGATCTTGGCAGGGTTTAATGACAAACATCTCGACTTTCGGCTGTCGATTTTGTCCGAGGGTGGAAAGATCCATATGGCGACTTGGGTTCACCCGCATAATTTGGGCGGACGGCTTTATTTAACACTGATCATGCCGTTCCACATTCTGATCTGTCGCAATGCTCTAAAACGTGTCTTGCACGCGTCTCAGGCCTAACATCGGCCTTCCCTTTTTGCAGATCACCCGCTAATCAGCACCCATGCTGAAGACACGTATCATACCCTGCCTTGATGTCGCCGATGGGCGCGTTGTGAAAGGCGTGAATTTTGTCGGCCTGCGCGATGCTGGCGATCCTGTGGATGCTGCCCGCGCCTATGACGCGGCGGGGGCTGATGAAATCTGTTTCCTCGACATCCACGCGACGCATGAAAATCGTGGCACGATGTTTGATATGGTCACACGCACGGCCGAGCAGTGCTTTATTCCGCTGACCGTCGGCGGTGGTGTTCGCACCGTTGCCGATGTTCGTGCACTTTTGCTGGCTGGTGCGGATAAGGTGAGCTTTAACTCGGCAGCTGTGGCCAATCCCGATGTTGTGGCTGAGGCTGCGGATCATTTCGGCAGCCAATGCATCGTTTGTGCTATCGATGCGAAAACCGTGGAACCGGGTCGTTGGGAAATATTCACCCATGGCGGGCGCAAACCAACCGGTATTGACGCGGTCGAATTCGCACGCATGATCGCACAGAAAGGTGCGGGGGAAATCCTGCTAACCTCGATGGATCGTGATGGTACGAAATCCGGTTTCAATCTGCCCCTGACCCGTGCCATTTCCGATGCGGTGAACATCCCTGTTATTGCCTCTGGCGGCGTTGGGAATTTGGATCACCTTGTCGAAGGTGTCACCAAAGGCGGTGCATCTGCTGTGTTGGCCGCGTCCATTTTCCATTTCGGCGAATACACTGTGCAAGAGGCCAAAGAACATATGGCTGCTGCGGGCATTCCAATGAGGCTGGCATGAGCTTTTCCTTAGACGACCTGGCCCAAATCGTATCCGAGCGCGCAAAAGCGTCGCCCGAGGATAGCTGGACCGCCAAATTGATGGCCAAGGGTCCTGAAAAATGTGCCGAAAAATTCGGGGAAGAGGCCGTTGAAGCCATTATCGAGGCCGTCAAAGACGATAAAGCAGGCCTAACGAATGAAGCGGCAGATGTATTATTCCACCTTCTCGTCATGTTAGAGGCACGCAATGTACCCCTGTCTGACGTCATGGATGAATTGGCCCGGCGCACAGGTCAATCTGGCATCGCAGAAAAGGCCGCCCGTTAAGGCGACCTGACTTCTGCAACGCAGACCAATATCAATCTGTTTTCAAAACGAATGAGCGTTTTTCGGGATCCCCGGGAAAGACGCGCCCTGTTTCCATGGACTGGAACATGTGTTTGAAAATCAGACCCGGCTCGCCCACGGTCTGACCATACCCGAAATAATTATGCCCATCTGGCATGTCATATTTCAGGTTCACATTGTCGCAATCCACCTCATAGATATTGCGCGGCACTTCATCCATGTCCTCAGGACCTGTATGGCCTAAACGACGCGAAGCAACCCCGTTCTTCAGGTTCACCGCCTTACTGGCCCGCAGCGCCAAATCATCTGACGCGTGATAGACCACCACATTGCGCGAGGCATGGGAAATCAATTCCCCCGGTTCGCCTTTATGCAGTGTTTCATTCACCACATCAGCCGCCGCCATAAACGTATTGCGGAAAATCATCGGAATGCCATGGGGCAGATCATGGCGATGGGATTCCACCAAAGTCTGGCGCAGAACACGGTTGCCCATGGAATGGGACAACATGTTGATCCGTTTAAGGCAGGGCGGCACATCTTCCTGACCCTCATCCTGCGTGCGCCATTTCAGAAACTTACCCAAAACCCGCGCGAATGACACGCCGCTGAGATCCGCCGAACGTTGGTCATCCCAATAATCGCCAACCACCCCAAGATCATTGTCACAAGGCCAAATCAGAGGCACGACCAGAACCTCTTTTTCTTTTTCGCCATTACACAGTTTTTGCAGCGCCGCAGTTTGTTCAAAAATCTTCTCTGGCAATGTGTTGAACCCATGCAGGTAGATCAAAATTTGGCGGTAGGAGCTGTCTTTTAAACGTTGCAAAAAGGCCTGACTGCCGATTTCTGTATGTGCCTCGCCGTCACCTTTTTCGCAAAAGAACACGGAATTGCTGGCCGCATTGTTCCTGAGGTCAAAGGTAAAGTTTCGCCCGACACGGGTTCGAATGCTCTGTGTTGGAAATCTGTTGGTGACAAACAGCATAAATATACTCCTGAAAAATAGGTTTGATAAAATATGCAAACCTTATCAGATCGCACCTATCCATAGAAGATATTAATCTTAAATTTCACACCAGTTCCGTACGTAGCGCCCCACCAAACAAACGTGGATAGTCAATTTTAGGGCAGCGATCCATAATGACGGTTTTTCCAGCCCCCCGCCCCAAATCCGCCGCCCCCTCATGTGTGATGCCCAGCTGCATCCAAATCACTTGGAGATTTGGCAAATGGGCAAGCGCGGCCTCAACAACTGGTGGCACGTCAGAAGATTTGCGAAAAATATCAACCATGCCGACATCCTTTGGACAGTCCGCAAGCGAAGAACGGATCGTTTCGCCCCACAGCATCTTTCCCGCATGGCCGGGATTGATCGGAATCACGCGATATCCACGCTCAACAAGAAATGCACCAACCCGATGACTGGCACGATCCGGTTTGAGGGATGCACCGACCAGAGCGATCACGCGGGTCTGCTTAAAAATATCCCTTAAGATCAAATCACTATCGAAACTCATTTTATTCCCCTGCGCAAATATTGCCCCCTAGACTAATCATCGATAGCGTCGCGGGCGAGACTAAATTGGACAGACACATGCCTTTCACAATCCGCCCTGCCACATCTGATGATGCAAACCCGATGTCCACAATGCTGTTCGCCCTAAGCGCAATTGGAAAACGTGGATTGCCCAGTGATGCGGCATGGGTGTTGGAAAACTACATTGAACACCCCGATAAGATCAGCTGCGCATTGGCCGTATCTGGGGATGGCGAAGTTCTTGGATTGCAGTCGCTGCGTTTGGCACGCCCCGACAACCCCTATGGCACACCGCCGGGCTGGGCGACTATTGGAACCCATGTGCACCCCGATGCGGCAAGACAGGGCATCGGCAAAGCCCTGTTCGCCACAACACTGGCAGCCGCCCAAAAAAACACCGTCCCAGCAATCGATGCAAAGATTGGAACCGCAAACGCTGGCGGGTTGGCCTATTACAGCTCGATTGGCTTTGTTGCCAACCCAGATGCCAATGATGAAGGCCGCAAAGTATTCTGGCTGCGCTAATTCGCTTGCCACCGCGGTCTTGCAGGCCTATTGCCGCGGTATGCTTTCATATCAACACGCTTTTCATGCCGGAAATCTGGCCGATGTTCACAAACATGCGCTGCTCGCATGGATGCTGGACTATCTCACGCGCAAGGACAAACCTTTGTCCTATATCGAAACCCATGCTGGGCGTGCTCTTTATGATCTGTCAGGGGCAGAGGCGCAAAAAACCGGAGAGGCGGCACAAGGCATCACAAAAGTCGGCGATTGGTTTAAAGCCGATCATCCTTATGCGAAAGCGCGTGACGCAGTCACAAAAACACACGGATCGCACGCCTATCCCGGGTCTCCTTTGATCGCTGCCAATCTGTTGCGCGCCAATGACAGCCTGCATTTGGCCGAATTGCATCCCGGTGAATTCAGCGCCCTGCGTGATACGGTTCGCGCGCAAGCAAAGGCCAAACCGATTCAGTATAAGCTGTATCATCAGGATGGTGCCGAACTGGTACAGAGCCTATGCCCCCCGACCCCACGCCGTGGTTTGCTGCTGATCGATCCGCCCTGGGAAGTGAAAACAGATTACGACACTTGGCCACAGGCCATTGGCCAACTGGCCACCAAATGGAATGTTGGAATTATCGCGCTGTGGTATCCAATTTTGGCCAATGGCACGGATCGCGCCATGGTCGCGTCCCTTCAAAAAACGCATCCCGATGCATTGATACATGAAGTGCGCTTTTCCCCAGCCAAGAAAGATCACGGCATGGTCGGATCCGGCATGTTCATTCTGCGCCCGCCTTACGGGATTGATGCGGAATGTTCGCGACTATCTCGCCATTTTTCCAAACTTGGACATTAAAGCGAATCCCAGTTTTGTGACACTCTTGCGACAAAGTGGGAAATTGATTCAAAACGGATCATTGCCAAAGCCCACAGGGCTTATAGACTGATGTTCTATTTGAATTGCGCGCCCTAGGACATCACCAAGTCTTTGGGCGTCGCTCAGAATTTGGCATCCGCTTTAGAGATTTGGGGAGGAATTAATGTTTGAGCGAATCCTATCATTGTTGGCACCCGGCCAATCAAAAGCCGAGCCCCTACCCGAACCTGATGCGCGCATGGCTCTTGGTGCATTGCTGGTCCGAGTGGCCATGGCTGATGAGATCTATCTGTTTGAAGAAATCGAACAAATCGACCGCATTCTGGCAACAGCATATGATCTACCCGCTTTAGAAGCCGCCCGCCTGCGGGCAACATCCGAAAAATTAAACGCTGCAACCGCGGGATATTCGACGGAAGACTTGGCTGGTTTGATCCGAGAATCTGTTGATTATGAGCATCGCCGCGAAACGGTCGCCGCATTATGGCGCGTGGTTCAGGCCGATGGGTTCACCCATGACAGCGAGGCGCAATTGGTGTCTCTTGTTCAACAGCAATTGGGTGTTTCCCAGGAAGACAGCAATGCGGCCAAAGAAGCGGTTGCATAACCTGATTGCGTGCGAGCGCTAACATAAAATTTTGATCCATTCGCACCTTGCGAGCCCGATTCAATTATCACATATAGATCATATGTTTGGAAATTTACTCGCACAGCTGACACAGCCCAAGCCTGAACCTTTTACAGACAGCGACGCACGACTTGCGCTGTGTGCGCTGCTTGTTCGCATTGCACGTGCGGACGAAGATTATAGCAGCAGCGAAAGCGCCAAGATCGACAAGATCCTGATGCAGCGTTACGGGCTGTCTCCGTTTGAAGCGACCCAGCTGCGCGGCGACGCAGAGAAACTGGAACAGGACGCCCCTGATACGATCCGTTTCACAACAGCGATCAAAGAAGCCGTGCCTTTCGAAGAGCGCATGAGCGTTGTCGTCGCCTTGTGGCAGGTCGTCTTGGCAGATGGGGAACGCGATCCAGAAGAAGATGCGCTTTTGCGTATGGTCTCCAGCTTTTTGGGCCTATCCGACATGGACAGCGCACGCGCACGGCAAACGGCCCAAAAGTCCTAGTGCCCGATTTATCGCGCCCTGCTGACCCGCTAAGAGTTTGAGCGCGCCTGAAATTACCACCTAAATTTGTTGTGCAAGCGCTTGCGCTACAAGGAAGTCGTTGGTTACACCAGTTTGAAACCAGCATTTGGTGACCCATGGCACGTCTTGAACAGCCTTCTCTAGCGGATTCGCTGGAAACCCACCCCGAGATAAAATCTCTGCGCATTGCTGTCGCAGATCTAAACGGTATCGCACGCGCCAAGCGCATCCCAGCATCCCTGGGTGCAAAACTGGATAGCTCGGCAATCCAGATGCCTTATTCTGCGTTGAATGTGGATGTCTGGGGCACCGATATCGAAAACAGTCCACTTGTTTTTGAAAGCGGTGACGCGGATGGCGTCTTGAAGATAACGGAACGTGGCCCGATCCCTATGCCATGGCTGTCGACACCGGCAGCATTGATTCCGTGTTGGATGTTTGATGCGGATGGCACCCCTTTTGACGTAGACCCGCGTCACGCATTGGATCAGGTGCAAAACCGGATAAAGGCCCAGGGGTTAACCGCCGTTATTGGGGTGGAGCTGGAATTTTATCTGTGTGACGACAGTAAATTGTCAAAAACCGGCGCCATCTATCCACCGCAAATTCCCGGGACAGGGCAGCATCGCCGCGCGGGTGATGTGCTGTCCTTGGCTGCTCTTGATGGGTTTGATGATTTCTTTTCAGACCTATACGCGGCCAGTGATGCAATGGGCATTCCGGCGGATACAGCTACATCAGAAAGCGGGGTCTGTCAGTTTGAAATCACGCTGACACATCAGGCGGATGCCTTGCGGGTGGCAGATGATATCTATCTGTTCAAAATGCTGACCAAAGGTTTGGCGCGCAAACATGGTTTTGCCGCCAGTTTTATGGCCAAACCCTATGAGCAGGATGCCGGCAATGGGTTACACATGCATTGCTCGCTGTTGGATGAGAATGGCAAAAACATCTTTGACAGCGGCGATGATCTGGGCAGCGCCGCCCTTGGACACGCGATCCAAGGTGGTTTGGAAATGATGGGTGATTGCGGATTGATCTTTGCACCCCATGCGAATTCCTATGCCCGTTTGGTCCCCGGTGCGCATGCCCCTACAGGCATATGCTGGGGGTATGACAATCGTACGGTCGCTCTGCGTGTGCCCGCAGGCCCACCGCAGGCGCGCAGGATCGAACACCGCGTCGCAGGCGCCGATGTTAATCCCTATCTTGCGATCGCTGCGATGTTGGGAGGGATGTTAAATGGGCTAGAGGACGCGATTGATCCCCCTGCCCCAATCACCGGCAATGCCTATGAGCAAGACATGCCAAATATGCCGATTGACTGGGACACGGCCCATACCCGTGCGGCCAACAGCCCTCACTTGGCCCGCATTTTTCCTGCTGACTTGCTGCGCTATTTGCTGGATACAAAACAGCAAGAAATGAAGGCTATGACAGAACGCGACCATTCTGATCATTTGGCAGATTACCTTGACATCGTCTAAATTAGCGCGCGCCTTGTCAAACAAGACACGCAAAACCAAAACAGGTGACTTATGAAAATCGGCATTCTGCAAACCGGCCTCGTTCCAGAGGAAATGGCAGCAGACCATGGGCAATATTCAGATATTTTCGCGCGATTTCTGGAGCATCATGACTTTACGCATGAAACATGGTCCGTGGTATCAGGCGACTTTCCTGAAAATGCAGACACATGTGACGGGTGGCTGATCACAGGGTCACGGCATGGTGCCTATGAAGATTGGCCATGGATCCCCCCGCTGGAAACACTGATCCGTGACATCATTGCGGCCAAACGCCCTTTGATCGGTGTGTGTTTTGGCCACCAAATCATCGCGCAGGCCCTTGGTGGGACTGTTGTGCAATTCGACCAAGGCTTTGCAACAGGCCCGCAAGTTTATGACTTTCCAACCGGTCAGAAAACAATTCATGCGTGGCATGGCGATCAGGTCATTTCCCCACCAGAAGGCGCCGAAACTATCGCGCGAAACGATTTCTGCGCGCATGCCGCACTGCTTTATCCGGGCAAGGCCTTTACAATCCAACCGCATCCAGAATTTGAAGATGGTTTCATTCATGGCCTGCTGGATCACCGGGCCTCTGGCACCATTCCGCCCGAACAAATCGCGCAGACGCGGGCCAATATGGGTACGACATTGGACAGTTCCGACATTTTGACCCAGATGGCGCGTTTCTACCGGGAAGGACAGATCGCATGACAAACTGGATGGACCGACTACCCGACGCAGCGCATACATATTTGAACGGCAACAGGCTGGATGAAGTAGAATGCATCATCTCTGACCTGCCCGGCATCGCCCGCGGCAAAGCGGTACCCGCCAGCAAATTCAGCCGGCAAGATTACTTTTATCTTCCCGACTCGATCTTCTATCAGACCATTACCGGCGATTGGGGCGAAGCGGCTCCCGAAGATGAGGGGTTTATCGAACGCGACATGATCCTGCGCCCTGATATGGACACGGCCAGCGCCGCACCATGGACCGGCGATTGGACACTGCAAGTCATCCATGACGCCTATAATCGCAATGGCGAACCTGTCCCCTACAGCCCACGCAATGTTTTGAAACGGGTTGTAGAGATGTATCGTGAACGCGGGTTAACCCCTGTCGTGGCGCCCGAAATGGAATTCTATCTTGTGGCCCGCAACATCGATCCAGGGCAGGAAATCAAACCTATGATCGGGCGTTCAGGACGACCCGCCGCCGCACGGCAGGCCTATTCCATGACCGCCGTGGATGAATTTGGTCCTGTGATTGATGACATCTATGACTTTGCAGAACATCAAGGGTTTGAAATCGACGGCATCACGCAAGAAGGCGGTGCCGGGCAGTTAGAAATCAACCTGCGTCACGGTGATCCTGTGAAACTGGCCGATGAAGTGTTTTATTTCAAACGCCTGATCCGCGAGGCCGCTTTACGTCATGATTGTTTCGCAACCTTCATGGCCAAGCCCATTCCGAATGAACCGGGATCGGCCATGCATATCCATCACTCGGTGTTGGATGCCAAAACTGGCAAAAACATTTTCACCGCTGAAGACGACAGCACCACCGATGCATTTCATCACTTTATCGGCGGCTTACAGACACATCTACCCAGTGCGATCGCTGTTATGGCCCCATACGTGAACTCCTACCGCCGCTATGTGAAAGATCATGCAGCACCGATCAATTTGGAATGGGCCCGCGACAATCGCACCACCGGCATTCGCGTTCCCCTGTCCCCGCCGACTGCACGACGGATTGAAAATCGGTTGGGCGGGATGGACTGTAACCCCTATCTTGGGATCGCTGCGTCACTGGCATGTGGCATCTTGGGCCTGGAACAGAAATGTGCGCCAAGCTTGGAATTTAAAGGCGATGCCTATGAAGGAGAGGGCGATATCCCCCCTGTTCTGGGACAGGCACTAGAACTGTTTGATGCCGCGGATGATCTGCATCGTATTTTGGGCCGTGAATTTGCAAGGGTATATGGCATCGTGAAGCGGACAGAATACGAAGATTTTCTGCAGGTGATTTCACCTTGGGAACGCGAACATCTTTTGTTGAATGTCTGAGCCATCCAAGCTCGATCAAGAATGACATAAAAACCACAAACGTCAGCTGATTTGCGCCATTTCATGCCGCTGCATCAGATGGGGGTTTTATTGCTTTCCGCTCTATATTAAGTTTTATGGAATCTTAAATTCAGGATTTTGAAATATGCAAGACTTGCCCAACATGCATGACGCGGATGCAATCCCTGCCGAAGCGCGTTCTGAGATCGACCGCCTGTTCGCCACCGGCGATCTATTTCGCTACCATGCACCTGAAAACGCACCTGTTTCCGTAGTTGAAGCAGAGTTCGCCGCCCTACTCGGCGCGAAATATGCGGTCGCTGTGTCCTCTTGTTCTGCCGCGCTTTTCCTATCGCTGAAATCGCTTGGCCTGCCACGCGACGCCCGGGTTATGGTTCCCGCGTTCACATTTGCCGCTGTACCATCTGCTGTCATACATGCGGATTGCATTCCGGTTCTTTGCGAAATTGGAGAAAATTACAGGATCGACCTGACCGATTTTGAAGCCAAAATCGACGATGTAGATGCCGTGATCATCTCGCATATGCGCGGCCACACATCCGACATGGACGCCATCATGGCCCTATGCGATGCACGTGACATCCCGGTTGTCGAGGATGCCGCACATAGCCTTGGCACAGTCTGGAACGGCCGAAATATCGGAACAATCGGCAAAATCGGCTGCTTCTCGTTTCAATCCTACAAGATGGTCAATGCAGGCGAAGGCGGCATTCTGATAACCGATGATGCCGAGCTGGCAGCACGCGCGGTGATCATGTCTGGTGCCTATGAACACAACTGGAAAAAACACATGCTGCGCGGTGACAATAGCGCCGATCTGGAAGACGCTTTTGCCAAATGGCAGAACAAGCTGCCGCTTTACAATCAGCGCATGTCGAACCTGTCTGCTGTCGTAATTCGCCCCCAACTGCCATTGCTGGCAAAACGCGTGGAAGACGGTCGCCGCAACCACGACCATACAGCCAAACTGATTGACCAAAGCCCGTGGATCACCGTGCCCGCGCCACTAGCTGGCGAAAGCCGTGCTCCAGATAGCTTGCAATTTAACCTAACCGGGATGAGCGATGCTGACGTCCATGCATTCGTATCAGCCGCCGCCGCAGAAGGCGTCAAGGTTCAGGTGTTTGGCATGTCCACAGACAATGCCCGTGCATTCTGGAACTGGGAATTTTTGCCAGAGAGACGTGAATTGCCCCAAACACGCTCCATGCTGATGCGCGCCTGCGACACCCGGCTACCTGCACGTCTCACGATAGAACAATGCGAAAAGGTTGCCGATATCCTGACCGGTGCCGCTGTAGCAGTTATGTCAACCACACGCGCATATGGGACATAGGGCCAAGCCCCATACCTAAATGGAAATAAAAAAACCCGCCAATCAGGCGGGTTTTTTAAAAATCTGTCGCTTATATCAAGCAGATGCTTTTTTATATCAAGCAGTTGCTTTTTGGCGCTTACGCTTTGCAATTGCCAGTGCACCAAAGCCAGTCAACAGCAAGGGCAAACCAGCTGGTAGCGGCACAGGAACGGGCACGGTTTCAACATCCAATCCAAGCAATGTGAAGTTGTCCGTCAACTCATCCGCACCGATGCTGAACGATGTCAGTTCAACACTGCCAAACGACGGTGTCGTTGCACCAGACAGGGCGATATCGCTGTAAGCTAGCACGCCATCGAAGAAGATATCGTAGTCATCATTGCTATCAACGCCGCCGAACGAAACACTATCAAGCAAAACTGAGCTAGAGAATGAGAAGGTCAACAGGTCTGATGCACCATTGAGACCGGGCAAGTCGCTCAGATCAGACAAAATGACACCCAAGCCATTCACTGTCTTACTAACAACCAGATCCGATGTGCCATCTACATCCGTGTCAACAACAGCATCAGACGTATAGGTACCTGCGGTAACGGTTGCTGTAACCCCATCGCCCAAGGAAAGAACGAGTTCTTCGTAAAAACCGCCAGCGCCAGTAGATACGTCTGTGAAATCCAAAGTTGCCGATACGGCCGGTGCCGCCCCAAGCAAAAGCGCGGATACAACGCATAAAGACGTTTTGCTAAACATAGTCACTCCATTCAATCAAAATTAAGAATACCAACACAGGTCACGAGCCAAATCAGAAACGCAAAAGTGGCTCTTGGTCACCAGTTACATTGTTACTGGAGCATTAACAAAAACGGCGCAAAAATCCAACAAACTTTCTTAAAAAAAACTCAAATACGCAGGATGCTTGTGGCGAAAAATCCCATTTCCGCTCGTTTCCAATCGGTTCACGCCTTGGAAAACCCCTGCCAAAATCGCCTATCTTTTTATAAAATAAGGATAAAAAAATACGTCCCACTCAGACGACCCGGCCTTAACCTTAAACTTGGAAAATTGATGTAAATTTAGATCTAAAGCCTGCTACACGCGTTTTAAATTGGTTAATCCATCAACTATCCGTCACATGCCTCGCAAAAGCGCATATGATTCTATAGTGATCATTTCGCCAAATTTGAAAGCTTTTCCTGCAATTCTGCAAGCTGAGCCTTTATATCAGACAGGTCTTCCGCAGGATCGGGCTTTTCTTCTGGGGCAGGAGCGGACCAATTTTTGGATGTACCACCAGGAAAGCCTGAGGTCATCGCCTTTAAAAAAGCTTCTTGTTGAGCTTGCAATGCTTCAAATCCAGGAACCTGCGCCATCATCGGGTTCACGCCATTCATCTGCTCCAACCACTGACTCTGACTTTTCCGGAACATTTCAAAACTGGCTGATAGGAACTGCGGCACGGACGATCCTGCCTGCGAAGTGTATGAACGCACCAAATCCGTCAACAAATTGATCGGCAGAACGCTTTCGCCTTTGGCCTCATGCTCGGCAATAATCTGCAACAGGTACTGACGGGTGAGATCATCACCTGATTTCAAATCAACGATTTGAACGTCACGACCATCACGAATAAAGCCCGCGATATCTTCAAGCGTGACGTAATCACTTGTCTCGGTATTATACAGCCGCCGGCTGGCGTAACGCTTAATCAAGAGCGGCTTTTCAGTATCGGCCAAGTGACGTCCTCCCAAATCAGTTGGAAATACCAGCTTAGGCTGCGATTTCGGAAAAGCAAGGGCTGCTTGCATCCCCTGCCACTCCCGATCAGTTTCACAAACCCCGACATCACTGCCGGGGTTTGCGCAAATCTAGCAATGGGTCGCAAGGATTACTCAGCTTTCGCCAGCATTCCTTGCTTGGATGCCAATTCACGCATCCGTTTTTGCAATTTTTCAAAAGCACGCACTTCAATTTGGCGAATACGCTCGCGACTAACGGAATAGACTTCGGACAAATCCTCCAAGGTTTTCGGCGTTTCGGCCAAACGACGCTGTGTCAAGATATCCTGTTCACGTTCATTCAAAGCTTCCATTGCTTCGTTCAGCAGTGCTCGGCGCGCCTCTAATTCGTTGCGCTCGGCATAATCCCCTGCCTGATCGGCATCTTCATCCTCAAGCCAATCCTGCCATTCCATGCTGCTGTCGCCATCGGCTGAACCAACCATCGCATTTAGCGATGCATCCCCTCCCGACATGCGGCGGTTCATCGAAATCACTTCAGCCTCAGTAACACCCAGATCATTGGCAATTCTCGCGACATTTTCGGGGCGAAGATCGCCCTCTTCAAGCGCACCAATCCGGGCTTTCGCTTTACGGAGATTAAAGAACAGCTTTTTCTGGCCCGAAGTCGTGCCCATTTTGACCAAAGACCAAGAGCGCAGAATGTATTCCTGAATAGAGGCGCGGATCCACCACATGGCATAAGTGGCCAGGCGAAATCCCTTTTCTGGATCAAAACGTTTGACGGCCTGCATCAGCCCAACATTGGCCTCTGAAATCACTTCGGCCTGTGGCAACCCGTAGCCACGATATCCCATCGCGATTTTCGCAGCCAACCGCAAATGCGATGTCACCATCTTATGCGCGGAACCACTATCTTCGTTTTCGACCCAAGCTTTGGCCAGCATGTATTCTTCTTCAGGCTCAAGAAGCGGGAATTTACGAATTTCCTGAAGATAACGGCTCAGCCCTGCTTCCGGTGACGGTGCTGGTAGATTTGCATAGTTGCTCATTCTTCGTCCCTCCTTTCCGAGGCAGTGTTTTACTGATGTTGTAAAAGGCCAAAAAAATGGTCCATGTTACTCAGCTTAACATTCGATATGGGAAGGCTCTGACCTAGTTTCAAGTAGCTGGGTTACAAGCGTTTCCACTTTCTTAACGTAAGAATGCGCCCTCCCCGTCGTTCTTGCAACGCCTGTCACACAAGCGTGTTGTGCAGTGAAGTAAACAAAGGGGCAGAAAACGGAAAAAGAGCTGGCCCATTGGACCAGCCCTCACTGCATTCAAATGCAACATCACAACTCAGAAGCGGAAATTAACACCCACGCTCAAGAATGGCAGTGCACCAAACGCTAGATCGTCATTGAAGCTTGCGATTTCATCGTTGAACTGTTCGCGTTCGTCCGCAGGCAAATCTTCTTGACCAGAAGCTTCGATTTCAAGGCGCGTCATGCGCACACCGGCCTCAGCCGACAGCCCCCAATTGTCAGAAAAGAAGTGCCGATACCCGACCGCGATTGCAGGCGTGACTGTATTTCTTTGTTTCACTTCGAAATCAAAGTCCGCTGAATAGGTCACACCGTCAAATTCGATCGATTCAACGGAGCTAGTCGTGACGCTATAACCGCCAAATGTAATGCCTGTAGACAGACGAAAGCCTGAGTTCCCCAGATAATAGTCAAGCATCGCCGCGCCAGATAGGATATCTAGATCTGCGTCAAGCTCGTTACCATCAAGATCGAACTCACCATTATAGGATCCAAAATAGATTGGAACCCGAACCGCCAATTCGTCAGACAGCGTGTAGTCTGCCGACGCGTACATACCCAAAGAGGATGCACCAAATTCTACGCCACGATCACCTGCAGCAGACTGTGCAACCGCACCATTCGCCGCAAACATTGATACCGCAACCGCAAGGGCGGATTTGAAAATTGTCATTAGGATGTCTCCAAAAAATGTCTTCCTAGGCAGCTGCTTACGCAGGGTTCATTAAAAAAAAACGAAGGAAACAACATAGATCGGAGATTGAAAATTCTTTAGAAAACGCTTCAACACCGTTCTGTAGAAGCAATTGAAACTCTAAATTCACCACGCTAGAACGCCCATTAAAACACACAGTTACGAAAACTTAGTCAAAGGAACCACGCCCCAGCCGGTGCTTATCATGTGCCTTCAGGTGCTATTACGTATACATTTAGTGTATCGAGGTTCAGACCAGACAGGTTGCCCGCAATTCAAAACCCGAAGATGAACGTTTCTGATATATGTTATTACAAGGCTCAAACTAGGCGCAAATACGTGGCGTCTAGGAATAATCTGCTGACATGCAGACTGAAATTTCGCCACTAAATAAGAGATAGATTATATGATGCGAGAACTCAAAATCACTCAACCCGCCGTTTTCGGTGCGACGTTGATGGTTGGAGCGGGTGCCCTTTTTGCGATCAACAACACGTTGGCGCAACTGGCGACAATGCGAATGGGCATGGCCTCTACCACGTTTGCGTTTTGGCAATATCTCGTTGCGACATGTTTTGCTCTACCTTGGCTATACAAAAACGGTCTTGGCGGCCTGTTGAGCAACAACGCGCATTGGCATATTCTGCGTGTCCTTTTGTCAGTGGCAGGTGTGCAGCTATGGGTTGCCGGATTGGCCTATGTCCCGATCTGGCAAGCGATCGCATTATTGATGCTGTCCCCGTTTTTCGTCACAATTGGAGCGTCGTTGTTTCTAAACGAACGCACGACAGTTGATCGTTGGAACGCTGTCATCATCGGCTTTGTCGGGGGCATGATCATTCTAGCCCCATGGTCTGACGCCTTTAGCACATATGCCCTTTTGCCTGTTGGCGCCGCCTTCTTTTGGGCGATGGTTTCCTTGATCACAAAGAGCCTTACCAAGACCGAAAAACCAGAAATATTGACGGCATATCTTTTGCTCCTTCTCACGCCGCTCAACGCTTTGACAGCGGTTTGGGATGGGTTTGATGTCGAGCTATCACTCACGACACTGATCCTTCCCCTGATTGCGGGCGCATTAACAACAGCCGCACAATTTCTGTTAGCCAAGTCTTACTCGGTAGCCGACGCAGCCTATTTGCAGCCGTTTGATCATGTGAAACTGGCCTTCAATGTCCTATTCGGAATCTTTGTATTTGGGTTTTACCCGCCTGGCTCTATGTGGCTGGGAACAACGCTGATAGTCTTAGGTTCCTTTTACCTCCTGCATCGCGAAACCAAAAAGGAAGAGCAGAAAGCAACTCCCTAGGCGTGTAACTGGCGCCTCCAAGTAATAATAAAACAACTATAAACGGCACCGGGCGCAGGCATTTCACGCACCAAGATCAGATCTGGATGCTCACAAACAATTGACAAAATTATTGAATACATAAACATTAACCATAGTTAACAGCCTGCACTTTTAGTCAATGGCTGTTGCCCAAGGCACGCATTTACTGAAAACCTATAAACGACCGTTGGATACAATATTCAAGATCCGGTAGTGTCGCTCAAAAGAAAGCCAGCATTGAACTGACATGGAAAAAATCCTCTTTTGCACCAACATGCGCTGGTCGCCGGAAATTGGCGATCCCACCTTTATGGGTTGGATGACTGTAGCGGCTTATGCCGTTGCGGCGATCATTTGTTTGGGTGCTTTAACGCGCCGCAAACCTGCGGGAGGACATAATTTTTGGGCCATGTTGGCATTCATACTGATCCTGTTGATGTTCAACAAGCAGTTGGACCTGCAAAGTGCCTTAACTGCATTTGGGCGCTGCGCATCGCAAGCTGGTGGTTGGTATGAACATCGCAGAGCCTTTCAGGCGGCCTTTATTGTAACCTTGCTTTTCGTTGGTACGGCTTCACTTTTGATCATGATCGCGGTGTTATGGCGAGACATCTCCAAAATATGGCTGGCCGTTTTGGGCATTTTCTTCATCATGACATTCGTCGCCATCCGCGCAGTCGGCTTTCATCACATGGATCAGCTGATAAATAGTGTGGTTGCAGGTGCGCGGGTCAATTGGATCCTTGAGCTAGGCGGGATCACAATGATCATCTTAAACGCCGCCTTTCTACCCAAACGGTCCAGCCGACGCCATTAGCCCCACCGTATAGCGCGACGTTCTAGTAGAACGCCAAAGCCTTACTGCAACGCTGACAGCAAATGCGCCATGTCGTCCGGCAATTCCGCTTCAAACAACAGATACTCGCCGGTCACAGGGTGATCAAACCCAAGTTCAGCGGCATGCAGGGCCTGACGTTCAAAATTGGTAATGGCAGGATAAGCCCCAGCCGGTAGCGCCTTTTGCGACAGTTTACGCCGCCCGCCATAGGTCTGATCGCCGACCAAGCCATGCCCGGCATGGGCCATATGCACGCGGATCTGATGCGTCCTGCCTGTTTCCAGACGGCATTCGACAAGGCTTAGAACTTCGGGTTCTCCATATGTGTCCAGCAGCTTAGCCCGTGTGATCGCGTGGCGCCCCTGCCCGTCAAAAAACACGGCCTGACGTTGCCGATCCGTTTTGTGGCGCGCTAAGCCGCTGGTGATACGGATCACGCCCCCTTTTTCAACTGCGACGCCGCGAACACCGCGCAAACGTGGATCACCGACATCAGGCACACCATAAACCAACGCCTTATAGGCACGCCGCACCGTGTGTTTTTCGAACTGTGCCGCCAACCCGTGATGGGCCCGATCTGATTTTGCAATGACCAGCAAACCGCTTGTGTCTTTATCGATGCGATGCACGATACCGGGACGTTTTTCGCCCCCCACACCTGACAATTCGCCGCCGAAATGATGCAGCAACGCATTAACCAATGTCCCATCCCGCGACCCTGGCGCAGGATGAACGACCATACCAGGGCGCTTATTCACAACGATCAGGTCCTTGTCCTCCCAAAGCACCTCAAGCGGGATATCTTGCGCCACAACATCATAATCTTCTGCAGGTGGAACCGCGATGTCCAACACCTCGCCCTCCGCAACTTTTGCCTTGGGATCGGTCAACGCGATCCCTTTACGGCTGACCGCGCCATCTGCAATCAGGCGCGCCAATCTTGTGCGCGACAGCGCAGCGGCCTCTGGCACATCACGCGCCAAGGCCTTATCAAGACGGCGTGGCGGATCAGCCGCAATGGTGACAGATAGGATCTCGGACATGGTTGAGCCTTTGGAACAAATGGATACAGACACCGTAGCCGAATTACCCCAATTGCGCTTCCTGCGCATCTTGGTGACGATTTTGGCCGGGACAATGATTTGTGGCGTTCTAGCGATCCTTGTCATGCTTGTCATCCAGTTCCGCACCACCCGCGCGCCACTACCAGATGTGATCACCTTACCGTCCGGCTATGAAGCCAGCACATTCACACAGGGCCCAACTTGGTTTGCCGTTGTGACAACAGACGACAAGATCCTGATTTTTGATCGTGCAAAAGGGACCTTGCGCCAAGAGATCATGATCGACGTTGAGTAAATAGGTTCACATCCTGCCTGCAAACGTTCAAACGATCCCGTTATTAGAACAGATCACAGTCACGTTCAGACACAACAGCCCGAGCAGCGATTTTCGCCCGCTTCTGTGCAAACCCAACGTCAACCAGAACATCCGCTAGACAGAGATAAAAATAGCTGAAAAGTTCCGGTTTTATACATAAAGCACTTATGAACTTGCGCGCAGAAGGCCATAGGAATGACAACGTCTACCGAAAACCACACCGGCATCGGGCAATACATTGTTGTTATCGACACGGGCTACAGCACAAGTTTTGACACATCGAATGTTGCGTTTTCCTATGATCTCGCAGACGGGGACTATAACGCACTTCAATGGGGCAGCGATGTTCATGGAGCTTTCGTCGGCGCAGTTGTCTCGCAAACCGCCAGTGACGCCCAAATTATCCATCTAAAAGTTTTCTCTGACAACGCGTATTACACGTCATTTTCTCTTATCCAAGATGCGTTGGAATATACGCTGGAATTGACAGCAACTTACAACATAGCGGCTGTGAACTTAAGCCTTGGAACCTCGAACACAACGGAAAACATCACCACCGTTTTGACCGATGAATTTCAAGCCTTAGATGACATGGATATTCTTGTCTCTGTCTCCGCCGGTAATTACGGCCATTACTATAGCGATGGGATCAACATAATTGCTGCAAATGACAATGTCGTTGCCGTTTCTGCAGTGGACGATACTGACTGGTTCACGTCATGGTCGCAACGCAGCGAAACGCTGACGGATATAGCCTCGAACGGTATCGTTTCGATCACAGATCGATACGGAACCAGATATACAGTCACCGGAACAAGCTTTTCTGCCCCAACAATTGCAGCGATCGCCGCGTTGCTGCAGCAGGCCTCGCTTGACGTGAACAGATTGCGTTTAAGTGACGAAGATATCCTTGAAATCATGCAACTATCTGGTCGCGATGTCGCGGGATATGAAGGCTCGGATATCGCCGGATACAAAGTTGCCGATGCGGATGCCGCAGTCGCATTTTTCTTGGAACATGCAGGCGATTACGCCCCAACTTCAGAGACCCAGTCCTTCATTACGCATTCTGATGAAGCTGATTTCGTGACAGGGACAAATGGCGCAGACAAAATTTCGACATTTGGCGGCCAAGACACAATCGACGCTTTGGGCGGCAATGACACAATCGACAGCGGTGAAGGCGCAGACCTGCTTAGCACCGGCGATGGGCATAACTATGTCTTGGCGGGTGGCGGAGATGATACCGTTTATGGGTCTGCAAATGGCAATGACACCATTTACGGCGAAAACGGCGACGACGACATCAGTGCGGGTGGCGGTGACAACCTAATCTATGGTGATGCAGGTGGCGACACCATAACAAGCCTCGGTGGCGATGACACCGTTTATGGCGGCGACGGCGAAGATTACATCCTCACCGGCGATGGAAACGATCTCATCTATGGCGGGTCTCAAGCGGATTTCATTGATAGCGGTGACGGCGATGACCTTGTCGATAGCGGCAATGGACAGGATGGGGTCACGCTGGGCGCAGGAAACGACCGATTTATTGACAATGAACAAGGCGGCCACAATGGTCGCGACCATGTGTCCGGTGGGGATGGACACGACACGCTCCTTGGCGGCGGTGGCGACGACTATTTGCTAGGATCAGCCGGCAAAGACAGTATTTTTGGCGGCGCCGATGATGATTACATCAGCGGAGGCACCGGCTGGGACAGCATAGAAGGTGGAACTGGAGCTGATTTCGTCGACATGGATTCTGGAAATGACATCTTCCATGATCACGTTGAAGATGTTGGCGATACGGTTCGTGGCGGGGCTGGCCATGACACTATTTACGGCCTTGGCGGCGATGATTGGTTTGAAGGGGGCTTGGGCAACGATCTTATCTACGCGGGTGACGGTGAAGACGTTGTTTTCGGGAATGACGGAAACAACACGATCTATGACGGCAGCCAAATGGACTATGTTGACGCAGGCGATGGCCGAGATGCCGTTTATTCCGGCAACGGGCGCGACACCATCTATCTAGGCCTCGGTGATGACGCGTTCTACGACAATGACCAAGAAGGCCATAATGGGCGCGATACGGTCTATGGCGGCAACGGAAAAGATACGATCCATAGCGGTGGTGGCGACGACCTGTTCTACGGTGACAACGGATATGATGTGTTTGTCTTCGATACGTCCCTATCATTGGGTGACGACACCATCGCGGATTTCACAAGCGACGATGACCTTATCGAAATGCATGGCGTCACATTGGCTGATTTGACCATCACGCAGGCGTCGAATGATACGCTGATTGAGTGGTCTGATGGGTCGGTCACATTGAGATATACCGACGCAGACAAAATCACCCAAGATGACTTTATGTTCCTGTAATTAAAACAGAACTGCCCCGCACAGCAAACTACACGGCACTAGGGGCAAGCCTATTGATCAAGCAAGAGCTGTAAAAACGCGCCACCAAATCCTAAGTGGCGCATTTTTACAGCAATTATTCTCAAATTTGGCGCATAATCCAAAATCCGCTTAACGTCAGAAGGTCACCCTCTAAACAGAGCCTAACAGTCAAAGCAAGCCGACAGCTTCATAACTGAAATTTTGATATGCTCTTTACGAGGCTAGAAAGAAATGACGACTTCGACCGAAAATTATACCGGTTCAGGACAATACATTGTTATAATCGACAGCGGCTATAGCGCCGATTTCAGCACATCCAATCATACGGTGTTGGACAATCAACACGATATATCTGGTAGGGTTCTGACCTTAAATCAATCTGAAACCTATGTTCAAGGTTCATTTGTAGAGGCTGTCATTTTACAAACGGCCAGTGATGTAAACATTATTCACATTAAGGTTTCAGAAGACGGCTCGAATACCGCATCCCCCGCCGCCGTCGAGCGCGCGTTGAAGTCTGTCGCGAGCCTATCCCGATATTATGATATCGCCGCTGTTAACTTAAGCATGACAAGCTCTCACACGACGGAAGATGTTTATACAGATTTGACTGACGAATTCATGGCGCTCAGCGAATTGGATATATTGGTGACGATCGCAGCGGGCGATGACTATGGTACCTACGGTTATGGAATAAGCGAAACTGCGGCAAATGATTTCGTCGTCGCCGTGTCTGCTGTTAACAATAATGACGGTCTAACATCCTGGACGCGGCGCAGCAAAACGCTCACGGATATCACGGCAGACGGAATTGTTACAGTCACAGACAAATATGGAATTGAATATGATCTAAATGGGACCAGTTATGCAGCACCCACAATTGCCGCCATTGCTGCACTTTTACAGCAAGCGTCTCTTGACGTGAATAATGTACGTCTCAGCAATGAAAATATTCTTGAGATCCTTCAACTTTCCGGACGCGATGTTACAGGCTTTGAAGGGTCCGAAATCGCTGGTTATAACGTAGCTGATGCAGATGCCGCAGTTGCGTATTTCTTGGAAAACGCAGACTATTATGGAACCCCTTACGGCACGTATTCAGATGCGGATGACGACGTAGTCGCGACAAACGAAGCGCAAGAAATCTCAACATATGGCGGCGCGGACACAATTGCCGCTTTAGGAGGAGATGATACCATCAATAGCGGCGAAGGTGCCGATTACATCGATGCCGGAGAAGGTAATAACTTGGTTTTTGCAGGCGATGGCGACGACACGATTACCACAGAAGATGG
This sequence comes from uncultured Pelagimonas sp., assembly GCA_947499735.1. Lineage (GTDB taxonomy): Bacteria > Pseudomonadota > Alphaproteobacteria > Rhodobacterales > Rhodobacteraceae > CANMPP01. Next base: position 1,640,797 of record CANMPP010000001.1, read on the forward strand.
CGATAATACTGTCTATGGGGGATATGGTGACGACCAAATCAATACCGATGATGGTGGCGATCTACTTTATGGCGAAAGTGGCAATGATAGCATCTCTAGCAGCTATGGTGATGACACCATATATGGTGGTGACGGCTTCGACACATTGTTTGGCGGGCTTGGAGACGATTTGATATATGGCGGATCGCAAGCGGATACAATTGATGCCGGCTATGGCGAGGATACGGTCTATGGTGACAACGGGCGCGATTATATCGAGCTTGGTGGCAACGAAGACCTGTTTATCGACAATGACCAAGACGACTTTAATGGCAAAGACACAGTCTACGGTGGATCCGGTCGCGATACGCTTCTAGGTGCTGGTGGTGACGACTGGCTATATGGAGAAGGTGGCACAGATAGTATTTTCGGTGGAATCGGCGACGACACTTTCGACGGCGGTTCCGGTAATGACACTGTAGAGGGTGGCACAGGTTCTGACTCCGGAACCTTAGGTAGTGGCGACGATATCTACATTGACGACGCAGAAGATGTTGGGGACGATGTTTTTGCCGACTACGGTAATGATACTATATATGGTCTCGGCGGCGATGACACATTCGACGGTGGTGAAGGCGATGATCTGATCTATGCTGGCGAAGGTGAGGACGTCATCTATGGGGACCACGGTAACGACGTGATCTACGATGGTAGCCAAACGGACTACGTCGATGCTGGCCGAGGGGATGACACCGTCTACTCGAATAATGGTCGCGATTACATTGATCTAGGCGTAGGTCATGATGTTTTTTACGACAATGAACAAGACGACGTTAACGGGCGGGACACTGTTTCTGGCGGCTCTGGGAATGATACGATCCACAGTGGCAGCGGGAACGACTTGTTTTATGGCGGCTATGGTGACGATGTATTTGTTTTCGATACAGCGCTCTCTTTGGGTGACGACACGATCTCAGATTTCCTGAATGGCACAGATCTCATCGAAATGCATGGCGTTACATTGGCTGATTTGACCATCACGCAGGCGTTGGATGATACGCTGATTGAGTGGTCTGATGGATCCGTCACATTGGCAAATGTCGAAGCCGACAAAATCACACAAGATGACTTCGTATTTGTGTGACCTTGTGACAAAGCCGCGCCTTTAATTAGGCGCGGCTCTGCTTGCAAGGGAAGGCTCGTCTCGGTGACATCATTTCGATCTATGGATCACCAAGCTAAGCCAGCCCTTGATCAATTCGCGGCTTTATTCAGCGGCGAATTGGTTCATCGTGTTGGCCGTGCCACCCGCTTTTAACGCACGCTCACCGCCGACCATTTCTTTGAACGTGTCGCCCAAATCCGATCCAACCTCATGCTGATGCTTCACGGCAGAGATGCCGGAACGGATCTCTTCGCGTTGAACCCGTGTCACATAGGCCAGCATCTTATCTTCACCAAAGTATCCACGGCTGAGATCATCCATGCTCTTGGCCGTCAGGTGGAAGGTCGGCAACGTGATCAGATTGTGGAACACACCCGCCTTGGTCGAAATGTCATGCTGGAAACGACGCAGACGGTTGTCTGCTTCAAGACCAAGATCGCTTTCGTCCAAATCCGGGCTCATCAAAGCGATGCCGTCAGGGTAATCGGTGTCAGCAATCTTGCCCTCTTCGATCCACTGTTCGCGCACTTGTTTGCGCAGGTTCAAGGTCCAGTTAAACGAAGGTGAGTTGTTATAGGTCAGCTTGGCATTTGGCACCGCTTCCCGAACTTCATCCACCATAGATGCGATTTCTGCCACATTCGGCGTATCCGTTTCGATCCAGAGCAGATCCGCGCCGCCATGAGTCAGGCTGGCGATGCAATCCTCGATTACCCGGGCCCGGCCAGTGCCTGCCTGAAATGGGAACAAACCATTGGGCAGGCGCGCAGGGCGGACAAATTCGCCATCATGGAACAAGGCCAGTTCTCCGTCGCGCATTGGCGCGTCTGCTGTGATCTCTTCAGTTTTCAGCCACTTGGTATATTCCGCAGCCAGATCACCCGGTTCCTGAGAAACAGGTACTTTTTGCGTCAGCCCCGCACCAAGACTATCGGTGCGTGCCACGATAACGCCATCCTCAACCCCCAACTCTTCAAAGGCCAAGCGACAGGCGCGCAGTTTCTCAATGAAATCTTCCCGTGGAACTGTCACTTTGCCATCTTGGTGGCCACATTGTTTGGCGTCGGATACCTGATTTTCGATCTGCAAACAGCAGGCCCCTGCCCGGATCAGTTCCTTCGCCAGCAAATATGTGGCGTGCTCATTGCCAAAGCCCGCATCGATATCCGCGATAATCGGCACAACGTGGGATTCAAAATTATCAATGGCGTTTATCGCTGCACGCTCAGCCACTTTGTCACCAGCATCACGTGCGGCCTTCAGATCTTTGAACAGATCATTCATGGCAACTTCATCCGCCTGACGAAGGGACGTGTAAATTTCATTGATCAGATCCGCCACAGCGGTTTTCTCATGCATGGATTGATCTGGCAGATGCCCCCAACGATTGCGCAGCCCTGCTACCATCCAGCCGGATAGGTATACATAGGCCCGCTTGGTCGTACCGCGCAGACGTTTGACGGATTTGATCATTTGCTGAGCGTGAAACCCAGACCAGCACCCCAAAGATTGGGTCGATAGGTTTGGGTCGGCATCATAGGCCGCCATATCCGCCCGCATCACGCCAGCCATGTCCCGTGCAATGTCCAGATGCGTATTATACGTGTTTTGCAGCCTAAGCTGGACGATATCATCAATCGTTACACCGCCCGGGGCAGAACCACTGGGAAAACGGGCTTCGGCCTCCATCCGCAATTCGTCATAGGTCTTGGATTTTTTGTCTGTGAAATGTGTCATGTCATTTCCTCCTCAGAAAACATTTGGCAATAGGTCAGGCACGCACCGGATCAACCGGCACGGCCTTCGTGAGTGGTGGGTGGTTGAAAAGTTAGCTGCGGTTCAGCGACTGATATGCAGGCAGCGTGATAAAGTCCGGCATCTCCGCCGCCAGAACAGCCTGGACCAGCAAACGCATTGCTTCGCCATAGGTGCTTTTGCGGTATTCATCAGCGCCAAGGCGCAACCGGACAGCCGCGATTTCGGCCTGCATCAGGTCAGAGAACCAAGCCGCGTCAAAAACCCGGGCGTCCCCCTTGGGCATCTGAACATGTGCACCATGTTCGCGCCACTGCCACAGCTGGGCACGACTGATTTCTGCGGTTGCCGCATCCTCCATCAGATTGTTGATAGGAACCGCACCGCGTCCATTCAGCCATTGGGCCAAATATTCCAACGCGACCGAGATATTGGCACGTACGCCGTCTTCCGTGATGGCCCCTTTATGTGGCGTCAGCAATTCATGTTCTTGGATCTTGTAATACTGACGAGGCACACGGATCTGGTTTGGCATCGGCATATGCGCATCAAACACCTCTTGCGCCACAGGGATCAGATCAGGATGGGCCACCCATGTGCCGTCATGGCCCATGGTTACTTCGCGCAACTTATCAGCACGGACCTTATCAAAGGCACGTTGGTTCGCCGCCTCATCCCCTTTGATCGGGATTTGTGCCGCCATGCCACCCATCGCATGAATGCCCCGACGATGGCATACTTTCACCAGGCGCGCCGCATAGGTCGCCAAAAACGCGTCATCCATTGTGACAGCACCGCGATCCGGCAGAACATATTCGGAATGCGCACGGGTCGCTTTGATGTAGCTAAAGATATAATCCCAACGTCCGCAATTCAGCCCTGCAATGTGGTCGCGCAATTCCCAAATGATCTCATCCATCTCAAACGCAGCACGCAGGGTTTCGATCAGAACGGTGGCTTTGATCGTTCCGCGTGGCAGACCAATGCGATCCTGCGACCAGTTGAAGATTTCATTCCAAAGCCGGGCCTCGCGATGGTTTTCAAGCTTTGGCAGATAGTAGAAGGGCCCACGCCCTGCTTCATGCAGCGCCGCACCATTGTGGAACAGATGCAGGCCGAAATCGAACAAGGCTGCCGGGATCGGCGCACCATCGATCTGCATATTCTCTTCCAACAAATGCAGGCCACGTGGGCGGATCATCATCAAAGCATGATCTTGCGCCAGCTCATATGTTTTTCCACGTGCCTTATCTTCAAAGCCGAGACATCCATCACGATAGTCCATCATATTGATCTGTCCGGCGACCATCAGATCAAAACGGGGTGCGCTCGCGTCTTCAAAATCGGCCATGAAGACTTTCGCGCCAGAGTTCAGCGCGTTGATCATCATCTTGCGATCAACCGGACCTGTAATTTCAACCCGGCGGTCTTGTAAGATTTTCGGCAGCGCAGCAATTTGCCAGTCACTTTGACGAATATCGCGCGTTTCCGGCAGATATTCTGGCAACTGGCCTTGGTCATAGGCATGCTGACGTATTTTTCTTGCATTCATCAACGCCGCAATCCGCGATCCGAATGCAGCATTCAATTCACACAAAAATTGTTGAGCGTTTTCAGTTACTACACGTTCCACGCCAGGAACTTGTTTCACAGCATGAATTGTATTTCTCGCTTCGCGTGTCAGGTCTTTGGGCATGGATTTACTCCTTACAATAGCGCGACCCATCTCGTGAGGGATCTGCGCAGTTCACAATTACAACCTGAATGTGTTATGCTGCAGTTGCAATGCGGTTATGCAGAAAACGGGTAACTCTGTCAGTCATGTCAGGCCAAACCCCGACGAGTTGTAAGGTTGTAATGTTATGTTAAAGACGGAACGTGGAGAGAAATTGGTCATTGGAACGCGGCTCAAAGTGCTGCGTAAATCGCTTGGATTGACACAAGCGCAGATGGCCGAACAGCTGGGTGTATCCTCCAGCTACATCACACTTATTGAGGCAGATCAAAGACCTGCTTCGGCCAAGCTATTGATGCGTTTGGCGCAGGTCTATGACCTGAATATTTCCGAATTGGCCCCGGATGTGGATATGCAGCTGGCGTCGGATTTCGCTGAAACGTTGAAAGATCCCACCCTGCAAGCAGGGTCGATTCCACGCAGCGAAATCGAAGCTGTTTTACAGGCATCGCCCCGAATCGCGCGCGCATTTGTGCGGCTTCACGCACAACGCGCTGACCTCGCGATGCGGCAAGAGGTGATAAAACCGCCCGAAGCAGGCCAAGACACCACACACATGGCGCCTGAGATCGTGACAACTCCATTTGGCATTCAAACATTGCGCCCTGCAGATCATGTGCGCAATTGGCTTTATGAGCGGCAGAATTACATCGACGCCCTGGATCGGGCGGCCGAAAATCTAGCAACCGATCTCGATCTGCGCCGAAAAGAGCCACATATCGCCCTAACGCAACGTTTGACGCAGCATGGCATCAAAGTGCGCATTTTTCCCGCCAAGGAAATGCATGGATCCCTGCGCCGCATAGATGCTGATAGCAATACATTGATGTTGTCAGAACTGCTGGGACAGGCCAGCCGAAGGTTCCAAATTGGCGTGATGATCGCCCGCGTCGAATTTGCCGACCTGATCGAATCCTGCGTCCAGCAAACTGGTTTCTCAGATCCAGACGCTTTGACACTGGCCCGGGTCAGTATGGCCAATTACTTTGCTGCGGCCCTTCTTATGCCCTACACCCGGTTTCTGGCGGCATGCGAGCTGGAACGCTATGATGTTGAACTGCTCAGCCGCCGCTTTGGCACCAGTTTTGAACAAACCGCACATCGCATGTCGACATTGCAGCGTCCTGATGCGCGAGGTATTCCGTTCTTCTTTGTTCGTGTGGATCAGGCCGGCAATGTATCGAAACGGTTCAGCGCCGGACGGTTTGCATTTTCCCGATTTGGCGGCACCTGCCCTCTTTGGAATGTCCATTCGGCGTTTGAAACACCGGGGCGGATTCGCGCGCAAATGATACGCTTGCCCGAAGGCGAGCGGTATTTTTCCATAGCCCGCACCATCAATCGCGCTGGCGGATCGATTGCCGCCCCAGCGCAAAAGCTGGCGATTGGATTAGGATGCGACATTTCCCATGCGAAACGGCTGGTCTATGCGGATATGATCAATTTTGAGCACACGAAACCAACCGATATTGGTCTGAATTGCTACCTTTGCGAAAAACCCAATTGCAGTTCGCGCGCGCAGGCGCCGATCAATCGCAAACTGGCCGTCAATGAATTGGAACGCAGCCTCGCGCTCTATCGATTTGAGGGGGAATAGATAGGTTAGGACAATCCAGCCAATGGCACAGCAAAGCTTACTTCAATGTTGGCGAAGAATGGTACCACCTCCTGGGCTCGAACCAGGGGCCTCCTGATCCACAATCAGGCGCTCTAACCAACTGAGCTAAGGCGGCATTGGCGGGCTAATTACTCCTTGCCCGCGCCGATTGCAAGCCCCCGATTGCAGGAAAATCATCGGTTTTTGCATTCGACCAAATCCAGCAGCTGATATGGGCCTGCCAGCAAGACTTGCAAAATTCGCGCCCTCGCGCTACGGGCTTGGCGTGAAGAAAGGATCCACATCATGGGTATCAACACAGAACGCGATATCGAAGCCAATCTGCAAATCGGCCCAACCGATCAGGGCATGGTGCGTCTTTTTATTGCTGCTGGTGATCTGGAAATCCCGATGGATTTCACGGTAGATGAAGCGCAGGAAATCGCCGAGGAAATTTTGGCGGCGGCCAAGGCTGTGGCGCAAGATTGAAACTCCCTGTTGCGCCTAGCGTGGTCACCATAAGGCCCACGCGATAAATCGATAAAATACGATCTATCAACCATGATTTAGAGTGCTGCCTCTAAAGACGATCCCATCTGTTTCTTTTCCAGAATGGGATCTCATTTCATGCAACTCAACACAAAAATTTTAGCAGCATTTGCGCTTAGCTTAGCAAGTACTGCAACCTGCGCAGCAACCGTTGAAACCTTCAAAATAACCGCAAATGACGGCGCTACAAACGATTACTACGGTTATTCTGTTGCGGTAGATGGCACTACTGCTATCGTTGGTGCTTATGGCGATGATAATTATTCTGGTTCGGCATATCTATTCGATACGACGACCGGCGAACAAATCACAAAACTCACTTTGGATGACAGCAATGCCCGAGACTATTTTGGCTATTCTGTAGCAATTTCTGGAAGCACAGCAATTGTAGGCGTATACGGAGACGACACCAACGGCACAAGCAGTGGTGCCGCATATTTATTTGACACAACGACCGGCGAACAAATCGCAAAATTGACAGCAGATGATGCGGCGTCGCTAGACTATTTTGGGCGTACGGTTGCAACCTCCGGCACTACAGCAATTGTTGGTGCGATATTTGAGGACGAAAATGGCACCAATAGCGGTGCCGCATACCTATTTGACACGACGACCGGTGAACAAATCGCGAAACTGACAGCGGATGACGGACAAGTTCAGGATCGATTTGGAAACGCCGTCGCAATCTACGAATCTACAGCGATCGTTGGCGCCTCTAGAGACGATGATAATGGGTCCAATAGCGGATCAGCATATCTATTTGACACCGAAACAGGGGAGCAAATCGCAAAACTGACTGCAGATGATGCGGAATCTGGCGATTACTTTGGTGGGTCTGTCGCGATTTCAGGATCCATAGCAGTGGTCGGCGCGCATTCTGCTGCGAACGATGACGGAGCAGTGTATGTTTTTGACATAACAACAGGACAACAAATCGCCAAATTTACGGCAAATAACTCGTCAGAGCACATTGGGCATTTTGGTTCGTCGGTTGATCTATACGGAAACATTGCAATCATTGGCGCAGAAGATTCTTCCAAAGGTACAGGGACAACATATATATTCGACGTAACATCCGGAGAACAACTAGCTAAAATCACCGCTAGTGATGGTGACACGCTCGATTACTTCGGTAACTCTGTTTCGTTGTCTGGAACTACGGCCATCATAGGCGCATATGGGGACGACGATAACGGTGACATCAGTGGATCTGCATACCTCTATGACATCTCAAACCTGACAACGGTCGCACCCGTTCCCCTGCCCGCAGGCATTTGGTTGCTGGGATCGGCATTGGGCCTAGGCGCATTGGCACGACGTCGTCGCGGCTAAAGGCATGTCTTTGGGTTGAACCGGACTTGTCTAAAATCGGTTCAGCTATTTAGAAGGCGCAAGCCGATGGTAAATAAATACTTAAATTACAATACACTAACCACCAATTAGAGCACTCTCTCTAATTCATGTCCCATCTGCAAATTTCCAGAATGGGACATAACTTCATGCGACATTACATTACATTTTTCGCAGCAATGGCAGTCGGGCTGGCCGCCAATGCCTTACCCGCCGCGACAGTTGAAACTTTTACGCTAACGGCAGAAGACGGCGCCGAAGGTGACCTCCTTGGCCAAGCTGTCGATGTCTACGGAACGACAGCAATTGTCGGGGCTGCGGCTGATGACGGTGGCACGGGATCGGCTTATTTGTTTGATACTGAAACCGGGCAACAGATCACAAAGCTAGCCATTGATGATGGCCTTGGTTCAACTTACTACGGTGCGGCAGTCGCAATTTCAGAGACAAGAGCAATCGTTGGTTCTTCAAACGGTGGATTGACATACCTCTTTGACACAAGCACTTTACAACAAATCACAGCACTGACCGAGACAAATGGTAGCTATATCTCTTCTGCTCAATCGATTGATATTTATAAAAATATCGCAATAATTGGTACACCATTGGCCAGCGGCACGTCTTCTCAATCCGGGGCAGCTTATCTTTTTGATGTCACAACCGGTGAACAAATTTCCAAACTTACCGCAGACGATGGGGCATATTTTGACCTCTTCGGTGGTTCAGTTGCGATTTCAGGCGATCTTGCAATCGTGAGCGCACAAGCAGATGACGACAATGGCAGCAACAGCGGGTCTGCGTATATCTTTGACATCACAACAGGCCAACAAATCACCAAATTAACCGCCGATGATGGTGCTGCTAACGATTATTTTGGTACGGACGTCGCAATTTCGGACGGCTACGCAGTTGTTTCTGCCTATGGCACCAATGGAAATATGGGGACAGCCTATATCTTCGACATTGAAACGGGCGAACAAATCACCAAGTTTTCTACAACCGACGGATCTTATTCTGTGCGAGATGTCATCGTAACAGACACAACTCTCATTGTTAGCGGCGGAAACAGTGTCAATTTGTTCGATATTGCAACAGGGGAGCACCTAGAAAAAATCACACATAGTGGCGGCTATTTCGGCTACTCTATCGCGTTATCAGGAACAACTCTGATCGTCGGAGATCCCTATACTGACTATGGTACAAATAATAGCGGCTCAGCCTATATCTACGACATTTCCAACCTAACAACCGTCGCACCAGTCCCCCTGCCCGCAGGCACCTGGTTGCTTGGATCCGCATTGGGCCTAGGCGCATTGGCACGGCGTCGTCGCGGCTAAGTCAAAACTTTAGGTGGCGTTTTCCACGCCACCTATAGCCAACGATCAGGATCTCGATACTCAAGCAGGCGGCGCGCGGCCTGCATTGCGAAACGGTGGGTCAGCACCTTACGGCGGGCGGCGGCCAGCTTATCTTCATCCGGCATGCGAATAATCTCGCCTCCATACATATCCGCAATGATCAGGCCTGTTTCCTCTGACAACAGCTCGGTCGGAAAATCGGCATCAACGGCCCAAAAATACCGGTCACACCATTCCAGGTAGCCATCCCATTTTGTATCTGATGTGAAATCAGCACGACTACTTTTACATTCAATGACCCAGATTTCGCCCTGGGGACCCAGGGCCATCACATCCACGCGCTTACCGCGTTCCGGCGTAAATTCCTCCAGACAGGAAAAACCATGGCTGTGCATCAAGCGACACACACCCCGCGCCAATAGCTGACCCGGTTGTAATTTTGGTGCTGAGGCTTGCGTTTCCAACATGCCTCAAAGTGAACAATGAGTGAACATAAATCAAGTATGAAATATCTACCCCCCCCTTGCCCTACCGGGCCCATAGCCCTATCTAGGCTAGTGGCGGATCTGCTCCTCTCGTTCACAATGGGAACATTCCGGTGGCCTTAAGCAAATCCGAGGGAGCTGGCTCTGTCGTGATCCTGGTCTCGTTACCTGGCGCCCACCTGTATATACAGGTCCTCGGGAATGCGTATCCCCGAACGGTCGCAGCGGTCCCCGCCACCCTTCAACAATTTGGGCCTCGAAGGTGAGCCCCGCGGTCAAAGTGAAATACAAATCAATAACTTAAACATCACCTCATCCACGACGCTCTCACATCAAAATTGTTGATGGGGCACAAAATGCCACCAAAGGCCAACGCAGTTTTAATCCAAAACTATGGTGATCCATCTAGAATTCTAATTCTGATACCTTCCCAGGCAGCACACAACCGCCCGGGAATTTAGCTCTACATGCCATGCTGGTTGAAGATATCCACGGCTTCACCATTGGTCATGTTCAGACCATCCGCTTGCGTCTGGATTGTGTAGCCACGACTAAGCGCATAATCCTCTAAGGCCTCTTCCAGTTCTTCCGCGGACATGTCGCTCCACCCATCAGGTAGGCTGCCCATCGAATTCAGGGATGTGAAACCAGAATTTTCGGTGCGGAACGCAACAATACGATCCCCCTGATAAACGACTAAATCAACGGGTTGAGCGCGCTGCTCAGCCAGCATCTCTGCCTGCCAAGCCTGTCCTTCTTCGGATTCACGCCAAGCCATCTCTTCCATGGCTCGTTGCGTTTCCGCCCAAGCAGCCAGCATTTCAGGACTGTCGTTAAGGGTAAACGCTTCGGCTCCGATCATTTCAATGAATTCTTCGGTACCACCAGTTAACCCTAACTCTTCGGCAGGAAGATCACCTTCCACCACAGTGGCGAAATCCGTGTCGGTGCTTTGCACGTCTTCGCTGGTTTCCGCTACGGTTTCAGCGGCAGCGGCAGGGATAACGGGGGTTTTGATCATGCCCACATAAGGGGATGTCGAAATAGATCCAATCATAGGATTCTCCTTTGGATTGATTTTTGATATATCACTAAATAACGTCCCAACATTAAATCTGGATTCCAAAGGTCAGGGTGCGAACCTTTTCAAATCGCAAATTCGTTTTAGCTTTTAGAAAAATACCCTCTACACATGCTGGTAATCCCCCCTGCAACTGATCGACATCAGACATAGAAAAACCCCCGATGGCACAACATCGGGGGTTTTCTAAACGGACGACCCTTGGCTGGTCATAGAGGTCAAAACAAGGGGGCCAAAAATCGCAAACGCTTATAGCGCTTTTTTCAGAGCCTTTTTCGCGTCTTTCAGCTGTGCTGAGCGCTTTTTGACATCTTTTTTCAGAGCTTTGATTTTGGATTTCTTCGCCATGATGGCACCTTTCTTAAGTATTCAGAACGCTCAGCCGTGACAGGTGGGATACGCGTCACTCATCGCTATGTTCGGCCAGAAACCCGCGGATGAACCGCCTGATTTCACGGGCCGCGCTGGTGTCCAATTCGTCACAAAGCGCCACGAACCGGTCGCGTTCAGATTTTTTAATACGAATAACCAATTGGCTGTCATGATTGGTTTTTTTCTTCTTTTTTGGTTCGTCAGACACGCTGCAAGACTCCAGCTGCGATGGGCGGCGTTATAGCACAAGCACATCCCATGTATATACAAAAAATATACGTTTAGCAATTTTTCGCCAAACGTGGTTGCCAATTCCTTAACGCCCACCCTGCAGCTTGGAAAGCTCTGGTCCAAAAACGGGTTGTTTTAGAATGGCATTCTATTACCGTTGATGGGGATTTGAGCGCGCAGGGTATTTTGAATGAGGGATTTTCTCTTACAAGTTTGGACGAACATCTGGGATTTTCTGATTGTTCCGGAACACGCGGGCGCGGCCTCAACAATAATTGCGGCAATAGTTGCGATTGGAGGGCTCCTAGCTTGGCTCTTGGGCATATGGCCGTTCCGAAAACCAATCTCCTCCCTCACCCCGACTGATCCCGTGCCCAGCGAACCCGTCATCAAAATGACCCTTGCCCAGTTTGAGGCCCGCCTGAAAGAGGAACGGGATAAGATCACGGATCAGTTGAAAACCGCCCATGACTCAGATCGTCAGAACCTGTTGACCCAATTGGATGTGGTGACCAAACAACTGGCCGATCCACAGACTGCGCTGGATGAGACCATGAAACGCGTTGCGGATCTAGAGGCGCGATTGGAACGCGAGGCAAAAAGATTTGGCGCGGATCGCATCGCGACCGCGAAAGATGCGTTGCAACAGTTGGATTATTCCAAGGCAGAGGCGCTGTTTGAAGACATCCGCGCAGATGGCCAAATCGCGGTGCAGGCCACGGCCCACGCAGAATTTGGGTTAGGCGAAATCGCCGAGGCGCGGGTGGATTGGTTTGTGGCCGCACAACATTACACCCGCGCTGCGGAACTGGATCCGACCTTTGATCATATGAATAAGGCCGCTTGGCTGCTGGGCGATATTGGTGCCTATGATAAGGCACTGCCATGGGCCGAAAAGGCGCTGCAGGCGGCAAGGGGCACATCTGATGAAGGCGAGGCGCTGAACAATCTGGCCCTATTGCTGCGCTGCACAGGACGATATGACGAGGCTGAACCTCTGTTTCGGCAGGCGATTTCTATTCTAGAATTGGCCTTTCCAAATAGTCATCCGCATCTAGATCGGATACGGGAAAATTACGCGGTTCTGTTGTCCGAGATGGCGGGCGATTAAAACGCCTCTGGTTTGGCCTCGCGTGCCATATGGTCCAGAACGGCGTTGACGAATTTGGCTTCGCGGCCCTCTGGGTAGAATGCTTTGGCCACGTCCACATATTCCACGATCACCACTTTGGGTGGTGTGTCACATTCCAGCATTTCGGCACCGGCCACGCGAAACAGGGCACGCAGCACGGAATCGATCCGGTCGATGGGCCATTTCGCGACCAAGGCACGATCTGTCATCTGGTCAATCTTGGCCTGCCAATTCACAGCCTCTTCCGTCACTTTAGAAAACAGACGGATATCGCCATCGACCAGTTCCACACCATCCTCTTGCGCCGCACCAAAGCGGAATTTCAGGAATTCCTCGCGCACTTTGTCCACGGTTTGACCCGATTGCTCCATCTGGAACAGCGCCTGCACCGCATAGAGGCGCGAAGCCGATTTCATCTGGCGCTTTTCTTCAAGGCTAAGTTTGCTCATGGGACGTCCTAAAACAGCAGGCGGATGTGGTCGAAGCGTGCCAATAACAGGTTTGTCTGCCCAAGCGAAGCCCTGATTTCCAACTGCAACGCTGATATGCGCAGATCAGAACAGATCGTCGACCACGTCAAACACTTCTTCCAGGATGCGCAGGCCCATTGGCTTTTTCTTTTTCTTCTTACGCATGCTGCGATCATTTGGGGCAACCCGTTTGGGTTTAACGGGTTTTGACTTATGCTCGCCCCAACCGCCTTTGGGCAGATGTTTCAGGTTATGCAGTGCCGCGCCGCAGCTGGAACAGGACAATTCATGTTGTTCCTTACCCTTCAACACCAAAGCGGATTTGGTGCCGCAATAACAACATGTCGCTATTTTTGTCTGTGCCATAGTCTTTCCCGATCTTCCCCTTGGATATCAGAGATCCGTGCGCAAAATTCAAGAACCCATATGAAATTCATGCATGTCGCGCGCTAGATTGTGCAGTGCCGCATGTAAGATCCTGCCTACGTTAGCTGCATTCAGACCGTTTCTGACACAATTGCTTTTCCAAATTCTTTCAGAACAGCAATGGAACGCTTGGAATCTCACATTCTGGGTGGACGCAATCGGACTGGTCCGCTTTGGCACATTCTGGTGTATAAAAGGGGGCGTTTTCCGTTGCATGCCCGACCCGCGTGAACGGGTCTGCACCGCTGGTCTGCCAAGGGCACTGCAACAGAGGCGCTAACGACTACCCTTTCGCGGCATATAATGCGACCGCAGCAGCATTGGATACGTTCAGTGATCCAAACGCGCCTGCAAAATCAATGCGCACCAAAGCATCAACCGTCTCTTTGGTCTTTTCACGCAACCCCGGCCCTTCTGCCCCCATAACAAGGGCAATGGGTCGGTCGCGCTTGCCCTCGACCGCCTGTTCGATCGTGTGCTCTGCATCACCATCAAGCCCCAGAACGATGTACCCCATTGCCTGCAAGGCCATGACCGTATCAGCCAAATTGCGTTCGCGCAGATAAGGTTGACGTTCCAATGCGCCCGAAGCCGTTTTGGCCAAGGCACCTGTTTCTGGCGCAGAATGATGGCGGACGCCAATCACACCCCGGGCTCCGAAGACCTCGGAGGATCGCAAGATTGCGCCGACATTATGCGGGTCCGTCACGCGATCCAAAAGAACAAGACGCTGCGGCCCCGGCCCATCAGCCAGTGCGACATCTTCCAAGCCCCCCCAGTTCAGCGGCTTGACCTCTAAAGCGGCCCCCTGATGGACAGATTGCGGATCCAGCGGTGCAGCAAATTTGCGAGGTTCGCAGATTTCCGGCTCAATCCCGGCCTTTGCCACACTTTCACCCAAACGGTCCGCCGCATTGCGGGTCAAAACCAAACGCAATTTTTCCCGATTGGGATTCTCCAGCGCATCACGCACCGCATGCAGACCAAACAGCCACACGGTTTCCGCCGCGCTGGCCTTTTTTCCGCGTTCTTTTTCGACAACCCATTTTGGTTTCTGTGCCATTGGCCTAACCCTTTTGTATAAGGCGTTTTCTATGCCTGAAACGGCGCGCTTTGCCAAGGCGCTTAACCACACCGCTGAATTGGCCCCATAAACTTGCAGTTTTGTGGTTGACGCCGCTTTGAGGCGGCTGTAATCACCCGCTCACGCCGATTAGATCGGTGTCCGGTGGGCGACAGGCCGCAAGGTGTGGCAGGGGACTGTAACTCCCTCGAGGCGACTCACGCCTGGTTCGATTCCAGGGTCGCCCACCATTTTTCTACAGTGATTGTTACCGCTACAGTGTAGAATGTTTTCAAATATATTAGATCCCACAGGATCCCAGAGCGACTAAATCCAAATAGTTATTTCTAAATAATGGCCCGCAAGCTTTGGAAATGAAAATGACGTGCCATTTTCATAGCACGCCTTATTCAAATTCAATCAGGTCTCTGACGTCCTGTCGCATAAAGGTGCAAAGACAGCCTAAATGCGCAGATAGCAGCTTTATTGGAACGTCACCGCGCTGACACGGCACACATCGATGCCCAGCTTTACCATTTCTTCTTTATCGCGCATCTCAGCCTTTAGATCGAAAATGCAGTCATCCGATCCATCATCAAAGTCGATCAAGATTTTCTCACCATTGACCAAGACATCGCCATCAAAGATATCTTCTTCCCAAGATTGGGTCGTTGCACGGGATCCGTAAAAACGCGCCATGGTTTGGCCGGTTTCGTTTGCAATCATCACGCGTCGATCTGCCTCGCGTCCACCTGCCGTTGTCGTGTTCGTACAGGCCGAAACCGCCAGCAATAGAGCACAGGCCGCACCAATTCGTTTCATAGGTTTCATGACATCATCTTTCACATTCCACTCATGAACACTCATTCACAAGTGGCGTATAAAATTCAATAGATACCTATAATTTTCAATATCTTATGCCAGCGCACATTTCAGCATCTTCAACACGACAACACCGATCCAACATCATTCGTCTTGAAGCGCAACAATTTCGTTTGGGTCATACTCTAGCGCTTTAAGGCCATCCGCGATGGATTGCCCCAGAACCTTGTGATCACCAGCGATCTCGGCCAACGGTACCAAAACAAAAGCACGATTGAACATTTCTGGATGTGGCAGGGTCAACAGCTTACTGTCGATTTCCAAATCTTCGGAAAACAGCAAATCCAGATCTATCGCACGTGGCCCCCAGCGCACGGCTGGCACGCGGCCCAATTCCACTTCTGTTCGCTTGAGCGCTTTTAATAGATCCAGCGGCGCCAAAGTCGTCCAGCCAGTCAGACATGCGTTCAGGAACCAATCCTGATCCGTATTGCCCCAAGGTTCGGTCTGATAGAAACTGGATACCTGATCAACCTCGAACCCCGGCAGCGTGTTCATACGCATCAGCGCGGTGCGCAGATTGGCGATTTTGTCACCCATATTGCTGCCCAAGGAAATGCCAACGCGGTAGCGGCGTTTGCGATTGATTGTTACGCTCACATGGTCAAATTGGGCTTTCAAAGGCGCCGAAGGTTTGCGCACAGTGACAGACACATGATCCACACGATCGAAGCGTTCCAAGACAGCCGCACAGATACGATCCCCTAGTGTTTCGATCAACTGATAGGGCCCCGCATCAGACACGTCAGATGCCACGTCACACAGCGCGCCGTAACATACTGCCTTGGTATAATCATCTTCAACGGCACATGGTGCGAGGTCGAGATCACATGTGATATCCACATAGAATTTTTGCCCCAGTTCCGTTTCTTGGGGCAAAACGCCGTGAAATCCGTGCAGACATAGATTTTGAACGCGAACCTGATCTGTCATCTCGCGGCCTCCATTTCGTTGAAAATTTTGATTGCCTCACGATGCGGAGCAACATCATGCACACGCAACACACGCGCCCCACCAGAAAGACACAGCATATTTGCGCTGACCGTCCCAATCAAACGCTGATCCGTATCTACATCCAACGCCAAGCCAATCATGCTCTTGCGTGACAGGCCAGCCAGAACGGGCCTACCGAGTTGGACGAGTTCCGCAAAACGTGCCAATACGGTGTAATTCTGTTCATATGTTTTGCCAAAACCAAATCCCGGATCCAAAATGATCCGCCCCTCTGGCACGCCCGCTTTGCGCGCGATTTTCAGCGTGGTTTCGAAAAACCTCATGATATCGGACATAATATCGATATCTGGATCTTTGCTGTCCCGATTGTGCATCGCAACCAATGCACATCCTGTATCCGCCACAACCCCAGCCATATCAGGATCACCTTGCAGGCCCCAAATGTCATTGATGACAGACACACCCAACTCTGCGGCGCGATGGGCGACAGGTGCCTTATATGTATCAATCGAAACAGCTATTTCGAGACTGCTGCATAACGGACCTAGAATCGGATCCAATCGAGCCAATTCATCCTCGGGCGATACTTTTTCAGCCCCCGGACGCGTGGATTCCGCGCCGATATCGACAATCGCGGCCCCTTCAGACTGCATTGTCAGCCCGTGTTCAATAGCCGCGTCAGCGCTTGCATGTGTACCGCCATCCGAAAATGAATCCGGCGTGACATTTAGAATGCCCATAATTTGAGGTGCGGACGAAACCGCAGCCAAAAACCGGTCACACTTGTCGGCATGCCTCATTCTTACAGTTCTTTCTTGTGCCCAACATTCGTCGAATGACAGATAGGGCGCAATTTCAAATGCAGCAAGACGATTGCAGCGTTGCGCGACCTTAGGACCGCGTTTTCGTCAGTCGATTAAGGCCTGAACTCTATCAAAGTGGCCAGTTTGGCCACACACCTCTGCTGCAAACGATCATGAGAGGCGTGTGCCATATATCAGGCCGCGTTTTGTGACGCCTGACTTTCGCGATGAGCGCTTTCTTTATCCTGCAGCGCGAAACGTCCTGAATCTGTTGCAAGACGGTTTGCTTCGTCCCGTAGGCGCAGCGTTGATGCAGATGTTTCTCCAAACATTGCCGCGTTTTGTTGGGTAACCTGATCCAATTGATGGGCCGCTGTCGTGATCTCTGACAAAGACAACGATTGTTCTTGGGCTGAATCAGCCAAAGATGACACTATGCCTTTGACAGACACAATCAGTTCATTGATTTCACCCAGCGCAGTCCCAGATTCTTCAGCCAAGGAGGCACCTACCTTAATTTCGCGTGTGGCATCACTGATCAGTGTTGCAATGTCTTGCGCAGCCTCGGACGATTTTGCAGCCAAAGCACGAACCTCACCCGCGACCACCGCAAACCCACGACCAGCCTCGCCAGCACGTGCAGCCTCAACGCCTGTATTCAGTGCGAGAAGGCTGGTTTGGAAGGCAATATCATCGATAAGAGACGTGATATTTGCGATTTTTTCCGAACTTACCTCGATTTGGCGCATCGCCTGGATCGTGTTTTGCACAACCTCGGCCCCGCTTTCTGTTCTTGCGCTGGCTTGCTCGACGCGATGTGCTGCAGCTTTGCTGTCATCGGCAGAGTCTTTCACCGAATTGGACAATTCGTTTAACGCCGCGGTTGTTTCTTCTAGGGATGCTGCCTGTGTTTCTGTACGCCGTCCCAGATCATTCGAAGCACTGTCCAATGCGTTGGTTTCTTGATGAATGGTTGCGACACCAGAGACAATGTTTTTGATCGCGTCCGAAACCTGCTCAACAGCTGCGTTAAAATCAGTTGCGACCTGCGCGTATTCCTGAGGCACATCGTCATCAAATCGCACAGTCAGATTACCGGTCGCAAACATTGACAACCTTTCGCTTAGGGTTCCAATCACGCGTTGACGGTCTTCATCGGCGCGAAGTTGTTCTTGCTCAAGCGCTTTTTGCGCCACCAAGGACGTGCGGAATTCCTCAACGGCATTCGCCATTTTTCCAATTTCGCTCTTATCACGCAAGCCAGGAATATCAGATGCCAAATCCCCATCTGCCAGTTCATTCATGCGGTTTTGCAAAGCTGCCAATGGGTTTAAGACGCTGCGAATAATCAAAGTCGAGACAACCAACAACAGTGTTATGCCCAAAGCCAATCCTATTGCTGCCGCTATGCGCAAACTGGCAAGAGCAGCTTCGATATCGGCCACATAGGATCCCGTCCCAACCAACCATCCCCATGGCTCGAACATCTGTCCATAGCCAAGCTTGGGTTCAATCGCGTCAGTGTCAGGGTTGTTAAAGTAGTAGGTTAATCTAGACGCGCCATCGGCTGTGATGTTGTTGATGAATTCCTGAAAAATCTTGATACCGGTCACATCTTCGACCCCGATCTGATTTTCACCGATCCAATTCGGTCGAAACGGGTGCGCCTTCATCACACCATCCAAATCAAAGGCGAACATATAGCCACTGCCCTTAAAGCGAACGACCTCTAGCAGACGTCGCCCTTCTGTCTGGGCCTCATCCAGAGACAACGTCCCGTTTTCAACCCTTTCCTGCAGATCTGCTAAAAGACTGATCGACGTATCTGTGATGCGATGCAGCTCATCATTTCGCAGGTCATAGGCCTGATCCCGCGCCTCGTTGGACATGTAGAGCGTGAGCGCAGATGCGACAATCAGGGACAGGGCGACCACAGCATAAATTCTGGCGGACAAACTCGTAAACAGACTTCGCATCACAATTTCACCTTACAACATTCAACATGGAAAACTTTGGCCGATTTCCTAAAAAAATCGTTTTTTCCAACTCAAATAGCGTCAAGTTTTCGGATTAAGTGCGGTCAATTTTAGCCAAATACCATTGATCCAAGGCATATGGCCCAGACATAGCACAAGGGCACAAACCCGCTTACGCCGAAGACCCGGGGCCTACGCGAAAAGGCGTTCAGTCGTCATTCAATCGAAGCAGAGCCAGCGACCTTTAGGAAGCCCCCGATCACCGCATGCCCATGTTCCGACAAGATCGATTCAGGGTGAAACTGTACGCCGTAAGTTGGATGATTTTTATGGGACAGCGCCATAATTTCACCCGCAACGGTGCGCGCCGTGATGTCTAGGTGGCGTTCCATTTCAGGTGTTTCCTGAACGATTAGAGAATGATAGCGCCCCACGTTCAACGGTTGTGGCAAACCTTGAAACAGACCAGTTCCATCATGGTGAATTTCGCTGGCACGTCCATGCATCGGTTCCTTTGCGCGGGCAATTGCCCCTCCGAATGCAGCACCGATACATTGATGACCCAGACAAATGCCAAGGATTGGGGTCTGTCCCGACAGGTTGCGAACGACCTCAAGCGAAACGCCTGCCTCTTGCGGCGCGGCGGGCCCCGGTGACACAATGATTGCACTAGGAGCCAGATCAATGATCTGATCCAACGTGATTTCGTCATTGCGGACCACTTGCGGTGCATGACCCAATTCAGCGCAGTAGCGCGCTACGTTGAATACAAACGAATCGTAATTATCGATGATCAGCACCATGGCGCCCTCATGACCGCACTGCGCCAAAGGCAGCAAGCAAACGATCAGCTTTGGCCAAGCTTTCCCGATATTCAGCCTGCGGGTCGGACAAAAGCGTCATGCCACCGCCGGCTTGCACATAAGCGCGTTTCGGGGTCATAATTGCCGTTCGGATGGCGATGTTTAAATCCATATCTCCATCAAACCCGATATACCCTATCGCTCCGCAATAGAGACCACGCGCGCCCCCTTCCAATTCAGAGATGATATTCATTGCGCGTATCTTAGGCGCACCGGTGATTGACCCACCGGGAAAGGTCGCTGCGATCACATCAAGCGGCCCCAACCCCTGCTGTAATTGCCCCTGCACGACAGAGGTCAAGTGATGCACAGACGCATAGGTTTCCAAACCACATAGAACCGGCACATCCACGCTACCGGGATCGCAAACACGCGACAGATCATTGCGCAACAGGTCCACAATCATTGTGTTTTCTGCGCGATCTTTTTCCGAGCTCAGCAACTCTTGCCCCCGCGCCCTGTCCGTTTCAGGATCCCGCGAACGCGTAGCCGTGCCCTTGATGGGGCGCGCTTCAATCCGACCATCACGCAATGACAGGAACCGTTCAGGCGAACTGGATGCAAAGCTAACATCCCCGTCCCGCAAAAATGCGCCAAAAGGCGCAGGGTTGATATCGCGCAGTGTTAAATACAATGCCCATGGATCAAACTGATCTGGCAGATCCGCGCTAAAGCATTGGGTCAGATTGGCCTGATAGATCTGACCATCCGCAATATGGGCACGCACGCTTTCCACCGCGTTCGCAAACTCTTGTGCCGTAAAATTCGACGCCCAATCAGGAACCGGCGCGTTCTTCACGGACCGAGCTTTTGGGACGTGCAGATAGTGCAACGCCTGGGCCAGCCTACGCTGGGCACGATCCGCGCACGGGGTTGGTGCCTCTAACGATTGGCCGCTTGAACAGAGCCACGCCTTTTGCCCCAGCCGGTCAAACACAAAGATCAGGTCATAAAAGCCGAACCGAAGATCCGTCGCCATCTCTCCTGCGCCAGTCACAGGATCCAGATTTTCGAACAAACGTCCCAGATCATATGACATATGCCCGATGCACCCGGCGCGAAACGGCAGATCCCCCGTTTTCGCCATCTGATATTGCTGCAATAGCCCCTGAAACTGCGCGATAGGATCGCCCGTTAGCGGCGCACCATTCCAGTATTCCTGCCCATCTTGGATGACATATTCGCCAAACGGTTCAATCCCGATAAAGGAATAGCGCCCCGTCACAACATCCGGGCCAGTGCTGTCCAAAAACGCAAAACCGGGTCGCATCCGCAACCGCGCTGCCAGATCACAAGGATCCTGATAAGGCAATTCTTGCTGTATCATTTTGGCGTCTATCGTCTTTGACAGGGCACGACATCAGTCGCGTTTGCGACCCAATATCAGAGAAAAGCAAAAAATCACAGCCGCCGTCACCACCATGCTGGGACCGGCAGGCGTATCAAAAACGAACGCGGCCTGCAGCCCGCCCAAAGCAGAGACACCGCCGATCACCGCAGCCAGAACAGCCATAATTTCAGGGGTTGGCGCAAAACGGCGGGCCGCAGCGGCGGGAATGATCAACATTGCACTGATCAACAACACCCCGACCACCTTAATCGCGACAGCCACAACAATGGCCAATGCCAAAGTCAGAACCAGTTTCTCACGATCAGGATTAAACCCGCTGGCCCATGCCAAATCAGGTGACAATGTCGCACTTAACAACTTTTGCCATCGCCAGATCAAAAGACCGATGACCAGCAGCGCACCGCCCCAGATCACACCAAGATCTGCTTTGGACACCGCCAAAATTTCGCCAAACAGATACGCCCCCAGATCTAGCCGCGCAGATGGCACGAAGCTGACTGCAACCAAACCAAAGGCCAAAGATGCATGGGCCAAAACACCCAGCAATGTGTCTTCTGTCAATCCGCGCCCGGTCAATGTCAGAACAAGCCCGGCCATGATCAAAGCAATGATCAAAGCGCCCACAAAAACCGGCAAGGACAGGGCCAAGGACAAAGCCACGCCCAAAATCGCAGCATGGGCGGTCGCGTCCCCGAAATAGGCCATACGTCGCCAAACGACAAAACATCCCAAAGGCCCTGCGGCCAGTGCGACACCAACGCCGCCCAGCGCTGCGCGCATCAAAAAATCGTCAAACATGGTCGTGTGTGCACTCGTCTTTATGGTGGAGATGCGGAACATCCGCTGCCCTGTCGTGATGGGCATGGCTGTGTTCGTGCCGATACAGGGCAAGGGCACCCTTCGTACCAGTCCCAAACAGCGCGCGATATTCTTCGGCTTGTGCAACGACATCGGGGCGACCCTGACAACAGACATGGCCATTGATGCAAATCACACGGTCTGAGGCGCTCATCACAACATGTAATTCGTGACTGACCATCAGCACAGCACAACCACGCCGGTTCCGAATATTTTCGATCTGTTGGTAAAACGCAGCCGATCCAGGTTGATCCAAACCTTGTGTCGGTTCATCCAAGATCAGCAATTCTGGATCATTGAGCAATGCACGCGCCAACAAGGCACGCTGGAATTGCCCACCAGAAAGTTGTCCCATTTGACGTTTCGCCAGGTGCTCACCGCCAGCTTCTTTCAGCGCGCGCGTCTTGGCGGCCTTTGATGACTTGTGCGGCAAATCCAAAAACCGGTTCACAGTCATTGGCAAAGCCGCATCAATCATCAAACGCTGGGGCACATAACCCAATCGCAGGTCCGATTTACGTCTTATCGTCCCCTCGCACCGCAATGCACCGATCAAAGCGCGCATCAGCGTGGATTTCCCGGATCCGTTCGGGCCAACCACGGTAACGATTTCCCCTGCTTCGATCGCAAAATCAACGTTTTGCAACACATTATGGCCGCGATAGGCGACCGATAGTCCGTCAGCTTCGATTAGTTTCATGCACGCGTACTTTCCGACGTGGGACGGCATGTCGGGCAAACGCCTTCGGCCTCAACAACGATACGATCAACCGCAAACCCAATGTCCCCCGCCGCGCCTTTCATAGCCTGTCCGACCGAATGGCTAGACGCCTCTGCGACCATGTTGCACATCGTACAGATCATAAAGGCCGGGACGTGGCTTTCACCGGAATGCGAACAAGCGACAAACGCGTTCAAACGTTCAATTTTATGCGCGAATCCGTGGCGCGTTAGAAAATCCAATGCGCGATAAGCAACCGGCGGCTGAGATCCCAACCCTTCAACGCGCAAAACATCCAAAATTTCATACGCGCCCATGGCCCGGTGCTGCTGCAACAAAATTTCCAACACCCGCAGGCGAACAGGCGTCAATTGCAACCGTTCAGCCGCACAACGCTCTTTGGCAATTTTGACCCCAGTTTCGACACAACGCGCATGATCATGGGTATGGAACCCGGTCTCATCTTGCTTTGAGCGCGTGTCATTCTCGGATTTCGGCGTGGATTGATCCGGCATTTTTGATCCTTCTCAAGATTAACTCTTGTTAAGCGAGGCCCATCGCGATAGCAACTGTTACGTTATAACACATCATCACTTCATGGGAATACAGAAATGCGCTGCCAAATTCATGCCGCCCTCCTTGGATCCGTCGCTGCGACGGTCTTATCCCCTCTTTCTGCCGCTGCAGATACGCCGTCCGTTGCAACAGACATCGTCGCTTTGGGTGGTTTGGTTGCGTCCGTGATGGGCGATTTGGGGACACCAACCGTGATCGTACCAGCAGATGTGTCGCCACATGACTTCGCCATGCGCCCCTCGCAGGCCCGGGCCCTGAGCAATGCCGAGCTGATCTTTTGGATGGGTGAAAGCCTGATGCCGGTCTTTGGTCGGTCGATCAATTCACTGGCCACTGAAGCACATGTTATTGACATGAACGACATTGAAGGCACTTTGCTTCTGGGCCCACGTGACAATGCGTTGGTCGAAGTCGAAGACCACCATGACCACGGCGCACATGAAGAGCATGACGAGCATGATCATGAAGAGCATGCAGAACACGACGATCACGACCATGATGAACATGATCACGAAGAACATGCTGAGCACGACGATCACGACCATGATGAACATGATCACGAAGAGCATGCAGAACACGACGATCACGGCCATGATGAACATGATCACGAAGAGCATGCAGAACACGACGATCATCACGATCACTCAGGTGCAGATGCTCATACATGGCTCTACCCAGAAAATGCCAAACTTTGGCTGGATGTGATCGAAGAAGAACTCGCAGAACATGATCCAGAAAACGCAGCGATCTATGCCGCGAATGCCGACGCAGCAGCAGCAGCCATCGACGCGGCGGTCAATGAGGCGGAAACGCTTCTAGCAGACAGCCATGACAAGGGCGTCGTCACCTTCCATGACGCATATCGCTATTTTGAAACCGCGTTTAATATCAAAAGCTACGGCGCAATCGCAGACGGCCATGCCGCACCACCCTCGCCATCACATATGGCAGAATTGCGTGACATTGTTGCTGCTGAAGGTGTGAAATGCATTTTTGCTGAACCCCAATTCGACCCACGTTTGGTCGAAACAGTCGCCGAAGGCACAGATCTGTCAGCTGCGGTTTTGGATCCCCATGGTGCACATCTTACACCGGGTGCCGATTTCTATCCGTCCCTGATTGTGGATCTGGCCGGCGCCATCAGCAGCTGCGACGACCAGTAAACGGTTTGATATCAATGCCTGCCGCGCTCAGCTCGGCCCGGACAGCCCGGGCTATGGCCAGCGCGGTGGGCCCATCCCCATGCAGACAAATCGTGTCAATCGCCGTGGGGATTTCGCTACCATCTTCCGCTAGAATGGCCTCCGCCTGTACCATCGACACGATCCGTTTGGCCGCATAGTCCGGTTCATGGATCACCGCGCCGGGCAGCGAACGATCCACCAGAGTGGCATCCGCATTATAGGCCCGATCGGCAAAGATTTCGCCCGCCCAGAGACATCCCAGTTCTTCCACGGCCTTTTGCTGCGCTGTTCCTGCCAGCACCATGATGATGATATCGGGATCCACATCCAACGCGCCCTTGTAACAGGCAAGCGCCATATCCATGTCTTCCGCACACATATTCGCCAATGCGCCATGCAGTTTCAGATGCCGTACCGCTCCACCCGCCGCCTTCGCCATAGTCTGCGCTGCTCCAAGCTGATAGCGCACCAGATTGCCTAAACTGGCATGGCTTAAATGCATACGACGACGACCAAAGCCCTGCAGATCCGGAAAGCCGGGATGAGCCCCTATTCCAGTGCCATTTGCCACGGCCAAAGCCATAGTCGATGCCATCACATCCGGGTCAGATGCATGAAATCCACAGGCGATATTGGCCGAGGAAATGACCTGCAAGATCTCTGCATCTTGCCCCATTTTCCATGGGCCAAAGCTTTCGCCCATATCCGCATTCAAATCGACGCTTGTGCTCATGTCTCTTCCATCTCCCATTCATCGCCCGCAACCGCGCCGCTGATCAGATTATAGCTGAGCAGATCGGGAATATCGCGCGGGTCGCGCACCAATGGCGTCACTTTTCCGTTCAATGCCTGTAGATCACGCATCCAGCCTTGAACCGCGTGTCGCGCCTCATCCAAAGGCACAAATTCAAAACGCAGCTCTGCGCCAGCGGGGGCTTGTGCAATACGCGGCAAATCGCAGGCGATCACCGTACCAATGCGCGGATACCCCCCAGTTGTCTGCGCTTCAGCCATCAAAACATAGGGCGTACCATCCCCCGTCACCTGAATATCACCGGTCGTAATCACGTCAGACAGGATTGACAGGCCCGCCTCGGCCGCGAACCCATCGGGGTTCTCAGCGCTGATGACCGGCGCACCCATGCGGGTTGCCCGGGCGTCTTTGGCGAAAGTAGCGGCTTCGAACCTATCGCGCATGGTCTGGGAAAACAGTTCGGTTTGGAAACTGGCGACAATACGGATACGCCCACCATCAAAGCGGTTTTCCACCGGTAGGATCATACCCGCTTCAAAAGCATCATCTGTGCCTAGGGGCAGTTGATCCCCCGGCTGTAACCCAGCGCCAAATTTCGCCGTCAAATGCGGCGAACGTGCCCCCAATTGCATCGGCGTTTCAAGCCCACCACCAATATGCAGATAGCCCACCATCCCCTGTTCACAGGCACCAATTTCAATCACAGTCCCCGCAGCAATGACATGCGAGGCATTCCAAACCAACGCCTCACCCGCAGCACTGGCACGCATCGGAGCACCGGTCAGCGCGATCCGCATGTCGCGATCCGCCTGAAACGCCCCGCCGATTCCCATCATTTCAATCGCAGCGCAATCTTGCCCCAACAGCGCATTGCCCTCGGCCAACGCTTGCACATCCAGCGCCCCCCCGCGTGACAGGCCACGCGCCAGAAAACCGGGACGTCCGGTATCCTGCACAGACATGATGGGACCTGCGCGCAATATGGTGAGATAGCTCATGGGATGATCTCCCATTCCGCGCCGCCATTGGGGTCATTTTCATAGCGTGCAAATTCTGCTTCCGTCACGGCGTTGAATTGAACCTCATCGCCCGGCAATAACATAAACGCACGGTCTGCATTTGGCTGAAACAACTGAACCGCTGTTTGTCCCACATGCATCCAGCCTGTTGGATTGGCCACCGCAAACAGCACAAATTGACGGATCGCCAAAACCAATGCGCCAGCGGGCACCTGTGGTGTAATCTGGCTGAGACGCGGAATATCCCAATGGGGATCCAGTGTACCCAAATAGGGTTGCCCGGGCGCAAACCCCAGCGTGATGACACGCGTGCGAGCAGCGGACAATTCTGCTGCGGCCTCTGGCACTGTCAACCCAGCCGCCTTTGCCGCCTGCGCCATTTGTGGGGCCAATTCTGTCCCGTACACTGTTGGGATTCTATATAAACGCCGCCCATCAGGCAGCGGTTCTGCGGTCCAGTCCCGACTGAGCACCAGTGTCTTGATCTGGTCCTCGACCTGTTCAAAATCAGCAAAGGCAGACAGGCGGATCGCTGTTGACGCCAATGCGCTGGTGACCTCTTCCACGCCGTCCCACCCAGCCACTTCTATCGCGGCACGCAATGCCAAGGCAGCACGATTTGCAGGTTCGTTCAGCTGATCGGAAAAGCGGATAACAAATCCATCCGTGCCCAGCGTCTGGATGCGGGGCCATTGGGATTGTGTCAATGTGGCCGCTCCATTGCCTCGCGCAAGACGTTTTCAGTTGCCTCTAGCGCCTCTTCAATATCATCGGGATCATTGGAAGGGATTGCATAGGATCCCCCCAACCATTTGGCCAGATCCACATCTGCGCAACGCTTTGAACAAAAGGGGCGCAATTCAGGATCAGATTTGCGCTGGCAAATCGGACAGCTCATTTCAAAACCTCGCTTAAGGGCACGCGTTCGCGTTTGCGTTGTAGCTCCATCAGGCCCAGCTGTGTCCAGCCTGCCAGAATGGTTTCCACGCTGTCTTTTTTCAAACCAGCCCGC
Organism: uncultured Pelagimonas sp.; assembly: GCA_947499735.1. GTDB lineage: Bacteria > Pseudomonadota > Alphaproteobacteria > Rhodobacterales > Rhodobacteraceae > CANMPP01. The sequence goes on from CANMPP010000001.1 coordinate 1,668,498, forward strand.
AACAAGCTTTCCATTTGGCGGCGTTCTTTCTTGGCACATGGCGCCATATCGAGCAAAATCTGACCACCCAAACCGCGCAAACGCAGCTGGCGCGGAATTTCCTTCAACGCGGCCAAATTGGCCTTCAAACCGGCCGCAGGTGACGTATCACCACCGGTATTAATATCCACAGCCACCAAAGCCCGCGTTGGTTCAATCCACATAGATCCCCCGCCCGGCAGAACAACATCAGGCCGTTGCAAAGCATCGATCATGTCATCCACACTGTGATGGGCAAATGATCCCTCAGACGTATCCAGATCGGCCTCTTCGGACCATTCTTGCCATGCCAAACCATGCGGCCCCGGCCCTTCAACCAATAGATCAGCCTCACCCGTTCCATCCGCCAGAACCTGCGCAGCCAGCGACGACATCGCAACAATGTCTTCTGCAATGTCGTCTGCGTTACCGTCGCGCGTCGCCGAACGCAGAATCAATCCAGCCCCCTCGGGCAAAGGTGCCTCTGCCAATGCTTCGCGCGCAATCACATTGATCTCATCGCGCAGGTCATCATCCTTGATAGAGCGCGAAATATTGATCCCCGGTGCGCCAGGGGTCACAATCGCATAGCGCGATTTGAACAAAAGGCGCGTCGTCACCGGAATGGCCTTGCCCGGTTCGGCATGGCCCGTGACCATAACCAGCAATGGTTCTCCGGGTTTTAAACCTTTGACTTGGCGCAAAAATGCTGACCCGTCAGGTGTGCGCAAAAACATACCCCCCTGCCCTTTTACCGGCCGGTCGGCGATGGCGCGATAGATCGAACCGGGGCGCGGGCTGTCTGTGTCAATCAGCAGATCATCGAGCTGCCCGTTCACCAGTTTCGCAGCCGCTTCGCGACCCCGAACTGTATCCAAAAGAATAGATGTGCCTTTCATGCCCTCTCTCTAGCTCGGTTTCGCTGCATTCGAAAGGGACATCTCCGTCTGCCCATCCGCAAAATCACGTCGAAATTGGCCGAGCTATTCTGAACTCATGAAGGTATTCTCGTTCTGCAATACTTCAACGAGGCCCATCAACCTCTCTGAAAGGGACGGGTATGCTCTAAGTAGTTGCAACAATGCTTCATCGTCTGCCGTAATTTCATAACCGTAAAGTGCCCAAGAAACACTTACCTGTAGATATTCACAAACATTTATGAAATTCGCCAATTGAGGATCTCTCCCCCGTTTCAAAACACCTGAAAGATAACTTTCACTGTTCCCCGAATGCAATGACACTTCCCTCAGTGAGAGGCCTTTGTCAGCAACCACCTGCAATAGGCGAACTCGCATAGCTTCTGGATCAAAATGTGCTTTCATGATCCCATAATAGAGTCATTTTTCTAAATGCACTCCCACCATAGCCGCGTAAATATGGCATAATGCAACGCCACCCCCTTGCTGGCCAAATTTGTGGCCACCGCATCAAAACAATGCGGATCATAGGGGAAGCCATGCAGCAATATGACAGGATCCCCATCTGAAGGACCCATTTCATGATACGCAATGCTTAAGACAGTCGTCTGAACGGTTTTCACTGGCCCCTCCCGAAACATCTGTCAGAAGAACCTAGCCGCACGGGCCTGCACCGGGTCAAGAAAAAGGCAACCCTTTTATGTGTAAAGGTCCAACCCTGCCGCAGTAAGCAGCCCGGCCGTTTCGGCCAAAGGAAGACCAACAACGGCCGTGAAAGACCCCGAAATCCATGGAATAAACGCGCTGGCTGGCCCTTGGATCCCGTATCCGCCCGCCTTGCCTTTCCAATCGCCCGAAACGAGATAGGCATTTAATTCAGGATTAGACAGCATCTTCATTTTGACCTGTGTGACCACATCGCGTTCCCAAATCTGATCACCTTTGCGCACCGCTACGGCCGTGATCACCCGGTGACGCCGCCCGGACATCATCGTTAGGAATTCAGCCGCTTCTTTTTCATCCGCAGGCTTCCCAATGATCCGCCGCCCCAATGCAACCGTGGTATCGGCAGATAGCACGACGTCATCTGGATCAGCTTCAATCGCCAACGCCTTTTCCTTTGCCAAGCGCGTGCAATAGGGGCGCGGCAATTCACCTTTGCGAGGATCTTCGTTGATGTCCGGCGGGCGGATATCTGACGGTGTCAAACCCAATTGTGCCAGCAATTCCAGACGGCGCGGGCTGCCAGAACCAAGGATAAGGCGAGGCTGGGTCATGATGGGATCTCCTGTCGTTCCAACGGCAGATTTAGGCCAAACAAAAAGCCGGGCGCAAGACCCGGCTTCTCTAACTCACATATTAAGCGATCCGCTTATTTAAAGCGGTAGTTGATCCGACCTTTGGTCAGGTCGTAAGGTGTCATTTCCACCTGAACTTTGTCGCCTGCCAGAACGCGGATGCGGTTCTTGCGCATCTTGCCTGCCGTATGTGCGATGATCTCATGGCCGTTTTCAAGCTCGACCCGAAATGTCGCATTTGGCAGGAGTTCCTTAACGACACCGGGAAATTCGAGCGTATCTTCCTTGGCCATGGTATCTCCTACATTAATTGCACTTAATCCCGTATTTTGCGGGATGATCGTTCATATGGTCTTAAAACCGCTTTTTATCAAGGGGGGAAATGCGGCATCTGCATCATAGCTTGACCAAAGGCGCGGGATTTACGCGACCGGCTTGATCTTCCCAATGCAATCGATTGAGCTGCGCACCGCCCGCACGCACCCGCGATATCGCATCCAGATCCACATCCGCATAGGTCCATCCCGGACGGTTCAGCACACCTTGTGCAATAACGCCTGTTTCTGGAAACCCCACATCCGGCGGACCATAGACCCCGCCCGCCCCGACATTTTCATCCACAGCAGGACAATTCAGAAACGGCTGAACGATGGATGACATGACCGTCACGCATTGATTTTCTAACGCCCTTGCCTGCGCCCCGATTTTGACACGCGAATACCCCGTCAACGCATCAGTGCAAGACGGAACAAGGATGATATCCGCCTCCATCACCGCACGCGACAACAGGGGAAATTCGCTGTCATAACAAATCAGGATCGCGATTTTTCCAAGGGCCGTGTCAAAAACCTGCAATGGCCCACCCCCCTGCATGCCCCAAGTTTCACGTTCAAAGCGTGTCATGATTTGTTTATCCTGCACAGCCATGCCGCCGTCTGGCGAAAAGAAACGCGCGCGATTGACAGGTAAACCTTCAAAAACCGGATCAAAAACCGCGGCAGAGGCCGCTAGAATGTAGCAATTAAATGTCCGGGCCAGTTCCCTATGAAGCTGATCAATGTCAGCGACAAAATCCGCCACAACACGCAAACAGGTCTGAATATCTGCCGCCGCTTCAGCCCCTGCCAAAGTCGCCAATTCCATAGCGCCATATTCGGGAAAGACCAGCAGATCAGCGCCGTTTTCTGACGCATCCCGGACCCACGAGGTCAGTTTGTCGACATAGTCGGTGAAATTAGAAAAGGAATCCAACGGGTATGCGGCGGTTGCGATTTTCATGGGCAAAACACTTTAGGCGTGGTGGGGACAAGATCGGCAGGTAGCACAGAGTTGTAATATTGAGGGCAATATTTCAGGTTTCTACAGGCCAACCAATCTGGCCTTCAATGACGCCATAGGCTTTACCGTCTTCCCGCTGCACCTTTGCCACAATATGCGTCGCGATATGCTGAGAATACAGATTTATATGGCACTTATATAAGCTAAAGGGCACGCATCCAGAATTGTAGCTCTTTGACGGTGCTCGCATCCTGATCCACGTCTTTCCAATCAAACCGCGCTTTCACATTCGGTAGAGGCGCATAACCGCGTTTGCGCCAAAACGGATCCAGTGGCGCATAAGCATCTGGTTTTAATGGATGGTCCATAGGTCGAATGACGGAACAAAAGGCGGAATGCGTGGCACCTAAAGACCGTGCATGATCTTCGCGCGCATCCATAAACGCATGTCCAATGCCCCTGCCGCGATAGTCAGACAGCAACACAGATTCAGCGCAGTAAAAAATATCAGACATCGGCACGGGGTGATGTTTGAAAGGTTCTGCGAAATCATCGGCATGATCGCTTAAGGGCGTGCCCGTGGCCGCACCAACCAGTTGATCCCCATTAAAGGCCCCGACCAAAACGGCTGTTTTCGAAGTGACATATGAACGCATATAGTCGCGCTCATAATCCAAAGACCCATCATAAAGATAAGGAAAGTCACGAAACACCGTGATGCGCAACCGGGCCAGATCATCCAAAACGGCGACGATCGCATCGCCGGTCAAAACCTCGACCCTCATGAGACCTGCGCAACCCAATCAGCAAGGTTATAATAAGTCACAACACGGGTGATTTTATCACCATCCAGCGAAAAGAACGATCCGGCCGGCAAACGATATGTCTGCCCCTTCGCCTCTGGCAGACCGGCATCTGTGGCCAGATACGTGCCATTCACGACATATTCGGCGGCAGCACGACGGCCATCACTGCTGGAAAAGATAACCATATCGGTCAGCTTTTCTTGATAGCAGCGATCCATATGCGCACAGAATTCACCAAAAGCCGCCTTACCAATGCGAATATGACCTTCATTCACGTGATGCGCTACGTCATCAGACAGACAGGCCAGCATGCCATCCGTATCCCCAGAATTGAACGCGTCAAAATAGGCTTGGATCGTGGCATGCATTTTTCGTCTTTCTCTCTTTGCGGCGATCTCAGTTCAAGCTGTCCAAACGCGCCGTGACAGACAGGCCATGGGCCTCTAAGCTTTCTGAGTTTGCCAAAACCTCCGCGGCAGGCCCAATGGCCCGCAGCGCTTCCGGCGTCATTTTTGCCAAAGTTGTTCGTTTGAGAAAGTCCATGACCGACAATCCAGACGAAAAACGCGCCGAACGCGCGGTCGGTAGCACGTGGTTTGGCCCGCCAATGTAATCGCCAATGGCCTCTGGCGTATATTGACCTAGGAAAATGGCCCCTGCATGTGTCGTCTTTTCCGACAGCGCATCAGGATCAGCCACGCAAAGTTCCAAATGTTCTGGCGCGATGCGATTGGACAAGATGGCGGCCTCATCCAAATCCCGCACAATGATCACTGCACCATAATCGCGCCAGCTGGCCGCCGCGATATCAGCGCGTTCCAACGTTTTTAGACGCGCATCCACCGCATCAGATACCGCCTGACCAAAGGCGGGATCGGTCGTGATTAATAGACTTTGGGCGCTTTGATCATGTTCGGCTTGGCTCATCAGATCCAGCGCGATCCAGTCGGGATTGTTGTCACCATCAGCAATCACAAGGATCTCGGACGGGCCAGCGATCATATCAATGCCCACTTTGCCAAAGACCCGGCGCTTGGCCGCCGCGACATAGGCATTGCCCGGCCCCGTGATCATGTCGACGGGATGGACCGTATCCGTCCCATAGGCCAGCGCCGCAATCGCCTGTGCGCCCCCGATCCGATAAATCACATCCACACCGGCCAGTTTTGCTGCCAAAAGAACCAATGGGTTCACCACGCCATCCGGTGTGGGCACGCAAATGGCAAGACGTTCAACACCCGCGACCTTGGCCGGGATCGCGTTCATCAAAACAGAAGATGGGTAGGATGCCAAACCACCCGGCACGTAAAGGCCCGCAGCGGAAACCGGCGTCCATCGCCATCCCAATGTGGCCCCAGCCTCATCCGTCCAGCTGGCATCTGAAGGCAATTGTTTTTCATGATAGGCCCGGATGCGATTGGCCGCCAATTCCAACGCAGCACGTTCTTTGTCAGATACAGAGGCACAATAGCGCTCAATCTCTTCAGCGGGAAACGCCATCGTGTCTGGTGCCAGATCTAAACGATCAAATCGTGATGTCAGCTCTAAAACTGCCGCATCGCCGCGATCTCGTACATCCTGAATGATTGCAGCGACCGTATGATCTACGTCTTCATCTTCCTCACGTTTCGCGCCTAGCAGCGCGGCAAACTGGTCTTCGAAATCGACATCAAGCGTATTGAGGAAAACGGGCATGTGTTTGGCTCCTTATCTGGAGCGTGGTGTATCGCGACATTTAGGCGGTCTCAAGTCGCATAAACACATATAAAAAGGGCAGGCACGCCGCTGCGCCCTGCCCTTTACGGATCTTTTCAAGTTGCCTTAGGCCGCTTGCTTGGCTTTACGACGACGCATCGCTGCAAGACCGCCCAATCCGCCCAGCAACAATGCTGCTGAGGCTGGAACTGGCACAGGTACAGGCGCAATCTGAATGTTATCAAAGCCGCCCGAACCACCCAGCGTGACCGTGATCGACTGGGTTACATAGCTAAAGCCGGTAAATTCTTGATAGTGATGATTGCCCGTTGTGATGTCTTCCAACGCGTACACGCCACCATCAACCTGAACATCAATTTCGTTGTTATAACGCGTTTCAGAATCCAGCAGCGTGATGCCCAAGAATTCGATCAGCTCGTCAAAAACCAGAACAACTGTACCGCCACCTGCTTCATCATCTGGATCGCTGGAATCCCCATTTTCAGAAATAATCAGGATATTCGACCCAGTATATACGTCACCAGTTGTCGTCTCTGTCGGATTCTGCAGATCCGGATCAGACGTTTTTCCGTCAAAGCCGGTGTCGAAAATCTGCGCTGTGTCTGGTCCATCGCCAAAGTTCGTCGTTGTGATCGTGCCGGTGATCCCGCCAAAATCGAATTGCCCATTGGCAATTAAATCCCCATGCTCAAAATCACTGAATGTAATCGTTTCAGAGTTTGCTGCTCCCGCAAGACATGTTGCGAGCATGGCTACCATCAGTTTTAGTTTCATTACATATCCAATCACCAATTCGCCCCAAAAGTGGGACGTATGTAACCGTGATAGGCATATGTTTTCGCGCCTTTCTAGCACGGAATCCGAACAGTAATATTATCGTGATATTAGAACAATTCTAATAAAAATACGCAAAGCAGAGTGTTAAAATAACGTTACGTCAAAATGGTGTTATGCCATGCGAAAAATGTACGAACTTCGCCGAAATTTGCAGTCAGATCGTCAGTTTCCGCCCTTACAGCTCCTCTGCTTCCTCATTTTCCACTTCCGACGTTTCTTCGTCGTTATCCTCATTTATAGGCGTTTCAACTGGTTCTTCAGGTGTTTCCGGCTCTTCAGCTTCGCCTTCAGATAAAGGCGATTCGGAAATTTCAACAGGATCAGACGTGTCAACTGGAACAGTTTGTTCATCCGTAGGCTCGTTAACAGGTTCCTCAACAACCTCCTGTTCGTTTTTGTGTGAATCCTCTTCTTGGCTCGCCCGTCTGTACTGAGCGATCGCTTGCTTTTCTTGCCGCCACATGTACCGTTCCAGTTCACTACGGGTTGGATTTCGGGACTCAACAAACAATTTCACTTTTTTGAATATACGCCGTTTCTCTTCTCTAGAAACGTCCTGCCAAGCCCTCCAATGATCCCACCGCAAGTGAGGCGCAGGTTTTGACACAGAAAGGTAACCGAGCTGCTCAACCTCGGGATCTGCCCATCGCGGGCCGCCCAGCCAAACCGCGGAAAACATCACTTTGGCCATCTTGGGATCGGTCCCACCGACCAAAAGTGCGTCAAAAAACATACGATGTACCGCAGTCCAGCGTCGGCTGTGATACGCGCTGCCCTCTTCGTTGCCGATACCGCAATAGGCATCATGGACGGCCGCCGCTCCGCGAAACTCTTCGCGCGTTGGGGCACCTATAAGATCCACAAAAATCCTTGGTATCGAAGCACCATCCGTCAATGTGCCGATTGGCGCGATCCATTCGGCCCCATTCGCATCCACAAATTCCAAGGGCCGAGAGGTTGGAAAAAACAGATAGGGTCGGTTCGCTAAGGTGACCCCTTCGTCGCGAACCCGTACTGGGGTGGCATCAAAGAAGCAGCCCAATCGCCGGGTCACATCACATGTTAGAACCTGTGCTTCGATTTGCCGGGCGCGCTCCATTGATGAAGACCGGTCGCACCCATGCAGAATAGCGATTGCCAAAACGGCAACGAGAACTCGATGAAACATTGCTGAAACACCCGATTAAATAAAATTATACCAATAGGATAGACCTAGCGCCCCTTAAGCGCATGGACAAGGCCAACACTGTACAACGTGATCCGTTGGTAAATGACTAAAGCTGGGCCAATAATCCATCGATACAATGTTCGATCAAATCCAACGCACCGTCAAAATCACGCGTATAATAGGGATCTGGCACATGATCTGCCCCCAGTTGCGGCGCGAAATCAGTCAGCAGGCTCAATTGCGCCTGGCTGCCTGTCGACCGCAATGCGCGCAGGTTGTGCAGGTTATCCGCATCCATGGCGATGATCTGATCAAAGCTATCGAAATCTGACACGCTGACCTGGCGGGCCCGCAAATCAGACAGATCATAGCCTCGCTTTGCGGCCGTCTTTTGCATCGCACCATAAGGCGGATCGCCCACATGCCAACCACCGGTCCCGGCGCTGTCGGTCTGAATGTCCAATCCACGCTCTGCAATACAGGCACGTACCACGCCTTCCGCTGAGGGCGATCGGCAGATATTTCCAAGACAGACAAAGAGGATGCGTGTAGTCATAAGGATTGATAGACTCTCACCCGAACCAAACGCAAGCCGGAGGATCCGCATGCAGGACACAATCGTCATCTTAACAGGGGCAGGTATTTCAGCGGAAAGCGGCATCGCAACATTCCGCGCCTCGGACGGTTTGTGGGAAAACCATCGCATAGAAGACGTCGCCACGCCCGAAGGCTTTGCCGCCAATCCCGATCTGGTGCACGACTTTTACAACGCCCGCCGCGCAAAGGCGCAAGACGCGCAGCCAAATGCAGCGCATATTGCACTGGCCCGTTTGCAAAGCGAATTTGCAGGCGATGTCTATATCGTGACGCAGAATGTCGATGACCTGCATGAACGCGGTGGTGCCAAGGTCGTGCATATGCATGGGGCGCTGAATTCAGCGCTCTGCGCTGCGTGTCAGACGCGCTGGGACGCGCCAAATGTGATGCATAAAACAGATACATGCCCGAATTGCGGGACAGCGGCGACGCGCCCGGATATCGTCTGGTTTGGCGAAATGCCGTATTTTATGGATGAAATCGCCGATCGGCTGGTGGGCTGCACCACGTTTGTGGCTATCGGAACATCTGGTCAGGTCTACCCTGCGGCCGGATTTGTACAAGAGGCGCGAAACTGTGGCGCAGAAACAATCGAGATCAATCTAGAACCAACAGGGTCGCAATATATGTTTGATCGCCAAATCACCGGCAAAGCGACCCAGACAGTGCCAGCCTGGGTCGATGAGGTCTTGGGCGCTTAGTCGCCGTGTTTGTGTCCGCTATGGTCATCTGCACCATGATCCATATGGCCGCCATGCCCTTCTTGACGCTCTAGATCGACAGGGACCATCACCACAATCTCGCCGGCCTTTTCAAAGGTCAGCGTGACATGCAGCATCTCGCCCTGTTCGAACGGGTCATTCAACCCCATGAACATCACGTGATCGCCCCCACGCATCAAAAGGTGGCTTTCGCCTGCCGGAATAACAAAGCCCTCTTCGACCTGCATCATTTGCATGACGCCCTCACCCATATCTTTATGGGTGTGCAGTTCGACCCGCTTTGACACATCACCAGCGGCAACAGAAATCAAACGATCCGCCTCTTGCCCGGTATTTTCGATCTCCATAAAGGCCGCACCGGCTATGGCTTTTGCTCCGCCAGACCGCGCATATGCGTCTTTGATGACGATTTCGGCAGATACAGGTACAGCGATTAGGGCCGCAAATGCGCTCAGTGTAAGGATCTTTTTCATGTCATATCTCCTAAAGTTCCATTGGTTTGAAAGGGGTCAAACCTGTTCAGGAGGATCACGCGCTTGCGGAGACAAACCTTCACGCAGCTGCAAATTGGTGCCTATCCCTGCGTAGTGCACCCGGCGATATGCCGGTTCCAAGGGCGGCACGACAAAGGCCAGACCAGCATCTCTCATCAAGGCCTGCCCTGCATCGGGGCATAATGCGATCCCTGATACCGGATCGCCGTTTTCGTCCAAATGCACGGTGACCACATGCAGGCCGATACAAATCTCGGCCTGCTGCACAGCCATGCCCGCCCCCTGCCCTTTGGCAAAAGACAAACCAAGGCCGGTCAAGATCAGACTGACGATCAGCAGCAAACGGGATATGGCGGATAGATATATCACAGATGCAGGCTTAGACACCAAAACGATGCGGGACAAGACCCGACTGGACACATGGGTGATGCACGATGTCACATGGTGTTCGGCGCGACATATTTGGGTGAAATACCTCTATGATCTAGATTTTCCCGGCCAAGGCGACTTCAACAAATGCGTTTTGAGCATGCATCAGATACGCTTTGGCCATCGTTGCCAGACAACGTGGATGGGCCATTGCGCTCTCGCTTACTTCTTCGCCGCGCGTGACAGGTGGGCATGGTACAAATAGGACATCTGATCGCGCACGATCCAGCATATCACCGGTGATACGAAACGCGCCAATCTCGTGCTTTTGCTCTGGGCTTAATCCATTTGGCCAACAATCCGTCACGATCATATCGGCCTCTTCGATCACGCGCGGATCCGCGGATACGCTCATCCGATCTGGCAGATCGTCTGGGGCAAACGCACATTCAGCCGTGGTTACCTGCACAACATTGATGGGCAGCACGCGCGCGGCCTCCAGCCAAGATTGGGCGATGTTTGCCGCCGGTCCCACCATGGCAATGGTCAAATCATCCCACGTACCACGCTGCGATAGCACAAATGCCAGATCCCCTAGAATTTCGCAGGGATGATTGTCATTCGTCCGCAGATTCACAACAGGCGCGTTCAGCGCATCCGCGAAATGGCGCAGCTTTTGCAGGCTTGGCGTCCGCACAGCCAACAGATCAAACCAATTGTCCATATAGGCCGCGAGATCTTCGAGCATTTCTGCCCCTTCAAGACCGGCGGTCACTGAAACACATGATCCGCCCATTTCCGCAACACCCAATGACAGCGCAGTCGGGTTGCGCCACCCCGGCAGTTCGGCAATCAACCCGATGCGCGCACCGTTTAACGAGCGCGGCATCGTGCGTGTTTGCCATTCATGCCCAAACGAAACAGCGCGTTCGGCCAAACCTTCAATATCGCGCATATCCAGATCAGACAGCGCCAACAGATCTTTACACTTCAATGGAATACCGCCTCTGAAAAACTGCGTCAGAGGTCCATTCTAAGGATACAGTTCTGATTACAAAAGCAAAAACCCCCGCAACCCATGTTGCGAGGGTTTTAAAAACGTCAATGCGTCAGCGATTAAGCTGCTGCTTGCGCCTTAGCGATCTCTTTTTTCACTTTAAGAGCGCGATCAGACAGTTCAGTATCTTTCGCTTTCGCCAGGTATTTGTCCAGACCACCACGGTGATCAACAGAACGCAGAGCTGCTGCAGAGATGCGGAACTTTACGCCGCGACCCAGTGTTTCGGACTGCAGTGTCACGTCGTTCAAGTTCGGCAGGAAGCGCCGCTTGGTCTTGTTGTTTGCATGGCTGACATTGTTGCCAACCATTGGGCCTTTTCCGGTCAGTTCGCATACACGCGACATCGGCTTATCCTTTTCCTCGGGGCCCGCCGGGACTGCGGCATATTTTGCCGAATGCATGCCCTACGCGCCAATATGAAAGGGCGCCGCCGGGCGCCCAGAATCTCGTTTGCTGGCTAATACGCGCCCGCCAATGTTTCGTCAAGTCCCGTATGGGTCAAATCCAAGCGGTATTAACCAACCATCTATCACTCAGAACGCGCCAATAGGCTGGTTTGTTCTTGCTCAGCATAAAGAGATAGATCGCGGCGGTCCAGCTTGCGGGCCTGCGTGCTCAGCTCTTTCCAATAGCTGGGGCTGGAACGGCGGGCCAATTTGAATTTTCCAGATAGTTTGTCGCGATCCCTCAGGCCCGTCATCAATTGATCCCGCAACCAATTATAGGTCCCCCCTTCGCGATAACACCGCAGTGCATTATGCCCGGAGAATGGCAAAGACACCAAGGACGTATCCTTGAAATGCCGCAAAATCATGCGCGCGTGATGCAGATCATGTCGCCGGAAAGGGTCCACCATGACAGCCCCCCGGCACCGTGTAGCAAAGCGTTTCAGATCACCCAATTCGGGATCGAACCCATGGGCATTCTCCAAAAAGCGTTTTTCGAAACGCACCTGATCTGGATGAATCGAAAATTGCGGGGCAATCACAAGGAACGCATCACAGGACATAGCTTTTGCATAGCGCAAAACCCCATACCCGCCCATCGACAGGCCCATTGCGCAACGGTACTCAAAGCCTCCAGCCAAATTGCGCAGCGCACGGGCCAGCGGTTTGGTATCCACATTAATGAACCAATCATTATGCAGTGATTGCACATGGAGATGCGTAAAACCCTGATTGATGAAACGTTTGGATTGCGGTGGATTTAAGAACCGGCCGGGTTGATCGTGATTTTGACCAAAGCTGACATAAAGCCGATCCTGCCCCGGATTCGACAATGTCGCCCGCATCGCTGGACCATCAAAAAAGAGAACATGTTGCGTTCGCCGATCGCGCATTATTTCCCTCGCATTTCCATGTCCTTCTTAAAGCGTAGCAGAATGCCCAAGTTACGCCCAGCACTTATCACGATTGCTGCAAACTGGTATTTACCTTGGACAGCAGCCAGCACATAAAGCAGGCATGCCTGATACTGCCCCTACACTGCCAATTGACGCGGTTCTGCCCGATGTCATCCGCGCCTTGCGCGACACAACCCGCGCGGTGTTACAAGCACCCCCCGGCGCAGGTAAAACAACGCGCGTGCCGCTCGCATTGCTGGATGCAAACATCACGGATGGCAAAATCCTGATGCTCGAACCCCGCCGTTTGGCCACCCGCGCCGCGGCGCAACGATTGGCGGAAACCTTGGGGGAAGCCCCGGGGCAAACTGTAGGCTACCGTATACGGGGTGAGTCAAAGGCATCCAAAACCACACGTATCGAGGTCGTGACCGAAGGTATCCTGACCCGCATGATCCAATCCGATCCCGAATTGTCAGGCATTGGCGCCGTGATCTTTGACGAATTCCATGAACGGTCCCTGAATGCGGATCTAGGTCTGGCCCTGTGTTTGGAAATCGCAGGGGCTTTGCGCGACGATCTGTTTCTTGTGGCGATGTCAGCGACCCTGGATGCTGGGCCCGTAGCGGATCTGATGGATGCTCCGATCATCACATCCCAAGGGCGCGCCTACCCTGTGACACCTATCTGGTTAGACCGGCCTTTACCCAAAACCAAACGGTTTGAAGAGGCTATGGCGGATCTGATCCTGGATGCTCTTGCCACGCATAAGGGCAGTGCCCTTGCTTTCCTACCCGGTGAAGGTGAAATTCGTCGCGTTGAAGGCCTGCTGAAAGGACGTGTTCCAGCGGGATGCACGATCCGTCCCCTCTTTGGCGCGATGGAGTTCAAAGCCCAGCGCGACGCCATTCGCCCCGAACAGTCCGGGCGCAAGGTTGTACTGGCCACATCCATTGCCGAAACCTCGCTCACCATCGAAGACATTCGCATTGTGATCGATGGCGGCAAGGCCCGGCGCGCGCGCTTTGATCCCGGATCTGGCATGTCGCGTTTGGTGACCGAAAAAGTAACAAAAGCCGAGGCCACGCAACGCGCAGGCCGGGCGGGCCGTGTCAGCGAAGGCGTGGCCTATAAACTATGGGCAAAAGGCGAAGACGGCGCTTTACTTGCCTTTCCACCGGCAGAAATTGAAGCCGCCGACCTGACCGGCCTCGCATTGGAATTGGCGCTATGGGGGGCCGAGGCCAATGCCCTGCCCCTGCTAACCCAGCCCCCCAGCGGCACCTATGCGGAAGCACAGACTTTGTTGCGCATGCTAGGCGCGTTGGACACAGAGGGGCGCATCACAGATCACGGGCGCGCATTGTCCAAACTGCCGCTTCACCCAAGGCTGGCACATATGGTCACAATGGCTGGTGCGCAGGCTGCCCAAATGGCCGCATTGATCGCAGAACGCGATCCCTTGCGCGGCGCGCCTGTCGATCTGACCTATCGCCTTGAGGCCCTGCGCGATTTCCGCCGCTATTGCGATGCACGCCCCTGGCCCGCCGATCGCGGCGCAATTGAACGTATCAAAAGCGAGGCCAAGCGCCTGTCACGCAATGGCAAAGATGCAGACTATAGCACCGCTGAAATGGTGGCGCTCGCCTATCCTGACCGGATCGGGTTACGCCGCAAAGGGGACACACCACGGTATCAGCTGTCAGGTGGCAAAGGGGCCATCCTGAACGACAGCGACCCTTTGGCAAATTCCCGTTTTCTGGTTGTCATCGACACAGATGGCAATCCGCGCGAAGCCAAAATTCGACAAGCGATTGAAATCAGTCTGGCCGAGATAAAAGGCCTGTTCGGCAATCAAATAGCATGGCTTGACCACTGTGCTTGGTCCAAACGGGAACGTCGCGTTGTGGCGCGACGACAGGAAATGTTTGGCGCAATCCCACTGGATGACCGCATCTGGAAAGACGCGCCCAGCGACGCAGTGGCCGCTGCTATGCTGGACGGCGTGCGCGATCTAGGCCTGCGGTTCAGCGATGCGGCAAACAGGTTTCGCGCCCGTGTCGCGCTGGGTCGTGAGGCGGGTCAAGACCTGCCCGATATATCAGATGACGCGCTGATGGCCGATCTCGAGACATGGTTGCTGCCGCATCTGGACGGGGTGAAAACGGCAGATGACTGGAAACGCTTTGACGTGTTAAATGCCCTGCGCGCCATGCTGGACTGGAACCAAATGTCTGCATTGGATCACAGTATCCCTGCGCATTTCACAACCCCACTGGGTCGCCAAACACCGATTGATTACAGCGGTGAGCATCCAGAAATATCCCTGCGTCTACAAGAACTGTTCGGCCAAAAATCCCACCCGATGATCGGCAAACGCCCCCTGCGCGTCACCCTACTATCCCCCGCAAAACGCCCTGTACAAACCACCATGGACCTGCCCGGATTTTGGAGCGGCAGCTACGCCGACGTTCGCAAAGACATGCGCGCTGCCTATCCAAGACATCCATGGCCAGAGGATCCAACCGAGGCCGACCCGACGCTAAGGGCAAAACCAAGAAAATAGGGATCAAAATAGCGGGGACTGACGGTCTACAATCGGACATTGGACAGAGTAATCACACATAGCAGAAGACGCTACGATGCATCATTCTCATTGCCCGCGCTTGCAAAAGCCGCAGATAAAACTGCCATTTCTGATACCAACAACCTATGTGCGATCGTAAGGAAACCGCTCAAGGTTTGCGCCCAGCGGTCTAGCTAGAGGCTTTCTTCACAAATTGGGATTTCAGGCCCATCTTGCCAATTCCCGGAATTTTGCAATCAATGTCGTGATCGCCATCGACCAAGCGAATGTTGCGGACCTTGGTCCCAACCTTAACCACCAACGAAGACCCTTTGACCTTCAAGTCCTTGATTACGGTGACGGTATCGCCATCCACAAGGATATTACCAACGCTGTCACGCACATCTGACGCTGTGTCGTTCTGTTCGTCGCCCGCCCATTCATGTCCACATTCGGGACAATTCAACAGAGCATCGACCTGATAGACGTAAGTCGATGAACATTCGGGGCATGGTGGTAACGTATCAGTCATAGCTATTTCGGTATCCTGATGGCTGTCCGAAGAACAGTGAAAATTTCGCCTGTTAAGCGGGCCTAACACGGCGGCAGACCCGCAGCATCTCTACCCCGCCCAAGGGCCGTGGAAACCTGTGCCTTCTTTGTCGACCCGTTCGAACCCGTGGCGGCCGAAATAGTCGCGCATGCCTTGTAGGATGTCGGCTGTGCCGCGGGCTTGGCGGGTTTCGTCGAACCAGCTGAGCGCGGAGGACAGGGCTGGAACTGGCAAGCCAGCCATCACCGCATGGGCTACAACGCGGCGCAGGGCTGGGATGGTTGGGTTCACAAGCGCCGAAATTTCCGGCGCAAGCACCAGTTTGCCCCGTGGCAGATCGTTTTGGAACGCTGTTGCGATATCATCCAGTAGGGCCGAACGAATGATGCAGCCTTCGCGCCAGATTTCGGCGATACGCACGTAATCCAAGCCCCAGTCATATTCCTGATCCGCTGCGCGCAGAATACGGAACCCTTGTGCATAGGCCAGAATGCGCGCGCCAAAGAATGCGGCCTCAAGGTCATCACGAGAAATCGTGCCAACAGGCAATGTGCCGCCCTCTAAGATTTCGGATGCGACACCTCGTGTTTTAATTTCGGATGACAGAACGCGCGCGCCGACAGCAGCCTCTAGGATAGAAGCGGACTGACCAAGGCGCACAGCTTCGATGATGGTCCAGCGCCCTGTGCCCTTTTGGCCAGCTCTATCGACAATGATGTCCAGAACGGGCTTGCCGGTTTCAGGATCAACCGCGTCCAGAATGTCACCGACAATTTCGACCAGATAGCTTTTCAAACGGCCCGCATTCCATGACCGGAACAGCGGCGCGATTTCGGCCGGTTTCTGACCTTCGCCGTCGCGCAACATGCCGTAAAGCTCAGCGATGATCTGCATATCTGCGTATTCGATGCCGTTATGGACGGTCTTGGTAAAATGACCTGCCCCGCCTGCACCCAGATGTGCGGCACAGGGGCTGCCTTCATATTTCGCAGCGATGGATTCCATCACCGGTTGGATCGGCGCATAGGCCGATGGCGTGCCGCCAATCATCATAGATGGGCCGTGGCGCGCGCCATATTCGCCACCCGAAATCCCAACACCTAGGAAACGGAGGCCTGCAGCCTCAACGCGCTTGGTGCGGTCCTGCGTGTCGCGGAAATCGGAATTGCCCCCGTCAATGATCGTATCACCTGGTTCCAGTAATGGCACCAAAGCGTCGATGGACGCATCCACCGGTGCGCCAGCTGGCACCAACAGGATGATCGCGCGTGGCGTTGGCATCGAGTTGACCAGGGCCTCAACTGTGTCCGCTTTACTCAGACGCGGGGCCAATTCGCCAGCGCGGGCGATCAGTGCATCGATGGTTTCAGATTGCAGATTATAAAGCGCAATATCATGGCCCTTTTCCGCAATATTCAACGCCAGAGCCGCCCCCATTGTGCCGACGCCGATTAATCCCATACTTGCCGTTGAATTTGTCGATGTCATGAAGGCCACTCCTTTTGCAATGTCTGCGTTTCTACGCAAAACCCGTCAGGGTGCAATGCGTTTGCGTGCCATTGCATACAAGTTTCCCAAACAAAGCCGCGAAAACCCGCTCAAATCTTGAAAAACTTAACGCACGTCAAAATTTGGACGATCTGGCATAGGATAAATGTCGACATGCAGAACACGGAAGCAGTCCTACATTTCCTCCAACGGAAACATAGTGTGAAATGCCTGTTGGCCCGTTCTGGTAAAAGAGATAACCCGGGTCTCTTTGTCTCTTTTGATCCACGACATATTTTCAAATCGGGTCAGGAAAGCGCGACCCAAACTGCCCCCAAGATGGGATCGCCGTTCGCTCCAGTCCAAGCATTCGCGACATAGCGGCGCGCGGGCCTGCGTTAATGCGTCTAAATCGATCCCGAAATCCAAGACAAATTGTGTGCCGGTTTCGCTCAGCACAAGATCATCTGCCTCCAAACGCAAATAGCCCTGAGACACCAAGCTGTCGAACATATGCGTGCCCATATCCCCGGCCAGATGGTTGTAGCAGACCCGCGCCTTGCGCAGCCTTGCATCTTTCGGACCCGTGCGTTTGCGCACATGGCCAGCCCCTGCCGCAAGGCCCATCAAGCCCTCTAAAACATGCGCGACATCGTCACTGGCCAGAGAGAAATACTTATGCCGCCCCTGTTTGCGCGGACGCAACAGCCCACCAGCGTCCAGTTTTGACAAATGCGAACTGGCAGTTTGAAGGGTGACGCCTGCCTCTTGCGCCAATTCACTTGCCGTCAAAGCCTTGCCGCTCATCAGTGCGGTCAAAATGTTGGCGCGTGCAGGATCCCCAATCAGGGATGCAATATAAGCTATGTCCGGACCTTCTTTCATAGTTCGATCATAGTCGAAGCATAAGACCCAAACAATCCCCTATCTAGGCGACATCCAGACGAAGGAGATTATAATGCTGACATGCATCATTCGCTATCAAATCGATCCAACAAAAAAAGCGCAATTCGAGGAATATGCGCGCAATTGGGGGCAAGCCATCCCGCGATGCGGTGCGGATCTTATTGGATATTATGCGCCCCATGAAGGGTCCTCCACACTGGCCTATGGCATCTACAATGTCGCCAGCCTAGCGGATTATGAAGCCTATCGCGCACGCCTATCTGCGGATCCGTTAGGGCGCAAAAACTACGAATTCGCCCAAAAGGAAAAATTTCTACTGCGCGAAGACAGGACGTTCTTGAAACTGGCATCCGCGCCGCACGGAGCCAGAAAAGACATATGATTGCCGTTATTTTCGAGGTCGACGTGACCCCAGAGAACAAAGATCGCTATCTCAGCATTGCAGGGGATATTCGCCCCCTGCTTGACGACATCGACGGGTTTATATCCGTCGAACGATTTCAAAGCCTGACCGATCCAGACAAAATTCTGTCCCTGTCCCTTTTTGAAGATGAAGCGGCCATTGCCCGATGGCGTAATCTACATGAGCATCGTGAGGCGCAAAAAGCCGGGCGAAACGGTGTGTTCAAAGGCTATCGGTTACGCATTGCCGATATTGTTCGGGATTACGGAATGTTTGACCGGGACCAAGTGCCCAGCGATACGCCACACCCTGTTTTGGATTGACGCGAAATATATTGATTCGAAAGGTTTCGTAAGTCGCGCTGGCCTAGTAGTGGCTTGCGAAACCAACGAATTTTCGACCTGAATGACATCAACAAAAGGTGTTTTCGACATGTCCCTCCAAAATCCGCACACGTCATGTGTTATCAGATATGCTGCAATAATCACAGTCGCCACAGCATGCGCGGCCTCCCCAATTGCAACCTTTGCCAATGAACCCCGATCAGATGCCACCTACCCGATAGATCTGGATAAGGACGGGGTACCAGAGATCGCACAGCTGAAAATCGGTGAAGACGTTACGCTGGAAATCATCGCGCACGGCACATCTCAACCACTGGCTTCGAGCAGCTCAATAGGTTGGAGCAGCGGCCCAATGGATTTGCCGATTCTAGGGATGAACAGCGCCGGTTCATTGACAGTAACATCCGAACATTTGAACGGGCCAAGCAAGTATAGCATCACATTGGTGATCGCCTATCGCGATCATTCCTATAAGGTCGTTGGCGTTACATATGAACAATGGGGACTTGCCTTCGCTGATCCTGAGACCGGCGAAATACACGACAAAAGCTGCGATATGAATTTACTGACCCAAAGAGGGGTATCGAATTTTTCCGGGTCCAAAGACGTGACCCCGCGCAAAATAGATCTTGTCGCGCCAGCATTGGAAGATTGGCGCTGGGAGATGATAGGAGAAATTTGCGGTGCACCAACCGGTTGAACCTGCAAAATTCATTGCACCGTAGCGCGCAATAAATAGAAAAGGCGCCCTCAACACAGGGCGCCTCAAATCTGTAATGGTTCAGCATTCACTGAATAGACAACTTACCCTTCAAGGCAGTATTTCATAACCGCTTTTTGTGCGTGCAGGCGATTTTCGGCCTCGTCCCAGATCACCGATTGTGGGCCATCCATAACCTCGGATGTCACCTCTTCCTCGCGATGTGCTGGCAGGCAGTGCATGAACAAGGCGTCTTTGCCTGCCGCCGCCATCAGGTCTGCATTCACCTGATAAGGGCGCAGCATGTTGTGACGGCGTTCCTTGGCGCTTTGGGCATCATGCATAGAGACCCACGTATCCGCCACGATCAAATCAGCGCCCTCGACCGCCTTAAACGGATCGCGTTCGATATTGATCGTAGATCCTTGCGACCGCGCGAGCCCCACGAATTCCATTTCTGGATCCAGCTGCACAGGGCCGGTAAACGTCAGGTCAAACCCGAACTGGCCGGCAGCATGCAAAAAGGACGCGCAGACATTGTTGCCATCGCCACACCAAACCACTTTCTTGCCTTTGATCGGGCCACGATGTTCTTCATAGGTCAGGATATCGGCCATGATCTGGCATGGATGGGTGCGATCCGTCAGGCCGTTGATCACAGGCACGCTGGCATATTCGGCCAGCTCTTCCAACACCGCCTCATCAAAGGTGCGGATCATGATCATATCCACATAGCGTGACATCACACGGGCGGTGTCAGCGATGGTTTCGCCATGGCCCAATTGCATGTCAGCACCAGACAGAACCATGGTCTGCCCACCCATTTGACGCACACCTACATCAAAACTGGTGCGTGTGCGGGTCGATGGTTTTTCAAAGATCAGCGCAACCATGCGATCTTTCAGCGGCAATTCCGCATCCAAAGCAGCTTTTGCTTTGCCGGCCCGTGCGTTTTTGATGTCAGCTGCGCTGTCAATAATGGCCCGCAGTGCGTCTTTGTCGGTTTTATGGATATCCAGAAAATGGTTCATTTTGGGTTCTTTTCATACTGGGCAGGCGGCAGGATCCTTACCCGCACGCCTGTAAATAAGGATTAGGCCGACAGCGCAGCCGCGGCAGCGTCCAGACGTGTGACAGCTTCGGAAATGTCTTCATCGGTGATGTTCAGCGCAGGCAATAGGCGGATCACATTATCAGAGGCCGGAACTGTGATGACCTCATTATCATACCCGGCCTGCACGATATCTGTGTTGGTGGCTTTACATTTCAGACCCAACATCAGACCTGTGCCCCGAACGCTATCAAACACATCAGGATGAGAGGCAACCAAGCCTTCCAATTTCTGACGCATCAAACCGGCCTTGCGGTTCACATCGTCCAGAAATTCGTCTTGGCCAACGATATCGATCACGGCATTGCCGACAGAGCAGCCCAGCGGATTGCCCCCATAGGTCGACCCATGTGATCCTTTACCCATACCGGATGCAGCGTTTTCTGTGGCCAAGACAGCGCCCAAGGGGAACCCGCCGCCAATACCTTTGGCTGACATGACGATATCGGGCGTGATGCCTGCCCATTCATGGGCAAACAGTTTGCCTGTCCGGCCAATACCACATTGCACTTCGTCCAGAACAAGCAGCACACCATGTTTGTCGCAAATCGCACGTAGCTCTTGCAATTGCTCGTCCGACAACGGGTTGATACCGCCCTCACCCTGAATAGGTTCGGCAAAAACAGCGGCGGTTTCATCTGTGATGGCCGCCTCAAGCGCCTCTAAATCGCCAAAAGGCACTTGTGAAAATCCCGGCATCAAAGGGCCATACCCGGTTGTCATCTTTTCAGAGCCTGCCGCCGCAATGGCCGCTGTGGACCGGCCATGGAACGCACCTTCAAAGGCGATGATGCCAATTTTGTCGGGCTGACCTTTTTCGTAGAAATGTTTGCGCACCATTTTCACAGCCAATTCGCAGGCCTCGGTGCCAGAATTGGTGAAAAATACGGTATCGGCAAAACTGGCATCAACCAGTTTCTGCGCCAGACTTTCCTGTGACGGGATCTGATACAGGTTGGACAAATGCCAGACCGCATTGGCCTGTGTCGTCAGCGCATCCACCAGTTTCGGATGTGCATGACCCAACACGTTCACAGCAATACCACTGCCCAAATCCAGAAATCGGCGACCATCTTCTTCGATCAACCAGGAACCTTCGCCTTTGACGAAATTCAGGGGAGCACGGGAATAGGTTGGCAAAACGGGAGAGATCATGGATCTGGCCTTTTTGTGGATGCCATCAGGCAGGCGGCGGTTGAAAAAACAATGCGTGCCAAGCCGAAGGGCGGGTGTCAAGTTATGATGATGTTGAAGATAGGCAAATGATGCGGTTCTCCCTCATGGGAGCCGCAGAAGAGAGACTTAGATGTCTCGTCGGATGTCGTTCATTTGTACCATGCCCGGCGTTTGCCACGCAGTTTTATGGATTGCAAGACTAATCTACAGGAAACGGATCATCTGCATAGCCCACGCCCATTAGATACAATCCAAAGGGCGGACAGACAGGGCCGCAGGCCGCACGATCTGCGGCACGCAGGGCCTCGCCCACGCGATCCGGGTGCCATGCGCCCGCACCGACACGTTCCAATGTGCCCACGATTGACCGCACCTGATTGTGCAGAAAGGACCGTGCGCGCAGGCGGAAATGATATTCGGTGCCCGCATCGGTGTCATGGGTTGTCAGCGTGATCTCATCCAACGTTTTTACTGGGCTGTCGGATTGGCACATCACAGACCGAAACGTCGTGAAATCATGCAATCCGATCAAATGTGCCGCGCCCTTACGCATCAAATCCGCATCCAGATCATGACGCACTTTCCAAACATGGCCCTGCTCTAATGTCAGAGGCGCACGCCGCGACATCAGGCGAAACAGATAGCGCCGTTCATGTGCTGAAAACCGGGCATGCCAGTCATCAGCCACACGTTCAGCCCGAACAATTGCAACGGGTGCAGGTTTCAGATGGTAGTTTAGCGCCTCAGACAAACGAAACGGATCCCAATCTTTTTCCATATCGCAATGGGCCACCTGACCGCGCGCATGCACGCCTGCATCTGTGCGCCCGGCCGCTGCAATCGTGTGATCGCGTTTTTCCAATTTGGCCAAGGCAGCTTCAATCGCGCCCTGCACCGAGGGTTGATCTTTTTGTCGTTGCCATCCCGCATAGGGGCGGCCATCATATTCTACCAAAAGCGCGTATCTGGGCATAGCCAGCGCTTTACCTCAGACCGGTCCCATTGGGCAAGCATCCAGAATTTCTGCAGCTGAGAAAGGCACGCTATCACCATGATTGCTGATGTCTTTACAGACCGCGCAGCTAGTTTCGCCTTACAATTCGCACTTCATCCCTCTTGGGGCCCAAACGACCAGACCATTTTTGGCTTCCCTTCAAGGCGTTTAGACAACGCTTGACAAAAACTGTTGATTTCCCTCAATTCGAGGCGTTTCAATTGCACCGACCAGACCGTCAAAGGAGAGTATCTTGCGAAACAATTGCCTTTTACTGATATCTGCAGGCCTGCTAGCGGCTTGCAGTGTAGGCGGAGCTGAAGACACGCATGTTTGGGTCCAAGAAAAATCAGCGTCACAGGTTGTGATCGGGATTCACATCAGCCTGCTCAATCATCCAGAAAACACGCATGTTTTGGGTTACCAAAAAATGCAGGCGATGGCCGATGCCACTTGTAGCGAATTCGGAAAACCAACGGCGACCTATACTGGCAAACAGGAAAGAAAAACCCGCGGCACATCATACGGCACTTGGCTAGAGCGCACATATCGGTGCAGCTAAATCTGCTCTCTAGAGATCCGTACAGCAGCACTGCTATTTAAACAACGAATCTTGCGCGTTTGGCTTCTCGCCTTTTTTGCTCCGATTGACGCCAGCGCTGGTTCTTGCGCCGGTCGACACTTAAATTGCCCCGCCTTACGCTCTGGTTTTTACCAAAGGGCATGCCTATCTTGTCCAAGCACCATAGGGGGACATAAGTTTGGTCGTAGGTCGATTGATACAGGGCGTCGCAGATACAACGTTGAATGCAACGGGTGCGGTCACCGATCTGTTTAGCGAACCAACAATCCGCTTGGGCGTCACCGGATTGGCGCGCGCCGGGAAAACGGTGTTCATTACATCCCTTGTGGCAAATTTGTTGGATCGCGCCCGGATGCCCGGCCTTTTGGCGCAAAGCGAAGGGCGCATTTTGTCCGCCTATCTGCAACCACAGCCAGATGACACAATTCCCCGTTTTGATTTTGAAACCCATCTGCGCGCCCTGACGGCACGCAGCCCCAGCTGGCCCGACAGCACAAGGTCGATTTCACAACTACGTCTGTCGATGAAGGTCAAACCCAACGGAATGTTATCCGGACTACAAGGCCCGCGCACCATACATATCGATATCATTGATTATCCTGGCGAATGGCTGCTGGATCTGGGTTTGATGGATAAATCCTATACGGATTGGTCCCGCGGAGTGTTGGAGCGCATTGAAAACCGCAGCGTTGCGCAAGATTTCTTGAACGATGCAAACCAGACCAATCCCGCAGACAAACATGATGAAATGCTGGCAAAATCTTTGGCAGAAAGCTTTACCGCCTATCTGCATGCCGCGCGCAAAGAAGGTTTTTCTGACTGCACACCCGGACGTTTCCTAATGCCCGGCGAAATGGAGGGCAGCCCGGTTCTGACCTTTGCCCCCCTGCCGCATCCCGGCGATATCCCTCGCAAATCGTTATGGCGAGAAATGGAACGGCGCTTTGAAACCTATAAGGCCAAGGTCATCACGCCGTTTTTCCGTGATCATTTTTCAAAATTGGATCGTCAGGTGGTTTTGGTCGATGTTTTGGGTGCCATTCATTCCGGCCCCGAGGCCGTCGAAGACATGCGATTGGCGATGTCTGATACGCTGGCCGCATTTCGCCCGGGCACCAACGCATTCTTGGCCAAACTGCTGTTGGGAAAACGCGTAGAAAAGATCCTGTTTGCCGCAACCAAGTCAGATCACTTGCATCACCTGCAACACCCTCAGCTAACGGCCATTATGGAGGCCCTAACACGGGATGCGCGGGACCGTGCGCGCTTTGCCGGGGCTGACACATCGGCTTTGTCTTTGGCAGCATTACGTGCAACAACAGAAGAAACCTTGCCTTATCAAGGGAGTGACTTAAACTGCGTACGTGGTATTTTGGAAGAAACGGGCAAGCAGGCGGCATTTTACCCCGGCGCCTTGCCTGATGATCCATCCCATTTGCTTGGACCCGCCGCATCAGGCGCTATGCAATGGTTGGATCAAGACTATCAGGTCATGCGCTTTGCACCCGCGCCGCTGACCTTAAAACCCGGCGAAGGTCCGCCCCATATCCGCATGGACCGCGCGGCTGAATTTTTGTTGGGCGATCGATTGTGATCGCAAAGGAGAGCGAATGACGAAGACCCACCAGCTGGATGTGCGCGCAGCGCAGCCCACGGATGCGGGCAAGGCCGCAGACATCCTGACCCTAAACAATCGTTCATTTGATTGGATGCCTCAAATTCATACCGCCGTGCAAGACATCGACTTTTTGGCGGAAATGATTGACCAAGGCTGGGTCACGGTTGCCACCAAAGGTCACTATGGTCCGATATTGGGCTTTATCGCGCGGGACAAATGGACCATTCATTCGCTTTACGTCCATCCTGAATGGCAAAGCAAAGGCATCGGGAAGGCCCTGCTAGATCTGGCAAAATCGGAATCCCCTGCGCTGAAGCTTTGGACATTTGAGGCAAACACACGCGCGCAAGAATTCTATCTGCGCGAAGGGTTTGGCGAAGAGCAGCGATCAGATGGCTCAACAAATGATGAAAAACTGCCGGATATTTTCTACGTTTGGCCCGCACCTGAGCTTGAAGAACCCGCACCCGAAGAAGAAGACGTAAGCGCCGATGTGTCCGAGGATGTAACAGTTGAACCCGACAGCGCACCCGCAAAGGACGCCGAAACAGGTGAAGCCCCTCAAACAGAGGCCGCAGAAACGGCATCCGTAGACGATCCGTCCGATGCGCAACCTTCACTGCCAATCGACACCACCCCGCAGCCCCAGCCAAAACCTGTAGGTGATCAGGGCAGCAAATGACGGGATCGGACAAATCAAGCGGTCCAGTTCTGTTTGATCTGGAAGACGCGCCACAAACGAACCCGTCTGAGGCCCCACCTGTTCCCGACATGGAACACCCACCTGCGCCAAACGGACAGGCCATGGCAACGCTGGCCAGCTTGGCCGGGCGCAAGCCCTCCAAACTGGGGCGTTGGTTTTGGGGATTATTCACTGGCCTAATCGGCACATTGATCAGCATCGCTGCCTGGAATTATGCAACCGCATTGGTGGCGGCAAATCCAATCCTTGGTTGGATCGTGACCGCGTTGATCGTAACCTTTGTTCTGGTCTGCCTTGTGATTGTTGTCCGGGAATTGGCAGCGCTTATGCGCTTATCTCGGGTGGACCGCCTACGTCATCAAGCCGCTGAAGCAATTGCACAATCCGATCTTATAGCCGCACGCGGTTTAGGCCGGGACCTGTCACGACTTTATGCCGGGCGCGACGACACGAAATGGGGCCGCGCGCGATTGAAAGAGCGTGAAGGCGACGTCTTTGATGCCGTATCCTATATCGACTTGATCGAAACCGACCTGCTGGGCCCTCTGGACATTGCCGCCCGAAAAGAGGTCGAAGCAGGCGCAAGACAGGTCGCCGTGACCACCGCGCTGGTTCCTTTGGCCTTGGCCGACGTCGTGACCGCGCTGACGGTGAATGTCCGCATGATCCGCCGCATTGCAGAAATCTATGGCGGGCGGTCCGGCTTGTTGGGGGGCTGGCGCCTGACCCGTGCGGTGCTGTCCCATCTTGTCGCGACAGGTGCGATTGCCATTGGCGATGACATGTTGGAACCTATTCTAGGATCTGGCCTAATGGGGAAACTGTCCCGTCGTTTTGGCGAAGGCCTGGTCAACGGTGCCCTAACCGCCCGCGTTGGCGCCGCCGCCATGGAGGTCTGCCGCCCCCTGCCCTTCTCCCGCCAGAAACGCCCGCCTGTCCGCCGCATGATGCGCGCAGCCCTTGGTGGTTTGGTGACGAATGGAAAAAGCGAAAGCTAGCAACGCCCTGTTATGGCGCGATTTTCCAAACACCGTGATGTTCCTGAAAATATCGGATGGCTTTTCTATTTGAATGATCCCGGTCATCCCCTGCAAAAATCTTATCGCGCAAGGCATCAACGGGATCATTTCCTGCTTTGCGGCAGATCTTCTGCTTTTGCGGCAGCCATATGGGAATACCCAATCGGGCCAAATTCCCCGATAGCCAAATATCATCAACCATCCAAATATCATCAGGAATATCAAAGGCCTGATCATCAAAAAAGTCTGGCAAAACCAGCACCCCCGCATACCCGAGCAATATCTCGCTATAGCCCGACCGGGGCACCAAGCCGCGTGGTGGTTTTGGCCCAATAGAGGCACCACATAATTTGCGCAGCTTTTGCACACTGCGCTGCCAGCGATAGATCGGATCGAAATATTTCGTATCCACAATGGCCCTCTGCCCCGCCAACGACAAAGGTGGCCCTGGAATAATCTGGTGCAGATGGCGACCATGTAGGGCAATGCAGCAATTTGGTTTGCTGCGATGTGCACGCAACAGCCCCTCAGCCCAGTTTTCGGGATAGATGCGATCGTCATCACAGAACAAGATCGGTGTGGACGTCCCCCTCAGATCCCGCGCGGCGTGCAACACTTTAGAGGCTGGGCCAAAATCCTGCTCGACCCTGATCACCCGCACAGCTGAGGGAACATTGGGTATCGCCCCACCCCATTCTGGAAAGCGTTTGTATGATTTAGGCAGATAAAGGCGAACTTCCTCGATATCTGCGCTTTGCGTGATTAGGCTGTTTAAGACATCTGGCAGGCCCGCAAACCGGGGAGGAATGGATGTCAGCGAAATTATGGCCATAAAATTCTAATGATATGTATTTCAAACATGTAAACCCTATGCCAAGTCCGGCAGATCCCCAAGCGCCTATTCAAAAAACTTGATAAAACTGGCCAAACCCAGTGCAATGGCATCTTTCCTTGCACCTTAGATAGAACAGATTCAATTGCGCCGCCCCTCTGGACGCCCGGCGCAGGGCAGATTATACCCGCGCTCATGATGAGACGTTTTGCGATCATTATTCGAATTATTTGCCCGGCGCTCGCTGCCTGAGCTGCCGGGACAAGGCGTATGGACCAGCCGCGCCGCCCTTCCCTTTCCCAGACAGATGCGGCCCCACTGACAGGGGCCATAGCCCGGGACAGCCCGGTGCTTTTCAAGGACAAGACCTATGTGCGCTGACACGCCTCAAACACCCGAATACAAAGACACGCTGAACCTGCCTGTCACCGATTTCCCTATGCGTGCGGGCCTGCCCAAACGCGAACCCGGTTGGTTGGACCGCTGGGCCCAGATCGGTGTCTATGACCAGTTGCGTGAAAAGACAGGGCGCAAACCCTTTACGCTGCATGACGGCCCGCCCTATGCCAACGGCCATTTGCATATCGGTCACGCACTGAACAAAACCATCAAGGATATGATCGTGCGCTCGCACCAAATGATGGGCTTTGATGCGCGCTATGTGCCGGGCTGGGATTGCCACGGTCTGCCAATTGAATGGAAGATCGAAGAACAGTACCGCAAAAAAGGCAAAGACAAGGATCAGGTTCCTGTTGTAGATTTCCGTCAGGAATGCCGTAAATTTGCGGAAGGCTGGGTGGATATCCAGCGCGATGAATTCAAACGTATCGGCATCA
The DNA here is from genome assembly GCA_947499735.1 of uncultured Pelagimonas sp. Lineage (GTDB taxonomy): Bacteria > Pseudomonadota > Alphaproteobacteria > Rhodobacterales > Rhodobacteraceae > CANMPP01. The sequence goes on from CANMPP010000001.1 coordinate 1,696,952, forward strand.
CCGGCAATTGGGCCAAGCCCTATCTGACCATGGATTACCATGCAGAGGCCGTGATTGCGGATGAATTCATGAAGTTCCTCATGAACGGCACGTTGTATCAGGGATCCAAACCTGTGATGTGGTCGCCCGTGGAACAGACAGCTCTGGCTGAGGCCGAGGTGGAATATCACGACAAAGACAGCTTCACGATCTGGGTGAAGTTTGAGGTGTCAGGAGATAATCAATTTAACGGCTCAGAGCCAACTAATCCGCCTCGCATGCAGAACCTAGATTTGCGAGGTGCTTATGTCGTGATTTGGACAACTACACCTTGGACGATCCCGTCAAATAAGGCCGTAGTTTATGGTCCGGATATTTCTTATGGCCTTTATTTCGTGAAAGATACGCCCGACGAAAGCTGGGCTTCCGTAGGCGATAGGTACATTTTGGCTGATAATATGGCCGCTGATGTTATGTCAAAGGCAAGGCTTGACCCTTCAATGTACGAACGCAAGCGTACTGTTTCGCAGGAAGAACTCGCAAAACTGAGCATACACCACCCGTTAGACCGAGTCGAAGGCTCACTAGGCATGTGGGATGCTCCACGTGATTTCCGCGCCGCGCCATTTGTCACCGACACAGATGGTACAGGATTTGTTCACTGTGCACCGTCCCATGGTATGGATGAATTCGAACTCTACCGTGATCTGGGCATGTTGCAGCAGGTCATCACCTATAACATTATGGATGATGGATCATTCCGCGAAGATCTGCCATTTTTTGGCGGTAAAAAGATCCTGAAACCGAACGGCAAAGAAGGCGACGCCAACAAGGCCGTCATCGACAAACTGGTCGAGGTCGGCGGTCTTTTGGCGCGTGGCAAGATCAAACACAGCTATCCGCACAGCTGGCGGTCCAAAGCGCCGATCATCTATCGCAACACACCGCAATGGTTTGCAGCGGTGGATTATAAGCTGGATGATGGCATGGGTGAAATGGGCGACACGATCCGTGAACGCGCCCTGCGCTCGATCGATGAGCTGGTCAAATGGACACCGCAGGCAGGTCGCAATCGTCTGTACTCCATGATCGAGGCGCGCCCTGATTGGGTTCTGTCGCGTCAACGCGCATGGGGTGTGCCGCTGACATGCTTCACTAAGAAAGGTGTCCTACCGACAGATCCAGAATTCCTGCTGCGCGATCCAACCGTGAATGCCCGCATCATCGAAGCATTCGACGCGGAAGGCGCAGATTGCTGGTATGCGAATGGTGCCAAAGAACGTTTCTTGGGCAGCAATTACAACGCGGATGAGTGGGATCAGGTCTTTGACGTTCTAGACGTTTGGTTTGACTCTGGCTCAACCCATTCCTTTGTGTTGCGCGACCGCGAGGACGGCACAGAAGACGGTATCGCAGATGTCTATATGGAAGGCACAGACCAACACCGCGGCTGGTTCCATTCCTCGATGCTGCAGGCCTGTGGCACGAAGGGCCGTGCGCCCTATCGCAATGTTGTGACACATGGCTTTACGCTGGATGAAAAGGGCATGAAAATGTCCAAATCCTTGGGCAACACCGTGGTCCCAGAACAGGTCATTAAACAATACGGCGCGGATATCCTGCGCCTTTGGGTGGCCCAGACGGATTACACCAACGACCAGCGTCTTGGCCCAGAGATCCTGAAAAACACCGCCGACAGCTATCGTCGTTTGCGCAACACACTGCGCTATATGCTGGGTGCGTTGCATCACTATAGCGACGCAGATGAGATGCCTGTCTCTGACATGGGCGATCTGGAACAGTTCATCCTGCACCGCCTCTCCGAACTGGATGTTCAGGTGCGCGAAGGCTATGCCAAGTTCGATTTCCAAGGCGTGTTCCAGACCTTGTTCCAATTCGCGACCATCGATCTGTCTGCGTTCTACTTCGATATTCGCAAGGATGCGCTGTATTGTGATGGCAATTCAGATCGCGCCCGCGCAACCCGCACTGTGTTGATGCGTCTTTATGAACGTCTGACCACATGGCTGGCGCCAATCCTTGTCTTCACGATGGAAGAGGTCTGGCTAGAGCGCAATCCGGGCGAAGGATCGTCAATCCATTTGCAGGATTTCCCAGAGACGCCAAGCGATTGGGCAAACCAAGAACTGGCCGACAAGATCGCAAAGATCCGTGCCGTGCGTCGTGTCGTAACCGGCGCATTGGAAGTGGAGCGGACCGCGAAAAACATCGGGTCCTCTTTGGAAGCCGCGCCTGTTGTCTATGTCACAAAGGATCTCGCGGATCTGTTGCCAGACATGGATTATTTTGCCGACCTGTGCATCACATCCGCGATTTCTGTATCCACAGATGCCGCGCCTGAAGGTGCCTTTACACTAGAGGACACGCCGGGCGTTGCCGTGGTTTTTGCAAAAGCGGATGGCGAAAAATGCAACCGTTGTTGGAAAATTTCACCCGATGTCGGCAGCCATAAACATCCAGGCACCTGTGGGCGTTGCAGCGACGCTTTGGGATAGGCCCAATGCCATCCTAAGTGTCCAACACAAAAAATCTTTCAGAAAACCAGAGCTCTGCTCTGGTTTTTTGTTTAGCAACGGCCCGACCTAGACTATATGTTAATATATGGTTTAGAGATTTTGAGCGGGTCCACATGAACATGAGCGCGGAATCAAACGACTTGCCCCCAATCAATGTTTTGATTGTCGCTCAGGCGGGGCGGTTGCAATATGAGGCAGTTTTATTTGCGGCCTCTCTGCAGGCAAGCGGCACATCGGATCGTTTTCAGTTATACGTTGCCGAACCAAGACAAGGGCCAAGGTGGTACAATACCCCAAGTATTCAGGGCCAAGACACCCGTGATGCGTTAATCCGTCTGGGCGCGAAGATCATTCAATTTGACTCGCACCATTTCGGCAGCAATTACCCTTTTGGAAACAAAATCGAAGCGCTGCATGCTTTGCCAAAGGGCGAACCGTTCATATTTTTTGACACAGACACGATGATTCTGGATGCGTTGGATAAGGTGCCGTTCAACTTTGAACGACCGACCGCATCGATGAAACGTGAAAATACATGGCCAAATATCGAACTCTACGGGCCGGGTTACACCGAAACGTGGAAATCCCTCTATGATAAATTCGGGCTCGATTTTGACAGCTCGTTGGATTTGAATTGGCCCGATGAATATTGGCAACGCTACCTTTATTTCAACGCAGGGTATTTCTTTTACAAATGCCCCCATGAATTTGGCGATTTGTTTTTAAGATATGCCACCAGAATTCAAAACGATCCCCTAGAGGAACTGGTTTGCCAGAGCCTAGATCCCTGGCTGGATCAAGTCGCCCTGCCTTTGGTCATTCATGCCTTGGGGGGCGGTCGTGGCACGATACCCGATGGTCTATTGGATGGTTCAATATCCTGCCATTACCGCGTTTTATCCCTGCTTTATGCGCGGGAATCCGATGAAATCGTGGCAAAACTGGAAGAACTGACAGCCCCCAACTGGATCAAGAAGGTTTTGAAATCGCACGAACCTTTTAAACGTCTTGTGTTTCAGGGCCGCGGCCAAAAACTACGCGCATTGATCGACCGCGACAACCTGCCCCGGCGCGAGCAAGGATTACGCAATTTGATCAAAAGAGAAGGGTTTTGGATGCGTTGAGCACGTCCTGAGATTGATCATCTGTGTTCAAAGCAAAACGCAGCCCAAAATGCCTACGAAAATAAAGACATCAACGATCGCTTTCCCTAAGCATGGGTTTGCCGTATGATTTCCCGACACTGTCAATTAGCTACTAACCTTTTTCATCGGGTGGTATGAACGGCGCATGATACCCGCATTTGCTCTTTCCTTGTCTTCCGAACGCATTGCTCTGTTACGTAGGCAAAGCAATGGTTGGGCTGTGTTAGGCGATATGGACCTTACAGAGGATGATTTGTCGCTCGGCATGCAAAACTTGCATGACCTGCTGACAAAGAACCAATCCGGGGCCGCTCAGGTCGCGCTGATCCTGCCCAATGATCAAATCAAATACCTGACGACCGAAATCTCAGATCAAGATGACATCGACGCCCTTGCGGCAGCGCGGCATGCGATGGATCGGGCAACGCCCTATGCCATTGATGAATTGGCTCTGGACTGGTCCATCGACGCACAAAGCGATGGCAAGGCATTGCATGTGGCCGCCGTCGCACGGGACACATTGGATGAAGCAGAGGGTTTTGCAGCACAATTCGGGTTTGACCCTGTAAGCTTTGTGGCCATTGCGCCAAAGGGTGAATTTTCGGGATGCCCTATGTTTGGGGCAGCCAAACGTTGGACTGGCGCGCGCCCTGATCGGTTCGCACAGGCGATTTCGATTGTCGAAGCTGACGACCCAGAACATCCCCTAGGCGCGACAGATGGCGAAAGCGGCGCATCCCAATCAGCGCCAGATACAACATCACCGGGTTTTGCTGATGCACGCGCCCATTTTGACGGTGCTGACGCGCAACCGGACACAGAAGAAACCAACAATGCAAGCGTTGCAGTAAAAGCCCCCACATTGATTGGCCCGGCTGAGCCCCTTTCAACAGTAGATCTATCACCTGCCCGGCGCGTTGGCGCGGCAAGGATTGCGCCACCTGCCATTAGCTTTCCCAAAGAAGGCCACGAACCTGTAGGTGATAGCGACACCGCATCCGGCGCCAAAACCTCGGCTGGCAGAGCAAAGATCAATTTGCACGATGCGCAGATCACGTCGTCCAAATTACTCATCGATCCAGATGGTACGCAATCCGATAGCGATACGCCGCCGAAGGCAGACATGTCTTCGCCAGCAGCAGATCCTGATACGGCGGCCGCACAGGACATGTTTGCCCGGTTAGAGCAAAAGTCAGGGCCTGAAACACCTGACAGCTCTCGTAAAAACCTCGCGCCAGTAAAGACCGCGACTGACAAAAAACCACATATCCCGCATTCCGGGGCCACGGATAAAGTGGCATCCGATTTGTCCGTCAAGGAACAAGAACGCCTAAGGCTGACTGTTTTTGGAGAACGTCAAAAGGACCAACAGAAGTCACGCAACATGCTGAGGCTGGTCGTGGTCTCGTTGTTTGTCGTCTTTTTGGCTGTCGCTGCCGCCTTGGCTGCGTTCTATCCGCAATCTCAATTGGTCGATTATTTTGGGTTTGAAGGGACCGCGCAAACGCCCCCGGACGCAGCCCTTAGCACAGCGCCAGCAACCGCTATTGAAGAAACATCCACTCCGCCCGCGCCAGAAGCGGACAATGACGTTTTGCTGACATCCTCTGATGATGACATTTTGCCCGTGTTGGATGAAGAGGCCTTTTCCGATTTGGGCCTAAACGACCCACCTGCTCTTCCCCAAATTTCGCCATCCATGACTGCGGACGAGGCCCAAAGGGCGTATGTCAGCAGTGGCATTTGGCAACTTGGGCCAGATCTACCAAAGCAACCTTCTGCTGGTGAGCCCGCAGAATTTTATCGGGCTGCCATTGATCCAACCATTCAAGGATCTGATCCCATTCTATTGCCTGCACCTGATGGGTTTGGAAGCGAACCTATTTTAAGGGCCTTGCGCAATCCCCCTGCGGCGGGCGAAGTGTTCTTGTTTGATGATCGCGGTCTCGTGCGTGCGACCCCTTCTGGCACTTTGACACCCCAAGGCATACGGATTTTTTCAGGCCGCCCGCCTGCTACGCCTCCGCTACGCCAAAGCGAACCCGTTTCAGATCAAAATACGGCACGCCCAATTATATTGAGCGCCGCCGATCAAGCCCTTGCAAAGATCAAAGCCGAAACACGCCCCCGTCTGCGCCCGTCCGATTTGGCAGAACGTTTGGAACGTGCGACGCTGGGTGGTGCAACCCTGTCTGAATTGGCCGCATTGCGCCCGGTTTTGCGTCCGAAATCGGCCCAAGAGATCGCACAAGAGCAAGCTATAGCCAGCAATCCTTTGGAAGAGCCATCGCTGTTGGCCACGAACACCAGCCTTGAACCGGTCAAGCGTCCCGCCAAGTTAGAAGCGCGTGCTCAAGAGTTGGCGTCAGCAACCGCGACCCAAAGCAGCACAACATCTTCGGGCGTGGCTGTCGCTCGGGCGGATCGTGTACAACCGACCGCGACCAGCGGTGCAACGGTCACCCGACAGGCCACGGTCACAAACACGCTGAATCTGAACACAATCAACCTGATCGGCGTGTTTGGGACCCCTAGCGCCAGACGTGCCATGGTCCGCCTGCCCAGTGCGAATATTCGTCAGGTCAAAGTCGGTGATCGACTGGATGGCGGACGCGTCACGGCCATTGGGGATAACGAATTGCGGTATGTTAAAGGCGGCAGAAACATCGTTCTTCAAATGCCACGCGGCTAGGCTGGCCTAGACGGGAACCCGCTGACCCTGCCCATCAAACAGGTGCCGTTTGTCACGCGGGATATCAAAGGCCACCTGATCCCCAGCTTTAACAGCCGCTTGGCCCGGTAGAACGGCAATCAGGTTACCACCCTCACTGAGATCAACATGCAATACGGTTTCAATCCCAAGAGATTCGACCAGCGCGATCTTCCCTGAAAGAGCCCCACCATCTGCTAGGATCAAATGCTGAGGACGAATACCTAGAGTTCCCGGACCATCCTGAAGCCGCAGAGCTGTTCCCAGAACCCGCCCATCACACAGGAATTGCCCGTTTTCCAGACTGCCTGAAAACAGGTTCATTGCAGGTGCCCCAATAAACCCAGCCACAAACAGATTGGCCGGTTTATTGAATAGATCCAGCGGCGTTGCGACCTGTTCGATATGCCCTCCCCGAAGAACAACAATCCGATCCGCCATTGTCATGGCTTCGACCTGATCATGGGTCACATAGATCATCGTTGTTTTAATACGATCATGTAGGGCGCTGAGTTCGGCCCGCATAGACACGCGCAGCTCGGCATCCAGATTAGAGAGAGGTTCATCTAACAAAAACGCAGTAGGGTCGCGGACAATGGCCCGACCGATCGCCACGCGCTGTCGCTGCCCACCAGACAACTGCCCCGGCCTGCGTGATAGCAAACCATCGATTTCCAACATGGTCGACGCATCCGCGATACGTCTATCTATCTCTGCCTTAGGCATTTTGGTGTTTTGCAAACCAAAGGCCAGATTTTGCCGCACCGTCATATGGGGATACAGCGCATAGGATTGGAATACCATTGCCAGTCCACGATCAGCAGCAGACACCTGTGTCACATCCACATCATTGATTTCAACCGTGCCGGATGTCGGTTTATCCAGCCCTGCAATCATTCGCAAAAGCGTTGATTTCCCGCACCCGGATGGACCGACGAAAACAAGGAATTCACCTTGTTCGATCTCAAGGTCGATGCCTTTTAGCACGTCAACCGGACCAAAGCTTTTGCGAATATCTTTGAGCGTGATTTGTCCCATATGCGCGCCTCTATTTTAGCCCGGCACCGGCAATGCCAGTGGTGATAAATTTCTGTAAAAACACAAAGACCAGCACAACCGGCACCATTGTGACAACGGTCATGGCCAGCAGGAAATGCCATTGCACGTTCAATTCGCCCGCATAGGCGTTCAGGCCAACCTGCAACGTATAGACCTCTTCGCGCGACAACACGACAAGCGGCCAAAGGAAATCGTTCCAGCGCCAAACAACTGAAAAAATCGCGAGAACGGCCAGTGCTGGTGCGGTCAGTGGCAAAACGATCCGCCAGTAAATCTGCCATTCGCTGGCATGATCCATCCGCGCTGCTTCCAGCAATTCGTCTGGAATGGTCAGCATGTATTGGCGCAACATGAACACCCCCGTGGGCGTGGCAACGGTGGGCAGGATGACCCCCCACAGCGTATCAAACAGACCCACGCTGGAGATAATCGAAAACAGGGGCACAAGGATAACCGACAGCGGCACCATCAATGTGGCCAAGATCAGGATCATAACCGTATTGCGGCCTGTAAATTGGTATTTTGACAGGGCAAACGCCGCCATTGAATTGGTCAAAAGCGTGATCAGCGTGGCCATCACCGTCACAAAGACCGAATTTTTCAGATAGGTCGGAAAGTTTGAATTGAACAACGGGTCAATGAAATTTTCCCACGCGAACCCCACTTTGCGAATGGGGGTTCGATCCGCAATATTGACGCGTAGGCGTTCATCGGGCTGCTCGGGGTCAATCATCTGCGCCACGGTCCCCACCCGGCGCAATTCGGCCAAGTCCCGCACGCCCTCTTCGGTCGTGACACGATAGAGCGGCAGAGGTTTGTCATAGCCGTCCACCTGGATGGTTTCGGCCTTGTAGGGCAAAAACGTTGGCGGGAATTCCGACAGGCCCGCAGGCGTTTTCAGCGATGACAGAACCAGCCAGATGGCCGGGCCGAACATCACCAATAATCCTGCACCCAGCCAGAAAAAGGTAAAGTAATCGGTCCAGTCCCAACCGTCACGGCCACGGGTCTGGGATAACAACGCTGTAAGACCTGACATGCTGCCCCCCATTTATCGCGCGCGATCTTTTCGGCCAGTTAGGCCCAATTGCAGTAACGTCAAAACGATCAACACACCGCCCATCAAAATTGACGCCGCCGCCGCAAGGCCCGGATTCTTAAGGATCGATGCGAACCCAACTTCGTAAATATATTGCGTCAAGAACATCGTCGCCGTGCCCGGACCACCGCCTGTCAGAACAAAAGCTTCGTCAAAGATCTGCACCGCGCGGATCAAGGAAAGAACAAGCACCACCAAAAGGTTGGGCATCAACAGCGGCAAAGTGATCCGCCAGAACACCCGCATATGACGCGTTCCATCCATTTCGGCGGCTTCATACAGGTCTTTCGGAATCGCCTGTAGGCCGGCCAGCAAGATCAGCGCATAAAACCCCATATGCGCCCAAACCGAGACCGTGATCGCCGCGAAAAAGGCCCAGCCGCGTTCAATCAACCAATTGATGGGCTCTAAACCCATATCCAGCAATACCGCGTTCAAAACGCCATCGCGTTGCAAGATCCATTTCCAAATCAATCCAACAACGACCGGGGACAGCAACACCGGGAAAAAGAACACGGCACGCCAGAAACTCCGGGCACGAATTTCGGAATTCAGGATAAGGGCCGTGATCATGCACACGACAATCATCAGTGCGACTTGGCAAATGACGAATTGAAACGTGTTGCCAGCAGCTATCCAAAACAGATCCTGATGGCAGCTTTGTGGATCAAAGTAGTTCTGGCAATCCAGCAATGTTTTATAATGCGTGCCCCCGACAAATTCGCGATCTTTTAAGAACAGCGCATTTCCCGAGGTCATGGAATAAACAATGTTCATTCCCATTGGGATCAACACGAAAACGCCAAAAATCAACATGTTGGGCGCAAGGAAAAAGGCAGCCATGCCATTTAGGCCGGTCCAGCTTTGCCAGCGCCGCAATAGCGGATCCACAAGCTGGCCCATGTATTGAAGCGGAGCCGTTACAACGGCTCCCACTATTTTTCCGGGACTGGGCATTCCTATTGTGCGACCTTCTCAGCGATATCACTGTCCATACGTTCAAACGCTTGATCCAAAGTCAACTCGCCTGCCATGACCTGGGATGTACGGCTGGCCAAAGCACCATAATAGGCCGACGCCCATTTCCAAGCGGGCAGCGCAGAGGCGGCTGGCAGCAAATCTGCAGGTTCACCCACAAAAACATCCAGCGCCTTGCCAACATTGGGATCCTCGGTCTGCCAATCCAGACCACCCGCGGCCGCCACACCTTTGTGTCCAGGCAGGAACAAAGTGCGTTCGGAAAATTCTTTGACCACATCCGCTCGGGCTAGATATTCCATAACCTTTGCAACCTCTTCGGGGTTTTCGGTATATTTGATCGGAACCAATGCAGCCCCCCCCGCTAGGCCGGAACATCCAACATCACCACACGGGGATCCAACCGCAACCCAGTCAAAGAAATCGCCAATTTTGGTCGACAGGTTCGCAACCTGCCAAGAGCCGGAATAGTAAAATGGCAGCTCTGCATTGATGAATTCATCAGCCGCTGGAACCAGTGATGTGCCTGCCGAAGACACCCAAACATCTTTGAACTGTTTGCCTTCTTCCGTCCATTTGACCAGATCTGCGACAAATGACTTTGTCCCCTCATCAATCGACATGGGCACGCCATCTTTACCAATGAAGTTGCCACCATAGCTGGCAATCGGGCCGGAAATCCGGTGCCCGGATCGATCAATGGCAAACGCCGCGGGCGTGCCCTGACTGTCCATAACCTTGGAAGAGGCATCTACCCAATCCTGCCATGAAGCATCCGAGCCCGGCATTGCAACACCTGCCTGATCAAACAGCGTCTTGTTGGCATATCCCCCAACCATTGTCAGCTGTGTCAAAAACCCCGTGATTGCATCAGAGCCATCTTCACGCATCCAATTCGCCTGCGCGCCAAAGTTTTCACGCCAATACTCCGGATCGGACAAATACGGCGTCAGATCCAGCCAATGGCTTGCCAGCGCTTTCAAATTGGTAACACGTGCAATGTCAGGCCCTTGCCCGGATTCCAGTTGCACCGGCAATTGTTCCTGAATGACCTTATAGGGCACCTCGTCAAGGATCACGTTGATCCCCGGGTTATCCACCATAAAGCGGTCCAACAGATCGGCAATGACCTCCCCTTCAATGCCATCTGAATACCACATAACACGCACATCTCCCGCTTGTGCTGTCAATGTGCTGATACCTAAAGTCAGGGCCGCTAATACGCCGACTTTCCTCTTTACTGTCATGACCAGTCCTCCTCCTGATTGGTCCACGCAAGGGTCGCCCCCTGCTAACACGCGCCTATCTGTAACCTGCGAGTGGCTCAGAATAAACGATTTTTTAAGAAGTCCTGCGGCCTCAACGGCCAGGCCCCTTGTTTTCAAGACAAGAAAAATGTTTACGGCGTCTGCGCTGATACGCGGTTAGACCCGATATTTCCCATTTTTTTCGCTGGTGACGAAATAGATGGAAAGTCACAGTTTTATGAATTGATACACTCTGCGACGATACGTTTAGGATTTTCGCCAAAACGATGACGCCGATAGCTGTTGCGTCGCAAACTCTAACCACCCTTTGAAAGCCCAAATTCAGGACGTGTCAGGGCGATGTTTCACCAGGCAGGCACCTGCTGAATACCGGATCAAAATTCAGGACACATCTAGGCAGATGTCATAACGTGCCAGTGCCCAAATCTATCCAATGAAGAGAGAGAAAAGTGGTACTCCGTACGAGAATCGAACTCGTCTTTCCAGGTTGAAAACCTGGCGTCCTAACCGATAGACGAACGGAGCACTCTTTTGCAGATATCCTTGCGACCCATCTGCGAGGCTCTGCCTGTGTCAGCGGACTAACACAAACATCACACCAGTGGTACTCCGTACGAGAATCGAACTCGTCTTTCCAGGTTGAAAACCTGGCGTCCTAACCGATAGACGAACGGAGC